>CAWFFS010000011.1:0-572072 GCA_963815145.1 uncultured delta proteobacterium
CGCTGGACATGGTCGTCTACAACAAGGAGGGCAAGGACTGGATCCTGATGTCCAACAGCGCGCGGCCTGATCAAGGTCGACCTGGCGAACGTCGATCAATCCGAGGACACCACCGCTCGCATTCCCTGAAACATCCCGTCGTTCGCCGGACACCAGACGTCGGAACAATAGAAGAAAGTCGATGAGCGCTATTGCCTCGATGAAAAACGCGCCATTTTGTCGCGCGAAATGACGGCGGGACTGCTCCCGGCTACGGGCCATCGAATTGCCGTAGCTTAGCCCCATGCAAGCTTTACGAGGCATTCGTTCCACCACGCTGACGCTGGTGGTGCTGGTCGTCATGGTGGGCTGCGACGTGAAAGAAACGTCGCAGCCCGCCGTGGCGAACGTCGCCGGCGACGACCAGCCGGCCGGGCTGCGCGTGCAGCTCAGCGAGCCGAGCGACGACAAAGCCGCCGGCGTCGAACTGATCGGGCTTTCGCCCAGTGAGCTGCGAGCATTTGCCTCGCTCTTAACGACGCCCCGCGTGCGGGCGGCCCGCTGCGGGTGCTCGTCGGTAAGAGGCCGGCTGACGATCTGCCAGCGATCGCGGGCACAACTTCGCTCGTGGGGAATGCGTTGCGGTTCACGCCGCGTTATCCGTTCAGTGCCGGGCGCTGGATTATTGCGTTCGCATCGATCGGTCTGCGCTGGTGGACCTTGCCTGTGCGTATGTGCAACCGTCGCTCTTGCACTTTTCCACACCGAAGCCGGAACAACCGCCAACCGCCATCACGCACATCTATCCAAACACGGATCGCTTGCCCGAAAATCATCTGAAATTCTACGTCCACTTCTCGGCACCCATGAGCCGCGGCGAGGCGTACCAGCACGTACACCTGCTCGATGTCGATGGCAATGAGCTGCCGGCCGTCTTCCTCGAACTGGGCGAGGAACTGTGGGATCCGGCGATGCAGCGTTTCACACTGCTGTTCGACCCAGGGCGGGTGAAGTGCGGGCCGGCGCCGCGCGAGGAAGCTGGTGCCGTGCTCACGGCGGGACGCGACTACACGCTATGATCCAATTCCGACTGGCACGATGTGCAAGGGCAATCACTCGCCGGCGGTTTGCGGAAACCGTTTCACGTCACCATGGTCGACGAGACCCCCATCGACATCGAAACCTGGCAGCTCACACCGCCGGCGGCAGCTTCACGAGACCCACTCACGGTCACTTTTCCCGCAACCGCTGGATCATTCCCTTTTGCAACGCGTGATTCACGTGACGACGGCCGCGGACGAACCGTGGCCGGCACGGTCGAGATCAGTGGTCAGCGAAATTCTAAAAAAACACGGATACCAAATTATATTTTTGAATATCTCATGTGAAACTTCATTTAGTATTACAGGACACTGATTTACACGGATAAACACTGATCTTTTTTTATTTAAAAATCCTGTAAATCAGTGTTCATCCGTGTCCAATTCTTTGCTTTTCATAATAAATTCACTGGAACTTCATTTCCTGCTTGATATCAATCTTGCCAGCTTTCCGGCGAGCGACCCGGCTGACATCTGATTTCTGATCTCAGCATGACAGCTTCCAGCTCATTCCAGTCTGATATAATCGACATACAAAACAACCTTTTCAACAGGTTTATACATAAAAAATAAAAACTTATCTATATCGGCTAAATCCATTTTACGTTTCGTATCGGAAGTGATCAATGAATCCATCTTTATCTTAATATGGTTCATTCCTTTTTGCAGGGTGAACCTTTTATTATACCTGTCTTCATATTCCGTCATCATAATCCCTCATGGATATATTTTAAAAACATTTTTTACCACAAAATCATACAGATATATATTGAATAAATAATTGTTTATTCCAGTGCTTTGACAGCAACAGGTATTATTTTTTTGCAAATTAAATGCACTTTTATTATTATCCGGTTTCTCAGGGAGATAAAGATTTTCAATGTTAAAATCAAAACAGAGGATAAAAAACGAAAATGGAAATCAAGGCAAGTAACATAAGCTGGCACGAAGGCCATGTAAACCGGAAAGCCCGTGAAAATCTTTTAAAGCAGCGGGGATGCACTATATGGATGACTGGTTTAAGTGCGTCAGGCAAGAGCACTCTTGCATTCACGCTCGAGCATGCCCTGGTTCAGAGAAACACACTGGCATACGTTCTTGATGGTGACAATATCAGGTATGGACTCAACAAGAATCTTGGTTTTACGGCCGAAGACCGGGAAGAAAATATCCGCCGCATAGGAGAAGTAGCCAAACTGTTTGCTGATGCAGGATACATAACAATGACCAGCTTCATTTCTCCCTATCGTAAAGACAGGGGGATTGTAAGGGACATACATGAATCAGCCGGTTTATTTTTCGCTGAGATATTCGTTGATGCACCGATTGAGGTGTGCGAAGAAAGAGACCCAAAGGGATTATATAAAAGGGCAAGAAAAGGTGAAATCAAGCATTTTACAGGTATTGATGATCCATATGAGCCGCCTGAAGACCCGGATATAATAATAAAATCAGGAGAACTGACACCGCAGGAAGGCGCCATGAAAATACTCGGGTATCTTGTTGAAAAAGGATTTCTGATGCTGCCGAACGGGGATTAAAAACCGGAGGTCGGATGCCAGAGGTCAGATATCAGAAAAGCCAGAAACCAGAGATCGAGGACCGGAAGCAAAACGCATAGGGCAGAAATCAAAGATTAAAACACAACTCACAAGACGCACACACAAATTATATTGCTCTTAGGACACGGATTTACACGGATTGACACAGATAATATTTTTTTAGAAATCCTTAAAATCCGTGTTCATCAGTGTCCGATAGATTTTTTCATTAAGATTATTCACTCCTTTCCTCTTCCGATGCACTGACCTCTGGTCTCCGACTTCTGATCTCTGTCTTCCGACCTCTGTCTATTAAAAGTGCAGAACCACTACTTCCGGCCTGCAAAAGAGCCTGAAATGAACATGACTCGTCCCGATACCACGACTTACATACATCTACATCATCTTGTTGCCTTTCCTGAATAAGCCGCAGTCATATTTCGCATTTTTTTCATATCCGAGGATAGACCACAACCAGGATGGCAGAAGGATCTGACCGCCATGGGTGTCACCGCTCAGTACCAGAACAGCATTGTTGTTTTTGATGCCGTTAAAAAACAATGGATTGTGGCTCAGTATTATTTCCGCTCCATCGATATCAGGCGGTTCATCTTCATATTCTTTATCGACCCCGTAAATTGTCAATTTCTTTCCTGAAAAAAATATTTCGGCTTTATTATTCCTCAAAAATTTTACAGGAGGCCTGTCATCAAGTTTTCCTAAACCATGTTCATGACAGAACAGACAGCTTTTCCTGGAGTTACTGTAATCATAATCGCCCATTACAGCCCATACGCCTGTTTTTGCCTTTAATTGCGATAGAAAGTTTAAGGCAGGTTCATAATCCCCATTCCATTTCACATAGTCACCGGTTAAAAAAATCAAATCAGGATTGATATCTTTCAGCAGCTTTAATACTTTGTTCTCCATAGTGCCAATTTTCTTCATATGAAAATCTGTTAAAAGAACAGCGGTTTTACCCTTTAATATGTTTTTTAACTTCGGGTTATCAGGCCATAAATGAGTAACTTCAATCTGTTCAGGTTCAATAAAGAATCCATAAAAGGCAACGCACATGAAAAGGGATATAAAGAAAATTATTAATAACTTTTTACTGTTCATATAAAATTTGCAGCCTCAATACAGCGTTACCCGCTTTATTGCCCCCCTTTAATGGGTAACACCGGATGCGCTTCGGGACTTTACGGCTTGCCATTCCCCGTATTACATGGTAAAAATATAAATAAAAAGAGGTATAACTTAATAATAAGATTAAATAAATTTGGGCCCATATGAGGGATTGATGCGGCAGAGATTTACGGACCTTATAAAATCATCATTTGATGACTGGACTGTCGAATATCGAGCACATGCCACGCAGCGGATGTTCAAACGTTCCATCAAAGAAGGAGACGTTAAATAATTATTAGCCGAGGGCATCATTATCGAGGAATATCATGATGACTATCCTTTTCCGAGCGTGTTGATAAACGGAATGTCAAATGACAAGAGACCGCTACATGCCGTAGTCGGCATAGATCTTGAACCCAAAAGGCTTTATTTAATCACTATTTATGAGCCCGATCCACTAAGGTGGTCGGAAAATTTCGATAGGAGAAAGTAGAATGAAATGTGCAATCTGCCGAAATGGCCACACGATTGAGGGGCTTATTACCATGGTTCTTGAGAGGGACCAAACGACCCTGATATTCAAAAATGTCCCGGCCCAAATCTGCGAAAACTGTGGGGAGGAATATTTGTCCGAGGACACGAACAGAGTGCTGCTTGATAGAGCTCAAGAAGCGGCCGACAGAGGCGTTGATCTTGAATTATTGAGATTCGCAGCATAGCCGGTTTCTGCCCCCTTTGCACTGCATCGGCACGCCAGGTAGCGCCTGCTAACAGGCGGCAAACTTTAATTAACCTTTTTAATCAGATTAAAGGCTTAAGTCTTTACTGATTCTGATTTTATCCTGTTAAATTCATGAACATGACAGCAAAGTTTACCCAGTAGCTCTAACAGATGATACCGGGGCGTATTTAACACGGGCCTGCCGGGTGAAATTCATGGCTATGACAGTGCAACGTAGTTACCCGGGTTTTCTTACAGGATCAATAAAAATAAAAACTTAGCGAACTTGGCGCCTTTGCGGTTCAGCTTTAGTTTTCAATTTTCTGCTCTCTGGATTCTACGTTTTCCCTAACAGCCTTTAGCCTGCTTTTCACTGACCTCTGATCGCTGACTTCCGATCTCTGTCTTTTTTGCCTCTGATCACCGACTTCTGACCTCTGTCTTTTTTGCCTCTGATCTCCGACTTATGCATCTATCCTTTCAGCTTTCACCTTTGTGCATTGATCGTGCAGGAATGACACAGTTGTCTTTGTTGCTTAGGGAAATTTTCGATAGATCTCTTTTCTATGAAGGAAACGAATTAATTCAACTTTATTTTTACAGGCTTTAAGACCGAGTCTGTAATCACCAAGTTTAATCCTGAAATAATCTGAGTAACCTTCTATTTTCCTCACACCACTCAGTTCTTTTAATGAATCTGCTTCCTTAATAACATTGATAAGCGTTAAAAGTTTCTTCCTTACCTTTCTTTCATTACGGATAATATCAAGATCCTTACTGAATCTTCGCCCATAAGATATATCCATAACTTATTCCGTCAATTTAGACAGAATCTCAGATTCAGATACAAATTCACCTGAATCACCCTCTTCTATTGCCATGCCCAGCTTCATATCCAGAATGGCATCAGATACTGCGTCCTCTAAAAGATCTCGTCTTTCAATTAAGGCACTTATCATAGCTTCTTTCATCATTTTTTTCAGTTCTGTCTTAGAAATATCTTTTGTTTCCATGTATTAATCCTTTTTAAACTTGATTAACAATCTGAGATTTTGCAAATTCCAGACTATGTAGAAAATATAGCACATTATTTTACTCTTTCCAAGATCATCCAATAAACACGGGTTGTGATTCAATAAATGTTAATATTAATTATACACTATTCATTTTTCCGCTCCACACTTTGCTCCATGCTCTATGCACCTCCTGCTGCCCTCTGCATTCACCCTTTCACCTTTGAGTCTCTTCAGCTACTCCAATAATAACTAGCCTCTTACTTCCACCAATTGACATTCACCTATTTCGGTATTACAATTCATAAAAAGTAATACTTACATTCAAAGGAATTTAAAATGCCCAGAATAACCAGCAAAGGCCAGATAACTATTCCACAGGAGATAAGAGATAAATTCGGTTTTCAGCCAGGAATAAACGTGGACATTATTACAGAGGATAATAGAGCATTTATAGTAAAAAATACTGGCAAAAACCCCTTCATGGAATGGCTTGGCCGGGGAGAACAACGAACAAAAGAGGACATTGACAATTTCATCGATAATTTTCGCGGAAGAACAGATGGATAATATTGTTGTCGATACAAACCCTCTTGTCTATATCTATAATGCAGTACCCGAGTTAGGGAAGGGTTATGCCACATTACTTGGCAAAATATCAGAAAAAAATATTTTAATCATTCCAAAGATCGTATATGGTGAATTGAGTCTGATTTTTCATGATATAAACGAACTTGACACTTTCCTGAATGATACAGGAATAATAATCAGTGAAATAAGCCAATCATCATATCCTGTTGCTGCTGAACGATGGGCAAAGTATAATAAACGCCGCTCACTGATCTGCTATAGATGCGGATGGAAGCCTGGCTCATTAAAATGCGGGAAATGCGGTGCAACGTTAAGATATAGACAACATATACTTACAGATTTCTTGATTGGCGCCTTCGCTATTGCAAATAAAAATAAAAAGATCGTCACACATGATTCAGGGTATTACAACACTTATTTCCCGGAATTGAGTATTGTCTCATATAAATAAAAACCCGATCAAGGTCAAAGGAACACGGATCTACACGGATGCATACGGATCTTTTGTTTTTATTTTTTAAATTCTGAAAATCCTTGCCTGCCCTGTGGAATTCCCTTGGGACAGTCTCACCTATTCCACCGGGGCCTGTTCTATGGAATGGGTTTAGATTTTTATTCCATCAGGGTGGAATGCGAAACAAATTCCTCTGGGGTGTCCAATTCTTTGCTTTTCATAATAAACTCGCATGGAACTTCATTTAGTTTCCTACCTGAGCACTCTTGCCAGTCTCCCGGCAAGCGGCTCTGCTGACTTCTGATCTCTGACTTCTGACCTCTGTCTTTTTGCCTCTGACCTCCGACCTCAGACTTCTGACCTCTGCATTTACCTTTTCAGCTTTTTACCCTTTTAAATCCGCAGAGCGGCTGCGATGCAGCATTGAACAGGGTGAAGCTTCCAGTTTCAGTCCATATCCATTACCATTTTAAGCCCTTCAACTACCTCATCCATTCTTTTATCGGAAAGACTGCCAATCTTTTCTTTAAGACTCATCCTGTCAACGGACTTAATCTGGGTTACATTTACAATACATTGCCTGGGCATATTAGATTCACCTTTTCTCAGGACTACATTACCTGGGGCTTCGCTAAATTTCATGTTTGAAGTTATTGCTGCCATTATAACTGTATTCAATCTGCTTTCATTCAGGGCATCACATTGAACAATCAGGCCTGGCCTACGTCCCGAAGGTTCAGATCCTTTACCAGGAGAAAAGTTCACCCACCAGATATCCCCACGCCGTATCACCATTCCTGGCCCCGATCACTTCCCAACATGCCAAAAAACTTCGCGGTTTCAAGCTGTTCTTTTTTAATCTCCTCATCGGAAAAAATCCTGTCATAGGCTTCCTTGATATTTTGTTTTTTATTCTCCTCGATTTTTTCGGCTAAAGTTAAGTTAATATAACGACTCCTGGATAAGCCTTTACTCTTACGCAGTATATCTATTTTTTTCACCAGATTTTCAGGCATTGTTATTGCAACTTTTTGAGTATCCATTATTTATCCTTTAAATAGTATCAACTTTTTTAAATACTAATAAGGTAACAAATATAAGAGCCGTTTTCAAGAGACGATAACATTTTTTCAATACAAGACTTCTGTAGGACACGGATTGCACGGATAAACACGGATCTTTTTTTATTTTTAAATCCTGAAAATCTTTGCCTGCAGTGTGAAATTCGTGGAATATTTCTACATGGTTAATCTGCCTGCCCTGCCTGTCCTATGGAATGTTTTTGATTTTTTTTATTCCATCAGAATGGAATGCGAAGCAAATTCCTCTGGGGTGTCCAATTCTTTGCTTTTCATATTAAATTCACATGGAACTTCATTTCCTACTTGATCAATCTTGCCAGCCTCCCGGCAAGCGGCCCGGCTGACCTCTGACTTCTGATATCTGACTTCTGACTTCTGACCTCCGGTTTTTCAACTTCGACTTCCCTGGCACGGCATCCTGTCAGGGCGTAGCTTTAGCGGAGACCGAAGCCCTTGGGAGACGCCGACTGATCTCTAGCCTTTAGTCTCTAGTCTTTAATCCCTCTCCTGTTTCCTCTATCCTGTTTTCTGTTTTTGTCACTCTATGCACTACCTGTCCCGCCATCCTGTCAGGGCGTTGCTTTAGCGGAGACTGAACCTTTAGCGACGGCGGATGCTCCATGCCACGAAGTTGTGGTGAAGCCGGCTGGCTTCTACCCTTTCAGCATTCAGCTATTCCGTTAATAATTCGCATGTCCTCTTTTCTTTCACAGTAATATAGTTACAGTGTTGACAAACGACATCCACTAGAATACAATTACATGCATTCGTATTCGAAAGGAGACATCACAATGACAAAAACAGTCACACTTCGTTTAAGGCCTGAAGTTTACAATGCATTTTTAGAGGCAGCCAGGGCAGATAATAGATCTCTGTCAAATCTTATTGAAACAGCAGCCTTATGCAAAATAAATGAGCAGCAATTTGCTGACGATGCCGAAATGGCAGAGATTATGGCGAATGAAGATCTTTTAAATAGAATAAATAAAGGTTCAAAGGATGCAAAAAATATGAAAGGGAGCTTTGTTGAATAGTTATAAAATCTTCGAAACAGAACAATTTCAAAAAGATCTGCAAAAAATTGCTAAATCCGGCAAAGAAAAAACCGCAAATAAACTACGAAATTCTGTCTACCCACAATTAAGGCAGCATCCTCATTTCGGTCCAAATATAAAGAAACTTAAAAATTTTCATCCTGAGACATGGAGATATCGAATAGGTGCCTGGCGTTTCTTTTATGAAATCGACGATGAAAAACAAATTATTTTTATGATTACAGCATCACACAGAAGTAATGCCTATTAACTAAAACAAATAAATAAGAACAATTCACCCTTTTCTGAAAGAAGGGCACTGATTAATCACTACTCATCATTTTCAATTATTTCATAAAGTTCTTTCACAATTTTAGGATGCAATATCTTGCCACTATGAAAAGGAATAATCATGCGAGTATTTCCTTTTCGGTAAATGCGGTGGCTTCCTTTTTGTCGTGGGAATAAAAAACCTTTTTCTAAAAGTAATTTTCAGCCTCTTTAGCAGTCAATCGTGGATATTTATCCAGCATGGGAAAGTTCAACCTTAATTGGAGCAATGATATAATTTTTACTCAAAGCTTTGCCCAATTCATCAGATTGTAAATCTTCAATAAAAAGCTCTATCGCCTCTTTTATATTTTTCATAGTATCTTCGGATGTATCCCCCTGAGAAACACACCCTTTAAGACCCGGAACATAGGCATAATAGCCATGTTCATCCTTTTCAATAATTGCATTAAATTGCATTATCAGTTCTCCTTAAAATTGTCATATCACAATGGTAATTATATACTCTATTAGTTTTTCAGCTAAATTTCAACTATACTTTCGTAAATCTCATTATACCCAGAATAGGGATCTCAGGTTTAGCGTCTTCATGCTATTTCAGGACGATACACTGATCTCCGACCTCTGACCTCCCTGGCACGGCATCCTGTCAGGGCGTAGTTTTAGCGGAGACCGAAGCCCTTGGGCGACGCCGGCTGACCTCTATTTTTTCTTCCCTAACAGCCTAAAGTCTGATCCCCCGCACTTTCCTCTCAAAGATGATGTTATGCATTCGCATTTTGAGATACTTTTTCGCTGGTACGTTTTGCAGGAATAATCCGCCTCACTATATCAGCTCCGATTTTGCGCTTCATAATTCTTAGATCAAACTCGGTCTGTAGATTCAGCCAAAACTGGGCTTCAACGCCAAAATATCGTTCCAGTCTCAACGCTGTATCAGCGGTAATAGCTCTTTTCCCATTAACAATCTCACTTATCCTATTAGGGGGAACCGACAAATCCCTGGAAAGTTGGTTTATGCTAATTCCCATTGGTTCTAAGAAATCCTCGCGGAGAATTTCGCCTGGATATATTGGCTCCAGGATATCATTTTTGTTCATCATGAAAATACCTCAGTGATAATCTGTTATTTCAACATGGTACGCATTTCCATCCTGCCACTCGAAACATACGCGCCATTGTTTATTAAGGCTGATGGCATACTGGCCTTTTCGATCCCCTGAAAGAGCGTGAAACTTATTTCCAGGGTTTAGCATCAGCGCCCCTAAACTGGGGGCAGCATTCAATACCATAAGTCGTTTCCGTGCTTGCCTTTCAAAAGCCTGAAAACGTCGTACCCATTGATCGTTAAATAATTTTTCAGTTTCCTTGCATGCAAATGATTTAATCATACGGTATATATATTACGTTTCTCGTAATACGTCAAGCAATACACGCCCTGAAAACAACGATTATTTCCCTGTTCCCCCTTTTTTTGGCTTTCGACCGTCGACCCCTATCCTGTTTTCTGTTTTTGTCACTCTATGCCCCATGCCCTATGCACCGAAGCTAAGGCGACGCCGGCTGCCCTCTAGTCTTTTATTTTTGACATCTGATTTCTATCTTTTCAAGTAGCAAACTTCACCTATCCCATTTTTATCGGATTTTCCCGCCATTATTTAATCACGTGAAAATAAAAGAGCCGTATGTTATATTATGGAAATGTTAAGATAAATATTCTATTCATCCTTGAGGACTATATGATTAACAGGCAAAAATACAAGCTTTCACTAATGAAGTTGGGCGCAAATTTCAACCTGAAAAAATCCTCCTTTTTGGCTCCTATGCCCGTGGAAAATCATCTTCCGATTCGGACGTGGATATTCTGATCATTATTTCATTTGAAGGAAAAATCCCAATTATGATGCATCCTGTTTTCATTCTCAACAGTGCATTGAAAAATATCTCAAAGCCCGGCTGATAGAGGCCGTACATTCCCTAAAACACATGATTTGAGCTACCTGGTTGGATTATTGGCTCCAGCAGAACCATTGTTTGAAACACTTGAATATCAGTTTCGAATATTGAATGACTATGCAGTGGAGTTTCGATATCCGGGAGAAACCACCGATAAAGACACTGCAAAAAAAGCATTTAATTTCAGTAAACACCTTAGAAAAGTTATTCGACAAGGTTTTGCTTTCGCTGACTGATTTTCTTTAATTTTAACCGTGAAGATTAATTGCCTGGCCCCAGGTCAAAAATTTATCTACAAATGTCAATCACAGCGTTATCTTTAGTAGTAGCAATAAGATTGACAGATTTATAATATTTTTTTATGCTTCATTATAAATACCAATGAGGAGCCTGTTCTATATATGCCGACAGTATTAAGGATTGGGTCTTTTAGATTTCATTTCTATTCAGATGAAGGAAAAGAACCTCCTCATATCCATGTAGATACACCCGACGGTGAATGCAAATTTTGGCTCGATCCTGTAAGGCTAGCCCGGAATAAAGGAGTGTCTCCGATAACATTAAGAAATATTGAAAAGCTGATTTTTGAAAATATTACTTTATTAAAGGAAAAATATTATGAAAACCACAGCTATTAAAAAAACAGATGTCATTGAACCGGCAGCCATCAATGCATGGGCTGAAAAAAGGACTATTTTTATTGAGCTTACAGATGGGCGTATTATTGGTTTTCCAGCAGATCGATTTAAAATCCTTTCAAAGGCAAATGAAGAACAGCTTAAAGAAGTTACAATACGATTGAATGGTTTTGCATTAAGATGGGAATCCCTTGATGAAGACATTACTGTTCCTGGTATTGTAGCAGGCAACTTTCAGTTGCCTTACCTTAAAGCATCTTGACCGCCTCTTTGTGAATAGCCCTTAAAACTTCCGATAATAATTTACCAGTCTTTACTGATCTCCGACCTCTGACCTCTATTTTTGTCTTCCCTAACAGCCTTTAGCCTAAACAGCTACAGTCTGCCTTTCTTCTTTCAGCTTTCAGCTTTTTCATTAATAATTTGCCGTCTCCTTTTCTTGAATTATGAATTTTAAATCAGGCTTGTCATATTGCTCACAATTAGATACTGTTTACATGGTGGTTATCAACAGGACATTCGATATTTAAAATAACAGGGAGGTAAATCAAATAAAAGAAAAACTTGATAGAATAACCATAAATCCTGAGATTTTGAATGGGCAACCATGCATCAGGGGAATGCGCCTCACAGTCCGCAGGGTCCTGTCGTTATTGTCACTTTATCCGGATTGGGATGAATTGCATTTCGAATACCCCGAGTTGGAACAAGAGGATATTAGACAGGCATTGGCATTTGCCGCGATAAATCTTGATAATCAAGTAATTCCTTTGGAGGCAGCTTGATCAAAATATTATTAGATCAGGGTCTGCCCAGATTGATAAGAGTAAGGCAAGAAGGACTCAAAAGCCCTGAATTTTCAAAATTAATTATAAAAATTTTTCCCAAAATACATGATGCCTTAATAAATGGTGCAATGGTAACAGTTACTGAAAATTCAATAAGAATCAGGAAAATTCCTCTGCTGGATAATTATCTTTAATCCGGTTGCGGACTCATCTGCCTGCCCTGTGGAATTCCCTTGGGACAGTCTCACCTATTCCACCGGTGCCTGCCCTGCCTGTCCTATGGAATGGGTTTAGATTTTTATTCCATCAGGGTGGAATGCGAAGCAAATTCCTCTGGGGTGTCCAATTCTTTGCTTTTCATAATAAATTCACATGGAACTTCATTTAATTTCCTGCCTGATCAATCTTGCCGGTTTTTCGGCAGGCGGCCCGGCTGACCTCTGGATTCAAGCCTCTTGATTTTACGTTTTTCCTAACAGCCTACAGTCTATAGCCTGATTCCCTGCGCTTTCCACTAGCCTCCGGATACACCGTCCTTTTTTCTTTCTGTTATAGTTCAAATTATTTTCTCCTTGATATATTCTAAAAACTTTACATAATGTATTGCAGATGTAATTACAGCATAGCATTTAAAGAGGTAAGTTATGGCAAAAAAAAGCAATTATTCAAACACGAATAGATTTCAGAAATTAAAGAAGAAGCCCAGGAAATATTGAGCAGGCTTAACATAACAATGTCTGAGGCTATTTCCCTTTACCTTGCACAGATAACACTTCACAAAGGTATTCCTTTTGAAGTAAAAATCCCTAATGCACTTACCGCCCGGACACTCAAGGATTTCTGAAGATGGAAAAGGCATTCACAAGGCTGAAAGTGTTGACGACCTGTTCCGGAGGCTTGATAGTTGAAGATATTTTATACAACCCAGTTCAAAAAAAATATAATATCTGAGGCAAGAATACCTATTGAGTTTTAAATTGAATGCTCTTTTTGGAATTATCGGATCCAGAGAAAAGATAATTCATTCTGTTTTTGTATTGGATCAAATTCATGATGATCACATGTTATCAATGGATTTTTCCTAACCTTGGCTTCGGCCAGGGCTATTGAATCAGCAAGTGATACCCGAAATTATATAACAGCACATGCATCCAGAATAAATTTATCTGCCATTATTCAAGACTCTTTTCCTTTTTTTTCATCTGCATATACCTCCTGGTCGTGAATCGTTTACCTTTTAAAAAACCTCTGGCTTCTGCTATCGGGTTTCCTGCTGTTTTAAGAAGTATTCCTTCTTCTAACTCAGTAATTTCTATCCGTTTTCCCTTTAATTTAGATGCGATTCTGGCTGGTAATTTCAAGGTATTTTTTTCAATTTCTAAGGATTCCATATTATTTCCCTATTTCAAGCTATAATTTAATAAATACAATATCTCAAAAATTACCTACAAATGTCAATCAACACCGCTGAAATCTAAAGGATTCTTACTTCTATCTTTTCATGCATCCAGTTTTTCGCTAGGCTTTGCCCCATGCATTACCTGTCCCATCATCCTGTCAGGGCGTAGCGTTAGCGGAGACTGAAGCTTTAACAACTGCGGATGCACCATGCGTCGAAGCTATGGCGAAGCCGTCTATTCTCTTGCTTTTTTTCTTTCTTTCTCTAACAGCCTTTAGCCTCTAGCCTTTAAGCCCTTCCCTGTTTTCTCTATTCTGTTCTCTGTTTTTTTCACTCTATGCACCATGCTCCATGCGCCGAAGCTAAGGCTAAGACGGCAGTCTTTACTGATCTCCGACATCTGACTTCTGACATCCGGTTTTCTCCTCCGATTCCCTGGCCCGGCATTTTATCACGGCGTCTTGTCCCGGTGAAACCTTGGTGAAGACGGAAGCCTTTAGCGGAGACTGAAGCCTTGGGCGACGCCGGCTGATTTCCGATCTCTGACTTCTGATATCTGACATCTGGCGTCTGAACTCTGTTCTCTCTGCACTATGCGCTATGCCCTATGCGACGAAGCTAAGACGAAGCTGACCTCTTTCTTTTACCCTCCGACCTAAGCCCCATACGCTCTACCCCATTCACACACCGACTTCCCTGGCACGGCAAAGCCTTTAGGCGACGCCGGCTGATATCCGACATCTGACTTCTGACATCCGGTTTTTCAACTTCGATTTCCCTGGCACGGCATCCTGTCAGGGCGTAGCTTTAGCGGAGACTGAAGCCTCGGCGACGCCGGCTGATTTCCGATCTCTGACTTCTGATATCTGACCTCTGATATCTGACCTCTGACTTCTGACCTCTGACTTCTGATATCTGACCTCTGACCTCTGACCTCTGACCTCTGGAGGCACCCCCCTATGTAATCACTTACCCAAAGTTGGTAAGCAATTACAGCCTTTATTGGTATTTTTTTACACAATCCTGTCCTTTCAACAACATGCACAGCATATCTAACTGATATTATTACTATTTTAAATTAATATTTTAATGGCATGGATGATGCAATATCTTTAGTCAATCGAAAATATAGCAGGGTTTTGTCGCTTAAAGTTTTAAATACGTTTTTATAATTAAGAAATGATTAACTACAACTAATTGGAAGGAGGTGTATTTAGAAAAAACATAAATGCTAATAAGTTTTAATTAATGTAATGTCTCTAAAATTCCAGAAAAATTCTTTACTAAATTTATTAAAAACTAATATGGAGGATACAATGAAAAAATTTAAAAAAAGATTTTTAATATCAACACTATTTTTACTGTTTTTTGTTTTTACGGTAACACCGGCATCTGCCTATTTACTGAATTGGGGATTTGATCCGAGTGGTACTGGTAATTCTATTCTTTCAGTTCCAGAGTATTTTGACCTCACTGGCACTGCCACCATTTCAAACGATTATAATACATTCACATTCCAGGAAGATGGCACTTTTACTTCTTTCTCTTATGGCCCCCCCGCTACCGGGTTCGGGCCTCTACACGCTACTTTCACCGCAACTGGTTCTTTGGGAGCTCTCGCATTTACCTTTGATAGCGTGCCATCATCACTTAAGATTTATGACGCCAGCAGTATTTTGATCGGAACCTTCGATCTGCTCTCAGGTGGAGGAGGACTCAATAATGATTTTGGTCCCAGCAACGGTCAGATCACAGCCAATTTTGTTGCACAATCATTAGCTACCGGCTATTGGTTTACTGATGCATCTGGAAGCACCGACCTTTCCACGTTGCCGGCACCAATTCTTACGCTCGGATTTGCAACAACGAACGCGACAATAGTAACTGGCAGCGAAAATTTTGATAGCTCTGGTCGTCTCACTAATTTTGAGGTCGGTAATAATGGACAATTTCGCCTTGCCGTTACTCCCGAACCCGGCACCCTGCTTCTCTTTGGCGTCGGCTTGCTTGGTTTTGCAGCTGTAGCCAGAAAGAAATTTTTTAAGGCATAATAAGTAACAAGCTGTTTTGTGGGTGGGTAACGTTAGCAGTCCTTTGCTGGTATTACTCACCCTTTTTTCATTATAGCCCTATCCTTAGTTGTATTTCCCGATAAATGAAATGCAATATTCCCTGTAATTTCTGGTGCCCCTTATTAGTGAAATGTTCAGTGATAGTTCATCGTTTGTTTTAATCATGCATTCAGTTTAACAAACCTGTCAAACCTTTCCGGAGAGTCCTCTGCCGGATCGGCTTTCCATATCCAAACCGAAACAGCATTATATGACCTTCTGAGGTAAAATCGACCTCAGGGAAAACCTCCTGATATGTTCGCCAGACATACTTCAAAAGCGACCTGTGCCCGGGCAGAAAATTGAGTTCTCCTTCAAGAAGCCATCGCATCCGGAACAGGTTCACTGCAGCCATGGGCTGAAAGGATATACCCAGGCGGGTCAATGTCAACCAGGCGCGTTCAAGGGCTCGCCCGCCCATAAGAAAATGCTCATTGTTTGTACCATCAACAGTTATCAGACCGACCCCGGAAGATCGCAAAACACCCATTTTCGCATGCATTGCCACCATGCGGCCAAGCCCTGAACGATTTGCCATGCTCATGACAATCCAGGGCCTGGTCATCTTCAGGAACAATTCTCCGGCGAGACCTGCTTCAAGGTTTTTCAGGGGAAACCCGTCGCGTTTTTCTTCGGCATCCTGCAGTGTAAAGCGGATCATTTTATTCAGGTGCTCGTGCAGCGGGCGGTGTTCCGTACGGATGCGGTCTGCCTTATAGACCATCCTGGCGACGTCTTTCAGCTTGTCCCTATCCGAAATTATATGAAGCCGGGCGCCCGGTATTATGGAGATTGATTCCTTAACTTTTACAAGATCTGCTTCAGATAAGCTTTTTCCGGAATAGAATTTCCTGTTGGTGCATCTTTCCCATATAAAACCTGAAAGAGGGTCGCTTTCTATATCTTCAGCTTTAAAAACAACCTTTGCCATAAGATCGCTTTTTTCCCCTTCCGGAAGGATTTCAATATCTGCATCGAGTCCGAACATGCTGCCGGCAATCTTCATGTTTTCAATAACCGCACCGCACGAAATTATTGATGCGATCTGATTCACATTGAAAAAAGAGTCATCCGCATTCCTATCCGGAAAAAAAACTTGATGAGATTATTCATAATTCATAATCCGGATCTATCAACTATGCACGCCTGACACCTTCGCTTCACTTTTTATCGCTGTCATTTAAGGCTTGTGCTTCGCCCAATCTCCCTCACCCTTGCGACCAGAAATTTTTTAACTATCTCAAAATCGACTTCCTGGCCAGGCAGAAACAGGATCGGCTCTGTTTCCACATCATTAAAATAGACAAGGCTCTTCAATACCATATTGGCATCCAAATCATTAAATTTGTCGGGGATGTCATTAATAAGACCGGCCAGATCATAATCCTGCAAAATGAAATATAGATCAATATAATCCTTATAGCTGGCCCTGCTTAATACTGCCGACATTTTCATCAGGGCGATGTCCCGAATCGATGCCAGATCAATATATTTTTCTTCTACTTTATTCTGCAGCAGCGGATAGTTATAGGTAAAAAAACTGATTTTAACCTTTCCATTCACCAGTATCGTCAAAGTATTTCTTTCTTCCTGGATTCTGGTTACTTTGTGAGCTGAAAATATATCCTTTATCTTCTTTAACAGAACCTGTGGATCAAAGTCTTTTTCGCAGAAAAAATCAAAGTCAATACTATCACGGTGCCCGATCTGCAGTGCCAGAGCTGTACCTCCTGCTAAATAAAATTCTTTCTTGAAGGCCTTGAACAGAGGCAACAATGTCTTTCTTTCTCTATCCAATATTTCGTAGAACATTTCTTACCGGTTTCGGCTCGATGCCGAAGATTATAGACCAATAATTTAGCGAACGGTCGTTCCATTCGCCGGGCAAAGGATTAACTACCGCTTCTTTAATATCATTGTGGCTATAGAGCTGAAAAAGCAGGTCAGTCGCCTCCTTTGTTCCAAGGTTTAAGACATTAGTTATGATTCTTTTTTTATGGCTCTCCAGATCCATCGCAGCTAAATCATAAGACCAAATAAAAGGGTTTAAAACTGCTGGAATTTTATTTCGTTTGGTTTTCATATACACAAATTATAGAAAATATTGACGTGGAAATAAAGTAGAAACAATAAAAAAATGGACAGGTAAATGATGTATTCCTTCTGCTTCCTGTACAAAAGACATACCCTTCATACTATAAAAATCTGATTTTCCTTTCGAATTGTTCTTTGCTTTATAGGCTTTCCATATCCAAACCGAAACAGCATTATATGACCTTCTGAGGTAAAATCGACCTCAGGGAAAACCTCCTGATATGTTCGCCAGACCTGCTTCAATAGCGACCTGTGTCCGGGCAGAAAATCATTCTCGCCTTCAAGGAGCCATCGCATCCAGAACAGGTTCACCGCGGCCATAGGCTGAAAGTATATCCCCAGGCGGGTCAATGTCAGCCAGACGCGTTCAAGGGATCGCCCGCCCATAAGAAAATTTTCATTTTTTGTGCCATCTACAGTTATCAGACCGACCCCGGAAGACCGCAAAACACCCATCTTCGCATGCATTGCCACCATGCGGCCGATCCACAAACGATTTGCCATGCTCATGACAAACCATGGCCTGGTCGTCTTCAGAAACAATTCTCCGGCGAGACCGGCTTCCAGGTTTTTCAGGGGAAACCCGTCGCGTTTTTCTTCAGCATCCTGCAGTGTGAAGCGGATCATTTTATTCAGGTGTTCGTGCAGCGGGCGGTGTTCAGTACGGATACGATCTGCCTTATAGACTAACCTGGCAATGTCTTTCAGCTTGTCCCTATCCGAAATTATATGAAGCCGGGTGCCCGGTATTAAAGAGATTGCGTCCTTAACCTTTACAAGATCCGCATCAGGTATGTTTTTTCCGGAATAAAATTTTCGGTTGGTGCATCTTTCCCATATAAAACCTGAAAGAGGATCACTCTCCATATCTTCCGCTTTAAAAACGATCTTTGCCATAAAATCGCTGTTTCCCTCTTCCGGAAGGATTTCAATATCTGCATCAAGCCCGAACATGCTGCCGGCAATCTTCATGTTTTCAATAACAGCGCCGCATGAAATAACTGAGGCTATCTGATTCACATTGAAAAAAGAATTATCTGCATCCCTGTCCAGAAACACAAGAATACTGTTTTCCAGAACTTTAAACTTCCAGGGCTGAACATTGTCGCCCGACGGGGCCTGAATTCCGGCCTCAAGAATATAGGTAAGGACTGATCCAGGTATATCTTTTATGGGTCCCGAAACCATTGGGATTGACGGGACACGGGGTTTCAATATCTTTTTCTTTCCTGAAAGCATCTTACCTACCACGAAAAGCTTTGCCCGCTGAAAGGGGTGTCTGTTTCCACCCCGGATTTTTCCTTTACAAAACATCTGCCGGAATGAATCAAACTGGAAATAATATGGGACCGGCTTTATTTTTCCTTTATCTAAAATAATGCGCATGGCCTCGGTTGCGGCCATACCCGCGCAAAGCTGACAGGCAGCGATGGATGACGGGCCTGCTTTGTCATCAAAATCCACCCTGGAAAGGTCCATATACTTTATCTGAGTGGCACGTGGTGCAAGCCCGATGGCGTAAGCCAGATAATGTTGAGTTGATGTCATACCGGAGACGATATTGAAATACTCATCAAATCCCATGCCCTCATGGGGAGAGAAAATCAGCATGGCAGAGCTGAATCCTATTGGCCCGGCGGTGATGACATATACGCCTTTTTCCCGTGCCCGGTTGAAAAGCCGCCTGCGTATATCAAACTCAAAATAATCAAGACTGTCTAAAACCACCTGAACACCATCCAGAAAATCATCCAGGTTTGCATCAGATATACCCTCCGGGAAGGTCCTGATTTCAGCGTAAGGATTCACAGACAGGGCGGTTTCTTTCATGACATTGAGCTTGTTTCGACCGAAGTCAGGCACGCGGGCCCCATACTGCCGGTTGATGTTGGCCGCCTCGAACCTGTCAAAATCCGCCAGATGAAAGTGTCCCACTCCCATACGGATCAGGGTCATAAGATGGACCCCGCCCACGCCGCCCATGCCCGGGATGGCAACACAGGCATCATGCAGCCGGGCCTGCTCAGCCAGGGTAATAAGGCCGATATTTCGTGAAAAGGCTTCATGTAAATAATGGGCTTTTGTATGAATGCCACAAGCTTTGAGTTTTTGTATCAGTTCGTTTTTTTCCATGTTAATCCATTCGCTGCGCTCATTAAAACAGCATAGAGCATGGCGCATAGAGCATAGAGAAAAGAGTAAACAGAAGTCAGAAGTCAGAAATCAGAAGTCAGTAAATAGTAAAGAGAAATCAGTAATCCGATCTCTGATCTCCGGCTTCCGACTTCTTGCTTTTCGCCCTGCGCTCTATGCGCTCTATGCGCTCTGCGCCATGCGCTCTGCTAAGTTAGCATTCCCCTTTTAGAATCGCAAGCCTTTAAAATAATAACAGAAAACAACAGGCGCTTGTTAAAAAAAGGTTGCAAATAAATGTTATCACGAGTATTTTTAATTCAATTTACCATTAAAATCAATAATCCTTCCTCATTCAACACTGAAAAAGGAGTTCCCATGCCAATAGTTTTTAAAATCGCGGAATCCGCGACAGATAAAAAAGCTGTTTTTAGACTGCGCCACAGGGTGTTTGTTGAACAGGAACAAAGGTTTGGCCACGGTGTTTCCGCTGACATTACCGATATTTTCGATTCCTTTGATGAAACGATAAACATCATGGCGTTGAAGGATAATGAACTGATTGGAACCATACGGGTAGTGCTTGACAACCCGGTGGGATTACCGGCATCCGAGTTCTATGACTTTAAACAGCATATGGGGCCTGTTGAAGGTAAAATTGCCTGCTTTGGATGGCTGTGTACGCTCAAAGAATATAGACAATATCCGGGATTACTGATCGGCCTTATTAAAATGGCGGTCAATGAAATGAAAAAAGACAATACCCGGCATCTTATCGCCACACTCCACCCGCCGCTGATGCGGTATCTGGAACGTTCATTCAATGCAACCCGTGTGGGTGATGATTTCAAGTCAGAGGAACTGGGAGTTCCCATGACGCCGGCTTTTTTAAGTTTCGATACCATTCCTCCCCGTTCACGAGAAATTCTGGGCGGTGTCGCAAATATGATTCTCAAGGATTCCAGTGTCCGAAAAATATACCAGGAAGGAGAAACCATTATAGAAAAAGGCCGGACAGGGAATGAGGCACTTCTGATTTTAAGGGGCTCTGCCAGAATTTTACCAGTGGCGGACGATGGGTCGACGATCTTTCCGGCTCCGAACGATTACAACTGGATCAGGCAGGGAGACCTGCTTTTGTCCAGGGGTGAAATTCTTGGCGAACTTTCTCTTTTAGACGGCGGCATAACAACAGCCACTGTGGTCCCGTATTCCAGAGAAGTTGACGTGATTGTATGGAGCAAGGAGGTATTCATGAACCAGTTAAGGAGTGATGCCGAAAAAGCCACTAAAATATGTCAACTTTTGGGGAGCCGCCTGAGGAGCCAGATCCAAAAGGAAAAAAAGATGCCCTTGTCTTCCATATCCCTTGTCAGACAAACTCTATTTGATGCTTCTGACGAAGGAGCGAAAAAAGTGGACACACAATGGCTTTCGCGTCAATGCGGTCTATGGCCGGAAAGACTTCTGAAACTGATAGAACAGTGGGAGAAGCAAAACCTTATTTCACTGGACGGAGAACTTATCCAGGTCCTGAATCCATCAGCCCTTCTTCAAAATTCCGGAGGTTGAAATCAAAAAAACAACCCGGATACAGACCGTGTAAATATGCGGTACGTATGGGACATAAATCTTTCAATACTCCGGTATTGCTGTTTAACAGTAACCTGACAGTCGCTGAATCCATCTGGGGGGGGGCATCACCGCTTATGACTCCTATTTTCTTTAAAAGGATTTCATAATCAGCTATGGGGCTGCCTTCCGAGCAGTGAAAAAAGTCGTGAAGATTGCATTCTTCCTCCATATTACCATATGCTGCCATCAGGTTTTCCTGAATCCGCTCCAGGTCAAGCCGCATCAATACTGCCGGTGCCCTGACGCCCGGGTGAAACTTTTCCTGCCCGAATATCTCAAAAAGAAAAATCGTTTTATAGTAGGGCACATGCTTTGGATTTACAGAGATAATCCAATCGTTGACATTTTTTATCCTGGCATACCAGTACATGGTCCGGCATAAATAAAGAAACTGATTCTGCCAGCGGAACTGTTTTCGTGTCACCAGGCTGCCCAGCTCAGCGATTACCCGGCCCTTATCCCTCAGTTGATCCAGCTCATCCTGATATATCAGGTCCGAAGGAAGCCCAAACAGGGAATTATCCAAAAACTGCGTCAACGTGGATTCCGGTCTATTGGATATTTTAGTGATAAATACCGCCGTTTCAGGCAGAAGGTGATGAATATTAAACAGTATATGTGACGATTGTTGTTCAAACACGTATCCGGTCCTGAGATATTCCTTGTACAGAAGCATGAAAGAACCGATCCACTCAGAAAATTCATCGGCAATCTTGATTTCAAGCCCGTTCTGTTGATGAATATCAGACTTTAGCAATACCGTCCGCCTGAACCTGATCTCCCGCGATTCGGGAATATCGATACTGCCAACCACTTCGATTAACCTCCTGAACTATGAGTTAAAGGAAAAAACATAATCATTTACATAACCGTATCAAAAGCATTAAAATAGAAACACCAAAAACCTGAGGGAATCCAAAGAGGACCAGGACTTAGACGATGTAACTACTTGCATTTTTCTTACCCGTTGAGTAGTATATCTAACATTATTTTATAAAACAAGACCACATACAAATATCTTTGTAAAGCAAAATATCGGCTGGAGATTTTTTTCATGAAAATTTTTCGATTTTCCTTTTTACTGACAAGCATAATTGCTTTCTGCATTATTTCATCCCATCCTCTTTTTGCGATGGACGGTGACACGCTGGCAAAACGGGTGTATGACAGGGATGACGGCAATGATTCACAGGCAAAGATCAGCATGCTCTTAATCGATAAACATAACAATAAACGATTAAGAACCCTGATAACCGCCACCAGGAAATACGGTCAGGTCCGCAAAACTTTTATACGTTTCACCGCACCTGCGGACATAGACGGCACCGCATTTCTGATTTGGGAAAACAAAGATCGTGACGATGACCAGTTCCTGTATCTGCCCGCTCTTAAGCGTGTAAGAAGAATCGTTTCAACCCAGAAGGCGAGCAGTTTTGTCAATACCGATTATACCTATGAAGACATGCAGCGACGAAAACCGGACATTGACCGCCATCGAATCATTGGAGAAGAAAAGCTGCTCGGCCGTGACTGCTGGATACTGGAAAGCATCCCCAAAAACCCAAAAGACAGCCAGTATAAAAAACTAAAAAGCTGGATTGCAAAAGATATCTTTTTGCCTCTCAAGACTGAATATTATGGTAAAAAAGACCAGTTGATCAAGGAATTTCACGCAATCCGCGTCGAGCAGGTCGACGGTATATGGACTGTTGTGGAATCCGAGATGCGTGATGTTAAAAAAAATCATCGCACATTATTGAAAACTGACGATATCCGATTCAATCACGGGGTAGAGGATCGCGTGTTTACCGAAGCATATTTACTGCATGGAGAATAAACAGCAGGAAAAAGTATTTTGTAAATAGAAGACAGGTAAGAAAAGATGAACACCCAACGTTCAATGAAAGGCATAATACATTATTTTTTCTTTGTTTTTTGTTTTTCATTGGAAGTTGGATGTTTCCCGGTGTGGCATTGTAGGGGCGGGCCTTGTCGGCAATGCTGTTGACTTAAGACACTATACAGCTCCTCTCCCTTGATGGGAGAGGTTGGGTGAGGGTGGCAATATAGAAGCTCCATACATTGTCACTGTTTTCTCCCCCTCCCTTAATCCCTCCCGCAAGGGGAGGGAAATTTTTGCAGACAGATTTATTAAGTCAACAACATTGGCCTTGTAGGGGCGGGCCTTGCGTCCGCCTGATTTTAAGACCATTGCCGGGCAGGCACATAGGCCTGCCCCTACGAAGATATGGTAAATTTGTTTTTTAAATCCATGTATTCATGAAATCGGTGTGTTTTTTAATAATAGAAATTTCGAAACCACCTGCTTGTTGATTTGGATTAGAAGCATGAGAAAAGGACACAGAGTTTGAATACGAGGAATTGCAGGAAATACCTGTTGATATTACTTATAATGATTCCGCAATATTTTGCCGGAACCAGTTATGCTCATAATACAGTGCAGCCGGTGGTTACGCATATTGAACTTAAGAGCGGAGCGTCTATGGACAGGCTCAGCCTGTTTCTGGAAGGGGGATCCCGGATACAAGGCTCTTCAAACTGACAAACCCTGACAGGATCGCAATAGATCTGACCGGATGCACGCTTCATTCATCCGTCGACCTGCCCAAAAAGGGGGCAAGGATAGCAAAGGGATTCAGGTTCGGCAGATACCCGGATAAAGTGAGAGTGGTGGCGGATGTTGCCGACTTCGCGGATATCGATTCCAGGGTGGCAACGAAAGATAATGCCGTCATAATAACAGTTTCACACAGGAGCGCGGAGAAACCGGAAAAAATGGCCCTGGCACAGGAAGAGGAAAAACAACAGCCGCTGTCCGGGGATGATGATACTCATAGAACTGTGCGATCGGTAGTTACGCGTATCGAGCTTGAGAGCAGTGCTTCTGCAGACAGGCTCATATTATTCCTGAAGGGAGGGATTCCGGATACAAAGCTCTTCCAATTGACCAGCCCTGACCGGATAGTGGTGGACCTGCCCCGATGCAGACTTCAACCGTCTGCCGGCCTGCCCAAAAAGGGGGCAAGGATAGCAAAGGGATTCAGATTCGGAAGATATCTGAATAAGGTGAGGATTGTGGCTGAGGTCGCCGACCCTACAGACATCGATACAAAGGTAACTGCAAAAGAGAATACCATTATTATAACGATTGCACGAAAGGGAGCAGGCGAGGCCGAAAAAACGGCCCTGGTACAGGAAGAGGAAAAACAACAACCGCTGTCCGACTGGAAACTAAGCAAAGAAGAAGGCAGTGACACGGAAGGAGATGCTGATGCCGAAAAATCTGAAGAAGATACCCGGAGTGAAGGAGCTTCCCTGAACAGTCAGGAAGACAATGATTCAGTCTGGGCCGATGCGGGATGGGAAGCATCTGAAAACGATACTGACCACCGATATAAATTGAGCGGTGATTTTCTATTTCGCAGTGCGACTGATATTCATGACGAGAACCGATTTGAAGATGATGGATATGGACATGGTAAAGTGATTCTCAGAAGCGAATACAAGCCATCAAAACAAATTCAATTTGTTGCATCAGCGGCAGTAGATTACTTTTTGTATGTCAGCAACCGTCATTACGATAATGACCATACCTTTCGATTTGATGAGACTTACATCAATTTTGCAAATCCCGATTTCAATATAAAGATCGGCAACCAGATAGTCAGATGGGGCAAAACAGACGGCTACAGTCCTCTTGACAACCTTAACCCTGAAGATTACAGAGACGGCATCGCGGGACGTCGTGAGGATCGAAAGCTCCCCATTCCTATGGCCAATATTGAGCTTTACCACGGGACAATGACCCTGCAGGGTATATTTATCCCTTTTTTCGTTTACCCGAAACTTGATTTAACCGGGACCAACTGGGCCCTGTTCCGGCATGCGGATCAGGAGATAAACGGCTTAAATATTCACGAGGAAGATCCTGCAAGAAATCTCGACAACAGCGAATACGGAATCCGATTTTCCGGTATTATCCGAAATCTGAATTATGCAGTAAGCTGGTTTCATACAAGGGAGAACCTGCCGGCATTCGGCAGCTTTATCCTTCCACCCGGTTTTATACTTCCTCCCGGTGAATTCTCTCCTTCTGACCTTGCTGCATTCGCGGCTTCAACAGAGCAGCCGGTTAACCTTGTTCATCCCAGACAGAACATATTCGGCCTGGAAATGGAGACCACCTGGCGGGTCTTTGGAATACGGGCGGATTTTGCCTACAGTGATCGAAACAGCCTGCTTACAAACGAACTTCAACAGGTCCGAAAACCAGCACTCAGATACGTGTTTGGAATGGATTACAACAGCCCGAATGCCTGGTATGCCAATTTACAATTCAGCCAAAGCATAATTTTTAATTATGATACCAGTATAATATCGGAAGATGAAACCACCAATACCCTTATCGGAACTATCCGTAAAGATTTTTCAAATGGGGACTATGAGGCAGAATGCAGGGTCTATTATGACCTTTCGGGGGACAGCACGATGATCAACCCAAGGTTCATAGTAACCCGCCTGCGCCCAGTTGAACTTGAACTGGGGGCTGAATTCTTCAGCGGAGCTGTTGATACACCATTGGGGTATTATGGTGATAACGATCAGGTATATATTACCTCATCCTATAAATTCTGAGAATATGGGACACGGATTTATTCGCAAAGCGCATAGGTAAAAATCAGAGATCAGAAGTCAGAGGTCAGCCGGGCCGCTTGCCGGGAGGCTGGCAAGATTGATCAAGTAGAAAACTGAGAAAAACAAAGAATTGGACACGGATTAACACTGATTTTCAGGATTTAAAAATTAAAAAAATAAAAGATCTGTGAGCATCCGTGTAAATCCGTGTCCTGTAATACTAAATGAAGTTTCATGAGAGGTCAGTATATCGTATATGCTTAAAGCTTAAAGGTGCAAAGGGCATAGGGCTTAGTGTTTAGTGCGTAGTAATATATAAAATAAAATTCTTATGTTCTTTCGCACCACTCCATACTCTTTAGGAATAAGGTCTGTGTATTTCTGTGCCTGTCCCGCCATAACCTTTGGTGACGGCGGATGAGTCTGTGGCAAAACTGTTGTTTTTAGATCCGGAAAAGATATGAAGCTTACCCATTATATCCATAAGACATGGGAAACAGTGGAATTATATACCCGAGAGGGACTGTTCAGGGATGCTATTGTCTGTCGCTACCCCAAATGGTCGCTGGCGATCTCTCTGATCATAGCCTTTTTTTTCATTGCTTTTAATCCCTTTGTAAAAACCGTCAATAACGTCGATTACTTCACGCTTGAGCACAACAAGGATCTCAAATTCTATAATGACTTTAAAGAAATTTTTGGGAACGATGAATTCTTCATCATCGCTTTTGAGAGTAGGAACCTGTTTTCCGCTGAAAATCTCAAAATGCTTCGGGACATTACTTCATCTCTGGAGAATTTAAAAGATGTCGAGGAGGTAAAGAGCCTTGCAAATGTAAACGATATTTCCGGCGGCGAAGATTATTTCGAGGTGAGAAAGTTCCTGGAAAAAATTCCCAGGACTCCTGAAGAACAGGCGGCCCTGGAGAAAAGAGCTCTTCAAAACCGGCTTTATCTGAAAAACCTGATCTCTGTGGACGGGCATACTGCGGCGATCATTGTCAGGCCAAAGATTCTTCCCAATGATCCTGACGTGAGAAAGCGTGTTATTGAAGCAACAGATAAAATTTTATCTCCCTTTGAAAAAGAAGGTAAAACTTTCTTCAAAGCCGGATGGACCACGACCAACTACAGCCTCAGCCAGTACCTCAAAGCCGATGTGCTGGTATTTGTACCCCTTACCTACCTGCTGATCGCCTTCTTCACATGGCTTTTCTTTCGCAATTTTCGGATCACCATACTGGCTATTATAAATGTTTCGATCTGTGTAGGCGCCACCCGGGGATTGATGGGATTACTGGACATCCGGATGAACAATGTCACAATCATCATTATTCCTCTGGTCATGGCACTGGCGCTTTGTGACACTGTGCATATCTTCAGTCAGATGGATAGACGCGTACTGAAACGTCTACCAAAGCCGGATAAGGCACTCACTTATGTCCTGAACAAAGTCGGCGGTCCCTGTTTCATGACAACCCTTACAACTGCAATCGGGTTTCTTTCCCTTCTGGTCAGCCAGATTCCACCGATAAAACAATTCGGCATTGTGGCATCCGCAGGGATGGTATTTGAATTTTTCTTTTCTTTCTTTCTTCTGCCTCCATTAATTCTTTTTTTTAAGCCGGAAAAGATATACCAGGATTATTCAACCGGAACCAGGCTCACCTCAACATTAAAATCTATGTTTTCGATTCTTTTCCGGACATATCCAGTTGTGCTGGTCCTAATGGTCACAATCGTGGTTGCCTCAGTTATATTTTCATTCCAACTTAAGGTTGAAACCAACCTGGTAGATTTTTTTAAGAAAAGCAGCCCGGTCCGAATGGCCCTCGATTTTGTTGAACATCACCTATCAGGGGTTGAGACGCTTGATATCTCTTTCACTGCGAATAAAACCGATGCGTTTAAGAATCCTGAAAACCTGCATGTTATCGAGGCAGTACAGTCATATGCCGAAAACCTGAAAGATGTTGATAAAACAACAAGTTTTGTCGATTTCATCAAGAAAATGAACCAGTCTTTTCATGGAGATAAAAAAGAATTTTATCGCATCCCTGATTCACGCCAACTTATTTCCCAATATCTCCTTTTGTACGGTGCCGACGACATTGAGGATTTCGTCAACACGGACTTCAATCATGCCCGTCTGTCTATTCGAACGTCCCTGCACAGTTCCGGTGAAATGCAGATTTTGATCAAAAAACTGGATAATTTTATAGGGACTCTTGATACCCATGGAATAAATATCCGTGTCACAGGACAGGGTCTCAAGGATGTTCTGGTGGTCAATGCACTGGTCAAAAGCCAGGTTTACAGTCTCCTTCTGGCCGCTGTTGTTATCAGTATCATCATGTTTTTTGCCTTCCGGTCTGTACCCATCGCAGCGTTGAGCCTGATCCCCAATCTTTTTCCCATCCTTATTAACTTCGGAATTATGGGTGCCTTTGGTATTCCACTGGATACCGGAACAGCATTGATCGCCACTGTTGCACTTGGGATTGCAGTGGACGACACGATTCATTTTTTGAATGAATACCAGCTGCAACGAAGCCAGGGGCTGCCTATCCGCGAATCCCTCATGCATATAATTGAAACCAAAGGCCATGCTATTCTTTCTTCATCTGTGATTCTCTGTGCAGGGTTCGGTGTGATGGTGTTCAGCCGCTTCGTACCCATCATCCATTTCGGATTGCTCAGCGCCATCATCATGTTTACAGCGCTTATAGGGGATATTATTCTGCTGCCATCGGTCATTATGTTAAAAAGTAAAAAATGAACCGCCCCGGTGAAACGGGAATGAGGTTTCATGGTGTAAACAAAGACGCCAGGAACGAAAAGAAAAACACTAAACTATCTATGGGACACGGATTTTACGGATAAACACGGATCTCTTTGTTTTTTTTTAAAATCCCTAAAATCCGTGTTAATCTGCCTGCCCTGTGGAATGCGAAGCAAATTCCTCCGGGGTGTCCAATTAAATTATTTTATTTATTCTGAGGTAAAATGGGTATCAATACCGGATCTGTTTCCATAAGGGTCTATCAGTTCCAGATGCCACCTTCCTTTAGAAGCTTCTTCAAGCCTTCCGAGATTTACATAGGGTCGCGCTTCAAAGGTTTGACATGACTTTTCAGTTCCTTTTTCAGAAGTCGCAACAAGCTGTGCTGTCTCCGGTGATGCTGGTGAATTTTCAAGATCAACCCGGAGCCATAATTCTTTTTGCCCTTCGCCGTCTTTTTGAATAATATAATGAACATCCTTCTGTTTATCAAAATCAGGAGAAACTGTATCTATTGTGGGATGCGCCGGTAAAGAATACAGGGGATCACCGACAAATGTCGTAATCCACCCCAGGTGGATCTGATTCATCAATAATATTTCGCCAATGGTTTTCCCCTTAAGAAGGAAGGGGTATAAGATATTGTCATCCCACCAGCTTTTATTATGAATGTGCGGCGCACCGTGATAAACACGACCCGCGCCTGCTGTAACTGTCACCCCCATATTGAGATCATGAACCATCTCCCCTTTTTTCCACCCGTTGTGTGAAATCACTGTTCCACCGATTCCTCCCGGCAGATAAACCGGCCCCTGGTTTAAAAAACCGGAATCCGGCGGCATCCATTGAAATGCCAGACGATCCTTTGCCTGGCCGCCATAATATAGATTACGGTATCCCTTTTCCCGGAGCCACATCCCAACCTTTGATTGCTTTAACCTGCCGGACTGATCCCCGGAGTTTTCATTATTTTTTACATTAACCGGGCCCATTGCCGGGCCGCCATATTTTGATGCATATACCGCCCGATCAATAAGGCCTCTAGCCTGCATGGCAGTTTTTGCATCTATACGCATCACGAAAAACAGGTGCCGGTTTTTCTGGCTGTTTCGAACTTCGGATGAGAAAGGCAGCGGATTCTTGAGGTTATCAAAATCATCTTTATGTTTATCGTAGAGTTGGGGATGTACAAAAGTATTTGCTTGTTCCCCGAACATCGGCTTTGCCTGAGGTGTTCTGAAATAGTATTCAGTAAAAGGAGAATTACTCCTGAAGCGTTGTGGTTGAGGCTGTGTACCCATAACAGCATTAACATCGTAGTACATGAGTTGAAGCCGCTGTTCAAGACTTATGATCGCACCATAATTATTCATGCTATCTGTAATCCCCCGTGCAATACCGTATGGAGCAACAGTGGTTCTCGGTAACCCGTAGCAGACGACGATAAACAGGATGTGATCTTTCAGCAATGTTCCATCAGATCTTGCGTTCTTTGGATCTTCCAGAAATTTTTTAACCTGATTTTCGATATCATCCAGGTAGTTCTGATCATCCCGTTCGCCATCGGCCCCGGTCTCACTGAAGGATACATCGAGGATATCGGTGTATTCAGCTTCCCAGTTGCGCTTTCCACCTGAGGTGTCCATACAGGAAGCCTTTGCCATAAACGAGCCTTTCAGATAAAATCTTGCATTTGCGCGGACATTCCATTCCCCTGTCTTTTGAACTGACACACCTCTTCCCAGCAAACTTTTACCATTTTCCACCAGAACAGCGGATTCTCTCCCCTTCTGCACAAGAGAAATTCGCAGGGTATCAAACTGCCATTCAGTGTCCTTTGTCTTCGGTAATTTAAACTCAAGTAAACGGCTGTCCAGCATGTCTTTGTTACTTTTGGATTTAAAGGGATTTTTGCCTGAAAAAACAACACCTGAGGCATTGTCACTGCTGTTCTCCGGAAGATGATCGCTGTTCAAATGGCTGTCACCAAGATGCTTTGCGAGATGGACGCAGCTAAGCCCAAGGATATAAGGCTTTTCTCCGGTTTCGGAATCAGTATGCATGTACACGTAGTGCTCTGCTACTTCCTTTGAATCCTGTCCCGGGTCTGTAAGAAATTCATCACCTTTCCAGTCGGCATTGTAAAGCACCAGAACCTGAGATGGAGATATGGCAAGCAGATCACTCCGGTATCCCAAAAATAAAATGCTCATGAAAAAGATAAGGAAGGTTTTATTAAGGTGAGTTTTCATTTTGTGGTACACAACCATTTATGGGACACGGATTAAAAGGATAAACACGGATTTTATTCGCAAAGAGCATAGGGTTAAGCGCATGGCGTATGAAACTTCATTTAATATTACAGGACACGGATTGCACGGATAAATACGGATCTTTTTTTATTTTAAAATCCTGTAAATCAGTGTTCATCCGTGTCCAATTTTGTTTTTAAGCCTTTCGTTTTATTCTTATATAAAATTTCGCTATTTGCCCTCAAAAAACTCAATATAGAGCTGTTTTAATGTATAAAAAGGTGGTTTTTACATTTTATATCAATCAGTTGCAGTATCCCGACCCAATGCTAAGTATCCTGCATCCTGTATCAAGCGTCTTGGATTACGCCCTCTGATCTATATCATTACTGCCTTTCAGGAGTTATTTATTTATGGACAGAAATTATAATTCGGTGGCCTAACAGACTTCAGGCTGCATTACTAATAGTCTTCAGTCAAAAAAGCTTCAGCCTGCTTTTCACACTAACCTCTGGCATATCAAGATCGAAATCAGAAAGTTTATAATCTTCCTGTTCTTTTTTACCTGATTTGTTTTTCATAGTTCAGTCTTTTTCTTAAAACCAGAGTCAATCAGTTTAAATTCGTGTCCAATTTCTGTTCCAATTACCATTTAATTCAATAAGTTAAAAATTATTTAAGTTATATTTACCCTCTGTCCCATAAATTACCCTTGACAGGGGTATTATAGGATATCCCGTAATTTACAGACTTCCTTTATACTATTTTTATTCCGTATTTTTGTATTTCATTACCCAGTGGATTTTTATCTGTAAAAGTCTCCTCTAAAAAAGGGTAAGGTTCGATACGGTCATCAATTCGAGCAGCAATACGCATAAGTAAAAGCCTTTCCTCAAAAAGATCCTCTGAAAAGTCGGCTGAAATAACTGCAATATCAATGTCGCTCCATTTGGAAGCTATACCTTTGGCATAGGAACCATACAGATATGCAGCCTTTATTCTCCACGACTGCCCTGCTTCCTTTATGAATTTCAGGATACTCATCTCTATTGAAGCCGGAACTTTATCCACTCAAAAATCTCCTTTATTACATTCATCTCATTCATTGTAAATTCAGATGTACATTTTTTTCGAAATGCCGATTTAATATCAGGATATCTCGCTTCAATATTATATGTAGTTATTCTTATTTTTGACCTCTTCATAGTCAGTTTTTTCTTTAGTCATTAACTTTTCTCATTAAATAAAATATTTTTATCATTTTATTTCGTTTCTATCAATGATAAAGGATACCGAGTATTATGCAGCAGACATATCAGTACCGCACATTCTCACGGATGTGCGTGAACTGGACTGCGATTTTCTTATTTTCAGCGGGCATAAGATGCTGGTTCCTTCAGGAATAGGTGTTCTTTTCGGCAAGCTGGAGCTACTGGAAACCATGCATCCTTTTCTAATTGGCGGGGATATGAATAAGGCGATTTACAATGGCAGGTATATTTCGGCAGATCTTTCGGGAAGGTTTTATAGATAATCCAGTACTAATAACATGAGTATCCAGATAAATCACATTCCTGGTTCCCACTCTGATGACCAATCTATATGAATAAAATCATCGGGATCTCCTTTAATAAATTCAGGGTGTTTCTCTAGCTTATCCAAATTTCTTTTCTTTTCGGCAGGACCTATAACCAGGCGTTTACCTTTTCTCTTAAATTCTACTGGCACTCCGGTCTCTGCTATGTTATCCAGCAATTTATAAATATCATCCTGTTTTTCTGACTCCGGACTTGATATTTTTTGAGGCATCTTTTTACTCCTGAATTTTATTTTTAAATACTAACATATATAATATATTGCTACAATTAATTTAATTTACCCTCCTTTATCCTACTACGAGCAAAAACAGTGTCTTCTGCCTTCTGACCTCCGATCTCTGGTTTTCCGATTTCAGACCTCCCTGGCACGGCGTAGTTCAAAACGAAGCCGGCTGACCTCTGCATCCTATGAGCCTTCACCTCCCCTTTTTAAAAAAAAGCTGTCAAAGATAAATATCTTCAACAGCTTTTATATTACAGCCTTTCAGGCGTTATTTAATTATTAAAGTTCGTTGTCACTGTCTACAAAAGCTCGAAAAAATTAAACGTTACTTTAGGAAAAAATCATCCATTTCCATTTCCAGATCGTATCTAATTATTTTCACAAGCAACCCATTTGGGACATCTATATTCCCATACAGGCATCAATTGCCTCTTTTATATTTTCAATCGCCTCATCAATATTGTATCCATAACTTCGGCACCCTTTAAATAAAGGGCATTCAACAATAAATACACCATCTTTATCCTGTTCAATAATTATGGGATAATGTTTTTTCATTTCTCGCCTCCCGGGTAACGAAATGCTTAAATCAATGGCGTCTGATTTATTAATTTTTATTTACAATATGATTCGCCGTACAATATTGTCAAGATGGATCTTGTTCGTGTGTGTGAGATCATTACTCATAAGTTTTGCAATTGCATAAACTTCTGCCCCCCGGTTTCTGCCTTCTGAATTCAGTTTTTCCCTTTGCCCTATGCGCCCTGCACCATGCACTGATCTATGCTCTCTGGCTTCTGATATCTGACATCTGACCTCTGGCACCTGCCTCTTATGTGCCTGCCCCCTTTTTTATCCTTATTAATAATCCCCAAAAACAAATTAATACCAAAAACCCTGATATGGCCGCTATTTTCAAGGTCACACCCGTATGGATTGCCAGATAGGCAAAAGCAATGAGCGGAGCCAGCCCGATTCTAACAACTGCCCTTAAGGAATCATGCTTCCTTATATAATCTGCCAGAGGCGGAGAGTACCTGTAATATGCTCTAACAAACGCATTTCCCAGAGGTGTGGGGATCAAATAAACATCCCTGAATTTCCTGAGTATCTCAACGTGTGGTTCGAAATAGGAGCCATATGCTGCGGTAGCAATAAAGCATGCACCCCCATCACCTCCTTTTCCTGCTGAATTTTCAGCAGAGCTGTTATTTGCTGAAGTATTTCCTGTTGAAGTGCTGCTGGATGAATCACTACTACCCGAATCCACAGTGCCGGAAGTTATATTTGTACCAATACCAAACACTGAAAATGAATCAGTATAAAATTCAATTAAACCTGTTGAGCCGTCACCAGTATAATCTATGCTTATAATATCCGAAATGTCGACCTTCTTAAAGCTTGTCCCGGACGTAAGGTCCTCTGTTGTTTCCCCATGATAAATAACAGCATTGCCATTTTCAAAATCCCCGGGGGCGACTTCTGCCAGACTGAACGGCAAAGTCAATATCACTGGAACAGCCGGATTCAAATCTATATCGTACAACAAATCTCCTGATCCCATTGTACGTGCTGAACTGCTGTTATCGTATGTTGTTATATCTGCTTCTATTTCCGGGATTTCCGATGGATCAAAACCGCCGAAGGGCACATTGACTATGGACACAGGCTGTCCGGCAATCGTTACAAGGCGTGACGCGCCTCCCGCAAGGGCATCAACATTATCTCCTGCAAAATCTTCTTTATCAATATCTATACTTACTTCGCTTTGCGGTAAGTTCTCGATAGCCATCTGTCCGGAAACACGCGGCAGTTCGTCAATTATCTGCCCTGAACCATCCCTGATTATCTGCCCGGGCAGCGAGGCTGTCAGAATATACTCCGAAATTCCCGGTGCCTCTTCAAAATCCATTCGAAATTTTCCGTCTGAAGATAACACCTTATCAACCAGTACACCTTTTCCACTATCTAAATAGGACAGGGTGATTTCAAAAGCGCCGTCGGAAAGATCCGCCGGATACAGGCTTACGTTAACAGTTCCTTCTATATAGGTATCTGCATTTTCAAGGACGATATTATTTTGAGTGTCCCCGGATTGCAAATCATCGGATGAAAACCCCGCAGACACATACCCCTTTTTCGATGCCCTGAAGCGGTATCTGCCAACAGAAACAGGGATATCTGAGAGTAAAAAGAAACCGTCTTCTGCAGTGACAATGCTGTTAACAAATTGTTTTGGTGACAGAAGAGTCACATCCGCATTTGCTATGCCAATGCCATTATTATCAACAATACGGCCTGAAATAACGCCCGTGGGTATTACCCTGTAATGGTCCGAGGTAATCTCCGAATCACCGGCAAGGCTGCTGTCAGAGGATTCGGCAGTAAAGGCAAAGGTAAAAGAAACAACCTGATCCACATCATCCGGAGTGAAGATAAAAGAACCGTTTCCCGCCGGCTCTACAGTTCCATAACCTTTCTCGCCCAGAACATTATTATCCTGAAGATCATACTGTGCGACATCGAATACTGTATTACTGTCAGCACCGGAAACAGTTATTGTTAAAGGGTTTGAATTTGCCTGCATAACATATTGGGATGGAGATATCTTAAGCGGGACATCCACATAAAAGGAATCAGTAAAATTTTTACCATCAGTAGCAGTTATCTTATACCTGCCTGCAAAGGCTCCTGCATCCGGAGCGTGAAATGTATAGCTGGAACCGGAAGACTCATCAACCGGTTCTCCATTTTTTTCAACAGTCCATGTATATGAACCGTCGCCTCCCTGAACCGTAAATTGAGCGGAACTGTCTCCCGCTGACACATAAGGAATACTTGGAGGTTTATTTACAATATTTAAGGTATTGCCGGTATCAGGAGAAGTAATAACTGCGGTACCAGTAGAAGAAACCTCATTGGAGAAATCACTTTCCAGTCCGGAATCATCATATGCTGTTACTGCGAAAAAATATTTAACACTGCTGTCTAAATCCTTGATTGTTTTTGACGTCACATTCCCGACGTCAATTTTAACATCATAATCTCCAGAAGGCTGTCCGGAAGAATTGGCTTTATAATATACCCTGTAACCTGCGAGATCAGGTTCGGAATTAGCATCCCAGGTCAAGGTATAATCAGTTGCACCGGCCTGACCGTAAAAAGCCATAATGAAAATTAATGTAAATATAATTTTAATAATATTTATTTGGCCAAACTGATTTTTAAAAATACAATACATTGTTCTTCCCATTTTATATTCCATATGAAGAATCCTATTGTTGTGGATCAGTCTCTGCTTACTGCATAATATTTTCCTCTCCATAGTTGAAAAGACTGCAAATTTTATACCCAAATCCATGAAATAATATTTATTGTGAACAACTGGCTTGAGACAGGTCATTTTTCAATTTGGATTTTATAAAAAAAGGATCAGCATACACTATACATTGATAAGGTGCATGTAAAAGCATACACCTTCACGGTATGTATTATAATTACAACAAAAAGAAGTGTAGACATTTTCATACAGTGTTTAAACCTGACAATGTTCCCCTTTTTACTAACTCAATCTATTGACTTTACACACCAATTTGTCATAAAATTAAATCATAACTTATCAGGAGTCTAAAATGCGCACAACTTTAAACCTTAAAAATGATTTATTGAATAAAGTCCTTGAAATGACAGGGGCAAAAAACAGATCTCAGGCAATTAATGATGTCCTGGAATATTTCATTAAAGAAAAACAGATGAATAACCTTTTGAACCTGAAGGGTAAATTGCACCTGGATGAAAACCTTAAGAATTTGAGGGAAATGGAACTGGATGAGAGATAATATACTTGTTGACACCTCCATATGGATTGAATATTTCAACAGACCTGAATCAAAAAACGGTACACTGCTTGAAAAACTTATAAAAAAAGGGGTTGTATGCTCTGCAGGGTTATCCTGACTGAATTGCTGCAAGGCGCAAAAATTGAAAAAGAATTTAATGCCATCCTTGAAAATTTTATTGTTCTCCCATTTTTAAACACCACAATTGATACCTGGGTAAGGGCTGGAAAAATATCTTTTTCGCTTAGAAGAAAAGGGATCACTATACCAACCACAGACCTGATTATCGCTGGCCTGGCAATAGAACATGACTGTTCTGTTTTTACAGTTGATCCTCATTTTGAAAAAATCCCGGATCTAAAACTATTTACAAATTAAATTCCTGCCTTCCGAAAGCCCTGTCCCGACATTTTAACATGGCGTCTTGTCCCGGGGTCTTGTCTCGGCGAAGCCTTGGCGAACACGAAAGTATATAGCGACGGCGGACCTATCACTGCGCAGGCTGTTGGCTACGTCGGGCGTCACCTCTTTTCTGTTTTCTCTATACTATTTTCCAATCTTTCAACGCTATGCCCTATGCGCCATGCTATTGGCGAAGCCAACTGATCTAAGATACCTGACTTCTAGTTTCGGTATTTCCCTTTGTCCTGAACGCCTTGCAAATGCACGCATTACCCTCCGACCTCTGACATCTGCCTCTTTTTTGGGACACGGATTTACACGGATGCACACAGATCTTTCATTTTTTTTATTTTAAAATCCTGAAAATCCGTGTTAATCAGTGTCCAATTCTTTGCTTTTCATAAAAATTTTGTATGGTACTTCCCTTAGTTTGGCTATTAACTGCAATCAAACTATTAATAAAAATCTTGCCCTTTAGTACCACATTGTGGTATATTATTTTGATATATTTATCCAGAAACATTAATTTTCATGCTGTATGAGGAGGCGCAAATGTCCTTAAGGGGCTTTATTTCAGATAAATGTATCATGCCGCTTTTACTTAATTACACCCAGGATCCGCCTCTGCCTTTTTATAAGAGACTGCTGGATCTGGAGCACGCAACCCGTGATGAGCTTAAAAAATACCAATGGGATAAACTCGTATCAATCATAGATTACGCTCAAAAAACTGTACCTTATTATTCAGACAGCTTTAAAGAAGCTGATATGTGTGCCAAAGATCTGGTAACATGGGAGGACCTTACTAGAGTGCCCACTATAAACAAACAACAAATAAGCGCAAATTTTCCGGACAGGATAACTTCAAAGGAATCGAATCGTGATATGTGGCAGTATTACGCCACATCAGGGACAACCGATCGACTCATGGTAATTAAAGATTCCGAAGCTACCAGCCGCAACATCGCATTATCGCTCTACGAGGAGCGGATACAGGATACATATACTCCAGGGTTAATGCATGTCAGCATTCCCCCGGACGCATGCAGCCTCGCATGTGCAGCATCTCTCCGTCGTCCCCAGGGGTTTATTGATCTTACGAAACAGGCGTTAGAATCATTAAATCAGAAAGGTTATAAAACTCTTCCTCGTACAATAATAGGCAAGACTCTGCGTAAAATAGCCACCCCATGGCGTGAAATGCCTTCGTTCGGGACTTCCGGAACCAGGACTGACAACGATTTGATCCAGTGGTATCTGGATAAATTACACAAATGGAAACCCGGCTTATTGTCGGGACTTCCGGAATATCTGATCATTCTGGCTCGTCATATAAAACGATCCGGTCAGAAACCTCCTGTTTTAAAAAGTCTTCTTCCCCAGGGAGCATTAACGACACCGGGTATGAAAAAAGAACTGAGGCAGGTTTTCAATATTCCTGTCCATGAGGTTTACGGCGGCCATGAATTCGGTTGTATAGCATCCAGTTGTGAACAGCAGGATAAATTGCACATTATGATGCCGGAATGTTTAGTTGAGACTGTTCGGAATGGAAAACATGTCCCACCAGGTGAACTCGGTGAAATTGTTATCACAGTTTTTTCAAACAAGTCGATGCCTTTAATTAGATATCGACCCGGAGATATAGGCCGCCTCTATGAAGATTATTGTACTTGCGGACGCAAAACCCAATTAATGACAGTGGAGGGCCGGATGCAGGATGTTATCGTTACACCTGAAAAAGTCCGGACTCCAAAACAAATCATTGACTTTCTCTGGGCCTGGCCAAACGTCGAATTCGCTCAACTTGTGCAGCGTAATCAGTCCCGTTGCGACTTATTGATAGTAGAGCGCGAGGATGGACATACTGATTTGAACAACCTGGCGACTTTAACAAGTGATTTTATTGGGGGAGGTATTCAAATTAGGCCCCGGATTGTCAGTACGATTAAACCGGAAGTATCAGGAAAATTCAGATTTGTTAAATCTGCTTCCTATGAACGATTCCATGATGACAATTCTTCCATAGCTGCTTGATTGGATGAGCATGATTTAACAAGAAGAGTTTAGAATAAAAGGGGAAAGGGAGCAAAAAAAGAATATGAATGAAAGAATAGAATTTGGTTTTATTAATAAAAATGCCACAGTTGATAGTAACACTACTGATATTGACTTTGATGTTGAAGAGATCCGAAAAGATTTCCCCATCCTCCGGCGTGTAGTGAACGGGAAACCGCTTATCTATTTTGACAGCGCTGCCACGAGTTTAAAACCGAAGCCTGTCATTGAATCTGTCATGAATTTCTACACAAATTCATGTGCGAATATTCACAGAGGTGTTCATCTCCTCTCAAGTGAGGCTTCCGAACTCTACGAAGAATCCCGCCGTAAAGTAGCGAATTTTATAAATGCAGATGAGGAAGAAATCATATTTGTCAGGAATGCTACAGAGGCAATTAACCTTGTATGTCATTCGCTTCAAATTGAAGGGAATGTCGTTGTTACTCTTGCTGACCATCATTCAACTTTGCTGCCCTGGCTCGATAGAAAAGAAGTACGATATGCCGGCCTCAAAGAAGACGGCACCATTGACATGAAGAGTATGCGAAAAATAATTGATAATAAAACGGGTTTAGTTTGTATCCCGCATATCAGTAATGCTCTCGGGGCCATTTCGCCTGTAGAAGAAGTCATTGAGATCGCACACAAGGCTGGTGCACTTGTACTTGTTGACGGATCTCAATCGGTACCGCACATTCTCACGGATGTGCGTGAACTGGACTGCGATTTTCTTGTTTTCAGCGGACACAAGATGCTCGCCCCTTCAGGAATAGGTGTTCTTTTCGGCAAGCTGGAGCTATTGGAAACTATGCATCCTTTTTTACTTGGCGGGGATATGAATAAGGCCGTTTACAAGGGCAGGTATGTCCCCGCAGATCTTCCGGGAAGGTTTGAGGCAGGCACTCCGAACATAGAAGGAGCCATCGGGTTAGGTGCTGCAATAGACTATCTTGAAACTATAGGCATGAAAAAAATAGAGGAACATGGCCATAATCTCACAAAAGCAGCGCTCAATGAAATTTCAAAAATAGATAAAATACATGTCTATGGGCCCATAAACGCTGACAACAGAAGTTCTTCAGTCGCTTTTGACCTGGAGGGTCTGGAAGCACATGGTCTGGCAAAGATATTATCACAACGCTATAATATAATGGTTAGATCGGGCTATCATTGTGCCCAGCCGCTTCATGAGGAACTCGGCATTCTACCGACAGTCAGAGCATCTTTTTACCTGTATAATACTGTCGAAGAGATACATATGCTGGCCGAAGCCCTCTCCGATATATCAGCGTCATATACCCGCTCGGCTATTTAATAACTAAGGAAAACATATGTAACAATACTGGGATAAAAAACTGTTGTGATTTTAATAAAATTGAATAGTGAAGACACTAAGGTCACAAAGTATATTCATCTAAAAATAGAGTCTTCTATAACTCATTGATTTTCTGAATATTTAAATTTCCCTTGACAGGGGTATGATATCCCCTTTACAGACTTCCTTTATACGATTTTTATTCCGTGTTTTTGTATCTCATTTCCCAGTGGATTTTTATCTGTAAAAGTCTCCTCTAAAAAAGGGTAAGGTTCGATACGGTCATCAATTCGAGCAGCAATACGCATAAGTGACAATCTTTCCTGGCCACAGACACACACGGACTTACACAGACATATTAAAAAAAAGCATTTAATGTAAAATTATAACGTCCATATGGGTCTGTGTGTTTCTGTGGCGAATACTGTTGTTTTTGTATCCTGAAAATCTGTGTTCATCAGTGTCCCATTAATTCTTTTTTTTTGAATATATTATTTTTCCTGATTTGATATTACTGCCTTTCAGTAGTTATTTAATTTCTTATGGACATTCCCCTTGAGTTACTTTCATTCAAAGTTGAACGTTCGAAGTTCGATGTTGGACGTTCGTTTTTTATTCATGTCAACTGTGTAGGCGATACATTGATACGTGTATACTTTTTTTAATCGGCGCTTCTCAAATGTCAAGGGCAGACCCCGGTTTTACATACTTTTCATCCTGTATCCTGCATCTTGTATCACGCCCTCTGATTTTTCGCTTATTTTCACAAAAAATTTAATATTATTGACTATTGTGATTATGTTTATTTACTATAACTAATATTTTTATCAGTTTCATTCAGTTAAGGTAACCAAAGAATAGAGGTGATCTTATGAAACGTAATGAATTAATTGAAAAGATAAAATACACCATTCATGATGTGGAGCCTGAGGCGGAAATCATCCTATATGGGTCCCGCTCCCGTGGAGAATCTTTGCCGGAATCAGACTGGGATTTTCTTATCCTGGTCAATGGACCAGTAGATGATAAACGTACAGATAATATCCGGCACAGACTTTATGAAATAGAGTGGGAATCCGGTGAAGTCATTTCTTCGATCATACGAAATCGCGACGAATGGAATAGCGGCGTCTATAAGACTATGCCATTTCACAAACGAGTACAGGAAGAAGGAATGAGATTGTGACAGAATGGAGTATAGATCTTATAACATATCGGATAGACCGGGCAAATGTATCTTTGGAAGATGCGCATATTCTTGCTGATGGAATGCATGTGTGAACAGTCTTTATTATGCTTGTTTTTATGCCATCTCAGCCTTACTTGTCTGTCATGGTCTATCATCATCCAAGCATACGGGAGTGCGCAGCCTCTTTAATAAGCAGTATGTAAAGACCGGAAAAATCCCTAAAAATTTGGCTCGAATCTACAATGATCTTTTTGAGAGACGTCAAGAGGGTGACTATATCGATTCGTCAGATTTCAGGAATCGCAGGTAAGGCCATGGATTTCAGAGACAGAGCGACTCATAGGATACATAATAGGCCTAATTGAAAATAAATAATTTATGGCTTTCTTCCTCAATAACCCTGTTTTTACTGTCTTTCAAGCATTATTTAATTAAAGGCATTATCCAAATCAGAAAAGAATAAATGAATTAAAATTGTTTTTGTCACGTTAGTCAACAACGTCCCCAAGATGCGTTCTGCTTCAGCCTGCGTTTCAAACTGATCTCCGATCTCTGTTTTTTCATCTCCTCCAATCCTGTGCCTGCCAGCTACAGGTTTTATGTGACCTTTTAAATTACTTTATCGCATTTAAAATTCTCTTTATTGCATCCATCAAATTTGGCAAATCATCCTGAATAATTTGCCATACAATTTCCAGGTCAATTCCAAAATACTCATGTATCAAAAGGTTCCTGAAATCTTTTATATCCTGCCATTCCACGTCCGGCCATAATTGCTTTAAGTCATCAGGAATCTTACCAACTGCCTCACCGATAACTTCAAACTCCCTGATTACTGCTGAACAAGTTTTGCGATCGTTTCTGAATTCTACTAAAGTAAGCCCATTTACAAATTCCAAAATGGCATTTGCTGAATCCAATATATCCAGGCAATAGAGATTTATCCTCCTCTTAGACATAAACGATTTCCTTTTTTATCTCCTCTTTTACAGCGGGCTTTAATGCATGTTCAAAACCTAGATCCACTTTTCTTTTAAGCTCCTTCTCCAGAAACCTCTTTAATTGGAAATAACTATGGATATTTTTTTTTGATCTCTCCATTTCGATTACCAAATCAATATCACTTGTTTCTGTCTGACGATGCTTAACAAAACTACCGAAGACGCCTATTCGATTCACTCCAAATTTTTCATGCAAGAGTGTTTTATTCTTATTCAGGTAAGAGACAATATCTTCCTTAGAGTTAACTGTCATTTTTCACTCCAAATATATAAGTTTCCAATCCGGATATTATGGTATATTCATAATAAAAACAATAAAATTACAGACATAATATTATAAACATAATTGGCCGATCCGGCAATATTGCCGGATCGGCCAAATAGCAGTCTGGGAAAAGGCTTCACTGTCTCCCGAGTTGCTGAAAAGCATGGTTGGCCTGAATCTCTGCTCCAGTCACTCAAATTGGATGGAAAAAACGATGCCACATGGAGAACACAGTGAAAAGCAAAAGCCAGAGGTCAGCAAAGCCGTTTGCGGGGAGGCTGGCAAAATTGATCAGGCACGAAACTAAAGGAAATTCCATAAAAACTTTTTTATGTAAAGCAAAGAATTGGACGCCCCAGAGGAATTTGTTTCGCATTCCACCCTGATGGAATAAAAAAATCTAAAAACATTCCATAGGACAGGCAGTGCAGGTAAGTGAACACAGATCCTCATTGGATGCGCAGAGCGCATAGAGCCTGGAGCATAGAGAAAAAAGATGAACGCTTTTGGTTCTCACGCCATGCGCTTAGCCCCATGCTCTTTGCGAATAAAATCCGTGCAATCAGTGTCCTGGCTTCGGCTTTCAGCTTATTGTACTCCAGCAACATTATAATCGAACAGCGTACCGCTTTATGTTACACTCAAATTGATTTTGTCACGCTAGTCAACAACGTCCCCAAGACCCCACGACCTCCAGCATCCAGTATCCTACAGCCTGCCTTTCTCCCTGATCTCCGGCTATTGTTTTTTCAATCTGCTACCAGCCTCACATAATCAACATACAAAACAGCTTTCTCATCGGGTTTATAGATAAAGAATAAAAACTTATCTATATTATCTAAATCCATTTTTCGATTCGTACCGGAAGTAATAAGTGAATCAGTCTTTATTACTATATGATTTCGGCCCTTTTTTAAAGTAAATCTCCTGTTGAACCTGTCTGCATATTCTGTATTTCCTTTCCGGTCATCGATCCTTACTGTTATCTCCCTTTCCTTTTCATCCGGGTTAAAAACATCAAAACAGAGTGTGTTGAATCTATGCCAGTCGTGAACCCTGAGAAAAGGGTGAAACCCGGGGTAATTTGACGGATACAGTTCCAGCATAAGCGATCCTTTTCCGTGAGTAACATGTTCATCACTTATACTCATCAATGTGTGACATTTCCAATTCACTTCATCCAGCGCGTGATCAGACTCAAAATCAAACAGGATTATCTCATCAGGTGTTTTGAGTTGATTGCAGTCTGCGATTAAAGAACCGAAGAGAAACAAACTGAAGAGCAGAATATATTTAAATTTATGTTGATGCATGTTTTTTTGTCCATTTCATGTGCGCGTATGTATCAAAAAGCCTGAACCGCGAAGACGCTAAGAGCGCGAAGGAATAAGGCAAAGATATAATAATTTTTTGCGAATCGTGACGAGCGATTCGTAAAAAGGATTCAGCCTGCGGCAGCAATGAAAATACTCAATTATAAATAAGTGTCAGTGCTTGCATCCCGGTTTACCGGAGAAGGGCGTAAGTCTTTACCGATTCTCATCTTTCTTGGAGAATCAGTAAAAAATAAACATCTTAGCGAGATTTTCTTAGCGTCCCTGGCGTCTTGAGTGAGCATAGCGAACGGGCGGTTCAATCTTTTCCGACTTCCCTGGCACGGCATAGCCCTTGGGCGACGCCGGCTGACTTCTATGCCCCATGCTCTCTGCCCTCTGCACCAGGTGCACATACTAACCTCCGGCATTTAAAAATGCAGCACCACCACTTCCGGCCTGCAAAAAAGCCTGAAACGAACATGACTCGTTCCTATTCCACGACTTACATACATCATCTTCTTTCCTTCTTTAAACCAGCCGCGGTCATATTTTGCATTTTTTTCATATCCGAGGATAGACCATAACCATGAAGGCAAGGGGATCTGCCCGCCATGGGTATCACCACTGAGTACCAGAACAGCATTGTCGCTTTTAATGCTGTCAAAGAACAATGGACTGTGGCTCAGTATTATATCAGCGCCATCAATATCAGGGGGTTCATCTTCATATTCTTTATCAACTCCTGCAATTATCAGTTCCTTTCCTGAAAAAATGATTTCCGCTTTATTATTCCTCAAAAATTTAACAGGATACCTGTCAGTAAGTTTTCCTGTACCTTTATCATGACAAAAAAGGCAGCTTTTTCCGGATTTACTGTAATCATAATCCCCCATTACAGCCCATATACCGATTTTTGCTTTTAATTGCGAGAGAAAAGCCAATGCCGGTTTATAATCTCCGTCCCATTTCACATAATCGCCGGTTAAGAAAATGAAATCAGGATTGATACCGTCCAGCAGCTTTAATACCCTTTTCTCCCGGGCGCCGATTTTTTTTATGTGAAGATCGGTTAACACGACAACTGTTTTGCCCTTTAATTTGTCCTTTAAATTCGTACTATCAGGCCATAGATGTGTAACTTCAATATTTTCAGGCTCAATAAAAAAACCATAGCAGCCAATAAATGCTAAAGAAATAATGAGTATAAAGGCTATTAATTTAATTCTTTTCATATTAATAGTTCCGCGGGACATATGTCATTCGATATAGGCAATAGAACATGGATTACACAGATTTTATTCGCAAAGAGCATGGGGTTAAGCCCATGGCGTGAGAACCAAAAGCGTTCATCTTTTTCTCTATGCTCCGGGCTCTATGCGCTAATATAATGGTTAGATCGGGCTATCATTGTGCGCAGCCGCTTCATGAGGAACTCGGCATCCTACCTACAGTCAGGGCATCTTTTTACCTGTATAATACTGTCAAAGAGATACATATGTTGGCCGAAGCCCTTTCTTGAACAGGGGCATACACGCGAGCCGCTGTTTAGTAACATATCAGGCAACATTTTGCCTGCATCCTTTTTCCTGTAGTTTAATTCTCCTGCAGTTTAACAAGAAATAAAAGGAAGTGTGCAGCAATAAATTGCTCGCCGTTTTTATTAAGATGAATATTATCACGCGCATATAGCGGCGCCAGTTGGTAATAATCTCTTCCACCTAAAGCGACTCTCGACCTTTCCCCATCCGGAAAGGTACTTTCAAAGTTTGCGAGATCAAAAAATGGCTCCTTCCCTAAAAACGCGTTTCGAAGTTTCTCGTTGTATTGGTTCGTGGGTATAATATCACCGAATTCCCACATGTCTTTCCAGCCCACCATCTGTTTAATCCGGGTCTTAAATGATAGTTTTACATGCGGAAGAGGAAAGGTTCCGTGAATAAAGATGGTGTGAGGAAATCTCTTTTTTAATACAGCCATAGCTTTTTTATAGTCAGATATCATAACATCCATATTTTTTTCACCATAATATGGCGTAAATCTTATATACGCGATATCAATATTATCTTTAAGCCATGAATCAGCCAGAGTTATAAAATCATGGGCGTTCACCTGAGGTGATGCATTCTGCCTGACAAAGGAACAGAAAATTCCGCTCTTGTTTTCATCCGGTCTGTTCTCCGCATTAATTATTCTAAAGTGCATTTTGGGATCCATGCCGTTCAGGTCTTGTATTCCACGGACAATATTATAGCCAACGGATCTATATCCGATATATATCCTTTTCTTAGCAAGGCTCTTCCATTGCACTTCGGTAACGCTTTTTAATGCTGATGGAAGCAATTCGGTCTTACCGCTATTACTTTGGCATGATAGAATGAGAATTATAACTACACATATAAAATACAGTTTTTTCATTGATATTTCGAGAGTGTTGAGAATCAGGTCATTGATTAGTTTGTCCAGTAATTGTTTTTCAGCCGATCCTGAAAAATTCCATATTGAAGCTCTCAATCTCACCACAGATGTGCTAAAGCGAGAGTCACCTTGTTGTATAATAGTCTTCTTTTAACACTGGATTATAATATTACTCTTTGCTCGTAGGGTAAACCTTCTTTTTATCATTTCAGATCACTCTTGTCCAAAATAGGAAATCTAAACGGAAATTAGGGTGACAGCCCTCCTGGATTGTGTTTTAAGTTTAAGTACCAACAAAAACAAAAGATACAATCAAAAAGGAGGGCCGAAGCTATGATAAAGGTAGCCAGCTTATTTAGTCAATTACTAAAACATTTTCCCAAAACAGAATTTATGCATTTAGTATCCAAACATAATGCAGAACGTCATGCCAAAGGATTTTCCTGCTGGACACAATTGGTATCGATGCTTTTCTGCCATATTGCCCATGCTGATTCTCTTCGTGAGATCTGCGGAGGCCTGGCATGCTGTCTTGGAAAATTAAAACATCTTGGGGTTGCCAGGGGTCCAAATAAATCCACACTTTCTTATGCAAATCAAAATCGACCTTCTTCGCTTTATGAAGATCTGTTCTGGACGATGATGAAGAGGTTTCGAGAAAATGGCCACCTCGGCGCAAGAAAAAAGAAATTTCGGTTCAAGAATAAATTACTCAGCCTTGATTCAACGACTATATCTCTTTGCTTGAATCTTTTTCCATGGGCGAAGTTCCGACGTGCCAAAGGGGGAGTTAAAGTCCATGTGCTATTAGATCATGATGATTATATGCCTTCTTTTGTACACATTAGCCCGGCTAAACGCCATGATCGAACGGTTGCGAAATGGCTTTCCCTTAATAAAGGATCTATCGTAGCTTTTGATAGAGCTTATAACGACTACAACCTCTTCGGTCAATGGACGGAGAATGAAGTGTTTTTTGTCACCCGTCTCAAAGATAATGCTGTTTATGACGTCGTTGAGGAATATGATGTCCCCTTGAATCGCTCAATACTCTCTGATCAGCTTATCCGCCTTACCGGACCTAAAGCAAAAGAAAAGTGCCCTTATCTTCTGAGAAAAATAATCGTGTGGGACAAAGAGAATGATCGTGAAATCGTTTTGCTTACAAACCATTTAATTTTTGGTTCCACCACAATAGCTTCAATCTATAAAGACCGTTGGGAAATCGAAGTATTTTTTAAAACATTAAAACAACATCTGAAAGTTAAAACTTTTGTAGGAACCAGTGAGAATGCATTACGTATCCAGATTTGGACAGCCTTAATCTCACTTCTTCTTTTTAAATTTTTACACTATCTTTCAAAGGCCAATTGGTCGCTATCAAATCTGGCTACAATGTTAAGGCTGAATCTGTTTACTTACAGGGATTTAACTGATTGGCTGCATAATCCATTCGGTGTCCCGCCTGTAACACCCTTTGTCCAATTAACATTGCCAGGTTTTGGACAGGCGAATAAAATTTAGCTAATCACCGGAGGGTAACCTGATTTTAAAATCTTATTTTTGAAAACTTAACACGTTGATATATCAATGTTTAATTTTTGGATTTATTTTATTTTGGACAGCAATGTTTTATAAATAAGCTTTGTTTAAAAGTATCATTACCCTCTAAATGTTTTTTCTATTAATTCTTTCAAATAAACAGAAGATGACATAATTTCAGGCGAAGAATCATATGAGGGTTTTTTTATAATATAATCTTTGTATTCTTCAGGATTTGATCCCTTTTCACCTGCCTCTATAGCCTTAATAATATTGTACAACTCCCTTGCTGTTACATAGTGAAGAATATATTTCGTACCGTCATTGTACTTGCTCTCTAAATAGTTAAATATAGAATCCATTTCTTCTCCATATACAGCTTTGCCAAATGCCGCTCCATGGGTGTGTGTTTTTACAATTACCCAATTGTTTTTACCTTTAATGTGAATACCTGTATTTATCCAAGAGTCTATTCTTTTTGAATCAACTCTTGGGTCTCCGCAAATATCATCACCAGGAGCACGTAGGCCTGTAATTTTATTATTAAAAAAAAATGGATGCTTAGGTCCTTGGATTATCATTAAATCACCAGCAACTTTCCCACCTACATGAACTGGTGTCCCTGTATTATAGGATTTCGGTTTCTCAGGGTTATCTGTTGCATAAAAAATAGAGTTAATTTGTCTTGGGGTGGCATCAATTGGACCAGGAAAAGTGAAATCAGCATAGCACCCTGTTTTTTTGAGAATACTTATTTCATTATTTACACCACAATATTGGTTGTTTAGAGAATTATCTAGAGCCCAATCACCATGAATAAATCCATATCTTTTTTCTCCATTTTCAGCTCCAAAAATACCGAATTCCCCAAAATCTATTAGGCATTGTTTGATTGTTTTTTCTAGATTTTCTGCAGTATCGGGTTGAGTTTTACCATGGTGAAGGTGAAGCTCAATTTCTCCATATCCTTCTTGACATAATTGCACCAATTTTTTTAAATTTCCGTACCTATGATGATAAGGCAGGAAAAACCATGTTCGTTTGGGAATATTCCCGTAGAAATCTTTATGTTTATTTGCTAATTTAGGATACTTTTTTATACAATCATTGATATTTTTTTTTTCTACTTCCAAAGTAGCCTTTTGTCTACCTGGCTCAAAATGATCAACCATACAAAAAAGAATATTTATAGGGGTATCCTTATATTTATACTTATAAGTTAAATAAGTTATCGACCATTTAAAAATAACAAATATTAAGTAAAATATTTTTTTAATCATGATTATTTTATTCCATTATCAAAACAGTGTTCAATCATAATAGTAATCTATTGTTTGTGCCCATTTTATTAGTTTTTCACGTGACCAAATTACCATATAATTAGTAGGGACATATTTACCTTCTTGATACAGATTTTTCCTTGTTTTTGATTTCAATATAGCAAGCTGTATAGAACTTTTTTCAGTGCCTATAAAAAATAATTTACCTCCATTTTTAATAACAATCTTTCGTAAGTAATCAAGTCTAGGGCTTATTTCTCCTAACTGAGGATCAAAAAACCAGCTACTACCAAATATTCCTTTTATTTGCGGATTTAATATTAATAAATCCGCTACCCTTTTATAGAAATCTATCCATCCTTTTTCATTAAACTTGCTCATTAAATCTGGATCATTTGAATCTGTATGCATTTCATAAAGAGGTGTTGACCCTTTTAGGTCGAATAAAATGTAAAATATACCTTTAATTAATTGTCCGATTCCTTTTTTAAAAAGAAACTGTCGCGAAAAACCTTGTATATTAATCTTTTGTGCACCGAGCGGCAATAATCTTAGGCTACAAATCGATAAAATTTTATGAAATTTATCATTCGGATATAAATAGTTATCTACATCTTGATCGCTCTCCATGTTCGATATTATTCTTGTGAAGTTTTTAAAATATAAATTTTTAATATATGGAGTTAACTTTTTGTTGTTATTTATTTTTACTTCTGCATCAAGTAATAAATTTACCAATAAAAGTTTATGGTAAATCGCCATTGTTTTTTTATTGCTATAATTTATTATGTCTGAGCAATAACCTTCAACTTTTGAGCTTATATCCCCATACTTCTGACATGTAGGATATTCATTGATATATTCAATATAGCTTTGTATAGGGAACTTAATTAACAAATCAGTCTTAGCAGTATTTATTTTTTGTATAAATTTTTCTTTAAGTTCGTTGAGCTTTTTAGGGTCCATTTTTTTCCTTGATAATACAATTTTATTCCTGTTGACTTACATTGATCTGAATATAATTGGAACAGTTCTTCTATTTTCTTCCTTACCTTCCTCAAACATTGCGATCTTTGAATTTCAGGACATTACCATTCTTATCTAACTTACCCTCAACTGTTTTCACGATTATCTCTTTGTTTCTTTGACTCATCATTACTTATTGGTCTGCTCGCTGACTTAACTCTCCGAGCCGTAGGCGTGATCAACAATGCATTTATCTCGCAGCCCTTCTGATTTTTTCAATTGTCTTTCTTTCAACCTCGCCTCATTTCTTTGATCAAACTCTTGAAGAGCAATCAATTGCCAAGGCTTATCATTTTTAGTCGACAGTATAGCTCCATTATTATGTTCCAATAATCTTCGATGGTAATTATTGCTCTGCCCAATATAGATTCGTTCGTTGCCGATACTTTCTATTGCATATACAAAATACATTAACCTGTTTTCTACGAGCCAGAGGCCAATCGGGCATCTACTGCTATGCCTTCATTTATACTTAAACCCTTACTCTCAAATCCCTGCAGTACTGCACTGTTCAGCTTCGTCATTGCTTCTTTTGTCAGCCTGCTCCTAAACCAGGAGAAGGTAGAATGATCAGGAGGGAGGTCATACATTGGCAGACTTAAAAACTTCTTTAAAGATATTCCGATGCTCAATTTTTACGGGTAGTGTCTATTCTCACCATCGGTTCGGGCTGATGCTGAAAACAGATAGGTTGTTTTGGGAAGCAAAAGCACAAGCTTCCCTAGAAGATGATAGTGCGTTTTATTTTATGGTGATTGTTTAAAACTGCAAGGCAATGCTTGATTTAAATTCCCAAATTCAACTCGTAACAATAGCAATAAGCTCTAATAGTCATATGCTCCTAAATCATGCCCAAGCCTATTCTTTTTGGTTATATCATCTGCAGGTGCGCCAGTCTCAGTTCCCTTGTTCTTCGGGTAAGGCCCTGTATGCAAATCAAACTTCCATGGTGTCGTTACATAACTATTAGATGCTGCCACATATCCAACATCAGCGTTATAATTATCATGCCATTTATCAGATAATCCTAATACCGTATCGTAAGCTTCAAAATCAGAAAAAGATTTTTTTACAGCACCATCTTCAAATCCGGCATAATAAGGTTCACCGTCTTCTCTATACATATCATTGTAACTTATTGTTGGTGCGGTAGTGTCAGTATCAAACATATAGTTTATTCCACTGGTCCAATAAAAAATCGGGCCAGTTGTTGCGGACCGTCCAACGTGCTGGAAGATATTGTTTGTTATAATATTATTTGAAAATAAACCTTGATAGTCATGGCAAACGGCTGTCCACCTTATATCGTTGTCTATTATTAAATCTCCTGAAGTTGTTGCCCATGAAGGTTCAGTTGAACCTGATGTTCCAGAGGCTTGACTTTCATAAAAACAACCATTCGGGATAGTTGGGGTCACCCTTACATCAGAGTCGTAAGATGTAGATGAAGTCCATGTTTCAGTTTTGGAATTAAAGTCGATATAGTCATTAAAAAATATAGAGGAATAATTACCCGCATAATCATTTGTAGCATAGCTATCATCTGAAGCATGATATATTGAATTGTTGGATATTGTTAAATTGACAAGCGGAGATGGATAACTTGCTACAGATCCGCCTCCAGTATCACTGTTATACCAAAAAAATCGAATGAACTCCCAATTGTTAAAGTCAACATTATTAGTAAATGTGATATTGGTCCCACCATTTAATATACCATAAGTCCATGTTTTGTTAGTATGAGATATGTTCTTGTCTATCAATAATCCATCAATAGGACCGTTATGGTGAACAGCTCCCGAACCCGCACCGGCATAAAATATATTCTGACGAATTACTATATCTGTATTCGCACCATCTGATGATGGATAAGCTGGACCTCTGGAACCAAGGTATATTAAATGTTCATCACCAGAACTATTACTATGAATAACGTTTCTCTCAATGTTTATATGGTGCAAATCAACAAATCCACTAATGCCCCAAAAGGCATTTTCTATTTCTGTTTCATAGATATTGAAATGTTCATGTTGACCAAAACTTATTCTTTGTCCTAATGGGGTAGACCCTAAATTATATGGAAGATAAAAACCTCCTCCCATGCCATTAATTGTCCAGTATTTAGTTGGATCAGTTGAGGAATTTGAATAGAATCGAGGAGCACTGATATTTACTTTTTCACCGGGATAGGGAAGTATCGTGATAGGTTTTTCCGCCGTACCATCAGGTGGTGTGCCATAAAAATAAATGAAATTAGAGTCAGATGAGTATGTATATCCATCATAACCTCTCAGAATTATACAATCACCGGGTTGACCGTGTTCACTGTCAATCAAAGCCCGCATACTTTCCCATTGATCGTAAGGAGCATTTATATTATTAACTGTACCACTTTTAGTTCCATATTTTGTGTCGATGTAAAATTTCCTGTCACAGGTGATATTTTTTGTAGCTAAAAACTCATTCAAACTATCAAATTTTCCACCTGTCCCGAAATCCGACCAGATAGTGAAAGGGTTGTTGATGTCTTTATCTGTATCATCTGCATCCGGCCCCATTTTGGAACTAACCCCGTAACCATCACAGTCACGATCTATTACATAAGCTGTCGTGCAGCCTTCTCCCAAAATCGGGTTGCTTACATTCATTCCATAGACAGTTTTCTTAGATGAATTGTAGTAAGTGTCATATAATATAATAGTAATTGAATATTCAGGGTAGCCGTTTGGACCAGTACTAGGATATTTTGTTGTATCCCATACCCAAGTAGATGTTGCATTGCCACTATGATCAATATAGACGCTGTGAGGCATAAATGACCCGATTTCAGACGTTTGATTTACTGTGTCATAATGAGAAATATACCACTCAACTTTATAGACATTGGCACCACTCGCAACCGCTGCAACATTAACTGTAATTGTCTTTTGTCCGGTATATGAACCGTTATTTTCAACATAGTTTGTTCCATCCATTGTAATTGTAGGAGGATTGTGACCAAGAGGGGAACTGTAATGATTATGCTTCTGTATGGCATAAGTTAGATTAGCCCTGCAAACAGGACAAAAACCTACTGACTGAGTACTTGTCTCACGCATCCAGCAATTAGATTCTGGCCTAAAAAGATATCGATCACAATACTCCCCGCCTAAAACGGGTTCTGTTGATACAAGGTCACTCCATTTTTCATTATTTAATTTATCATGGATATTTACATAATAACGTGACATCCCATAACATAGTGAACTTGAGTTAGTGTATTCATCACCAATAACAGCAACATTATCATAAGAATCAACAGGTTCATGGGTTGTCCATTTATAAGATACAAGATGTGCCAACTCGTGTGCTGCGACATATGCAAATGGTGCGCCAGTTAGCGAATTATCTATTTCATACTGAAGTCCATTTCCATGCAATGAATAATTATTGCCCTGGACATTCTGATCGCTGATATTTTCTCTTATCAACATAAAATCATTAGTAAAACCACCAGCAGTTTCAGCGGCAGAAACAGTATCCTGAAACTGTGCGTCTGTAATGGATTGCCCTGAGACAGGCGAATCAATTGTAGTACGGTAAACTGTAAATTCACTTCGGTACGTGAAAAACGGATTTTTCTCTGGTGTGGTGCCTGTGGTAGAAAAGGCTTTGTCATTTATGTCCGCACCGGCTGTTTCGGCATCCGACCTTTCCGCTGCTGTCCATCCTACACAAACAATATGGACAATTATCCCCCCGCCAGATCTCAGTGTATCGGTATTATACCCCAGAGGAGACCTTATTTTGAGATTTTGTGGGGCTTGCGGTGCAGCGACATCATCAGCTACCGCCGATACGGGCAGTATTAACAGACTAAATAGAGTCATTAAACAAATAAACTTTCTGTGTGATATCATTCTTGTTATCTCCGTTTTTCCAGATCGATAAAAGATTTAAGCTCGAGTGACAGAATCTTTTTGGGTTACAGATTTCGTCAGTTCTGGAATTATAAAAAATACTAAATTAGTCCGAAAAAACTTAATACTATCTGAAAGATAAGCAAATCTCTTGCCACTGTGATTAAATCGGTCAAAATATTATAATATCTCGGCTCTAGTTTTTAATTTTTCAAATAATTACAGGAAGCTAAAAATCATTTTATTTTTTCAGATTTTCATGTTGAAACTCCAGGGATCGCAGACTATGTATGATTTTTGAGACATATATTTGACATTGATTTTACATCTCGTTGAGTTGATAAGAATTCCCTTTTTGAGGAATGAAGTACATGGCGTTGGGCGTTGTGAGACCTATGAATTATTCATGACGGTCTGTCGTTCTAATAGTTCAATTTACAATTTCATGAGCGATAATTGACTGTTCATTATCCAGAGAGTTGCGAATCGAATTCTCCAAACAGATTGGCATCGATAACAGTACCCATAAAATTTCTGTATATAGAATGCTATGTGTCATCATATAACTAGAAAAATAAATAATAAGAATGGCTCCAATAGCTGTATTATAGGAAATAAATTCCGTTATATGATTAGTTCCCCGAGCTATAACAGAAATTCGGCGAATCTGAAATATTGTTTCGAAAATAATGATAAAAAAAACAATAATGCCTAAATAACCTATCTCACTATAGCAAAGCACATAGGTATTGTGGGCGTCCATCCCTGGATTCCTTGGATCATATTGTGGTACAATCTTATGAAAATTAAAGACGCCAATTCCCATTGGGTGATCTTTAAATATGTGAATAGAAGCACGCCAGAAGTCTAATCTGTCAACAGGTTTGTTTTCGTTTATATCAAATGAGTTCGATTTTTCAGCATATTCAGTGATAGTATTCATTCTTTCAATAAAACTTTGATCCATCAAACTAATAAACATAATAATTCCAAGAATCGAATAGAAAAAGATCTGTTTGGTTTTTTTTGGTGGCGGTCTGAATAGGATGTAAACAGCAGCTAGAGCTCCTCCGATAAAAACAGAACGAGACTCAGTAAGGATTATGGCATCACTTATAAAAGCAATCCCTATTACATAAAATATTTTTTTCCACCACCCACTATTTAAAAACTGAAAAGCCAAAAATATAACCGCGATTGATAAAAATGCAGCCAAACCGTTTGATTCGCCAAAATCAAGGCCTCCGATTGTATCTACTCGTCCACCAACAGCACTAGCCAAATGTGCTTCATAAGATAAAAACAAGGCCGAAAAAATAAATGTGAAAACTACCAACTTGTAATCTGCCATAGAATTTACAATTCTAATAAAAAAGAAGATAAATATAAATATTTTTGTAATTTTCAGTAAGTACATCCAATTGTCTGCTTCTAAAAACACACCAAATACTAGAGTACTTATCCAGCATGCTCCAAGAAAAACATAGAATTCAATTTCTTTCCTGGAAAAAGTCCAATTTAGTTTTCGGGAATTTATTAGACTTGCGACTATAATAAATATCATTGCAATTAATGAAGGACGGGGAAAAAGAGCCTTTGTTTCAATAACCCACCAAACATCTGGATTGTAAACGCAATAAATAATCAGATAGCATAATATACTGAAAATCGGTCTAAAAAATCCTGCCACAAATAATGCGAAAAAAAGAAAACACATGGCTAAGCCAGTCATAGATTTTTCCTCTTGCGATCTGCAAAGTCAGTTTGATATTGGGCACTTTGCTTTTTATGTTCTAATTCCTGACTAAGAATTTCATGAAATACAAGATTAATTTTTCCTGCGATATTTTGCCAGGTATGTGTTGCCATATGAGTGCAAATCCTTTGCCTGTCCCAATCCCTCTTAAATGCTGTCAGAAGGCCGTTCCTGATGGACTCCGGCGTAGGGTCAACCAAAATTCCAAGATCGGAGGAAGTCAGTATCTCGGGGGTGCCAAAAACCCGGGTAGCCACAACCGGCGTCCCGCATGACAGGGCTTCCATGACAACATTCGGCCACCCCTCCCTGAAGCTTGCCAAACAAAAGAGATCAGCAGCGTTATACCATTTTACTAGCTCGCTATTAGGCCGGTACCCTGCAAAAAAAACATGCCCGCTAACACCTTTGGATAAGGCCAGTTTCGAAAGGGTGTCTCGATATGAGCCTTCTCCGATGATGTGAAGTTCAATGCTGTTATCATTGCGGAGAATACCTGGAAGTGCTTCGATGATAGTCTGAAAACCTTTCAAGGGGATGAGGGAACCAACAGAAAGAATCACCTTTTTATTTGAGCGATCCCCAGCTCTTTTCGCATAGCTGTCTTATCAACAGGCCTAAATTGTTCTGTATCAACACCGCTGGGAATTACAGAGATCTTTTCTTCGGATACACCCATCTCCTGGATTTCCTTTTTCAACGCATTACAAACAGTTATACAGTGATTGGATCTGGTTGTGGCATATCGGATCATAGGTCTGATAAGCTTGTATTTTGTGAACTCATGAATATCGGATCCGAGAGCCGAAAGAACCACCGGCTTTTTCATGACTTTTGCCAGAAGAACCGCCGCGAATCCATCCGGATAGAGGAAGTGACCATCAATGAGGTCGAAGGAAAATTTCTGGTGGATTTCCTTTACAAGCCTGAGAGAAGAAAGGAACATCAATACCCCATGAAGCGGCATACTTATTTTTGGAATCATGGGATACCTGGGATGGAATACGTCAATACCGTCGATTTGTTCGAATTTTTTTATTTTTGAATAGGAGAACCACCTGCCGAAAATTGACCATGGCGGACAATATGGAACCGGTGCAACCACCTTGATTTCACACCCTGCCATGCGGTTGAAGCTCCCCATACGGTGTTGGGTAAAAATACCGTGGTTAGGAAAAACAGTGTTGGGAAACAAATTAGTAAAAACCAGGACTTTCATGTTTTTCTCTATCCAGCAGGGCCAACGCTAAACAAATAATTCATAATACCGATACGAAAACTATGTTAAGGATGCATACAGCGATTCATACGCTTCAATCATACAGCGCAGGGAGAATTCTTTCTCTGCCCGTTTTCGGGCATTTTGCTCAATCTGTTCTCGCCGATCTGGTGAATCATTGAGAAAACTATTTAAGGCACTGGCCATTGCATCCTCATCATCTGAGGGAATAAGCAGGCCGGTGGAACCATCCTGAATAAGTTCAGTATTGCCGCCCACTGCAGTAGCAACAATCGGAAGTCCAGTCGCCATAGCCTCCAACAGAGCATTACAGATGCCTTCGCTTTTGGAAGGCAAAACAAATATGTCCATCATCCGCAAAATGTCTGCCACATCATCTCGTTCGCCAAGAAAATGAATCCGGTCATGACAATGAAGTTCGTTTCCAAGAGCTTCCAGAGATGCTCTTTCAGGACCATCACCCAAAAAAACAAGCCGCATGGGACGTAGCGTATAGTTCAGTTTTGAAAATGCTTTTATAAGAAGTCGGTGATTCTTCACCGGATCAAACCGTCCAACACAGCCGATTATGCACTCAGATGCTAAAAAACCAAGTGACTGTCTCAGGTCTGTTTGTTCCCGGGGACGAAATTTCTCAGTATCTACACCATTCAAAATTACGCTTATTTTTTCTTTTTTTATCCCCACATCCTGTATCAACCAATTTTGAATATCTGCAGATACTGCAACAAAATGATTAACCAGTGGCGAAAGAAACCTTCGAATCCGTCTGCGCTTTAGATTTTGGCCCAACGGGTCGTCCAGATTCCAGCCATGTTCTCCGTGAATAATGCGGGGGACGGCGGCCATTTTCGCCGCGACAATTGCGTCAATGCCTCCCCAGTTTCGAGTATGCACTATATGTGGCTGCCTTTTCTTCATAAGCTTTATGAGACGCCAAATCATTTTCAAATCGTTCCCTTCTCTCTTATGCATCTCAAAGAGGGGAATCTTCTTTTCAAGTCGTTTCTCAGCAACCCCAGTGGTGGTAAAACAGCAGATCTCGTGCTGGAAATTATCTGGATTTGATTGGTTAATCAGGTTAACCACACCATTCTCCAATCCGCCCATATTAAAAGAGTGAAAGACATGAAGTATTTTGATTTTTGGCATAACTTATCTATATGAGTATGATGTTACATTTTTCATTCTGTTTTGTTAGATATCTAAAAATACCCTGTGCCAGAGTTCTAAAGTAATCAGGCTGATTATCGTCATTTCAGAACCACTTGCATAATCAGTTTGACCAGACAGAAACTCCCCAACCTTCTTCTCAAGAAAACTCCGATTGAAATAGCCTCGATTCAGAGTCCGGGAATCAAGGAGTATTTCCCGGACATAACTGGAAAGGTTTTGGATCAGCCACGCTCCAATTGGCATGGCAAAACCCTGCTTTTTTTTACTTAAAGTAGCTTCAGGAAGAATGGACCGAAGGGCTTCCCGCATTATATATTTCCGATTCTCGCCCCTGATTTTCATATCGGCAGGTAAAGTTGCTATAAATTCGACAAACTGCCTGTCATGGAAAGGGCTGATGGTGTTGAGGCCGTGGGCCGAAGACATGCGATCCACTTTGACCATTAAATCGTCCGCCGCATAGGAGTGAATATCAAAATATAAAATTTTGTTTAGTAAATCTTCATCTTTTACGTCTTCATACATTTGATTGGCTAATGCCATGGGGTCATGGGCGTCATTGACGGCCAGCAACTCTGCGTTGTAAAGCTTCCGCTTCAAATGAGCGGGGATCGGCATGCTCATAATAATACGCTGCTTTTCCAGCGAGAAGGTTTCCCGGTAAAGGGCCCGCTTTATTTTGTCGGAAACACTGGTGCCTGGGGCGGAAAAAGGAATCAATTGTACCAATTTATTAAAAACACCATTTCGTAGTACTTTTTTCCAAAAAGGGTCATTGATCTGCCGGGCAAGGGCAAAAGCCTGGTGACCGGAGCCGCCAATCAACTGGTCAGGGAAATCACCTGTAAATACAGTATCGACATGAGCTCTTGCAAGCTCAGCGACATAATAGGAAGGAATAGCGGATGTATCCGAAAAAGGTCCGTCATGATGCCAAACCAGCTTTTCGAGCAGTTTTGGGAAATTATCCTTAAAATCAATAAAAGTAGTAAAATGTTCCAGTTTAAACGCATCAGCAACCACTTTTGCATCATCGATCTCGTTATATGCTTTTTCGTGAAATCCTGCTGAAAACACCTTATGGGGCCTACCATTTAATTCGTGCATTATCGCGGAAACACCGCTTGAATCAAGTCCGCCGCTTAGAAAAGCGCCGGCATCGGGATATTTTTGAAGTCTTCGTTTTACGGCACTTCGGAAAATTTCCTGATATTGCGCGATATAATAACTGTCATCACGCCTGGCCCCATCGTACGCATATTTAAACCGCCAGTATTGTTTTTCAGCTACATTCCCGTTCTGAATAATCGTTACACTTGCAGGTTTAACCTGCCTGATAGATTCAAACATTGTCCGGGGATTGGGTGTATAACCATAAGAAAGAAAATAATTCAGTCCTCGAAGATCCACTTTCTTTTGATAGAGTCCGCTTGCCAGAATTCCTTTGATTTCAGAGGCAAAGAGACATTCCCCTTTATCGGCATAATAGAAAAGGGGCTTAGTACCCAGACGGTCCCGAATAAGGAGCAACCGTTTTTCAGAAGAATCGTAAATCCCAATGGTGTATGTGCCGTCAATTCGTTTTGTAAAATCAACTCCATCAGCGCGGTAGAGTGAATGAACAAGCTGGGCAGGAGTGTCCAAAGAAACGTCTCCTTCAGTATCCCCATCAAAGGAAAAAATATCACCATCCATTATTACCGAAACTCCGTCGGCTTGAAAAAATGCTCTGCCTTCGAGATCACCTGGATGGTTATTATGGAGAACTCCACCCAAATACACATCATTAGTTGTAGTCTGATGGCAAAATTTCCCTCGATGCGACATGGTATCCAGCATCCGGCTGAGATTATTCTGATTGTCTTCTGCAGTATGTGTTTTTTTTAATATTCCAGTTATCGCACCCATGAATACCTCCTAATGATTTCAATAAAAGGGTTTAAATTCATAAGAACCTTTTGGGACATAGCCATTGGCTATTTGGGTCGCGGAGTTTTACTGTTTCCAATAAACCGGCGGAGTATTGATGAGGGTACGATCCGCTTTTTAATTTTTCGAACAATCCCGAGACAAAACCGGGAGAATAATATAATAAACGGCAGCGGATCATCCCATGCTAAAAATGCATACTCCTTTTCGCCCCGGTATGATAGCAGCCACTGTTTTATAGAAATCCGCCCCTCTGACAAATAGCCTTTTGGAAAAAATATGGACTGAATATCAATGATAATATCAAACCATTTAACACCCAATTGGGCCGGTGCAATTTTACTGATCTCCATACCCAACACATTCCGATATGCAAGATACTCCATATTCATGCCACACCGAGCGGACAATCTTGTTTCTGTTGTGGAACGGGCATTTATCTCCACAAGCTTCAGGCACCCGTCTCGTCCGTCGCGCTGTACCTCTGCCTCAGCCAGGCCGCGGTACCCCAGCTTCTTCAAAGTATTTAGCGTTATTTCAACAGCACCGGGTTCCCATACTGTTTGACATGCACACGCATTGCCGTAATCGATAGGAAAAATCCGGTTTTTTTTATAACAACACACTGCCAGCGGGTTTGAAGATGAATCCAGGCAGGTATATACGAGATATCTTTCTGTCCCCAGAAGTTCCTGTTGAATGATCAGGTCTTTGTCTTGAGCAGTTACATCATTATAGCATTTTATGAGTGCTTCAGGAGAATCGACACGAAGACATTTATTATGAAATCTGGTCGCAAAATTGCTTGCTCTGGATGGCTTTAAGATATAGGGGTAATCAAGACTATCACAGATTGCTTTAACGCCGGAAAGGTCATGAGGTGAATAGGTTTTGGCATGAGGAACACCAAACTCATTCGAGCATATTATAAAACTCTTTCTTGACAAGGAGTTTTCTCGAAACATCCAGGGTAGCCATGGGCATATGGAAGTAAGGCTCCAGCCTGTCTCTGTGCGCCAGGATGACCAATACCATTTCATCGCCGGTAACAAAAAGGACTGGCTTGGGGGATAATGATTTGCCCAGGTCCACAAGAAAATCGATGTATTCGTTCTCGGAAACTTTGGGGTCCGGACTTATAACACGTTTTGCGTATCTTGAATAAAAGGAAAGGTTTTGAGGGTTGAAGTCAACGGAGAGAACGGGAACGCCCTCTCGTCCCAGATTAATCACAACACCGTAGCCATTGGAGTTTCCGGCATTGATCACCACAGCCGGGGCTTGCTTGTAGACAGGATATTTTATCATAAAAAGCCCTTAGTCATTTGTTTATTAAGTTTTCGGTTGAGCTACGAAATACGTTTCGATTTCTTGATTAAAAACAATACTGCCTTAGTGATAACAAGACCTTTGAATTTTTAGGAAAAAAAGTAAAAATCAATAATAATACCAAATTGTTTCATATTCATGGGGTATCCTCACCAAGTGCATCCAGTTTCATAAGATAATCAAGAATAGGTATATCCTCATGAATATAGGTTTTAACTATGTTTGAAATATTTTTTTCCCATGGATGAAATTCATAAATACGACTGCCATTTGGAGCAATGGAGATTATATCCCTGTGCTGCCTTGCTTTTAGATAATTTTTACCAAGACCTGGAATATTAAAAACTGCTTCATCTGTTCTTGTTAACCCAGGTAATAATCTTGCTTCTTCATTCTGTTCCTGAAGAAGCCTTGCGATCGGGACTCTGTAATCCATTGTCTCCTCTTTACCCTTGGTATTAAATGTATAATATGGCTCAATTCCAATAAGCGATAATATCTTTCTCAAATAGGAGGCTTCAAAACGACGAGAAACAAAAAATGTGTATACTAATTGGTTGTACACAGGGATTCCTTTACTACGAAGTTTCTCAACGGCCAGGGCCATTTCCGGTGTAACTTCATATGGATGCTGTATATGAGTAACAACTGCTACCTGTCTTATCCCCGGCACGCGATACTTTGCCAGAATATCAACAAGACTGTCTGTAAATCTCATAGGCATCGTTGCAAGTGTTCTGGATCCAATGCGTATCCTTTCAATAGAAGAAATTTCAGATAACTCCTTCATAAAAAAATCCACCTTACTATCACTCATTGCCAGTGGATCGCCACCCGTAACCAATACATCATGAATGGCGGGATGCTGGCGAATCCATTCCAATGCATTATTCATTTCCTGTTTGGTGGCCATGGCATCTGGCTGCATGGCATCTTCTATCTCCCAATTTCTCTGACAATAAACACATATCTGCGGACATGTATTGAATGGTTTAAATATGCAAATACCAGGGTATCGCCTGGTAATTAAATCTGATGGTGAAGTATCGGCCTCAAGCATAAAGTCCATTGAACCATCATGCCTATCTCGACCTGCCAATTGTTCAATATAAGTCTCAGGAGGAAGTACTTGAGCTCTTATCGAACGATCTCTACCGGAATCAGGTTCATCATCCATAAGTGATAGATAATAAGGTGTAACCCCAAAAGGAATTTTATTTTTTCTCGCATTTTCAATAGATTTCCTTGTTGTTTCCGGTATTGAGGTCGTCACAGATATCTTCTCTGCGTCGCGATAAATATTTTTCACATGCCAATGCCAATCATTCCATTCAGTGATTTCCGCACTTAAAGATTGCAATATTTTTTCTCGTCTCTTATCACGACGTAATATTGAATCTTCTTCTAATCCTGAGCTAAATCTATTGTAACGTATCTGGACCTCCATAGCGAGTTCATCCAATTGCCTCGAGCGCTCTATCGCCATCTCCCTTCCCTGATGAGTTATGGGATTGATGTAAAAATCAGCTAATTTACTGCCGGGGCCCCTACCTTCAAGCCCTAAGAGTAAAAATAATACCTCTGCATAAAATGCAGGCAACAAATCAGGCCTTGGTTCATCTTTTGCAATATCCATGATGGCTTTCAACATTGAGAAACCTGCCTTTTGTTCTGACCTGGGCATTAAAAGACTATATAAAATATGGGCTTCATCCCTGACTCTTATTATAGAGCCTTCGGCAAAACTGCCATAATCATCAAAAGTCAGATATTCCATCTTTAAGGCATATTTATAAATTTTATCCCTCAGTTCTTCCATTGACTGTGCGTTTTTCGCGATTTCAAAAACCTGGGGAACTTTCATCCTTAGGTATTCCGGGTTGTATATAGAGGTGTCTATCATGATTAATTATCCTACGAGATTTTTGAATTTTTAGGAAAAAAAGTAAAAATCACCTTTTATCAAAAAATTTAAAAAATTTTTCGTACAATCTCCTTTAAAGTTTTACATGTTGTTTTTTGCACATTCTATAATCAATGTTCCTTGATTATTCAGGCTGTTTGCCCCTTTTTAGTCTCAGGGCATACTTCTCTCTTGTTTTATACTGCTGTGAGCAGTTTACTACTCCTAACAGGTTAAATGCCATCTGCCTGAACATTGTATCCCATGTATTCTTGATGATTGTTGTGAACCTCGCTCTTTGTGCTCTCTACGAGCTGCAGGCACGCTCTACGAGCCGGAAGCCAGTATGCAGATGACTTGTTTGCTTTATTAAGGGAGCTTCTACCATTAAACGATTTCTTTTTCAAGTTATTTCAATTAGTTATACGATATTACATATTGTATTCAAAAGCCGATCTCGTTAATATTTTCTGCTACATCCAATTTTTAGCACTTTTCCAGATAAAATAGTTTTTCAATTTTTTATTCCAGGGTGTTTTGCAACAAGTTATGCAAAGGTTTCCATACGAGGGCAATGGTTTATAGCTCCTTTATCGACAGAGTTGAAATTGTAATAACACCAATCCAACAAATTAAAATTGTCTCTTAATTTAGTGACTCTACTGGTGGGGGATAAAAAACATGACCGGTTAGAATTAGAAGCGGCCTTTCATTTCCCTAATTGCTTGATTTTTCCATCTGCACCCAATTGCCTGCGAATGCCATCCTTTTCCTTCCATATAAAGCCTGCTTTTTTCATAGCAACATTACCATCCTTAATAATAACAGCGTTTTTATATCCTTTTTTTCTAAGTTCCAGCACCCCACGGGAGCTGTTGCCTTCCCAGTGTCCTCATTCGCAAAAAACGCCAATAATAACATTTTTGGGCAGTCTAATTTTAGCTCCTTCTATTTTTTTTGATGGAAAATAATAAGCACCAATAAATTTTGATTCTGTCTTACCTACAGCATCACCGACGTCAAGTAATATAATCTTTCCTTGTCTATACAGCATCAGTGCGGTTGCTGCACTAATATGCGGAAGCTTTGCGATTTCCTCTTGAGAAAGGGCATAATTATTATTTGGTTTTACTAATACAGATGTAAATAACAATAAAAGAAAAAATATTCCCCGTTTCATTTTAAGGTCTCCCTATTCGAGATGAATTTACAATAACAGTTTTTTTCTTCTTAACGGAGTGTGGATGCTCATACGTCTTTTTCCAAAATCCAGTAAGAATTCTATAGCGCCTACCCTGAAAAAAAGAAGTTTGCTGATAATCCTGCCTCCAAGTTTTGAATGAACCTGGACAGAATTATTATTTGTTGTTGAAATCCGGCTATATATACTTTTGACCCCCCGTTCAGCAAAATATTCCAGGGCGGCTTCCCACAGCAACATAAAGGCACTGGAAAGGCGATAATCTTCATGAACCCAAAGATCGAAATCCCAGGCAGATTCGGCTTTTAAATGAATGTCGAGGTACATGATATCTTCCTGATAAAGTTTAAGTATCAGCCAAAAATAACCGATTGGTTTCCCTTTTTTTAGGATCAGGAGGCAGACCGCATTTTGTTTAAATCGGTAGTCAATTGTTTTTTGAGAGAGCGGAAGACAATGAAGCATCTCGTTATCCTGCTGCAAAAGCAATATTTTAAAATTTTTTTTCATAAAAGCTGGGAGTTTGATTTTTCGATCGAATTCAACAGGTACCGAATATAAATAGACAAATTGAATTGATGCTTTCGTTGTCACAGAATGCAACAGTCTTTTCAACACATAAACAAAGTAAATCATCACACCATGATCGTCAATCCCTTTTTTTATTTTATTCAGAAACATTGTCCTTAAACCCAATTTAAATTTGTCTTTTTCTTGAATTCAGTCCATGCATATAAGCGAATCAAGCGGCTATGACTTCCCCGGGTGGCGGATGTCCCAGAAAAAGAAGCGGGCTTGCAGTGTATCCGTAAGCGCCGGAATTCATAATGACGATGATATCTCCCTCATTGACATTTCCCAGGTGAACCTTGTTCCCCAGAATATCAAGTGGTGTACATAAGGGGCCTACCACATCCACGAGTTCAGTATCTTCAACAAAGACCTTATTCCCGTTAACAATTGGATAATTTTTCCGCAATATTTGGCCGAAATTCCCGGATGCTGCCAGGTGATGGTTCATACCACCGTCGGTAACAACAAATGTCTTTCCCCTTGAGATTTTCTTATATAAAACCCGGGTCAAGTAAAGACCTGCCTCACCTACAAGAAATCTGCCAAGTTCTATAACAAAACGTGCATGAGGAAAACGCGGACGATATGTATTAATTAGCATCGTAAGGCAGTTACCGATTTTTTCTATATCCAGTGGCTCATCATTTTCAAAATATGGAATGCCGAATCCTCCTCCAAAATTCAATATTTTGATCTTGTCTGCCAGTTCTCCTGAAAGGCGCTCAGCAAGATTGAATGATTTTTCAAGCGTCGTACATATCACACCTGCATTCAAGTTCTGAGAACCCGTAAAAATGTGGAAACCTTGAAAGTCCACCGGCAATCCACTTATTTTTTTCAAAATATCAGGTATAAGTTCTTCATCAATACCGAACTGTTTGGATCCGCCTGTCATTTTCATTCCAGAGCCATGCAGTTCATAATCCGGATTGACCCGAATGGAAACCCTAGGTGTTTTGCCCAGGCGCCGGCATGTATCTGCTATCAGATCCAATTCACGTTCAGACTCTACGTTCAGTGAGCCGATACCGGCCTCAACTGCCCTGGTAATTTCTTCCAGCCGTTTTCCAGGTCCTGCAAAACTGATGCTGCCAGGGTTTGCCCCAGCCGATACAGCCCTGTCAAACTCCCCAATGGATGCTACATCGAAGCCATCCACAAGTGGCACCATTGTTTTAATAACATCTATGTTTGGGTTTGCCTTAACAGCATATTCAAGCTTTATCGCATCAGGGAGATTTTTCCGGAAAAGGTTTACTTTATGATGTATAACTGACGTATCGTATAAGTATAGCGGCGTTCCATATTTCATTGCCCAGTCGCCAACAGGCCGACCACCCACCATTAACTGATTATCGACTATCTGATATTTTCCCAACACCGATTGAAGAGCTTTTGACTTTATCACTATTTTCCCCTGGTAATATCTCGACTTAATGATCTTTATTACTCATTATTCTAGTTCCTTTTTCTTTAAAAGCGCAACATCAATTTTTCCCGAACCGGTTCGCGGGAGGTCACCGACAATATCGATCCTTCGTGGAATCATGTATTGAGGTAATTTTTTTGCGCAATAATCCATCAACTCCTCTTCACTTGAAACTGTATTATCATTGAGTACAGCAAACACCTTGATACTTTGCCCCCTGATGGGATCAGGCACGCCGATAGCCGCAGCTAATTTGATTTTTCCTGTTGAATAAAAAACATCTTCTATTTCAGCCGGGCTGATCCTATGGCCGTAACACTTGATCATGTGATCCTGTCGACCGATGAAATACAGGTACCCTTCTTCGTCCTTTTTGACAATGTCCCCGGAGTAGACGATCTGTTCGGTATGCTCAAGTCCGGAAGGCAAAAAATGGTTGGGCCTGTAGACCTCTTTTGTCTTCTCCTCATTCCCCCAGTAGCCCAGAGCAACCGTCGGCCCGCGATGAACCAGTTCTCCCGGTTCATTTGGGCCGCATAATTTCCCTTCCTTGTCAACCACCAGTATTTCGGCTCCCGGAATACCCTTGCCCATTGAAGTTGGCCGGTTTTCAAGCTGATCAGGCGGCAGGTAGGTCGAACGAAAAGCTTCTGGTAAGGCCATACATCAGGAAAATAAGGGTTTCCGGAAAGACACGTTTAAGCTTATCTATGGCAGAAACAGGTAATACCCCGCCTGTATTTGTGATATATCTCAAATTTTCAAAGGTTTTTTTATACACAGGAGAACCGACCTGTAAAAGCAGCAACCACACGGTAGGAATACCTGCAAATCCGGTGATTTGTTCCCTGATCAAGACATCTACAATTTCCCCGGGAAAACGGAAAGTTTTCATCACATAGGTCATTCCCAGAAGTGCACTGCAGGTCAACTGGTTAAGTCCCGCATCAAAACTAAGCGGTAAAACTCCGAGCAATCGATCCGAATGCCGATTGGAAAGATACGTCGTAACTGTTTGCGCTCCGGCTATCAGGTTATCGTGGCTGATCATAACCCCTTTAGGCCGCCCCGTGGAACCGGAGGTATAAAGTAACGCAGCCAGATCTCGACCGATTCCGAGATCCGGTAAAGCATTGACCGGTGCAGTATCTGTAAACATCTCTTCAAACTTTATCACTCGAAATTTACAACTGTTAACCCATTTCGGAATATCTCCAAGTGCGACAATAAATTTAATACAAGTCCATTCAGGTAACACATCTTTTAACATTTCAAGCCGGCCTGCATCCAGAATCAGACCGGTTATTTGACAGTCCCTGGCAATATGATCAACCTGCCCCGCGAGTAATTGTGAATTAACAGGGACATAGACCCCATGCGCTTTCAAAATTGCAAAAAACGAAAATATCTGCTCCAGTCTGTGATCGAAAAAAACGCCCACCCTGTCATAACGCGCCACACCTGCGGTTAACATGGCCCAGGCAAGACGATCAGAAATCTGATCGACTTCTCTAAACGTAAATTGTTTGTCTTCCTGAATAATGGCTGTTTTTTCCGGATACAGTGCAGCATTGTCTCGAAGTAGATGATGCATCAGATATTGCATTTTTTATCCCCTTATATTCCAGGCATTGGAAATGGATCCAAATTTTATTGTTAGCAACGAACTAATTATCATTCCTCTTTTGTTCAATTAAATTGACTATTGACACAATCGTAGCAAAATTTTCCATTGTCAAATCTTCTTCCTCTAATTCTATCCCCAGTTGTTCGATTAAAAAATTTACAACCTCTATTACGCCTAAGGAATCAATAATGCCTGTTTCAAGCAACAACGAATCTTCCGTAATTTTATTCTTTCTGGCTACAGGAAATGTCTCCAATATAAACTTTCTAATTTCTTCTTTTAAATCCACCATTACATACTCTCCTCTTTCATAATGCTAATTCATTTTTTCTTACGTGTTGGACAGCAAGTTATGCCATGTTATATGATTAACTATTCGTCAATTATATCCAGGACTTAAATTACTATTTTAGATTGCTATGCAACAAGATCCTGTCCGAGTTGCCTGATCTCCTGAAAAGTTCTTCTGGAAAAAAGACCATAATACCCTATAAAAACAACAACTCCTATTGTGACTGCAATCCCGAAACTGAGAAATGACATGGGATATCGGTTCAATATATTATTTTTCAGTGTGAATATAAACGCAGTCATTAAAAGAGATGCTATGAGTGGGTGATAAATTCTATTTACCATCTCTTTTAATGAAAAATTGATTTCCTTTTTTACCAGCCATAGAAGGTAGATAAACATAGCAGGAAAACATATCAGCCAGGCCACTGCGACCCCTGAAAGGCCAAAATAAGCGCCTACGAGGAATCCGATGGGAAGCACGATAGATGAGTACAGCGAATACCTGAATACTGCGCCTGCATTTCCTCTTGCCTTCAAAATAATTTGAAAATAACCCACATAGGAACGAAAAATCGCAATAAAGCAAAATACCTGCAATACAAAGAGCCCCGGAAGCCATTTAGGCGACAAGATCAACACTACGACCTCTTTCGATACTGAAAATAAACCAAAAAAAATGGGTAATGAAAATAGAGAGATGAGTTGAAATACTTTGTAAAAATAATTTCTTGTTTCCTCATCATCATTCTGAATTTTTGCAAATACCGGGAAGACCACTTTATTAGCCATGACTATCACTTTTTGTATTGGCATCATAGCAAGGGATACTGCGATTTGGTAATAGCCAAGGGCGTTTTTGCCCAGGAACCGCCCGATAATGACGCTGTCGCTGCTTAGATTGAAATAGTTCAACACCGATTGGCCTGTAATAGGTATGCCAAAACGCAGCAGAGGCCTTATACTGGAGGCTCGATAACAAAATCGGATTTTCCAGTTCGAAAAATAAAGGATTAAAACACATAGACAGAATTCGCGTGCTATTTGACCTAGAATAAGGCTCCATACTCCAAACCCACAAATGGCGAGAATCAGGCTGACACTCATACAGATCAGCCCGGCGGTCAGTTCAGCAATTCCACGCCGTTTAAATTCAAAACGCCGTGCCATGACACAGAAAGGTACTTCCTGAATTGCGAGAAATATTGTGCTCAGTGCGAGCACCCGAATCAAAGGTACGACTTTATCATTAGTATAAAATAGTCCGCACAGTATTGCTGCATACCAACTCAGAACAAATAAGATGATTCCTATACCGGTGGAAAACCAGAAGGCACTATGCATGTCCTCCTCTGTCAGCTCCGGTTTTTGCAACACCGCAACTCCGACCCCCATATCATAAAGCACAACCATGATAGCCTGATAGCTTAATGCCATACCCATCAAACCATAATCAGCGGGCGACAATATCCGCATCATATAAACAGTAGCTACCAGTGAGATGATCTGTCCGAGGCTTTTTGTGGATCCCACCCAGAAAACGCTTTTAACTGCTTGTTGTCTTAGATGCTGCATAACATTCAACCTGATACTAATTTATAGATACCGGGATATAAGTACAGCCAAAGTTCTATATCCATTACTATTCGGATGTACTCCATCCCTGGAAAATTCCTGTTTCATTTCGCCCCGCTTATCGGCAAAATATGGGTATAAATCAAGAAATAACATATTATCACCATATTTCTCTGCAAGCTTTTTAAGATGACTGTTTACCTGTATAATCCGCTGGTTAAACTCAGGTGTCTTGCCCCTTGTAGGCAATATACTGATTATATAAATTCTATCGGCATGAATGATGTTCAATATATCCTCAAAGTTATTTAAAATTTCGTCGTTTTGCCTATATTTAAGATCATTATGACCTATCATCAGAAAACATTTATCGATATCCAGGTTGTTACAGTTAACTTCCAAACGGTTTCTCAGCCCGGCAGTTGTGTCTGAAAAGATGCCCCTGTTGAGAACAGGATACTGATGGAAGTACTCACACACCTTGAACCTTGCAGTGATGCTATCTCCGAGAAAAACTACTAAATCCTTTCGTTTTTCCATCCTGTTTAGTGACTCATAGATCCCCATATAATCCCAATAAGACGAAGACTGAAAAATGGGATCTATTTCTTTCCCAAATAAACGATTAAAAAAAGATAACCCAGCCTGAGTTCGGACAAAAAAATAGTAGCCATTAAATGAACTCAGAAGAACCAGTACTATAAGCAGTATATATATCAGCCTACTCTTGTTTGCAGCCATCGTGGAATATTACCTAAATTGAGCCTGTCTGAAATTTTAGAAAGTGAGAAGGAAAGGAGAATAATAAACGCCAGATAGACGGCGAATGTCAGTGGCAGATACTTGTTTGTGAAGAAAAAATTATATTTGATTAAAAACGCGCCATGCAGCAAAAATATTTCATAAGAAAGTGTCCCTATAAAAGCTAGAAAACGACTAGTCACGCCAATACTGCATAAAAAATACACAGCAATCATTACCGAGAAACTGAAAATAATACTTTTAATCTCTCCTGCGAGTAAAATCCCGAGATATGGCAGACGCGTTATTAATAAGTCCTTTAAGAATAGATCAAATGACAACGCCAGGATAAGCCCCAATATACAAATAATAGCTGTCAGTGTCCTTTTATTTTGAGCAACATCATGAACAGCATCATAATGTATCCCGAGAAAGCACCCGAAAAAAAATGAAAAAATATTATACCATCCAAACTTTGTTACATAATAGTCAAAAAGGAAAACAACAATTGAAGCAGTGCCTATACACATGAGAAACCGGCGATAACTTTTTTGCTTTAAAGCTAAAAGGAATATTGCGTACCAAAAGATCAGACAGGTAATAAACCAGCGGGCGTAATCGATATGTTTAGTAGCCTCATCAACATTGATACCTAAAAATGTCATTAAAATGTCTTTAGATCCATAGGTTCTTTTAAGCAATACATAGTCCAGCGTCAAAATTAAAATGGTTACTATCCAATATGGTATAAAAAGTCGGCTAAAGCGTTTGGAGACAAATTTTCGAATCGAATAGGGTTTCCTCAAGTGGGATCTGGTCAGCCCAAAGCCGGATAGTACAAAAAACAGGCTGACACCATCACCGCTTAAAATGATAGATGGCTTCTCAAATGAAACATGAACCCATAGATGCCCAACAACAATGAATAAAATGGCTATTCCCCGAAGTTGATCGGTCTGCGTAACATCCAGAAACACGGTTTTCTGCTTTTTAATGGACAATGCAGTGATTCCAAGAATTAACAACCATATATATAAATTGATTAATGTTGGATCAGCCACCGCCAGTTTCAATTTTTCATAATTAGAAAAATATGAAGAAAGCATTCGAATATGTCTTAATTTTGTTAATCAGCAATATGAGTGTATAAAGAAGGTAGAAATCACATGTTACAAGACTGCAGTTTCCCACGGGTAGTTTCGATTTAGAGAAAACAGAGATGTATCGGGGTGATTGATATCTGTCTCAGTTGTTACAGCACAATTAAAATGATATTTTTCCAGAACAGGTATCAGCGGAGGGGTGTAATCAGCAGTCTTCCCGAAAGGATATGCAAAGGTTGTCACCGGTTTTTGGATTTTAGACTCAATAACCTCCCTGGATGTCAGAATCTCTTTTTCAGCTGTTTCAAGACTTACTCTGCTCAACACAGGGTGACTTACAGTATGAGCACCGAAAGATATTCCCGCTGATGACATTTCCCGTATGTGGTCCCAGGTGAGCATCATTCCGTCAAGATCAGGAGAATGCTCCGCCCCGAGCTTTTCGAAAAGCGTCGACAACAGAGCAAGTCTTATGTCGTTAGTGGCACGCCTGATTTCAGCCATTACCCGGTTGCCGGCTTCAATCCGTTCCCGGGGAGTTTCCAAAGACAGAGATAGATGCGTCTCACCAACAGAAAGGTCGACCCGAGTTTTTCGGGTACTCATAAAAGCCTGGCGAAATGTGATAAACCAGGGTGGCTTGCCGCTTTCGATATATTCGGTAGCAAGGAAAATTGTAGCCGGGAGATTATATTTTTTTAATATGGGGAACGCCATTTCATAATTATCTCTGAAACCGTCATCAAAGGTAATCGCAAGGAGGCCTCGAAGAGATTCTCTGTGTTTAACCCGATCCACCAAATCGTTAAGATCAACGACCGTGTAGTTTCTAGCAATATGGACCATCTGTTTTTCAAAAGTTTTGAGAGCGGTCTCCGGGTAAAACCCGGTCGGTTGCTCAACTATCATGTGATAAGGTAGGATATGGAAATTATTTTTTAAAAGACCCAACTTGTATATCCTGGTCTTATACAAAAATGTTTTTGCTAATAACTTCATGGAGATCATTTTTCCCCTTTGTCAAAATCTTTTTTGCATCTTTGAAAACGCCAGTTGAAATTAAAGCCCTTCATAATGCTTAAAAAGCTCCCGTTTCGCCTGCCCCCAATTATAGCGCGTTTCACCTGCTTTTTTCGCGTTTTTGCCAAAGACTCTAATTTGTTCGGCACCCATTTGCGCGATGGCTGTCGTAAGTGATTCCACTGAATAATCGTTTAGAACAATCCCGCAATTGGTTTCCCGAACTATCTTTTCAATTTCCCCAAAGTTACCCGTTAAAATTGCTTTTCCTGCAGCAAGCCCCTCAAAAAGCTTGTTGGGTGCGCTGAACGCAGCATTGGGAACAGAGGGATCAAACCCGTAAAACACGATGTCGGACAGGGCTGTATAAAAGGGTATTGTCGCAGGTTGAACAAAGCCCAAATAGGTTATATTGTTGTAGCTCTCAGCTGCATCCGACACCAATTGACGACATGGTCCATTACCCCCGATGATCAAGAATACAGATGGTGTCTGTTTCACTGCTTCGATAAGCTGGGGAAGCTTTCTTTCAGTTCCGAGGTGAGAAATGAATACGATCACCACCTGATCATCCGAAATACCCAAATGTTTTCTGCCGTTCGTCATTTCGGCCGAACCGAATTTAAACTTCTCAGGATCCTGCCAATTTCCCACAACACAGACTTTTTTCGCACCTCTTCCTATCAAATATTTTTTGAGAATCTCGCCTACGGTTATCACAAAGTCTGTGCGTTTCATGAGCCAGTTCTCTGCATGAAACACTATCCATTTCATAAAACGCGGGACATTGAGGAGCATATCAATATAGCTCTCATGGGCATCATAGACCAACTTTGCTCCTTTAATTTTTGATACCAGATACCCCAGCGGCAGCGTGTCAAAATCATGGGCATGAACAATGTCCACAGGCTGTGAAAACGCCTTGAGCAGGGCTTTGAGCCAAAAGATAAAAAGGAAAAATATCTGAGTCCCTCCTCTGCCGTGGGTTGATTTTACAAATATCCTCTGAACCTCTATTTTATCTATCTTTTCATTAGGAAGTTCTTTAAGGTCACGATCCCAGCAGAGAATGGTTACGCTGTAGCCGTTTTCAATAAGAGCAGTTGCCTCCCGATGGACTCGTGGATCCGGATTAAAGGCATTGGAAAGAAGCATCAGGACAGATGGTTTCTTTGGATTCATGGAATTCTTTGAGGTCATTTGATTGGCAAGATGCCTGAAGGCAGTCTATCTCCTAACGGATAAAAAAAGTTATATCATAAAAAAAACTAATTTTGGTTAAAATTCCGGGCAAGGCTTTTACCCAATATCCCGCTCCAATAATAGCTATTTTTGTTTTCAATCTAAAAATCCCCCGGAGTTTTCAGGAATTTTTATGTCGCGCTTCTTGAAAAAATATTTGTGTTTAATAAAATAGTAGATTAAGCCCTTGAGATGGCTGATAGTGGCAATATTAATTTTAAATCCTCTTGAAATCTCCTGCGCATGATGAACGGACATAACATCTGAATGATATAATATTTTATAACCCGATTTCCACATCCGGTAACAGTAATCTACATCTTCCGGTGCGTAAAATATTTTTTCATCAAGCAGTCCTACATGATCGAAAGCCTTCCGTGTGATAACCCACATGGCCGATATAGCATATTCAACGGGAAACACGCCAGTCGGAGATTTAGCGGTTTGTTCCTTATTTTCAATCTGTTTTAGGAAAAAATATCGCTTAAGTTTTGAAAAAACTGTCGGGAATTTATCAATTGATTTCTGCAAACTTCCATCGGGGTATACTAACTTAGGGACAATCATTCCAGCTGCAGGTTGTTTTTTTATGGTTCTTATCAAATTTAAAATAACACCTGAAGAAAGTTCTACATCCGAATCAAGAATGCAAATGAAATCACCAGTTGCTTTTTTTAGTGCGATATTCCTAGGATATGTAGTTCCCATATTTTTATTCAAAAAAATGGGGATGATTTTTTGAGGGAAATTGGTTTTGAAGCTATTGATAATAGAAACCGAATTATCTTTTGAACCATTATCAATGATGTAAATTTCATAGTCCAGTTCGCTTTGCTCTGCTTCTATAAACAGTGCTTTTAAACATTTAAAGATATGTTTTTCAGAGTTCCAGGTAAGAATGATGAAAGAAATATCCATAGGCTTCAGTTTTCACTTTTTGATTTTAGAAGTTTACCTTATTTATTTTTACTTTTCCGGGTAGAAAAATACGATAAATTATAATGCTGATAGATGCGCCTAACAGATTGAGCATAATATCGAGTCCCCCCGGATAGCGGCCGGGAATGAAAGTTTGAATGCCTTCCAAGAGAACCCCCATGATAAGAGAAACTCCTATGACGACTCCTATTTGAATTGCAATTTTTAATTGCGATTCATCCAGCACTCGAATTCAGCAAATACGTAAAGCCAATAAACATTGGAACATGAATAAGGTTTTGGATTGATGGTGCAAGCCTTGACCAGAACATTGCGTGTCTGGAGCGTCGCTCATTGGTAAAACTGATGATAAAATCATACCGATCGTATAAAACAGTAAAACGTACTTGGCAGTTTTTGATGAGATAAATGTGCCATGAGTTATTATTAGAAATCCTGTCACCTATCTAACATTACAAACCAATATGCTTTCTGATCATGGGGCCTAATATTTTTGTCAGACTCACCGGCAGTTTCTGCCAGTACCGGACTGCTTTTTGCATTTTAGAGCTGTCGGAAAACTCTTTCTGAGATTCCTTGCTGTTGATAAAGATAAACTGCCAGTGCAGTGTCTCCGGATTGGATCCCCATTGGGCTTTGAATTTATGTGTTCCCTCATCAACAGAGGACCGCCCGAAGTCAAAATATGAGAAATTATTATCACACGCATATTCAAGCATGCTCCAGTATAAAAGCATGTTAGGGCTCAACCTTGAATACTCTCTCAAAGAAGATGCCCATGGGTTTTCAAGAATATTTTTAAAGCCTATGACCATACTGCATGCCAAAGGTTTGTTATCTTTTTTAATAATGAATATTTTAGCAGAATCGGAAAATTCGTTAAAAACGTTAAAAAGGAGGTTCTTTGAATGAACAGGAGATCCCAGATCTCTCATATTCACCAGAAATACCTCATAAAATTTATTTAGAAGTTCAATCCCACCTGTTTTAGCTTTTAGACCTTCCTTAATCGGCCTTTTTATCTGGCTCCTGAGTTTTGATTTAAAGGATTGCATCAAGTTATCTGACGATTCAGGCAGCTCCAACAGCATACGAACTTTGTGGGACTTAGTCTGGAAAGACAGAGGTCGGATATCAGAGGTCGGATTATCAGCCCTGGTTAAATTCGCTTTGCTGCTATCTTCGATAGATTTAACAGGGTTAAAATTATTTGAGTTGTTGATCCAATCAAGGGGTTTTTGATGTCTCAGCTCTATGTTATCAACCTTCAGTTTTTGACCGAGTTTAATTGCTTCTTCGATCAGGGCCTTTTCCGCTTCTTCGTTATCAGCCAATACACCTCCCAGATCAAAAAATGGGATTGAGATGAGGCTGTTACCGAAGAAAAGACTTTTTAAATGAACCAGGGGCAGAATGCCCACGATAGTGTTTATTGCCCGAGTTAAATACGCTTCGCTTTTTTCTTCGAAAAATTTAACCGGGTGAAGGTTGCTTGGGTTTATTGGGTTCGTTGGGTTATTTGAATCATCTATAGCCATCAGATAATAAGTTTTGTGACCATATGTTTTGTTTATTACATTTCCCCATCCCGAAAGGTGATAAAGGGTAGAATCCGGGTGGTTTAGGACGTAATTGTCCCAGATTTCTTTGTCAGTATTGTTATATAGTCTTATTTTCATTTAAAACTTAATATCAGGACACGGATGATATGAAAGCCAGAAGTCAGAGATCGGAGGCCAGATGTCTGAAACCCTAAAATCGTGAATATAAAAACCGGAAATCAGAAATCAGAGAGCAGATGTCGGAAATCATCAGAAGAGATTATTTACCGGCAACTTAAACAGGTTACTTTTCAATTTCATTAAATGCCTTCTCCAGTAAATCATCAACATCTAATTCTTTAGCCCAACGAAAAAGATATTTTTTATTGAGTAAATCATCCTGGACTTTTATCACTCCGAGAATATCATTCCATTGCCTTTCGGAAATTTCATTACCTTTTCTATACCATTCAAGCTTGCTGAGAATAATATCTTCACAAGATGCAAGATAGAACTCCGCATCTGTCCTGCTTTCATCCAGATTTTCTTTCCTCTTTCTTTCAAATGTTTCTCCGCCATAGGGATCATTTCTTTTTAGAAAAATATCCACTTTGAACATAGTTTCTAAATGGATGATATTAAAGGAAGATCGTTTTTTAATGGCATCCGATATCATATCCTCGTCAATATAATATTTCGATTTAAGCATTTTTGTTAATTCATGTGCATGCTTCGGCTTTAATTCGGACACCATGTCTACATCCAGAGTAGAACGCGCAATGCCATATGCGGAACTGGCTACTGAACCTCCGATGTAGTAGAGTATTCCCAGGGAATTAAAGGCTTCTATAATCGGCAATATTGCATCTATTATATCGGGCGCTTTCATATTTCTCTATCATCCATATACTTTCTGAGTCGTTCCTCTATATCTCTACCATAATGATATTTCACAAACATATAATTTAATTCCTGTTTACTTTTTCCCGGATTTGCACGTTCTATTGCTTTTCTGGAAAGTCTAATAACCGTTTGTGATAGAGAATTTAAAAGAGATATCCTGTTGGATATCTTTGATCTACGAATCAAAGATATCTGTATTTTTTCAATTTCAGGATCAGTATCGGATAATGGCGTTTTCATTTTCAAAATATTTTTTGGACACTGATTGCAGTAAAAACCAGAGGTCAACCGGCGTCGCCCTCGGGCTTCAGTCTTCGCTTAAAGCTTCCGTCTGCGCCAAGGCTTCGCCGGGACAAGATGCCCGGATAAAATGCCGCGCCACGGAGATCAGAGACCAGGGACTAGAGGTCAGAGCTCAGAAGTCAGAGACCAGAGATCAGAAAGCAGAAATCAGAAATCAGAAATCAGAGATCAGTGGTCAGAGACCAGAAAACAGTAAGGTATTTTGTTTAGAGTGATGATTTCCGACTTCTGACTTCCGACCTCTCGTTTTTTAATATTCATGTGGGTCTGTGTGAGTCTGTGGCCTAATTTATTTGCAAAGCCTGAACTATTTTTTTACTGGCAGTGCCATCACCATAGATCAGATTTTCTGTCGCTATAAACTGATTTTTATATTTATCTACAGCTTTCAATATCTTTTCTCTGTCGATCCCTGCGACAGTATTATAACCGTGTTCCACAAGTTCAACCCATTCTGTTTCGTTTCTTAAAGTAATACAATATTTTTTAAAAAAGAAAGCTTCTTTCTGCAGTCCGCCGCTATCAGTCATAACCAACGAACAGTTTGCCAGGAGTTCCAGCATGCCAAAATAACTCACAGGATCAACAAGTAACAAATTTGAGAAATCACCTTTATAATTGATATCTTTTAGTTTGCCCCTGGTCCTGGGATGAAGAGGTAAAATAATGGGAATTTCTTCTGCTATCTCCTCAAGAATGTTAAAAATTGTCTTTAATCTTGTTGAATCATCAGTATTCTCAGCCCTATGAATAGTGGATAATATAAAAGATCCGGATTGCATGCCATTCTTACTATAAATTTTCTCCAATATCCTGGATTTTTCAGAAGACAACTCTTTATAAAACATCGCGGCGTCAAGCATTACATCGCCAACATTTGCAACTGCCCGGGTTACGCCTTTTGAAAAAGTACCAGTTTGAAGATTATTTACTATCCCTTCATTTTTAAGATTCTCGACCGCATTGTCAGTAGGACAAAATAATACATTTGATATATGATCTGTAATGACCCTGTTTATCTCTTCCGGCATTTTACGGTTAAACGATCTTAATCCGGCTTCTACGTGAGCAACAGGAATATGTATTTTGGAGGCAGCTAAAGCTCCTGCCAAAGTAGTATTTGTATCGCCATATACAAGAACAAAATCAGGGATCTCTTTCATCAGTAATGCTTCAATTTTCTCCACCATCTGCCCGGTCATAGCGCCATGAGACAGTCCATGAATATCCAGAAAATAATCCGGATGGGGGATTTGCATTTCTTCAAAGAAAACATCACTCATGTTCTGATCAAAATGCTGGCCGGTATGGATAATCACTTCTTTTATTTGAATGCCGGAGCTTGAGTGCAGATTGTGTTCAGTTATTGCACGGGATATTGTTGCTGCTTTAATAAATTGAGGTCTGGCCCCTATAATAGTGCATATTTTCATATCTATTCAACTGTTAATATCTGTTAGTTATTTAGAACAATTTCAGAATCAATCAATTTGTATTTTTTCCCACATGATGTGCATTCTAAATTATCGGACATCCTTTCTCCGCATTCGCAGACCCATCCTATCTGTTTTGAAGGATTGCCAACCACGAGCGCATATGCAGGGACATTTTTATTTACCAGGGTACCAGCACCTACAAAACAATATTCACCAAGAGTATTCCCGCAAACTATGGTAGCATTGGCGCCTATTGTTGCACCTCTCTTAACAAGTGTGGGTTTGGATTGATCCATTTTCCTGATCTCAGCCCTTGGAGTATACACATTGGTGAAAACCATTGAAGGCCCGCAAAATACACCATCTTCCAATGTTACTCCCTTATAAACGCTGACATTATTTTGAATTTTACAGTTGTTCCCGATAGCAACATCCGGACCTATGACGACATTCTGTCCTATGTTACAATTTTCGCCTATCCTGGAGTTTGATAAAACATGGCTGAAATGCCATATTTTTGTACCGGATCCGACTGTACAATTATCATCAATAATTGCTGTGCTGTGAGAAAAATATTTTTTACCGGTTGTTTCCAGAGTAGAAACAGTGGATGATTCCTTTTTTAAATTTATCTTTTTTCCGGATTCATCCAGGGACTGCTGGCTTGCATTAAGTATTTTTAGTACATTGAGGCCCTCTCGCCCGTCGGTACGGGGATTTTCTCCACTGCTCATGCAGTGAATGAAATGTTCACATTCCTCTCTTAAAGGTTCTGCCTCCATTAACTCGATATATTCAGGAGCAGCTTTTTCCGGAACAGGAATATTCCCCTGCCATTTAACTTGATGTGAATAGAGGCAGAGTTTTTCTGCCCATGGCAAGGTATCATTAAAAACTGCCATTTTACGATCGCCGATGACAATCAGGTTTTGTTCTTTAAACGGATGAAGCCATGATACAAATATATGAGCTTTTATACCTGAAGGAAATTCGAGGTGTGTTGTAGTTACATCAGCAATTTTTTTATGCAGGTAATTCGCGCCGATAGAATAGACTGCCTCAGGATTTTCTCCTGTCAGGGAAAGGATCATGGAAATATCATGCGGGGCAAATGACCACAAAATGTTCTCCTCAGTCCGGATCTTGCCGAAGTTTAGACGGTTTGAACAGATATAATTCAATCTTCCCAGTTCTCCGTCCTTCACCAGTTGTTTCAACTTAATAAAAGCAGGATGATATTGAAGGAGATGCCCGACCATTAATTTTACATTATTTTTATCCGCCAGTTCTATCAATGTATTTCCTTCGCTCTCCTGAAGGACAATGGGCTTTTCTACATAAACGTGCTTGCCAGCCAGAAGAGCTTCTCTGGCTATTGAGAAATGAGTCTCAGCAGGTGTAGCAATTACAATCCCGTCAACATCATCTCTATTTAAAAGGTCACTGAATGATAAAACCGTTTCAACATCAGGATACTGTTTTTTAAAATTTAAAAGGGTATCTTTATCCTTGTCGCAAATATAACGAAGCGCGCCGATTTGATAAAAATTTCTTACAAGGTTTTTCCCCCAGTAACCCGAACCTATTACAGCTACGGATTTTAACAGAGGTTCGCTAATTTCACTCATTTTATTCTCCTGTTATGGCCCTGGCCAGATTCTATTTTTCGAATGATAATAATAAATTCACAATGTAATCCTGATCTTTTTCAGTTAAATAAGGGTGCATGGGGATACTAAAAATCCTTTTCGAAAAATCCTCACTTAATTTAAAGTCCCCTTTTTTATACCCTAAATAACTGTAGGCCCCCTGCAAATGTAAAGACAACGGATAATATATAGCAGTCGGGGTATCGTGCTCTTTAAGGTAAGCCTGTATTTTTGATCGATGGTCCTCATCCCTGGCCAAAATGGAATATTGCGCCCAGACACTTCTGAACCCTTCGGGTACGCACGGCGCATGAAGCTTGGTGCATGAAGCTAACAGTTCAGTATAACGTTTTGCCATCTGATTTCGTAAATTCACTTCCTCCGGAAAAATTTCAAATTTCGCAAGGAGTATTGCAGCCTGAAGAGTATCAAGCCTGCCATTTATACCTATTCTTGCATTATCATATTTATGGGAACCCTTTCCATGAACGAGTATTGACCGCATAATTTTTGCTTTCTCATCATCATCTGTAAAACACATTCCTCCATCACCATAACACCCGAGAGGTTTGGCAGGAAAAAAGGAAGTACATCCTATATCAGCAAGAGAACAGGCTTTTTTGCTTTCATATTCCGCTCCAAAAGATTGCGCGCCATCCTCAATAACAAATAAGCCATGTTCTTTGGCTATTCTATTTATTTCCGAATAATTCGCAGGCAGACCAAACAGATCCACTGCTATTATGCCTTTTGGCTTGAGATTCCGGCTGTACATTGCAGGTAGTGGATATACATGACTGTCATTCTGTTTAACTGCCATTATTGCGTTTTCCAGTTTACCGGGATCCAGAACATACTTGTCATCGACATCTACAAATACAGGTGTCGCACCGAGAAGGCTGACGACTTCAGCAGTTGCTATAAAGGTAAATGGAGTAGTAAATATAATATCTCCCGGACCAACGTTATTAGCCATAAGAGAAATAAGAAGGGCGTCAGTACCGGAAGAGCAGGCAATAGCATTTTTCACCCCCGTATAACCGGCTAATCGATCTTCCAGCTCTTTAATTTCCGGGCCCATAATATATTTCCCGTGTTTTAAGACTTTGTTTATATTCTCATCGATCTTATTACGAATTTTGCTTTGTTGTTTTGCAAGATCTATAAATTGCATTTTATCTCTCCATTGTTATCTTTCATGAATTTGATTACTTTTCTATTTATTTGTCCTGATAATTTTTTTGGACACGGATATCAGAATAGCCAGAAGTCAGAGATCAGAAATCAGAGATCAGAAATCAGGGACCAGGGACCAGGGACCAGAGGTCAGAGATCAGAAATCAGAGGTCAGGGACCAGAGGTCAGAAAGCAGTAAGGTATTTTGTTTAGTAGTGCTGATTTCCGACTTCTGACTTCCGACCTCTCGATTTTTAACGTCAATGTGTGTCTGTGCCTGTCACGGCGAAGCTTAAAAGCGAAGACTGATGTGTCTGCCTGCCCTGTGGAATGGGAAGCAAATTCCTCTGGGGTGGCTAAAAAAAAGACTCTATCAGAATAAGGCTGTCATCATTTTTTGCTTTTTCCATTATTTCTTCGCTAAAACCAGACCTGCTGAAGAATAGGCTCATTAAGTGCAGATGCCATTGTGATAGCTATGGATTTTTTAAGAGATTCCTCCCCTGCCCTGTCCGCCATGAAATAACAGTACTGGATATCTTGACTGAACTGTTTCAACAATGTTGTTTTACCGAGTCGCCTGCGACCGTATAAAATGACCAGGGTGCCATTTTGATCCTTCAGGTAAAGTTCGTGCAGTTGCCTAAGCTCAGTATCTCTGTTTATAAATTTATTCATATTTGAAATATAATATTTTACATATGATTAATCAAGTTAACGCCCGGTAACGAGTTACGTGGATTGGCACTGATTTCAAATTATTTTTCAGGACACGGATTTTACGGATGAACACGGATTTTTTGTTTTTATGTTTTTAAATCCTGAAAATCTGTGTTAATCAGTGTCCTCATATATTCTTCAAATCTTCCTTGCAACCAGCAGGGTTCTCAGCACTGTCCCGAGGATACGTTTATCCTGCATTTTCTGTACCTCGTTTCCTGTCAGGCGTTCCGATGACAAAGGGCACTCTACCCTATGTATTACTTTCCATCCTGTTTTGGACAACAACTCGCGATAATCAAATATCGTAATTGAGTTATCAGGCTTTTCCAATAATGCAGGCGTTGACTCAAAATCCCGCCAGTCCGCATTCAGGAAGGCAAGTCTGGTTGATTCCTTTGAATTTTTATGCGCCACTTGAAAAAAACGCTTAAAAAAATCAAGATATTCTTCCCTGCCATAGGATGATATGGGCCGTGCGTTTCCATCTGCCTTCAGTTCGTATTCTTTTGCCTTTTTATTGAAATACGGGGGATCAAAAAAGATCAGGTCCGGTTTTCTGGTAACCGGCCACACAAGATTTTTGAGATCCCAGTAATGTGATTTTATTTCCGGGCGGTTATCCACAGGGGCAAGATCAAAGGCACTGCACTTTCTTTTAAAAAGCATGCATACATCAGGGACAACCCCGCCTCCGGCCATTGGATCAAGGACAAAATCACCGGGCTTCGTAAAATAATACAATGTATGGGCAATAAGTTGTGCAGGGATTCTGCCTGGCCAGTCGTCGCCGAATCTTTCATCGCATTCGTTGAAATTCCATTGATCCCAGGCGCGAAGCCCCCATCCCAGCTCCCTGAATCTCTCCTTATCGGTTTTTTCTTCCAGTCGCAATGCCCAGGCAAGGGCCATATCCATATGATAATGCCTGGCAATATATTCCATATCACGGCCCTGGGAGAGTAAATTGTTAATTTCGCAAAAATTTGCATTATTAACAATTTGGGTTATTCTTCCGTGTGTCAAGCCTGTTATTCCGGAGATCTGTTCATGAGTCCACCCGAGACGACTCAGACGCATGATAATAATATTTCTGCCTGCCTTCTGCCTGGCCCGTATGTCCGAGATCCATGTATTGACCGCCTGCCTGGTAATACCTAGTTTTTCCGACATAGCCTCTTCAGTCCATCTGCAGTCCGGATCAGAGGCTGCTATATCCCTGGCGACCCGCTTTTTATCGTTTGAAGTAAGCCGGTCTCCATGGGTGATATTTGCATTTGCAGATTCAAGGAGAAGGCTGATGCGGTTCTTTTCATAATCGAGCGGCGCATCATCCGGCTCGATAGCCGGGATCTCCTTTCGTCCCAGTTCCCTGAATGCAAAAAAACGGTGCAGTCCGTCTATGATCAATGAGGCCTCTTTCTTTGTTCCGTCTACGGGATAGTTAATTACCTTCTGTACCCTGATTGCCGGGAATTCAGCCCCTGCCTCAAGGGCTTCAATATATGCCTCAATGGTCTTTTGACTCTTTCCTGATCTCGGATAAATGGATTGGTCCCAGGTTAGATCGGATATGTTGTATTGTTTAATGGACATGGATTTTAATATTAGCCACAGACACACACAGACTTACACAGACAATTTTTTTCTTAAAACATAAAACTAAAACAACTTATCATTTTTTAACGTCCATGTGGGTCTGTGTGTGTCTGCGGCTAAATAACATCTGCGAAGCACGTAAAATCAAAATCCCTGATCAATCTTCCCAATCGTCCCAGCGTCTTATCCAGGTTCACATATGTCCTGAACTTTGAAAGCCTGCCGGCCTTATCCATTTTTGGTATTCCGGGATCTATCTCCCAGGGATGAAGATAGAATACAAAGGGTTTAGCTTCTTTATTGTTTATTCTTTTTAAAAGAGTCCTGGTTATCATGTATGGGAAAAGCCTGAAATAGCCGCCTCCCCCTACCGGGATATTTTTATTTAAAATGCTGTATGTTGATATGGGGAACTCAAATATATGTTTTTCCTCTAAAGGATAATTTCCCTTCGCAACAAATTCATATGATGTACCGCCATTCATCAACACAATATAAGGAAAACGCGGAGACCCCGGATATCCATAAACATCATGGCTGATCGGGAATATACTTGAATCATATTTAAATCCCAGTTCATGCAATACATCGAGCGCCCACATGGTTCTTTTGGTAATTGTATATGTAGGTGCCCGGTAGCCCAGGACCTTTGTTCCTGTTATATTTTCAAGGATGTTTTTTGCTTTTTTAACATCATCCCTGAACGTCACGCTATCCTGTTTGAATATTAACTGATGGGCATATCCATGACACGCGACTTCATGACCGCGACTGTGAATTTCTTTAACAAGATCAGGATATCTTTCTGCTATCCAGCCCAATACAAAAAATGTCCCGCGAATATTTTTTGTATGTTTGTTGTTTGTTGCCTGTTGTTTGTTAAAGTAAAGTGTTTCTGCCTTCCGACTTCCAGCCTCTGATATCTGACTTCTGCTTTCCGACTTCTGACTTCCGACTTCTGACGTCTGGCTTCCCTGGCACGGCATAGCCTCCGGGCGACGCCGGCTGTCTTCCGGCTTCCCTGGCACGGCATAGCCTTCAGGCGACGACCGCTGATCTCTGATCTCTGATCTCTGATCTCTGACCTCTGACTTTCCCTCTCCAACTGAATCGATTAGATCCAGCAATCGATAGGTGTTGACCTCCACCCTTGATTCAAAGGAATCCCAGTCTTCATATCTGATCACATCAGAAAAAGCATTTATCTGGAAGTAATCTTCTACGTCTATGGAGAGTATGTTTGTGATATTATTGGACATGATTGCACTGATAAATCCGCCTTCGTAAAAATCGATCAAACTATGGCGGGACAGGCACGGATTTTTTGTTTTTATTTTTTTAAATCCTGAAAATCTGTGTCAGTGACTATAAAACTGAATTATTAGACTGATTGGTTTTTTCCTGTATCCAGAGATTAACCAGAGTCTCTGGAGTAATTCCATGTAGTTTTGCTATTTTTGCCACTTTATTACTCAGTTCCCGGTCAATTGGAAAATATATACGCTCAGATTTTATATCCACCTTAAAATGTATGGGTTCTGTTTGATCCCATACTTCAGATAAATCATGTTCATCCCAGTATTCACCCATCTCCGAATAGGTATTGCTTTTTGAAATCGTTGATTTATTTTTGCTCATACTTTTTCCTTTCCGAAGTTGTCATATCTCTAGCTGAAAGAATAAGGGCCTGATGGTTCTTTTTATAAATAAAAAACACTATGATATATCATCCCGCTTCAGTTTGTCCAAGCGCAGCATAAACATTCTCATCCTTATAACAGCCTTTTTCGACATATCGAAACAGCGGATTATTTTTGAATACTTCAACTACCTCTTCACTCTCAACATGATGTTTCCAAATCAATTTCTGGACAATATCTTCCAGCCAAATTATTCCTTTTATTTTCAGCATATTTATATTAACCAGTTTACCTCATTCCGGGCCGGTTGACACGGATTTTACGGATAAATACTGATTTTACTATTGGCCACAGACTCACACAGACATACACAGACAATTTCTTTATTAAAGCACTAAGAATTAAAAAACTCTTTCTTTAAAGCTTTAACAGAAAATCATTTCATTTGTTTTTAATGTCCATGTGCGTCTGTGTGGGTCTGTGGCTTAATTTGTTTTTAATATAGCTTTAATCGATTTTACGATTCTTCCAGCAGTCTTTCCATCCCACAGATCAGGCACAATATGGTTTTTTTCATCATTATAGTTCCTGAATTTTTCAAGGTTCAAAAGTTCCGGGTTATATAAGTAAAGCATAGCGCATGGTGCATAGGGCAGAGGATAAAAACCAGAAGTCAGAGTTCAGATGTCAGAAATCAGAAAGCATAAATACATTTAAGTCATAATATAAAAACCAGATGTCAGAGATCAGATGTCAGAAATCAGAAAGCATAAATACATTTAAGTCATAATATAAAAACCAGAAGTCAGAGTTCAGGTGTCGGAGATCGGAAATCAAAAAGTATAAATACACAGACGCCAGAGGTCAGAGATAAATCATGGCTCAAGGCTGAAAGCTCAAAGGTTAGGGTTCATCCGTTTCAATTCTTTTTCTAAGGTATTTTAAATCATCCAGGTCCTTGGCCTGTCAAGAGATGATTTATTTTTTATCAATTGTTTAATCCCGATATAATAAACAGAGATTGTTTGATTATTGATAGTAATTGTTTCTATGACCTTATCTTCCCACGCTTCATAAAAAACAACACCTTCTATTTTGTTTATTAGATCAATTCGATTTGGTGGTACACCGAATTGGATAATAACACCTGGATCTATAAATTCATCTTTGCTTTCTATCCCAGGTATTTGTCCTTCCCAAAATTCCAGTAATGCATCATACAACCTTTTTACGTTCTGCGGTGTAGATTCAAAAAATAAATCTATATCTCCGGTCAACCTCACATAACCATAATATATTACAGCCTCACCCCCGACTATCACATACCTGACTTGGTATTTATCAAGAAGAAACAAAAATTCTTGCATATCCTTCGAAAAATATGTTGCTTTCATTTCTTTCGGATTGAATCCTTTAAATCAATATTTTCTCGTCCATATACTCTTTCACGAAGCTCCTTAGCTGCGGCCTGACGTTCTTCCGGAGTCATGTTTAGCTGTTGTTTAATATCCCATTCCTCTGCTTCTTTATAATTTTTTGATTTTTTACAGATACGTTCCATGTTTGTTGTCCTTTACCTGAAAATCTATGCTCATCTGTATCCCATTTCGTTTTTAGGACCCGGATTAACGCGGATAATATAAAAACCAGCGATCAGAAGTCAGAGATCAAATGTCAGGGGTTGATCTTTTTACTGATTCCCCAGATTATTTTTCAATATTCTTGCTTGAGTTTTCTTATTCAAATCTTTTGATTGTCAATTATAATAAGGCAATTGTGGTGTATGGTAATTTTCCGGCTACTTGCTTTTCTTCTTTAATATCGAAACAATACTCTCTTTATATTTAATAAAATCCTCAAGATTATTCTTCAGAATACTAATTATTATAGCCTCATCGATTTTATCATAATGATGAACAATGATATTTCTGAATTTTGCCATTTTACTCATTCTATCAAATAGAGCTTTTCCGATCAGGTTATTCTCATATAGAACCTTGAAAGTATCTGCATAACTTGTAGGTACCCGATAACCTGAATCAGAGATGATATGATTTGCAATATCGGCACATATTTCTATCATTAATTGAAGTGTTCTCTCGATAATTCTCTGTGTTTTCCAATCTTCTGAATATTCCTGTATTGTTAGACTTTTGTATTCTCTTATTTGTTCAAAATATTGATCAAGATCAGAAAGTTTTCTGAAAAGAAGAATTTTATCTACCATACAGAAACCTCTTTCAAGTATTGCCCTCTCATGGGTGGAAAAATCAAAGTACTCTCTTATTGTGAGTGATTCGTATTTATGCCTGAAAAAAGGGGCTTTATCCACTATTAATTTTTTATTTTCCAGTATTTTTATCCTTAAAGTCAGCGGTGCATTATTAAGTAACACAAGATCAATTTCATCTGTATTTAAAATATCTGCCAATGCGCCAAGAATATCCATTTTGCGATGAGTATGCCCGGACTTTTCCGAGAGATAGACTGAAATATCTACATCACTTAAAGGTGTTATATTTCCTTTCGCCAGGCTTCCGAATAAATAGGCAAACAGGACGTCTCTCCTGGACTGCAAATAATCAACAGCATCAGGGATGAGAAACATTATATTTTCAGGAAGCTTTGACAGTCTAATCATTATTTACACCTGATAATTTTTCAACAATCAGTTTACCCCATTCCGATCTGGTTGACACTGATTTTTTTGTTTTTCACCACCTGTTCGCGTTGCGAGATTCAAAATTTAAGAATTCAAAGTTCAAAGAATTAAAGACTCAAAACCTTGAATTATTGAATTATTGTTGAACGGCTCTTAGGAACTTCATTGGACATCTGATCTCCGACATCTGATCTCTGACCTCCGACCTCTGATCTCTGACCTCTGATCTCCGACCTCTGATCTCCGACCTCTGATCTCCGACCTCTGATCTCTGACCTCTGACCTCTGATCTCTGACCTCTGATCTCCGACCTCTCGTTTTTTAACGTTTATGTGTGTCTGTGTGGGTCTGTGGCTAATCTAAAACTATAGTCTCCAGTAATTCAAACCTTTCTTTTTAGCATCTTCAACATCAATTATGGATTTTACATCCACAAAACATCCGCGATGGATTAACTTGTCTGCAAAGGTTTCTATTGAAACGTCCCTGTAAAAATCATGTCCTACTGCTAATATCACAGCATCAAGACCGTTCAAATCATCCCACTGTGTCAACTCTACATTATAATATTTTACAGCCTCATTGTTGTCAGCCATGGGATCATGAACCAAGACATCAATACCATATGTTTTTAATTCATTTATAATATCGATTACCCTGCTGTTTCTGAGATCAGGACAGTTCTCCTTGAATGTGAGGCCAAGGATACCAACCCTGCTGTTCTTTATGTTGTGACCTGCATGTATCATCATTTTTACTGTTTTTTGGGCAATAAACTGGCCCATATTGTCATTGATCCTTCTTCCGGCGAGAATTACCTCGGGGTGGTACCCGGCCATTTCCGCTTTATAGGTAAGATAGTAAGGATCAACACCAATGCAGTGGCCGCCGACGAGGCCCGGCCTGAAGGGAAGAAAATTCCATTTGGAACCGGCAGCCTCAAGTACGTTGACAGTATCAATGCCCAATCTGTCAAATATTATGGCAAGCTCATTAATCAGGGCTATGTTCAGATCTCGCTGGGTGTTCTCAATAACTTTAGCAGCTTCTGCTTCTTTTATAGTTGATGCTTTGTATACTCCGGCACCTATTATTGATCCATAAAGCTCAGCGACCCTGATAAGCGTTTCTTCATCATCTCCTGAAACTACCTTAATTGTTTTCTTTATTGTATGTTCTCTATCCCCCGGATTTATTCTCTCAGGCGAATAACCCACATGAAAATCCTTTTTCCAGGAATAGCCTGATTCTCTCAAGGATAGGCACACATAATTCTTCGGTTACACCAGGGTAAACAGTGGATTCAAATATAACCACAGCTCCTTTTTTCAGGTTTCTTCCTGCACATTCGGATGCCTTGATAACAGGTGTAAGATCCGGCTGACGTGCCTTATCTATAGGTGTTGGTACTGCGATAATGACAAGATCGGCAGTATTAAGATCTTTTTCGTAATCTGTGAATTTGATTTTTAAAGCGGCCTCAAATTCCTCTGCTCCTGCCTCTCCAGTCCTGTCAATCCTGTTTTTAAGTTCACTGATTCTCTGCTTGTTCAGATCGTAACCGATTGTTTTGTACTTTGCACCAAAGGCAAGGGCAAGGGGGAGGCCAACGTAACCAAGGCCGATAACAGCAACTGTGGTTTCAGATGATATCATTTAATAACCTCATTTAATAATATTAGCCACAGACACACACAGACTCACACAGACTGTTTTTTTATTAAAGCGCTAAGAATTAAAAAACTTTTGTTTTAAAGCCTGGAAAGAATGATCACTTTATTTGTTTTTAAAGTCCATGTGGGTCTGTGTGGATCTGTGGCTAAACAATGAATCGTTTTATTTCTGCTTTAGGGTATGTAAAATTAATCAGCATACCAAGTTTAATATTTGTTGCATTAAGATAATTCAGGATTTGTGCTTCGTGGATCTTTTGTAAGGAATCAACAGCCTTTAATTCCAGTATGACCTGATCCTCAACAAATATATCCGCATAATATTCACCGACTGTTTTACCTTTGTATTCAACTGATATTGGGAATTGACTGACGGCTTTAAGGCCAATTTCGTTTAGTTCAATGAGCAACGCATTTTCATATACCTTTTCAAGAAAACCCGGTCCAAGGATACGATTTACTTCAAAGACTGCACCGTTTATTTTATATGTAAGGTTGTTTAAATCCATTTTAGTATTAGCCACAGACTCACACAGACATACACAGACTGTTTTTTATTTATTAGCCACAGACTCACACAGAATTACACAGACTTTTTTATTTACTGGCCACAGACGCACACAGAATTACACAGACAATTTTTTATCAAAGCACTAAGAATTAAAAAACTTTTGTTTTAACGCCTGGAAAGAATGATCATTTTATTTGTTTTTAAAGTCCATGTGGGTCTGTGTGTGTCTGTGGCTGCATTATGCTTTTTCTTTTTTATTTTTATCACCAGTAATACCATTTACCTGTTTGATATACATATAGCGCAAGTGTAATATTTGTTACTGAATGGGCGACAATACAACTTATTAAATCTTTTCGGGTAATCCATAACCAGACCATAAGCGCACTGAATGCTACTGCTGCAAGCCACTCATTTAAATGGTGCCCGGATACAAATACTATGGTCGATATAATAATTGCCATCCACGACCAGGAACCGGGTGCAACATCATTCACAGATTTATTCTCCAGCGTATCTGCCAATGAATCCTTTTCATGTTTTTTTCCGGAAATATCCCACTGATATGCGAGTCTAAAGATAAAACCCCGGGTGAAAAGCTCTTCAAAAAACGGCACAAGGAAACCGGCAGCAACGAATCTTAAAAGAAAAGCCTTATTTGACCATGCTATCGAATTATTTTTATTTACAAATGGGGTTAATAACAATATCCAGACAATGAAACCTAAAATCCCCGCCAAAACGCCTGACAAACAGGAAAAGCCAGTAGATTTTGGGCCAGTAATTGGGAAATACCACTTATATGCCCATATTATTAATAGTGAAACAAGAACTAAACGAAACGTGTAGTTTATTTCAGTCGATATATGATTTTTAAAAACCGAAGCGATAAATACATAGGCAAAATAAGGAGCCACATAGGGAATAAAGAGTTTACGATTAGGAATCATTTTAACTGTTTCTGATATAAATTTATTCTCCTTATAATTTTTCAGGTTTAAAACTGCCTATTTTCAAACGGGACACGGATTTCATGGATAAACACGGATTTTTTTGTTTTTTATTTTTTAAATCCTGAAAATCTGTGTTAATCCGTGTCCCGATTAGTTTTTTTCTTTTCGATTTTCGCCAGTAGCACATACACCAAAAACAAAAGAGCAAATGCCAGAACAAAAACAATGATTCCAGATATTTCATGAAGAAAACCCTGAGCAGTTTCCGGCCCGATCTTCTCGGCCATTACCGCTGTAATCGTAAGTCGAAAGATATTTACTGCAACTGCAATAGGAATTGCTGAAAGAAATAGAATCCACTTGGATATATTTTTCAGATTGGAGATATAGGCAAATGCACCGCCAAGGGCCAATAAAGATGTCAAAGACCTTAACCCTGAACATGCATCGATAACTTCAAGTGAAATATTCGCCAGATGTAAAACGTTGCCTTCTCTCAAGACAGATATCCCCAGCATATCAATTGCATTTGCAGAAAGTGTTGCGGCAAAAAGCTGTAAGGGAAAGGCTATCTTGTTCCAGATGATTGCCGGAATCGGTATCATAAAAAAAAGATATATTATGGGTACAATAATCTTTCTGGATATTTGACTTCCTGTCATGAAAAGAACAATACCGAATATTGTGAATATCATTGAACTTCGCATGGTAAACAGTTCGGAACCGACAGTACCCAGCACGTGTAAAACCATTCCGGCCGCGATAAATAACAGACCCCAGCTATTTTTATTTACTGGTGTATCTTCAAGCACGTTCTTTTTCTGCCAGATCATAAAGGCCGCGATAAAGGGAATTAAAAACCCGTGCGAAAAATTAGCATCAGTTGACCAGTCATGCACCAGTTTTACGATGGTGTGGTGGTAGAGAGCTATGAAGCAAAGCGATATTAGGGCGACTTGTGTGTAAATTTTTGTGTTTTTTGAGGTCATTGGTATCCTTTGGAACAGAGATCAGAGGACAGATGTCAGAGATCAGATTTTTAAAATCATAAGTTCTTAATAATAAAATCAGAATTTTAAAAGGAATTTATCGGGATTTTTGAGCATTGCCCCCAACATCTTACCAACTTCTGAACATTTCTCTGCTAATTGCTTATGGTCAACTTTATTAAGATATCCACAATCAAAAGCAAAATCTAACCATGTATCTGTTTCACTGTTTTCTCCATCCGAGTCGGTTAATTTGCTAATGAAATGAGCTTCGTATCTCCTCTTCGACCAGGCCTCTCTTAAATTACTGCAAACAGAACGAGATGATCTTCTTACCTGGTCGGTTAATGAATATTTCTCTTCAACAGGCCATTTTTTACTAAATTCATAAATTTCCATAGCCAGTTCATATGCGGCTTTATAGACTTTAAGTTCTTTAGCGGAATTAATAATCACTTATAAGTGCCCTGTTCTGATTTTTGTCTTCCGCCAACCGACTTCTGACCACCGACCTCCGACCTCTGGTTTCTGATCTCCGGCCTCTGGCGCTAAGACGGCAAATACTCCTCCAGCACAGGGATTAGAAGGCGTGCAAAATCTTTCAGATTCGAAATGGTCTTTTCTTCATTTCCGTTTACTACCGGGGCAATAAGCCTTACGAAAGATCCATCGGTTCTATGTTTTGTAATGGAGTCGATCACAAGATAGATCTTCTGCCAGTATTCCGATGAGATAAACCTGCCTCTTGATTGAAACCAGTAGAGAACTACCTGCTTTTCGCCTCCGTTTGATATATCAAGCTTTATTACATTGATTTTAGACGGTTTATTTCCCGGTACATCCAGTTTAATAATCGATGTTTTGGTAATGTTCCAGCCACTGCCCGGTAAACAGTTTTTTGGCGAATGGATCAGATCGCCTTCTTTCTGGCTTTGATAAAACCCTACATAAAGCTGCACATATCTGCCATCGGGGGTTGTGTATTCTCCCAGGAAAGAATCATCCACTCCAAGGACATCATACACCTTCTTATCAAACCGTCCTTCGGTTCCCTGCCACTCCCCTATCTTTTTGGGAAAGGTTGAAAAGGGTTTATTGGCTTTTATGTTTTCGCTGCGATTAACATATCTCAGGAAAACCAGAGTACACAACATAATCGCAATTATGATGATTGTATTTTTTATTGACATGATGGCTCCTAAAACAGAGGTCAGATATCAGAAGTCAGATGTCAGCAACTGCTTTTCTGATCTCTGATTTCCGGCCTCTGACTTCCGTCCTCTGACTTCCGTCCTCTAATCTCTGTCTTTCTGTCTTCCGGCCTCTGATCTCCGACTTCTGGCCTCTGATTTCCGTCCTCTGATCTCTGTCTTTCTGTCTTCCGGCCTCTGATCTCCGACTTCTGGCCTCTGACTTCTAGTAAACCCCGGATACAGCTCCGCCCTTTGAGTTACATTTTTTAATTCAGCCTGATAGTATTTTAGGCTGTAGGCTGTCAGTTTTTTTGAGCAGCTAAGGCGCTTACTTTCAGAGATAGTAAAACAGAGGTCAGATATCAGAAGTCAGATGTCAGCAACTGCTTTTCTGATCTCCGACTTCTGGCCTCTGACTTCCGTCCTCTGATCTCTGTCTTTCTGTCTTCCGGCCTCTGATCTCCGACTTCTGACCTCTGGAACCATTTCATTCAGAAATGGTTCTACCTCGACCCCCTGCTCAAAAGCATGATCTTGACAGTATGAAAAATAATCGTCAGATCAAAGGCAAAGGATAAATTTTTAATATAGTAAAGATCGTACTTTAACTTTTCCAGGGCATCCTTTTCAGTTGCGCCATAGGGATATCTTATTTGCGCCCATCCGGTTACTCCTGGTTTAACACTGAATCTTTCATTGTAATACGGGACAGTTTTTTTGAGCTGATCCACAAAAAACTGCCTCTCAGGTCTTGGGCCGACAAATGACATCTCACCTCTAAAAACATTCCACAACTGGGGCAGTTCATCAATCCTGAGCTTCCTGAATATTTTTCCTATTCTGGTTATTCTGGGGTCATCTTCCTCTGCCCACACAGGCCCGCTTATCTTTTCGGCATCAGTCCTCATGGACCTAAACTTGTATATTATAAAAGGTTCTCCATCTTCCCCTACCCTCTCCTGTGAAAAGAGCGCGGGCCCTTTGACTCCAGTTTAATAATGATTGCAAACAGTATTAAAAATGGAGACAGGGCAAGAAGCAGAATCGATGAAAAGATAAAATCACTTATTCTTTTTACAAATCGAGCTATTTTGGATTTTTTAAAACCATCGGAAAAGATAAGCCAGCTCGGGTTGATTTTTTCTACAAGAATCTTTTCCGATATTTTCTCATAGAAACTTTCACCATCTATTATATTGATACCCTGAACCTTGCAGTTGAGTAATTCCCTGTAGGGCATAACCCCTCTTTTCTGATCAAGGGCGACTATAATACCGGAAACCCCTTCCTTTTGTGCCAATTCACACAGATTGTCAAAGCCCTGCCTTACAGGGATATCCATGGGCAATTTTGATCTGTTGCTGTCGTGATTCTCCTGGCTGAGCGCCAATACTACATTATATCCTATATCCCGCCGGAAGCTCAGTTCTTCCAGCAAATTGCGTGATAAATCACCTGTACCGAGTAATATAACCTTTTCAGCAAACATCCGCTTTCTGATTACAATGGAATAGAGTAGTCTCCAGGACGAGATGAAGAACAAGAGAATAACAAGGCTTGCAAAAAAAATCCATTGACCTATGACCAGCTCGGGCCATAGAAAATAGATTACTGCAAGGACTATCGATGTGATACCTATGGCCTGAATAAGCCGTGAGGCAAGATCAAGTACATTATCGGTTGCTTTAATTTCATACAGATCATTAAAGTACAGACTCAATTGAGTGGTGATTGTTACAAGAAACAGCTTTGGCCATACCATCGTCAATGTATCTAAAAAACCTACACCTCTTCCAAGAAAAAAGTAAGTGGCAAGCAAAGTTGCCAGAAAGATCAGCACTCCTTCACCAAGGATAAAAATCACCTTGTGCAGAGAGATATATTGTTTAAATAATCGAATCATATTAAATGACAGTCCGGTTAGAGATCAACTGCAAAGAATGCCTTTTGTATTCCTATTGAGGTTTATAGTAATTTTTATAATAGTCACCATAAGGCTTGAGCTGCTGTTCATACCCGTTAAACACAACCCCTATCACTTTATCCTTTTCAAGGTTTTCAATATTTTTCTTTATCGAATCTCTGGGTGCTCTTCCGGATCTTACAACAAACAAAACCCCATCCACATAATTTGCAAGGACATTTGCCTCGGACGTAACAGCAAGAGGAGCCGCATCCAGTATAATTAAACGATCATCATACCTGTTTCTTACTTCAACAAGAAAGTTCTTCATTTCATTTGAAGCGAGGACTTCGGACGGTTTTTTTATTGCTTTCCCTGCCGGCAGCAGGGTTAATTTCTCTATTCCGGTCTTGACTAACAGGCTTGGCATCTCCGCTTTATCCAGTAAATAGTCACTGAGCCCTGTTTTGTTTTCAACATTGACCATTCCATGCAAATCCGGCTTTCGAAGGTCGCAGTCAACCATCAAAACATACTCATTTATTCCCTGGGCTATGCTTGCAGCCAGGTTTGCAGACACAAAGGTTTTTCCTTCTCCGGGGAAAACACTCGTAACCATTATGACCCTGTTCCGCTTCTCTTTTTTCGGGAACAATATTTGAGCGCGCAGATTTTTAAAGTTTTCAGCATCAATTGATCCCGGTTGAGTAATAACAACAAGTTTGGGATTATATTTTGAATTGACCTGCTGAAACTGTAAGGTTTCGGAATCTTTTTTTGATACAGTTCCATGGTCATCGATACCTGTGCCAGGCCGATCGGATACGATTACAGTCTCTTTTTTTTGTTTTTCCAATGCATCAAATATTTTTCCCAAAATTTACCTCTTTAATTTCTTTGTTGTTCGCCATTGTTTTCGTTATTTCTTTTATCTTTCGATTTTATAGCTTCCAGTATCTGCTGCTGATTCTTACTCATGTCCGATTTAATTGACTGGAATTCATTTTTAAGTGTGTTTATATCTGAATTTGCAAGCCTCTGTTGCGAGAATATAAAATAAATGCCCCCCGCCAGAATAAGAAAAAGAAAAAAAATTGTCGCAATTCCTGCCAGCCATTTCCAACGACCACTTTTTATGGTGATTCGATTTATATCATTATCAATTCTGTCGACCAGTTCGATATCGTATTGAGGCGCCTCATATTTTGTTTCAAGGTAACATTCCTTTACCATTTCCGGCGTCATTTTTTTTGTGTTTCTCGAGTAGGCGAGTAATAACAGATTGTCTCCAAGCACATTAATAGTTCGGGGATATCCGTTTGAGTAATAATGGAGTGCCTTGATAACATCTTTATTGAACAGCTTCTGACCGTCCTTTGCACCTGCCAGATCCAGCCTTTTATATATATATTCAGCAGTACCATTTTCATCCAGAGGCCTGATATGATAGCTTATTCCTATTCGTTGACGTAAAGGCCGACACCTTGATTCGTTTAATATGGAATTGAATTCAGGCTGCCCTACTAAAAATATATTTAATAATTTTTCGTCTCCGTTTTCCATGTTGGACAAAAGCCTTATCTCCTCAAGTAATTCAAAGGAAAGTTTCTGGGCTTCATCGATTATCAGTACAAAATTTATCCTTTTCTGCTGGCATTCCTTTAAATATTTTTCAAACCATATCAGGAGATCACCCTTTGTCTTAAACTGAAAGCGTCTTTTCAAAACCGAGTAGGCGAGGTATTTTAAAAAATCCTTTGATGATAACAACGGATTTGAAAGGTGTACGCATTGAACACTGTCATCCAGATTATTCAGCAATGCGTGAACCATTGTTGTTTTACCGGTTCCAACCTCACCGGTAAGGAGTATAAAACCCTTTCTTTCCGTAACCCCATAGGTTAAAAGAGCCAGAGCTTCCTTGTGAACATCTCCAAGATACAGGAATTTTGAAGATGGCGTAAGTTCAAAGGGCTTTTCATTCAATTCAAAAAATGAAGTATACATATATTGATAATTCCGCGTATCAAGCGACGCCTGTGTTTGTAAATATTTCTTTTATGAATTCTATCGTTTCTCTAAACCCCTTGGTAAATACAACAACAGCAAAGAGTGCAATGCCATAACTTATAATCATTGAGGAGGCAATAATTATCCTTTTTTTTCTTCTGGTATATATTTCCTGTTCTGTATATAGATACGGCAGGCTGATCAGTACCGGAACCCCCAGATCTTTTTCCGCCTCATCGGGTGACCGGTAGGATGTATCCAGCAATTCAACAAGATAGGCAGAGCCGCAACCGATCCCAAGCCCGAGAACTATTACAATTGCCATTATTCTTTTTGCATCCGGTTTGACAGGCCTTAATGGAATTTGCGCCGGGTCAATCACCCTGAACTGCTCACCTTTTTGCTTCCTTTCCATGCTTACAGAGAGCTCTGCTTCAAGTTTTCGGTCGAGCATTTTATCATATACCTCTTTAAGATTATTATAATCCCTGGATATAGATAGAATTTCCTGCTCTCTTTTTGGCGTATCTTCGACCCTCTTTTTATAAAATGCTACCTTCTTTTTTGCCTCCGCGATTTCCTTGTTCAATTCCTTGATCTCTGCATCAACCTGGTCTACCTGCACTTTCGTAAAATCTGTATTAGATAAAGACAATTCATCTGTAGAAGATGTTTCCTTATTTTTATCACCAGTTGCCTCAGTCTCACTGTTTTTCTCTGCTTCCTCTTTCTGCTGTGCCTCCAGTTTTGTGATTTGTGCCTGAACTGCCTTAACATCAGGATAATTATCAGTATATTTCAGTTTAAGGCTTTTTAACCTTTCCCTTAATTGTTCAAGTGCGAGCGATTCATCACCTCCACCCGAACTGTCATCTCCGGACCCTAATAAATCGCCTAAATCAGAACCTCCTGATAATTGAGAGGCCATGTCTTCAGATTGTTTCGCCTGCTGCTGTATTAATAACTTCCTGTTTTTTGCATCATTCAATCTCGAATAAAGTGCCTCGAGTTCCTGCTGGGAACTGCCAAACATCCTTAAATTAGTATTTAATTGCTCCGGCATTTCACCCATGTGCTCCTGGTTAAACTTGCTTATCGCTTCTTCCTTTTCATCGAGCCGTTTTTTATATACATCCAATTCATCCGCAAGAAAATTTGAAGTCCCGATAGCCTGAGATTCCCTTATCTTTAAATTTTCAGATATAAAATTGGAGGCAAGGGCATTGGCTACCTCCATTACTTTTTTAGGATCAGGCCCATCAAAAGTTATCGAAAAGGCATTTCCACCATCTCTCCCTTTAGCTGTTACATGTATATCTATGTTTTTTCTGAGCTGATCGACCTTGTCCTCAAGCAGCATATCCTTTTGGGCCGGATCGTTATAAAGCTGATAATCCTGTATAATACTTTCGAGGTTTGTTCTGCTTGTAACCTGTTGAGTGATCGTCCTTAACCTTTCATCCACATCACTCGACACAATGGAACGTACAAAATTCTGAGGAACTTTCTGGGCCTGAACAAGGATCAGTGTTTCCGCCTCGTATATTTTGGGTGCATTCAGGGTGTATGCTAACCCAACCAGAAGGATAACCATGAAGGGGATGACAACCCAGTATTTTCTTCTTAAGGCTATTTCCAGATATTTTCGAATGTCAAATTTTTCCATAAATCACTTTTTGAGTTATAGGTTAAAATCATAATTTTTAAAATTCACCACCCATTCGCTACGCTCATTCGAGACACTGAGTGCACGGAGAAAATCTTTTTTAATCAATTGGGAGATGCCAATTGATTAAAAGGTATTCATCCCTCCGGGAGTAATTCCTGAACCACCAAGGCGCCAAGATCGCAAAGTTTTTTGTTTTATTTTTTTTAAAACAACCCGTTTTTTCTTCGCGCCCTTTGCGTCTTTGCGGTTCAGCTTTATCTGTTCTCTGATCTCCGACCTCTGATTTCATTCAGCTTTGGCCTACCTGTAAGGCCTACTCCATCTCAGATTAAGCATTACTCTATTATCCAGATATTCATCTGTGGCAACATCATCTTTTCTAGCAGAACAGGAATAATCAATTGCAATTGAATAGTATCTTAAAAATGACCAGCGCCAGCCATAATTTGTCCTTAAGGTTTTTGATTTTCTCGATGTTTCATCCTTATCCTGCCTGTATGTGACAGATACATAGTTATTCAGGCTTTCGGTTACCTGGTAGTTAAAGGTAGAAGTTATGCTCTGAAACTTGGTAAATCCCCTTCTTTCCGACTCGAGATATGCTTCACCCCATCCGCTTTTGCCCGCAACACTAAAAGATCCCCGATTAATATTTTTTGTAAATGATATATCAGCATTTAAACCATTATCATTTTTAGCCATTTCATTATGTCGGATAAAATAACCGGCAGAGAGGTTATAGGACATATCTTCTGTAATATTTTTCTCAAAACCAAGCTTGCCTTCGTAAACCTTGTAGTCGGTTGAAGCACCTTTAAAATTTCTGTTTGTAAAATCAAAATGCGTAAAAAAAGTGGAATGCGGATCATATCGATACCGGTATCCGATTCCGTCTGTGAAACCGGTATAGTCATCAGCGGCCGGGGCATTATCGCCCCTTGAAAAATTAGCATTAGTATAACCGGCATTCAGCTCCAGACCATGTTTCACATTAAACCAGTATGAATAATCGGCATAGGGCTTAAATATTGTGCCGTCATCAAGAGTTTTATCCGTGTTTCTCAATAAAGAGTGATTAAATCCCATCAAAAAGGAGCTTGAAGGGCCAAAGATATAATTGATACTTGCATTACCATTATTGCGGTAATACGGGCTTCTTGTTTTTCTTTCGCTGATAATATCTGCTGTCTGTTCAATAGGCTGTTCGGATCTTAAAAAAGTATCGTTCATATTAAAATTAAAATGTTGAGATATTGCACTGGCTAAAGAAAATGATAATGCCTGCCGCACAGTGTTGTTCTGGCTCCGCTCTTTATATCGGACTATTGTTGGGAAATAATTAAGAATAAAATTATTTTTTTGTGAAGAGATATTCAGGGCTATACCCGGAGAAAGGGTAGTCATCCAGTCACTTATTTTGTCAGTTTTATCCAGATAAATATTGTCATTGTATTCTTCACTTAAGTTAACTGAAGGGGTTACTTCGATCACCGAATCGGCAAATAAAGATCCGGAAATCATTACTATGACTATAAATAAAAGTATTGTTATTTTTTTCATTTTGCCCTCTTAATTTAAAAGCAAAAGGTTACAGGATAATAAAACAGTGTATACCATTATAGGACTGACATTTTGTCTGAATATTGACATACAATGTAATTTATTTGACTCTTTTATCCTTTATTTTTGCTTTAACCTAATTATAAGCAATTTTTGTACCAATGCCCTGTAAATCCTGTAGCCGATTTGTTACCCATAAAATATTTTCCCACTGAGAGCATCCGCTGTCACTAAGGTTTTCGTCTTCGCCAAAGGCTACGCCGGAACAAGATAGCTGGACAGGCGGTGGACATAGAGAAAGACTCTTATAAACAATCGGGGTTCAGCTTTATCTGGCGCGACTGACTCCTGGCCTCTGCACTCTCCGCGTCTTCGTGATAAATTAGGGTTTTGTTTTCCCGCCCCACTATTATTTGTTGATATGGATTATTTATTAAAAATCGTAGAAAAGGAAACAATAAAGCCCTATCATGTTATCATACAGACATATACTTTACTGTTTCCCTCTGGAATAAGGCCCTCTTTTCCTTATTCCCTTTTTTATTTATGGAACTACTATCGTATCACCTGGTTTAAGTAAAATATTCTGGGCAAGGTTTTTCCCTTCGATAAAATCCTCATAATTAAATCTGATCATTGTGTCTTTGCCTTTAATTCTTCTCACAATCATGACATATTTTTTATTAGCCCACTCGGAAAAGCCACCTGCCATTGATAGTGCCTGCAATACTGTCATATCGGCGCCCAGCAGAAAAGGACCAGGTTTGGCAAGATTCCCTATTGTGTAGACACGTCTACTGTTGCTCTGTTTTACTATGACTGTAACTTCTGGACTATTTATATAGTCTTTAAGTTTCTCTGTAATAATATCTCTCAACTCAATAACAGAATGTCCTGCGGCCATAATTGAACCGATCAGCGGAAATGTAATCCTTCCGTCAGGCATAACTGTGACATCCTGCGTAAGCGTATTATCTTTCCATACAAAGATATTAAGCACATCTTCGGGACCTATTTTGTAGTATGATTCTTTTTGCTCCGGCGCTTTTCCTGAATCGGTTTCAGCACTAAAAGCAGTTGCGCAGCTGATTGATATAAAAGACAGTAAAATTATTATCCTGAAAAATGACCTCATAATTATTGCCTCCAATTAAAAACTTTAAGATGGAACCGCTAAGACGCTAAGGCCGCAAAGATTTATTTTCACAGATTCTTTAAAGAAAAAAGAGAATCATAAATACTCAAGCCTTTCGAACAGGCATGAACAATAACGTATTTACAGTCTTTTAAAATAAAATTTTTTTCTTCGCATTCTTGGCGTCTTTGTGGTTCAGTTTTTACATCCCCAACTCATTCATCTTGTTGAACAATGTCTTGTAGCTTATTTTAAGTATCTTCGCTGTACGAATCTTATTGCCATTTGTTATATCGAGAACATGGCTGATAGCCTTTCTTTCTATATAAGCCGCTGCATCAGCCTTGATATCTTTAAGGGACGTCTGTCCCATACTTTCATCTTCATTTATTATTGAACCATCAATGCCTGCAGGTTCTCCCGAACTGCCGGGACCCACTGCAGCATTCATTTCCATATTACTCCGAATTTCTTTTATGATATTTCCAGAGGCCTCACCCATCATGAGTCTCAAAACAATTGTTGAAAGCTCTCTTATATTTCCCGGCCAGCGATATTTAAAAAATATTTTTTCAAGTTCAGGTTTGATTCTGAATTCCCCAATATCAAGATCCTTCTGATTTTTTTTAATAAAATATTCAGCAAGTATCGGTATATCTTCTTTCCTTTCTCTCAAAGGAAGCATCTCTATTTTTATTACATTCAAACGATAGAAAAGATCCTCCCTGAACATTCCATCTTTTATATCTTTAGCCAGATCATGGTTTGTTGAGCTTATCACCCATGAATTCACCTTGATGCTTTCAGAACCTCCCAATCTGTTGTATTCACCACTCTGGAGGACATTCAACAGTTTCGACTGGAGGGGTAGAGGCATGTCTCCGATCTCGTCAAGGAACATTATCCCATCAGATGCCTGTTCAAACCGGCCTGGTTTTAATTTATCAGCACCGGTGAAGGCACCTTTTTCATAACCGAACAATTCACTCTCAAGTAGAGATTGAGGAAGAGCCGCACAATTAACCTTTATGAATTTTTTACTTTTCCGCGGAGAAGACTGATGAAGATATCGGGCAACAACATCCTTGCCTGTTCCCGTTTCGCCAAGTAAAAGAACATTAAGAGCCATACCAGAGACCATGGAAACAAGTTCTCTGATTTTTTGTATTGAAGGATGATTGCCGATAAATGGATATTCCATAATGTGGAAAAGATTTACATACTAATTCGATTTTGTCAATTTAATTAAGTGTTAGCCTGTTAACTGTAGACTGAAGGCTGAAGGGAAAAGCAGTAAAAAGCTGAACCGCCAAGGCGCAAAGGCTGCAAAGTTTTTTATCTTATTTTTAATTCAATAAGCAACTTTTCTTCGCGTACTTCGTGTCTTGGCGGTTCAATTTTAAAGCAGTAGTTTTAAAACCTGATAGCCTGCAGCCTATAGACTAACAAGCTAATCCTTTCATCGCTTGTCTTCTTTCAAAATTATCATTTTCTGCCTGGTGTTCAAAAAGCTTGAAATCCTGCCTCCTATCTTCCAGTTTACGGCGATCAAATCCATTGCGTCGTTCAGGTATATGGCCAGAGTATGAATAGTGTCTTCTGTCTATTCCTGTACGTCTGCCACCATTATCACGTATTTCTAGAATAGTTCCGCTGTAGTCCACTTAAAAACCTTTCCGAATGCCAGAGTTCTATTATCCTATCCTTGTTTTCAATATAAAGACCTTATATATCATCTGCTCGTAAAACCTACAAATAAAAATTGCCTGTTTTTTTCCGAAACCAATGTTTCTTAGACGACAGTAAATGTGCAGAGGATTCAGGTAGTGTTGGATAAATAAGCTCATTTATTTTTCACTTCTTGTATTTGATAGCTGATAAAATATAAAAAAATCACGTTAATAATTATAACAAAACAAAATTTTCATACAGCAACATGTTTTTATTAATAAGCAATGGATGTGCCAATTACAGGCAAATATTCAATAATTTTATAATAATCCAAATTACTTATAATATCATCAGGTTAAATATTACACGCGCTCGCATAGAAACGTTATTTATAAATTTTAAATTTAAGTATGAAAAATTATACCAAATAAATATGTAAATCAATACCATATAATGGAAACAAATTACACATAAATGACAGAAGCCGGAGATCAGAGATCAGAGGTCGGAAGCCGGTGGGCGGACAGTAGTTCAGTATTTAACCGCCAAGGAGCTAGGTTCACCAGGGGTTTCATTTTTGCAGATTCTGAAACAAAACCCAGAATCTGCAAAGGCTCAAGCCCTTCGGGAAGCATTTAATTAAACTGATTTTTATTTTAATAGTAAAATAATTGTTTTTCTCCGCGTCCTTGGCGCCTTTGCGGTTCAGTTTTTACCTTTTAGCTCCATAGCTCGATCACGGTTTTATCCCAAATTCCTGTATCCGGTTTATAAGTGTTTTATAACTCACTCCGAGGATATCTGCCGCTTTGCTTCGGTTCCATTTTGTTTTGCTGAGTACATCCAGAATGGCTTCGCGCTCCATTCCGGAAACATATGATTTACTGATTTTTTTTAAGGAATATTCCTGTTCCTTGAACATTCTTACCAATTCCATTTCTTCCTGCACCCGGTTAATTGAATCAATATCCGTATTGAAATTGGTAGCTGTAACATCCGAATTGTTTTGATCAAGTTCCTGAAAAACAAAATTCCAGTCAGATACCGCTATAGCCCTTCGCATAATATTTTCAAGTTCCCTGATATTGCCCGGCCAGTTATAGGATACCAGAAATTCCATTACCTTTTCAGGAATTTCATTAACCCTCCTTTTAAATTCAAAACAATATTTATTAAGAAAGAAATGGATAAGCAACGGGATATCGTCTTTTCTTTCTCTTAAAGGCGGGACCTTTACCTGCATAATATTAAGGCGATAAAACAGGTCACTCCTGAATATTCCCTTCTGCACTTTTTCCCAGAGATCAGCATTTGTTGCGGCAACAACCCTTGTGTTGATGGATCTCTGATCTGTAGCACCAAGCCTTGAGAATTCCTTTTCTTCAAAAATCTGGAGAAATTTGACCTGCAGTGAAAAGGAAATGTCTCCTATTTCATCAACGAATAAAGTCCCGTTGTTAGCCATTTCCAGGCGACCGGGCTTATTTTGATAGGCATCTGTAAAGGCGCCCTTCTGATATCCGAAGATTTCACTTTCGAGCAATTGATCCGGCAACGATGTGCAGTCGACTTTAACTAACGGTCCCTTATTCCTGTTAGAGTAAAAATGAATCGATCGGGCAACAAGTTCTTTGCCTGTACCTGTTTCACCGGTAACAAGAACCGTGATATCTTTTTCGGCTATCTTTCTGACTTTTCTTCTTACATCAATTATTTCTTTACTGTTTCCAATAATAAAGGAAGAATCGTATTTTCCATAGGAGGCTTTATATTCGATTGCTTCAGCGATAACCAATTCCAGGACCTGTTGGTTGCATTGTGGTTCAAGAAAATGTACGCCCTGAAATGGAGCAAAATTGTCACCATAAGGGAGGCATTCCTGAGATGAAGTGAGGACAGGAGTCGATGGATCCAGTATTTTTACCTTCTGAAGTGCCCTGAGAGAGGAATCGGCGTCAAAAGACGGATCAAGAATAACCAGATCCGGCTTTAGCGCTCCAAGATTTTCTATGTTTTCATCATGGTTTACTAAAATACAGGATCGCTCTGTTAATTTATTCAGTTCACCTCCTATCTTCCTTGCCTGGTCAGGTTTGTCGGATTCCAGTATAACAATATTGATGTCAGGAACCATATTATTCCTCTCTTTAATATTGAGACTCAAGTGCTTTATAAACCATATTGCTTAAATCGGTGGCATTACAGGGTTTGGTCAAATATCCCCTGATAGCCTGTCTAACTTTCTCGTTAATACCGTTTGGACCGTCGCTTTCGTAACCTGAAATAATTATAATTCTTGCATCAGGATCCACTTTTAAAATATTCTCGATACACTGGGCTCCATCCATTTCAGGCATGTTTCTATCAACCAATACCAGATCGGGAAGCCATTTTTTATAGGTTGCCACAGCAGATGTCGGTCTGCTTATTGCATTTGCCTGATACCCCAGTTGCGTTACGAGCTGGGAAATGGATTCCAGGACTGAGCTCTCATCATCAATAATAAGGATTTTCTGTCCGGAACCTTTTATCAACTGTCTCCGCATTTCCTGCGCTTTAATAACCTTACCCCTGGAGAGCGGTAGAGTTATTTTAAACGTTGTTCCCTTTCCGACTTTGGACACAACAGAGATATTCCCTTTATGCTGCTCAATAATTCCGTGTGTTGTAGAAAGCCCTAACCCTGTGCCTGCGCCTACCTCCTTAAGTGTAAAAAATGGATCAAATACCTTATCTATTATTTCCGCTTCGATCCCGTGACCTGTATCAGCAACATATGCAATAACCTTATTCTTTACCCTTTTCGCCTTTACAGTGAGGGTTCCGCCGTCGGGCATCGCATCTCTGGCATTAGTAAACAGGTTTATGAACGCCTGACTGAGCAGTGAAAGATTTCCATTTACCTGAAGACCGTCTTCGAGCACCATTTTTATTTTTATATTTTTATTAAATACTTTATCGATGATTTCATGGGTCTTCATCACAACTTCAGCGAGATCAAGCTCATCCATCTCAAGTTTCCAGCCCTGCTTGGCAAAGTGAAGCAGGTTATTTATCAAACCAACACCCCTGTCAATAGAACCGTATATATTTTTTGCTAACTCCTTTACCTCGGGTTTTTCACCATAAACGACTTCAAGATATTCCACATTACCGGATATCGCCTGGAGTATATTCCTGAAATTATGGGCGGTCCCTCCGGCAAAGGCACCAATGGATTCCATTTTCTGGGCGGCAAAGAGCTGTTCCTGAAGCGCTTTCTGTTCCTGCTCCGCCTCCTTTTTTTCGGTTACATCATCAAAAATAACGACCAGTTCATCATCGGGAAGGGTGTATATATAATAGTCCCTCCAGCTTTTTTTATTCATATCCTTTTCAACTGCGATTAAACACCTTTCAGCCTTTCCGGTCTTCCACACCTTTTTTAATTTTTCTATAAAACCGGTTCTTTCAATCTGAGGAAAGACATCAACAAAGCTCTTTCCAAGGGCGTTCTTTTTATTCACATTATCTATCCTGGAGTCGGCCCTGTTTATATCAAGGATTTTAAAATCATTACAGTCATCCACGACCTTTAATATAATTACACCGCTGCTGAGATTATTAAACATTGCCCTGAATCGTTTTTCGCTTTCTCCGAGCATCTTTTCAGCATCATTCAGCTCACTGGTCCTCTTTTCAATAGCAGCCTGGAGATTATTATAAAGGAGGGCGTTTTCTATCGCTATCGCTGCAGTGCTGCACAGGGCTGTAACAAGGGCAAGGTCCTCTTCCCTGAATCCATAGGGTATTTTAACCGAATCGACATACAATATACCCAATACATTTTCTTTACTGATAAGCGGCACACACATAACCGATTTTACATGCATAAATTCCATGCTATCGGAAATATCAGCATCATCCTGCCCGAATGTGTCCAGTATTGTTATGGGTTTGCAGCTTTTGATAACCGCATCAACGATTGTCTTACTGAAATTGTGTGACATCGAGTCATTGTCTGCTGATTTTTCGATACGCGATATGACACTTCCAAACTCTCCTGTCTCACCATTCACAAGAATAACAAAGCCTCTGTCAACTCTTTTGAGTAATTCAAAAAGGTAATCGAGGACTTTCCGCATTATTTCATCTATATCAAGATACTGATTAATAATGTTTGATACCTTGAAAAGAAAATCCATATTTTTGGGAGGAGTCATTGGCCTGTCTTTATATGCAGTAAACATGGCCGTGCTGGAAAACTGGGTGGAAAGATCCGCCATTTCACGGGGGCTGAAAATAGACTCAGTCGATTGCATACCAATGGACATGGCAACATTTCCGGCAGCAAAAGGAGTACCCTCTTCCAGTTCGTAGTCAGTATCAGGGACCAGCTGCCTGCCCTTGAGGAAAGTCCCGTTTTTGCTTCCCAGGTCTCTTATGATGTATTTATTGTCTTCCCTTGTGACCCGCAGGTGTTTTCTGGAGACGGTTTTGTTCATCACCTGGACATCATTGTTAGGAAGCCTGCCAATGTAGATTGTGTCCTCCCGAAAATCGAGGCTCTTACCCTTTTTATCACCATTTAAAAAAAATAATTTCAGCATATTTTAGCGACTCAGAAGCTTTTCAACATGTTCCTTCAACACTACCATCTTCACCGGTTTGGGCAGAACGATATCAGCCCTTTTTTCCATGGCTGCCGATTCAGGCTCTTTTCCATAACCGGTTATTGCAATTACCGGTATCTCGGGCATTTTTTCCTTAAGGGTGGTAACAACACCCACGCCGCTTACAAATGGCATTACAATGTCTGTGATGACCAGGTCGAACCCCCCTGCATCGATCTTTTTAAGTCCATCCATACCGTCGGTCGCTGTTATCACATCATACCCCAGATATTTAAAATGTTTAACAAAGGCAGACAAGACATCAAAATCATCTTCGATTATTAAAATAGTTTTTCCTTCTGTCTCCATTTTTGGTGTCCCTATAATATGTTATTTACAATATCCTTTGGCTCAAAACCGCTATGCCCTATGCGCCACGCGCCATGCGTTTAATTATATTCTCTTTCTAAAAAAGCCAGATCCTGAGGTTGCGTCTTTTTTGTCCCTATAGAGACTATTGCGCTTTTTGTCTTTGTTTCCTTTTGATAATAGATTCTTCCTGAATATGCAAACTCAACTTCAAGGATATTTATTTTACCGCCTTTACTGAAAACCTTTCTCCTTATATTAACTGTTGAATCATCTTCATTGATCCGGTGGATAACTTCTTCTGCCTTAAGCTGTAATTCATCGGTGAGAGATAAAAAACCATCAACTGCCTTTTCTGTGAAAGTAAGATTCTTATATAACACCCTGAATCTTTTTTCTGTTGTTTCAAGTTTTTTATTTTTCTTTTTTGGTTTTTCTTTCTTTACCTTAATGCCTTCAATCTCGGTCTTAAGCGAGTCGATTTCACTCTCGCTTTTTTCCCTTAGCTCTTTTTGTGACTTAAGACCGCTTTCCAGTCTTTCCATTTCTTCAAGCAGTTCATCTATGTCTGATGAAAGATTTTCTTTTTCCCTGTTTAAATCATTCATACTCTCAAAATATTTTTTTTCTTTTTCCTTTATCTTTGACAACTCAGTTTCGTAGGAAAGAAGCTCACCCGACAGTTCTTCTATTTTGGCTTTCTGTTCCTCTTCTATTTCCTCATTAAGTCTTAAGCTTTTTTTAATGAAATACATCAGGACCGAAAGTGACGCCAGGATATACAAAACTAAAATGCCGTTTGCGAGCCAACTGTTTTGCCTTATTCTGACATCAACCATGGTAACAAGACCTTCATTGAGTATTTTATAATTTTCAGCGGCGACATCCATGTAATTAGCGGTTTCTCCCGGATTGTTCCGCTGATATTCATCATGGATCTCACTTAACTGTGCCGGATATAATACTTTATTTTTTTTTGTTTTAACAATAATGTCAGTACTGACACCCAACCTGTAATAGAATGATTTATTATTAAGATAATTTCCGATATTGCGATTTATCTCGTCACTTACAGTAAGCCTGCCCTCAAATAATGCATTGTCATTCTGAATGACTATTTCATTAATTTTATTTTTAGTATTTTTTTGTAAATATATTTCAAGCCCGTTAAGTGTAAACACATAAAATACCGGGGGTAAAAAGATGCATAAAAAGAGTATTTTATATGGGAAACTTTTCATATATTTTTATTAAGATCCAGCTTTAATCTCTTCCAGCGTCTTCTTCGCCGCATCTGCCCCTTTGAACTTAGGGTCCAGTTTCAACGCCTTATCAAGATACTCCACTGCGGCATCAGGTTTTTTATTTTTATATAAAGCCATACCAAGATGATAATTTACAACCGCATTATCAGGAATAAGCTCAACACAGTTCTGGAGCTCAGTTATTGCACTCAGGTAATTCCCCCTGAGATAATAAACCCAGCCTAACGTATCCATAACCGATGGGATTTTGGGCATCTGTTCTTTTGCGGTTCTGGCATATTCAAGGGCTTCATCCATATTTTGACCTTTTTCTGCCAGTATCCAGGCAAGATTATTGGCCGCTGCACCAAAATTTTTATTAATATCCAATGCTTTTCGATAATATTCTTCAGCCTTATCACTATTCCCCAACTGGTCATAAATAGCCCCTATAGACATATAGCCTGCGAGATACCCGGGATTCTTCTTAAGTATTGTTTCATACCTTGAGATCGCTTCTTTATAATTTTTATCATGCAGCGATAATCTTGCCAGGGTTTCATAGGGTGCAAGCATATTGGGATCTGTTTCAACCGATTTTTCAAAATGTGCCCTGGCTTCTTTTAATTTTTGCTGCTGCAGGTATATATTACCCTCCAGATACTCAGCACCGGCAAGCAGGGATTTGTTATCCCCGATTTTCTTTTTATACCCGGCGCAAAGGTCCATAGCATTCTTGTAGTTTTTCTCTTTAACATTAATGCCAACCAGCAAGCCAAGAGCTTCTATATTTTGAGGATTGAGCTCCATTGTCTTTGACAGATTCTTTTTAGCATCTTCAAGTTTTCCGGTTAAATTATACAGTATCCCCAACCTCATATAGGCTGCAGCGCTTTGGGGGCTCAGTTCAATCACCTTTTTATATGCCTCTTCGGCCCCCTTTGCGTCCTTTTCAAGTACCTTAAGATTTCCAAGCAGGGTCAGGGCCTGGACATTTTCCGGAAGTATTTTAAGAACGCTGTCTATCTGCTCTTCCGCAAGGTCTTTGCTTCTCTCCCTGATAAAAAAATCCGCAAGAATGAGTCTGGCTTCTATAAGTCTGGGATTAAGTTCAACCGCTTTCAGGAGGCTGCCCTTTGCCAGCGTAAGTTTGCCTTCACCGATAAGGCATAAGCCCTTAAAATAATGCACCATCGGGTTATTGGGCTGATCCTTCAGGACAACCTCGAATCGTTGCAGGGCATTGTCAAAATCTTTTTTCGCCAGATAGAGTCTCCCCTTAAGATAGTTGGCGCCAATATTACCTGAATCAGCCTTAAGTACTTTATCCACCGTTTTTTCGGCATCTTCGAATTTGGAAAAGTCAAATTGCAGCCGTGCAATACTCATAAGTATATTGTTATCATCTTTTTTAATGGCCAAGGCCTTATCAAGGGCATTAAGAAGTTTTTTCGTAAGATTTTTGACGGGCATAAAAGGCACCAAGATTCATGAGAGGGACTACATCCTCAGCAGGAGCCAGTTCAACCGCCTTTAAATACTGTTTCTCAGCGTCATCAAATCTCTTCCTGCTTTCATAGAATCCGGCCAGGATATTTAGACTCTGATATTTTGGTTCCGTTGCATCTATCATTTCCAGTAACTGCTTTTCAGCCTTTTCCCATTCGCCCTTAAAGCCGTAGATCCTTGAAAGTTCCACATAGGGAATCCTGTCCTTTGTATCTATTTTTTTAGCCGCCTGAAATGCCTTTTCGGCGTTTTCAAGATCTTTTTTCAACAGGTAAACCCGGCCAAGTGATATCTGTGTATTAAAGTGTTTAGGATTGACTTCAGCGGCCTTCAGGAGTGTTGACAATGCAGAATCCAGATCCTTTTCCTGTATATATACTCCTGCCAAAAGACTTAAGGCATCTATATCTTTGGGAGTTTTGGCCAGAATAAGATCAGCCTTTTCTTTGGCCTGTTTTGTCTGTTTACCCAGCAATAATATTTGCCCGACCTTCAATTGGGCCTGGAGATTGGCAGGATTAATGGATACCGCCCTTGAAAATGACTGATAGGCATCTCTTCCCTGTTTCAATTTAAGATATGTTTCTCCCAGTTCAAAATAGGCCGCATCATTTTTAGGCTCGAGCTGGATCACATTTTTAAGTTCAATTACAGCCTTTTTCAGTTCATTACTGGCTATGTATTCTTTTGCCCTTTTCAGATGCTCTTCCATTTTTTCTTCTTTGCTTCCGCATCCGGAAATAAATGACGCAAGAATCAGGGTCACGAGCACGATTGAAACTCTTATTTTGATACCAGAACTTTTTATTTCCATTTTTTAGCTGTCTCCTCGAATAATATTTACAATTATACAGCCGACTTTATCATTTATTCTTGATTGCTATAACAAGTCCTTAATATAACAAGCAAAATAACATAATGTCAAACTGATTCAATTTTAACCTTGATTATCCAAAATGCTCTCCATAACCAGATTATGCAGCACCGGTCTGAAAAGCCTTATCTTTATATTATCCCTGGTCCTGTGCACACGGTTTGAAAGTAAAACGACCGTAACATTCTGTTCCAGATCCATCCATATTGATGCCCCCGTAAAACCAAGATGACCTATACTTTTTTGAGAAAAATATCTGCCTGAACTCGATCCTTCTATAGACGGAGTATCCCATCCCAATGCCCAGGAACTACCTTCAAAAATATTCTGCCTTCTAAAAAATTCCTGAACCGTTTCAGGTTTAAAAAAATCATTTCTTCTGCCGTAATAATGTCCCAGCAGCATGTTCAATATTGAAAAAATTTCTTCGGCGCATCCAAAAAGGCCCGCATGACCTGAATAACCTCCCAGTGCATATGCATTTTCATCATGTACTTCTCCATGCACAACTCTTTTTCTCCAGGGGCAGTCTTCTGTCGCGGCTATCTCATCAGGAGTGAAGGATGATTTATTTTTCATAAGAAAAGTACGTTTTAACTTCAGAGGGCTGTAACAGGTTTTATATAAAAGCTCATCCATCCTCATACCGGAAGCCTCTTCAATTATCCATTCAAGCAGCATAAACCCCAGATCACTGTATTTTGAGCCCAGGCCCGCCGGATATTCTATTGTTTCATTTAATATCCATTTTCTCAAAATATCTTTTCTTTTATCTGGCTTATACTTTATCAGGTCACGATAGTATGGCCTCCAGCCAGGAAGACCTGAAGAATGGCACAACAAAAAACGTATTGTTATATCCTGCTTGTCAAAAGGAACCTTGCAGGGCAGTATTTCATTTATTCTCATATCAAGCCGCAGGAGCCCCCTGTCCACAAGCCCCATAATCAGGAGCGTTGTTGCGAGAGGCTTTGTCAGGGATGCAAGATCGAATATACTGTCCTTTTTTGTCTCTGTTTGGGGCAAAACAGTTGATAAAAAACCTGCCGTTTTTAAAAAGAGGATTTCATCTCTCAATGCGACTAAAAGTACTGCCCCCGGGTAAACATTGGTCTTTACACCCTCTATGAGCAGATCGGTAATCCGGTTTTCATCTTTTTCATTCAATAGCATCATCCATGAAGATCGATGCAAACACCTTGGTGTCTTCAATAAGATCGGTGATTCTGCAATATTCGTTCGGTTGATGAGCAATATCAAGACAGGTACACCAGACCGCAGCATTCAATCCGGCCTTGCGAAAAAAGGCCGCGACTGTACCTCCTCCTATACCCATTGTCGAGGCATCTACTCCCTTTACCTTCTTTATTGATCTCTTTAACGCCTCTACAACAGCGGCATCTGGAGGTGTAGGATTGGATGCATCTTCTCTGTTCACTGTTTCTATTGTGATATCGAGATTCAATTCGCCTCCTATTCTATCGGTAGCTTCCCTTACAGACTTGAGTATATTATCTATTTTGTAGGTCGGCAGCACCCTGCAGTCCATATAAAATACGTCTTTCCCGGGTATCGTATTGACATTGGGGACATTGGCCTCCATCTTTGTCGGCTCAAAGGTGGAAACAGGAGGTGAAAACAGATCGTCTTCCAGATTATAGATGCTTTTTAATTTCTCAAGTTCGAGGATGAGTCTTGCACTCCCGTAAAGAGTGTTATTCCCCCTTTCCGGTGTGCTTGCGTGGCATTGCCTTCCTTTTACAATAAACCTGATCCACAGCATGGATTTTTCGGATATTTCTATCATTGATCCATCCTCAACTCCCCAGTCCGGGACTATCATCAGGTCATTATCTTTAAAAAGATCCCTGTGATTCTTCAGGATATAATCAAGACCATATCTGCTGCCGGTTTCTTCATCGGCTACCATGATAAGGCCCACATTATTATGATCCAGGCCCGATTCCAGAACAGCCTGCATAGCCAGGCAGGAAGTAACTATACCATGCTGGTTATCCTCAACTCCCCGGCCTGTTATTTGATCCCCATCCACCTTTACTATATAAGGATCACTGTCCCACAGGGACAGATCTCCCGGAGGAACTATATCCATGTGACTTAAGACCCATATGACAGGTTTATCGGGGTCCTTTCCCCATCTGGCTATTATATTGGGCCTGTAGCCGTCCAGCGCCCTGTCATCCGGCGCCTTTATTTCCAGCATGAGGCCAGGATTCATTCCTTCAAGTCTTTTTTTTAAATACTCCGCCTTTTCATGCTCTCCTGTCCCTCCATTCTCCGGGCACAGGGCAACCCTTGAGGTTAATTCGGACTGAAAGGTTATTATTTCATCCCTGTATTCATTTATTTTTTTAAAAATCATATTATCGGACATTATTCGCTCCTGTTAGTATTTTATTGCTGTGATAATCAGGGTATTAAAATCCGGACAATTTTAAGATATGGAGCACAAACGATCCTTTCTGCGGGATATTGCCGGTTCCCCTGGCGTCTATTTTAAAAAAAGGTGAAAGGAGGGCTTTGGATGCAAGCCTGACAAAACTCACAACCAGCCCGTTCCTTTCCGGAATTATCGATGTTCTCATCAGATCAGATTCGTTTTTCTATTCTACAGTCACGCTCTTTGCCAGGTTTCGTGGCTTATCAATATCTCTCTTCAGGAGCAACGCACAATAATAGGCAAGCAACTGACAGGGAACAACCGCTAAAATGGGATAAAGAAAATCCAGAGTCTCGGGAATTCCTATAAAATCATCCACCATATCTCTTAAAGCGGTATCTCCTTCGGTACCAATGGCAATGATCGGCCCTCTCCTGCTCTTTATTTCCTGAATATTGCTGATCATCTTGTCATACATGGAGTCTTTGGGAGCTATGGCCACGGTTGGCATCTGCGGATTAATAAGGGCAATGGGCCCATGCTTCATTTCTCCGGCTGCATATCCCTCCGCGTGGATATAGGATATCTCCTTCAGTTTCAGCGCCCCTTCCATCGCAATGGGGTATTGATACTTTCTTCCCAGGAAAAGCCAATTACTCTGCTTGTGATATTTTGCAGCAATTGCCTCGATCTGGTTTGCCTTTGACAGGATCGTTTGGACATGGTCAGGCAGTTCTTCCATGGCCCTTATGGCCTCAACACCATCCGTAAGGGACAGATTCTGGTGCCTGCCAAGCAATATGGCCAGAAGGGTCAGAACTGTAAGCTGCGATATGAATATCTTTGTAGAGGCCACACCGATCTCAGGGCCGGCGTGGTTATAGATGCCCGCATCTGTTTCGCGGGCAATGGAACTGTCAACCACGTTGACGATGCCCAGCAGGTGAGCGCCCTTTCTCCTTGCTTCACGTATTGCAGCAAGAGTATCCGCGGTTTCTCCGGACTGGCTCATGGAAATAATGAAGGTATTCGGCGGGAAATTCAGTTTTCTGTAACGAAATTCCGACGCGAGCTCAACCTGCACATCTATCTCGGTCAGTTTTTCGAACACATATCTGCCCACGCATCCTGAGTAATAGGATGTTCCGCAGGCGACAATTACTATGTGCCTGCATTCTTTTAATGTATTCCACACAGGCATAATCCCGCCGAGTTTGGGAACACCCTCACCCTTTTCAAGCCGGCCTCTCATGGCATTTTTGATTGTTTCGGGCTGTTCAAATATTTCCTTGAGCATATAATGTGGGAACCCGTCCAGCTCAACATCCTCTGCAGACCATTCAACTGTCTCGGCTTCTCTTGTAACAGCGGTTGCCTGGGCAGTAGAAATGGACACATCGTCCTTTGTTATTGTCGCGAGTTCATTGTCATTGAGATGGATAACATTATTTGTGTATCTGACCATTGCAGACACATCGGAAGCGGCAAAATTACCGTCTTCGCTAACGCCGATGATCAACGGGCTTCCTCTCCTTGCCACCACTATCTGACCGGGGATATCCTTGTGTAATACAGCGATTCCAAAGGTTCCTTCCACCTGGGACATGGTCTTACGCACCGCCTCATTCAGATCTCCGCTGAAATTTTCCGATATTAAATGAGCAAGGACCTCGGTGTCCGTTTCACTTCTGAATTTTATGCCTTTTTTTTCAAGTCGTTTTTTAATTATCTGATAATTTTCGATAATCCCGTTATGAATGACAAATATCTTTCCTTCCATGTCCCTGTGGGGATGGGCATTTTTTTCAGAGGGTTCGCCATGGGTCGCCCACCTGGTATGGGCAATTCCTGTTGTACCGTTTATCTCAAGCCTCTGGGTCTTTTTTTCGAGCTCCGCTATCTTTCCCACAGCCCGGTAATAGTCCATTTTACATGAATCCTGGATAGCTATACCTGAGGAGTCATAGCCTCTGTATTCCAGCCTTTTCAAGCCTTCGATAAGAAGAGGCCTGGCCTTGTTTTTCCCTACATAGCACACTATACCGCACATGTTTTATCTCCCTTTTTTGCTGATTTGCAGATAAAAGTATTTATAATTTTACTATCCCTTCAATGAGGTCGTTCGGGCTGTATAGAGCATAGCGCAATGTGAAAACAGTAACCAGGAAAGAGGAAATAGTATAGCGAGATCAAGGTTCGTATAAATATGGGCTCCCGAGATATTTTTTTTTGAAATTCCCGGTAAAATAAAACCTTCTCTATACACTATGCTCCACGCCCTGTGCCGTCAGCTTTTTTTCTTACCACTGTCTCCTGTCTTCTGATATCCGACCTCTGTTTTCCGACTTCTGACTCCTTGTTCTCTTTACTCTTTTCTATTTACTCTAAGGCCCGATTTGCTCCATTCCGCCCATATAAGGTCTTAGGGCATCGGGTATAATTACACTTCCGTCTTTCTGCTGATAATTTTCCAGAATGGCAACAAATGTCCTCCCGACAGCCAGTCCGGAACCATTAAGGGTATGAACCAGTTCTGTGCCTTTTGCACCTTTTCGTTTGAATCTTATGTCTGCACGCCTTGCCTGAAAATCCTCAAAATTACTGCATGAAGATATCTCCCGGTACAACTGCTGACCTGGCAGCCATACTTCAAGGTCATATGTCTTGGCAGAAGAGAATCCGATATCTCCGGTACAGAGCGTTATTACCCTGTAGGGAAGTTCAAGGCGTTTAAGTATCTCTTCGGCATTCAACGTGAGCTTCTCAAGCTCATCATAGGAATCTTCAGGTCTGCAGAACTTGACAAGTTCAACCTTGTTAAACTGATGATTTCTGATGAGCCCTCTTGTATCTTTTCCATATGAGCCTGCCTCTGACCTGAAACATGGCGTGTATGCAGTGTAACATATCGGGAGATCTTCTTCTTTAAGTATTTCTTCTCTGTGTATGTTGGTAACAGGGACTTCGGCAGTCGGAATCAGGTAATGATCCCAGCCTTCTATCTTAAAGAGGTCCTCTTTAAACTTCGGAAGCTGGCCCGTGCCGGTCATGCATGCTGTGTTGACCATGAACGGAGGCAGGATCTCTGTATAACCGTGTTCCGTTGTGTGGACATCAAGCATGAAGTTGATAAGCGCCCGTTCGAGTCTGGAACCTGCACCTTTATAAAGTGCAAACCTGGCGCCTGCAAGCTTCGCTGCCCGGTTAAAATCGAGGATATTGAGATTTTCGCCGATATCCCAGTGAGACAGAGGCGCAAAATCAAATTTTCTTATATCACCCCACGTCCGGACAACAGGGTTATCATTTTCATTACGTCCTACCGGAACTGTTTCATGAGGGAGATTCGGGATAATCATTATAAGCTGATTCAGCTTTTCCTGTATTTCACCGGTTCTGGCCTCAAGCTCCTTGATTCTGGCAGAGACTTCTTTCATATCACTGATAAGAGAAGATGCATCTTCACCCCTTTTTTTCATGGCAGCGATATCTTCACTTACTTTATTCCTTTTAAAACGAAGCGATTCCAGCTCGGCCAGGGCGCCCCTTCTCTCGGTGTCAATTGATTCAAAAACAGAAATATCAAGATCATTATTCCTGTTTTTAAGCATAGTTTTTACTATTTCGATGTTATTTCGAATGTATTTCAGATCAAGCATTTTTTACCCTCTCAGCATTTTATCAATTTTTATCATGAATCAAGCCTTATGGTCAAATGCCTTTTTGCCGATTGAGGTTGTTATAAATTCGTGTTAATAATTAAAAAATAGTTGACAATACAGGTATCGGCCTTTATGGGATGCAACTTGAAGAATATTGGCAAGACACTTGCAAAAAAATGACAGTCAGCCTTACATACATTATTTCAGCATTTTTCCTGGGCCTGAGCGGATTTATTCCGGGTCCCTTACTCACCCTGGTTATTTCCGAAACCCTGAGATACGGGATCAAAGAAGGTATCAAGGTCGCTACATCACCTCTCATCACCGACCTGCCCATAATACTCATTACTATCCTTATTCTGTCCAGGCTATCAGACACAAAATACGTTTTAGGGGTGATTGCCTTTGCGGGCGGCATATTTCTCATCTATATGGCTGTTGAGAGTCTTACGTTCAAGGGGCTTGAAACAGGTTCCGCTAATCAAAGGTCTCAGGCCATAAAAAAAGGGATTATAGCCAATTTTTTAAATCCAAGCCCGTATGTCTTCTGGTTTTCCATTGGAGCGCCGACAATTGTAAAGGCCTCAAACCATGGCCTTATTTTCGCCGCACTGTTTTTAATTGTTTTTTATACAACCCTTGTTGGATCAAAAGTATCTATTGCCGTAATTACAGGGAAATCAAAGGATTTCCTGAGCAGCAGATATTATATGTATTTGATAAGGTTTTTGGGAGTTGCCCTGTTTTTCTTCGCAATCTATTTCATTAAAAACAGTCTGGGTTATTTCGGAATTATTAACTGAAATGGGAAAAGGGATTTGGGAAATAGAAAATAGGAATTAGGATATTGGGGCCTGCCTTCTGATCTCTGATCTCTGACTTCTGATTTCTCTTTCCTCTTTCCCTGAGCCTTGCGCCTTTAGCCCTGCACCTCTCTTTTTATATAAATATCCCTCTTAGGATAGGGGATTTCAATCCCTCCCTTTTGAAACTCTTCCTTTACCCTGTCAGTAATATACGAAACAGTGTCCATCCTTTTCCTGGGGTCTTCTATCCATACCCTTGCCTCCAGGTTTACAGCAGAATCACCGAATGTTTTTACCACGACCTTTGGGGACGGTTCTTTCATAACCCATTCAAGCTCAAGACTTATTTTACATATTATTTCTTTGGCTTTTTTTACATCGGCATCATAGGCTATACCAATAGGTATCCTTACCCTGATCTCCTTTGTAATTGTTGTATAATTAATGATATCCCTTTTCATGATTTCATTATTCGGGATAACTATTACGATATTATCCGTGGTCTGTATTCTGGTAGCCCTTAACCCGACGTCAATCACATCACCCCATGTAGCAGAGTTTGAAGGCGAAGACCAGACTTCTATCCTGTCCCCGACCTCAAAGGGTCTGTCAATCAACAGCAGGACACCGGCAATAATATTGGAAAGTGTATCCTTGGCTGCAAAACCTATGGCAATCCCTGCGACTCCGGCACCTGCCACAAAGGGCATTATATTTACACCGATTACATCCAGGGCAAGGATTACTGCAGTTACAAAAATAATAATAGTTGAAAACCGTTTGAGAAGATCAAATATTACATCATCGATCTTTGTTTCGGTTTTTGATGCAAGCTTCTGTTCAAGGTAAGGCAGAAGCTCTTTGGCCAGGCTATCCGCAAAGGATGCAATCACAATAACCATGACGGCATAGAATATCCGTTCTATAACCGTTGCATTTATAAAATTTAAAAGGCTCGTGCCGACAATTATAAAAATTACCGATTGGCCGGCCTTTTTTATCAATTTAAATATCTTCTCGTTGGTAATGAAAAAGGATCTGCCTCCAGGACGTTTTTCAAGGTGTGAGAGCACGAGATTTAATACCCACCATGCAAACAGTCCCAGCAGAAGTATCACAAGGACATTGACTATCGAGTTTATCAGAGGGTCGTCATAAATTGCGAACCCGGGGAAAAAATCCTTAATTATCTCCTGCATTATATCCGCCTGTTTTATATATTATAATGTTTCCCATAAGTCCCAGAAAGTAGGAAACGATTTACTCACACAACGTTCATTCTTTATTACAATGCCGGGGATTCTGAGACCTGCCATTGCAAAACTCATTGCAAGGCGGTGATCGTTATGGGGGTCTATCTCCGCGCCCGTAAGTTTTCCTCCGCCGTATATTATTAAACCGTCTTCCTGTTCATCAACCCTTCCGCCAATACGCCTTAACTCATTCGCAGTATCGGTTATCCGGTCACTTTCCTTATGTCTTAAATGCGACACATTGGTGATAACTGTTTTTCCTTCTGCGAATAGTGCTGTAACAACAAGTGTTGGAACCATATCGGGGATACTTCCCATATCAGCATTTATTCCTTTAAGACTGCTGCCGCTTACTGTAACAAAATTATTACCCGACTCGATCCTGCATCCCATCTCTTCAAGGATATTCAGGAGCCTTATATCCCCCTGCCTGTTTTTAAAGGGATGAATATTCTCTGTTCTTACCCTGCCCCCTGTTATGGCTGCCGCACCCCAGAAATATGATGCGGATGAAGCATCTCCATCTACCACGAATTCTCCTGCCCTGTATATTTGTCCTTTTGGCACATGAAACGCCTGATAATTCTCATGTTCTACACTCACGCCAAAGGCATCCATGACATCCAGCGTAAGATCGATATATGGCCTTGAAACCAATTCGCCTTCGATCTCGATTGTTAATTCCGATTTTGCATAGGGCGCGGAAAGAAGGAGGGAAGATATGTATTGGCTGCTGATGTCTCCGGGAATTTTCACCCTGCCGCCTTTTATGCCTGATGCATTGATCAATACAGGAGGGTATCCTTCCTTTTCCATATAGACTGCATCAACACCCAGAACTTTAAGTGCTTCGACCAGATATGCTATCGGTCTTTCCTTCATCCTCTCGCTTCCTGTAAAAACATACTTCCCATCCGCAAGTGCTGCAACCGAAAGAAGCAGCCTGTAGGATGTTCCCGAATTTCCGAGATTTATTTCCTGCCTGCGTGATGCAGGCTTGAATATGCCTCCATTGCCATTTACCACAGCTGCGTCATTATAAAGCTCTATATCTACTCCCAGACTTTGAAGGGTGCTGGCAGTATAGATTGTATCCTCGCAGGACAAAAAGGATTTAAGCCTGCTTTTTCCATCTGCAAGGCTTGCAGCGATAAGTGCACGGTGGGTGATGCTTTTTGAGCCGGGAATGGCTACTGCACTGTTGAGGCACTCTTTTTGTTTTATCGGTTTCATATGGTTAAAACATATTTTAAAGTTATTATCATAAAATCCGGAATAAAACCCAATGTTAATTTTGTTGACTTAAGGAACTCTCCGTAAGAACACCTCCCCTCCCCTTTGTGGGAGGGGCCGGGGGAGGGGGAGAAGGCGGCCAATATTAAAGAGTAAATTTTCATTGCCCTCTTTTTTCACCCCCACCCAACCTCCCCCATCAAGGGGGAGGAGATTTAACACAATGCCTAAGACAACTACATTAGGATTTATTCCCGACCTTTTCCAAAATAAAAAATCAGCTTTTCAGACATTGTAAAGTGCTCCTTCTACCACTTTCTTCATTCTATCAACAGGAGCATCTTTACCGGTCCACAGCCTGAATTGTTCGGCTCCCTGATAAATGAACATTCCAAGGCCCTCCACAATCCGGCAGCCCTTCCCAGAGGCGATATGAAGAAGCTTTGTGATTTTAGGATTATATATTATGTCCATTATTGTCATTCCGGGCTTTAATGCCTTTTCAGGAACAGGACAAAAGTCAACATTGGGTGACATGCCTACAGGTGTCGTGTTAATGAGGATATCAGCATTTACTTCTTCAGACTGTTCCATTCTTATAAAAGGCGAATCGAGTAATCCCGCCAGGGCCTGACCCTTTTCAACAGAGCGGTTGGCAATCGTCAGGCTAACATTGTTTCTTTTAAGGATATAGCCTATGGCCCTTGCAGCCCCTCCTGCCCCCACGATGAGGCATTTTTTTCCTGCCACATGAACAACATCCCCGAGGGCCATTAAGGCCCCGGAGGCATCGGTGTTGTATCCGATCAACCTTCCATCCATGTTTATGATTGTATTTACTGCGCCTATATCCTTTGCCAGGGGATCCATTTCATCGAGAAAAGGAATAACAGATGATTTATGCGGTATAGTAACACTCAATCCCTTTATATTCAGCCCGCGCATGCCTCGTATTGCCCCTTCAACATCCATCGATTCGAATGCCAGATAGACCGCGTTGATACCTTTCTCAGAAAAAGCAGCATTATGCATAAGCGGTCCAAGGGAATGTCTTACCGGGTTCCCCAGAACTCCATACAGTTCAGTATACTGGTCAATCTTAAAACTCATTAATTTACCACCCATTCGCTGTGCTCATTCGAGACACGGAGAGCACGGAGAAAACTATTTTTAAACAATCGGGAGATAGCTATTGTTTAAAAGATTATTACCCATATAAATACTTTTTTCGTCATTCCCGCGAAGGCGGGAATCTATTGATAACAAGTAATTATGGACTCCCGCCTTCGCGGGAGTGACGACTTTTTGACTTTTTGCGAGACCGGCATGTTTCCGACTTCCTGTTTTCTCTTTCCTATTTTCTCTTTCCTGTTTTCTCTTTCCTCTTTCCTGTTTCCTATTTTCTATTTTCTATTTTCTCTTTCTTCAAACCGCAAAATACTCAAGCAACTCTCTCATTTTTCTGACCGGGATCTGGCCCGGAGCAGATTCTTCACCTGTTTCAAGTGATGTAAAAGTAAGGTACCCGCCCATGATCAGACTGAATATTCTACTCATCCGACCCAGGGGGCCCATGCAAAATGCAATTATTTCCACCCCTTTTTTGCGTGCTTCGGAAACCAGTTCGAGCATTTTCAGGTTATCATCCATGGTATCGGCCATGGTTACTATCTTCACTATATCTCCGCCTGCCTGGACACTCTTATTCAGTAGACTTATCAAATCATGAATAACCGGTGTTCTATCAATAATATGTGTCGATATTATTATCCGGCTGTTTCCTTTATTTTGAATTATTTTATCACGAAATTCATCAGGCATGCTCAGCTCGACATCAATAAATTCGGCATTTGAATGAGCAGCATCAATAAGGCAATCCGCAACAGCAGAAGGACCAAGAGCCCCCTGCCCCCCCTCTTTTTTTGATCTGTATGTAACAATAACCGGTTTCGTAGATGCACTGATTATTTCAGTCAGATTAAATGATTCCATGAGGTCAAGGCGAACCTCAATGATATCAGCATGCTCCACAGCTATCGATATTTTTTCTATAGCGCTTACAGTTTCTCGCTCTACAACAGGAATACACAACACTTTATCACGCCCTTGTTAATAATAGTTTATCTCAGCCAAAAAATCCGCTTATCAGGGTCTTCCTGTTTTTAGCTGAAGGCTGATAGCTGAAAGCTCAAGGCTTTCAATCGATCTTGATCTCTTTATAGCAGCCCATGAACCTCAGGTTGGAAGCCACTTTTTTAACCTGGTTCAATGAAGAAATAACCTTTTCATCCTTATTGGAGCCAATAAAATCAAGGAAAAAGGTATAATTTCCCGCCCCGCTCTGTATGGATCCGATTCGCGTCAGATTGATATTCTGCTTTGCGAATATCTCCAGAACATTAAAAAGGGTCCCCGCTCTATGTGCGGTTGAAAAAAGGATCGAACACTTATCGCCTTCTGCCTTGTTTTCCTTGCCTGACAGGATCAGGAACCTTGTCATGTTCATCTCAAAGTCATCGATATTCTCCTTGATTATTTCCAGGTTATATATCTCTGCTGCCAGCCTGCTTGAAATTACAGCGGATGATTTAGGCGTATCTTCTGCAAGCATCTTCGCCGCTCCGGCAGAATCGTAATACTGGACCGGCTCAAGGTGGTTTCTGGCTAAAAAATTCCGGCACTGCCCAAGGGCCTGTGAACTGGAATATACCGTCCTTATATCGCGATGATCTGTTCCCGGAAGTGTCAAAAGACACAGATAAATGGGAAGCTCAACCGCGCCGACCACATAAAGGTTTGTATTCACCAGCAGCTCATTAACCTCGCCCACAACACCGCCCAGGGTATTTTCGACCGCGACGATGCCATAATCAAACAGTCCTTTTTTAATGCCTTCAAAGACTTCGGCATACCCTTTACACGGTACTGATACCCACTCGCTGTTCCATGCCCTCAAGGCTGCTTCACCATAGGCGCCATGATCTCCCTGAAACCCGATCAGGTTGTGATCCCTTTTCTGAAGGGCCTTGCTCTCCTTCAATATCTCTGTATATACCTTTTCAACAAACTCAGAATTTATCAGGCCTGTTGAATTCAACCGGATTCTATCTACTATCTCTTTTTCTCTATCCTTGTCCTCAATACTGGTCTTTAATTTTTTGGCCATCAAGGCAAGTTCCATGCGGTAGTTAAGTATCCTGAGTATCCTTGAATCAAGGAGATCGATTTTCTTTCTGATATCTTTAAGTTCCATTGTTTTTACCTTTGTGATTAGAGTTTTAATCTAGCCATTTATTTTCGTAATTTCCCAGTGCAATAAAAATCTTCATGGGTCCTTGAAAAAAGAGGAAATAGTAAAGAGGAATGAGTAATGAAGAAAACCAGGATTCAGGAAATAGAGTATAAAGAGGACGATATAAAGCATTCTGACTTCTGGCGACTGACTTCTATTTTCTAATCCCTAATTCCTATCTCCCCTTTCCTAATTTCTATTTTCACTTTCCTCTCTTCTCTATGCATTAATTTCTACCATACATGCATGTAATTGTCTTAATTTTTTCATCATCCCTGCAAACATCGGAGGCGAAAAGCTCTGATCGCCGTCACAGAGTGCCTCAGCAGGATTTCTGTGGACCTCGACCATTACACCATCCGCGCCCGCAGCGACCGATGCAAGACTCATCTGCTCAATAAGACTCAGCCTCCCGGTCCCATGGGAAGGGTCCACAATAACAGGGAGATGAGATACCTCCTTTATTGAAGGCACAACAGCAAGATCAAGTGTATTTCTTGTGTATGATTCAAAGGTTCTTATGCCCCTTTCACAGAGGATTACATTGGGGTTCCCTTCCGCCAGCACATATTCTGCGCAGCTCAGCCATTCGCTGAGAGTAGAAAACATACCTCTTTTCAGGAGCACAGGTTTACCTGCCTTTCCCACTTCCTTTAAGAGAGAATAATTCTGCATATTCCTGGTCCCGACCTGGAGGATATCTACATACTCACACACCCATGATACATCACGGGGATTCGAGGACCTCTGTTATGACCGGAAGACCGGTTTCTTTTCCGGCCTTTTCAAGGATCTGAAGACCTTTTATGCCCAGCCCCTGGAAAGAATATGGAGATGTTCTCGGTTTGAATGCACCACCCCTCAGTATATCAGCGCCGGCTTCTTTAACCTTTACCGCAGTTTCTACAGTCTGCTCTTCACTTTCTATACTGCATGGTCCGGCAATAACAGTAAATCCTTCCCCGATCGTTACATCCTTCACTTTTATCCGGGTTCTTTCCTGATTCTTTTCTTTTATGGTAGTCAGTTTTAAATTTTTCATTTTTCAACCATTTAACCTTAATAATATATTGTTTTTCTTCGCGTCCTTGGCGGTTCAATCTTTCTCTTTTAACCGCCCGTTCGCTTCGCTCTCTCAAGACGCAAAGGTCGCTCATAGGGCATAGAGAAAAGAGGATAGAGGATAGAGAAAATAGTATACAGTTATAAAGCCTCTTAACCAGTCCCTCTTTTCTGATTCCTGTTTTCTCTTTCCTCTCTTCTATCTTCTATTTCCTCTTCCGGGCAAATCCCCCCTGGGATATGAGCCCAGTATTTTTAAAAACACGCAATGTCTTTCCATTTCCTTAAGTGCCTCATCGACTTTTTTATCTCCAACATGACCCTCCATATCCACAAAAAAAAGATATTCCCATTTTTTTGTTTTTTCCGGCCTGGACTCGATCCTGGTCATATTTATTTCCTTATCCGCCAGGACAGAAAGGCATTCATATAAAGAACCCGGCTTGTGATGAAGGAAAAATATTATTGATGTTTTGTCTTTCCCTGTGGGCGGAGGGGTATAGCTTCCAATAACAAAAAATCTCGTTACATTACTCTGATCATCTTCTATATTTTCATAAAGTATGTTCAGATTGTATTTTGAAGCAGCAAAAACGCTTCCTACTGCTGCGGTTTTTGATTCATCTGCGGTCATTTTTGCTGCAAGTGCTGTGCTTGAAACTTCATTCACAGTGATTCCGGGCAGGTTCATCCTTAACCATGATCGGCACTGGGCAATAGCCTGCGGATGGGAATATACCTTATGAATATCCTTTAACTGCTTTTCACTGCTCAAGAGGTTTTGCCTGATTCTCAGATAGAATTCGGTACAGATATTTACATCATATTTATTCAGCAGATCCTGTGTTATGTTTATAGTACCTTCATATGAGTTTTCTATCGGGACAACGCCATATTCACATTTTCTATTTGCTACCATGAGAAAAACATCTTCAATTGTCTCGCAACCTTTCAGCTTCGTATCATGAGTAAAAAGAATCGTCGCTGCCTGATGAGAAAAGGTTGCCTCTGGCCCCAGGTATCCGGCACAGGATGCATGCAGTTTTTTTATGTTCAAAATTTTACTGTTTTCATTTTCCATCTCTTACACCTGTGGCTTCCCGAACATACCTGTCATACTGTTTCTAAGGTAATGATCGGCAAGCGTAATCTTTACCATCGCTTCCATAACAGGAATAACCCTTGGTATGGCTGTAACGTCGAATCTGCCAGAGGTACTGATGCTGGTACTGCTCCCATTCTTATCTATTGTATCCTGTTCAATGCCGATGGATGGAATAGGTTTGATTGCCGCCCTGAGGATAATATCATCACCGTTCGAGATCCCTGCAAGAATACCCCCTGCATTGTTTGAACGGAAACCTTCCGGTGTAATCTGATCATTATTTTCGGATCCTCTTAACCTTGCGGCTTCAAAACCTGCACCTATCTCAATACCTTTGACAGCACCTATGGACATAACAGCCTTGGCGAGATCGGCACTCAGCTTGTCAAATACAGGCTCGCCCAGACCGGGAGGGCAGCCTTTTACAACCAGTTCAACAACCCCGCCAAGTGAATCCCCCTGTGCCTTTGCCTTTGAAAGGACATTCGCCATTTCTTCATACTTTTTCATATCGGGACAGCACAAAGGATTATTCCCTATAACTGACATATCTTTGGTTTCCACTTTAATCCCGCCTATTTCGATCGTATAGGCCATAACCCTTATACCGGTATCTGAAATGACTTTGCCGGCAATCACCCCTGCAGCAACCCTGGCCGCGGTTTCCCGTGCAGAATATCTCCCTGCGCCCCGGTAATCGTAATGACCATATTTTTTGTAATAGGTAAAATCTCCATGCCCCGGCCTGAAAAGATTTTTTATATGATCATAGGATTTGCTTCTGGCATCCCTGTTTTTTATAAAAAGGGCAACAGGCGCCCCGGTTGTCAAATCTTCAAACACGCCTGACATGATCTCAACAGTGTCTTCTTCTCTTCTGGGGGTATCAAATTCACTCCCGCCTGGCCTTCGCCTTGCCATCTCATGATCAAAGTCTTCCTGCTTCAGGCCGATCCCGGGAGGGCATCCGTCGACAACCGCGCCTATACCCTTCCCGTGAGATTCTCCAAATGTTGTAATCCTGAACACCTCTCCAAATGAATTTCCTGCCATTAGTTCTCCAGTGTTTTAAAAATAACGTATAGAGAAAAGAGGATAGAGAAAATGCCTCATCTGCCTATTCCTGAATGTTGTTTTTCCATACTCTTTTCCATTTTCCATTTTCCATTTTCTATTTCCTAATTTCTAATTTCTAATTCCTAATTCCTATTTCCCATTTCCTGTTTTTCCATTGCCTTACCCAACTTATCTATTACCGCATTCGCCACTTCATTTATATCCAATCGGCTCGTGTCAACAGCCATATCACCCGCAGCCATATAAAGTGACTTCCTCTGTTGAAGCACCTCTGTAATTTCATCTGAAGGATCTTCCCCTGTCAGCGAAGGCCTGTTTTCAGTCGTCGTCTTATCTTCATTCAGACGTTTTTTGATAGTTTCAGTATCCGCATAAAGCCATACAACAAATCCATTGGCCTTTAGATTTCTGACATTCTCTTCATTTAATACAACACCCCCTCCGGTAGCAATCACGAGATTTTCCTGTAATGAAACGTCTCTTACTATACCTTTTTCAGCCTCTCTGAAATACTGCCATCCATGCCTTGATACTGTTTCATCAATAGTGCAGCCCTCTTTTTTAATAATCAGTTCATCAGTATCAATAAACTGTCTATCGAGTCTTTCCGCTATCAGTTTTCCGGTTGATGTCTTGCCGCAGCACCGGTATCCTATGAGAACTATGTTCATATAATCTCCTCACGCAACCTACAACATACAACCCACTGGGTTTAAAAACAAAAAAAGCCGTGAGTTATTCTACCCACGGCTTCGAAATCATAAAAACAAAAAATCAAACCATGAGCAGACCTCTGGTGCTAAAAAAGAAAAAATACTGCCATGTTTGATTTTGTTTCATTATATTCATTTATCCTTTTGCTAATTATTAGATCAAAATTATAAGTGAACTCTTTTTTTAATGTCAAGATAAAAATAATCTTGACAATTATTTATCCTGCTAATAATCTAAGCAACCATGTACACAGAATATAAAAATATCATGAATTGTAACTGGTGGTGGCGAATCTCTAACAGCAAGGGGTGCCTGCCAGAATAGATATCAGCAATTAATGACCGGGGGCGTCTCCTTAAAGGCCCGCGGTTAAAACTCAATCAGGCCGTGGGTTTCAAAACTCACGGCCTTTTTTATTCCGGAGCGTAAAATTGAAAAAGAAACCTTCATTTTCCGATTTTCAGCAAATGGCAAAGCAAGGGAACCTGATACCGGTGTATCAGGAACTGCTTGCGGATATTGAAACACCGGTATCAACATATCTAAAGGTAAGAGACAGTTCATTCTCCTACCTGCTCGAAAGTGCTGACGGGGGAAACAGATGGGGGCGCTACAGCTTTATCGGGTACAAACCGCTCATCAGCATTCTTTCCAGGGACAATAATGTTGAGATTTATAGAGGCGGAGAAAAAGAAACTGTCAGGGATGTTGATAATCCATTTGATGTACTCAAAGATATAAGCAGAAGGTATACACCTGTAATGGCTGATGATCTGCCCCCGTTTCAGGGTGGTTCTTGTTGGGTATGTAAATTATGATCTTATAAGAAAGTGGGAGCGGCTGCCGGCAATAGAACCTCTGGAAAGGAAACAGCCGGAATATGTATTTACCGCGACCAGGAACCTGATTGTATTTGACCACTTAACCCATATGATGAAGGTAATATCCTTTGCCCATATAGAAGACGGGTGCGACCTTAAGGAATGCTATGCCAGGGCATGTCATGAGGTCGACAGAACCATTGCGGAACTTGGAAAACCAATACATGATACTGATTCCGGTATATCGATATCAGAGCTCAAATCAAATTTTGAAAAGGAAGATTTCAAGGAAGCAGTAAGAAAGGCCAAGGAATATATTGTCGCAGGCGATGTTATACAGGTGGTTATTTCTCAGCAGTTCACCGGAGATGTTCACGGCGAAGACTTCCGGATATACAGGCATTTGAGAAGCGTCAATCCTTCGCCCTATATGTTTTATCTGAATTTTGGCGAAGTAAAATTCATAGGCGCCTCGCCTGAAATACTCGTGCGCCTGACCGATAGCAAGATAGAACTCAGGCCTATTGCAGGCACAAGGCCGCGGGGAGCTACTGATGAAGAAGATCTCGCCCTTGAAAAGGATCTGATAGCCGACCCTAAAGAAAGGGCCGAGCAGTATAATGCTGGTTGATCTGGGAAGAAACGATGCCGGTAAGGTCGCGGCACCTGGTTCTGTCAACGTTCCAAGACTGATGGAAATAGAACGTTATTCACATGTCATGCATATTGTTTCACACGTGGAGGGAGTCTTAAGGGATGACAGAGACTGCTTTGACCTCTTCATGTCGGCGTTTCCGGCAGGAACTGTCAGCGGAGCCCCCAAGATAAGGGCAATGGAAATAATAAGCGAGCTTGAGCCGGGCCAGAGAGGTCCCTATGCCGGGGCGGTAGGCTACTTTGGCTTTAATGGAAATATGGATTTCTGTATTACAATCAGGACAATTACAATCTCCAATAACAGGATTTCCATACAGGCCGGTGCAGGTATAGTTGCTGACTCTGACCCCGAAGAAGAGTACAGGGAGACCATAAGAAAGGCCAGCGCAACATTTAATGCAATAGAAAGGGTAAAGGAATCATGATACTCCTAATAGATAATTACGACAGCTTTACCTACAACCTTGTCCAGATGATTGAGCCTATGGGGCAGGAGGTTAAGGTCTACAGGAATGATGAGATAGATATTCCCGCTATCAATTCCATCTCACCCGCACGGCTTATGATTTCGCCGGGGCCATGTACCCCTGACAAGGCGGGTATTTCTATCAGCGCTATAAGGGAGTTTGGCAAAAAGATCCCCACACTGGGGGTCTGTCTCGGCCACCAGGCTATTGGAGAGGCATATGGCGGGGTTGTGATCAGGGCAGGCAGGATCATGCATGGAAAAACATCCATGATCTCCCACGACGGAAAAGGAATATTTAAAGGCCTTCCAAATCCCTTTGAAGCTGTAAGGTACCATTCACTTCTGGTGGAAAGGGAAACCCTGCCCGATTGTTTTGAAATAAGCGCGTGGACCGGGGAAGGTGAAATTATGGGACTCAGGCACAGGTCAGATCCCGTGAACGGCGTCCAGTTTCATCCTGAATCCATACTTACCCATTCAGGAACTTCACTGTTAAGAAATTTCCTGAACTTCGGAGGAAATGAATAATGATCCGGGAATTAATTGCTAAAGTTGTTGACAAAGCTGATCTTTCAGAGCTTGAAATGGAAACAGCAATGGATGAAATCATGTCCGGAGAGGCAACACCGGCCCAGATAGGTTCATTTATTACTGCGCTGAGATTGAAGGGGGAAACGGTTGACGAAATAACCGGTGCCGCGCGGGTCATGAGAAAAAAGGCAACAAAGGTCCATGTAATGCCTTTAAATGCAAAACAGGGCATAGTACTTGATGTTGTGGGCACAGGAGGTGATGGTGCAAAAACATTCAATGTGTCAACGGCTACAGCATTTGTGGCCGCAGGTGCCGGCATCACTGTCGCCAAACACGGTAACAGGGCAGTATTCAGCAAATGCGGCGCTGCCGATGTGCTGGAAAACCTGGGTGTAAACCTGAATATATCAAGTTCAGATGTAGAAAAATGTATTAATGAAATTGGTATCGGATTTCTCTTTGCACCTGCCTTTCATGGTGCAATGAAATATGCCGCAGGCCCCAGAAAAGAGATCGGCATAAGGAGTGTTTTTAATCTCCTTGGCCCTCTTACCAATCCGGCCGGAGCAACAGTGCTTTTACTGGGCGTATATGATATGGGCCTGACTGAAAAAATTGCTATGGTCTTAAGCAAACTTGCAACCAGAGAGGCATTTGTTGTTTGCGGTGAAGGCAACATGGATGAAATCAGCACATGCGGGTTTACAAAAATATCTCATGTTAAGGACGGGGATGTAAAAACCTTTGAGATTACACCTGAGGAGGTTAATCTGAAGAGAGCGTCTATAAAGGATATTGAAGGTGGAGATACAACTGAAAATGCCCGGATAATAAGAGATATTCTTGATGGCAAACAGGGCCCTAAAAGGGACATGGTCCTCATAAACGCCTCAGCAGCCTTTGTGGCCGCAGGTTATGCGAAGGATTTCAATGAAGGTATTGAGCTTGGAGAGGAAATAATCGATTCAGGCAGGGCAAAGGAAAAGCTTGAAGAATTAATAATGTTTACGAACAGCCTTTAAAAATTGAACCGCTAAGACACAAAGAACGCAAAGAAAACAGTGATTAGGAATTGGAAAAGAGGAAACAGGAAATAGGATAGAGAAATTAGAAATCAGAAAAGAGAGACCAGTCAGTGTCCATCCGGAAACGAGAAATTTTGGACAAGGTCAAGGAACGCGAAGATTGTAATCACAGGAATACATTGAAGTATTTCGAGGATTACAATCTGAGTGTGACGCAGAGATTGTTCAAAAGAGCCGTTTCCGGATGGATACTGGTTAAGATGGTCTATTTTCTATATTCTCTTTACTCTTAACTTAACACCCTGCACCAGACAAATGAAGTAAACGATTGCATAGAAACCGGTTTAGCAGATATACAGTAAAATTATATTAAGGCACCACCCATGCACCAGAAATTAAAGGAAATTATTGAACAGAAATACAGTGAAGTTGATATATTGCGGAGAGAAGGATTACCTGAAATTGATTTTGATGTCCCTCCTGTGCGTGACTTTAAAAAAGCAATTTCAATACCGGGCAGAATCAACCTTATCTCCGAGATCAAGTTTGCGTCACCATCTGCAGGCACCATACGTTGTGAATGTGACCCGGTAGAAATAGGTGTTACCTATGAAAGCGCAGGTGCTTCAGCTATATCCTTTTTAACCGATAAAAAATTCTTTAGTGGTGAGATAAAAAATCTGCCAGTTGTAAAAAAGTCAGTTTCGCTTCCCATACTGAGAAAAGATTTTATTATTGATGAGATCCAGGTCAGGGAGGCTGCAATATATGGTGCGGATGCGGTTCTCCTGATTGCGAGAATACTTGATAAAAATCTGCTGAAGGAACTTATCGCACTCTGCAGTGAACTGGGATTGAGTGCCCTGACAGAGGTTCACGACAAAAAGGATATTGAAATGTCCATTGAATGTGGTTCGGATATAATAGGAATTAATAACCGGGACCTTGACACGTTCCATGTGGATATAAACACAACGAAGGAACTGGCAGGGTTCATACCCGAATCCTGCATACTTGTCGGTGAAAGCGGCATAAGCAGCGGTGAAGACATAAAAGGTCTCAAAGGGAAAGGAATCAACGCCGTCCTTGTAGGATCGGCCTTGATGTCCAGTGGTGATCCCGGATCTAAAGTAAGAGAACTCGTTGAAGCAGGGAAATAGGAAATAGAAAAGAGGATACAGGAATTAGAAAAGAGGATACAGGAATTAGAAAAGAGGAAACAGGAACTGGGAAAGAGAGAATAGTTAAGATGTCTTATAACTCTATTCTATTTTCTCTATTCTATTTACTCTATACTATTTATTCTATAATATTTTCTTTTCCCAACAGGTTATGATCGATAACAATTTTACAGACGCAAATTTTATAAAAATAAGGTTGACTTATGTTAAAAATAAAAATCTGCGGGATTACAAATTACGATGATGCCTCAATGGCTGCTGATCTTGGTGCTGATGCACTGGGCTTTATTTTTGCATCAAGCCCGAGAAAAACAGATCCGGACAACGCAAAGAAAATCATAAGTCGGCTACCTTCTTTTATTAAGACTGTGGGCGTATTTGTAAATGAAGATATAAAAAAAATAACTGATATAGCTGCATATTGCGGCCTTGATAACATTCAACTTCATGGAAATGAGCCACCTGAAGCATGTGAATTTCTCATGCCACGGACTATTAAAGCACTTCGAATAAAGAGTAAAAGCACACCTGAAGAATATTCAGGCTACACTGGCAGAGTAAGGGCATTCTTACTTGATACCTATTCCGAAAAGGAAGCAGGAGGAACCGGTAAAACATTTAACTGGGACATAGCTGTTAAAATAAAGAGTCTTGGCGTGCCGATAATACTTGCAGGAGGGCTTAATACTGGAAATATAAAAGAAGCAATTGTCAAAGTCAAACCCTATGCTATAGACGTAAGTACCGGTATTGAAGAAAGGCCCGGCAAAAAAGATCATTCATTGATGAAGGAACTGTTTGAAAGAATAGGAAGGTGAAAAGAGAAACTTGAAAATAGAAAAGAAAGGAAAGAGAAGATATAAAAGAGAAAAGAGGGGGAAATATGTATGGGCCAATTAAGCATTTCACTGATATTGAAGCATGGAAAATAGCTAGAGAACTTCGAACAGCAATATATAAGATAGCAAAACATTTACCTACGGAAGAAAAATACAACCTGGCTTCGCAGATGATGCGAGTTGCGATCTCATGTACAGCTAATATTGCTGAAGGCTATGGCCGTTTTCATTATCAGGAAAATATTCAGTTCTGCAGGATTAGCCGTGGTTCTATGTATGAAGCCCAGGATCATTTAATTACATGCATTGATAATAAATACATTAAAAAAGATGAATATGACAAGATATTTGCTATCTCAACTAATGCAATCAAAGTGCTGGATGGTTATATTCGATATTTAAATAAAAAAATAAAAAAATAAAAAAAGATAGAAAACAGGAAATGGGGAAAAAGAAATCAGAAAATGAAAATAGGAAATAGGGAAAGGAATGGAACAGGAAGGATACAAATCTGCGCCTTGTTTACCAATTACTGTTTCCTCTATTCTCTTTTCTAATTCCTCTATCCTAATAACTAATTTCTCTACCCTATTTTTTTACGGAGAATCTAAATGATAACAACAAAATACTATGGCGAATTTGGAGGGGCCTATATCCCTGAAGTACTCGTTTCCACTTTTGACCAGCTTGTAAAGGCTTTTAATGAAATAAAGTCAGACCCGGCATTCTGGCAGGAATATACCAGCCTGATGTCAAGTTACTCATGCAGGCCTACTCCCCTTACCTTTGCTGAAAACCTGACAGGTTATTTTGGAGGGGCAAAGATATACGTCAAAAGGGAGGATCTGAATCACACCGGGGCACACAAGGCAAACAATGTGATGGGTCAGGGGCTTCTGGTAAAACGAATGGGAAAAACCCGTGTAATCGCTGAAACCGGTGCCGGACAGCACGGTGTTGCAACTGCAACAATGGCTGCCAAATTCGGCTTTGACTGTACAATCTACATGGGTGAAAAGGATGTAGAAAGACAGAGGCCGAATGTGTTCTGGATGGAAAGACTTGGCGCTAAAGTAGTGCCGGTAAAGGATGGAACAAGGATCTTGAAAGACGCTATCAATGAAGCATTCAGAGACTGGTCGACAAATATGGATAACACCCATTATGTACTCGGGACCGCATGCGGAGCACATCCATTTCCTGAAATGGTCATGTTTTTTCAGTCCATAATTGGAAAGGAAGCAAGAAAACAGATTATGGAAATGGAAGGCTGCTTACCTAAACGGGTATATGCGTGTGTTGGAGGGGGGTCAAATGCTCTGGGAATTTTCAGCGGTTTTTTTAATGATCCTGTGGAGCTTATTGGTGTTGAGGCCGGCGGAAAAGGTCTTGATTCCGGATTACATGCATCAAGACTTGCAAGCAAAGAAGGATCTCCTGGAATCGCCCAGGGTTATAAAACCTATTTTTTGCAGAATGAAGACGGACAGATGATGGAAACGCATAGTGTATCTGCCGGACTTGATTATGTGGGCGTTTCACCTATTCTCTCTGACCTGAAGGAAAAAGGAAGAGTACGTTTTGAAGCAGCAACTGACAATGAAGTTCTGGAGGCATTCACACTTACGCTCAAAAAGGAAGGGCTTATTCCTGCCCTGGAATCTTCACATGCCTTTGTACAGGCATTCAAAGAAGCACCTGACATGAACAGGGATGACATCATTATAATCAATCAGTCAGGCAGGGGAGATAAGGATATATTTACCGTGGCAGATGCATTTGCTGATCCCGAATGGTTAAAATTTATCAAGAAAAAGGCGGAAGGCTATGGCGCTTGAAAACTACATAAAAACACGGCTTGAAAAAAAAAGATATACTGCTCATGACACACATCGTGCTCGGGTATCCTTCTCTCGACGACAGTTACAGGATTATAAAAACAATGGTAGAGGCCGGTGTGGATATCATGGAACTCCAGATACCATTTTCTGAGCCTACTGCAGATGGACCGGTTATCGTAAAGGCGAACCAGCACGCACTCGATAATGGCACTTCGGTTAAGGGATGCATGGATCTGGCTGGCAGAGTATCCAAAGAGTTTGATATCCCGTTCCTGATAATGACATATTATAATGTGCCATACAAATATGGGATTAATGAATTCACATCAAAAATGGCAGCAAGCAACCTTAAAGGCACAATTATTCCTGATCTGCCTCCTGAGGAGGGCAGAGACTATTTTGATGCAGTGAACAGGAACAATCTGGATCCGATCATGATATTCTCACCAACAACAACAGACGAAAGGATGAAGTATCTTAACTCCTATGCAAGAGGATTCATCTATTGTGTTGCAAGGAAAGGTGTTACAGGAAAAGATACAGACTTTTCAGATGAGCTGTCCGGGTACCTGGAAAGGTGCAGGAATGCCACATCACTTCCGCTGGCACTGGGTTTTGGCATAAAGCAGAAGGCTGACGTAGATTTTTTAAAGGGAAAAGTTGATATCGCTGTGATCGGAACACAGTCCATCAGGATAATGGAAGAATCGGGAATTGATGCAGTGGGGGAATTTATCAAAGGGTTGCGGTGAAAGTAATTAGTAAATAGTAATTAGCAATTAGAAAATAGGATATAGGATATAGAAAATAGGAAATAGGATATAGAAAATAGGAAATAGGAAAAAGAAATTAGAAAAGAGGGGGACAGTAACTCTATCCTCTTTTCTATTTCCTGATTTCTATCCTCTAACCATAAAAGTTTTCCCTCTGATATTTGACTTATATTATTATTGATTATATACTTTTGTAAATATTCAATACAATTGGAGCTGAAAAATGGCCTTAAGCATCAGAAATCCAAAAGCTGAAAAACTCGCAAAAGAAATCGTTGCTATAACCGGCGGAAAAATTACGCAGGAAATAATTAAAGCACTTGAGGATCGCCTTGAACGTCTGCGCGGTCGAAACAACCCTACAAATACAGTTGATGAGATCATAAAAATATCAAAAAGATGCAGTTCTCTTCCTGATCTGGATAAAAGATCTCCTGAAGAAATACTTGGATATAACGAAGATGGGATTAATAAATAATGGTTATTGATACTTCAGCATTAATAGCCATACTTCTTGGAGAACCTGATGCCGAAACATTTGCCAGATTGATAATGGATGATTCCAAAAAACTTCTCAGTGCTTTTTCTTTTCTTGAAACAAGTATCGTGATTGAAGCTAAAAAAGGCGAGTCGGGAGGTAGGGAACTGGATCTACTTATACACAGGGCAGGGATAGACATTATACCAATGGATGCAGAACAATCCGAGCTGGCAAGATATGCCTGGCGCAATTATGGCAAAGGAAGACATCCCGCCGGACTGAATGTTGGAGACTGCTGCTCCTACGCGCTGGCTAAATATTCAGGAGAACCCCTTCTCTTTAAAGGAAATGATTTTTTTAAAACAGATATAGAGCAGGCAGGGGCTGTATAAAAATAAGAATCATTTTTGTTATTATAATAAAATTATTGTTTTTCTTCGCGTTCTTAGCGTCTTCGTTTACCCCGTGAAACCTTAGTTTTATCTGGTTCACTGGGGCGGTTCAGCTCTTACTGCCTTCTGATCTCTGATTTCTGACCTCTATTTTCACTTTTCTCCATTCTCTTTCTGCCTACATTGGTCTGACAATCTCAAGCCATCCTGGCTTATCCTTCATTGCTTCAGCAATGGCGGCATCGGAGCCCACTACCTTTATAATTCCCTTTTCCCTGACAATTTCAAGGAACTCGGCAAATGCCTTAAAATCTTCTTTCCTTGTACTTAAAATTTCATCCCTGATCTTCTGTCTGTCTTCGTCTGTTTCACCTGAAAGATGCCGAAGCATCGAGATATACCCCTTTGCATCAGGCAGCATATAACTGTCCATGTTGCCTATGGTGCCGATTATCGATTTAGAGAGTTCATCACTGCTGATAGCCAGATTTTTCAAAAACTCTCCTGTTTCGTCAAAGGCCTTTATTGTATTCAGTATATTGGGATCGCGATATGATAGAAATGACAACATGCCGGACAAACGATCAAATGAGCAGAATACCCCATAGGCACCGCCCTTTACCCTCACCTGCTCCCAGAGTCTGGAAGATCTTAAGAACCTGGTAATCACATGAACTGACCCGTGTGATTCATAACCATACATGCCGATATCCGTCCCCTTGGCCACATAATTAACCTGAGAAGGCACAACAACACCCTCGCAATCAGTAAATTTATTGCATTGCCATTCTTCGTGAGCCACCTCTGCGGATGGAAGGTTATCTATAAAGCTGAGCGTTTCGGTATTTATACGATGCCATCCATTGTCATCCAAAGTAACATTCACGATCATATGATTTCTGTTAACCAGCAGTTCACGCATCTTCTTGAGATCGGCTAGAACGCCCTGCCAGTCGTTATCGATCCTGGTTATCAATTCTCTTAAAAAGAAAAGGTAGGATATCCCATTCATCTGTTCTGCGACCCAGTCCGCCTCATTAAAATTGGCTTTAAGACGCAGGTAGGCAATCTGATGTCCTGAGGATAGAAGTTTCTGCTCTTCCCGCGCTTTGGATTCAAGAACGATCTGCCTGAACCTATCGACATTGTCCAGCTTAACATCTATTAAAATGTCACGAACAATATTAAGCAATTCATCGGTGTTGGAGAGCATAGCCTTCCCGCGCAAAAACATATACGTTTCGCCGGTTGGGCTTCCTTTTATGCTCGAAGTGTGGAATACCGGTCTGATTCCACCGGTCTTCCTGCTGATACGCTGGGTAAGAGAGATATAGTCTTCCTTTGCGGTTCCCATTTCCAACAGTGCCCTTCCGAATAAACGGGAATAGGGAAGATATTTTTGAGGGAGCAGGTGAAGATTAAATCCAATGTCAAAATAGGCTATACCGTTTGTAAACAGGTCGTGATACATGATCCTTACGCCGCTTTCTTCTACCTCTTCACATGGGAATATCTTATTTTCTCTATCCATGTCCGAAAGTTTGAGAACCGGGATAGAAGCCAGGTTTTCAGGAGAATCAGGCTTTTCCTGAAGTTCCTTGAGAGTTTGAGTATTTTTGATAATCTCCCGGATTTCCGCCTTGCTTAATGTTTCAAGATGATCTGCAAGTTTTTTCTCCTCGGATTTCTTTTCCTTTTCAAAAAGACCTTTTTCAGGCCTTAATATGACAGTTGTCCTGTGGTTATTTTCCAGAAAGTATTTTTCTATCAACGCCTCAAAATATCGATCATTTTCATTTATATGAGCCTTAACAGAATTCAAGGATTCCTCAAATACAATCCGGGCCATCGGATCTTCATCATAGAGCCACGAATTCAAGGCCCTTAACATGATCATCATTCCCCGGGGGTAACTTCCGGTATTGTTTTCCCTCAATGAAAACTCGATACTGTTTATTGCAGCTTCAATATCCTTTTTATCAATCCCACCTGATGCAAGGTTTCTTAAGGTTTGAATAATAAGGTTCCGGGCCTGATCAATATTTTCAGGTGTTATCCCCTTGAGGCCGGTTGAAAAATAGATTTGGAGGACATCCGTCTCAAGCCCGACACCTGTCAGGTCTTCGCCCAACCCGGATTCTATAAGCGCTTTTCGTAAAGGAGAACCGGGCATGCCCAGCAGTATGTATTCAAGGAGATACATTGAAAACACAAATACAGGATCATTATTTTTAGGAAAAAGCCAGTTAAGGGTAAACCTTGCCTTCTGATCTGCACCTTCATCACCCGAATCAAATGATCGGATAATTCTCAGGGGCTTCTCAAAAGGTTTTTGTTGTACAACAGATGAATCGATTTCAGCCCTTTCAAAATTTTTTAAATACTCATCGATAATCTCAAATCGTTTTTCGGGATCATCATCACCATAGAAAAAAATCCTGGAGTTGGAAGGATGATAATATTTCTCATGGAACTTTTTAAATTTATCAAAAGTAAGCTCAGGGATCTTTTTGGGATCTCCACCCGAATCAAACCCGTAGGCATTATCCGGAAACAACGATTTCGTTGTATATTCATATAAAAGACTATCTGGAGAAGAGTAGGAGCCTTTCATTTCACTGTACACAACACCTTTGATATCAAGCGGGCCATCAGGATTTGTAAGCTCATAGTGCCAGCCCTCCTGCATCAGTGTGTAAGGAGTAAGTCTGGGGAAAAAGACTGCATCCAGATATACATCAATCAGGTTGTAAAAATCCTGCAGGTTCTGGCTTGCCACGGGATAGCATGTCTTATCAGGAAATGTCATTGCATTTAAAAAGGTCTGGAGAGAACTCTTCATAAGTTCAACAAAAGGTTCTTTCACAGGATACTTCCTGGAACCGCAAAGGACCGAATGCTCCAGTATATGGGGGAGTCCTGTTGAATCACTCGGAGGGGTGCGGAAAGTAATGCCAAATACCTTATTTTCATCATCGTTGACAAGGGAAAGGATTTCGGCGCCTGTTTTTATATGCCTGTAAAAATAAGCCGTAGTGCTGATCTCATGGATATCCTGTTTTTTCAGCAATTCATAATGGTCGCTAATATTCATTTATATTCCTCTATATCGGAAAAGCCGGAATTTTACATGTTAAGATCTTATGTTACTGATCCTGGCTGAATGTTTAAAAAATCCTGTAAAATCTCACTACCAGTGCATTTGCAGGCCATACTCCTTGTATTCTGTAAACGATCTATCCTTTGAGATAAGAATTATTTTTCGCTGTATTGCCTGCCATATTAACAAACGGTCAAACGGATCCTTATGGCTCAATCTGGGAAGGTTGTAAAAAGTAGCGGCCTCATAAGGATTAACCTGAACAATCTCGAAACCTGCTTTATCGGCAAAATCGGGCAATTCATCAGGTTTCACACCGGAAAGTTCAATTTTACCTATCGAGTATTTAAGCGAGATTTCCCAAAAAGTGATTACACTCACCATGATATCATTATCCCGGGAAATAATTGTCTTGCTAACCGATCTGCTTAATTTTTCAGGCGTAAAAAGAGACCACAGGAAGGCATGTGTATCGAGGAGATATCTCATAAGGATAAGAGCTCATCATCACTTATCTTAAAATCATCATGAATTGTTAACTTACCCACATGTTTCAAAATACCTAATTCTCTTTCCGGTTTATTTTTATATTTTTCATATGGGACAAGCACTGCTATTTTTTCTTTCTTTTTCCCATAACTTACAACTATCTCCTGTCCTTTTCTCAATTCGCCTATTACTTCAGAAAATCGTGATTTCAACTCACCAATAGAAAATGTCTCCATTTTGACCTCCCTTCAGATCATAAAAATAATATTTTCTAGTCAACTTGTCAAGATAGAAGACATGAGTTTATAACCTGCATTACTCTCTGATTTTCTCAGGAGTTGTTCCGGAAACATTTTTCAAGGAGCGGAGAGGGTGGTGAGACAAAAGGGTTTAATACTGTAATACCCCTCCAGATAAAGCCTGATTGTAAATCTTCACTTAAAAGAAGCCGGCATCGGTTCTCAGCTGCAACGGCCATGATTAATGAATCCCAGATTTGAAATTGGTGGTCACCTGCAAGATCCATTGCAGCCTGAAAGGCTGTCCAGGAGGAATCCGCGACTTCAAAACTATCAGCCCAGCTCATAATCGCCTCTCTTGAAAGCCCAGGCTCGCGTCCTGCCTTGCCGGTAAGTACTCTAAAAAGCTCTCCCAGGGTCTGGGCCGGAAGCAGGATCATCTCAGGAGGCAGCTGTTCTAAAAGATGTATTGCACTGCTGCATCGCAGCTCATCTCCAACCCCTTCTGCATATGCCAAAATATTGGTATCAAGAGCTATGCGCATAATTAATCTTTATACAGATCGTCACGGGTCCAGTTTCGAAATCCTGTTGCACTCTGTGATTTCAAGCGTAATAGAAGATGAGTCTTCATCGCATTTTTTTGCAGCGTATCTGAAGAAACTGATGTGATTTTTGCCACAGGCGTGCCCCTTGAAAGAATGGTAATCTCTTCACCCCTGCGAACTTCCTTCAAAAGGTTTGAAAATTCTCTATTTGCATCAGATGATGAAACGGTTTTCATTGAAGCACCCGCATTAAAGTAGTTTATAACACTACTTTAATGAGATTTACTCGAATTGTCAAAAGATTTTATTAGAGACATGATTATGAGTGTAAAGTATAAAACAAAAAGCTGGTGAGATTATGCATCACCGGATTATAGTATCTTAGATAAAAAATTATTTGGTTTCAGAATTTTTTGATTCCGACTTTTTTTCCGTATTCATGAAATCTCCCAGATACATACCTACCAGTACCTGCTTTGAATAAACAAGTTTAATCCTTTCCAGCAAATCATAATCAGGAATATCCTTCAATACAGGGTAGCGGTCACGCAGCTTTTTAAGAGCGACACTGGAGTCAGCCTGGGCACCTGGTAAATTTATATTAATTGCCTTACGCAAGGTTTCATCGACCAATTCCCAGTTCTCATCCATATCACTCATTTTCTTCCAGTTATTTTCGACCAGCCTCCATGATTGCCCCGTCCATTTATCCACTTTTATTGTTGAAGCAGCTGTTTTTTTTATATCATACCTTGCCGCGAAAAAATTGAAGTATAAAAAAGAAAGGACAATCCCAATAATGATTCCACAAATCAAACTTTTTTTTCCACTTGTCATAGAAAGTATCTCCTATAAAAAAATCCAACCGCCAAGGCGCAAAGAACGCGAAGAAAACATTTTAATTTTTCAAACTAAAAGAAAAACTTAGCGTTCTTCGAGCCTTGGCGGTTCAGCCTTTACACCGACCTCTGATCTCTGACTTCTGACTTCTGCCCCCTGTCCTCTGACTTCGCCCTCCGGCCTCTGCTCACTGATCTCTGCCCCCGGTTCCTTATACTCCGGAAGAATCTCCTTTAACGCAGCTCTTATACCATCACCATCCTGTGTTTCCATAAATCTTTTCATACGTTCAAGTCTTCCGTTGAGGATGTTTAACTCACAGGCTGACCCTTTGAGAACCATGATCTTTTCATGGGATGTATTGACTATCCCTTCACCTTCTGTAATCAGTTCTTCATATAATTTTTCACCAGGCCTGAGGCCAATAAACTTTATATCAATATCCTCATATGGCTCAAAGCCTGAAAGACGTATCAGGTCCTCGGCCATGTCTGATATTTTTATGGGGACTCCCATGTCAAGGATAAATATTTCACCGCCATTTCCCATAGACCCTGCCTGCAGGATAAGCTGGCTAGCCTCGGGGATGGTCATAAAAAACCTGGTTATCTCAGGATGCGTTATTGTTACAGGACCGCCCTTTTCGATCTGCTTTTTAAAGAGCGGGATTACACTCCCGACACTTCCGACTACATTACCGAATCTTACTGTAATATATTTGGTATTGGAAACACCGCAGGCGTTTTGTGCCTGCACCATAAGTTCCGCCACCCTTTTTGACGCGCCCATCACGTTTGCGGGTCTTACGGCCTTGTCAGTTGAAACAAGAACAAACCTTTTTACATTATAATTATTTGCCGCGGTTATTACATTTCTTGTTCCTAAAATATTATTGCCGATTGCTTCCCATGGATTATGCTCAAGCATCGGGACATGTTTATATGCCGCTGCATGGAATACTACTTCAGGTTTGGTCTTTTCAAAAATAATATCCAGCTTACGCATATTTGTTATGTCAGCGAGCTTGGGAATAATTTCTATATCCGGAAAAAGGTCCTTCAACTCAAGTTCTATTTCGTAAAGAGGGCTTTCCGCCCTCTCAAAAAGTATAAGGCTTGAAGGAGAAAACCTGCATACCTGACGGCACAATTCCGAACCGATTGATCCTCCTGCACCGGTAACCAATACCCTTTTCCCTTTAAGGTAGGCACCTATCTGCACTTCATCGAGCTTAACCTGCGCCCTGCCAAGAAGATCCTGGTATGAAACATCCCTTATGGCTTTTATGGTAACCTTTCCATTGATCAACTCACCCATTCCCGGTACTATCTTATATGGAATGCCGCTCTCTTCGCAAAGTTTGACTATATTTCGCATATCCTTTGATGAGATAGATGGCAAGGCTATCAGCAGTTCCTGGGCACCCAGCTGATCTGCATAGTATTTAATTTGCTCTCTGTTTCCCAGGATAGGAATACCATGTATCTGCCGACCGGATTTAAATGGATCATCATCAATAAAGCCAACTATACTGTAACCGAGATTGGGGTTGTCATGTATCTCTCTGCTGATTTTTTCACCGCAATCACCGGCACCGATTACGATCAGTTTTTTTCCTTTTTTATTACTCCCAATGAGTGCCTTTAAGAAGTTTCGTTTCCTTATTCGGCTCGATTCATCACCGACTCCTATCCAGAAAAAAAGCCTGACAGCAACCCGAATACCGGCAATGGAAACAATAGTAAAAACCCAATCAATAATAAATATTGATCGCGAGAACTCGTTAAGCCTGTGGACAAAAAAAGTAAGTATTATTATGGTTAAGGATGCAACACTCCCGGCTTTAATGATGGAAAACAAGTCAGACAGGCTGGTATACCTCCACATGCCCTGATAAAGATCAAAAAAGTAAAATACAATTATTTTTGTCAGGATAACAAGAGGTATAAAGTGTTGCAGTACGATGTATGAATTAACAGGAATGCTAAAGTTAAATCGCAGCAGATGAGCAAAATACCAGGAGAATGCTACAAGAAAGATATCAAATATAAATACAATAAAAAAATTCTTATATAAATATTTTGGCATTAATTATTCCATGGAATTTATTGAGTAAATCATTATTTAGCCGCTAAGGCGCGAAGTTCGCTAAGATGAAAAAAGTTCAATGATTTAAGACCTGCCCAGCTTCGCCGGATTCAAAGATTTAACCTGATCTCTCGTATGAAACTTCATTTAATATTACAGGACACGGATTGCACGGATAAACACGGATCTTTCATTTTTTTTAATTTTTAAATCCTGAAAATCCGTGTTAATCCGTGTCCGATTCTTTGCTTTTCTCAGTTTCCTATTTGATCAATCTTGCCAGCTTTTCGGCAAGTGGCTAGGCTGACCTCTGACCTCTGACCTCTGACCTCTGATTTCTGATTTCTGATTTCTATTTCCTCTTTACACTTTCCCAATTTCTAATTACTGCTTTCCTGTCTTTCTTCGCGCTTTCGCGGTTCAAATATTTCTAACAAAACCATTTATCCAAGTAAAGATAATTTACTGTGAGTTTTTAAGCTTATTTGATTCGGCTTTACCTGATCACTTTCTTCTGACCATGTTAAAAGTGTCGATATTGCCAAAAATTGCATTTCCGACAATTCCACACATTTGGTTACTTACTATCTATCTCTCCGAAACTTCATTTAATATTACAGGACGCGGATCGCACGAATAAACACAGAGGAGTAACACTGAGTGATAAGCCCAAAGTATTATCGCGCTGAAATGATATCCTTGCATTTGGTATCTCCATAAGGCCGGTACCGCCCCAGTTGCTTGTATTGACATCTATTATTGTGTTTCAGTTAAAACAGATTCCAGCATTTTCAGAGGGATAACTGATACCTTCTTACCCAATGGATACTTCTCCATGCCCGGATAGATAACATAACCCCGTTTACAACCCAAATCTTCATAAGCATTCCAGAACCCCTTAGTTAAGGAAGGGCTCAAAGAATATTTAATTTCAACGGCAATAGGTTTGTTCCTGTTGTCCATGTACAAAAGATCGATTTCCGCACCTGCATTTGTTCTATAAAAATACAGCTCACTGCTTTGTGATAAAAAGGAGGCAATCTGTTCTATCACAAATCCCTCCCAGGAAGCACCAATTGAAGGATGTCCCAACAGATCGTCAAAAGTCTTAACCCTGAGAAGCGCATGATTTAATCCTGAATCTCGGATATACACCTTCGGTGCTTTGATGAGTCTCTTTTTCGTATTGGTATAGAAAGGTTGAAGCTGCCTTACTATAAATGTCTCCTCAAGAATATCCAGATAACGGCGGACCGTTGGCGCCGAAACACCCAGGCTGCCTGCTATCTTGCTGGCATTCCAAAGCTGCCCATGGCAATGGGCCAGCATCGTCCAGAACCTGCGCAATTGAATAGAAGGAATACGAATATCCAGTTGCGGGATATCCATTTCCAGAAATGTTTTAATATATGACTCACGCCATACAAAGCTTTCGTCATCATTGTTCGCAAGAAAACTTCTCGGATAGCCTCCGCGAAGAAACAGATTTTGAAATCCGCCAGAGTCCATCTCATATAAACTCAATGGCGCAAGTTCATGATAAATAATTCGACCCGCAAGACTCTCTGAGGAGTGACGGATCAAATCCGGTGAAGCAGAGCCGAGAATGAGAAATCGTCCATTAGTCCTGTTCTGATCGACTAATGCCCGAAGAAGCGGGAACAGTGAGGGCATCCGCTGTATTTCATCGATAATGATAAGTTGACTTTCAAATTGACGTAAATACAGTTCTGCATCACGAAGCTTATTTATATCGGACGGCAGTTCAAGGTCAAGATAGATGGTATCGGTGTTTGCAGCAGCTCTGATCATTTTGGCGAGGGTAGTTTTTCCAACCTGTCTGGATCCCAGAATACCAACAACAGGAAAAGCCTTCATTGAATTTAGAACAATATCTTGTAATATTCTCTTTATCATTCTTGCATATTAAACGATCAACATTCAATTTACAAGGTAAACAGTAGTAATAATTTTTTTTTCATATCCAGTCTTATAAGTAATGGCTCAAACTTTTCCGGTGATATACCAACGTCTCTAATTTTAATCTTCTCATTTCTAATTACAGTTTCTCTTGGCACTCTTGGCGTCTTTGCGGTTCTGCTTTTTTACCGATGCACCTACCTCCGGCTTCTGCCTTAAGACTTATTTTATACAGCAATTGATTCAGCTTCATGTAACTTTGTCAATGGAACCTCAATAAGTCTTTCTGCCTTACCTTCTCTGGCAATCATTTCCATTTTTCTGGAAACTTCTGCAGAATAATATCTCTCTCCACATTCATTACATACTTTTGCAGGAACTTCTTCGATGACGGTTAATTTATCGCCCCATCTGAAATCCACTGTGACTTTTTTATCTTCCAAAACACCTTTTTGGCAAAAAGAACAAATCGACATATTTTTCCCCCGTGTAAATGGGTCATCCCATTTTGGTTTAGCGGGGATATATACGTTAATTATAACAAGATACTCCTTTTTCAGACGTACCTTCTGTAAACATCTTTCCTATGTCCTATTTTAATGATTTCTATTGTTAGTATATCGGAGTACACAGAATAAATTATTCTATAGTCACCTATCCTAAGTCGATATGTATGTTCTGTCCCATGCAGTTTACTGCTCCCGATGGGACAGGGGTTTTCAGCAAGAGATTCAATATTCCGATGATTTTCGAAATTGTCTTCTTGCCAAATCTTTTAATCTCTTTGCTAGCTGATTGTTTCCACTCAATCCGATATGAAACCATCGTTTTTTAACTCAGCGAGTAGTTTTTCATGTGATATTGTTGGTTCATCTCTTCTTTCAGCAACAGTAGCCAAATCCTCGATATCCTCCATCAACTCCTGAAATTTAGAGATAGGCAAAATAACTGATTTTTTATCTCCTTTTTCATCAGTAATATATTGTGGGCGAAAATTATCTAGGCTTGCCATGAAATCACCTCCATTTAACACTGCCAGAAAGCATAAAATCCTATAGTTTTAGTCTCATACTATTATTCCTAATTTATCTGTTCCCCTGATAATCTCTTGTTAATTAATTATGAGATTATCACCTCAAAGATAAAATCGCAAACTAAATTGAAATCGCTGAACCTTAATTGTCTTCTATTTTTTTGTTTTCCCTAACAGCCTACAGTCTAAAAAGCTATATCCTGCATTATCCTCCGACTTCCGACTTCTGAACTCTGATCTCCTATTCTCTTTTTCTAATTTCTAATTTCTAATTACAGTTTCTCTTAGCGCCTTAGCGGTTCAGTTTTTACTGACCTCCGACCTCCGATCTCTGACCTCTGATCTCTGACTTCCGACCTCTGATCTCTGACTTCTGTCCTCTGATCTCTGACTTCTGTCCTCTGACTTCTGTCCTCTGACTTCCGACTTCTGAACTCTGACCTCCTATTCTCTTTTTCTAATTTCTAATTACAGTTTCTCTTAGCGCCTTAGCGGTTCAGTTTTTACTGACCTCCGACCTCCGATCTCTGACTTCTGTCCTCTGACTTCCGACCTCTGCCCTCTCATCTCTGACTTCTGTCCTCTGACTTCCGACCTCTGACTTCTGCCCTCCGACCTCCGACCTCTGATCTCTGACTTCTGTCCTCTGACTTCCGACCTCTGACTTCTGCCCTCCGACTTCTGAACTCTGACCTCCTATTCTCTTTTTCTCTTTTCTAATTTCTAATTACAGTATCTCTTGGCGATCTTGGCGTCTTCGCGGTTTATTTATTAAGCTCATTTGATTCGCCTTTAAACATTGCAGGCATGAGATCTGCGGCAATGCTATACAGATCTTTCCAATGATAAACAGTCTGGCCTACATCCCTTGTCCACGGCGAGATGGCGTAATTAAAATATTGGGTTGAATCCTTTGTATAAAACATCCTGACGGGCAGCTTCATGTATACACCTTTATTATTATATCCTTTATTATAGTATGGCTGATTAATATTGTCAGTGTCAGTAAAGGTCACAAACATTCCCAGGATCACACCTGTCTTATATTTCCGGCTTACGTCAATCTTCCAACCCACATCGCCGGCCAGGAACCTTCCATATTGAGTCTTGAAGGTCATATCCAGCCCGGAGTAATAATAATAGGCGCTCCCCAGAACGGTGTAACGATCTACATCCATCAATTTGAATAATTTTTTGGGATATCGTTTTTTCACCCAGTCACCTTCAACACCGAATGCCAATTTGCCGTCGCCTAAAAAGTAAAGTGATTCTCCGCCTATACCTGCATACATAGATTCAAAATATCCCAGGCTTACCCGCCCGAATAGTCTGTCAGACAATCTTAAAATCTGATCAATCTGTAACCTGCCGAATGTATAATTATCTTTCATATACTTGGATATATCACTTCTTATAACATCAGGAGGCAGTTCTTCAGCAGAAGGCGAAGTTATGTTCGAATAGATCGGGACATCGAATCGTACATATAATGAAGCACCTTTCCATAAATCCATTGTAAAATAGGGGGAAAAACCTGTTGAAAATTTTAGAAATCCTGATGGATCGTTCCAATAGATACTCAGATCGGGTTTGATATCATATTTAAAATTATAACCATTATCCTCTGCGATACTCAGATAACTTTTATTCTCTTCTTCAACAGCTTTATCGGTAGCATCAATCTTTAAAAGCCTATTTACAAAGATTTTTTCGGGAATCTCTCCCAGAACATATTTATTCATGTGATCAGGCTTGACCGAAACTTTAAGGATCGGGAGACTGTCGCTTTTTACAACTGCAGTTAGCAGTCTAGTATCTTCAGGAGAATAAAATAGAAGCAGTCTCAATACCCTGTCAACCGCCTTCTGGTTTGACAAATATTTATTATTCTGAAACTCACATATTATATTCTTTCCATCAGTATATACCGCAGCGTCCGCAAAACCGGCCTTTTTAACCGCATCATATATTTCCTGGATGACTCCTTTTTCACCTCTTTCTTTAAAAGATCTTTTGTCTACAGGTAACAGAGGTGCAGGATCAGGCGCCTGGGGAAGTACCTGTGCACCTAGCAGAGAAGTCACACTGAGAGATAAACCCAGGGTATTCCCGCGCTGGAATGATACCCCCATATTTATACCTCTTAAAAGCTTTATCCTGAGTCCGACATTTACCGGATATTTAGCACCTTGACGAACCCCATTTGCACCCGGTCTATCGTTTTCATATTTAATAGGGTTATATTCTGCCATGAACATCAATCGGTCATTCAACTCAAGCTCAAATCCGCCAAACAGGCTGTATTTATCTGAAAACAACTTAACTGCTCCGCCACTAAACCTTTTACTCCCAATGCCAAGCGTAAAATCAAACGGGTACACCTGACGACTCATCACAAGATATTCACTCGGAAAAAGACGAGTCCCCCAGAAATCGTTGACGCCAATAGCAAGCGCCGGCATTTCTTTTGTTTCAGGGAACAACTGGTATTTCAGATCAAATGCTTTATCTTTGTTTGCTCCATATTCAGGAGTCAATGCAGGGATATTTGTAATTGCAGTTAATCTACCTGTAAACTCAAGGCCAGGCAAAATACCCATACCCGCCGAAAACCATCTGTAAGGCAACGCCTGAGAACCTTCAAGCCTTACCACCCCATCTTCAAGTATCCTGGAATTTGGGATCTCCATGAGGCCTGTGCCACCCCAGTTGGAAGAATTATTGAACGGACGATCGGAAGCAATTGAATATTCAGGAGTGGATAACAATATTAATGCTGTAACTGGAATTATAAGTTGAAACAGAACGAATTTGAATGTTTTCATTTTAATAACTATTCGCAGATTTCTTAAAAGTGTAGAGCCGGATCAAATGCCTTTTCAGCAGCTTCGAACATTGAAAAATACGCATACAATCTTTTATTATTAATAATCTGTCAACCTTAATTTTGAAACGAAGTAAATACGAGAGCTTCAGAAGATAAGAAATTAAGAAGATGAAAAATTATTTAAAAACAAAATTTATCAGAATTCTTTTCCATTGAATTTAACATCCTAATGATCTCTTCGTATTCCTTATCAAGTTCTTTAAATTTTTTCTCATGTAGATATTTACATGCGAAAGAGAATTCCAGCCAGCATTGAGTTTCTGATGCCTCCCGCATAGAATCCGTTAACTTATTTTTAAAGACTGCAGAATATATTCGTTTTCTCTAAACTTCTAAATCTCTAAAATGCTTAATCTGATTTTTTATCCCAATCAATCAACCCAGCCGATTTTATAATTCTACTTGTTTAATATACTCAGAAAATAAAATAATCTTATTGCTGTCGGAAGGTTTAAATAAAAAAGGTTCTACGTCTTTGGCCAGTTCTTTTAAATTAAGACCTTTTACGTGATCAAGAATTTTCTCCTTTAGTGACTGAGAATCGGCCAATCCGGTTTTTTGTTTCAGATAATTATAATTCGGTCTGGTTATTTGCAGCAGAAAAACAACATCATAAAAATCCCTGCCTTTCGCTCTTTTCCGATTCAGTAAAGCATAAATCTTCTGAGCGAGAAGAATATCAGGTGGCGTGACAGATATCTGTGTAAAAACATCAAATTTATTGAGAAAAACTTTGTCCGGCGAATAGGCAAAATCATGCGGTTCAGTATAAACCTGAATTAAGATTTTTTCATATCTTAAATCCGACATGGCATTATCAAACAGAATTTGCGGCAGCTTGATGTAGCAACGAAAAGCCCTTTTCAAGATGTTTCGAATTTCCACCTCAAAACCTTCCATTTGAAGTCCTTTTTGGATTTCTTTCATCAAAAGGACAAAATCACTTTCATTGAGCTTGAAATTATCAAAATCAAGATCCTCGGAAAACCTTGTATTTTCGTGGACAATACGCAATGACGTCCCGCCGATAAAAGAAAGCTTGGGGGCAAGCCTGGAACTGAAAATGATTTCCAGAATTTTATACTGCAGATATTCACGGAGAATGTTTCTCTTAAAAGCCCGTAGATTTTCAGGATAGAATTGTTCGATCTGATGGATACTAATCATGATTTATTTGCGTTAAAAATTTGTTTAATCTTTTTTCGAGCCGCTTATTGGTAAAGGCGACAAGATACCTTTGTAGCTTATCCTTATCCGTATGCTCTCTGAATTCTTCGTCATTGAAACGCAAACCTGCAAAGTCATCTTCCGTACTCAAACCTGTATTGAGATAAAAATAATCAAGAATTGCCTTTTCCGGCTCCGCGATCTTTAAGCTGTAGCCGTTATAGCTGGCAAGCCTGTAGCCGAACATCAGTTGCGGTTTGATGTGACGGTAACTAAATTCGCCAAAATCCGTTTTGAATCTATTGGTTTTACGAGACGAAACAGACGTAATGGCATACACAGTTTCAGGAATCAGATTGTAATAAGAAAGCGCCATTTCCATGGAAATATAAGAAGGTGAATAAATTTTATTTGCCAACAGGAAAAGAATAGGTTCATTGATTTGCAGATCAGAGAAGACATAGTATCCTCTTCGGATCATTTTCAGATAGCCTTTTTCCTGCCATTCACTAAGACGGCGCAAGTCAAAAGCAGCATCTATTTTTCGAATATCATTCAAATTAAATGATATAAAATCCTTTAAAGCGTTTTTAAATGACAGGATATTCATAGGGGTCATTTCCGTATCATGTGTTTTTTAACATATTACGGAAATATAATCACATATTTTTTAATATATCAAGTTCAAGTTTTAATATTCAAATGTTTTCTTCGCGTTTTTCGAGTCTTCGTGGTTAAAGGCTTTGAACCGCTAAGGCGCTACAGTCTTCGTCAAAGGCTTCAGTCTTCGCATAAAGCTACGCCTTGACATGACGCCGGGTCAAGAAGTTCGCTAAGAATTTCTTTTATTGATTCTGCAGGAAAGATCAGAATCAATAAATACTTACGCTCTTCGGACAGGGATCTTGAGATTATTTATAACATTTTTTGTGCTTTTGTATTTAATCCTTCTGATTCCTCTTTACTCTTTTTTATTTTTTGTATTTGTCTTTACAACAATAATAATTGTTTTTCTTCGCGTTCCTGGCCTGTCCCGCCATAGCTTTTAACCGACGGCGGACGTCTTAGCGGTTCTGCTTTTTAAAGTATTTCTGATTACTGACTTCTGTCCTCTGAACTCTGCTCTCCGATCTCTGGCTACACTCTGTCTTTCTCTCAGGATGCCGAGGTCGCCAGGTTTTTTTCTGATTTTCTCAGGAGTTTTCCCGGAAATATTTTTCAAGGAGTGGAGAAGATGGTGAGGTAAAAGGGTTTAATACTGTAATACCCCTCCAGATAAAGCCTGATTGTAAATCTTCACTTAAAAGAAGCCGGCATCGGTTCTCAACTGCAACACATGATTATTGAATCCCGGATTTGAAATTGGTGATCAACTGCAAGATCCATTGCAGCCTGAAAGGCTGTCCAGGAGGAATCCGCAACTTCAAAACTTGACATTTTAAAATGACTGTAATACGATTTGTAATACAAAATATACCGGAGGCAATCAAATGTCAACGAGCGTAAGACTTGACGAAGAAACGGAAACACTTTTAAATAAAACAGCTGACATGCTTAGTACAACAAAAACTGATGTTATTAAAGTTTCAATTCGTACTTATTGTGAAAATACTATTCTGAAAAAGCAAAAAAAACCCTATAACCTTATTTCTGACTTAATCGGGGATGAAAAAAGCGGACATGGCAATCTGGCTATTGAGAGTGAAAAAATATTACGGGAAAAATTTAGGAAAAAGTAATGATTCTCTTAGATACCGGTCCAATCGTGGCATTTTTTGACACATCAGACAATTATCATAAAATCTGTATAAATGAGCTAAAAGCTATTAATGAACCGCTAATTTCAACCTGGCCTGTTCTTACTGAAGCCTTTTATATTCTTGGATTTTCATGGAAAGCCCAGGATAATCTTTGGAAATTTATATCCCGTGGAGGCATAGAAATTCCTGATTTTGGTCAGGAATACTATAAACGCTGCCAGGAATTAATGGAGAAATATAAAGATTTGCCAATGGATTTGGCGGATGCTTCCCTTGTGGTGCTTGGAGAAAATAAAAATATTAAAAAAGTTTTTACACTGGATCACAGGGATTTCAATGTTTACCGATCGGCAAAAAAGAAAAGCTTCAAATTGATTCCCTCCAGCGTATAATCATCTGCACGAGCTTGCCCGACTTCCGAGGCATGTATAACATCATACCCTTCATTGCGCAACTCCCTTGATACATCAATATGAAACATCTGATCCAGATAAAGTGCAAGACATTCAGGCATTAGCTGCTCTAATCTCCGTATGATCAAGGAATCCTTGGCGTAAAGCAAAGCTGCCTGAACATCTTCTTTCTTTAATCCCGGATAGCCAGCTAACAGATTTTCCCAGGACTCGCCTTCGGCTATCTGGTCCAGTATCACAGTAACTGGGATTCTTGTTCCTTTGATGACTGGTTTTCCATTACAAACTCTGGGATTAAGCTCAATTCTTTCTGCTAAGTCCATTTCACTCCCCCAATAAAATAATCTTAATTTTCAATAATATATCACAAAATAAAAAAGATGAAAATTAAATCAAAGATACCTTTTTAAGATCTATCTATTATGTCAGCACACTCAGGAAGGTAATATTTTTTTATTGGTAGAATAGAAATTCGAAAATGTAAAAATTTGGGGTTACGACAACTTGGATATGCTACATTTTATTTCTTCTTACTTTTTGCCTGTCCCGCCATAGCTTTTAAGCTACGCCGGCTGTTTTCTTCCCGCTCTTAGCATCTTCGTTTACCCCGTGAAACCTTGGTGTTATTTGTTTCACTGGGTCGGTTAAGCTTAGTCCGTGTATGTCTGTGTAAGTCTGTGGCTAATTTTAAGCGGAGATTCTTTTTCGTACGATGCTGTTTACGTATATAAAACCTGTAAAAAATAACAATAACAGTACAAAAACAGGGGCAACGCCTAATGGTCTCATCAGCAAAATACACAGCCCCACTATCGACTGCAAAAGGTCATAACCCAGTGTAACCTTCCAGTGTGCTATTCCCATTTCATTCGCCAGAAGCTGATAAAAATGACTTCTGTGGGCTTTAAGGAGATTTTCTCTATCCTGCAGGCGGAAGCCATTGTAATAAACTCATCCGCATAAATTGAAAACAATAAACCAGCAAGACATATAAAATCCAGGAAACACTTTGAAAGCATAGCTTTCTCTTTCAAGAGCCTTTAAGATCGAGGAGCCCACAAGGCCATTGTGACCGGCGATGTATATTTTATCCTTTTTATTCATTTTTTCTTTCAAAACTTTTTTATTTCATCAGCATAGAAAGGTAAGATAAAAGACGCCCAGTAGACAAAATCCAAAAGACCTTTTGATTAAGCTGTAAACAGAGGCAAGTTCTTCATATATGCTCGTCATATAAATTGATAAAAAAGAATTTTGTACCGAAATAGGCAAAGACAAAAATATGTAAATAAGCGGTTATAGTTACAGCACATTCCCATTATAAAGGCACTTAATTGAATTGGAACCACCCCGGATTGGTTGAAACTTTTAACCGGAACAATTGGAACGAATGACCGGACTCATTGGAAAATATGACCCGGAATATCCAATATCTGATCTTCTTAATTTCTTTTCACTCCAGTTTTTTCAAAGCGGTTCAGCTGTTATCAGAATAATGTCCCATTCGCCTGTGTAGTTTTGTTGCTAATTATAAAAAAACCGGCGTCGAAAAACAACACCGGCTATAATAAAGGCAGAGGTTAACCCAAGTGGCAAGACAAAAAACGGGAGTATCTTATTGAGATATATCATTATCTTTTCATCTCCAATGTCTACTCTCTACTGACCTCCGCCTTCTGTCTTCTGACTGTTCTCCTCTTCCAAGCTATATACAAACACTGCCCCCTGGCATCTCTTTCCTATTTTCTCATCAGATAATCCAAATATCAACGACTCTCCTGCAAGACCATTTCATCTAATACAGTAGCCCCATGAGGAATAAATAATAGACGGCCTCTATTCGGAAAATTGCCAGTGCGTTGCCATTAGACTTGGTTTTTCGCCTATCTCATCACGCTGATAGAAAACGGTAAATATGGAACCATCATCGAGCTGTACGGAGGCCGGATAACCTAAATCGGAGCTTAGAGAATTTGAAAGAATAATCTCATTCTCGACATCCCAAGTTTTTCCATTGTCTTTACTGATGCAGGCACGTTCACCGAACGGCGGAATTCTCCTACCGTATGACACAAGTAGCCATCCGTTCCTCAGCCGAATCAGATGGGGAGGATAACCCAATATTGGAGTCTCGTGAGGAATCGACCAGGATTTCCCTCCGTCGTTGCTTTCCGATTGTCTGAGATAGGCCTGGGATGCATAGTTTTTTTCGTACCGGAACATCGCTATGAGTTTCCCTTTTCCCACCTCCACAACATGAGGCTCCATATAGTTTACAGCCGAATCATATGATGGAATTGGGACATTTGAAATAGAATTCCAAGTAAGGCCGTCATCTAATGACTCAGTCACACCAATAATGCGTTTTCCGTCCTGGATTTTCATACCAACATATATCAGCCTCTTGTCAGATAGCTGAATAGGACCGTGGGGGGCGGTCACACTGCTTCTGATAGGGATCCCCCAAGTTTTTCCATCATTCTCAGACCGACGGATCCAATAGCCATTCCATTGCCTACGTGTTTCAGGGCCAAGTTTTTCAATATGACGCGTCCACTTATTCCTTATTTTCTCCGGGATCATGGAAACCCTTTTTGGAACAGCAAACGAAATTGATGCCACCCAGCTTACCAACAATGTACCTTTGTCTGTTTCAATAACACCAGCTTCTCTATCATCCAAAGGTGTGTTGTTGATGATAACCGGTTTGGTCCACGTCTTACCTTCATCAGAACTTCGAACCATCTGTGTTTTTCCCCAGGGATCAATGTGCAGTTCCCGATCTCCAGAAAAAACGACTACAAGATCTCCTTTGTGAGTTTTGGTGATCGTAGGCCATCCGATGTATTTGCCCTGTTCTTTGCAAATAACCGTAGTAGATAAAATCTTCACAAATGGTTTGTTTGCTCTTACAGATGCACCTGTGATCAGCATCAGAAATGGAAAAAGCCAAAGTATGTGGAATAGTTTCCAATTTTTTATTTCATTCATGGCCGAACTCCTTTTGATTTTTCACTAGATGATTTATGGATCAGGTTATCATATTATTCGATGGTAAGTTACATTTTATAGAAATTTGAATGATCTCTATGCTTAACAGACAATATTTAAAAAATTTATTTTCTACATCCAATCATTACTTTTATAATTCGATCCAAATCATCTTCATTCATAGCTGTGCCAGAAGGCAAACAAAGTCCTCGGTTAAATAAATCCTCAGCAACTTCTCCCCCTACAGATTCGAGCTATGTACCTTTTTTTCTCACTGAGCCCTTTGCGCTTTGCTCTTTCCCCCTCAACCTGAAATACAGGTTGAAGATGCATCGGTTTCCAGACTGGTCTTGATTCTATGTTTTCTTTTTCCAAAGCAAGCCTTACAGTTTCCTGATCAACACCAAATTCTTCAGGGTTTATCAAAATAACAGTCAGCCATCTGTTCGACTTGCTATAGGATGCTTCGGGCATAAACTCAATACCTGGAATATTCTCTAAGGAATTTTTATAATATTCGAATAGCCATCGTTTTTTCGCTATTCTTTCATCCAGGACTCTTAACTGGCCTCTACCAACAGCTGCCAAAATATTACTCATACGATAATTATATCCGATCTCTTCATGCTCATAATGCACAAAATCTTCTCTTGCCTGTTGAGAGAGTTTTCTAGCGTGGTCAATCAATTCTTTATCTTCTGAAGCAAGCATACCACCACCGGATGTAGTAATTATCTTATTCCCATTAAAAGAGTAAATCCCAGCTTTTGCCCCAACACCGGCATTCAGCCAGATTCCCGATTCTTCTGATTTCTGACCTCTGACCTCTGACTTCTTATACTTGGCTCCAAGAGCCTCCGCTGCATCAACTATGACGGGAATATTATACTTTTCACATACAGAAAATATTTTTTCGTAATTAGAACATTGCCCATAAAGATCTGTTGGAATAACAGCTTTTGGTAATTGGCCTTTTTTATCACACCTCTTTAATTCGGTCCCAAGCAGATCAGGATTCATGTTCCAGGTTTCACTACTACAATCAATAAAAACTGGTGTTGCCCGCTCAAATATAATAGGAGTCACACTCCCGATAAAAGTCAATGTTGAAGTGAACACTTCATCGCCCTGCCCTACACCTAAATGCCTAAGCCCTAAATGCATTGCGGCAGTCCCACTCGAAAGCGCCAGACAATGTGAAATGCCAGTATATTCTGAAAACTCCTTCTCAAAATAATTTACTTGAGGGCCTAGTGGCGCGATATAGTTACTTTTAAAAGCATCATTTACAAATTTATGTTCCAAATGCCCTATATGCGGTGGTGATAAATAAATACGTTTATTCATTTTTCCCTTAAAAACTTTGAAAATTCAAATTTGATTCCTGGATTAATAGAGAGTATCAATTAATGATCTTGATCTTTTAAGAAGGATAATGACCTTCATCAATTATCTTTGTTCTGTTATTTACTTTAACGTCGACTTTGATTATTTTCGCCGGATTCCCAGCAACTATGCAATTATTTGGTACATTTTTTGTAACAACTGAACCAGCCCCAACGATAACTTCATCACCGATCCTTACTCCTGGAAGAATAATGGATTTGGCGCCAATAAAACAACGCTTCCCAATATAAGTATCATACTTTTTATCTCTACAATAATCATGGGCCATTATCAAAGATCTACCTGCAATCCAGGAATAATCTCCGATATGTATTCCTCTAGGATTAGTTCCTCTATCAATTCTGGCCCGCTGCGATATAATAACCCCTTTTCCAATATCCATTTTGTATACTTTTTTCAGATAATATGGGTAGATCCTTACAATCATGTTATAGATAGCGACTCTAATTTTACTTAACATGCAACACGTCCTCAATTCATCTTAGCTGTAACCCATAGTTTCAAAGGAGCATACACTTTTAGGCTCAATTCATTCCATTGAATGTATCAGTTGTGGAGCACCCTTTTTTTGAAATTCCTTCTTTTAAAAATATTTTTTTTACTGTGATAAATAGAATTTTAACATCTAATAAAAATGAAATGCTTTCGACATATTGAATATCAAATTCAAATTTTTTTTCCCAGGAAATATCATTACGGCCACTTATTTGTGCCAATCCTGTTATACCCGGTCTAACTTCATGACGTCTAGCCTGTTTTTCATTATACAAAGGTAAATACTTAACTAAAAGTGGCCTTGGCCCCACAAAACTCATATCCCCTTTTAAAATATTTATCAATTGAGGTAATTCATCAGCAGATGATGAGCGTAATAATTTACCGAATTTTGTTAAACGGAATTTATCAGGAAGAAGGTTTCCAAATTGATCCTTTTCATCTGTCATTGTGCGAAATTTGATCACTCTAAAAATCTTCCCATCCTTTCCTGGTCGACTCTGCACGAAAAAAATTCCCCCCTTATTGACAATAAAAAGTAAAATTATAATGGAAATCATAATAGGCGATAAGCTGATTAATCCAATGGAAGAAAATATTAAATCAAATATTCGTTTAAAAAAATATTTATACATAACTTTAAGACTGGCTTTTATATTTTAGCAACAGGAACATTTTTCCAGTCAATCTGTGCGGCAGCTTGCTTTACGCTAAGGAAATTAAACTCTTTGAAAAACCTGTGAAACTTACTATAACAATTTGCAATCCCATAAAAATTTTTAAAATAATTCACAGGATTCATTTTCACATTCCTGAATGAAATTTTATTTTTCAATGCAGAATCAAAATCTCGAATGTGAAAATAGGCCATAACATATTCATTTTTTTTTGTAATTTGTTTTATTAGACAATATGGAAGCAACCTAAAATATCCTCCTCCAGAAAAAGCAATTCTTTTACCAAATGCCTTTGTTAAAATAACTGGAAACTCTTTAAGCGTGGCATTATTGTGCTGAACCCATAAAGGTTTTTCTTCTACAAATGATGGGTAGCCACCATATCGATGGTATGATGGAAAAATTGAGCAATCATATTGGACACCATTCTCAGCTAAAATCTCTAATGCCCAAGAAGTTTTTTCTGTAATTGAAAAAGCTGGGGCACGATAGGCGTCAACTTTTTCACCGATGACATCTTCGATAACATCAATAGCTAATTTTGTATCATCAGCAAATTCTTTTGGATTTAGATCTTCCAAGAAACGATGAGAATAGGAATGGCATCCAATATGATGCCCTTTTGATGCAATTTTTTTTATTACTTCCGGAAAATTATAAGCCACATCTCCTAAACAAAAAAAAGTTGCGCTAGATCCCCATTCATCTAATAAATCCAGAATTTCGTTCAAGTACCTGTTAATCCTAGGCATATAGTCTTGAGCATAACCATAATGTGAATAATTTTTATATACCCACCACTCTTCTATATCAAAAGTCAGAACTTTCATAATCTTCGTAAAAAAAATCCTTTTTTTCAAAACTTCTGTGATTTACACCTATTCTTTTGATTGGACATTTTATATAGTTATAGCAGTTATCGGTTTTACTTCTAATGTAAAATATTTATAAAGTATGTCGAAAATAAGTTTTAATATTATTAATCGTTTCTTCTATTGAATATTGGTTGCTCCAGCCATATTTCTGCAATAAGCTACTATCAATCATTGAACTTACAGTAACTTCAGGATTGTTGCCTACATTGATAAATTTATTATTTTCTTCCATACCGAGGCAGTTGACAACAGTATCGCAATATTCTTTAACAGACATATTCTTGCCGCCTACATTCAATACATTGGGTAAATTTTTCCATTCTTTATACCTGAGTATGAATAAAATAGCTTTAGCGACGTCCCTGATATCAATTAAATTGATTTTATTATGTGGATTTGGAATATTAATTGTCTGATCATTTATTAATTTTTCAATTACGTTAGCAAAAAAACCTTTGGGTTTACTCTTCGTATAATGTACACCGAAAACCCTTGAAACCCTGAGTGAAACCACCCTTGTTGAAGGAGAATAGAATGTTATTGATCTGAAAAATTCTTCAGCTAAATACTTCTGAAAGGAATAGAGCGAATTAATTACGATTTCAGCCTGTTCATCTTTTTTAACATCTAATTTTTGATCGTATAAGGATTGTGACGAGATGTTAATTACAAAGGGAACGCCCGCCTTAATAATTTTTTGAATTTGATTGTATTGAAAAAGAATCGACGCATATTTTTCTGCATCTGGTTCATAATCCAAAGCACCTACAAAATTAATTAGCACATCACTTTTGCAGTAAGCACTTTCCAATTCCAAATCTGTTTCTTTTAAGATTCGGATTTTACTATCAGAAAACAAAGAGTTATATTTTTCAAAAGATGATTTTCTACATACAATGTTAATCAACTCATAATTATTTTCTCTTTTCAACTCATATAAAAAATGCGAACCAATAAAGCCACCAGCCCCTAAAATGGTGTAAACTCTTTTAATTTGAGTATGTTCTATCTTTCGAGGAACGGTGGTACAGGCTACTTGACGAACTCCCAGCTTGTTTGCTGCATATCCACCTAAAGTAGCAGGTAATCCTAAGATATCGTCAACCAGAAATTTCACTTCATTAAATCCTAGCTGTGCCCTATTCCCAGTAATGCCGGTAAATCTCATATTCATTTCAAAACAAATCAGCCCATCTTCGGTTATTCGACCTTGTATATTTACTGGACCCTTAACTTTATTCTCAACGCAAACTGGAACAAATTTCATAATATCATCTAAAAATTCAAAATTTTCCGGGATAATAGGATCAATAAAAACCGGGACACCATTTTTCAAAATGTTCTTTGAAATAAATATTCCGGAAAATTCAGACTCCTTTGAAAAAATAAGTTGCATCGAAATTTCAGAGAGTTGGGCAAATTTCCCATTCTCAACCATTTTAGAAATCGTTTCATAATTGGGATCATTCTTTTTGGGGAATAGATAGGGTTGAATAATGCCAGAATCATTTTCATTTATTTTTGATAATTCTTTAATATTATTTACAACAACTATTCCTTGAGAAGCTGATCCGCCAGAAGGTTTTATAATAGCCGGGAATATAGACTCATCCGGATTTATTTTGAATTCATCTAATTTATACGTCGTTACAACAGGACAAGAGTATTCTTTAAAGTATTTAGACCATTTATACTTATCACGGCTTATCTGTATTAAATCTGGCAGTGAGACAATAACCTTAACTTTATTTTCATCAAATTTTGAAATATTTTGAGAAAATAACAAAAGCTCATGGTCATGCCCTGGGATAACGACATCAACCTGTTGTTGAACACATAGGTCTACTATATGGTCAACGTATTTATCTGAATAAAGATTCGGGACAGAAAAAAATAGGTCACAAAATTGATAGGCATATACATTTCTATTTAAATCACAGCCAATAATTTTAAAGCCCCCTGATAAATTAAGAGAGTCTATAGCAGATTGACCAACCCCTGATCCAGCACATGTTATCAAAACAGTTTTATTATCCAATATATTGATTCCTTCCTTTATTTAAAGCTCTACACAATTAATTCTATATAACGATTTATCTCAAAGTATTTTCCAGGATAAATCAGAGTTACTGTAATAAAGCATTAACCTTATCTGCAGAAAAATCTGAATAGAAACTTTTGGTAATATTAAGCCCCATGGTTTTCAATTGTAAAAAACTATTAAAATCATGTGCACTTTTAATATACTGAAATTCTTTTTCAAAATTATCATCAAGTTTTTCCGGATTCACTCCACCAAAACTTAATCTTCCGACTCTTTTTCCGTAACTTAACGCCTCATACAAAACTGTAGAGTTTTCACCCAGAACAGTTTGATAGGGTAGTAAAGCCATGGCAGACTCAATTTTATTACTTTGAATTATAATATTATCGTTATCTTCGACAATATCTAATTGTTCTTTGGTATAACTTTCCTGAGGATGGAGCCTTATATGGAAAATACAGTTTTTGTTTAATTCTGCTATTTTGACAACAGCTTTAAGAATTTTAAGACCAGAATAAGGATCAGAAATTACAAGAATGACGTTGTCTGAATATTTTTTTCTTTTATCCAGTGCATGAATAAAATTCTGATATGCCCAACCTATATTGATAATTTTATTTGTCGGTATTCCAAACTGATCCCCTATCCACGCATCACCAAAGGATAAGAAAAAGTCAGGATCTAATATTTCGTTATATAAGCCTGAATATAATGGAGTTTCTCCGTTTGTTGCTCCGTGTTGAAATTCATATACCTCAATACCTGACTTCTTTGCAGCCAAAATAATAGGGAAAAAAACTTCTCTACTAACAATAAAAATTCTTCTAGGGCGAATTTTTTTAAACAAAACATAATAAACTACAAACATAACCACAAAGGAACCAAGTCTGATCCCGAATAAAAAGCCATCCTTTATCGTTAAGCCAAAATACAATTTAGCTTTTCTATATGTATTAGATAACGCTGAGAAAAATATGACACTTACGAACGGAAGGGTTAAAAGACCTAAAATACGCGACGCAAATTCAATGAAATCTGTTTTTATTACCTTGTCATAACAATACCTGTTCTGCTTGTGTGCTCCCGATAGCGGTTTCTGGAAAATTAAAAAACTTTCTTTGATCTTTGTTTGGCTAATAACCGGATCAGAAAATTTATCCAGATATACTTCGCCGACTTTATGTAAACGAGGTAAAGCAAAAATTATATTTTCTATTTTCTCCTTTTTTTTAAAAAACAGTTTCAAATATTGCTTAAAAGAAATAAAAAAATTTCTTATTATAGATCTGACTTTTAATTGACGTATTCTTGTATCGTTCGAAAATCCTACTCTATGTTTAAGAAGCTTAACACGAGTTTTAAACCTGACAATTCGCCAAAAAGGGGCTCCTATCACTTTAGCTTTGTACAGGTTAAGCCTTTTTTCTTTTTCAATCATGTCTAAGAGCAAAGTATTATAATCCATATGACTCATCAACTTCTCAACTGTTCTTCTCAAAAAATCGGAAAATTGAAAAGCAGTACCTCCTTTTAAACGATTTTATCTGCGTAAATTGATATTCGATAATCCATACATGACCTAATCTATCTTACTATATCGATAAAATCTGGTTTTAAAATCATTTTTTTCGTTGTATTTAGAATCTCTTTGATATTTTTCACATTTAAAATAATAAAAGTTACAAAAGGGATAAAAATAAATCTGCTGTGAATAATAAAAACAACTATTGCTGTGAGATATGGAATCAGCAAATTAGCAGGGAAAAAATCATGTATTATACTGGAAAAACTTAATTGTTTAAATAAAAGGAGTTTCCCATGATAAACGCAGAGGAACGAGTATATCATGTATGATATCATGGTTGCGATAATGATATATTCATAGGTTACTTTTAATACACAGGCCAGTATTAATCCGATTGATATATTAACAAACAGAGATAATGCAGATATAATAGCAATAGTTTTTTCCTTATTTTGCGCCATAAGGTATGAATTAAATCCAAAAGCGTTTGTATAAAGCATAATGGTTAAGGATATCAAATTAATGGACAGTACTGTATTTTTGTACCGAGGTATAAATTCTAATAAAATTGGAAATGCAATCATGGCCACATAAATCAAGCCATGGGATAATGACACATAATTCGCCCTTATCGCCAACATTGTTTTTTCAATTTTTTTAACATCACTTGAATGCAATTTATCTATAATTTTAGGGAAAATAACAAATGATACAGCTTCTAAAAACAATAATATTGAATTTGCCAGTGTATATGAAAAAACAAAATATCCATATTCTTTTACCGGATAGAAGATACTGGCGATGGCTTTTGTAGAACTGATGATAAAATAGAAGCAAATATTATACATAAACAAAAAACTACTTTTTTGAATAATTAATTTCACATCACTCCAATTTGATTTTCCTCCGCGGGGTAACAGCCTTCCCCTTATAAATAAAATAAAGGACAGTACATGACCTAATAAATAATCAGTTAAAAGTACTATCAATAAAGACCTGCCTTTAGCCATAAAAAGCGACACTAGAACCAATAAAGGAATAATGGTTTGAAAAAAAGCTATTTCAAAAAGACCATTATTTACCCTATAGATAATAACCATCAAACGATTGACATATGCAAACATCGCTATCATGCAGACTGCAAAAAACAAATTACCAATTTCATATTTTCCAAAAAAAGGGACGCCAAATAGGTAATAATAAATGGCGATCATAACAACTAAAAAACATATCGCACCGATTAATACAAAACTGGTCATAACTAAATTTTTAACATGAACTTCATCATTTTTATATTGAACCATTAAGATATTAAGAGAATTAGATACACCGAAGTTTGTTATATTAAAGCTGTTAATTAGTAAAAGCAAAAAGCCCCAAATCCCCAGATAATAAGGCCCCAAGTTGACAGCAATTAGAATTGATGTGAGGAATTGAATGAAATAAGTAAAGTATCTGGAAAAAAGATATAGAAATAGTTTATTGGTAATAAATTTTTTGTATTTCAAAATTTTGTTTCTCATCGGCTTTACGGTCTCTATGGCAACCGTTTCAAGGCTTTTATTTGTATTCGCAAAAGAAAAACAGGAAGTACTGGAAGTCTACACTGACTATTCGGGAACTTTTTAAACTTTGAAAACTTTTTCAGGAAACCTTACAAAGTGTAGGGCTATAAATCCGTTTTCTAAAGCTTTCAAAACTTTTGCCAGAATAAATTTTAATAATAAATAGGACCAACATTAATTGGGAAAGTGAATATGTAACCATTGCTACCTTCATGGAATGCAAGAAAAAGTATAATAAAAATAACCCAATAAAACGACTTTGAATATTTTTCGAAAAATTTATCATTGTTATTCTGAATATGAAAATAATTAAAAAAATCAGATTAAGAAAAAAAATGATATACCCTACATTCATGGGTGAATTAGGATGATCCCAATATGCGAGGTTGAAAAAACTTGTGCCGATAATAGTTTTCGGTTTAAACGCAAATATAATGGTTGAAAGAGAGTAATCTGCGGACCTGGAAAATATTTTGTCAATTATAAACCCATAATGTGAAGGATCAATAATAAGATAAGTTATATAAAAAATTCCTATTAAAAGTATTGGTAAAATTATTGTTCTTCTGAATTCAATCATTGCAAACACAGCCAAGCAAGCTAAAAGAGAAAGAATATTTGTTGTTGATGAAGCGATGAGAATAACTAAAAGATATGCAGTGCAGATGACAATTTTGTTAATGCCATATTTTATTCTGTTAAAGATTAAAAAAATTGAAGGGATTACCAAAAAAGTAGATGTGTGCCCTTCATGAAAAAGCCCTGTTATAATTCCATAGTCTTGGAAAAAAGGTATTTTTATTGAAGTCGTTGTCTGAATAATAGCGATGTTGAAAGGGAAAAAATAATGTCTGTTTACCTTCGTTGCAACATCACTACGGAAAAGATCTGCAAGGGAGTCGATATTATTAAACAAGGGGTTTATTTTAAATACTTTTATAAGAAAAAATAGGGTTAAAACGCCAGCCATACTCAATAAACACAACCAGATATAACCTCGAACGATAAGCCAGAAACTTCTATCGAATGAATAAGTTTGTATATATCTTTTAAATAAATTAAGAAGAAGAATATAAAATATTGTATTAGAAAAAATATAAGGAAACATCCCCCAGCCAAATGTATTTGTCAAAAAACCAAAATAAATATTTAGGATATTAATTATGAGATAAAGTATAAACAAGGGATTGTTTATATCGATGAATATCTTCCTCCCTCCGAACCGTACAAACAAGTACACCACATTGATGATTGCTATTAATCCTGTATTAATTGCTCTGTAATATTGAAAAAAAACGAGATAGGGTATAATTGAATATGTATTAGAAATATTAAGAAATATCAGAAGAGAGTCCGCTATTAATAAAATATTCCATTTCTCACTTCTTTTTATGTTAGTTTGTATATCCTGTTTTCGCAAGGGTATTTCCTATATGTCGATCCAACAGAGTAAGCTCTTCAGAAGTAAGATCTTTTTTCCATCGGCCAATACTGGAAGAGTTTGTATACTGACTGAATTCATCCCCAAGTGCTTTGTTGAAAGGCAGAGAAAGGAATTCACATATTTCTTTCATACACTCTTCAGGTTTAATGACAAGGTCTTCATATTTTACAGTGTGACACAACTTTTGATCTAATCCCTCTAAACCTTGTAATGTGGATTCAACGCATCTAGACCATTGAATACCACACAATTCAGTAAGTGTATAATTTTTTGAAAGGATTTCAATATCATCAAATTTAGGGCCCCACCATTTCACATGTTTTTTTCTGCTGATTAATTTTTGCAATTTCCATTTTAATTCTCTTTGTATGAAAAAAGGTAATTCTTTTATAGGAAAATCCCTGTTTTTTAAAATCTTATTTTCCAGAATATACTTTATATCCAAAGTGTTCTGCCACCTTATTCTTGCAGAGCATAATGCGTCTCTGCCATCACGGATAATATGAATAATAGGAGAACTTGGAAAAATTTCGTGAACAAAGCCCACGCGTAAACTATTTGCAACATTTTTATCGACAATGACTTTATCTGGATTTTTCGCCTTTTTATTTTCAAAATGATTTCTGATGTATCGCCTTATTTTAGGCGTCACATCTCTTGCATTCAGGGCTTTACTGGCCCTGTGTCTATTTCCGAAACTCCAGACTCTTTCCTGCTCATGTAACTCACCAATCACCTGAGGGTGAATTTTAAGCAATTCCCTTAACATTTTAGTGCCTGAGCGAGGAGCGCCTATAATAAAAATTGGCATCTATTTAGTCCTGTGCAATTTAAGATCTGTTATCTAAAACAGGCGAATAATATCAATGGATATTATAACCAATTAAATTCATTAAATTCTTAACTCAATTGGTATTAAGACCAAATAAAAAGAATGATTATTGGCTTTTTGCCATGACTTCATCTTTCTAGAAATTACTGGTCCAAAAAAGTTTTCACAATTTCTAAAGAATTTGAATCTATTGAAATTTTTTTTGAAACAAGCTTATGGTAGTCTTCTAGAGTATCCAAATCCAGTTTTAACTCAGGATGAGCAATTCTTTTATCCGGTGGATTAAAAGTTTTTATGGTAAATTGATCTGGGTGATTCATTATATATAAAAGGCAATGTTCCCTATACTTCGCTTTAAAAGCATTTCGGTGTAACCATTCTAAAAGAGAAAAACTAACAATCTCAGCTCCAAAGCCATCAGGATAACTATTTGTCCTACCTGAATCTCCCTGGTTATATGCATATTCACAATCATTATTATTAAAAAAACGGACCAAATCATCAATAGCTTGATTACAGATGAGAGGGTTATCTGCACAGACTCTCACTATATGAGTGGCCTTGGAATACATACCAGCCTTAATGAATCGTCCAAGGACATCATCTTCGGGGCCTCTTATAACTTTTACTTTTAGGTTATTTTTTAAGAAATTATAAAGAATATCATCTGTTCGATTTTCTGGGATAGCAACAACCACATCATCCAGTCTGGAGGAGTTTAAAGTTCTGCGAACAACCCATTCAATTACTGGGTAACCATTGAGCCAAAGCATCATTTTTCCAGGTAATCTTTGTGAGCCCATACGAGCCTGAATAATCGCTACTGTTCGATTCATTTATCTTCCAAAATAGTTAATATTTTTTTAATCACTCTTCTCTTGTTATGCTCAAAATAAAACTGTTTCATGCGTTCATATAAGGATCTTCGATATTCAGTATCGAGCAGTTTAAAGAATGCTTTTAAGAAAGTTTTTTTATTTATACATCCATTATTAAATTCGATATATTCGAACCCATAATCAGGATGAGCAAAAAAATGAGTATCCTCTCTTTCATTTTGAGAAAGAATAATGGATGGTACCCGCATATGACATAATTCAAATATGGTTCTTCCTGCAGAGGATATTGCTATGTCAGATTGTTCCATAATTGCTGACATAATCCCAGTTTTATGAATGTATTCGTAGTTACTATAACCCATATTATTCAAATATTGCTCAAGATCTTTTTTATGAAGGTAGCCCGGCCCAGTTACTATAAAAATTTTTATATTTCTTTCTTTGCAGATATCTATAATTGCAGATAATGTTATAATTGTATAATTGTTAGGATCAGTGCCACCAAAAGTAATTAATAGATTTTTTACTTTTTTTCTAAAATGACTTTTTTGTACATTCAAGAACTCATCTCTTAAACAAAAATACTTATATCCGCATAAGAAATGTCCCGGAAGACAGTCATCCTCATTATAAAGCGCGTTAATAACAATATCTGCACACACTGCTCCAGGCCCGATATCTTCAAAGTTGACAACCTTTATTCCATTCCGTTTAAGATCTTTAATATAGTGTTCATCAGTATTTAAGATATCATTTACAACCAAATCCGGATTTGTTAGTAAAACTTCATCAGCAAGTTGCCCATTCTGTAAAATTGTTTCATAGTCACGCTCTGCAATTTGTTTAACTGCTAATTCACTTTCCTTTGTGCATAGGAATGTTATACGGTGGTCTGTGATTTCATGTGCCAAAGTGAGTGCCCGGTAGACATGCCCCATCCCTATAGAGGGATATCCAGTCACTACAAACACAATATGTTTTTGTTGTAACAATTTCTCACAAATCCACCAATCTTGATAATTGTTTATTTCAATAGCCTTTTCATTTAAAAAGAAAGGGATAACTTTTGGAACAGAGCGTTGTTCTTTTAATGCATTGGAGCGAAGGATTAAAAAAGATTTTATTTCTACTAACAATGAATCCGTTGTCTCATCACATATAAGCTGCTCAGGTGATCCATTCAACTCTTTCCAAAGCCTATGTTCTTGTTTTTTAAGAGTAACCAAAATTTCCGCATCATTTTTAATAAATTTTTCATATCCTTTCTGAATATCATTAGCATTTACTAGCGGAGAAGATGCTCGATAAATCAATAGATGATCATATTCTTGAGATTGTTTTTCAATATATTCTTTAAGTTCATAGAGAATATCAGATGAGTTGAATCGCATGTTTTTATCATAGTGACAATGAACTTCATTACGGTTACAGATAAGAGATATCTCCTCACTGTCAGTCACAACATAAATATCCTTAGAGTCAACGAGAGCTTTAGCTGTATCTATTGCTCTTTGTATAAGCGTCCTTCCGGCTAGTTTCTTGACTAACTGATCTGGAATAACTGCATTCTTTTTAATAGCAGGGATAATTATACAGGATTTTTTCATCATAGAATTAGGCAAACCGGGTTATCGCTTCCTTTGTTGAGTCTAGCATGTATTCAAAATCTGATTTACTTAGCCAATGATGAAAAGGGAATGAAATCATATTATCATAGAAAAGATCAGTATTTGGACAAATAGCCTCACCATAGCCTAGCTTTTGGTACAAAGGATATCTGTTAAGCGGGTAATATTGAACAACACATTGTATTCCTTTATCATCTGCTAAGAATGCCATGATATCATTCCTCTTTCCATTCATAACACGCGCTGCTAACAGATGATAGTTATGACGATAAGAATCTTCTCGATGAAATTCAAGAATAGATGAATAAGACAACTCATCTATAAAACGAAGAGCCCTGATTCGTTTTTGAGTATTTATCTCATCTATTCTATCAAGCATTTTTACACCCAGAGCACACTCGATTTCACCGAGACAATAATTATTAGGCCAAAGAGTTTCGCCATTAATTTCGGGGAAGTCAACATTTCCCATCGCAGGAATCCAGTAATGTTCTCTCTCAAAAGAGAAGGAGCAGTGCCCATTATGTCTGACCATGGGTACAATATTAGCAATAGCGGGATCTTTAACAACTAAAACACCGCCCTCTCCTAAGGTAGTTATATTTTTATGTGAATGAAGAGAAAAAACTCCAATATCACCAAAAGAACCAGATTTTTTCCCCTTTATTGAAGTTCCCATAGCTTGAGCTGCATCTTCAATTACAACAATATTATGTTCTTTTGCTAAAGAAACTATTTCAGGCATATCTGCAATATAACCATAAAGATGAACAACAACTATAGCTTTTGTCCGTGAACTAATATGCTTTGAAAGATTTTCAGCTGTAACCACTCTGGTCTTAAGGTCGATATCTGCCCAGATAATTTTGGCTCCTTTTTTGACGAAAGGATAAGCACTGGAGGTAAAAGTATGAGCAGGAATGATAACCTCATCCCCTGGCTTAAACTGACAAAATTGAGCAGCCATTTCTAAGGCTGCAGTCGCATTATTCACAGCAAAAGCATAATTTGTTCCTATATACACAGCAAATTTTTCTTCAAAAGTTTTTTGAAATTTACCCTGGGTGAAAGGATCAGCCATTTTCATAGCTGCTATTACTGTATCGATTTCATCTTGCGTATAGTCATGAGCCTTACCACTGAACCTTATTTTGAAATCCAATTTTACCTCCGCTTAATTTCCAAAATTATATGAACAGCCAAATAAAATAATATGTTTTCGTGTTATTAAACGTATCTCTTCAATAATTCGCATTGTTTTAGCGAATTCATTAGTTAATTCATCCATAGTATTGACAAAACCTATTGGATGCTTTGGAATAAAAAGTTTAATAAGTGTATATTTACTCATTCGACTGAAATCCTTTATAAGTCTTGGCCAACACTCAATATAGGAAAGTGTTTCCAGACAGGTAATTAGCTCATATTCCTCCTCAATACCATTCACCCAGTCAGATTGGGTAATATCCATTTTCTCAAACTTTATATCTGGATAACGTGCTCTGGCACGTTTTATTGCAGCGTCACTCAAGTCTATAGCAGTTACGTCATTATTATTTTTTTTTAAATATTGTGTAAAAGAACCTTTTCCACATCCGATGTCTAATATTTTTGTAAAATTATATTGCTCCAGGATATCTAGGCAAAATTTTCGATCAATAAATCGCGAATCATCTTGTTGCCAGCTATCATATCCGTTTTCTATCTCGGAATTGTACATTTCATCAAACTTGCCAATAAATTTTCTATCTGCTTCATCGAAAATATATTTATGATACTTTGCCATGAAGTTCTCCCAATAATTTTTTTAACAATGCACAAATTTCTCTTTCATAAAAAGGAACAGGATTTTGATCAAGAGCACCCTTAAGAAGCATTGTCTCTCTTGTTATCAGATCAATATCATCCGGCTTAATGCCAACTTTAGTTAAGTTATCTGCAATACCAAGATTCTTCCACACTCGCATAAGCTCCTCTTGAAAATCTTCTAACGCTTGATATTTGTTTTTTTGTTTAGGGTTATATAAGAGCGCATAATCAGTATATTTATTATTTATATTATGGGAAATAACATGAGGCAAAAAAATACCTCCTCCTATACCATGCGGAACTTTAAAATGAACGCTCAAAGGATAGGACAAAGCAGCAGCAGGCCCGGTTCCCGAATGCATTAAAGCTATTCCAGACAAAAATGCTCCGAACATTATATCTTCTCGAAGGTCAATATTCCTAAGATCATTAATGAGAAGCGGTAAGGATGTGAATACTCTTCTAAATCCTTCTTTTGCAAAGAACCTTGCAAGTTGATTAGTTTTCTTAGCTGCAAATGCCTCAACAGCGTGAACAATACTATCCACTCCAGCCGAAATAGATGGATTTACAGGACAAGATAGGGTAAATTCCGGATTCCAAGAATGCAAAAGCAGGGCGCACTGCTTCACCATTTATGCCTAGTTTTTTCTTTTCTTCAGAATCAATAAACGATGCATTGGGTGTCACCTCACTACCAGTACCAGCTGTTGTTGGGACAGCAATTATGGGTAAAACAGGTTCAGTCATTTTATCAAAACCTCTATAGTCAATCGCTGGACCTTTGTTATGAAGCAGGACAGCCATTGCCTTAGCCATATCCAATGTACTTCCGCCCCCAATACCAATGATTGCTTGTAGAGAAGGATCTGAAAATTTTATTCGTTCGGATTCGAGGTCATTATATGTGGGTTCAGAAACTGTACACCACCCAACTTCAGCACTCTCAACATTTAACCGTACTAATTCAATAAATTCATTTACAAGAGGTTCCTCTTTCAAATTATGATCAATGACAAGACCAATATGTTTATTGAACCTTGATTTTATTAATTTTGGAATCTCTTTATAAACTCCCTTACCAAAAGAAATATTTGTTGGACAAAAATATTTAAATGAATTCATAGTTAAACCTTTATTATAAATTTTGTTTTATCTGTTCGCCTTTTTTTAATTTTTCTGTATAGGCTAGGCCTCTCTCAACCCTAGAATAAAATTCTATTGGGTCTATTCCACTGCCCTGTGGACGAAGAAAATCGACATCTTCCAGTTTTATTAAATCGCCAGCCTTTACATCTTTGTTAAGATAAACACCTCTTCTAGCGTTTATTCTAGCGCCCTCCTCCGAAATATCATACCAATTCTCTCTTTTTTCCCCTATTGCATTTGCAGTTATCTTCAAGTGATTTATCAGTTTTTTAAAGTCATCTGGAGCCGCAGCATGATAATGATCATTGCCTTTTAATTCTTTATCTAAAGTATAATGCTTTTCAATAACCTCAGCTCCAAGGAGCCAAGCTGCTTCCAGTATTGAAATATTAAATTTTGTGTGATCAGAGTAGCCCACTCTAATATTTTTAAATATTTTTTTAATTTCCTGAATTTTCCATAAGTTTGCTTTTTCAATAGAAGTGGGATAATTTAGCACACAATGAAGAAGCGTCACATTGGTTGATCCATTCTTATTTAATATATTAACAGCTTTTTCAACTTCTTTTTTTGTTGCACCTCCTACAGATAAGAGTACTGGTTTTTTAAAAGAACCTATCAATGACAATAATTCAATATTTGTAATATCAGCAGATGCAATTTTGTGCCTTTTCGCTATTTTATTTATTTCAATGGCGCTTTCCCTATCAAACGAAGTAGATAAAAACTCTACATCAATATTGGAACAATACTCAGCAATATCTTGAAAATCATTGTAACTTAATTTGTCATATTTAGAGAACAACTCTCTCTGTGAAGTAGTCGGCTCTTCATTTAAATCCCAATAGGAAGGAGAATTTTTAGCAGCCAATCTCTCCGCTTTATAGGTTTGAAATTTAACAATACTAACTCCAGCATCTTTAGCTGCTTTAACCATCTCTTGGGCAGCACGTAGAGGGCTAATTCCTTTTTGATTAGCAATATCATAAAAATTCACACCGACCTCAGCAATTATTTCAGGCAATTTGTTCGTTGTCATTTATCAGGTCCTTATATTTTATTATTAACCCATATGTGCATCTGTTTTTAACTTGCCAATACTTCTGGAGCTATTTTATATTCTTTCGTCTAGATGATTGAATTTTATTAATATTTAGTAGAAATTTTATTCATCGGAATTTTTACAAAATTTTCGATTTTTTAAAATTCCATTACGTTTAATTTTATACTAAATATCAGGCATGTGCTTATACCTCTATTATTAAATCTTATATGCCCCTTTATCACCTCAAGACAATTCCACTCTCACATAAATCAGTATATTACAATCTATTTCCTTATCCGTGTTTCAATCCACCTCTTAAAATATCCTTTGTATTTTTTCAAAGTGTTTGGAAATTTTTTAAAATTGATATCTTTAATGTTTTTTACAATAATATTGTAATTTTCTTCATCTTCAGTCTTTATCTTTTCAACGAATTCAAGAAAAAATGCCAAAAAAATGGAAAGAAAAAATGCTACAAATGTGCTTAGAATCACTATAAGACTTTTTCTGGGTTTTGCTTTTTTATCTGGAGGTACTGCCTTGTCAAGCATCTGTATAGTATTAACATCCTTTGCCTCTTCAATTTTTGTCATTTCATATTGACTGGTAAGTAATTCAAATACATTTTCCTGGATCTTGGCCTCCCGCATCAAATCGGCTAGTTGCATCCCCAGATCCGGCAGTTTGCTAAAAGGGATATAAAAACCATTATTGTCTTTATCATTACTTCCTGACTCAATCCTGTCAAGCTGGCTTTGCAGCTCTGCTATTTTTGCCTGAAGCCTGACAGCTTCGTTCTGCTTTGTGGTACCAAAATCCTTTAAAACTTTTAATTCCGTCTGTGATTCAATTATCTGTGCCTTTATCTCTGCAGCCCCTTCAATTATTGCTTTTGCCTGGTCATCTAATGAAACAAGCTTATATTTTTCCTGAAAGGTCTTTAAATCTGTTTCTGCTTTATTCAAATCTTCTCTAACCTTCTTCAGCCGTTTCTCTAGAAAAATCCTTTTCCGCTGGCCTTCTGTTATATTCAAAGTTTTGTTGACGGTATCTAGCTCTTTGACATAGCTATTTGCCATGTCTGCAGCCCTTTGCGGATCACAGTCTTCAACCGATATGCTTATAATCTGGCTATTACTATCTACATCAAAAGAAGACATGGCTGATAATTCTTTATACACATCAGCCATGTATTTTTTATCATAAAGTTTCTTTAAATCATATTTATTAATAAGATTATCCGCGACCGTTCGACTTCCCAGAATCCCAATATAGATATAAGAAGAAGACCCGCCACCACCTAAAATACTAGAGGCTAGGCCTCCAAGGCTTCCACTGACCTGAGAAAGTAATTCTGACGTTGATGATTCATTTTCCTGAGGAGGAAGAATTCTTGCTGTAGCCACATAGCTCTTGGGCAGAAAGAGACTGACGATGACTGATAGGACAAATACTGAACAGACGACCTTGAAGATCAACCCTTTGCGTTTAAGAAGCACTAAAAGAAAGTCGATAAGGTTAATCCCATCTTCATCATAACATTCTTTCGGTGGTATTTGCTGGTTATTATCTGGTGTGTGGAACATGGAATAAAATCCTAAATAAAATTATTTATAGTTGAATGATTCAAAAATTCAAGGTTTCGGCCTTTTGCATTAAAAATTCAAAGTTTAAGGGTTCAATAATTCCATGAAGATTATTTTTATTTTGCTGCTTTATAGGTGCCTTTTCTTAAATATGAAATAAGGTCTGATATTTTTTTACTGAGATTAATTGCCTGTAGTAGCTAAAACTTGACAACTATCCTTTCTGAGGAGTGGTCATACTAGTCCGCAAGATAAAATGTACCCCTGCTGTATGCCATTGCATGGCATTCTTCAGAGTCACTTTTTAGGTAGGAAGCTAATTGTAGCAATCCGTGTTTGTTTTTGATAACTTTTTCTTCTGTAGTCATGGCTTTCTCCTTTCATTTTGATTTTGTTTCCTTAGAAAGGATAGCCATGACTACAACTAGCAATAATAGTCAATTTGATCGTAACTAGTACCTAAACTCGAGGTTAATCGTTCATAACGTAGATTACATACACCAAAGAACCCGATGAAGTATCAGCCAACTGCACATACACTTGTGCACCATTACTTTGCGCCGCAAGAGCAACAGCCAGACTTGTGTTAACATGGTCTGGAATGAACGTGAAAGTTCTGGTCCCTGTCCACGAAGTGCCGCCAGATACCCAGTTAAGGGCGATATAGCCATTCCCTGAAGTTGCACTAACACCAACTCTAGATATGGTGCAGGTGGACCACTGTGATGCAGCTGCTGGAAAGCTAAAAAATAGAATTAATCCAAAGAAAATTACTCCCATTATTGTTTTTTTTATCATCTCTATCCTCCTTTTAATTGTTATTTCTTGGGCATATTTAAATTTAATATACAAACAATATACGTTTTTTTCAGGAATCAGAGACCCATCATACTCAGTTGTCTCCTGATTCATCGGATATCACAGGCGTATTTGGATTATTAGCTTTCATATCTATTTTCTGTTGTTGTTTTTTATGAAGCGCTTCCAATTCCCCTTTTGTCATTGCGGGTTGATCCCCTTCAGCCGGTATCATAACCTCATTTGGATCACTCTTCATTCTCTTTATTTCCTGTTGCTGTTTTTCATGAAGCGTCTCCAATTCCCCTTTTGTCATTGCGGGTTGATCCCCTTCAGCCGGAATCACAACCTCATTTGGATTCCTCTTCATTTTCTCTATTTCCTGTTGCTGTTTTTTATTAAGCGCAACCAATTCCTCTCTTGTCATTGCGGGTTGATCCCCTACAGCCGGAATCACAATTTCATTTGGATTCCTCTTCATTTTCTCTATTTCCTGTTGCTGTTTTTTATTAAGCGCAACCAATTCCTCTCTTGTCATTGCGGGTTGATCCCCTACAGCCGGAATCACAATTTCATCTATATTGTGATTCGCTCTTTCAACATCTGAGTAAATTTTTGTCCTAGTGGCCGATGATACTGCTGGTGTGTCAAAAATATTTATTTTAATCCTTTTTTCATTAATGTAATTTATTATAGAATTACTTGGGCTGCCTAATGCCCTGATGATCTTTCTTAAACTCTTATCCAGAGACATGTCAAGGATGTCCACAGTTATTGGCTTGAGTTCCCAACCCTCTGTTATCTCAATCTTGTAGCCTGTAGACTTTGAGATTTTATCCAGAACCTTCCTTAACGGTTCATTATTTGATGCTACAGAAACAACGGGTTCAGCGTAATTTGTTACAGCAGCATAACAGGGGTAGGATAAAAAGTTAAACAAAAACAAAAATGAAATAAGAGCAAACAACCAATACACTCCGAATTTTTTAAAATTGAAAGAGTAAAAATAATTATCAGTTATATGTTTCTGAAATGCATTAGCCATCGTATTATTCCCGGATAAACACATTGTAATGTAAAAATCACAAATTATTAATGTCAGGTTAATCTATATTTTGGCATTAGGTATTTTAATTTATTACAAGTGAAGCTTGACTAAATTCTGAGTTTAACAACTTCATATTTAAATTTTTTTTGACTCTTAAAAAGCTTAATATATTTTTGATAAAAAAGAAATATTTTTTTCCGATATATTTTACAGTGAGAAAACTTATATTATATTGCTGCATCTGCTGTGGAAAATAACTTATTAACAGCTTGAGCTTGAATGACCGTTCCAGATATAGAGTATGTTATAAATACTGCAATTAATATACCATATTGTTCGAAAAACATACTGGCATAATGTACAATTTATTTATTAGTTAATTTAAATAGTTAGATCTTAAAACTCTTGGTTATAAAATTATTCAGATGGGGAGATTACAGATATATGTAAAAATATTCCTAAAAAATATGTAAATCGTTTCCTTTTTTGGGAAATACTTTACATACTCCATAAGCCAAATTATCACCGATGCAATATGATTGATGAAATATACACAACGAATTAATTATTAACAATTAGATATTTTATCCCCTTTTATCCTTGGTGGTATATAAAATGCCACCCTACAAAAATCCTTGAAAAACGCGGAATGGAGTTTCATACTCCACCAAATTTTGGGATCACGAGTTCTGAATAATGACCTATTTATTCTCAATTATTATTAAAGCCTTTAGGTATAAAACCTTCAGCTTCGAAATAAAAGCAATCGATTTATTCTAACAATAAAGATATCTCCTGATAATTCTTATCGCCTTAATTTTAACCAAACCCCTATCTTCTCTCTGTATTTCTTTAAATCAATGTCTTTGAAGTTTTTTACGAGGGCATTGTAACGATCTTCATCTTCTACTTTGATTTTTCCAATAAATTCAAGGAAAAAGGCGGCAAAGATGGAAAAAAAGAATGCCATAAATGTACAGAGGATCACAATAAGACTTCGCCTGGGCTTTGCCTTTTTATCCGGAGGAACAGCCCTGTCAAGCACCTGGATAGTATTGCCATCTTTTGCCTCTTCTACCTTTGCCATTTCGTACTGGCTTGTAAGCAGTTCAAAGACATTTTCCTGTATTTTTGCCTCCCGTGTCAAATCGGCGAGTTGCATCCCCAGGCCCGGCAGTTTGTTAAAGGATATATAGAAACTATCATTATCCTTACCATTACCCCCAGATTCAATCCTGTCAAGCTGGTTTTGCAGCTCTGCTATTTTTGCCTGAAGCCTGACAGCTTCATTCTGTTTTGTAGTACCAAAATCCTTTAATACTTTTAATTCTGTCTGCGATTCAATTATCTGTGCCTTTATCTCCGCAGCGCCTTCAATAACTGCTTTTGCCTGGTCGTCCAGTAAAACAAGCTTGTTTTTTTCCTGAAAAGCCTTCAAGGCTGTCTCTGCATTTATTAGATCCTTTTTAACCTTCTTCAGTCGTTTTTCAAGAAAAATCCGTTTTCGCTGGCCTTCGTTGACATTGACTTTCCTGTTGACAGCATCCAGCGCCTCAACATAACTGTTTGCCAAGTCAGCAGCCATTTGCGGATCTCTGTTCTCTACCGATATACTTATAATCTGGCTTTTACTATCAACGCCGAAGGAGGACATGGTTGATAATTTTTTATACATGCTAGCCATATATTTTATATTGTAGAGATCTTTCAAATTATATTTTCGGGCTATTCACTTGGTTTCGGCTACCACAATATGTTGAGCTTGATCGATTTCTGACAATAACTTTATTAAGCTTATTCTGTTTGAAATTTTGTTACAAATTCAACAGCATATGTAGCTGATCATATTTTATCCATTAAACTATATATTGTATCAACCGAAAGTAAGTAAATAGCCCTGTTATATTTTTTAATGATATTATCTGCCACAGTACGGCTTCCCAGGATGCCGACATAGATATCAGACGAGGACCCGCCGCCACCCAAGATGCCAGAGGCTAAGCCCCCGAGGGATCCACCAACCTGGGAAAGCAAACCTGACATGGATGAACTTTGTTCCGGTGGAGGAAGAATTCTGGCAGTTGCCACATAACTTTTAGGTAACAGAAGGCTAACAATGATTGAAAGGATAAATACTGCAGAGACTACCTTTAAGATCATTCCCTTGTGTTTAAGTATAACGAGGAGTAGATCAAGGAGATTTATTTCATCGTCGTCATATTCTTCCGGTGGTGTATGTGGATTGATGTCTGGTGTTTGGGACATGGGATTAAAATCCTATTTAAAGTTCAATAATTTAAATATTCAAGGTTCCCGCTTCGCGGGATTCAAGGTTAAAAACTAATTCAAAGTTCCCCAGTGAAACAAAGGACAAAACGGATTTCACGGGGCAGGCAAAGATTAAAGGTTTAAAGACTCAAAACTTTGTATTCTTAAATTATTGATTCTTTGAATTCTTGTATTTAGCGCCTTTATAGGTACTCTTTCTTAAGTAGTGCACATCCAGAAACAACTCTTTTGAACAATCTCTGCGTCACACTCAGATTGTAATCCTCGAAATACCTCAATGTATTCCTGTGGTTATAATCTTCGCGTTCCTTGACCTTGTCCAAAATTTTTCGTTTCTGGATGGACGCTAAGTAAGACATAAAGTTTGATATTTGCTTACTGAGATTTAAGGTCTTTCATCCAGTCTATTAGGCTGAAGACTGAAGGCTGTTAGGTATAGTTCTATTCCTTTTCCCCTGCCTCTCGTAATAAAGCAATATAAAGGTCTGATTTAATATAAAAGCCAGCATTTTTGTGGAGCTTATTCATTGCATTTCTTAGAGACTCCAATGAACCCTCGCGTTTTGCTTTGAGTAAAACACCAAGAACACCAAAGCGAAATAGGAGATGTATTACTCACTATCGGCATAGGCTATATCTTCTCTAAGCTCTTCATGGCTATAATGGCGGGGAATATCGCGCTTTCCTATCAGCAGACTAAATTCGTATTTGGACATATCAGCCAGTTCCCGAGCTTTTCCAAATGATAGAAATCCTTGCGAATATAAAGCGAGTGCTAATTCAACCAGTAATTCCTTTTTAATTCTCCCTTCCGGTAGCCTGATCGCCTGGGTTATATCGTCAGGTATTTCCAATTGTATTGTCATAAGGCTTTATACTCCTTTTCAGGATCTTTTATCTTAATCTGCAATCGCGTCATAAAACAACTCCTTTGAGAAATACTATCGAAAGATATTACATTATTATATTTATTACAAGCATGGCTTTTGTCTGTTGTTTGGGACATCGGAAATCCTTGTAAAAAAATTAACCGCTACAAGCTGAACCGCAAGGCGCTGCAGTCTTCGCCAAAGGCTTCAGTCTTCGCATAAAGCTACGCCTTGACATGACGCCGGGTCAAGAAGGGCGCTAAGAGTTTATCTTTTTACTGATTCTCTAAGAAAGATGAGAATCAGTAAAGACACTCAGCCTTTAAGGCAGTTATTTATATTAATATGATTTTAGTTTTTTGAAATATAAATTGTTTTTCTTCGCGCACTTCGCGTCTTCGCGGTTCAGATTTTTTAACCCGTGAAACATTTTTTGCAGTTGTTCACCAGGGCTGTTCAGGCCTATCATTTTTCATTTTGTGTTGACTTATCCTGAAATGAAGGCTGCATCGATATAAATTCTCGCTTTGCGCTGGCTACTGCCTTACTGGCTATGTCCTGGACCTTTTCATATGCCTGATCATTCCTTCGTGATAACTCGGATATATTTGTTTCCTGAGACACCACCAACTTTTCAAGCGATTCTATTTTACTTAAAAGTACGTTTTTCTCACCCTCGAATTTTGCATTGAGGAGGGCTTCATTCTTTTTAAAATCACTTGTAAGTCGCTCAGTTGTCTCTTTAACAGCCTTGTTAATGCTGTCTTCAAGTTTTACTGGGAAGGTATCCACTTCAGTTCTGAGTCTGTTCATTTCATCTTCATGCTTTGCAACAGTTTCCTCGCGGACCTCAAGCTCATGCCTGCGTTGATTATACTCATGTTCAAACTCTGTTTTCTTCTGCCCTGTTTCCCTGGTAACCAGTTGAAGCTCATCATTGAGCTGGTTGAGTTTCTGCTCCTTTTCCCTGGCAAAGGTATATTCGTATTCTTCCTTTTCCCTTTGCCGCTGCTTTTTCAGCAGATCCGCCTGTTCCTTTACCTGCTGCTCATGTTCAGCTTCTTCCCTTTCCCACCCTGTCCGGGTTTCCTGAATTTCCTCATCCAGCTTTCTGCGCTTTTCATCCATTTCCTTTTTGAATTCATCTCTTTTTACGTTCTGGGCCTCTATCAGAGCGGCAAGATCCGATGCAGCGGTTTCAACTTCATATATATTTTTAAGCTCTTCCTGTTTATTTATTACCGCGGATTGTATTTTTCGGAAGGTCCCCAGTTCTTTTTCAAATCTTTCGGCAAGGTCTGTCAGTTCATGGCTGATAGCACCTTTAAGATCATGCAATCTTTGCAAAGGGTCCTGTGAGGCTTCGGCCTCTGCGGTTGTTTCTGCCATCTGCTTTTCAGCTTGTCTTCTGGCCTTCTCGGCATCAAGAATCTGTTTTTCCTTTTCTTTAAGCTGTTGTTTAATTGACTGGTATGCATCCACCATTTCTTTCTTGGTGTTTGACATTGTTATCTGTGGGATGGTTTCCTGATCTGACATTGGGATCTCCCTTTTAATTGATTTAATGTTATTTATAAAGAGTTAACAGCTCAGTCTTCTCTTTTCACTCATCATTTAGAATTTTTTTGGCAGCCCTGCCTGTTTGAGTACTGCATTGGCTGTGTGGCGAGACTTTATTTTATTATCAACTACAAATCTTATATTTGTTAGCGGGCTATACCATATTTCATGATCACTTTTGCCCTGGCGGTCGAAAGAGCATCCTTTATCACGAAGGAGTTTCTTAAGATCCCTTGAAAAATCAGACACCAGCTGATTTCCGTTGAGCTACTGCGAATCTTCTGGTTAATATTTCAAAAGGAACCTCATTGTCATGATCATCTTCATTTAACTCCAGAAGCTCTGGAATTATGATTTTCAATTTTCCGATAAGCCCTTCGATTGTGTCATCTTCTGTCGCAAGACCTGGCACCTCGTCACTGGTAGCTACCCAGACACTGGCTTCCTCGTCCCATTCTGCTCTTACAAATAATGGTTTATTCCTCATTTGAATCCCTTATTAAATTTAGCAAATTAACCGCTATTTTAAAAAATAAGAATTATACCGTCAAGATGGCCTTACAAGCAGAAATTCAACAATGAGATTGTTGCATATTTTCTTCGCGTTCTTGGCGGTTCATGTATTCTGTTTTATTGATAGTGTCTTCGCAGCATTACATTCAGGCTATCCTCCCACAAAGGCGGATTGATATTAAAACAACCCCTTAACAGCGAACAATCCATAACAGAATTTTTTGGTCTTTGTGCCGGTGTGGGATATTCTGTTGTTTTGATTGGAATCACTCTTTTTACGTTAAGCTGATCATATAGTTTGGCTATCTCAAATATTTTTGAAGCAAAGCCATGCCATGTTGTACTGCCGCTTCCACAGAAATGATATGTGCCCCATGTGATTTTCTCGCCTTTATCATATAAGGATACTATATCAAGAATCGCTTCGGCAAGATCAGCTGCGGATGTCGGACACCCATACTGATCAGCCACCACTCCAATCTCTTCTCTTTCCTTGCCAAGCTTAAGCATGGTCTTTACAAAATTACTCCCGTGTACACCATAAAGCCAGGAAGTACGAAGAATCAGGTGATTATCCAGAATGGATCTTACCTGTTCTTCTCCCTCTGCCTTGCTTTTACCATATACGCCTAAAGGTTCCACAAAATCGGTTTCCAGATTGCAGCCATCTTTGTTGCCGCTGAAAACATAGTCCGTGGAAACATGAACAAGGGGAACATTTCTTTCAGCACAGATTTCAGCAAGAAATAATGGGCCGTCACGGTTTACCGCGTATGCCAATTCATGCTCGGATTCGGCTTTATCTACAGCAGTGTATGCCGCACAGTTTATTAGTAAATCAAAAGTATATGAAGTGACCTTTTCATCAAGATCTGCTTTGCTGGTGATATCAATTTCAGGGAAATCAAGAGGTATAATATCAAATCCTCTTTCTTTCCCCTGCCTGCATATTTCCCAGCCAAGTTGGCCATTACAGCCTATAATTAATAGATTCATGGTAGATTGGACAACGATAGTTTAGAGATTTAAGGTTACTGCCTTTGGCGTGCAGGTTCACTTTCAAGTATTAATTTATAGGCATCCTGAATGTTTTCTTTCAGTTCATCAATTGTTTCCCCCTGGCTGATAACACCAGGAACCTCTACAATTCGACCTACATACCAGCCATCGTCTTCCCAATACTCAAGTGTTTGCTGTGCCATATGTTCTCCTCAAATATTCTTATAATTATATAGATTTTAACGAAAAAGTATTATCCGGTCAAGATTGGAGAATGCCGGTTGCCGCATGGGTTGAATTTCAGGTTTTAACCTCCAAGGCGTTACCGTCTTCGCCAAAGGCTTCAGTCTTCGCAAAAGCTACGCCTTGACATGACGCCGGGTCAGGATGGTCGCTAAGAAATTTATACTATATATTTCGTTGGTATGTTTTTTTAAAACATTAAATGTTTTCTTCGCGTTCTTTGTGTCTTCGCGGTTAGGCTTCCCTGACTTCTGATTTCTCTTTCCTAATTTCTATTTTCTAATTTCTATTTCCCAGCCACTAATTACTTATACGCAGGTAAAACATCCTTTGGAATATTCTTAAGAGATGGGTATTTTGTATCCTTTTCAGAAACTATAGGATCATTTATCAGCCAGTCGATCCCTAGAGACTCATCAGACCAGATTATTCCATGTTCACAATCCGGTGCATAAAAATCATCACATTTATAAGAAAAAAGGGCATGATCACTCAAGACACAGAATCCATGAGCAAAACCTTGCGGTATAAAGATCTGTTTTTTATTTTCAGAGGACAATGTAACACCAAACCATTGACCGAATGTCGGAGAGCCATTCCTAATATCAACTGCTACATCAAACACCTCACCGGATAATACCTGTACAAGTTTTGCCTGTGAATGTGGGTACTGATAATGCAAGCCTCTCAATGTGCCCTTTATCGAATATGAGAGGTTATCCTGAACAAATATATCTATTATACCGGAATCCTGATATTTTTCACGATTGTAAGTCTCAAGAAAAAATCCTCGAGTATCAGGAAAAACCTTTGGTTCTATCAACAGGACGCCGGGAAGCTTTGTTTCAATAACATTCATATTTCATCACGCTCAATGACGCTCATCAGATATTCGCCATATCCGTTTTTAAGAAGAGGCTCGGCCAGTTTTTCAAGCTGAGAGGAATCAATAAATCCCATCCTGTATGCTATCTCTTCAAGACATGATATCTTGAGCCCCTGCCTTTCCTCTATGACTTTTATAAAATCACTGGCCTGCATAAGACTTTCATGTGTTCCGGTATCCAGCCAGGCGATACCGCGCCCCATCTTCTCTACAAACAGGCAGCCCATTTCCAGGTATGCCCTATTCACATCGGTTATCTCAAGCTCTCCTCTTTTCGAAGGCTTAAGTCCAGCAGCAATATCGAGTACCCTGTTATCGTAAAAATATAACCCTGTGATAGCCCAGTTTGACTGGGGATTAGCAGGCTTTTCTTCTATGTTTACGGCTTTGTCATCTTTATCGAATTTTACTACGCCATACCGTTCAGGATCTTTTACCCAGTACCCAAAAACCGTGGCACCGTCTTTGACAGAAATAGCATTTTGCAATTGACTGGTTAATCCATGTCCATAAAAAATGTTGTCCCCGAGTATCAGACAGACATTTTCCCTTCCCACAAATTCCCTGCCGATAATAAAGGCCTGAGCAAGGCCTTCGGGTCTTGGCTGCTCCGCATATGAAAAATTCAAACCCCACCGGGTCCCGTCGCCCAGTAGTTTTTTATATAATGGAAGGTCGTGAGGGGTCGATATTATGAGTATTTCCCTGATACCTGCCAGCATCAGTACAGACAAAGGATAATATATCATGGGTTTGTCATAGACAGGTAAAAGCTGTTTACTTATAACAAGTGTTATAGGATGCAGACGCGTGCCTGAACCTCCCGCCAGTATTATGCCTTTCATTTATGATCCTTATATTTTTTCATAATTTTAATATTCCGGATACACCTCCGGCCTCTGAGTTACATAACGGCTTAAAATTTTGAACAGCGACGTATAAGGAAAATAGAATAGAGAATATAGCAAACAGCGAATATTCAGCAGAAGTATGAACTATTATTTGCTCTTTTCAAGTTCCTATATCCTCTTAACTTTCTTCCTATTTCCGATTCATATCTACAACAGGTTCATAACCAGTTCTTCAGGCAAATCCAGGGCCTGCCTTATAATTTCCTGAGTATTCAGGTTTTCATCAAACAGCAACACAATATCGAACGATTCTTTTTTTACTGTCCTGATCGAAGAAATATTTTCAAGATGATTAACCAGGACAAAGTTCATTTTATTTTCTTTTAGTATGCCTTCAATAAATTCTTTAACCATCAAAGGCCCTATGAAAATAATCCTCACAAAACCCTTATCATTTATCTGAATGAGCCTTTTGGTCAGACTGGCCCTGAGAAATTCATACTCCCTGAGCTTTCTTAATACAAATTTTACAGCGAGTTTTGATTTTTCTTCGATCCCTTTTGGCGTAAGCAAATATGCATAACTTATTTTATGTGGATTTCGTTTAAAATTACTAACTTTAACAAGCCCCTTATCTAAAAGACTCTTTAAAATATAATTTACCTGTCCCAGACTTATCCCCGAGTTATCAGCCAGTTGTCTCTGGGATGATATCTCTTCCCTGTCCAGGGCATCAAGTATTTGAAATGTTTTTTCGGAATGCTTCACGCCTGTTTTCTGCCCTCTTTTAGAATAATCATGGCATGTTCAATTTTGAACGGCATCCTATTTTGAACACTGATTTTTGTCAACAGAAAATTCTATTTAAAATAAATTAATCTGAAGAGGAATAAATTTCTAATATTTTATTATTTTAGACAGTGATGAAATATTGTAGAAAAAATTATACATTTGAGTTATATAATGAATGTTTTATTTTAATATTATCTTTTCAATAGCCTGCATACCTACCGATTTAAACAGGAGTAATCAAATTGGAAAATGAAGCTGAAAAACGGAAAACTCCGAGAGTCGAGGTCAACTGGCCGGTAACCATCTATTTTGAAGATGAAATAATAGAAGGCGAGACAAGAAATATTTCCGCAGAAGGATTATTTATTTATTCTGAAAGACCCCTTCCACTTAATAAAAATTTCAGCATCTTAATAAATCCGCCTGAACATCAGGCAATTGATTTAAAGGGCGAAGTGGTCTGGTCAGATCTGTATGGCGTCGAAGGAGAAGGCAAACTGGATGTTTACGCAGCAGGGATCTGTCTTGTAGAATTTTCAGAAAAGGATAAAAAACTTATCAAGGCGATGATCAACAACTATTTGTAAGCTTCTAAAGGATTTTAATATTTATCTGTCTTGACCTTGGTCCGTCAAACTCGCAAAAGAATATCTTCTGCCAGGTCCCGAGAACAAGACTGTTATCTTCAATTATTACAGAAACCGAACTCCCCATCAACGAAGCCTTGATATGGCTGTCCGAATTCCCCTCAGCATGCCTGTATCCTTCGCTCCCGGGAACAAGATTATTCAATTTATTGATAATATCGTCGCACACAGAAGGGTCCGCGCCTTCATTGATTGTAACCCCCGCGGTTGTATGGGGCACATAAACCAAACATAGTCCGTCCTGGACTCCCGCCTGTGTTATCTCATGTTGCACGGATGAAGTAATATCTATCATTTCCGATCTCGATCTGCTTGTTACAGCTATCTTTACTGCCATTACTGAGCACTCCCGCTCGCTTCAATGGCTACGTGATCCTCAAAGCCTGCCTCTTCAAGATAGACATTAATTGTTTCATTTGATGATATATTCCATACGCCGCCCAGATAGTCTGCCTGAATGGGAAGTTCCCTGTATTTATTTCCTCTGTCAACCAGGGCGAAGAGTTCTATCTTTTTCGGCCGACCCAGGTCAATAAGTGCGTCCATGGCAGCCCTTATGGTCCTGCCGGTAAACAGGACATCGTCAATAAGTATTAATATCTTGTCATCTATTGAAAAACTGATTTCCGTTTTTCCAATCTTCGGGGATGGCCCTATCCTTGTCCAGTCATCTCTATAAAGAGAGATATCAAGGATGCCGGTAGGCATTGTTTTTCCGGTCAAATTACTTAAAACGGACTGTAGTCTTTTAGCAAGATATGCGCCACCTGTCCTTATTCCGACGAGCACAATATTTTCAATATTATTTATATTGTTTTCAGTAATCTCAAAAGCAATACGTTTCAGGCTCTCATCGATATCCTTCTTTTGAAAAATATTTTTTTTACCGGTTTCCTTTGTGTCCATAGTCATATCCGTCAGTAATAAATATTAACCAAGATAAAATACTCATCGACCAAACAGAATAAAGCTAAAAAAAATCTATCATGTGATAAGACAAAAAGCAAAGTATTTAAAGTATTTTAGGATTTCAAGCCTTGATATTCTTTTTTCTATTGAGTAGTATCCCTGTAGGAAAGAGTAAACAGAGATCAGAAGTCTGAGGACACAGAAAATAGAAAAAAGAAATTAGGAAATAGAAAGGCAGGAAACAGAAATGCGAATACAGAGAATAGACTATATTCTATTTTCGATTTCCTGTTTTCTGATTCTGAAATAGTAGTTACAATGCAAGAAACTGAAAATCTCAGTAAAAAATTAAATTATCATTTCAACAGGCCTGAAATCCTTGAAGAAGCTTTAAGGCATTCATCCTATGCAAACGAAAACAGGGATCTGAATCTCAGGGATAATGAAAGGCTTGAATTCCTGGGTGACGCGGTCCTTGACCTGGCAATAAGTCATATATTGATGGAAAAGTTTACGGACCTCAAAGAGGGAGATCTATCCAAATACAGGGCAACTATTGTTAATGAACGCGGTCTGTGTATGGTTGCAAAAGGTCTGGATCTTGGTGAACATATATTTCTAGGGAAGGGAGAAGAGATAACAAACGGCCGGGAGAAATCGTCAATACTGGCCAATACCATGGAGGCAGTACTCGGGGCATTATATCTTGATGCAGGGTTTGAAAAAGCCATGGATATCATAGGCCTCCTTTTTATGCCGCTGATCAGGAATATCAGCTCAAAGAAACGTCATTACGACTACAAGAGCATGCTCCAGGAGCATACACAAAACCACCTTAAGCTTCTGCCCGAATATATGCTGATTGACGAAGATGGCCAGCCTCATAATAAAATCTTCAGGGTCGCTGTTAAAATCGGCGAGGCAATTATGGCCGAAGGAATCGGAAGAAGCAAAAAAGAAGCAGAACAGAAAGCCGCCAGGGAAGCATTTTGTTGTCTAGCGAACCAAAAAGAAAACACCTGATAGTCCCTGTTTTTATACCTTACCTGGGATGCCCGCATAAATGCATATACTGCAGACAGGATAAGATAACCGGCCAGCCCGAAAGGAAGATCAGGGCAAAGGACATATCAGGGCTGATCGAGCAGGCAAAAAATTCAGTAAAGTTTAATGCCGGCCAAACCAGAGAAGTCGCCTTTTACGGCGGCACCTTTACAAGCCTTGGGCCGGAATATATGGCAGAGCTTCTGGACGCCGTATCAGAGCATATAAAAGCAAAATTGATAGACAGCATCAGGATATCAACAAGGCCGGATGAAATCGATGAGACACGTCTTGAACTGATCAGGTCGTATGGAGTTGCCACTGTTGAACTGGGCGTGCAGTCAATGAATAATGACGTTTTAAGAAAATCAGGCAGAGGACATACTGCCGAAGATACAGTGGCAGCAATATCCCTGTTAAAAAAACATGGCTTCAAAACCGGTGTACAACTCATGCCGGGTCTTCCGGGGGATTCGGCGGCAATATTTCAGCATACAATAGACAGGGTGATTCAACTTGCTCCGGACATGGCAAGATTATACCCGGCCATTGTAATAAAAGGCACAGGCCTTTCAAAATTATATCAGGCAGGAAAATATAAACCTCTTTCGCTTGACGAAGCCGTAGGTATATGTTCTTTAAGCTGCACACAGCTTGAACAGAATGATATTAATGTAATAAGGATCGGCCTTATGTCCACGCCATCGCTCCTGAGCGATGGAGAAATCCTGGCAGGCCCGTGGCACAGCGCCTTTGGCTTTCTTGTCAGATCGGATATGTATCTGAAAAAGGTTTTACCTTTCCTGCCGGTCAACGGCGCGGCATCCGAAATAGGGATAAGAATGCCTGAAAACGAAATTCCTCTTTTGAGGGGACACAAAAATACCGGGCTGAAAAAAATAGAAAATTTGAGTAATATTAAAATACAGTATATAAGACCGGATCATCACATTCCACCAGGCAGAATCGAAGTGGATGTGATAAAGGCAGGGCGCAGGGAGCATGGAGCAGGGCGCAAAGAGAAAAACCGGGAAGAAGGAAGGGGGATTAGTAAATAGGATAGAGAAAATAGAAATCAGTAGACAGGAGATGGGCGCAGGGTGCAAGGTGCAGGATGCAGGGCTAAAAGCGAGAAGAGGGAATAGAAAAGCGCAGAAATACCGGGAGGCTATCTGAGAATAGCCTTAAATCGTCATTCCCGCGAAGGCGGGAATCTGTAGACCCGCATATTTCATGGATTCCCCGATAGATCGGGATAAATGACCCGCCTTCGCGGGAATGACGAAAAGGGTGGTCCGCAAACGCATTCTCGGACAGCCTCACGGGGTATCGAAATAGTACATTATTCTCTTTTCTCTTTCCTAATTTCTCTTTCCTCTTTTCACTTTACTTAGAGGTTCAATATTTATGGAAAATAACACGTTCAAATCAGGTTTTGCCGCTATAATCGGAGCACCGAATGTCGGCAAATCCACTCTGCTTAACAGAATACTTGGTGAAAAGCTTGCGATAGTCAGCCCTAAACCGCAGACCACGAGAAACCGGATAATCGGTGTATATCATGGCGACAATTTTCAAATAGCATTCATGGACACACCCGGCATCCATAAGACAAAAACAGTGCTTCATAAAAGTATGGTTGCATCAGCAATAGAAGCGGTTTCGGAAGTAGATCTGATTTTATTTGTAATCGATATTACCTATCCATTTGATGAAGAAGCAGTGGAAATATTGAAACAGCAAAAAAACAGGAAAATACCTGCAGTGCTTGTTATCAATAAAATAGACAGGACATCCCGTGAAAAGATACTGCCGGTTATTCAGAATTTTTCGGAATCATATCCCTTTGAATCGATTGTTCCGGTCTCTGCATTGACCGGTGATGGTGTATTGAGCCTGCTCAATGAGCTGAAAAAACATCTCCCTCCGGGCCCGGAGTATTTTCCAGGAGACATGATGACAGACCAGCCGGACAGTTTTCTGGCGGCTGAAATAATAAGAGAAAGAGATATATCTGAATACAAAACGTGAGATACCTTATTCCTCTGCAGTAACAGTAACCTCGATGGAAGAAAACCCGCAAAAGAAGCTGTTGTCTATTTACGCAAAGATACATGTGGAGACAGACTCTCAAAAACGGATAATAATCGGGAAGGGCGGGTCTATGATAAAAAAAATCGGAGAGACATCAAGGGCTGAGCTTGAAAAACTGTTCGGCACACATATTTATCTGGATTTACAGGCAAAGGTAGATAAAAACTGGAGCACAGATACAAAGGCATTAAATAAACTCGGTTACTAAGCCTAAATGCAAGAAAGCCAACCCGGGGAATAGGCTGGCTTCCTTCTAGGAGGAAAAAGCTTGAAAAAGCTTTTTGTTGTACCTATCAAATATGCAACAACCTTGCCATTAAGCACAATTTTGACACAAAACCTTATCAGCCTGTTTTAACTGGCAATTTTTACTTTTTTATCCGGACATAAATTTAACAGGGCCAAAAGAAAGTACAATATCTTGTACCAAATTACAGCCAGACAAAGAGCTTAAAACCATAACAACTTGTTATCATTGATTTTTTAAAAGGTATAATAATTTAAACCGCTAAATGGATATATTGTACTTTTTCATTTTATGCTGAAACAGGCTCTTAGTGATGCCTATCATATCAGCAGCATGGGACTGGACATTATTGCAGTTTTTTAATGCGCGCCTTATCAACCGCTCCTCTATCTGCTCAAGGGTTTTATGCAGAGGAGCACCTGCAGGGATAAATTTTTCTATATCGATTTCACCATCTCCCTCAAGCAGATTTCCGGGCAGGTCATCAGGCGTAATAAGATCTCCGCTGTTAAGGACTACCGCCCGTTCAATAACGTTTTCAAGCTCCCTGATATTTCCCGGCCAGCTATGATTAAACAGTATTTTCCAGGCCTCAGGGCTTAACTTCGGCTTTTCATCGTGATCATCCCCTCTGTATTTATTTATAAAATGATTAACCAGCAGTTTTATATCCTCTCCCCTTTCTCTTAGAGAAGGGACTTCAATATGGATTACATTCAACCTGTAATAAAGATCCTCCCGGAAACGACCGGTTGAAACATCATCCTTTAAATCCCTGTTTGAAGCGGATAATATACGCACATCCACATCAATAGTCCTTGTCCCTCCGACTCGTTCGAATTCCATCTCCTGCAGGACCCGCAGCAGCTTGACCTGAAGAGCCGGAGACATCTCGCTTACCTCATTGAGAAACAGGGTCCCCCCGTCTGCCAGCTCAAAGCGCCCTTTTTTCATGGAAACAGCACCGGTAAATGCCCCTTTCTCGTGACCGAATAGTTCACTTTCAAGCAGGGTTTCGGTAAGCGCGCCACAGTTTATAGATATAAAAGGCCTGTCCTTTCTCTGGCTGTTATAGTGAATGGCATTTGCGATGAGTTCCTTGCCAGTGCCCGATTCACCGGTAATCAGTACCGATGTCCTGGACTGTGAAACCTTTCTGATAAGGTCGTATATCTCCTGCATCGGCCTGCTTTTACCGATGATATTGCCGAATCTGTATCTGTCGGAAAGTGCCTCGCTTAAAAGTCTGTTCTCCTTTATAAGCCGGTAATTCCGAAGGGCCTTTTTTACAGTGAGTTTCAAGGCCTCGTTCTTAAAGGGTTTTTCTATATAATCATAGGCGTGTTTTTTCATGGCCTCAACAGCCATCTCGATCGAACCGAATGCGGTCATGATTATTATCGGGATATCGGCGTTTATCTTCTTTGCCTCTTCAAGAATAGTCATACCGCTTACTCCCGGCATCTTCATGTCGGTTATTACCAGGTCAAGGTCATATTCTCTCATTAATCCAAGAGCCTTTTCTGGATTATCGGTCGTTATTATCTCGTATCCTTCAGGGGCCAGCAGTGCCTCAAGGACTACCAGATAATTTTTTTCATCATCTACAATAAGAACCGTTTCCATGCCAGCCTCTCCTGATCTTTACATATGCTGCTTTCTGGATAAATAAAGAACCACACTGGTTCCAACACCCTCGGTACTGTATATATCAATGGTTCCGCCATGTCCTTCAATTATCTTTCGCACAATAGGTAATCCCAGACCGCTTCCTTTCTCCTTGGTAGTGAAAAAGGGATTAAAGATCTTTTTGATATTTTCATCACTTATGCCGCTTCCGGTATCTTTTATCTCTAACGCATATCCGCCTTTTTCCTCTCCGACACTGACTATGATCCTGCCCGATCCGGGCATGGCCTGAATCGAATTTATTATCAGGTTCATCAATACCCTGTGAATAAGATCCTGGTCCGCTTCTATCATAAAACTTCGCCCGTCAAGATTCGATTCGACAGAGATACCTTTTTTATCAATTTCGGGTTTCAAAAAATCAATGTTTTTGATTATAACATCCTTCAAGTCAAACTCCTGTAAATTCAGCTTATGAGGACGAGCAAAATCCAGGAATTCAGTTACTATTCTGTTGAGCCGGATTGACTCTTCGGTTATAACTCCCGAAAGTTTTTTCTGGGTTTCATCTGCATTGGGCATATTATTGAGGAGCTCGGATGTGCTCTGGATTATCCCCAGGGGGTTTTTTATCTCGTGGGAAACGCCTGCAACCATCTCACCAAGGGCTGCAAGGCGTTCTGCAAGGTTAAGCTGTTCAACCAGTTTTCTCTGTTCAATGGCCCGGCTTTCTATTATCCTTTCGGCCTTTCTCACAATCAGAAGCAGGGTAAAAAAAATGGTAACCATAATAATGGCGAATAATCCGAAGGTCGCATACTGCTCTTTCACTATAGAGTTGTACTGGTTCGTCATATTGAGCACCATCTCGAAGACGCCGCCAATAAAAACTTCACCGTTTAGAGGAATTTTTACGGGGAAAAATGTCCTTACTTTTTTCGGGCCGCCTATCCCTTCTATTCCAAGACCCCAGTGGTTTTTATCATCTGAGATCAATTCAGTGGAGATTTCTCCTTTTAAGGCCTTAAGGTAGCCTTCTGTTTTAACAGTCTTTTTTTGAAGCTGCGAAGGGTCTGTACTGTAAACAATGAATCCCTCGTCAGGGGAGTAAAGGTTAATGAGGTCGACATTGAGGCTTTCGGTGGCATTTTTCACAGCCCTGTCAAGTGCCTCCATCTGGGGTTTAAGTTTAAGCCTTATAGTGCCGTATTCCGAAACCATCGGAATTACAAAATTAAGAAGAAGCTGGTGATCGATATTTCCGGCAACTTCCTGTGCATAATTTTTGTAGTTATCAAAAAGTTCTTCATTTGCCTTCCGGGAAATAAAGACTGCAAAGGGAATGCTTATTATTATCAGGAGTATAAAGCTTGTGACTGCAAAATACTTGGCCAGCCTGAACGGCTTTACCCCCGGTGTGCTTTTCTTGAAGCGTTTTGAAGACATATTTTCATTCCGAAATATTAATTAGATTCATATAACACTTATAATATAAAAATAGTAGATAGAAAATAGGGAGGGGAAAAGAGGGTAAAAGACAGAAGTCGGAGGTCAGAGATCAGAGACACACAGACTTCTGACATCTGCCTTCTGACATCTGATTTCTGTTTTCTACGATTGACTTGACAGGAAGCTCGGAGTAAGAAAGGCTGCTATGGATTACAAAAATCTGCCATATATGCTCTATGCCGATGAATGCGGAAACATCTATGATCATCCATATTACCGCATGGCCGGATATTCAGGCCGCAATCTGTCTAAAATATCAAAAGGTGATCTTATCCCTATTCCGGAATTCAGCAAGCTTTTTTATTTCCCCGAATGCCCTCCCATTGGAATAAACCCGGCGACAGGTAAACCTGAAATTGTCAGTGAAATAAAGGCGGGCAGGAAAACCCAAAAATGTTTTGCAGTAGCGGCCTTCCTTGAACCCGGTTTTGTAAGGAGCCATCTCCCGGCTGTCGATTACAGCAAAAAGGATTATACCCTCCCCATGTGGGGATATACGGCTGTCGGTTTCGAGGATGAGGATTATAAGGTGGCAGGATTCAGGATAGAATATAACCACAGATGGGACCCGGGCAATTATGATGATACACACCTCCTTGAGAAGATAGACAGATACCAGGAGGAATATGCCGAAACCCCTCTGGTTAATCACCTCGCGGACTGCGCTGCCAACAACCACTGCTTTGCAGCAAAAAATCTTTTCATGAAAAGATGGGAAGCCCCGTTGCCGGTAAGCCGAAGCTGCAACGCAAGCTGCCTTGGCTGTCTGAGCCTCCAGGAGGATGACATCACCAGGTCATCACACTTCAGGATATCATTTACTCCAAGGATAGATGATATTGTTTCCATGGCGGTCAACCATCTTGAACATGCGGAGGATGCCATTGTCAGCTTCGGCCAGGGATGCGAGGGAGAGCCCCTTACCGAGTATAAACTCATAAGGGAAAGCATCATTGAGATAAGGAGGCAAACAAATAAGGGAACGATCAACCTGAATACAAACGGAAGCTGGCCCGAACGGGTGAGAGAAATTGCCGGGGCAGGTCTTGATTCGATAAGAATAAGCTTAAACAGCGCAAGGAAGGTTTTCTATAATGCCTACTACCGGCCAAGGGGATACAGTTTTGAAGACGTGCTTTCGTCAATAAAACTGTCCAGGGACATGGGACTGTATACCATGATCAACTACCTTATCTTTCCGGGGATTTCGGATCAGGAGGATGAGATTGAGGCACTGAGTGAATTGATAAGAAACACAGGGTTAAATTTTATCCATTTTAAAAACCTGAATATCGACCCGGAACTCTACCTGAACAGCATGCCCCTCACCGATTCACCGGCAAAGGGCATGAAAAAAATGTCCGAAATTATTAAAAGGGATTTTCCGGATATAAGGCTGGGATATTTCAATCAAACGGTGGAAAGGGCGAAGGAAAGAGGAGAGAGAGAAAAGGAAACAACACAGAAAAACAGGAAATAGTAAAGAGGGAAGAGAAATCAGAAGTCAGAGGTCGGTGCATCGGAAGTCTGTTTCCTATTTCCTAACTCCTATTTTCTATTTCCTATCCTCTAATTTCTATTTACTATTTTCTATATCCTATTTCTTCTCTTCCCTACGAATCGCACGGTACCCGATATCACTCCTGAAATACACATTTTCCCATTTTATTTTCTTGACCAGATCATATGCTTTTTTCTGTGCCTCGCCAACACTTTCTCCGAGGGCTGTCACACAAAGGACCCTCCCTCCTGAAGTAACAACCTTCCCGTCCTTCATGGCGGTCCCGGCGTGGAACACCTTTATATCCGCCTCTTCCTTTTCGGGAAGACCGGAAATAGCATCACCTTTGTTGTACTTTTCAGGATATCCGCCTGCGGCCATTACAACGCCCAGGGATGCACGTCTGTCCCATTCAGCCTCAACCTTATCCAAGCGACCTTCGAGGGCAGCCATGCACAACTCAACAAAATCCGACTTTAACCTGATAAGAACAGGCTGGGTTTCGGGGTCACCGAACCGGCAGTTAAACTCCAGAACACTGGGGGTCCCGTCTTCAAGCACCATGAGCCCTGCATACAAAAACCCTGTATAGGGAGAGCCTTCTTCCGCCATGCCCTTCACGGTCGGTTCGATCACCTCCTCCATGGCCCTTTTATATATGGCATCTGTCAGTACCGGGGCCGGGGAATAGGCGCCCATTCCGCCTGTATTCGGGCCGGTGTCGCCGTCATAAACAGCCTTATGGTCCTGGGAGGATGCAAGGGGAAGGATATTTTTTCCGTCCACCATCACTATAAAGCTTGCTTCTTCACCCGTAAGGCACTCCTCGACAATTATCTTTTTACCTGCCGAACCAAAGGAACTGCCGGAAAGCATGTCCCTAGCGGCATTTATCGCTTCATCATGGGATTTTGCAATAATAACGCCTTTTCCTGCAGCAAGACCATCAGCCTTTATAACAACTGGAAGCCTGTGGGATTTTATAAATTCACTGGCAGGATCGATCTCGGTAAACACCCTGTATTCAGCGGTTGGTATTCCATTCCTTTTTAGAAAATCCTTTGTAAAAACCTTTGAGCCTTCAAGGCGGGCCGCATCCTTAACAGGCCCAAAACAACCAAGGCCTGCATTGTTAAAGGCGTCAACAACACCCTCAACAAGCGGTGCCTCCGGGCCTATAATCGTAAGATCAATTCTCTCTTTTTTTGCAAATTCAACAAGGGCATCTATGGCGTCTGCCTTTATATCAATATTTTCCAGACCAGGCTCAAGCGAGGTCCCTGCATTTCCGGGGGCCACATACACCTTCTCAACATCTTTGGACTTTTTAGCCTTCCATGCAAGCGCGTGTTCGCGTCCGCCGCTCCCTACAATCAATATTTTCATAGTATCACCTCGGATATGAATATGCCATGGAGTATAAGAAACAGGTATCCCCATGTCAACAAGAACGGGAGCTCCGTCCAGATACCATGCCTGGTTCCGGGCGGCTCAGCGCACCACCGAAATGGAGATTTTTATTGTAAATATTGTGATTTTAGGTTTTAATATTTTGAAATTATTTTAATTTATTACTGGATCAAAAACATACTTTTTCTTTTTAAGAGTCAAGGCTGTTGCGGGGGAGAAAATGAGGTTCGCGTATACCAAGCTGTTTATTCTGGTGACGCTGTTACTGGTATCAGGATGTTCGAGAGAGGCGCCCGATAATCATCAAAGCAAAAATGTTGTAAGAAAGGCGATCAAAAAACCTGCCAAACAAATAAAAGACAGTGAAGAGTCCCGAAAAGAAATAACCGATATTGTAGAAAAGGATATTACAGGCAGGATTAATAAGGAAACGATAAAGAAACAGACGCCTCAGGAACATGACAAAAATATATACTTAACAAAAAAAGGCGAAACCCTTTCGGAAATTGCCGGAAAAGCGAGCATATATAACAACCCCTTAAATTGGTTGTTCCTTTACAGAGATAATGCTGAAATACTTTCTTCAATCAAGGATAAGGATAACATCTATGAGGCAAGCCTCCCTGCAGGCCTGAGATTAAAAATATTGTCCCGGGAGGAAATAAAGAAAAACCTTGAGAAAAGACCGCCATATTATTTTACTGTCAATGTCATGTCCTCTCCCTATATGAAAAAAATTGCTCCTCAGGCTGTAAAACTTATAGACGAAGGGTATTATGCGTACTTAACAAGCGCGGTGGTAAACGGCAGGCAATGGTACAGGCTCAGGACCGGTTTTTATAAAACCCGTTCAGAGGCAAACAGCGTAGGTGATAAAATAAAAACACACCTGAACATATCGGACATCTGGACAGCCAGGATTGGTGCTGAAGAATTTCATGATTTCGGGGGGTATTAATTTACAGGACCATGGAAGCATGCAAAATAATAATCGGGGTTACAGGCGGTATTGCCGCTTACAAGATTCCTGAACTTGTGAGGATACTCATGAAGGAGGGGCACGATGTCAGGGTAGCTATGACAGAACATGCAACAAGGTTTATAGCGCCACTTACATTCGAGGCGCTTTCAAAAAACAGGGTCATTACCGGCATGTTTCATGAAAACACAGAATCCCTTGACCACATATCATGGGGGCAGGAATCCGATCTCGTGATCATAGCACCTGCCACAGCCAATTTTATTGCCAAGGCAGCCCACGGGATAGCGGATGATTTCCTCAGCACCATGGTCCTTGCAGCGACTGCACCGATACTGCTTTGCCCGGCCATGAACAGTGAAATGTATGCAAACAGTATTACGCAGGAAAATATAAAAAGGCTTTCGGAACAGGGGTTTACTGTAATGAAGCCGGGGGAAGGAGAACTTGCGTGCAATACAGTTGGGCCGGGAAGACTTCCGGACCCGCATGACATAGCCGAGCAGGCTTATCAGATAATATCGAAGCAGGATCTTACGGGTTTAAAAATTATGGTTACTGCCGGCCCGACTGTGGAACCCATCGACCCTGTAAGGTATATCACAAACAGATCTTCTGGGAAAATGGGCTATGCCGTCGCCAGAGCAGCTGCAATAAGGGGGGCTGATGTAATACTGATAAGCGGCCCTACTGCCCTGTTGCCTCCTGCGGGATCAAGATTAATAAGCGTAAAAACAGCAGAGGAAATGAAAAATGCTGTTTTTGAATATCATAAAGAGATGGATGTAATAATCAAGGCCGCAGCTGTTGCCGATTATCGGTCTTCTAAAAGCGCTGACCAGAAAATAAAAAAGACTGAGGATGATATATCTATAAAGCTAGTAAAAAATCCGGATATCCTCGCCGAACTCGGCAGGGCTGCTTCAAAACCCGGGAGGGTACTTGTAGGATTTGCAGCTGAAACTGAAAATGTGATCGATAACGCAAGGGAAAAGATAGCCAGGAAAAATCTCGACATGATTGTCGTAAACGATGTGACAAGAAGGGATGCAGGGTTTGATGTAGACACAAACCAGGTGACTTTTATTTTCAAAGACGGTTCAAATGAGGAATTACCTCTTTTAACAAAAGAGGAAGTGGCAGATCACCTTCTTGACAGGATAAAAACAATCAGGAAAGGTATTTCATGAACTACGCCCCGGAATTAAGACAGATCATAGCCCAGACAAAAAAAATTCTGGATGCCGAACTGAATTCAGGGATAGAACTGCCGCCGCTTAAAACGCCTGACATTGAAACAGCATACAATATAACTGCTCCTGCGTCTTCATCCTCACCTGAAACCCTGTCGGACCTTAAGGCCTTTATCGGAGACTGTAAGCGCTGTAAACTTTGTAACGGGAGAAAGAATATAGTTTTCGGCGAAGGTGCGGGAAATACAGCACTCATGTTTATAGGCGAAGGCCCAGGAAGAGACGAGGACATCGAAGGGAGACCCTTTGTGGGAGAAGCAGGGCAGCTGTTAACGAAGATAATTGAAAACGGCATCGGCATAAAAAGGGAAGATGTCTATATATGCAATGTTGTTAAATGCCGTCCGCCTGAAAACCGGGATCCTGAAAGGGATGAAATTGACTGCTGCATCAGGTTTCTTAAAAGGCAGATAGAGATTATAAAGCCAAAGGTTATCTGTACCCTTGGCAGGATAGCCGCAAGAGAACTTCTAAAGCGGGAATTCAAGATAACCATGGAAAGAGGACGCTGGCAGACCTATCTGAACATCCCCCTCATGCCCACTTATCACCCGGCCTATATCCTGCGGAATCCGGAGAACGAAAAAAAATTGAAGGGGGAAGTGTGGCTGGACATTCAAAAAATAATGTCGCTTTTGGGAATTGAGGTCAAAAAAAATGGCTGATCAAAAACTGATAAAGGTTTTTTTTATGGTCATTTCTTTTATTCTTGTTATTCTCCTGCTAACTCCCAGCTCCTGGTCCAATAAAAGAAATGCCATGGTAATTGAACTTGACGGCCCCATAAGCTCGGGCGCCGCAACTTTTTTAGCCCGCGGCATGGCAAGGGCAGAGGATAATGGTTCTGCGATGGTGATCATCCGCCTTGATACACCCGGCGGTCTTGGAACTGCCATGAAATCGATGGTTAAAACCATATTGAACTCTCCTCTACCGGTCATCGTTTATATAGCTCCAAGAGGTGCAAGTGCGGCCTCCGCAGGTGTACTTATAACCATCTCCGCCAATATCGCTGCAATGGCCCCCGGAACAAATATCGGGGCCGCCCATCCGGTGCAGTCCGATGGATCCGATATAAACAAAACCATGGAAACCAAGGTCGTAAATGACATGGTAGCCTATGCCAGGAGCATTGCCGAAATGAAGGGCAGGAATGCCCAGTGGGTGGAAAAGGCAATAAGGGAGAGTGTATCCATCACTGCGGAAGAGGCCCTTGAGAAAAAGGTAATCGATCTGATCGCCCCTGATATGGATCAACTGTTGAAACTTATTGACGGCAGAGAGGTTGAAACCCAAAGCGGAAAAATCGTTCTGGATACCAAAGATATGGGTCTTGAATATTTCTCGCCCAGAAAAATAGATAAATTTCTGATGTTTATAAGTGATCCAACCATCATGGCATTACTTTTCGGCATGGGGCTCCTGGGTCTTGGGTTTGAAATAACTCATCCCGGAGTGATATTTCCGGGAGTTATCGGTGCAATATCCCTTATCCTTGCATTTTTCTCGATGCAGACCCTGCCTGTAAGTATTGCAGGACTTCTCCTGATATTGCTTGCTGTGGTTCTATTTATTGCCGAGATCAAGATCACAAGCTACGGATTACTTTCACTGGGCGGTATAATCTCTCTTATACTGGGGAGCATGATGTTCTTCGATGAACTGGGATTGAGTCTTATTATGGCAGCTCCTTTTATCATCATAATTGGCGGCTTTTTTATTATTATAACCATTCTGGCATATCGTTCCCAGGTTTTGCGCCCCATGGGAGGCGCGGACAGCATGATTGACGAGACCGGCGTGGTTAAAAAAACCATAGACAGGGAAGGCATGGTCTTTGTCCACGGCGAATACTGGAGTGCTGTTAGTGATGAAAGAATAGAGGTGGATGAAAAGATCAGGGTCATTGGCATGCAGGGCCTTGTTTTAAAGGTTGAAAAATTATAGCTGGAGGTAAAAAATGAATCCTTTTATAATCATCATTATCGTTCTTATACTGGCGTTTCTGTGGGCTGCAATCAAGATCCTCAATGAATATGAAAGAGGTGTAATATTCCGGCTCGGCAGGGTCATAAAGACAAAAGGCCCAGGGATTATCCTACTTATTCCGGTTATTGACAGGATGGTAAAGGTCAGCCTACGCCTCGTTACCATGGACGTCCCTTCCCAGGATGTAATAACAAGGGATAACGTCTCTGTTAAGGTAAACGCGGTTGTCTATTTCAGGGTAATGGACCCGACTAATGCGATAATCGAAGTGGAAAATTTTCTTTTTGCGACCTCCCAGCTCGCGCAGACCACCCTCAGGAGTGTTTGCGGGCAGATGGAACTGGATGAACTGCTGTCGGAAAGGGAAAAGATAAATACGGAGCTTCAGAGCATACTCGATAAACATACAGATCCATGGGGAATCAAGGTTTCCACAGTTGAGGTGAAACATATAGACCTTCCTCAGGAGATGCAGAGGGCAATGGCAAAACAGGCAGAGGCGGAAAGGGAAAGAAGGGCGAAGGTAATCAATGCCGAAGGTGAGTTTCAGGCGGCAGCCAGGCTTACTGAAGCAGCAGAGATCATTTCAAAACACCCTGAAGCGCTTCAGCTGAGATATCTTCAGACCCTCAGGGAAATATCATCCGAAAATAATTCGACAACCCTTTTCCCAATACCCATTGATCTGTTTAAAGTATTTTTTAAAAAAGATTAGGGTATTGAAATACTTGAATTAATAATATAATGTTCAGAAATTGAATTCATCCGGCAATTTTGTCTTAACGGGGTTAAAGGCCCTGAAAATTAATATTAAAGGAGTATTATTTTACAATGGAAGAAGAAACAAAAAATGAAGAAACACAGGAAGAGGAAGTAAAGAACGAAGCTGCACCGGAAGAAGCTGCCGAAGAGAAACCCCTTGACAAGATGACATCTCCTGAACTTAAGGAAATTGCTGCAAAGATCCCGGAGTAACCGGTGTAACAGCAATGAAAAAGGAAGATCTAATTGCGCTCATCAAGAAACACAGGGGGATTGCAGACGAAGAATCAACGAAAGATATTGTAATCGATATCGCTTCATTGAAGAAAAAGATCGTAGCTCTTAAGGCTGTAAAAACCGCGGCACAAAACGAAAAGAACAAAAAAGAAATTGAAATCCTGAGACGCAGAATCAACAGACTTAAAAAGAAGACAAGAAAAGCGGTTTGATTTTCCAATACCGGCTGGAGATAATCATAAACCCATAGCATGAATGTTCTGATTTCTTTAGCCAGGGATATTATTATAAAAAAAGCAGGTCTTCAGGAAGGCTAATCCCTGTGCCTGCTTTTTGTTTTAATTCTGAGATATTATGAGAACTATTGCCATAATTCCTGCAGCTGGATTTGGTGTCAGGATGAAAACCAAAACCCCGAAACAGTTCCTGAAACTGGGCGGCGGAAGACCTGTCCTGGCAGTAACCCTTGAGGAATTTAATAACTGCTCCCTTGTTGATGGCATTATTCTCGCAGTGCCTCACGATGATGTGGATTACTGTAACAGGGAGATAGTTGAGCAATACGGCCTCAGTAAAGTAATCAGGGTGATTGCCGGAGGTTCAAGACGGCAGGATTCGGTCAGGGCCGGAATCCTGGCCATTGATGGCGGATGTGACAATGTCCTGATCCACGATGGTGTAAGGCCTTTTGTTCGAGCCCAAACAATTAATAACGCCATTATGGCCCTTAAAGATGAAAGGGCTGTTATTACGGCTGTCCCGGCAAAGGACACGGTAAAAGAAGTGGATGAAAAAGGCTATGTTGCCAAAACCTGTGACAGAAAACTTCTCTGGCTGGTCCAGACACCCCAGATTTTCAGATATGATGATATTTATAATGCCCACATGAGGGCAGAGGCCGAAGGATGGGGTGAGGTGACAGACGATGCAATGCTCATGGAAAAACTGGGCATCCCTGTAAAGGTTATAGAAGGTTCAGAAGAGAACATAAAAGTCACTACCCCAAATGATCTTGAATATGCAGAATTTTTATTAAGAAGGAAGAGCGCAGTACAGGCAGGATTTAAAAATGACTGAAAACAAAAAAAAGGGGACTGTATTTCTTGTAGGCGCAGGACCCGGTGATCCCGGTTTACTTACGATCAAGGCAAAGGAATGTATAGAAAAGGCGGATGTGATTGTCTACGATTACCTGGCCAATGAAATATTCCTCGAATATGCCAGACCCGGAGCAGAGCTTATTTATGTGGGTAAAAAGGCAGGCTATCACACAAAGGCACAGTCCGAAATAAACAGCATTATATGTGAAAAGGCCCTTGCCGGCCTTATGGTTACAAGGTTGAAGGGCGGCGACCCCTTTATATTCGGGAGGGGCGGTGAAGAAGCCCAGGAACTGTTAATGGCTGGGATACCATTTGAAATAGTCTCCGGTGTAACCTCCGCTATTGCAGTACCGGCCTACGCTGGGATACCTTTGACCCATCGGGACCATACTGCTACGGTGGCATTTGTTACCGGACATGAACACACATCAAAGTACAAATCAAATATCTCCTGGGAAAAGCTCTCCACAGGTGTCGGCACCATTGTATTCCTCATGGGCATAGGAAATCTTAAGAACATATGTCATGAACTTATCAAAAACGGCCGTTCCCCGGAAACCAGCGTCGCTGTTATACAGAGGGGTACCCTCCCGGTACAAAAAACAATTCAGGGTAATCTGGCAAACATTTATGAAATAGCACAAAGGGAAAAAATCAGGCCACCTGGAATCATCATTGTGGGAGAAGTCGTTGGATTGAGACAGGATCTGAACTGGTTTGAGACAAAGCCGCTTTTTGGCAAAAAAATTGTAATTACCAGGACGAGAGAGCAGGCCAGCAGTTTTATAGAAGGTCTGACAGGGCTTGGGGCAAATTGCATTGAGTTTCCAACTATCGAGATAATCCCTGCTGAAGACCCGGGGCCGCTGGACAGATCAATAGATAAAATCAACGACTATCACTGGCTTCTTTTAACAAGTGTAAACGGGGTTAAATACTTTTTTAACAGGCTCTATGAAAAAGGCAGGGACGCCCGGGCATTAAGGGATGTAAAGGTTTGTACAATCGGTCCTAAAACCGCAGATGCAGTAAGGGGGTATGGCATTATACCTGACCTCGTGCCATCCACATACAGGGCTGAGGCGGTGGTTGAGGAATTCAGGAAATTCAGGGCTGGTAATTTGAAGATTCTCCTTCCAAGAGCTTCAAAGGCGCGGGATATTCTTCCTGATGAATTGAGGAAAATGGGTGCAGCTCTGGATATAGTGGATGTCTACAGGACAATCATGCCTGAAAACAAAGTAGAGCGTGTCTATAAAATGCTTGAAGAGGGTGATATCGATATGATCACCTTTACGAGCTCTTCAACTGTAAGCAATTTTATGAAGATGTTCGGAGATAAAGCGGAGAGGATAAAGACATGGCTCAAGGATGTGGATATTGCATCCATTGGTCCCATAACATCGGAAACAGTAAAAAAACTGGGTTTAAATATAACCGTTGAGCCGGTAGATTCAACGATCGATGCTCTTACAGAAGTTATTATAAAGCACTATTCTTAAGAAATCGCGATTCCGAATTGATTTCTGGTTTCTCTTAACCCCGGCAATAAATGCAGGGGCGCGCTGCAGCGTGCCCTGTACTCATTATATCCCGGGTCATTGCTAAAAAGTTATCCTATTAATACACTTGACCTGCCCTGAACCCTCCGCTATTTCACCTATCCTGTAAGCGGTTTCACCGGCTTCTTCCAGTATATTAATAGCTTTTTTCGAATCGGATGCACGGGTAACAACGACCAGGCCTACACCAAGATTAAAGGTCCTGAGCATGTCGTCCTGCGATACATTTCCAACTTCCCGGATCACGCTGAATACCTGCTGAGGCCGGTAACAACCCAGGTCAATAATGGCATCAACGGATGGCGGCAGTATCCTGTTCAGATTTTCTTTTATGCCTCCACCTGTAATATGGGCAAAACCGGTTGCCAGGCCGTCAAACAGGTTTTTGATTGATTTATAGTAACAGCGATGCGGTTCAAGCACAGCTTCAAGAAACGATCGATCCTCAAGCTGCCTGGCAGCCAGATCAGGATGTCCGGATAACAGGTCTCTTATCAGCGTGTATCCGTTTGTATGGGGACCTGACGAAGCAACGGCAATGACAGTATCACCTGTTTTTATTCCGGTTCCATCTATTACCTTCCGGGCGTCCACGATTCCGATAATGCTTGATCCGAGAATATAGGTATCAGGAGGAAGGATATCCGGCTGCTCGGATGTTTCGCCTCCGGTGAGCACGCATTCATTCTCCCGGCATACTTCCGAAATTGCCGAGACTATGCGGGTTACCGTGCCTTTTTTTATTTTTCCACATACCACAAGGTCCTGAACCGCCAACGGTATAGCGCCCATTACAACGCAATCGTTGATCAGGTGGTTTATCATATCGTAACAGACTGATTCTATCCGATCATGCTTAAATGCAAGGACCTGTTTGCTCCCGGGCTCTTCGGTTTTTAAAACAAGTAAAGGGTTTGAATATCTACTGACATCAATTTTAAATAGAGACGCAAAGGCACCTACACGATTCAATAACCGCGAATCCTTTCCGTCTATGAATTCTGAAAAACCTGATTTCGTTTGGTTTGCCTCATCTATATTGACTCAATATTTCATATTTGCTCCATACTATTTTACTGATTCATGGCCCTGTCAATGAAATCTCCGATATTGTTTTTTAATTTCGCGAGGTCCTCTTCGTGCAGATAAATCATGTGGCCAGCATTATAATATTTCATCCGGATGCGGTCCCTGGCGTTTTCCGGAAGTAACAGGTGATCCATCGTGTATTCAGTGGCGAAGAAAGGGGTAGCCAGATCGAAGATGCCGTTTTCGACCTGTACCTTCAGATGCGGATTTTCAATCATCAGGCGGATCAAATCCCCCTCGACGTTCGGGGCACCTGGAAAAAAAGAACCCCCTCCTGAATTGTGCTTCCAGTCCCAGACCCTGCTCGGTTCCCCCGGAAGGACGTTGTAGGTTTTGTCATCTCCAAATTTTAAGTCACTTCGAATATAGCTGTTAAATGCCGCGGTAAAGGCCCCCAGCACACCTGAAAATGAAGGGTCGAATTCCGCATTTTCTGTCAGCAGATCGTAGGTATCACCCATGTAGCGGGCATCGTAGCGCCCGATCGTAAGACCCCTGCTCCTTTGGAGTTCCGCCATAAACTGCGACAGCGTAACACGAAGATTGGCCTTGATTAAATAGTCTTCCCTCAGGCCGGTAAACCCTGCGAGTTTATGCGCAATATCCTTTGCCTCGCTGCTCCCGAGCTTTGATCCTTTCATGAGGGCTGCGGCGTACTCGGTGGATGCAAAACGCCTGGCGTCATCCAGAAATGTGTTCAAATCAGCAGGGCGGTCTTTGAGGGTGTTATAATACCATGCTGCGGCCGCATAGGTAGGCATGTAAAAAATGTAGGGTCTGTCAGCACCTGGACTGAAAGAAAGCGTTCCCATATCCAGGACACTGGAGATCAGGACAATACCGTTGACAGATATTCCATCATTGGATTGCAGATATTCGGCAAGGGCCACTGAGCGAAACGTCCCGTAGCTCTCGCCGATAAGAAATTTCGGCGAATTCCATCGGTTGTTGCGGCTTATATAAATATTGATGAATTTAGCCAGCGACCTTACATCCTGATCGACGCCCCAGAAGTCTTTCCCTTTTGCCTTTCCGACCGCGCGGCTGAATCCGGTACCAACCGGATCGATAAAAACGAGGTCAGCCTTATCGAGCAGCGTATACTTGTTTTCCACAATCCGGTATGGGGCAGGAGGCGTTGCCGCAGCATCTGCTGTCAAAACACGCGCAGGCCCGAAGGCGCCCATATGCAGCCATACAGAAGCAGACCCCGGACCGCCATTGTATATGAAGGCAATGGGCCGCCGGGAGACATCCTTGACATCGCTGCGCATATACGCTGTAGAATAGATCAATGCAGTCGGAAGTCCCTTGTCATCCTTGAGCAAAATGGTTGAGGCCGTGGCTTTGTAGAGAATCGATTTTCCGTTGATAACGATCTTGTGATCCGTTACAGAGGCCTCCTCCTTTGGCGACGGGGCTTCGGGACTTGCTTTAGTGTCCGATTTTTTCACACCGGAAGAGGCCGTTTCCTCTTTCGTAACCTCCTGAGCCGTAGTCTGCGCGGTCCAGGTAAAAATCAGAAACAATGCAATCATGCAGCACGATATGGGATGTTTCATTATCAGACTCCTGTATAACGTTAAATTGACAATATTATAAGCGAATTTAAAATTAACAGGCAGAAATCCGCCCGTTCAGTCACTTGATTGTTATGCGGCTGCTTATCTCAACTCCGTGACGTTTCGTCTGTACTTTTCTCCAGGCCTGATCCCCTTTTCATAAAGTAATAACCAATGGTGAGGGCCATAATGATCGAGGCTAATCCTATGAGTGACAGACTGCTGATCTCCTTTATGTCAAGGATGATCACTTTTCTGGCAACTGCAATAATTGCGACAGACAGAACAACCTCAAAGTGAGGAGTACCTTGAGTCAGGTAGGTCTTCATGATTGTTTCCAGCAATTCTATTCCGATGATCACAAGCATGAAGAGGCCAAAGAGATCAAGCAGGTCATTGACAGAAATGACAACATATGGCGGGGTCGATACATCTTTGATGATGGTCCAGCCAAGATCAATGGTTGCGAGGGCAAGGACAATAGCCATCATCACCATCAATATCTGGATAAGAAGTCTTTCACATTTTTTCAGAACTTTCAGCATATATATCCTCCTGGAACGTTAGTTATTCAGAAAGATGAGCCGGGAATTTCATGGTTTTGTTTATTATAAAGGCGACTTATAAATAATGAAGCGATGAAATAATAGATATTAAAACAAAAATAATCAACCATAAATAGTCTTTTTAAATGAATCGAATTTGCAAAATGTCAACTGTAAATCAAAACAGTCTAATAAATTAATAATTTAGTTTTTTTTCACTACAGCAGTTGCTTCATGGTCAAAAGGATTTAACCGAATAGCTAACGAATACAGGTATCCGTAGTATTTTTTTAAATATCGGATATATCTCAGCCATTCAAGTATCAGCAACCTGTATACTCTCGCAATGTCAATTTCCAGATGCTTTCGATCGGAATCAAGCAAATTATTTAAATCATCACGGTGTAAAAATTCATCACGAAGATGGAAAAGGGCACGCAGCAACTCTGTAAAATTTTCATGTTCCTGGATAAACGGATTTTCAAGCAGGCTTAAAAGCAGATCTGATCTGGTTTGCAGGCTTTTCAGCAACCCGGATATATCCCTTTGACCGGAATCGATCATAAAACGATGTCTGTTCAGGAGAAGATGTGCATTGTCAAAATCTGCATTACCCCATTCCGCCAAATTTTTTAATTTTTTATTGAGGTATTCGACATCAGGATCAAACCGGATAAAACTTTTCAGAAGTTCGTTACCCATTTCGCTGAAAAACAGGCCTGTTACCATATCAACCTTCTGCTGTCTGACATATTCTTCACGACGGTTAACAAACAGATCCGTGATACTGGCAATTACACCTAAAAATGTCCCGACACCGCCTACAATTATTAGTATCGCTAGCATTTTCCCGATTTCAGTCTGGGGATGAATATCGCCATAGCCCACTGTAGCCATAGTCACGATTGTAAAATAGACAGCATCAATCAACGACATTTTTTCGAAATACATAAACCCTGATATAGCCAGGAGCATCAAAAACATGAAAACTGCCAGATATATTCGTATGCGGTATTTATCTGTTTTCATCTGTTTATTCTCAGATTATCGGTCATTTTACAGGACGTCGTATCTTATTAGGGAAGCCTGTTCACAACTGCGTTTTCATCCCAGAGCCGCCTTATTATTCTTCCTGTTTTGTCTATATCCCCGCTTGTATAAAAGGACTCAGATCCGATTTTATTTTCCCCGGATTTTATCCCTGCTTCTTTTAAGCGACGGTGCACCTCCCTTGCAACTGCCACACCTGTATCAATAACCTTTACATTCTTACCCGCCACCTCGCGGATCAGTCGTGCAAGGAAAAGATAATGTGTGCATCCCAGCACTATTATATCGGCGCCCTTTGAAAGAAGTGCAGTCACATATCTTTCCACCAGTTCAAGGGTTTTTGAACCAGTCAAATCATCCTGTTCCACCTGTTCCACAAGCCCGGGACAGGCCTGTGTAACAATATTACAGTCATTACAAAATCTGTCAGTTAAAAGTCTGAACTTCTCGCTCTTCAATGTTTCGGCGGTTGCCATTATCCCCACTGTTTTACTTTGAGAAGCGGCTATGGCGGGTTTTACCCCTGGCTCCATACCTATTATCGGCAGATCAAAGGCAGCCCGCAACTTGGCTATTGCAGCGGCTGTCGCAGTATTGCAGGCAACGACAATAGCCTTTGCCTTTTGTTCGACAAGAAATTCTGTGATAGCAAAGGAACGTCTTTCAATATACCCGCCCGGTTTATCACCATATGGTGCATACCCCGAGTCCGCGACATATATAAAATCCTCTCCGGGCAGTTCCTCTCGTATGCATTGCAACAGGGAGAGCCCACCCACTCCGGAATCAAATACCCCTATCGGGTGCATCATATTTTTATTCATACTGCTATTTGGCACTCAGATATCTGTAACTATTTAGTTTTTAAAAAATATCACCCGGGCAACCCCGCCTATAAGATTGATATTCGAAACATCCTTCACAATGCCTATTTTTCTGCCACTTACATTGAAAATTCCTCCCTGTTCATTTACAGAGCCAAGCCTTGTACCTGACTGGTTCAGCACGTTGCCGCCCGCTTCGACCCTGCCAATTACGATCTTGCTGACATTGTATATGGTCCCATCCTTGCCAACAGACCCCAGAACGCTTCCATATGCGTTATAAATAATGCCGTCTTCGCCAATCCTTCCCATTGCACGGTCATAGAGATTAAAGACATTATTCTTTAATTCGCCTTTATCATTTCTCACCTGTCCGGATGAATAGGCGGCAGTAACAGAGCACAGGGCAAGGATAAAAAGAGTAAGGATCAGTAAAAACAGTTTACAATATCCGATTGAATTACTTGTTTTTTTAATCATTTACGCCTCCATGTTTGTATATAAGCTATTTTATTATACTAGAATAATAATAATTCATTATCAAAACATATCAATTAAATAGTTTGGTAAAAAAGCATTTTACCATTTCCTTGACATTATTATATAAATCCTTAATTATTTAATAAAATTATTAATAAAGGTGTGCCATGATTTCAGAACAGGGAATAGTAGAAAAAATACATAAAAATACTGCGACAATAAAGGTAATGAAGAGCAGCGCATGCAAACACTGCTCATCAAAGGATTCATGCCATGTTTCAGAGAGTAATACGATGGTTGAAGTTTTAAACAGCCTTAATGCAAAGGAAGGGGATCAGGTTGAAGTAAGTGTACCTGAAGGCACATTTATAAAACTGTCGTTGATGGTTTATATGTTTCCGATATTTGCCCTTCTGTTCGGCGCATTTCTGGGCAACTATCTTTCAGCATTATGGCACACGGACCAGTCTGCAACCGCAGCAATTACCGGTGCACTGTTTCTTATAGCCTCTTTCTTATGCTTAAAGTTATACGACATGAAGAAAAATATCGGGGATAAATATTATCCCCGAATGACTAAAATAATTGTCAGCGGGCGGAACCTTCCATCCGGCGATAACATATAAGGCCGCACTGTAAACACCTGCCAGCCTCGTTACGCGCCTGTGTCTCCGAGTATCCCTTTGCTATCTCCATATCAGGGGAGTTGACAGCATCTTCCGTTGATATCTCAGGCATCTTTGCTCTCGGGAATTTCTTTACAAGGTTGAGTTGCAGTTTGTCAAGGTTCAGCACCTTTGTATCACTCTTAATCATATTAAAGGGCGCCAGCACAGGTTCATCGGAAAGATACTGTTGAATTGAACTTACAGCCCTTCTCCCTGCCCCGATAGCCTCAATAACAGCCTTATAATCCCCGGCTTCCTCGCCCGGTCTGAAAATCCCGATATCCTGCTTTGAAAATGGGCTGGCATAGGGCGTAAAAGTTTCCCACTTTACTGGATTGTCGGTTCCATCCGCCTGATTGGCATCTTTTTCAGCCTTTACATAAATAAGTTCCGGAAACCGGCCTGCGCCTGCCAGTAACAGGTCAGCGCTTATTACCTTCCGTCTCCTTTTTTCCGTTCCTGACTCTGTTAAAAAGGCTATCTCAATATTTTTAAGATCCTCACCCTCTCCTGCCATCTTTGTAACCGCACAACCGAAACAATATCTGATCCCATGTTTTTCACTTTTTTTGATGTCTTCATCCGAGACAGATAATTTTTCTCGCTGATCCCGGGTAATGATCGTCACATTTTCGGCTCCGGCATTGATCGCGCCCTTTGCAGCTTCGAAAGACGCATTCCCTCCTTCGAGTATTACAACTTCCTTTGCAGGAGGAACTTCCTTTTTCTGTCTGAGGTTCAATATGTAATCAACCAGAAGATAGATACCGGGAAGAGTTTTTACAGGACCTGCGTCCTTTACTCTTTGAGGCATCAGTGTATCCCAGCCGCCTATGGCCGCAAAAACTGCCGAATAACCTTCACTGAATAATGACTCAAGGCTGAAATCACGACCGAGTCTTTTTCCGGTATATGCCTTTACACCTGCATCCAGGATGCCGTCGATCTCCCAGTTAAGCACATCCACGGGAAGCCTGTTCTGGGGGATGCCAACCCGGAGTAGACCTCCAAGCTGGGTACCACCTTCATAAACAACCGTGTCATGGCCAAGCCGGTTTAACAGATAAGCGGCTGTCAAACCCTCAGCACCGCCTCCAACGACCGCTATACGCTTTCCTGTTTCAGGTGCCCTCATGTTATGAACACGCTGACCGGAATTCATTTCATAGTCGGCAACAAATCTCTTGAGATTATTTATTGCAACAGGCTCGTCAACCAGATTACGCCTGCATTCCAGTTCGCATGGATGTACACATATCCTTCCGCATACAAGTGGAAACGGATTGGTTTCCTTGATAACCCTTACGGCTTTGGGGTAGTTGCCTCTTGAAATCTGATAGATATAGGCAGGGATGTCTATTCCGGTCGGACATTCCCTCTGGCAGGGAGCGGAACACTCATCGGTTTTGTATTCATGCCGTATACGCCTTGAATGAGATGAGAGGGTAATAATATGCTTCGGACAGACACGTTCACAGGTTCCGCATCCGGTACACAGCTCGATATTGACAACTGGCAGATTGTCATCACCCATGGAAAGTGCGCCAAAGGGGCATGCGCTGACACAGGTTCCAAGTCCGAGACATCCGATAGGGCATGCCTTGCTGCCCCCGCCTAAAAGAGCGGCTGCCCTGCAGTCGCTGATGCCATCATAGGAATATTTAAGATCCGCATTATCATATCCATAAGTACAACCCGGAAGAGCGATATCAGGTTCCTTGGCTTCAATTTTTACTCCCATTATGGCGGCTATCGATGTTGCGATTTCAGGCCCGCCGGCAACACATGATGCTGCAGAAGATCTCCCTGCGACAATGGCCTCTGCATTTGCGCTGCAGCCGGGAAATCCGCATCCGCCGCAATTGGCGCCCGGTAATGTCTCATTGATTCCTTCAACTCTGGGATCAATCCACACGTAGAATATTTTCGATGCCACTGCGAGCCCGATACCAACTATCAGGCCGAGGCTGCCCATCAGTAAAACTCCGTCCAGCATCTATTCCCCCTTAAAATATAAACCCGTTTTATATCAAAACGGATTTATATAATCTGATAATAATATAACAGGTAAAAATCGTTATAAAACTTTAACAACAATTATCACTTAACTCCGCCTCAATAATTATGCCATCCCCTTGAAAGCTAAAAAAGCAAGGGACATCATCCCGGCACCAACAAGACCTATGGCTGTATCCTGCATGGGTTTTGGCACCCTGGCGAGCAGGATACGTTCACGTAAACCCGCATAAAGGACAAGAGCAAGACCGAAACCGGCAGGGTATGCCACAGATGATACCAGGGTATGCATAAAGTCATAATTTTTATTTATATTGATAACGCACACACCTAAAACCGCGCAATTCGTTGTGATAAGAGGTAAAAATATACCCAGCCCGGCATACAGCGCCGGGATAGATTTCTTAAGGAACATCTCTACAAAGGATACCAGTGAAGCGATAACCAGAATAAAGGATAATGTCTGCAGATATTCCATATCAAAAGGTTTAAGGATGAAATGGCTGATAGCCCAGGTAATTGCACCGGCCATTACAAGTACAAATATAACTGCCATAGCCATTCCTGTTGCTGTTTCCATTTTCTTGGAAACACCCAGAAAAGGGCAGTTCCCCAGATATTGAGCCAAAAGTATATTATTTACAAATATACAGCTTATCGCCAGTAAAATATAATCGCCCATCTAATTCTCCTAACCGGTCCTGTTACTTTTTGCCAAGAATGTTCATTACACAGAGCATAAGGCCGAGACATATAAAAGCGCCCGGAGCTTGAACAAGAAATGCAAATGGCTGAAATGAAGATCCTAGAATATTGTGAATTGAATAGTTGATAAAGGGAAATGTCAGGGATCCTGCCCCGAAAATCTCCCTGAAGGCCCCAAGGACAGAAAGTGAAAGTGTATATCCGATACCCATGCCAAGAGCATCCGCTATTGAAGCCACAACCCCGTTCTTTGCTGCAAATGCCTCTGCTCTGCCAAGTACGATACAGTTTACAACTATCAGTGGGATAAAGATACCAAGCTTATCATAGATAGTATAGGCATAAGCTTTTAAAAGAAATTCAACAATAGTAACAAATGTCGCGATAACAATTATATAACATGAAAGCCTTACCTGTTTTGGAATGACATTTTTAAGTAAGGAAATGAATATATTGGATAAAATCAGAACGAATGAGAAGGCTACACCCATGCCAAAACCACCCTCAAGGCTCATCGTAACTGCAAGGGTGGGGCATAATCCAAGCACCAGTCTGAAGGGAGGTATCTCAGCCCATAATCCCTTGGTAAATTCCTGAACAACAGTCTTTGCCATAATTTATATTCTCCCTGTTTCCTTATGCCTTCTGCATCTTTTGACGAATTTTATCTTTAAGTCTTTTATATATTTCTATTGCGTGGGACACCCCGGCGCAAACACCTCTTGATGTTATCGTAGCGCCGCTTAATGCATCGATACCACCGCCATCCTGCCTGACCTTGAATTCGTCCTTTATAGACATGCCATTAAATTGATCGATAAATGAAGCATCTGTCTTGGCGCGCGAACCGAGCCCGGCGGTTTCAGAGGAGGTTGTAACACCCATACCAATGACCTCATTCTTATCCAGGTTAAACCCTACCATTACGCCAATATCTCCCTGGGAACCTTTCGCGGTAACTTCAAAAGCAACAATGTCTTTTTTGCCGTTGATTTCTCCAGGGAAGAAGGACCGCTCGGTTCCGTTATCATCTATTTTAAACCTGTTAGTGAGCGGATCAATTGAACTGCCGGCAAGTATTCTATTAATAGCCGGCCCCCTTACGTATACCAACTCCTGCAGCTCAATTCTATCCTTCGTTATATCTCTGACAGCAGCAAGAGCCCATCCGGCAACTGCACTGAAAATAGCTACTATCAGGAAAAGTTTAACAATTTCACGCATATTCAGTCCCCTTTCCCAATGCCTTTGGCCTGATTTTATCCAGAAGAGGATTTAATACATTTACAAGCAGGATAGATAGTACAGTACCATCAATATAAGCTCCTATGTTTCTGATCAGGACAGTCATTACTCCTGCTATAATACCGTATAACAGCATCGGAACGAAATTAACAGGTGATGATGAATCTTCTGTAATAAGAAAAAATGCCCCAATCAATGTGTAACCGGTAACAATGTGGAATAAAGGACCGGCATACTTTGAAGGATCAGCCATGTGAAAAATCCATGCTGTTACGAAAATACCCACCAGAAAAGAGATGGAAATTTCCCATCTTATATAACCTCTAAGTATTAACCACAATCCGCCTATAACCAGACCAAGGCCGAATGTTGATCCGATGCCACCTACCTGCATGCCCATAAAGAGGCTTTTAATGGTGTAGCTTCCGGCTTGAAATTCACCAAAATGTTTCAAAACGCCCAGGGAATACGCTGCATAGAAATTAAAACTGTAGTTTACAAGGGCTTCATCAAAATTAACCAGATCCTTCCAGGCCAGGGTTATTATTGCAATTGCCACAAGAGAAGGATTTAAGGGATTGCATCCGACCCCTCCCCATATCTGCTTGCCTACAACTATTGCAATAAATGTTCCGGTTACTATCGCCCACCATGGTGTTGTTGCGGGCATCATCATGCCGAACAGGAGACCTATAACCGCCGCGTCACCGTCTCCAATACTTATAGGTCTTTTCATTGCCTTGTTCATCAGGAATTCCCAGAACATAGCCCAGACCATGGAAAATGCCAGCACCGCCAGGGCCGGTGCACCAAACTCGTATATGCCCATGGCCACAGCAGGAATCGCAGCAAGTATAATATTGTAGCTCCTTCCCCTTATACTCGTCCCGTTATGACAGAAGGGAGCATGAGAGCTTACGAACAATCTCTGATTAAGCATTAGATTCCTCCATATACTCCAACTTGAGGTACTCGTTTTTACCAAGCATAATATAATGAAAAATCGGTATTTGTGCTCTGCAGACATAGGCACAAAGACCGCATTCTATACATGAAAGCAGGTCATACTCCTGCACTGCATCACTATAAAGGCTGTTTTCCAGCAACCTTACAAGCATATTTACCGGTATGTTGGCCGGACATGCACGAACACATTCTCCACAGTTTATGCATGGGACATCCATACTCTGAGCAATATCTTCCGCACCCTGAACAAGAATGGCATCCGTATCCCACAGCACCGGCGTATCTTCCGTATATATGCTTTTTCCACGGAGCGGCCCGCCAATAACAATCCTGTTTCCGTGTTCCAGATCAATATTGAGGTGTTTAAGAACATCTTTTACCGGTGTCCCTATCCTTACCTTGATATTCTTTACAGAACCTTTTTTATCGATAACCGTGACAATTTTTTCAACAGGCGCTTTACTTCTGGTGACAGCAGCACCTAGAGCGGCAACTGCTTCGGCCTTGATAAAACCAACACCCATATCCTCGCTTTTCTTGCCTGCCGGGACGACCCACTTTATTTTATTTTTCATTACCATTTGAGGCAGGGTTTCCGGGTAAACAGGCTCAAGTTTGATAACCGCTGACTTATGACCCCATACCTTTGAAGAGGAAGGAGGAAAAGCCGTGACGAATATCTTTTTTGCTCCGGTTATTTCCTTTAAAATGCCGATGCCCTCCTTGACATCTTCAGCCAGCCTTTCAACAACTGCCTGGTTGGTTGTTATAAAAAGGTCATCATCAGTTCCTTCAATAACAATCGTTTTAAAGGAATATTTATTTTTTACAAAGGAATAGAAATCAGGGCAGCCGGGAAGTCTTGAAAGAAATTTAACGATATTTTCCGCAGTTTTTGCACCTTTGATAGTCTTTATTTCATCATCTTCCTCTTCTTCAGCATTGGTTTTTATGGAAATCGAGGTATATTTCACACCTAAATAGCCTATATATTCATCAATAGCTGAAACAGAGCCGGTAACCGGTGATAAGAAATACGTGTCTTCTTTATCAATAGCCACTTTCTGGCCGGTCTTAAAGCTGTCTCCAATTTTCAGAAATTCTTCAATATCCTGTGAATAAGGTTTATCAATATAAACTGTTACAAATTCCGGTAACGGTATGCCTTCTTCAAAGTCAGGGTTGAGATCCTGAATAACCGGGTATTCCAGTCTGGGTTTACCAATACTGAAAAACGGTTTTTTTAACATAATTGCCTCCTACCTCGTAAAAAGAACATTTCAAGCCTTAACTTTCGGAGCATCCAGCAAAACTAGGTAACGTGGCAGCCCGCACAATCCTTGGTACCGGGACCATGACCCGTTTTGTCATGACAGCCTCCGCATCGCTCATGGATAGCATCAGACAGTTTCGGCTGTTTCGGATTATCGCCTTCTGCCTTTTCAACTTTATGGCACGTACGGCATGCAACAGGTTCATCGCCTGTGGAACCATCGTTTCGGAGATATAAAATCTTTCCGGTTGCAGACTTAACCCACCTGTGATGGCAGTCTGTACATTCAAGCCCGTAGGTTTTTTTAGTTGCATGATATTTATGGAAAAACAATACATTTCCGGCTGTTGCATGAAACATCACTCTGACAGGCACTTCAGGCTTCCTATCAGGAAATGCAGCATAACAAACTACCCCAACAACAAAAAGCGCGACCGCAGCGCAATAAGCGACGAATTTTTCCTTTTTTATATCCATTGTGCTTCCTTATAGTGTTTCAAATATAGAATTATCCGACTAACATATACTTAAAATACAATTTTTCCAGCATAAAAAAAGGCCTTACAGGGAAAATAGAATTATATTTTCAATATGTTGGCCGGATGACAAAGTTTGTCCAGTAATATAGCACGTAGGGATTTTTATAAAAAAGGGCGTTTGTTTGTCAAGTAATATAGTTACTATTTTACATACAAAAAACTTATTTTATCGCAATCTCGAAAGAAGCCTGCCACCGGATCGGAGTTTCAAATATCAGGCAGTAAATAAACCGAAATTAAGCACATGATACCTGAAGACAATCATCTTCCCAATACTGGACTTTCTGTCCAAAACATTGTTATAAGGTATGAAAAAAATCTATTTAAAATATTATTTCAAAATGGAGAAAATGATGAGTAATATCCGGGAAATCAAGGAAATAGCAGACCTGCTTGAAGACTGGACAATTGACAATAACGGGATAAAATCCGCATTTACCGGAATAGTGGAGCTTTTGGAATCCATGGATGGCCTTGTCTATTCATTCAAATCGCGCCCTGGTATAAGCCATTCCCTGCGGGCGATGGTTGATAACAAGGAACAAAAACTACTGGCCCTCATGGATATTATTGATGATGATCCTGAGAACAGGTGGCTTTCCATATGTTTTTACGCCGAAACCATAACCGATCCGGATGAGGAAGGCGACCTGATCCCGGGAGGACTTTTGGGAGAAGACGGGTATTGTTTTGATCTATTTGAAAACAACGAGAACCTGGTTTCCTATCTGAAGGAAAGGATAAGAGAGGCGCATGCAAAATATTTTTAAAGATGTCCCGCCGGACCTTCCTTTCGAGCTGATCGAGAATATTGCCGGAGATGCCGGAAATGTAAAGATAGAAAGGATCGTATCCCGGGGGCATGCATCCCCTCCTGACTTCTGGTATGATCAGGATAAAAACGAATTTGTAATCCTGCTTAAGGGAAGAGCAGGCCTTCGCTTTAAGGACAGGGACGAAATAGTCAAGCTATCACCGGGAGATTATGTGAATATCCCTGCCCACAGCATTCACAGGGTCGAATGGACATCCGCTGAAGAAGATACTGTATGGCTGGCGGTACGTTACTGACTGGAGCCACCTTTCTTCTTCTGTTGATGAAAAAGCCCGGTGGTCAGGCTGAATGTCGCCCCGGCGATCGGTTTTATATGACTGATCCTGAAAATAAGTTCGCCATGACCGATCGGCTCTACTTCCCGCACCTCTTTAAATTTCTTAAGAAAGAGATATGCAGCTATAAACCTTATTATTCCTGATATCATAAACACCATAAGAAGCATGGATACCGGTCGCCACACTATTGGTCCGATTGAAACGGAACCCGGCAGACAGCCTGCGGTTATCCCTCCCAAAAGAGAACCTGTAAATACGGCAATTCCATTCATGAGCCCCTGGTAGGCCACACATCTTGCGCGCTTTGGAGGGGTGACTGCATCGAATAAAAAATTGGCTATTGCCAGATTGAAGCCCGACCATATGATCCCGCTATATACCTGGATTATAACAAGATAATAAATATCGGCTGAAAATAGCCACAGGAGCGGAACAAGCGCCATACCCCAACCGCAAAGGTTAAGGATTTTTTTATTGCCGAAGCGGTCGCTTATCCTGCCCCAGTTCTTGAATGTGAGGAATTGAGTAACTGTATTGGCGGCTATTACAAGGGTGTATGCCATGTAATCATACTTCAGGTCACGCAGCATATACAATGAAAAATACGGTCCTGAAAAGGATACCCCGAGGTTGATCATGGCAACAAAGAACACGAATTTGGCGAAATTTGAATGAGACGATCTTTTTATAAACTGCCGGAATGTAAAGACCTGATCGGAAGTGACAGTAAGCGGAGGGTCATCGTATCTTGAAAGCCAATGGGAGGAGTAGAACCTTGCAAGAAATGCAACGAAAAAAATAATAAAATACCCCATTTCGAGAGATCCCTGCTTTTCAAAAACATGCAATGTCACTCCGGCGAGTGTAAGAGCTATAAAGCTGTTCAATCCGGTCAATGTATTGCGCCTTCCGAAAAACCGGCCCCTGATCGCAGGGTTTATCAGATCTCCTATAAGACTGTTCCAGGCGGGAATCGTTGCCCCGTTGGCGCTGTAATAAATGATCATAAACAACAGAAGAAGTGTTACCGACCGGTGTCCTGCGCATGAGTAAAAAGGGAGAACAGCTACAGGTAAAAATGTCAGGGACTGAATAAACGAACCAATCCTTACCACCCTTCGCCTGCTCCGGATCCTGTCCATATTAATCGCACCGGCCCACTGTACTATTGCCCCAATTAGTTGGGGCAGAGTTGATATCATGCCCACCTCAAGGGTTGTTGCCTTGAGGAAAATGCTGAAGACGCCAAAGTACGATTCACCGCATCCCATCATGACAGCATTGGACATCCCGTCATTTATAGATGCCTTCATGGAAGGAGTGTCATCCAAGCGCTCTTTGTTATGGTTTATTTCAATATTAGTTTCCAATGCCTTAAATCCGATAGTTTTACACTCTCTAAACCTTGTCTTGACCTGCAATACATCTTATAGTATTTCCGACAGATGATAACATACAGAACAAGTTAAAATAAATTGAATTGTTAGGGACATAAAAATGGGAACAGATACAGATAATAATATGGATTTAAAGAAGAAAATCAGAGCACTTTTAAAGGAAAAGAATGCAATCCTTCTGGCGCATAATTATCAGCGTCCTGAAGTGCAGGATGTTGCAGATCTTTGCGGTGACTCCCTGGAACTTTCCATGAAGGCATCAAAAACCGAAGCGGATATCATTGTATTTTGCGGCGTTCATTTCATGGCAGAAACGGCCTCGATATTGTCACCCGATAAAACGGTCCTTCTCCCTGTTGCAGCGGCTGGTTGTCCAATGGCCGATATGATTACTGCTCCGGCGCTGATGGAGGAAAAGAGAAAAAACCCTGACAGGGTTGTTGTAAGCTATGTAAATACCACTGCCGATGTCAAGGCGATAAGCGATATATGCTGCACCTCAGCCAACGTGGTAAAGGTTGTTGAAAGTATTGATCCGGACAAGGAAATTTTTATGACACCGGATAAAAATCTGGCCCAGTATGCAAAAAAAATGACAGGAAGGAAAATAACCTGGTGGAACGGCTTTTGTGTTACCCATAATAAATTAAAGCCGGAACAGGTAAAAAAGGTAAAAAAGGAAAACCCCGATGCCCTGTTCCTTGCACACCCGGAATGTACGCCCGAAGTTCTTGAACTTGCGGACGAAATAAAGAGCACCTCCGGCATCATCGCCTTTGTCGCAAACTCTTCACATAAAAAATTTATAATAGGAACAGAAACAGGTATCCTTTACCCTCTTTCAAAGGTAAACCCCGACAAGATATTAATCCCCGCCGATCCGGATATGATCTGCGCCAATATGAAAAAGACAGGGCTTCTGGATGTTGTGAAGTCCCTTGAACAGATGAAAACCATAGTAAAAGTACCGGAAGATACAGCCCGGCTGGCCAGAAAAGCGGTAGAAAAGATGCTGACCATCCCGGCAGGTTAGACTCGCACCATTGGAAATCGCCATGGAAAGATTTTTGGAGAAGGGGCGGGTTTTATTATCCCCGACCCTTCTAAAAATTAATTACTTGATTTTACGCATGCTTCTCATCTCCATATAACCCATGGTCTGGTACTTTCCATTGAAGTATGGTGACAACTGAAGTGCACTGAACATCATGGGCTTACCCAGTCTCTTTATATCACAGGGATTATGCTCCAGACCTGCCGGGATATAGAGAACCGTGGCCTTGGTGATGATGTGCCTTTCATACTCAGGTCCCATGAAATACTCAATCTCGCCGTCAAATGAACCCACCAGGTCAGGCAGCTCTGCACCCAGGAAAAACAGATATTCGTCAGTATCATGGTGATGGGATTCCCGTTCAAGTTTGTAGGGTTTTGTGAACATCTGCCAGCCCATATTGATTTTTGCCCCGGGAAGATCGCTGTCGCCCCTGAAATATGCCTGGGGGCCTGCGACTACATCAGTAATGGAATTTTCCCTCAGACTTGTGCTGAACAAATGATCATACTTGCTGCCGTCAGTACCCTTGGGCCATGGTGGAGGATTTTTAAAAAAAGGTGATTCTGCATGTTTTTCTCCTTCTTTGGCACCTGCCACTACTGGAGCACCTAATGTTACAAGGGCGCTGGCAATCGCCGCCCCGGCCGCCCCGGCGGATACCCCCTTGAAAAAATCTCTTCTGCCTTCATCCACTTCATTGTCTTTTTTGGTACTCATTATTCTCTCCTTTCGATTATGTTGGGGTTATGTGCAATATCTGAAAAAAATCTTACGCCTCCGGCGGTGTCAGATCAGGCGGAGCGATAACATTCACGTTCATTCGAATCAATGAATCGACGATTGATTTTCCATAGCTTCCGGCAATCATATTATGATGGATGCCCACTATATTTTTCAGAAAATCATGGATATCCCTGACTTTCACTTTCGCCATATTGGTGCAGTACTTTCGCATCTTCCGCATTTCGGGCGGTGCGTTCTTAAATGAAGGAGTAGCCCGATCATCGATTCCAGCCTGCACTCTTCCGGGCCATACCACGAAATCTTTGAGATCCTTGCTGAATCCGCCAATAGTAACATCAAGACCTGCGGGGTATTCTATTTCGGCAGTCCCTCCCTTCCCCATACCGTGATAATCTCTTAAGATATAGGGCTGCCGGAGGGCGTCAGGTCCGAATATTTTAGTAGGAGCTACACAATGGCGAAGAATAGTGCTGGAGTCTTGTAAGTTCACCGAAGACACGTTACTTTGAAAGGAAGGTCTCCGGCTGATTTCCTGTAATAACATAGAGGAGAGCATCATACACACATCGGCTTCACATGCGGCGGTTATTCCTTCATCCCTCAATCTTGTAAAGGCGAGACATGGAAGCGGAATGGCGGTATCAGGGCTGAATGAAAAACTCAAACAGTCGACTGAAACTGCTGAAAGCCTTTCCTGATCCGCAAGAGATTGCAGTAATATGTACATTCTGGAGCTGTTAAAAATCATTTCATCGGTAACACCGATAATTTTTTTGGCGCCCTTTTTCCACTTTTCCATTTCTTTCCGGGCCGCCTTTTTATCAACACCCATGATAAGCTCTTTCAGGTCATCTACAGGCCGGTGCTCTATGCTTACACCCGTTCGTCTGTATACATAATCCGCATTCAAATTGGGCGACGGTATGCTTGTCGATCCGAAGGGTCTGCTGAATACCAGGGCACGCTGGCCTTCAAGGGGTCTTGGTGCCGCGACTATCTTTATCAGCTCAATGGCATGGTCCAAAGAATTTGCTACAAGGGCATTCGTGTCTTTTAAACGAAATGACGCCGCAAGATCCGTCTCCCACATTATGAGATCATTATTTACCGGAAGAAGAATTACAGGAATATCCAGTGTACCCATACCTTCGGCGATACTTCTGGAGGACATGCCTATACCTGGCAGCCTCATGAAAACAATATCGGCATTCTTTTTTTCAATGTCCTTAAGTATCTCCTCAGGTTTTTTAAAATCTGTCTTTATAGGGATTACACTGATTTCATACTCATTGACTGATTTGATGGCATCAATCACTTTTAAATACCTTTCAGGGACATCGCTTACAAAAAGCAGATTTCTTTTCTTACCCGATGGACTGGGTATTGTTCCAGTAACAGGCAGGGAGTTCTGCGCTGCAAAACTCGGAGCGGGTAAGGCAGCTGCCAGTCCTGCCAGAGCTGTTGCTTTAAAAAAGCTGCGCCGATTGATGTATGTCCATTTTGGCTGATCCATAATTTTAAATTCCTCCTTATCGATTCTTTTCAGGCTATCCTACATAAAATATAAGTGGCATTACAAATAAAAAACATATCATAGATATATGTTAATATCTTTATCTGGCGGAGCTTTAAAAAAAACAAATAATTCCATTTATTTCCGGCCCATACCGGATTGGAAAAATTCTCATCTTTTTCGAAGTGCGGTTCTGCATTCTAGTACCCGTAATGGAAAGAGTCAAAACGAAAATTAATAAAAACAGGAACTCTTTTGTAACTATCCCCTTCTTTGAACGTTATATAGCCATAAGCAATATCCATTAACTGTGCAGGCGGGAAAGATAAATAAAAGTCAGCACACAAAACAACTTTCCGGAGGTATTAAAATGACAAAAAGATTATTGGTAATTTCAACAGTAGCGATGTTCATGATTTCTTCTTTAGCTTTCGCGGGCGGAGGAAAGGGCTTTGGCGGAAAAGGCAGCGGTTATGGAACCGCCAATAAAAGAGTAACTGCACAGGGAACTTCAACTCAGACCAGGACCAGGATTAAAGACGGCTCTGGCACAGGCACAAAGGGAACCGGAGGTACCAAAGCACAAAAAAGAGACCAATCATGCACCACAACTGTACCTGCACAATAATTCTTTAAAACAAAAGGAGATAAAAAGTTTCACAGATAAATCTACCTTACAGGACTAAAAAAACAAAGGGCGAGGATATAAACAAATCCTCGCCTTTTTCTTTTCCAGCGTCAAATAGGATGAAAAAACAACTTCAATCATGTATCATAATTCAAATACTGATACATCGGTAAACAATCCATCATAAGATCCGGAGAATGTTAATTATGGCGAAACCTTCAATGAATCGAGTAATTGTTACATTTCTTTCCCTGATAGCCTTAGTTGTCATACTTTCAATGATATCCGGAAAGCTCTGGGGAGGGAAACCGGAGTCCATCCCTGAAATAACAAAATTAACTGTTAATTCAGATATGACCTTAAAAAATTTCGGGCAGGTTAATAATCTGTCGAATCCTGTTTTAAAGGAGATATTCGGTCTTCAGGCTAAAACAGATCTGGATAAAAAGCTCAAGGAATACGGAACGCCTGAACAAATAACGACTCTGGTCACAAAAAAATTGGCCCTGGCTGCAGAACACCGCAGCAAAAACTGGAAGAAGATTGTTGTCAAATTTATCCTGTGGTTTGCCTTTTTATCAGCGGTATATTTTTACTTTAAACACCACAGGGCAAGTACCGGTTCCAGGAAGGCAGTACTTTTTATATCCATGTTTATTTTCGGAATATTACTCGGGGCTGATCCCAGTCCCATGGGAACAGTAAAGGATGCAATTCACCTTTACGGCTCATCAGGGGTTATCTTTCCGCCGCGCATGATCGCACTTTTTGTTTTTTTATTAATTGTCTTTCTTGCAAACAAGTATATCTGCGCATGGGGCTGTCAAGCTGGCACCCTGCAGGATTTAATTTTCAGACTCAACAAGACAAATAACCTGAAGGCAGTAATTGGAAAACAGATAAAAACACCTTTTATAATATCAAACGGTATACGCATTCTTTTCTTTGCGGCCTTTTCCATTGCTGCATTTACATGGGGGACCGATATAGTCGCGCCTGTTGATCCATTTAAAATTTATACCCCTGCAAAGCTGCTTATCCCGGGGATAGTCTTTATTGGAGGCATCCTTATTACAAGCCTGTTTGTATACCGGCCATGGTGCCATTTTTTCTGCCCGTTCGGACTGGTTGGATGGCTCCTGGAGAAGGTAAGCCGTATAAAAATCACTGTTAATTACGAGACCTGTATTGCATGCGAAAAGTGCGCTGCCGCATGTCCTTCCACTGTAATGCATGCTATATTGAAGCAGGATAAAAAAACTATACCTGATTGTTTTGCCTGTTATACATGCAGAGAAGCCTGCCCTACCGGATCGATCAGTTTCTCAACAAGAAAGAGAACATCGCCTCCGGCAGGACACTTTAAGAAGAAATATGAATAAGACTGTTTACCTTTTTCCACCACCACCTGAACCGCCCATACCGCCTGAACCACCCATGCCGCCTGAACCACCCATGCCGCCTGAACCGCCCATACCACCTGAACCACCCATGCCGCCTGAACCGCCGGATACCACCTGAACCACCGGCCGAACCACCAATACCTCCCTGACCGGCACCGGTACCGGAACCATAACTATTTCCAAAACCGTTACCTCCCATGCCATTTCCGGCGTTCATGTTCATGTAAGTCGACCGGCTCATCTCATCAATGGATACGCCCTTACTTATTCCCCTTGAAAATGTTGTTGCTATGTCAGTGGGATTGTATCTTGCCCGCACCTGATTAAGAAAGGCATTCTCAAGCCTGCTCATTTTTTTCTGGGTATACCCGTTCTGCAGGGCCTCTTGAACAGCAGTAACTACAGATGATGATCTTGCACCTGTTCGGGCCATGGTCTTTACTGTCTTCATGGTCTGAATCTCCAATGATGATTTTTCCCTGTCTTGCGTTTTCAATTTCCTGAGGCTATTACCTATCCTGTCTATATCATGATCTGTCATTCCCGCAGCTAGACATTCCGCGATCTGCCCGGTAAGAATCCGCGACTGCTCTCTGTTGCTGGTAATCTGACCCGCATACTGGCTGGCCTTCTGGTACCGTGCCATAACTTTTTCCATTGCCATAATGATGTTTTTATCCTGCACATGTTTTCCGATACCTTCATACAGTTTATCCATTATCGGCTCTTCAGGTAGACCATTTCTTTTTATTTCATCAAGGATTTCATACGCCCTGATCATCTGCTGCTCTGAAAACCTGTTCTTAAGCATGGTTTGAGTCATCTTCACGACTCCCTGGTTTTCAACACCCAGCTGTATGGTCTGCCGTGCACGCTCTTTTATCTCCCTGGGCGTGTCCTTCGGAAGCTCATTATCCAGCACATCGGCAATCAGTACCGAAGGCAGGATCATTATAAATACCAGACTTATTAATACTCTCTTTATTAAACCCATTTTATCCTCACAAATAGATCCTAAAAATATTTAACAGCTATTAAACACGAAAGATCATGAATTCCCTAACTGAGGGACGTAAATACAATTATTCGAACCAAAATCGTCTTCCTCCTTCATCTCACAATCCGGAAGAAAAACCTTTCCATCTATTAGATAAAAATATCTGAACTCAACATCCAGGGGAGGATTGCCTCCCAGGTATTGGAATCTGCTGCCCGTAATTCGCAAGGTTCAAATCCGTCCAGAGAGGTGAGCAAATATACCTTTTCGGCTTTTTTGTCTTTAAGATAGATATGGAGTTCCTGATTTACTATTTTATATTGCTGAACAGTACATCCGGAGGTAATTAAAAGGAATATCGATAAAATTCCCAGGATATTTCTCATTCCTACGCCTCCACCATTATCACAGTATTTTCACTGCCGAAATCATCCCTTTCCCTGGTTAGAATAGTCGGGTCAGCAATCTTTTTATCGTCGCCAATGATAAAAACATATTTCTGCTCACCTTTTGAAATTTTCAGGTCTATCTCCCAGTAACCGCTTGGTCCATCCATTTTCATGGGAATATCATTCCAGTTTGTAAAACTGCCCGTAATCTTCACGCTCTTTGCCTCCGGCTGATAGATAACAAATCTCTTTGAAACAAAGTCCTCTTTTTTAGGTTGATTCCCGGGCAGAATGGGAAATACAAAAAAGAGAACAAGTACGGCAACAGCTCCGAACTCAGCGACCCTTAAATATGGAGCAAGGAACTGGAGATTAAAAAACTTTGATTTCTCTCTTACAGCTACCTGGGGCACAATCCCTACCACGTCCGATCGAAGCAGTTTTTCCTGTCCAAGCAAATCTACAGATTCGGAATAAAACTCTTCGTCCCCGTGTACATTTTTTACGAATTCTATCTTTTCATCCAGATTCAATTCATCATCTATAAACATGCTGATAGAATTATTCATTACATTTCCCCCTGTTGTAAAATTTCCCTTAATTTTAAACGGGCCCTGTGGACCTTTATCTTTACATTACCCTCATTTATCCCCAGAATCGAAGCGATTTCCCTGTATTTAAGATCCTCTGTTAACGCCAGTGCAAGTATTTCCCTTTCATCCGCTTCCAGCCTGCTCATTGCCACCATGACCTTTCGATATTCCTGTTTGACGCTATATTCATTCTCCAGATCCGTATTCTGATCAACAACATCGTCTTTAAGCTCACTTTTCCTTTTATCCTTGCGGCCAAGATCAACCAGAACGTTCCGCGCTATGGTGTAAAGCAATGAAATATTTACTGATTTATCCCTGTATCTATCAAGGCATCGTAAAAAGCTTTCCTGCATTATATCCATGGACAAATGATAATCCCCTGTTATTCGCATCAGGTAGAAGAACAGTTTATCTTTCTGCCGTGTATAGAAGTCCTTGAAATTATCCATTTATCTTCATAACGTTTAAAAGGCTAAAAGGTTACAAGGTGACAACACAATCTTCCCGGATCGTTTTATTAAGGATGAGATATATTTTATTAAAGTTTTAAATTATTTTCATGAAAAATTCATATGATACTAAAGAAATTAATGAATTATGTCGATATATGTTCGATATATCAGTAAATGCTTCTGGATAAATATCAAACCGGCAGATCGGAAAATCTCAATAATGCGAGGCTGAAATATGAAGGTAATCATAGCAGACGATTCAAAAGTTATGAGAAATATAATACAGAATGCGATACGGCCCATGGGAATAGAAGTAATCCACGCAGGTAACGGGCAGGAAGTATTTGAACAGCTTGAAATCCATGGCAGCAAGGTAGGTGTCATATTTATGGACTGGAATATGCCCGGGATGAACGGACTGGAATGTTTGAGGTTATTGAAAAAAAATGAAAAGTATAGGGATATTCCGGTACTGATGATCTCAACAGAGTCTGAAAAGGATAAAGTCGCCATGGCGAAGGAGGACGGTGCAAAAGGATATCTTACAAAACCATTTACGCCGGAAGAACTGATAAAATTTATAAATGAATCTATCTAGTGCCTTTTAACACGCAGAATTCATTCAATATCTTTTTATCAGGTATTCAGGGATTTCAAACAGAATCTGAATCGATGGAGATTAATAAATGACAAACAGAATAATTGCTATTGATTGCAGTTCACCGATCATGAATGTTTTAAATGATCTTCTTGGTGATAACGTAACACTGGAGAGTCAACCTTTCAAAAACATCCGGGAACTCAAAGACTACAGGATGATCATAATACAGGAAGGCATTGAAAAACCTGAGCTGTTAAAACAAATTCGCAAATTGAGGTATGCCTGCCATTTTAAGAACATCCCGATCGTTGTTATCAATATAAACGATGATAAAGGTTCTATAAAATCATTTATTACAGCCGGTGCTACCGAAGTAATCTCCTTAAAGGATCCCCCTGCGGCAGTCCGGCAAATACTTTACGGGCATCTTATTCCCAACCGGCAACCCCTGAAGGAGGAAACAGAATACATCAACTCCTTTGTAAAAAATACTGGCATTGTTCTAAAGTCCGTTGCTTCGCTGGATGTTACTTTCGAGGGGGTATATTTTGATAATGATTTCAAGATATTCGGCGATGTTTCAGGTCTGATAGCCCTGACAGGCGGTGCAGAAGGCATCCTTGGCATCACGTTCTACTGGCCTTTAGCCCAGACAATAATAGCCAGAATGATGGGCACGGATGAAGAAAAAATAAACGCAGAATTGATCCACGATGGTGTCGCGGAAATCGTAAATATGATCGGGGGCTCTACAAAGAAGGATTTTGTCGGGCAGCCTTATCACTTTGAGATATCACTTCCGTCAGTAATCGTCGGCAGTGGACACCAGCTTGGCCATTCAGATAAATCGCCTATCGCTGTGCTCATTTTTAAAACCGATTCTCAATATTTCGCGGTGCAGATATGCCTGAAACCGAATGTTACAGGGGACGTGTAGGAACTCAGGCCAGGGTCTTCATGAAATTTGCAGGGTTCATTCAAGGGTTTAATCCATTTAATGATGAACGATAGAAAAAAAATACTCTTTATAAACCGCGACGAGAAATTCCTGAAAGAAGTAGCGAATTCGCTAGATAACTTCGGGTATGCTGTCTCAACGGCAATGGATATGCGGGGGGCATTATCCACGCTGTCATCCAACGTTGTAGAACTGATTCTATGCGACAATAAATTAAGGGATGTCAGCGGTTATGATTTTCTGCGCTTTCTCAAAAATGATCCGCTCAGAGAAAAAATCCCTTTTGTTTTTTGTGTCCCGCTGCACGACCAGGGAAGTGCAAGAAAGGCCTTCAGGGACGGTGCGACAGACTTCATAGTTTACCCCCTGGAGCCCGTGGACATAGTTTCCCGCGTGGATGAGATCTGCTCTCCATCGAGAAGCGAAAATAACAAAAACACTGCACAACCCGATCAGGATATAAACTTTACCACCACTCAGATGGTAAAGATCATTCCGGATAATAATAAAGACAAACGTGGAGACAGAAGGGCGGTTCTCCTCCGCATTTTAAGAGTTGAGATATCAAGGAACGGTATACTCTGGATACCCGGACAGATTAAAAATATAAGCAGTAAAGGGATGTTTCTAAAGACTTCCATGCTTGGGAAGGCCGGTGCAGAGCTGTATGTAAGGATCTCATTGCCATCGGGAACCACGGTTATCAAGGGCAGCATAAAACACATTGCATTCAAGAATCTCAATGTTTCTGAGGATGCAGGCATAGGTGTGGAAATAGAAAAAAGCTCCGAATGGCAGGATTACATAAAATATATCAAATCCCACCTGCAGAAAGGAAACGCTGCGGATATTCCCCCGCCCCCTCCAGAACCACCTCCGCCCGCAAAAAATATGGAACACACCATTATTCTCAACAGTGGAAATTCCGGTGTAAATGAATGCGATGATACTCAAAATGATAAAGGTTCATCTCTTGAGGACAGGTTCTACCAGAGTCTTATCGGTAAACAGCTCAATAATTATAAAGTTGTTTCATTTATCGGCGCAGGGGCCATGGGGGGCGTATTTAAAGGCTGGGATATTGCACTGGAAAGGGCTGTCGCGCTTAAGGTGATATCTTTTGAGCTTTCGGTCCAGGATAAATTCAGGGAAATGTTTATCAAGGAGGCCCGTTTTATTTCTCAACTGGATCACCGGAACATAGCCTCTATATACCATATCGGTAACGAAAATCAGATCCTGTATTTTGCCATGGAATATATCGAAGGGGCTTCACTGGCTGAAATGATCCGAAGAGAAGATAAGCTTTATTCATTAAAGGGTCTTGATTATTTAATAACGATCTGTGAGGCCCTCGATTTTGTAAGCCAGAAAAATATTATTCACAGGGATTTAAAACCTGCAAACATAATGATTAATAACCAGGATGTCGTAAAGCTGGTTGATTTCGGAGTTGCAATAACCGTTGATGTAAATGAGAAGAACAAAGAAGGTATTGTAGGCTCGCCATATTACATATCTCCCGAATCTATAAACGGGCTTCCCATGGACCAGAGGAGTGATATCTATTCGCTGGGTGCATCCTTCTATCATGCATTTACCGGTTTTACACCGTTTGATGGCGATTCGGCTGAAGAAATACTCCTCAAACACCTGAATGAAGGACTTATCCCCTTAAGAAAGAAAAACCCCAAGATTTCTGTTGCACTGGGTAAGGTTATTGAAAAAATGATGGCAAAAAAGCCGGAAAACAGGTTCCAGGACTATCAGGAGCTGATTAAAATGCTGAAGTCATTGAAGTCAAAGGCGATCAAATTTCAAAAATTGAAAAATGCGACCTTGATATTCAGGATTAAAAGATAAATAATTATATATTAATTTAAAACAATATAAACAGGCAGCTATAGCAAAATACACGAAATATTTTACTGGATTTCTTTTTATGCCGGAGTTGAAATAGTGTACGCAAACGGAAATGATTTTGAAGAACATAATAAAACCGTATTTGATCTTTTCAAAAAAATGGTCAAAAAAAGCCCGGATGATATCTGCATCAATCCGACCGGTGATGACAGATACAGATTCGACAGGATACTCGGGAGGGGTGCAACCGGACTTGTGTATAAGGCCTGGGACAAGGTTGAAAAGAGGCATGTCGCAGTAAAGGTATCAAATAAAGGGATAGATAACTTTGTGTCAGAAGCGAGGCTTGTTGGGAAACTTACACATGAAAATATCGTTTCCATCTATGATTCCAGCTCGGGCCCAGAATTTTCATATATTATCATGGAATATGTAGAAGGTGACACGCTTGAAATATTTTGTGACAGGCAGAATATGCTGCCCCTGACAAAAGTAAGCAAGGTCATGATAGACATATGCAAGGGAATGCATTTTGCCCATAACAGCGGTTTTATCCACAGGGACATAAAACCTGCAAATATAATGCTGAACAAACAGGGGGTTCCCAAAATCACCGATCTGGGTCTCTCACTTACTGTTGACGGGACCCAGCCTGCCGGGTTCTGGGGCACGCCGAGCTACATGTCACCCGAGCAGCTGAAAGGCCTCGGAACCACCAAAGCAAGCGATATCTTCTCACTGGGATGCGTCCTGTATGAGCTTATTGAGGGCAAAAAGGCCTTTGATGGAGAAAGCCCCTATACCACCATGTACAAGGTTATCAACGAAAGACCGGCACCGCTGTCGTTACAGGCGCCTCCGGTACAGGCCCTTTTCCAGCCTATTATAAAAAAGGCAATTGCGAAAAACGCTGAAGAAAGATTCCAGTCATGCAGCGACCTTGCATATGAGCTGAGCAAGACACTGCCCTATCTGACCCGGCATGAGAAGGCCTATAAAAAGACTTTTCTGTCATCCATAAAAAACCGCATCAAAGATGGTTTGAATATTTAACCCAGATTTTGTAGTAGCCATCTTATTGCATGAGAGCGCAGTTTTCAGAAATATTTATTATATTGAAAAAACAGAAGATGTTTAATAATAAAAGAGGATCAGATGAAATGATCAGGCCACGATAAGTATAAGTATGTTTATAAACGCTAAATGTTATATCCAGGGATAATGAAAGACTGCGCCTTGAAAATAAGAATCGAAAAAGCGACCCGGAACCATCTTTCACGGGTAGTGGAATTGATGAGAGGGCTAGCCGAATTCGAAAAACTGCTCGATCAGTTCCGGGTGACAGAGGCACTCCTTGAACAGTATCTATTTACCGGAGACCCTATAGCGGAATTGCTTATCGGTTACATTGGTGAAGAAATATATGGTTACGCCCTCTTCTTCCGCAACTTCTCTTCATTTCAGGGCCGACCCGGCATGTACCTCGAGGACGTGTATGTGGAGCCGTGCGCCCGGGGTAAGGGGCTGGGAAGGGCATTACTGGTCGAGGTCATGCAGATCGCCCGCACAATGGGATGCCGAAGATCCGAATGGCTGGTGCTCGACTGGAATGAGCGGGCAAAGCATTTCTATGAGTCCATAGGGGCAGAGATCCTAAGTGACTGGAGGCTCTGCCGAATGGATGAAGCGGCCATGAAGAGACTCGCATCCGGGGATGACCATAAAGACGACAGGTCTGTTTAAAACCATGTCCGACAGGTGTACCTCAAGAGCGGTCATGTATCTATATAAAGAATTTTTTTACCCTGATCCAGGAGAGGTGAAATGAAAACTTTTTCCGATAAAGTGTACGATCTTTTAAGAAAGGTGCCCAAAGGGCATGTAACCACCTATAAGGATATTGCCAATGCCCTGGGAAGCCGGGCATACCGCGGTGTAGGTCAGGCCATGAAGAAAAATCCCTATGCACCCGAAGTTCCCTGACACCGTGTTGTTGCAACATCCGGTCGGATTGGAGGATTCAAAGGGAAGACATCGGGAGCGGCCATACAGGAAAAAATTAATATGCTTATAGACGAAGGGATCGAATTTGACGGAGACAAGATAAAAAATTTTAAAAAAATCCTTTTTAGATTCTCCTGATCTGAAGGCACCGAACAGGGGTCCCCGGGAGGAAACCGGCTGTGCACCCCGGCGGCAGGCCACCCCTGAAACATGTATACTGGAGAAAGTTCTGTGGATATAAAAATCACATCTTTTACAGAGTCGGAGGATTATATAAGGTTTCTCCGCGACACGGTATTCGGGAAGGAACAGGGAGTATCGCGCGAACTGGACTGGGATGGCGAAGACACCGGCTGCATTCATGTCCTGGCCTGTAATGGCTCCGGTATACCGGTGGGCACGGGCAGGATGCGGCTGAACGGGAGGATTGGCAGACTCGCGGTGCTTGAAAACTGGCGGGGCAAAGGGGTTGGCGGAAACCTGCTGGAATCACTTGTCGGCGATGCCCTTGAGCGCAGGTTCAAATCCGTATATTTACACGCTCAAACCCAGGCAATATCATTTTACGAAAAGCACGGGTTTTGCATGGAAGGTGAAAAATTTATAGAAGCCGGAATCTCACATGTCAAGATGGTAAAAGATCTCAAGCCTGTTCCCTGATTCCGCTATCGGGTCAGCATCCCGTAATCGTATTATCCGCATATAGGAAACCAAAAGCGAGGATGTATCTTGAAAGAAAACACGTACATTGAAGTCCTGAAAAATATCGAGTCGCTGATTGAAGGTGAAACGGATATGATTGCAGCTATGTCAACAATCTCCTGTGAGCTGTATCACGCTTTTGAGCATTTCAACTGGGTCGGATTTTACAGGCTGGTTGACGAAAAGACACTTAAAGTAGGCCCCTATCAGGGGACGCACGGGTGTTTGACAATAGATATTGAAAGAGGCGTATGCGGAAAATGTGCAAGGGAAGGGATATCTCAGATAGAAAATGATGTAAATACAATACCTCATCACATAGCGTGTTCAAATAAAACGAAATCCGAAATAGTTGTGCCGGTTAAAGATGATGAATGCAGGGTCAGGGCGCTACTGGATATTGACTCCACAGAAACCGGCAGCTTTGACCGGGTAGACCAGAAATATCTGAGCAGTATATGTGATTTAATCTCCGGATTTTTTCGTATCGCGCAGTAGTTCCAGCTTTCGGCTGTATTGATTTTTATTCAGTGACTGATGGGCGTATTTCTCGGCAAGCTCGAGGTTGCGCATGGCTTTGTCTCTGTCACCAAGATATGCAAATGTCTTGGCCGCTACATAATAGAATTCATGTTCGCCGCCATTTTTTTTTATCGCTTTTTTTGCCCATTTAAGGGCCTTCGAATAATTACCCTTCTCTATCTCCTGCTTCGCCAGTTTGATCATATAGTAGGGATTTTTGCGCAGATAGCGTTCGAGCTTTTTGCTGTATTTTTCTGCATTTTTTGTCCTGCCGGTCATCTGATAGAGTATGGCAAGATTATTGAGTGCCGACAGGGCCGATTTGTTCTTATGCAGAGCCTGCTTATAGGCGTACTCGGCTTTATCCAGTTGATTCAGTCGTCTGTACGCCACACCAAGATTTGACCAGTTATTGGAGTTGTCGGGATCGATCTCAATGGCCCGCAGCAAATATGCCATTGCCGCGTCAGTATGATCCTGCATTAAAAGCTCAACTCCCCGGTTGCAATAGAACGCACTGAAGCCTTGCTCGTCTGTTAACTCGCGTTTTCTCACATGGTCGATATTGCTTATCAATTCAAAATCAATACCGAGATACTCGTCCGATGAAATCCTGACCGCTGCGCTTATATGCTTATACTGATAGTAAAAATCGGTCTCCCGCTGCCAGACTTCAGGGATCTCGAAATGCAGATACTTTACATCAAGACCTGCATATCGCCCCATGGCGATGAAGGCGCTGGCAAGTGAGATACAATTCCCTGAACCGGACTCCACAGTCTCGGCAGCGGTTTTTGTATAACTGTTATAGTATTTTAAAGCCAGCTGATCCGACCCGAACATAAGATCATAAAGTGCCTGTGCACGCCGCGCAGTTCCACCGATCGGCATTATATACTGATCCACCATGCTGCGCATTTTTGCATTCAGATTCAGGATTTCACTGGTTTTTATAAGGGCTGTACGGGCGATATCATTGACTTCACCGGGGGAAGCGGGTGCGGCGTAATCAGGGATTGTGACAGAAACTGCCAGGAATAATACAACTATGCCATATCGTAGTTTTTCCAGCATCGCTGACTTCATCATTTTCACCCGGTAATTTACCTTTCGGGATACTGACTGTTAAAGAAAAGGCAGGTTCTCTAACCCCCGTTTTCAATCGGGCGAGTGAGTACTCCGGACTGAATCTTCCGAACAGTCTGCTGATCCGTCTGGGATCTGTCATCGATTGAGGATTCCTTGCGACAGACCCTTTTGGGGACCCGTGTTCCTATAGATGCTTCATTCGTGCACACAATCTTGTCTATGTTGTTCGGGTTATTGTTGTAGGCTGCAATCTCTTTATTCGTGAGCTTGTTCAAACTGTTAACCTGATGGACAGATGTACATGCAAGAAGGGTGAGCCCTATAATTAAAAGACTCAGGATTAATAAATTTTTCACCATGGACTCCTTTTGATTCCATCAAACAATATAAAGACAAAGAACCAATATCACAGTGCTTAAAAGTAGTCAAGTCGCGGTCATATATTGACCTGAAGATTCATCAGTTGATATGCCTTTGGATTCCAAAAGTAAAACGCCTTCAAACGCAAAAGTTATAATATCATTACATATCCGGTAACAAGATAAGGAATAGGAAAATGTATTTTTTATAAAATTCAAGTAATTGCTTGACACAAATAGGTTTTTTTTGTCATATTCCAACGTGGAGTTCTAGTCAAATTACAATAGTCTGTTCATAAAAAACTAAATTTAAAGGAGGGGAAGCTATGATAGAAAGACGGCTAGGATTGTATATTTGTTTAATGAGCTTTGCCATAATTCTAATCAGCGGACCGCTGGTCCTGGCACAGGGGGATTCCAACAAAAAATCAAAAAAATCTGATGAAGTAACACTTGAAGAGATCGTGGTTACAGGATCGCGCATCGCGAGAGAAAAAGGATTCGGCCAGACAAGCCCGGTCACTGTAATAGGAAAGGAAGATATCGGTTCCTTTGGTCTCACCCGTATTGAAGATGTTCTTAACACCATGCCGCAGCTTGAAACCAGTCAAAACTCAACAATTGTAAACGGCGCAACCGGTACGGCAGAGCTCGACCTGCGCGGGCTCGGGCCTGCAAGGACCCTCGTCCTGATGAACGGCCGTCGTATGCAGCCGGGAGGAACCTACACACAGTTTGTAGACGTCAACCAGATCCCTGCTGCCATGGTAGAAAGGGTGGAGGTCCTGACCGGCGGTGCTTCTGCAGTCTATGGAGCAGATGCAGTCGCGGGTGTTGTCAACTTCATCATGCGCAAGATGCAGGGTATAGAAATCAGCCTTGGTGCGAGCGCCTACCAGCACAACAATGACAACGGATACATTCAGGGGCTGATGGATGAAGCAGGCTACAGTTATCCCAGCGGAGATTCCGGATTCGACGGGTCGACCTATAACGTTGATATGATAGCCGGATCGGATTTTGGCGGAGGGAGAGGTAATGCAACCGTTTTCGCCACCTATCGAAAAAACAAGGCCCTTCTCGAGGGTGCCAGGGACTACTCAAGTTGCGCATTAAACTCATCAGGTACGGCCTGTGGCGGTTCCTCAACCGCGGTGGTTCCTAATTTCTTCATCTACCCGATGGATCCGGACGCCCAAGACGGCGCGATCAACTGGGACAATGAATGGTGGGCAACGCTGCAACCGGACAGTTCTCTTAAAAGTTTTGACGGCACCAACGTATACAACTATGCCCCGATCAACAATTTTATGCGCCCTGATGAACGCTGGTCAGCCGGCGCTTTTCTCGATTACGATATAAACGAGAAAGCCACGGCTTACATGGAAATTCAATGGTTCAAAGACCACAGCAAAGCCCAGATTGCTCAATCGGGCACATTTTACGTCGATGAAATCCTTCCGCTTGATAACACCCTGTTCCCGGACACTTTCAGGGCTTCTCTCGAAGAGATGTTTCCGGGCCAGCAATGGTTTGACATAGAGCCCGGGAAGCGTAATGTGGAGGGAGGCCCCAGGTATGATATGCTGGATCATGCCAGCTTTCGAATCGTGGCCGGGTTAAAGGGAGCGATTAACGATAACTGGAGTTATGACGCTTACTATCTCAAAGGTATGACAACCTCTTCTTCAACATACATAAATGATATTTATTCACCGGCTCTGACGACACCAATGTACGGCCAGCTCTGCGAGGCGGATCCCACCTGCATACCCTATAACGTATTTACATACAATGGCGTCACCGCTGCTGCTGCAGCAGGTATCGGCGGCGTAGGGATCACCAATAATCACACCTCAATACAAATGTGGTCCGGTTCAGTCAACGGCAATACAGGTTTTGGACTTCCTGCAGGTAATATTGCGGTGGCAGCCGGTCTCGAGTGGCGTGAGGAAACATATGAAACCATCGCGGATACAGTGTATGCAGATGGTCTGCTTTTAGGACAGGGAGGCTCGCAACCCAGTCTCTCCGGAGCTTTCAACGTCTGGGATCTCTTTGGTGAAGCCGATGTCCCACTGCTGGCGGATATGCCCTTTATCAAAAATCTCACCATGAATCTGGCCCTGCGGTATTCTGATCATGACATTACCGGGGGATCAACCACCTACCGTGTCGGATTGGACTGGACAACCAGCGATATACTGCGCTTCCGTATGAACTATAACCGCGCCGTCAGATCACCGAATATTGAAGAGTTCTTCTCGAGCAACTACATCGGCCTGTGGAATGGCGTTGACCCATGTGCCGGCGAAAGTCCGCAATACTCAGCGACCGAGTGTGCCAGAACAGGCATGACTGTAGCCCAGTACGGCAATATTACCGCAAACCCGGCGGAACAGTACAACAAGCAATTTGGCGGTAATATCAATCTTGAGCCGGAAAAAGCGGATACATACACCTTTGGTATGGTTATCCAGCCGTCGAACAGATTGAAGTTTTCTGTGGACTACTGGAATATCAAGATAGAGAATACAATCGACGAAATCGGGGCTGAGCTGATCGTCAACCTTTGTGCCTCTGAGGACAAGCTGTGCAACCTGATCCATCGTCTGCCCAACGGCAGTCTCTGGCAGAATCAGGCAGGTTATGTTGCGGACACCTACCAGAACATTGGAAAACAGAAATGGGAAGGCGTTGACCTGGCCGGTACCTACTGGCTGGATGCCCTGGCCGGTACATTTAATTTCAACATAGTAGGCACCTATATGCTGAATAAAGAGACAACACCTATTGCCGCAGATCCCAGCACTGCCTATGACTGTAACGGCAAAATCAGCGGTGTGTGTTTTCCATCACCAAAATGGCGTCACACTGCGACCGTTACATATGATTCTCATGAATTCTGGTCAGCTACTGCCAGATGGCGGTATTACAGCAAAGTCGGCTACTACGGCACTACCGATGAAATCGTTGACCTGAAAGCAACGAGTTATTTCGACCTGGTAGCTGATTTCAAGATACTTGGAGGGAATCATGACCTGGTCCTGGGCGTGAACAATGTATTTGATAAAGAACCTCCGATGGTCGGCAGCGGTCTGTCAGGCCCATGGGGAAATGCAAATGCGATTGCAGGATACTACGACACGCTGGGTCGTTACTGCTTCTCAAGGTTGACATTCCGCTTCTAATATCAAATATAAAACATTTAAACCATGTATGAAAAAAGAAAGCGGGTCTTAGGGCCCGCTTTCTTTTTTATTTATTGATTTGACTATATTTTTTCTATCCGGTAAAAAATAAGTCAGCTATAATAATTTAAGCCCTTATAAAAATGAATGGACGGTTTTATATGATTAAATTATTGCTTAAAAGTCTTGTATTAATGGTTATCTCTGTTGCGGTTTTATCTTCATGCAGCGGAGAAAGGAAGCTTGAAGCATCTGAAGAAATAAAAAACCAGATTCTGCATATCGGAAATGGAACTGAACCCCAGGGACTTGATCCACAAGTGGTAACTGGCATCCCGGAATTCCATATCATAACGGCATTGCTGGAAGGGCTGGTTATCGAAGACCCGAAGACCCTTGAGCCCTTGCCGGGAGCCGCCGAATCATGGACCATCTCGAAAGATCGAAAAACATATATATTCAAGATGCGTAAAGGTGCCAGGTGGTCAAATGGCGATCCTGTTACTGCTGACGATTTCGTGTATTCATGGAAAAGGCTTGTTACCCCCGGGCTGGCTTCCGAATATGCATACCAGCTTTTTTATCTTAAAAACGCGGAAAAATATTATAAAGGCGAGATCACTGATTTCAATGAAGTCGGGGTCAAGGCCGTTGATAAAAACACCCTGAAAGTAGAGTTGAATAATCCGGTCCCTTTTTTTCTTTCTCTTCTTTACCACCACAGCCTTTACCCGGTGCACAGGGCCATTATTGAAAAATTCGGAAAGATAGGCAGCAGGGTGTCAAAATGGACACTCCCGGGCAATTATGTGGGTAATGGTGCCTTTGTTTTAAAAAAGTGGGAACTTAACAAGGTAATTGTAGTCAAAAAAAATCCATACTACTGGAACGCCTCCAAGGTCAGACTGAATGAGATCGATTTTTACCCGGTTGACAATGCTCAGACAGAGGAAAGAATGTTCAGGGCGGGGCAGCTTCATATAACCAGTACAGTCCCCATCGATAAGATAGAGGTTTATGATAAAAAATCTCCCGGGTTGATAAGAATCGATCCGTATATGGGCACCTACTATTATATGATCAATACGCTCAAAAAACCCTTTGATGACCCAAGGGTTCGAAGGGCGCTTGCAATGTCTGTTGACAGAAAACAGATTGTGGAAAAGGTTACAAAAGGGGGCCAGAAACCGGCCTATGCCTTTACTCCTCCTGATACCATGGGATTTACCGCCAAATCGGCCATCCCCTATGATATCGAAGGGGCACGGAAGCTTCTGGCCGAAGCAGGATATCCGGATGGCAAGGGTTTTCCCGAAACTGAACTTATCTATAATACAAACGATGCACACAGAAAGATAGCGGTCGCCATTCAACAGATGTGGAAAAAGGCCCTTAATATCGACATCACCCTCTATAATCAGGACTGGAAGGTATTCCTTGATAACCAGAGGACGCTGAACTTTACTATTGCCAGGGCTGCCTGGATAGGAGATTACCCGGATCCCAACACATTTCTGGATATGTGGGTAACCGGTGGCGGCAACAATCATACGGGATGGTCCAACAAGACATATGACAGTCTGATAGCCAGGGCTGCCGAGACTATTGATAAGAAAGAAAGATACGGCTATTTCCAGCAGGCGGAAAAAATACTGGCTGAAGATGTGCCTATTATTCCAATTTATACATACACCAGGGTCTATTTGATTCGCCCCGAAGTAAAGGGCTGGTATCCAAATATACTTGACCATCATCCTTATCAATATGTTTATCTGGAAAAAACAAACAGTAAGTAAATGCTAAAGATAATTCTAAGCCGAATAGCCATATCCATCCCTGTACTGTTGATTGTAATAACAGTCACTTTTTTCTTTATTCGTCTCGCCCCTGGAGGACCATTTGATACCGAAAAGGCGGTTCCTCCCGAGATACTGGAAAACCTTAATGAATACTACAACCTGAACAAGCCGGTTTTTTCACAGTATCTAGATTATCTCAAAAATCTTGTACACGGTGATTTCGGCCCTTCCTTCAGGCATTCCAACCGGACTGTAACAGAGATGATTTTAACCGGCCTGCCCATCACGTTTGAGCTGGGATTTTATGCCATACTGATCGCGATTATAGTAGGCCTTCTGGCGGGGCTATCGGCAGCCTTAAAGCCCAACAGTTTTCAGGACTATCTCCCCATGTCTTTTGCCATGACGGGTATATGTATGCCTACTTTTCTTTTAGGACCGCTCCTGGTTTTAATATTCGGGATATGGCTGGAGTGGCTCCCGGTTTCAGGGTGGGGTACACTACCCGGAGACAAGATACTCCCCTCCATTACGCTGGGGACAGCCTATGCCGCATATGTTGCCAGACTCACGAGGGGCGGTATGCTTGAGATAATGTATCAGAACTTTATCCGGACTGCCAGGGCAAAGGGCCTTTCTGAGGCAATGATAATTATTCGCCATTCCCTGCGGGGAGGTCTCCTTCCGGTAGTCTCCTTTCTGGGGCCTGCCATAGCCGGCCTCCTTTCCGGATCATTCGTTGTGGAGACCATTTTTCAGATACCCGGCCTTGGCCGATTTTATGTCAAAGCGGCCTTTGATCGTGATTATACGATGATTCTCGGGACAACGATCTTCTATTCCGCCCTGATTATATTCTTTAATCTTTTCTCTGATATCCTTACGAAATGGCTTGACCCGAGGTTGAGAAACAGCTGATGAAACTGCCTGAGATAAATACCATAAATATCGAAAAGGGAACCTCTCTCTGGAGTAATTCCTGGTACAGGCTGAAACAAAACAGGCTTGCCATCATCGGGCTCGTTATACTTCTGGTAATGGTCACGATTGCCCTTCTTACACCATGGATAGCGCCCTATTCCTACGAGGCCCAGGATCTTAACCTTGGGGCGGCTCCGCCTTCAATCAGGCACTGGCTGGGCACAGACACATTCGGCAGGGACCTGTTAACAAGGATAATGTACGGGAGCCGGGTGTCCCTTGCAGTAGGATTCCTGGCAACGGCAGTTTCTCTGATAATAGGAGTAGCCTGGGGAACGATTTCAGGATATTCCGGCGGGCGGACGGACTCTATCATGATGAGAATAGTTGATATCCTTTACGCCCTCCCGTTTATTATATTTGTAATATTATTAATGGTTGTGTTCGGAAGGAACCTCTTTCTGCTCTTCATGGCTATCGGCGCAGTAGAATGGTTGACCATGGCCAGGATAATAAGGGGGCAGGTCTTAAGCATAAGGGAAAAGGAATACATAGATTCTGCCATAATGACAGGGGTCTCAAAATGGCGGATAATCACCCGGCACGTCATACCGAATACCATCGGGCCGATAATAGTTTATACGACACTCACGATCCCGGATGTAATATTGCTTGAATCTTTCTTAAGTTTTCTCGGACTCGGAATCCAGCCCCCGATGTGCTCATGGGGACTTTTAATCAATTATGGTGTAGAGACCATGGAAGAATTCCCATGGCTGCTTATCTTCCCGGGTATAGCACTTTCGGTAACACTTTTTTCACTGAATTTCTTAGGTGATGGTCTCAGGGATGCGCTGGACCCAAAAAGTACAAGAAGGTAGGATACAGTATTGGCGCTTCTGGAAGTAAGGAATCTGAAGACAAACTTTTATTCACGCTACGGGATATCACGGGCCGTTGATGATATATCCTTTGATATTCAAAAGGGCGAGACAGTTGGAATAGTCGGGGAGTCGGGTTCCGGTAAATCAGTGTCATGTTATTCTCTGCTGGGGCTTGTTGAATGTCCTCCCGGACGTATTGAGAGCGGCAGCGCAATGTTCAACGGCATCGATCTCCTTAATTGCACAAAAAAAGAACTCCGCAGGATACGTGGAAACGCGATCTCAATAGTGTTTCAGGACCCGATGAGTTCACTTAACCCCTATCTGCCTATCGGTATCCAGTTGACCGAGCATCTGATACTGCACAAGGGCATATCCAAAGATGACGCAAGAAAAAAGGCAATAAATTCATTGCTGGAAGTCGGTATTCAGGACCCGGAAATAAGAATAAGCTATTATCCCCATCAACTTTCCGGGGGCTTAAGACAGAGGGTTATGATCGCAATGGCCCTTATCACCGAACCCCTTCTTTTGATTGCCGATGAACCGACTACTGCCCTGGATGTAACGATTCAGGCCCAGATAATTGAACTCATTAATGATCTTAAAAAAAAGAAGGACATGTCGATTATCTTTATCACCCACGACCTGGGGGTGGTAGCCGGTATTTCCGATCGTGTTCTTGTAATGTACAATGGGAAGATAATGGAAAGCGGTAAAACCCGTGCCATATACTATAAACCTTCCCACCCTTACACCCGTGCCCTGTTGAAATCTACGCCATCGGTTGAGATGAAAAACAAGGACCTCTATGTTATTCCGGGGCACCCTCCCAGGGATTATGAAGAAATAAAAGGTTGTGTTTTCGCTTCAAGGTGTGAATATGTTCAGGACAGATGCATGACAACAATTCCCGAGCTTGTGGAAATTTCGGACGGCCACGACTCATCCTGTTTAAGGATTCAGGACGGGACTTTGCCGGCAATATCCCTGAAAGGAGATTCATAATGAATGCTCCGCTGCTGGATATCAGTAATCTTAAGGTCTATTTCCCCATATATAAAGGAGGATTCTTCAAAAGCAAAATAGAAGACCTCAAGGCTGTTGACGGGGTAAATCTTAATATAGGTCAGAGAGAGGTAATAGGGCTCGTGGGTGAATCGGGCTGCGGAAAGTCCACTGTCGCCAGGGCGATTATGTGTCTCACTAAAACGATCTCGGGCTCAATAAAACTGGGAGGAGTTGAACTTAATCACCTCTCCCCGAAGGCATTGAAAATAAAGCGCCCCGAGTTCCAGATGATCTTTCAGGATCCTTTCTCATCCCTGAACCCGAGGATGACGGTATTCAGTAATCTTGCAGAACCCCTTATATATCACAAAATAGTAAAAAAACCGGAGTTGACAGAAACACTTTCGACCCTCTTGCAGGAAGTGGGGCTTTCTCCAGGTGATATGGGGAAATACCCGCATGAATTTTCCGGGGGGCAGCTCCAGAGGATTGCTATTGCAAAGGCACTGTCGCTGAGGCCAAAGCTGATTGTTGCTGATGAACCCGTTTCGGCACTTGATGTTTCAATAAGATCCCAGGTTCTGAATCTCCTCGTCAGACTGATGAAAGAATATTCTCTGACACTGCTATTTATCTCCCATGACCTTTCCGTAATAAGGCATATTTCCGACAGAATAGCAGTAATGTATCTTGGAAAGATAGTAGAGACAGGAACAAACGAACGGGTTTATTGTCACCCGGCCCATCCCTATACCCAGGCCCTGCTTTCAGCCGTGCCTGTCCCAGATCCGGATAAAGAAAAGGACAGAAAAAGAATCATCCTGAAGGGCGAACCGCCGTCACCGATAAACCCTCCATCCGGGTGCAGCTTTCATCCGCGTTGTCCTTATGCGAAAGACAAATGCTCAATAACTGAACCGGAATTTGAACCTGTTGAAGAAGGGCATATGGTCGCGTGCCATTTTCCGTTGTTTTCCTGAAGCAGGCAATGCCAATAACGCCCAGGCAAGCCTCCTAGGCCCTCCGGGCCAGAAGGTCTCTTGTCTTTAAAAAAGGCCTGGGATTGATCAGGTGGCGGGAGAACCAGTTATCATGCTCCTTTTTTCCAAGCCCGAGAGCGATAGCCATGATTTCAGAGAAATGCATAACAGGGATTTTATTCTTCAGGTTGCAGCGAAGTTCCAGATTCATCTGACACATGGCACAGGCTGTAATTATGCAATCGGCTCCTGCATTTACGGCGCCGTCAATAATATTATTGACCATTGGGGTTACGATTTCCGGATTAGTTGCAGAGAGAAATGTTCCGCAGCACTGTGAGGCATATCTCCACCTTAAGGATTCCGCACCAAATGAAGACAATATCTTTTCAACCAGACCATAATATGACTTTGAACCATTCAGTAAAGGCGGTTTTGAAAGCATACAGCCGTTGTAGGGCACATATACAAGGCCCTTCAGGCTATCCTTTTTATCCTTGAATCTTGCTTTCAGGTTAATTTTGTCCAGATAATAATAAAAATGATGAATTTCCAGATTCTCATTAAAGGGAACTCTCCACTTTTTTTCATATTCAGCCCTTAATTTTTCATTTTGTATTATATGAATATGGGCAGTCTTGAGACGCAACAGACAATTCGGACAGGCAACCATAAGATGCCTGTCTTCAGGGACAAGAGAGAGGTTTCGGCTCGCAAGATCATGAGCCAGGGCAGGATCAATACTGTGCGCTGATGAACTCCCGCAACAATTCCAGTCATCAAGCTCTGCAAGTTTCATCCCGAGGTGTGAAAAGAGATGATCCAACGGGACTTTGCCCTCATAGGAAGATGATGACAAAGAGCATCCGGGAAAATATGAAATTTCAGCAGGTATTATTGCATTCATATCAAGCCAGCCTTTTTGTCTTAAATATATTTCTGATCTCGGCTATTTTCCTGATTCCCGATGGGATTAATGACAATTTTCGTTTTATCACCATCTGGATTCCAACTGTAATGTCACTGAACCAGTCACGCCTGTAAAGTTTGTACCACAGCATAATTCCGAGTTTGTGTGTTCTTCCGTGGTTTCTGATGGAGCGCAAAACCGCTCTGTGAAATTCAAGTATACCGGGCTCTGCTACCGTAATTTTTTCTTCGATTGCTATCTTGCGGAAGGTATCATTGAGGGCAGCCATATCGATTTGATTGGGGCACCTGAGAGAACATGTGTTGCACCCAACACATATCCATATTGTCGAGCTCTTCAGAACCTCATTTTTTAACCCCATTCTCGCGAGTTCCACCAGGACATTGGGCTTATAATCCATTGCATGTGCCACATGACAACCATTCGTACAGGTTTTGCACTGCCAGCACATATTTATATTCACCCCGGATTTTTCTTTTATCTCGGAACAGAAATTCATATTTTCCGGATTAATCTCTATTTGTCTATCAGAAAGGACCATCATTTTACCCCCAATTCTTTGACTGTCACGGAAAAAACAATCATAATCAGCTGGTTCCAATTTAAACATAATACCACATTGTGGTACTTCCTGCAAATATTTTTTCTTAAAATGATTAGGGATTGGGAATGAGGTACAGGTTTTAAAATCCACCCTGTTTCCGCTCTATATTCAAATGGGGGATATTAAAAAAAATCCCCCATGATGAAGGGAGCCATGGGGGAAAGGAGGTTAAAAATGCTCTGAACCGTAGCCAACCTGCCACATTGTGATACTTTTGTCAACATTATTTTTCGTGAAAACCAGTTCTCTTCTTGAGCCCGAAAATAGTCACTGTGACGCATGGAAAGAATACATGGGAAGCAATACCTGGAATATATCTAACTACAAGTTGACACTAACTACCACATTGTGGCATCCTGATACAACAGGCTGTTTAAATTGTCTGTATCAACTTTGTTGCTTAACATATTTTATTCTCAAAATTACCAGTTCTTATTTGCCAAGAACATTGATAAGGTTATGGAAAGGTCAACACTAATCAATATCAGGAACAGATTACATAAAACCCAGGATCAGATGGCTCAGCTACTCGGGATATCAATTCAGACAATGCGCAGCTATGAACAGGGATGGAGGAATATTCCGGTCCACATCGAACGGCAGGTATTTTTTCTTGCTGCCATGATGGAAAGAAGAAATATGCATGATTCCTGTTGGATAATTAAAAACTGTTCCGATGAAGTTAAAAAAAAATGTCCTGCGTGGGAGTTTAAAGCTGGAGAATATTGCTGGCTGATTAATGGTACCTATTGTAAAGGCACTGTTCAAACAAACTGGGAGAAAAAGATGGATATCTGCCGAAGATGCAAGGTGATAATTTCATTAATGGGATGTTGACCGCCAGATTTTGTTTCTCTAAGTACAAGGCATTTAAGTTTAAGGCTAAATGGGTAAATATATTATGACTTTGAAACCAGCCTGAATGTTAACTTTTTACAATTTAAACACCGATTCTTTAAATTTATTTTATGCTATTTAATTGTGCTTTTTCCTCACTCCTTACTTAAAATTGGTGAAATCACCAGACAGAAATGGGTATTTTACTAATAACTTCGCAGCACCAGGACCCGGCACAGTATTTTCACCTATATCTACCTGTTTTAATTAGGTTTATTAATAGCTATCAAATTGGCATATTGATTGCAAAAACAAACTGGATGATCAATGAACAGTGGAAACATGTACCATTGAAAACTTTTAAACTGTTGAGTCAATAGGACAGGAGGAGAAAAATGAAACATAGCACAGGAGGAGAAAAATGAAACAACGTCACGTAATTAGGGAGTATGCACTTTTTTGCATCATCATGATTTTAGGAGCCGTTTTGCTTTTTGGCTGCAATACTGGTTCCAAAGGGGATACCGGACCCGCCGGTCCCACAGGAGCTACCGGACCTGCAGGGCCTGCAGGCCTGCAGGCACGGACGCTGATGTAACAGCTACAGCGGAAACCTGCGCGGTCTGTCATGGCGCAGGAAAAATCGCCGATGTCGCGGTGGCTCATCCCGATCCCACGGGAGCGGATGTCACCGTATCGAATATTGTCCTGACCAACACTGCTGGAACTCCCACGGTGTCTTTCCATGCGGCCACCGCCGACGGACCGGTCACGGATATCGTTCTTAACGATTTAAAATTAATGATCGCCGACCTTGTTCCGGCTGACACTGCCACAGCCGACTGGGGAACCTGGAGTTCTCCCTACTTCGAGCGCTGGGCCTATGAATCTCCCCCAAGCCATTACGGTACATATCCGCAAGGAACCTTAACGAACAATGGCAACGGTGACTATACCTATGTCTTTGATACCAGCTTCGCGGATGCCACGACTGAAGCGCCAGACTACAATCAGGATCACACCCAGAGACTGGCTATGTTTGTCGCCGGCCATGACGATGCAAATGGCAATGCGGTCACCAACAATGCCGCCGCATTCCTGGACTTTACTACCCTGGCAGCCGGGGGGGCCGTCACGACGGAAGATTCCCAGCGCATGTTCGTCACAGCCGACGCCTGTACAAAATGCCACGGTGCGCCATTTCAACAGGCAGCTCACGCTTCGACGTACCTCGATACCAGGGCCTGTGTCATCTGCCACAGCCCGTTGGGTCACTATGGTGACAGGATGCAGGATGACAGTGCTTACCTTTCTGTTTTCGTGCACAAAATTCATGCCGCCATGGCAATAAAGCAGATAAGCACGGGTGATGCACTATTTGAGGAAGAAGTACGTGGCCTGGGATTTGAAGGTGTCACTTATCCCCAGGATATCAAAAAATGCGTTGTCTGCCACAGCAACCCCAACAATCTCGCACTGGGAAGCGGCGACAAGATCGACAACTGGATGGACCACCCGACCGCAGAAGTCTGCGGCAGCTGCCATACAAATGTTAACTTTACTACCGGCGCAAACCATCAGGGCGGAATCCAGACAAATGACGCCTGCGTCGTCTGCCACCCGGCCACCGGCGATGGTTTTGGTAAGAGCGTTGCCGTTGCCCATGACACGACGCCTACCGGTGCGAACGTTCCGGAATACAAAGTGCATCTCACTATTACACCGCCGGCCAACGGTACCTATTATGTTGCTGGTGAAAAGCCGAAGGTGAGTGTCACTCTGACAGATTATTCGACCGACGCTGCTGTAGATCCCACGATTTACACCACAGCCCAGGATAACGCCGGCACCAGCGGCGGCGGTCTGGCTGTTGCCAGCCTTTATGTGTATGGACCGCGGGCCAAGTCTGTTCCGGTACTTGCCACGAATACGGTTACCGATCCGAATTTTGACAGCACAACAGACACACCCACCCAGGGCCACAGCCTGTTTACAGGTGGTACCGATACACTGGTCACCACGGACAGCACAGGCTTCGGCTATCAGCTGCTGGAGATCCCCGCAGGTATGACAGCCGGGACCTACATGGTGCGCGTAAGGATGGCCGATTACAGCCGTGTCAACGACAGCGATTACAAATTGGAATCTACTGCCTTCACCACGATCCAGATCGGTACAGCCACGGAATCACCCAAGGTGGCCGGGGATGCCTGTATGGACTGCCACGGCACTGGAACGGCGCCATTTCATGATGCACGCCATGCAGTGGTCTTCGATACTGATCAGTGCCTGTCATGCCATGATCAGTCCGGCAACCATGGTGTACCCATTGCCAACCGTGTCCATGCTGTCCACAGCACCAATTCGGCTGGCGATCTCTATAACATAGAGGGCGGAAGCCGCGACTGGGCGGATGTTACTTTCCCGCAGAATATTCAGTCACCGGTGACGGGTCAGGTCGCTGATGATGGCAACCCCAGATGTGTCGGCTGCCACACCTCGACTGATACTACATACAAAACCAAGCCTTTCATGATGCCTTGCGTTGGCTGCCATGCAGTTTCGGCGAACGCTGACATTGACCACATGCGTCAAAATGGAGGGCCTTTCTAAAGGATAGTTGATTAATCCTAAGCATTGAAAAAGCGGGCCGCAAGGCCCGCTTTTTTTATTTGTCGCATGCGATCATTGGTGTCCAAATAAAACAGAGGCATGTTTCTATATATTTATAAAGAAAGTTTACTACGCCGTCATGCCCGTGCAGACAGGCATCCATTTGTTTAGCTTTTTATTTTTTAAATGGATTCCAACCTTCGCGCATTGGCGTCAAGCTAAAACATATTGGAAAAATGGGATAATATTTAATGCTAAGTATAGATAGCAGGTAGAAACTATCTCATTGCGGAAGACATGATCATAGAACGACCATAGCCAGAATTTACCGCAAAACGCGGTTTTTGCGTTTAAAGTATCTGAGGTATTCTATCGATGATCGAAATCTAAAAGAACAAATCGTATCGGATATTGTAGGGGCGGGCCTTGCATCCGCCCGCCTCTTTCGGTTGATGACGATTGTACAATTGAATATGGTTGGGCATAATGACGTATTCATCCAATTAGACATCTTCATAAAATCCCGGGATATTCCGCCATTGTTGTGCAGTAATACTACTCACAGTAGATAATTGGAATTTTTTTCGGGCGGACGCAAGGCCCGCCCCTACATAGGCAAATATGTTTTGTCTGATTGTTGCTTAAAACGTAGAGGCAAGGCATGCCTTGTCTCTACAAAGATCATGGATATTTTCTTTATATTTGTCGGTATTTCCCGATAAATATAAAAACTTTTAACTCCGTGAACTCTGTGTCTCTATGAGCAACGCGAACGAGTGGTGAACCTGTTTTTGAATAACAGAAAACGACGTATTTTACTTTATTCCGAATTTCTTAAGCTGGTATCTGAAACTGTCATAGGTGACCCCCAGGAGCCTGGCAGCGACAGTCATATTTTTATTTGCTTTTTCAAGTGCCTGAAGTATCAGGTCCTTTTCAAGTTCATCAAGAGATATTCCCGATTCGGGCAATATGAACCGTTCCTTGGATGATTTTTCGGCATGCCGAGTTTCAGATCCGCCGGATATCCATAAAGGAAGATGCTCGGGGCATATTTTAACAGTATTTTCCAATACAACGAATCTTTCAACAAGATTTTTCAATTCCCTCACATTTCCGGGCCAGTGATAGTCCATCAGCAATTTTTCAGCCTCCGGTGAAAAGCCCTCTATATTCCTCTTGTTATACTTTACACTAAAATAATTTAGATAATAATTGGCCAGAAGAGGAATATCCTCCCTCTTTTCCCTGAGAGGAGCAACATGCAGATAAAAATTACTGAGCCTGAAAAAGAGATCAGGCCTGAACTCGTCATTTTGTACTGCCTCCGCTATGTTCTTGTTAGTGGTAGCAATTACAGTGACATCAACATAAATTTCCCTGTCGCCGGAGATACGCCGAACCTTCCTTTCCTCAAGAACTCTCAGTAATTTACTCTGCAGATCTATTCTCATCTCGCCTATTTCATCAAGAAGAAGCGTTCCGCCTTTTGCCTGCTCAAAGAGACCAATTTTATGGGATTTCGCATCTGTAAATGCACCCTTTTCATATCCGAACAACTCGCTTTCAAGGAGAGATTCAGGCATAGCCGCGCAGTTAACCGATATAAAGGGGACACGCTCCGAATTTTTGGGACCAAACATTAATCTGTGTATATGCCTTGCCATTACCTCCTTGCCTGTACCGCTTTCACCCGTTATAAGAATAGCGGACACCTGCGCTTCAGCCAGCTTTTCTATTTTTTCCATCAGGCTCCTGAATGAGGCTGAGTTTCCTATAATCTCCCTGTTAACAGACTCTGAATATGCCTTACGAAGATATCGGACCTCATGTTTAAGATCCTGTTTTTCAATAATGTTTTTAACTGTAATCCTGACCTTATCGGAATCGAAAGGTTTTGTTATATAGTCTGTTGCGCCTATCTTTATGGCACTTACCACGGTCTCTACAGCGTCATCTGCTGACAGCATTATGACCGCTGTATCAATTTCTTCATCAATAATCTCCTTGAGGACCTCTATACCGCTTCGCTCAGGCATTGATATATCGAGCAACACTACATCCGGCCCCCAGGCCCTGATTTTATTGACTACATCCGCTGTACTGTTTTCAATATATGTTTCATAACCGTTCTTTTTTTAATGATTTGGATAAGACAGTTATTATCAGTTCATCGTCATCAAGTAAAAAGACCCTGTGTTTATTTTTCATTGCTCAAAATCCTTTTAATTATCCGGGAAGAAACCTTTCTTCATCATTATTGATCCGGAATATCAAGATTAAAAAGTTTTCTAAACACATTCGAGTACAAGTGATTTATTTTCTCCGATACCATCACTCTTTAAAAACAGGGTCGGGTCATGAAGTATCTTGTTTGTCATAGATTTCATCATCCTGTCCAGGGCTTTCCTGTCGTCAGGAGCAAGGTGATTCAGGGATTTTAATGTCCTTTCCATTTCCATATTTGCTATGTTGTCTATTTTTTTTCTCAACGCGACGAGTGTCGGAGTAATCTCCAGTCCTTCGCGCCATTCATGGAAATGGAAAACTGCCTCATCCACAATTCGTTCTCCTTTAACAGCCTCCTTCTTGCGGTCCTGTATATTTTTATCGATAGCGCTCTTTAGGTCATCGATATCATATACATATACATTGGATATTTTATTGATTTTAGGATCAATATCTCTGGGAACCGCTATATCAATAAAAAATATCGGGCGATTACGTCTTATCTTCATGATCCCTTTCACCTGGTCACGGGTTATTACAAAATCAGGTGATCCGGTAGAAGAGATAATAACATCAACCTCATTTAAAAAATCGGATATTTCTTCAAAACGTATGGCCTCGCCGTTGAATTTTTTTGCCAGGGCAAGGCCCCGTTCGAATGTCCTGTTTGCCACATAGATACGGGCTATGCTGTTTTGTATAAGATGTTCAACCGCCAGCTCCGCCATTTCACCTGCACCGATAAGAAGGACTCTTTTTCCCTCCAGTGTATCAAAAATTTTGCGGCTCAGCTCAATGGCAGCGTAACTTATTGAAACCGCACGATCACCTATCCCGGTTTCACTGCGTATTCTCTTCGCGACCGAAAAGGCCCTTGGCAGCAGACGGTTCAGGATGACTCCGTTTGTCTTATTATCCAGGGATAACTGGAAGGCACCCTTTATCTGCCCGAGTATCTGCGGTTCACCCACAACCAGCGAGTCGAGGCTGGAAGCAACCCTGAAAACATGACGTACCGCATTATCTCCTTCATGCACATACAGGTTATTTTCAAAGGCGGATAATGATACCTGATTGAAATCGGCGATAAAATTTTTAACCGCTTTAACTTCATCATACGCATCCCCGGCGACAACCAGGACTTCAACCCTGTTACATGTTGAAAAAAGCATGACCTCTTTTATCCCGGGAAGCGCCCTGAGTCTGTCAAGGGCTCCGGGAATATCATTCGCTGAAAAGGCTACTTTTTCCCTGACTTCTACAGGAGCGGTATGATGACTTAATCCTATTAACGCTATTCTATCCATGACTTTCAATATTTAAAAATTACCAAAATGTAGCTGAAAAAACCTGTATAAACATACCGGATATACTCCGGGTATAATTGTTTAAAACCTCGTAAATTCTCCATGATGGCCTTTTAACAGAAAATTAACCCCCAGAAACGTGAATAAAAGCACACAAAACCCTATAATACAGATGATGGCGGCTTTTCTTCCGCGCCAGCCCAGGCTTATTCGCCCATGTAACAGAGTGGCGTATAGCAGCCATGTTATTGCGGACCATACCTCTTTCGGGTCCCAGCTCCAGAACTTCCCCCATATCTCGTGGGCATATATAAGCCCTGTTATAAGGCCTATTGTGAGCATGGTAAACCCTGTTATGACACATGCATATCCCATGTTATCAATGAGCTCCAGCGATGGCAGACGGCTGAAAAAGAAACCCTGTGTTTTATTTTTTATCGCCCTTTCCTGAATAAGATAAAAGATCCCTATGCCGCATGCCAGGGCAAAGGCTGCATCTCCCATGAAGACAGTTATTATATGAAATATGAGCCAGGCGTTATTAAAGGTATTGCCCGCATTAAAGGGCGTTGCCTTCAGCAGAGAGGCGATAACGAGGATCAGAGAGCTTAAGGGGGCAACATATGTCCCCAGTATCTTCAGCCCGAATTTGAACTGCAGGACAAGAAAAACAGCCGAAACAGCCAGGCCTGCAAATATCAGAGTCCCCCGAAGATTACTTGTGGGGATATGACCTGTGATCAGATAATCATAACCAAAAAATATAAGATGACATGCAAAACCCGCTATGAATAAGTAGAGTGCGGCATTATGACAGCGCACATCCTGCTTGAACAGATAACAGATAAACCCGGCCGAGCTTAAGACATAAAAGGAAATTGAAATGATTAATAAATTGTTCATTTAAGAACCCTCTGAATGTGCAGCTTTAATATTAACTGAAAATTCTTTTATATTCTAACAGCATAATATAACTAATCCTTGTTTTAGGGATTAATATTTTTTCTCTTCTCAGGTGTATGGAAATATAGATATCTGGAAAGCGCCTCCTTACCATGACATCTTTTACATGGAAGGTCTTCCGCCCTGTTTCTTAAGAAGCTGCTGGTTGCATCCCCTTCTCCGTTTGCCGGTTCTTCCGATTTATAAAAATCACTGCGCCATTGATGGGCATTATGGCACGAGGGGCACGACAGTTTTCCACTTACCTTCAAATCTCCGGTCTTTTCACCAAAGAGCGGGAAATACCCCGGCTTATCTTTGGTGCTTTGCCCGACGTTTACAATTGTTACATCTTCAGGATGCGATGCAATTTTCGGCACTTTTATATTATCCAGCTTACCCTTTGAATGGCATGAGTTACACATTTTTTCCATCACGCTGTTTCCGCTTCCCAGATCGAGAGCCCATAGCCTTAATTTATTTTCACTGTTATGTGCCAGATGACAGACACCACAGGTACCTGATTCAATAGGGGTCTGCCCTTTATTATTTTTTATGTGAACAGATGACGCATTCATATCATGATCAGTATTTTGTATCCGGGCTTCATCTTTATGACAGTTCCCGCACAGTTTGGGGGAAGGAGAATTCTCCAGCCTAAGGAAACTGTTTTGCGACGAGCCTTCAGTCTCATAATGTGGTTTATCCGAAGCATTGACAGGGTCCCATCTATGGGGATCATGGCACGTCACGCATCCGATAGTCCCCTTGGGTACATGCTCTCCGTTTATATCAAAAAGCGGTAGTGTAGTTGTTATTCCGCTTTTTTCAGGATTTATGTTTAAAGGATGAGAATTTTTATCAATGGTCTTTTTTCTGGCAGAACCATTTTTACTATGACAGTTCAGGCAAAGATCATTTAAAACATAATCATCAGTTGGACTTATTTTCCGCGCCCAAAGGTAAGGATTGAGACCGTTGTGCACACTGTGACAGCTTCTGCACAGCCCTGATTCCGAAGGTGTTTCATTGAATATATTTTTTCCGCCCGGATCTGTTTTTATCATATCATGCTTTGAATTTGCGATATAAAATTTATCAGCATGGCATTCTTTGCATATATCAGGTGATTTTTTTCTCAAAAAAGATGTCGTTCTGTCCCCTTTGACTTCCTTTCTGATCTCTCCCTTTGTTGAATATGCACTCCACCTGTGGGGATCATGACAGGTCATACAGGTCATATCACCTTTCTTTGCTGGATTTCCGAATTTATCAAACAAAGGCAACCCTAATTTTTCTACATCAATCAACTTTGATGAGGAATCCTTCATAGGATGCTGAACTCCCTTAAGTTGCGATTTCTCGGCTATGTTTCCCGCGCTGTGACAGCTTAGACATGTCCCTGCGATAATACCCTTGCCCGCAACTATCTTCCGGGCGACCTTATGAGGCAAGTGGCAGGCTGAACATACTCCAGCTTCTTCTACAGTATTGCCCTGAGCATTTTTTTCCTCGGGAAACGAATGGCGGAGATTATGTTTTGTGTCAATGATGTACTTTTTATCAGTATGACATGCAGTACAAAAGGCGCTGTTAATATCATTTTTTTCAAGCAGGCGATGTTTAATACCATTATCGTGTGCCTTATGACATGTCAGGCAATTGATGGTGTCGTTTACGCCCAGCCTGGCCCCTTTCTTTATTAATTCTTCGGGAACCTTCAGGCTTTTTGGTACCACACCCACAGGATGTCCTTTTCTACCTTTGTCATTCGGCGACAGGGGATTTGCCTCGACGTGGCACTCTATGCAGAGGGCCGAATTCTGCGCGCGATAAATAACTATCTGTTTATATTCTGCACCATGTGCAGCGTGACATGCCTCGCAGACAGGCTTCTTCTTTTCTTTGGAGTTTAAAGGTGCATGTTCTCTTTCATTAATCTTTTTTAAGATTTTCGGATCAATGGTCTTCCCCTTGATAGCCTCAGCCTCCTGTTCGGTTGCATCCGGTCCAATGTGACACATCTTGCACATTCTGGAATTTTTGTTGGATGTACGCATAAAAATTGACCCTTCCGAACTCTTGTCCGACGGAACGCCATGTGCGGTATGACAGGTCGCACATGTTATCTTTCCGTCCCCTCCCAGTGGAAATATTTCCGGGATCTTCATATCGGCAGGAGGTTTTACATCCACCTTGTGGCTGAAGCCGTTTCTCATTTTCGCTCTTGAATCTGCTACGCTGCCATCATGGCATGACATACACATTGCAGGTGTTGCCGCTTTTTTCTCAGCGGTATAATCAACAAGGTCGCTTCCCTTTCCTTCTATATAGAAGGTATCAACCCAGCGAAAGTGGCAAATGGCACATCCTTTTGCCGAATTGGGATTACTCGGCGGAGATACGTCTTCAGCAGAAGAAATATTAAAAGACAGCAATATTGCAACTATACAAATATTAATTATGACAATATGCTTCATTACCTGTAACTACCACCCATACGCGGTTATTCTCCTTCCAGACTGTAGACCCCGACTCTGTCTGCAAACATCTCCACAACATATAATCTGTTTGATCGATCAATACAAATACCCACGGGAGTTTTAAACTTTTTTACCTTGCCGGTTTTTTTATCGCCCACTACCGAGATAAAATCGCCGATATTGCTAAAGACCTGTATAACCCCCAGATAACTGTCGCTGACATATACCCTGTTATGACTATCTATCGCTATACCCTTTGGTCTGTAGAATTCACCCTTCTCGACACCCCAGCCGCCTATGTAGGCCACAAAAAGTCCTTCCGGATTAAGCACCTGGACCCTTGTGTTGATAACTTCAACTATATAGAGATATCCATTTTTATCGAGAGTCATAAAAAAAGGATATCGAAATTTCCTCTTTTCAGAGCCCGGACCGCCGTATGTGTCAATCAGTTTCAATGTAGAAAGATTATACACAAGGATATAGTGGTTATCATTATCTACGACATAGCAGCGATTTCTTTTTTCATCTATGGCTACATCAGTTGGATCGGCGGGGACATTTTTAGGAGGTATCTTTATCTGGGCCTTAAATTTTCCTTCAGGGTCCAAAATCTCTACCCGATGATTGCCCGAGTCTGCAACATAAATATTACCTGAACTATCCACTTTTATTCCCAGTGGCTGATTGAATTCTCCTTCACCGGCCCCTCCTTTTCCATAGGATGTCAAATATTCTCCGCCGTGATTAAAAACCTTAATCTTGTTGTTCACACCGTCCAGAACAAATATATTGCCGTTATCAGACACTGCCACGGCGCTCGGATACCGCAAAATTATGGGTTATATCAAAAAGGTGTTTAATGCCGGTTATTTTCACGGCATAGGCCGGAGCGGCAGGAAAAACGAATGCTGTCAAAAATATTAAAAAGAATATAATCTGCATAAGAGGTTAACTCCACTTTTAACTGTAGCTTAACAAGTAAGCCTTTTAACTCCAAAAAAGACATTTTTAGACAAAAAAAGCAACCGCCATACTAAATATTTTTATGGGGGAGTACCTTTTCCTATTCATTGAGAAACATCGGAAGATAAAAGTTTTTATATTTAACTATCAACCCCTTAATATTTATATTGATCAGATTTTCCTTTTTTCTCTCACTAAAGCCAAGCCGGTCAAAATCCAGGATACTGTTTGAGGAATGACATTCCTCACAAACCATACTTATTTCCTTCTTTTCAATATCTTTATGGAAATATTCCAGCTCATTTTTTTTATCTTTTTCACTTAACGATTTGTTTGAAAGAAACTCTTTCGCCTTTTCAATATCACCCGGATGAACTAAAATATCCTTTCTGCCCCCGTCGACAACAAAAGCCCCTATCCTTGATATCAGATCGCCGCTCTGTTTAGCCTTTCCGGTATTCGGGTCATAGTAACTTCCAAAGCTTTTACCGGAAAACTTCACCTTCTCGGGTTTTTCCCAATCAAAATGAATATCCTTGTATCTCTCTCTCTTTACATGACATACTATACACTTGATAAATCCAGTGTGCATATTAAGAAACGCCCTGACAACTTTATCTTCATAATGGGGATAATTGGTATGGCATGTAGTGCAGGCTGATTCAGCCTCAAGGCTCACTATATAGGACTGTTCCTTTTTATGGAAGCCGGCAAGTGGGAAATTTTTTATTAATTTTTTATCTTTTTTATCAAGATGGCACTTCGTGTTGCAGTTAATCGCTGTCTGTCCTGTATGAGGCACCCTGGTTATCTGAGTATGACATTTTCTGCAGCGCAACTTGCCATGCGGCGAGGCCAGATAGGCAGCTTCATCGATATCCAGTACCATGAATCTATCTTCGCCATCTCTGCCTTTTTCAGTACTTACCAGACCCGGATATCTGTGGCATATAAGGCAGCCATCTTCATCCGAGGCAACAGAGTTGGAGGCCGGCACTGTGAGTAAAAATATAAATATCAGTATATAATATGGAAAATAATTTTTCATAATTTTCATTCCAATCGACCAGATTCATTTAAATATCAACTAAAAGGATCCGATACCAAAAAATTAACCCTACAGCAATTACTATGCCAACTATAATATTAAGAGTCTATCCTACCAGAATTACCATAGATATATCATTTTTTCTGTGTTTTTAACAGAAAAAGACTGGTAAAATCACCTGATCGTCATGGTTATTTCACCAAATATTTATTTGAAGATCATATTGGATTAAAAATTCACCGTCTCTATATCCCAATAAAATCATAGACCTATATATTATTAATTCTTCATGGCATACTCATTGCAAAATTAATTCAGTTTATTTCTTATAGATCAGATGGAATCAAGATCATTGAATATCTTTGATATAATTTTTACCAAGAAACGAACTGGAGATAAAGTTGTTTAAATTATTTATTAAGGCTTTTTTACTGATTTTTACATTTATTTCGATAAATGCTCTTTTTCCAGCTGCCTCCTATTCCAATGATGTCGGCAACTGTCTTTTATGCCATAAATATCCGGGCTTAAGCAGGATCGATAATGACGGGAAATTCAGGATGCTGTATGTTAATGAGAAATTATTTAACAACACAGTACACGCCAAGGTAAAATGTGAAGGCTGCCATTCCGATGTAACAAAAATACCTCACGGCAAGGTTAAAAAAGTAGACTGCCTTCAGCAGTGCCACATAACTGAACCTTCCAGTGAAGAAAAGTTCTCCCATAAGGATGTAGAGGCATTTCTTGATAAAAGCGTTCACTCGAAGGTGGATAAATTCGGGAAACCTAAAAAATACGCCGAGGATTATCCTGTGTGTAAGGATTGCCATGATAACCCGTTATACAGGCCGATTTCCTTTTTTAAAAAGGTACGTGCAGGTATTTCAGATGTAGCCCTCGGAAGATGCAGGGTCTGTCATAAAAAGGATGATTTCATCTTCAGGTTTTACAATCACGTTACAACAAGACTCCACAAGCTCAGGAATCCCGAAAACATAGCGCAGACATGCGCCAAGTGTCACGATAATGAAGAACTGGTTGCAAGGCACGGATTATCCACCAGGGCAGTTTTTTCCTATGGAGAAACATTTCACGGCAAGGCTGCCGGTTTCCTGGATGAACGTATTCCCGACTGCCTGGACTGCCACGTAAGACCCGGTGAATCAGTTCACCAGATGTTGAGTTACAAGAACCCTGAGTCTTCAACCTATAAGGATAATATTATTAATGCATGCAGAAACATAGACTGTCATCCCAATGCATCGCCAAAGCTCGCCAGATATAAAGTCCATCCTGAATTCAATCCGGAAAAGAGTCCCGGGACATATTATTTTCAGGTCTTTTTTATCGCCCTGACAGGCTGTACACTTTTGCCATTGATGGGATTAATGCTCCTGGATCAGTTTCGAAGGCTTTTTCCCAGATTTACGTTTAAAAGGAGGAAAAGGTCCAAATGAACACGCATCTCAAGGTCAAAATAAAAAACGGGAAAAAGTATTTTTTCAGATTCACCCTCCACCAGAGGATTCAGCACATTACCCTTGCAACACTGGTGATTGTGCTTGCTTTAACAGGTATGCCTTTAAAATTTGATAACGTACAATGGATAAGGGACTTCTATTCTGTTTTTGGAGGAATAAAATACGCACCGATCATTCATAAAACAGCAGGAACAATGCTGTGCCTGCTGTTTCTATATCACCTTTGCTACCTCACGTGGAATATTTACCATAACCACATTATTCCCCTGAAAGAAAAGGAAGGCCTGAACCTGAAAAATCTTGCCAGAACACTTTTAAGTCTTCCCATGGTGCCCAATCTGAAGGATTTGAAAGACATACTGAACCTCCTCAAATATCTCTTTTTTATCAGTAACAAACGCCCTGAGGGCGGTGAATGGACATGGAAAGAAAAGGCCGACTACTGGGCGCCTTTCTGGGGTGCTCCAGTACTGGGCATTACAGGGCTCATGATGTGGTTCAAGACATTGGCTACACATATAATATCTGGCAGGGTAATCAATTACGCGTTGATTGCCCACAGCGATGAAGCGCTGCTGGCGGCACTCTTTCTGTTCATATGGCACTGGTACAATGTCCATTTTTCCACTTCGGTGTTTCCAATGGGCACAGTGTTTTTGACCGGTTATCTGACCGAAGAGCTGATGGTGGAAGATCATTATGAGTATTATGTCGAAATCATGAAAGAGGCAGGGCTTGAAGATGAAATCCTTCCGCCTCATGATTCGGAAACAGAGGAATCTTCACAGGAAGAATACAATAAAACACAGATGGAAACGGAATAAAGGGCGCAGGGAATAAAAACATCCCGAAGTAAAAAACGCCTCTAATATAGGGATCGGACAAACAGGAGAATACCTTGTGAAAACATTTTTTAAAAAGTTATACATACTTTTCTTTATGGCTGTAACTGTCTTTCTCAGCGTAGTTATATGGCACCTTACCTTCAAGCATATTGTCGATGAACGCAATCAAAGGAAACAGACACTTGAGATAATGGCGATGAGGGATAAGAATAAAAAATCTACCGACGGAATAAATTTTAAAAAAGATATCCTTGACACAGAGGAAAGGGTCAAACATTATCTCGGCAATAATAAGATTTTGGATGAAAAAAAACTGGAAGGTCATTTCCATCACATAGGATTTGATTTTAAACCTGACAAACAATCCTATTGCGTCGGATGTCACAGCGATTTCCCGCATGATAAGGTAGAGGCAATACGCGCGTTTACAAATATGCACGCGTCCTTTATAGCATGCGAGACATGTCATGTGAAATCAGGAGATAACATAAAAATAGTAACCTACAAATGGTACGATCGTACAACAGGAAATATTGTTGAAAGTCCTGTAAAAGAGAGGGTAAGCCCGGGTACCTATGAAGCGAAAATCATCCCCTTTGAAGAAGTCAACGGTAAAGTGAGACGGATCGATACTCCTGAAAGAAGAAAATTTGCCTTGGAATACAAAGAAAATGAAGATACACTGTCTGATATTCAAAAATCAAAATCAAAAAAAATAATACATCAGATTGTAAGTACAAAGGCCCACACATGCGAAGACTGTCACCAGAAAGAGGCACCCCTGCTCCCCTTCAAGGAACTTGGTTATCCGCAGACAAAGATAGATGCCTTTATAAGCACCGAAGTTGTAGGAATGATACGAAATTACACACAATTTTATATTCCAAGGATTCTTCATCCGGGATTCGAAGATGATGGCAATGCCGCTGAAAAACAGAAAAAAGAATAGGACAAAACACGACTATGGCCAATAAAGTTAAACTGATAATTACGCTCATTTTCATGTTGTTTTGTGTTTTTTCCAACCTGTCGCCCGTAATGGCGGAAAACAATATGGCAAATGACACAGAGAATTGTCTTTTTTGTCACAGATATCCCAGCATGGGCCGTTATGATGAAAAAGGTAAAAAGCATATTCTGTATATCAATGAGGAAAAATTTGCCAATTCGGTTCATGGAAAACTGAAATGCACAAGCTGCCATATAGGGCTGGATAAAATACCACATACGGATGTAAAGCCTGTGGACTGTTCTACAAACTGCCATATTATTGAACCATCCACTGAAAGAGAATTTTCCCACGCCAATATGGTAAAAAAATTTAACAACAGTGTTCACGGCCTTGGAAACGATGGTAAAATCAAGGCGCATCCTGAAGACCTGCCTACCTGCAAGTATTGCCATACCAACCGTATGTACAATCCATACAGCGGCGCCTGGGGCGGAAGCGAAGCCCTTTCAAACGAGACACTGGCAAGGTGTGAAGGATGTCATACAGAAAAAAAGTGGGCCCAAAGATTTTATTCCCATTTTACTCATCGCATGAGACGGAGGCGAACCCATGAAGAGATTGTAGCCCTGTGCGCAAGCTGCCATGGAGACAAAGAAAAAATGAATCGTCATGGCCTTGAGAGTATTGAGACCTATAAAGACACATTTCACTGGGTACAGTTGAAATACGGTGTCGAGGATGCTCCTGACTGCATAAGCTGCCATATACCGATTGGATATTCGGCCCATGATATACGACCAAGAACTGATCCGCTTTCGCCCATAAACAAAAAAAACAGGGTTAAGACATGCAGCAACCAGGGTGGAATCCAGGTATGCCATCCCAGGGCCACACAGGCGTTTGCCACCGGTAGAGTACATGCCTATGGTGAAAAAACTTTAATAATGGCAAATAAAGAGATCGCCACCGAAGTGAAAAAGGAGAGAGAAACCCTGTTACTGAAAAGAGCGAAACAGGATATACCTGACAAGGAGGTATTCAGATACACCGTATTACGCCTGATTCGCCTTTTCTACCAGACCCTGATCGGTCTGACAATTGGTTTTATGTTGTTTCATCAGGGACTCGACTTTCTGAGAGGAAGAAAAAGAAGAAAAGCGCATAAGGAAAACAATCATGAAGAAATCACATAAATATACTTTACCGGAAAGAATAATATTCCAATAAAATACATATTCTATTGAGGATCACATTATGAAAGAAAATTCTTTACCATCAGATTCGGGAGAAAATACACGGAATCCTGACAGCAGACCTCGCAAAAGGTATTTTGTAAGATTAAACAGGTCAGAAATAAATCAGCATCTGATTTTTCTTATATGTTTTATAATTTTAATTATTACGGGTTTTATGGATAAACTGCCGGAGTCTGTTATTAACCTGCTCGGCGATTCAAAGGAGACTGTTTTTAGAGTCAGGAGTATTCTGCACAGGACTGCAGGGGTTGTAATGATAATGGTCAGCATTTATCACGTTTACTATGTCATATTTAAACCGGCAGGAAGACGCTGGCTGATCAACATGATCCCGACGATTCAGGATGCCAAGGACTTTGTCTCCAATATGCTTTATTTACTCGGAGTAAAGGATAAACAACCTGAATTTGACAGGTTCAGCTATAAACACAAGTTCGAGTATCTGGCATTAATTGCCGGAACTACCTTAATGTCCGTTACGGGAGTCCTTCTCTGGACAGAGCAGCTATGGAATAAATTTTACCTTGACATAGCTACCATTGTGCATCAGATGGAGGCAATACTCGCCGGATTGGCGATAATAGTCTGGCACATCTATGAGGTTCATTTAAAGCCCGGGGAATCCTCCACAGACAGCCTGTGGCTCACCGGTTTGATTGATGAAGAGCACATGAAGGAAGAATACCCGGTGCATTATAAAAAGATAATGGCAGACCCTGAACTTCAGAAGATTTATATCAAGGAAGAAAACCCCCTGGAAGACAAAAAGCTTCTTATATACTATTAACGGATGATTACAGGCAAGATACTGACATGAACAAAAAGAATATTATAATTTCGATTAAAATTTTTTCTGCCGTTATACTTGTGCTTTTCAGTCTTTTACTGCTGAAACAGCTTTATTTCCCGGAGACAACAGTTGGAAAATCATCAGACACGAAACAGAAGGTAAGTGGGGCAGACACTATTAGTGAGATTGTTCAGGAAAAAGGCACATTAAACCGTGACCATTTTCACATGATTGACGATGATACAGGGCTGATGACACATTATGAACCTATTTGCATGACATGTCATGGAACATATCCTCACAGCAAGGAGAAAAAAGTCAGGGCCTTTCTCAATTTTCATACCGGATTTCTGGCCTGCTCAGTATGTCATACCAGAAAGGATTTAAGAAACAAAAAGCATTTTTTTGCATGGGTAGATCATGAGACCGGAGCAATATCGGATAAAGTTGAAGGTGGATACGGAAAATACCCGGCTAAGATTTTTCCGGTAGAGATAAGACCTGACGGCTCAGAGGTAATTGTCAGACCGGTAGAAGACGCGTCCGCCAGGGAATATCTAAGGCTTAAGAACAAATTGACTCCGGATCAGATTGCCCAGGCAAAGGTGAAGCTCCACGAGCATATAACTGAAAAGCCGGTGTTTTGCACTGAATGCCATAAAAAGGACGGATACTTTGATTACGCAAAACTGGGATTTCCGAAGAACAGGATAGATCATTTAACCTCTACGGAAGTAGCCAGTATGATAGACACATATACCACCTTTTATATGCCTTCAGTTATAGATTTTGGGACTGAGAAATAGAGAAAATATTGAAATGATCCTTTTTCAGCCTGCGACAGGACTATATGCCATATTCGTGTGTGGTTATCCCTGCACCGGATTATTTCATTTCATGACACTTGGTGCATACCGCACCTGAAAACCCGGATGACGTGTCGTACTTTTCTGCCTCGATTGCACCTGACCGGTAATCGGGGATAAGGTTTTTTTCATGGGGATTATGGCAGGTAATGCAGGTAACCTTCCCATCTGCAGTCAGGGGGAGTTTGATATTAAATTTTTTTTCAGTCGCTCTGATTCGGTCTAAAACGTCGGCAGTAGGTATTCTGCTGATATGTTTATCGTGCAGAGACGTCCCGCTGGTATTCATATGGCAGCCTCTGCATAATGCAGTGGGGCTTGTGATAAGTTTTGATTCGGCCTTGTTGTCTCTGAGTTTGATGTCCGGGACTTCAGAATGGCAGTAAAGGCAGGTTTCTTTTATGATATCATCGTTTTTGTCAAGTTGTTTATGGGGGTTGTATTTCTTGAACTTGTTAGAATCATGACATAGAAAACATTCATCCAAAATATTACTGTACAGGCCACCTCTCAGAAATTTTTCCTGCCTGTAATAAACTTCACGGATGTCCTTGCATTGAATCGAAATATCATGGCAGGTATCGCAGGTAATCTTTCCGTTAGAAAGCGGAAATCCGGAGGGTATACGAGTTTTAATTTCCTGAGAGGGGATAATATCAACAGGGTGAGGGTCCTTTCCGGCTCCTTCATAGTGACATTTGCACAGGAGTTTATAATCCCCGTTGAATTTTAAATTCCGCTTTGCAATTTCTGGATTTTTTGGATAATTCGTATGACATTCGGTGCAATAATTGGTATTGTAATGAATATTAGTGTTGTTTGATATGGTTTTACTTTTATTAGTCCCTGAATAGGATTTTATTTTAGCTGGAGCAGATATGTCCCGAGATGGCATCCTGTCACCAGGCACTGAAGAGCAGGCAAAATTTATTAAAATAATGATTGTTACTGCTATGTATTTCTTCATTCTTGATTACCGTATTTTATTTGCCAGCCTGAAACACTCAGTATCTGGCATAAGGTTAGCGGGTACAACGTATATTAATTAAGCAGATTATAATGTCAATGAATATAGTCGGCATTAAAGCAGATAAGATAAATTTTAAATCAGACATGGGTATATTTTGGGAGAAAAAACTAGACTGATAATAGGCACCAGGTCCAGTGAATTGGCCCTGTGGCAATCCGAACACGTTAAAGAAAGACTGGAAACGCTGTGTAAAGGTGTTGAAATCATCCTTAAGAAGGTTCAGACCAAGGGTGATAAAATCATAGATGTAGCTCTTTCAAAAATAGGGGACAAGGGACTTTTTACCAAAGAACTTGAAATTGAGTTGTTGAGTGGAAGAGTCGATTTAGCGGTGCACAGCCTCAAAGATCTGGAAACGGCCATGCCTGACGGGTTGCAACTCGCTGCTGTCACAAAACGTCATGATGTCGAAGACGTGCTGATCGCCAGGAAACAGGGTGAAACAATAGAAACACTTAAACAGGGGGCGGTTGTCGCTACAGGATCATTGCGCAGGAGATCCCAGCTAAAACACCTGAGGCCTGATATTACCGTGGTCGATTTAAGGGGAAATGTACCTACCCGTATTAAAAAATTTATTGATTCTGACTGGGACGCCATTATTTTGGCAAGGGCAGGTGTTGAGAGACTGGGACTTTCAAAATATGTATCATCCATTATCGGTGTTGATAAAATACTTCCGGCGGTTGGACAGGGGGCCATAGGGATACAGATTAAAAACGGGAACAGAATGGCTGAAGAAATAGTTCAGTCAATACATAATGAAAACACTTACGCGGCGGTAAAGGCTGAACGCTCATTGCTGAAAACGCTTGAGGGAGGATGCCAGGTTCCAATAGGTGCATATGGAGAGATTAAAGAAAACGAGCTGTACCTCTCTGCAATGGTTGGATCACTGGATGGGAAAACGGTTTTCAAAAAATCTAAAAAAGGCAATAAAATAGATCCTGAAGCGACAGGAGAGGCCCTGGCCGTGGATTTATTACAGGAAGGTGCGGACAGGATATTGAAGGAAATCTATGAGGAGTTACGAAAATAGAAAAAGCGCTTGACGGGAGTTTAAATATGGCGAAGAAAAAAGAAAATATGGATGGATTTGTTAAAAAGGAAACATTATTGATTGTTTCTGTTATCATGCTGATAATAGGTTTTATAGGCGGAGTAGCTGTGACAATCTACAAATCCGGCCCTGTCCCTTCTGTTCAACAGATGGACATGAACCAGACAAAGGAAGAAACTCCGGCTATTTCGAATGAAATGGCCTCAAAGATATTTGAACTTGAAAAAAAGACATCAGCCGATCCGGATGATCTTGATTCCTGGACAGAACTGGGACACCTTTATTATGATTCAAATAATTACGATAAGGCCATATGGGCATACAAAAAATCACTTAACCTTAATCCCGACAATGCTGATGTCTGGACCGATCTGGGAGTGATGTATCGAAAAAGCGGAAATCCGTCAGAAGCAATCAAATGTTTTGATAAGGCAATCAAATTGAATCCCAAACATGAAATCGCCATGTTTAATAAAGGGATTGTGCTTATGCATGATATGGATGATGTTGAAGGTGCAGTCAAGGCCTGGGAAGAACTGCTCAAAATAAATCCCAATGCAAAAACGCCGGGCGGGATGTCGCTAAAAGAAATGATACAGGGATTTAAAGCAAGGGAGAAAACCAATGCCGGATCTTAAAAACGATCTTTTTCTGCGGGCATGCAAACGTTTACCCGTTGAAAGGACCCCGATATGGGTAATGCGCCAGGCAGGGCGTTATTTACCGGAATACAGACAGGTTCGCGAAAAGGCAGATTTTCTGACACTTTGTAAAACCCCGGAACTTGCTGCGGAGGTCACCGTTCAACCGGTAGATATAATAGGAGTCGATGCGGCTATTATCTTCTCCGATATACTTGTCATCCCCGAGGCCATGGGAATGCCCTTTGAGATGAACGAAGGCACCGGGCCGTTATTTCCGGATCCAATAAAAGACAGTTCGGATGTTGAAAAACTGAAGACTGCCGATCCGTCAACGGATTTAAGGTATGTGCTCGATGCCATTGAACTTACCAAACGGGAATTGAACGGACGCGTGCCCCTGATAGGTTTCAGCGGTTCCCCGTGGACACTCATGGCCTATATGGTTGAAGGAAAAGGCTCCAAGAATTTTTCAAAGCTCAAAAGGATGATATATGATGCCCCTTCCCTTGCCCACAGGCTCCTTGACAGGATTACCGATTCAGTTGCGGACTATCTAAATGCCCAGATGGATGCAGGCGTCGACGCGGTCCAGATATTTGACACATGGGGAGGCATACTTTCCCAGGACGATTTCCTGACATTTTCATTAAAGTACATTGAAAAGGTTATCTCAAAAATAAAAAGAGAAGAAAAGCCGGTAATAGTCTTTACCAAGGGCGTTCATTTCAGTTTCAGGGAACTTGCCACCTGTGGTGCGGATGTCCTTGGGCTGGACTGGACAGTAAACATAGGCAAAGTAAGAGAAATAACCAACAGCAGGATAGCACTCCAGGGAAATCTGGACCCGACGGTCCTCTATGCCGGCCATGAAAAGATAGAAAATGAGGCATCAAAGATCCTTAAATCCTTTGGGAACGGCCCCGGCCACATATTTAACCTTGGTCACGGGATACTTCCCGACATACCTCCGGAGAACCTCAAGGCGCTGGTTGATTATGTAAAAAAAGAAAGCGGGAAAAACATTGATTGAAATAAATGTCGATCTGATAAAAAAATATGACAAACCGGGTCCGCGTTATACGAGCTACCCGCCTGCCACCCATTTTCATGACTCCTTTACCCGGGTGAATTTAAAGGAAGAGATCGCAAGGACAAACAGCCTTTCCGATTTTCCGGATTTATCATTATACTTTCACCTCCCCTACTGTGATTCCCTCTGCTATTTTTGCGGATGCAATATGATGGTTACCCGCAGCAGGGACAGGATAAAAAGATATGTATCCTACCTGAAACGTGAAATAGACATGATCAGCGGGATGCTGTCATCGGACAGGAAGGCAATCCAGATGCACTGGGGAGGCGGCACACCTACCCATCTCGATCCTGATGAAATAGATGACCTGGCAGATTACATCAGGCAGCGTTTCAGTTTAAAAAAGGATATTGAGGCCGGATGCGAGATCGACCCGAGGGAACTGACCAGAGAACATCTTATGGCCCTTAGAAGAGGCGGTTTCAACAGGATAAGCATGGGTGTTCAGGATTTCAATGAAGATGTCCAGAGGGCCGTCAACAGGATACAGCCCGAAGAACTTACAGCACGGGTTATATCATGGGTCAGGGAGCTGGGTTTTCAGAGCTTTAACCTGGACCTGATGTATGGCCTTCCCTTTCAGACCATCGATTCCTTTGAAAAGACGATCGACAGGGTTATCGAATTATCGCCCAACAGACTTGCCCTGTTCAATTTTGCCTACATCCCCTGGGTAAAAAAACATATGAAGGCAATCCGGGCAGAGGATCTGCCGTCGGCGGGGACAAAATTAAGTATCCTGAAGATGTCCATAGAAAAGCTTCTGGAGGCTGGCTACGTCTTTATCGGTATGGACCATTTTGCCAAACCTGACGATGAACTCGCAATAGCCTTGAGAGAAAAGAGGATGTACAGGAATTTTCAGGGGTACAGCACCCACGCGGGAACCGATCTTTATGCAATGGGGCTTACGAGTATCAGTCAGTTCGGCAGGATATATGCCCAGAATATAAAGGATGAAAAGGGTTATTTCGGGCTACTGGATGAAGGTTTTCTGCCGGTATCCAGGGGATTCATTCTTGATGAAGATGATATATTGAGGCGGGATGTGATAACACGGCTGATGTGTGATTTTGAGCTAAACTATGATTATATTGAAAACAAATATAAAATTGAATTTGACAGATACTTTGCATGGGGCCTTTCCAACCTAAAGGATATGATAGATGACGGACTTGTTGTCCTGGAAGAAAGAAAAATAACAGTAACTGAAAACGGGCGTTTGTTTATCCGGAATATAGCCATGAATTTTGACGGATATCTGGAAAGGCAGGAGGATAACTCACGCTACTCAAAAACAATATAATTACAAATAAAACGATCAATGCATGTGCAGAAGCATTGATCAACGTGTAAAGGGAGGTGCATCCTGGATTATTTAAATAGAATATGGAAATTTTTTTCATCAGTGACGCTGAGTGTCATACTCCTGGCATCAATAGGTTTGACATCGATCATAGGCACGTTCATTCCCCAGAATGAAAGTCCCGGCAGCTATGTTCAGTCGTTCGGTGATTTTTTTTACAGGTTTTTCCGCGTATTTGACCTTTTTGATATGTACCATTCCTGGTGGTTTCAGTTTCTTATCCTGCTTTTAACCCTGAATATCATTGTGTGCTCCATAGACAGACTTTCATCTGTGTGGAAAATAGTTTTTGACAAGGAACACCGGTTTCATATCTCAAGGTTCAGAAACAACCCCGATAAAATGGAATTTACTGACAAGCGGCCCAAAGAGGAACTGGAAAGGATATTTACCCCTGTCGTAACAAAGGGGTTCGGATATAAGAAAGTAGAAAGGACGGAGGAAGGCTTTTGTATTTTTGCTGAAAAATGGCGATGGACCCGCCTTGGTGTATACATAGTGCACCTGAGCATAATTTTCCTGCTGGCCGGTGCATTGCTGGGATCTCTTTACGGATTTGACGGATATGTAAACATCCCTGAAGGAGGAGAAATAAGCTCCGTTGATCTCACAAACAGCCCCCTGAAGCGGAAACTTGGCTTCACTGTAAGATGCGATGACTTTTATGTCAGTTATTATAAATCAGGCTCTCCGAAGGAATTCAGGACATCAATTACTGTGCTGAAATCCGGCAAGCCTGTATTACAGAAGAATATAGTAATGAATTCTCCTGCGCGTTACCAGGGCATAAATTTTTTCCAGTCAAGTTATGGTGAATTGCCTCCGGAGAGCGTTACCCTGCTCTGCAAGAGCAACTCCTCGCAGAAGTCTTATAAGATAGACGCACGAATCAATGAGCCGGTGGATCTGCCTGAAGGGTTGGGGACGCTGGATATAAAAGACTATGCCAAATCTTTTAACTACAGGGGTCGTGCCATCGGCGAGGCATTCATCGGCGTTTTGACACCCAAGGATCAAAAACCTGTTAATATAGTCATACCTTTAAGATTCCCTACATTTGATGGAATGAGAAACGGCCAGGAGTCTTTTTCTGTTGCAGATTATAAAGCGCGATACTACACGGGACTTATGGTAACAAAGGACCCCGGAGTATGGGTAGTATATACGGGTTTTATCCTCATAATCATAGGGTGTTTTATAACCTTTTTCATGTCACACCAGAGAATCTGCGTAGAAGTTGCAAGCAAGGGAAAAGGCAATAAAATAATGGTCTCAGGTATATCGAACAAAAACAAACTGGGAATGAAAAATAAAATAGCCTGGCTTTATAATAAACTCAATGAAAAGGAGAAATAGGCACAGGCGCTCTTCATCCGTGGTCATGCTGATAAAGCCAGTTACCGTGACTTAATAAATTTTAAAAAGGGATTTCAAATGAACAGTTCAAATATTTTATCAATAATAACTTTTGTATATGGTTTTGCCGCTTTTTTATTCATAGCCTTCTGGGTTTTTAAAAAACAGATACTGGAAAAATCGGCCTACATTATAACAATAGTGGGCCTCTGCGGACATACCGTTGGCATAATAATGCGATGGGTGGAATCCTATAAGCTCAATATAGGACATGCTCCATTTTCCAATATGTATGAATCCCTTATATTCTTTTCGTGGGTAATATGCCTGTTTTATCTCATAATAGAAAAGAAATACGGATACCGAATCGTGGGCACATTTGTTACTCTCTTTGCTTTTTTAGCCATGGCCTATGCTTCATTATCCCCCAATATAAATGATCGTATAGAACCCCTGGTCCCTGTTTTAAAAAGCAACTGGCTTATAGGACATGTTATCACCTGTTTCATCGGTTACGCTGCATTTGCTATCTCCGTAGGCGTAAGCATGATGTACCTTCTTAAAAATACTGATAAGGAAAATAAAAATTCTTTTTTATCTATTTTCCCAAAACCCGAGATCTTGAATGAGCTGAATTACCGGTTGATAATGTTCGGTTTTCTTTTCCTTACTGTAGGGATAATATCAGGCTCTGTCTGGGCCAATTCCGCCTGGGGCCGCTACTGGAGTTGGGACCCCAAGGAGACGTGGTCACTAATCACATGGTTTATATACGCCGTGCTTCTCCACGCCAGGATGATGAGGGGCTGGAACGGTAAACGTATAGCCTGGCTGTCCATACTGGGTTTTCTGGCGGTCCTGTTTACTTATTTCGGGGTAAACTATCTCCCCGGGCTGCATAGCTACGGGTCACTGTAATATTTTTTAATTTTTTTTTACTTATAGTACTTGAAAACGGTACCACATTATGAGACACGCTATGGCAATATTTTAACTGGTGGTTTTCTTATATGTTATTGATACTGCATTATAAAACCTGTAAAAATATATTTAAAATATGGAAGAGGTTCTACATTGAGTCCATGTAAATACAATATGAATTATGCGGTTGCATTGTTATTGATAATAGGCACATTGTTTATCCAATGCCTTCCTGCAAAGGCAGCCGATAAGGAAAACTGCCTGATGTGCCATAAATACAGATTTTTGGGCAGGATAGACGATAACGGCGTAAGGCATAATTATAATGTTGATCCAATGATGTTTGACCACAGTGTTCACAGGAGTGTTGCCTGCAGTCACTGCCATACCTATATTACGAAGATCCCCCATGACGCATCAACGCAGAAGGTCAATTGTGGTGTTAAATGCCATATAATACCGCCTTTTACTAAAGAATATTTTTCTCATGATAAAATAATAAACATATTCAAAAGCAGCGTTCACGGGAAAAAGAACACGGAAAAGCTGAAAAAAGCCCAGCCGGATTGTAAATTCTGTCACCTCAACCCGTTGTTCACAAGAGTCCCGGGAAGTCTTATAAATTATGATACAACGCTTAAACGCTGTTTCAACTGTCATGTAGAATCCGGTGTTATTCAGGCCTATAAACACATTACCCACAGGCTGAGGCGTAAGACCTCAAGATCCCCTCAGGAAATTGTAGCGCTCTGTTCAAAATGTCACGCTGATAAGGCCCTCATGAAAAGCCTTAATGCCCCGGAAAAGGTTATTGATGCCGTAGATACATATAATCGCTCGAATACATGGGAAACTTGTCATGCTGGGCTCTCAGAGGGCTGCGGACTGTATCAGTTGTCATGCGAGTAATGCCCTTCATGATATTTATCTACCGGATAACATAAAATCCACAATCAACAAAAATAATATCCTCAAAACCTGCGGACAGTGTCATAAAAGGACAAACAAATGGTTTATAAAAGTTGCTGTTCATCCGCTCGCCCATGAAGAAGGTCATCCGGTAATTCATTTTGTGAGTATTTTCCTTAGATTGGCGCTTTATGGTTCCGTTCTCGGCCTTGTAGGCCTGATGCTCTTTGAGACATTTGGCAGAAAAAAGAACGGTATCCATTTTATACTCAGGAACGGTACTTCCTGGCGGAGAGAAAAAAGCAACCGAAAATAAGATATAACAGGAGCCTACATGAACAGCGTTGGAACCATAATAGATAATATGAAAACCGCATTCAAAAAGAAAACTGAAACAGATTCCGATTACCTGACCTACGTTGAGGGAGTCGGCAATATACCAAGAGATATCTATAAATATGTAACATCAGATCCCATGGGAGATCTGCCGCGTTATTCCAGGCATATAATGGTACAGCATTTCCTGATTTTTTCCACCTTTATCGTACTTGCTGCAACCGGGCTGCCCATCTATTTCAGCAATCTCAGTTGGTCTCATTATATGGTATCGCTCTTTGGCGGGATAGAAGTCTCAACACGCGTACATAAGATCGCGGCTTCCATAATGATATTAGCTTCGTTGTATCATCTTGTTACCGTAGTTGGAGGGACCGTTCAAAAAATAATCAGGAAAGAATTTGATTACAGACGGACACAGATTCCAAGACTTCAGGACCTGTTCGATATGATCAACGATATTAAATTTTTTCTGGGACGGACACCCTACAGGCCAAAGATGGAGAAATTCATGTATAAACAAAAGCTGCATTACCTTGCCATAATATGGGGAACTATGGTCCTGATAGGTGCAGGTACAGCCCTTCTGTTTCCTGATATTGTGGCAAAAGTGTTTTCGTCAACCATAGGTGCACTTCTGCCTCAGACATCCTCGGAGAGTGGAGCGGCATTTCTACAGGAACTCGCAAGACTGATGCATGCTGACGAAGCCATTATGGCCTTAATAGTGCTGGCCCTATGGCATATGAGTAATGTACATCTTGTCCCCGGAAGATTCCCGATCCAGTGGACAGTTCTAACCGGAAGAATCACAAGAGAACACCAGATAGAAGAACACTTTCTGGAATACATAAATAATCTGAAAGAGATACCGGAAGAAAGAGAGTACATGAGAAGGCTTTTGATAGAACGTGAACTTGAAATAAAACAGAAGAGTAACGGGGACGAGCAGGACGATTAAAATACTTTAGAGATCAACGAGATTTTTCAGGATAGTGCTTTACTGTCGAATCAATTGGAGGAATACAATTGCAGGGACAATCAAAAAGGGAAAACCACCCTCTCATATCATATATACTGGGCTTTTTTATAATGCTGTTTACACTTACTGTTTTTGTAGGTGTAATTTTCCACATGACCATTTCACCGGATGGCCCGGGTCTATTAAGGCCAATGTTGAAAAAGTATGAGAAAGCAAAGGAATCCCCGATTTTAATGGCAGCAAAACGTCGTGAGGAGATGGTAAAACACAAGCATTTTCACATTACGGTTCCTTATCCGCGGATTCCCGAAGACAAACGTCCGGTCTGTTATATATGCCATTCGGATTTACCCCATAGAAAGAATAAAAAAATAAGATCACTGATGAATATGCATACCCAGTATCTTGTATGCGAGACCTGCCATATTAAGGAAAAACCCGGGACCGAGATTGTATATAAATGGTACAGCCCATTTGAGAAGAATCCTAAAGGGCCGTTTTTCGGAACCGCTTATGATCATCAAACGGAAGCGCTCATCCAGGGAAACAAATATGCAAAGATAGCCCCTTATGTTAAAACCAGGCTGGAGGATTATTCATCCAAGGATCACGTAGAAACAAATAAGCTTCAGCTGGCTATTCAAATACAGGACGCGCCTATGGCAAAGGATTTCATGAGGGTAAGGGATCAACTGACCCCTGATCAGAGGGCTGGTGTAACAAATCAGTTTCATGAAAATATCAAACCCAAAGGCTACGAATGCAAAGAATGTCATAATGATAAAAAAAGCATTTTAAACTTCAAGAAACTGGGTTTTTCAGAGCATAGGATATCAGATCTGACAACTTTAGAAATTGTGGGCATAATTACAAGATATGAGGAGTTTTATCTTCCTGAATTTTTTAAAGATAATACGCCTGATTCCCAATAAACGCCCCATCCTCATACTGAGAATATACTGTTTACAACTTTTTTTATCTCGGAGAACCCAAAAGGTTTTTCAATAAAATCGAAAGCTCCTTTATTGATCGCATCCAGTCTGTAGTCTTCATTTGTTTCTGCGGTAATAACGATGAGTTTTGAAAGAAGAGAAATTTCCTTAATTTTGTCCAGCAGTTCAAGTCCGTTAATGTCGGGGAGATTGATGTCAATAAAAATAATATCAAATGTCTGCTGCCTGACTTTAATCAGACCTTCGCTCCCGGTAGACGCACTTACAGCATTGATTCCCATAGGAGAGAGCCTCCTTTTGAGTACCCAGCACAGAAGTGTATCATCATCTATGATCAGAATTGTTTTATCAGACATGAAAATCATAAAAGCAACTTGGGTGCCATAGCAACAATAATCATACAACTATAATTCATCAACAATAACAATATGATACATTACATACTAAATTATTGTATGGATATTTTTCCCGGGCACTGATAATGTTCTGGTTAAATCACCATGTAATACCCGTGATATCACCGAAAATCTAATAATGACTATATAACTTTTAGACTAATTTCTTTACCTCATTTTTAAGTTATGTTAAGGTGTGTCACATTGTGGTATTTTAATTCAGGCTGATAACTTAATGAATCTTGTAATAATTAATAGGCTTTAAAAATGGTGATAAACAAGAATTTTTTTCGAGTAATTGCAGTTTCAACATTAACCTGCCTTTTATTAACCTCCGGGTGTTCGCAAAGCAAAACTGAAAAAGCGTCAAAAACCTCAAAGGACAAGATTACACTTAGAATAGGTCTTATCCCCGAACAAAACATATTCGCACAGCTCAGCCGCTATAAACATATAGGTGATTACCTGGAGAAAAAAACAAATATACATATAGAGTTCAAGGCCCTCACCAAATACGGGGATATTGTGAAGGACTTTAAAAAATTTAAACTGGACGGTGCTTTTTTCGGCAGTTTTATCTATGCGATTGCCCACTCAAAACTGGGGGTTATTCCTATCGCGCGGCCTGAAAGTCCTGATGGCACTTCCACATACCACGGGCTTATATTTGTAAGGAATGATTCCGGTATCAATGGGATTCACGATATGAAAGGGAAGACATTTGCCTTTGTTGATAAAGCGACTACAGCCGGTTATCTGCTGCCCCTTTACTACTTTAAACATAATGGAATTACCGATTATAATAAATTTTTTAAAAAGACCTATTTTACAGGGACTCATACGGATGCGATATATGATGTCCTTAACAGGAATGCCGATATCGGTGCTGCAAAAAATACTATTTTTGACCGGCTTGAGCAGAAAGATCCGAGGATAGCAAACGAACTGAAAATCCTTGCCAGGTCGCCTGATGTACCTGAAAACGCACTGGCACTGAGCGAGAATATAGACAAAAAAATAAGAAACAAAATCAAGGAAACCCTGCTGGGTATGAATAACGATCCTGAGGGGAAAAAGGTCTTAACAGCGTTTGGCGCTCTCAAATTCATAGTAACAAACAATAAAGACTATCAAAGCGTCTACGATTATGCCGGCGAAATAGGTCTGGACCTTAAAACTTTTGATTATACCGATGAATAATATTATTGTGCTTAATACTTATCTTTAAACCGGCTGAATTATATTATGAAAAAAATAATGATTATTTCCCTGTCTTTTTGCGCGGTAATTTTTCTTATAGGAGGGATATATATTATAAGAAATGTTCAGCAGACAGCAGCCAAGCAGAACTACCTGATAATGCTCCATCAGATAGAAATATTAAGAGAACATTTGCTGATTCACATGGGAAAAACCCAGGCCGATCTTGACCTCAGGGGCACACCCTTTGCCCGGGATACAGATACCATAATATCCAATGTTTTAGACCTTGATAAGATATTGACGGCATGTTTCAACTGTCATCATCAGCCGGATATTGAAAAAAGATTATCCGACCTGAAGAAAAAAGTGGAAATATATAAATCCCATGTAAGCAGAATTCTGACAATACGTGATAATAAAAGGATGGTCGAGGCGGAGGAGAAAAAGGCATTTCATTTATCTGATGATTTAGTGAACCAGGTAAATACTATGGTGCATTTTACCACCGGCAAGCTGGAAAAAAGGACCAGGTCAATACTTAAAGATGTCCGGACTACAGAAAATACAGTATATGCGCTTATCATCTTAACCCCTTTTTTTGTTGTTTTCATAACTTATCTTTTTACGAGACAGCTTACACAACCTATAAAAACGCTTCTGGAGGCTACCAGAAAATTGAAGAGTGGTGACCTGGATCACAGGATTTCAGGCTTAAAGGATGAGTTCGGGGAGGTTGCAACTTCATTTAACGAAATGGCCGCTTCACTGAAAGAGCAGATGCAGAATATGCAGCGTGCCGAGCAGATGGCTATAATCGGAGAACTGGCTGCCGGCCTGGCGCATGAGATCAAAAATCCTCTATCCGGAATAAAGGTAACTCTGGAACTACTTACAGAGGAAACCAATATCCCTGAAAGTGACAAGGAAATAGGCATCCAGGCAATCCAGAAAATAAAGCAGATCGAATTATTGTTAAAAAGTCTCCTTGATTTTGCAAAGCCTCCAAAGCCGCAATTTATTCTAACGGATATCAACAGGGAGCTTGAAAAAAATGTCCGGTTCGCGAGCAAACATCCGACTTTTTCTTCAAGAGATAAAAATCCTATTAAAATTGAAATGGATCTCAGCGACCTGCTGCCGCTAATATCAGTCGATCCCATGCAGCTGGAACAATCGTTCCTCAATCTGATTTTAAACGCCTTTGATGCGATGCAGGATGGCGGAACACTGAAGGTAATGACACGGTATGAGGATAAAGATAATACGGTTACAATAGAGATAAAAGACACGGGGAAAGGGATAGGCGCTGATAAAATAAAAGATATCTTTAAGCCGTTTTTCACAACAAAAGCCAAGGGAACAGGATTAGGCCTTGCTGTCACTAAAAGATTCATTGAGCAAAACGGGGGGAATATTTATGTTGAAAGTGCCCCCGGAAAAGGCACTACCTTTAAAATTATCCTGCCTGCGAAGAATTCTGAAAATCAGATAATCTCCTGACAAACTACATTGTTATAATATTTTTACCAATTGACAAATTGTATCACATTGTGGCACATTAATACAATAACGACTTAAGATTACTCCATTTTATTTTTCAGCATATTGTCGGGATATTTGGAGGAAATTTCAGATTCAAGCTTTAATGATACACGGTAAAAAGGAGAGATGGCATGACGAACAGAAATTCTATGAGTTTTCATACGAGGGTAATACACGCGGGTCAGAATCCCGAAGAATGGAAGGGCTCAACTCTTGCCCCTATATATCAGAATGCCTCCCATATGCATCCCACTGCTGAAAATTTAATGGATACCTTTGCAGGGAAAACGACCGACCATATTTATATGCGGCTGACAAACCCCACCAATAGAATACTTGAAGAAAAAATTACAAATCTTGAAGGTGGTAAAGGCGCCATAGTCATGTCATCGGGGATGGCGGCTATTGCCAATGCCTGCATGGCCCTGCTGCGCGCCGGTGATGAGTTCGTTACCGGCAATTCTCTTTTTATGTCGACATACCTTCTGTTTAATAAGATTTTTCAAAAATATGATATCAAGGCGCATATGGTAGAGTCTACAGATCTGGATGCTGTTAAAAACGCTATCAATGAAAAGACACGCTTTATATATCTTGAAACAATAGGAAATCCGAAGATGGATATCCCCGATATTTCCAGGGCTGCGGACCTTGCCCACTCCAGCGGGATACCGTTGCTGGTGGATAATACTCTTGCGACACCTTATCTCTGCCGTCCTCTGGAACTGGGGGCCGATGTTGTCCTGCATTCCACAACAAAGTACCTGAACGGACATGGCAGCGCCACAGGCGGCATCGTCATAGATGGCGGCAGCTTTGACTGGAACAATTCGAGGTTTCCGGATCTTAAACCTTTTATCGATAAAAAGGGAGATCTTGCCTTTCTGGATAAGATATGGCGTGAGCACCATATCAATTTCGGAACAACACAGGCGCCGTTACATTCATATCTTACAATGCTCGGTCTTGACACCCTTGCACTCAGGATGGAAAGGCATATGGAAAACACACTGAAGGTTGCCAACTATCTGAAAGAAAGGCCCGAAATATGCTGGTTGAATTATCCGGGGCTTACAGATCATAAATCCCACGACATCGCATTAAAGCAATTCGAGGGGAAAGGATTTGGCGGCATGCTTACCTTTGGTCTGAGGGATCAGGAGACCTGTTTTAAATTCATAAACAGCCTGAAACTGGTATATCACCTCGCAAATCTGGGAGACGTCAAGAGTCTTGTTATTCATCCCTATTCTTCCCAGTATATCTCCTTTGATGAAGAGGTAAAGAAAAGTCTCTCCATAACACCCGACATGATAAGGCTGTCAGTAGGAATCGAGTCGGCGGAGGACATATGTTCGGACCTGGAGCAGGCATTGAACAGTCTTTAAAAATGAGTGAATATATAGAACATGATAAAACCGGGATTTCAGTAGGGATCGTTGAAAAAAAATATTTCACCTTTGCAGGTTCACCTGATGAGATGGTCCTGGAAAGCGGCGAAAAACTGGGCCCTGTAACCATTGCATATGAAACCTATGGTAAATTAAATCGTAAAAGAGACAATACCATCCTTGTGATGCATGCCCTTTCGGGAGACTCGCACGCTGCGGGGTATTACAGCGAAGATGATCCGAGTCCGGGATGGTGGGACATCATGGTAGGCCCCGGTAAAGGAATAGACACGAATGAGTTTTTTGTCGTCTGTTCCAACATTCTCGGAAGCTGTATGGGTGCTACGGGCCCTGGCTCGCTGAACCCTGAAACAGGCAGGCCATATGGCCTTGATTTTCCGGTGGTAACGATAGGTGATATGGTAAGGGCCCAGAAAGCATTGATTGATCACCTGGGGATAAAAAAAATTGTCTCGGTAGTTGGAGGCTCCATTGGAGGCATGCAGGTGCTTGAATGGGCCGTCAGATACCCTGACATGGTTTTATCTGCGATTCCTCTGGCTACTACTACAAAACATTCTGCCCTGGCAATCGCTTTTAATGAAGTAGCCAGACAGGCAATAATGGCTGATCCGAACTGGAATAACGGAAATTATTATTCAGGCAGCAAGCCGGATCTGGGCCTCGCAGTCGCCCGGATGATCGGACACATCACATATCTGTCGGACGAGTCCATGCGCGAAAAATTCGGGCGGAGACTTCAGGACAAAAAGGATTTTTCCTACTATTTCGATGCGGACTTCCAGGTTGAAAGCTACCTAAGATACCAGGGCAAAAAATTTGTGGAAAGGTTTGATGCCAATTCCTTTTTATATATCACAAAGGCTGCCGATTATTTTGATCTCGAAAGGCAGCACATTGGAAGTACAATATTTGAAACCTTCAGCAGGACATACGCCAAATTCCTTGTAGTTTCATTCACATCTGACTGGCTTTACCCCACCTATCAATCCAGGGCAATGGTGCAGTCCATGAAAAAATGCGGGCTTGATGTCAGTTTTTGTGAAATCGAGGCAAAGTGGGGGCATGATGCCTTTCTCCTTCCTAATGAACGGTTGACTGCAATGATCCGGGGATTTTTAAAACGTGTATACAGCGAAAGATAACAATAAGAAAATCCGCTTTGATCTGGAGATAATAGCCTCCTGGATTGAACCTGGGTCAAAGATACTTGACCTCGGCTGCGGAGAGGGAGATCTCCTGAGGTTATTGAAAAACAAACGCAATGTCAGGGGCATTGGTATTGAACGTATTGAAGCGAAGGTGGCCAGCTGTATTGAAAAGGGGCTCACTGTTTTACAGGGTGATATCAATCAGGAAGTCCTTGATTATCCTGATAAGCAGTTTGACTATGTAATATTGAGTCAGACCCTTCAACAGGTCTATGAACCTGCCAGGCTATTAAAGGAACTGATGAGGATCGGGAAAAAAGGGATCGTCAGTTTTCCAAGTTTCAGCCACTGGCTTGTGCGTTTAAAACTTTTACTGACAGGGCACGCCCCCAAGACATCTCAGCTCCCGTATGAATGGTATGACACACCGAATATCAGGGTTATTACACTGAAAGATTTCCGGAAATTCACACGAAAAGTTGGTTTTAAAATACTGAAAGAGGCAGCAGTATATACCAATGGTCATAATAAACCGGGCAGGATCATAAATTTTTCACCTGATTTGAGGGCCAATTACGGAATCTACATGATCAGCGGCATAAAACAGTAAATGTCAGAAAAAAACCTCAAATCAAAAAAATAATGTTATTAATAAAGGTATAACTTAACAATATAATTACGAGGAATGACTATGGGCCAAAAACTGGAAAGGAAGTTTTACCTTAACGAATTCAAAGCGATCAGCCATGCAATATCAACTTACGATGATCTCAATCTGCTGATAATGCATCTGGCTGAAAGGACAACAAAAACTTTCATGTCAAAGGGCTGCAGTATCATGCTTTATGATGAAAGGGAAAATCAACTGTTTCCCGTTGCGAGTTATGGAATCAGTGACGGCTATCTCACAAAAGGCCCGGTATTTGCCAAGGATTCATACTCTGCATTTACAAAGGGAATTCCTGTTTTTGTTGAGGATATGCAGACAGATCCCCGAGTGCAATATCCGAAGGAGGCCGAAAAAGAAGGAATAGTTTCAATGCTGTCTCTCCCGATAAAATTCCGTGAATACGTGATCGGCCTTATGAGGATCTATCAGGATAAAAAATGGGAAATTCATGAAGAGGATATTGACAGTATCAGCGTTCTTGCGACCCAACTGGGTCTTGTAATCGAATATAACGGGCTTAAAAACTTTTTTGAAAAAGTAAAAGTCTCTCTTGAGAGCCTGCCCAAAAGGCTAATGCAAGGCCTGTAACTCGTGAGGCAATTAAATTTTCTGCGGAATTTAATCTATTTAAATAAGGAGATTTTTTTTGGGTAATTCGATTTTAGTGGCTTTTAATGATTCTATCAGTTCAAAAGGCGTGATCGACTTTCTTGTCAACTCATCCTTTTCTCGTGATAATACCAGTATTTCACTGTGCCATCTGTTCAGAAAACCATCCGCATCAGAAGAGCTGATGGGCAAGACATTCAGCGCGGAAAGAGAATCAAGGTTAAAAAGTGCCCTGGAAAGCGCCAGAGAAAAACTGGTAGAAAACGGCTTTGATCCGGACAAAATCGATGTAGACATTGTACTGGAACCATATACGACCCTGGCAGACGGGGTTATAGACCAGTGTAAAAAAAGAAAAGTGGACCTGATAATAATCGGTCGCAAAAAAATGTCAAAGGCCGAGGAATTCGTAATGGGAGACCTTAGTGTAAAGCTGGTGAGAAACCTTGACGGTGTCGCTGTTCTGGTGGTTAAATCTCTGTGATATCAGTTCTCAGACAGGGTACTCACATCGTTTTTCTATCTGTCTGATAAGCCCCTCAAAAATGACATTGTGGAAGGGAAGAAAAATATACCAGTAGATTACACCGAAAATGCCATGCGGCTGATAAAAGGCCTTTACCTTTAATCTGTTGGCCCTGTCCCCGTTTGCTATCTTGAATTCCAGCCATGCCCTTCCCGGCAGTTTCATCTCTGCCCGGAGAAGTATCCTGTTGCCATACTTTATATCTTCGACTCTCCAGAAATCTATCACATCATTTACCCTTAGAGTCGATAAACTTCGTCTGCCCCTGGCAGTACCTACACCCATCAAAATTCTGTCAAGAATACCCCTCAATCTCCACATCCAGTTGTTATTAAACCATCCCTTTTTTCCGCCTATCCTGCAAATTGACTGGAACAGCGATTGAGGATCTTTTTTTGTAAAAATAGCATAGGAGACAGTAAATGCGGGCGGTGTTTCAAGCTCATGCAGTTTGGGAGTCAGGTCATGTTCCGGCGGATACGCGTCTGACCATCTGGTATCGATATTGTCCCTTTCATCGCGAATCAGAGCCCTTTTAACAGATTCTCTGTAGGACAGGACCTGAAAAGGTATTCTGGTTTTTATTTCATCATCCTTACAAACCACCCTGTTTTTTATTCCTTCCAGCAGACACCAGATAATCGGAGCCGGGACAGTAGTAAACATATTCGCAATATATGCATAGGGGGCTATCCAGGAGACAGGTGAAGGTGAAAAATACAGGCGTTTTCCCATCTGGTCAGCCAGGACCTTTAACATCATCTTATAGGTTAAAACATCATTTCCGCCTATATCAAATGTCTTACCTGCGGTATCCGGCTCTTCCAGAACACCGACCAGGTATTTAATAACATCCCTGATACCAATGGGCTGACACTCGGTATTCGCCCAGTAGGGTATAAAAAGTAAGGGAAATTTCATAACAAGATGTTTTATTACTTCATATGAGGCGCTCCCGGACCCGATAATAATCGCAGCTCGAAGTATTGTAACGGGGACAGATCCTCTTTTCAGCTCCTGAGCAACATCCATCCTGCTCCTTAAGTGCGTTGAAAGGTTCGAGTTTACATCCCCAAGCGCGCCAAGATAGATTATCCTTTTTACATCCTTTTCTTTTGCGACCATTCTGAAGTTAAATGCAGCACTATTTTCTGTCTTTTCAAGATTTTTTTTGCCGAACAACAAAGAATGCATAAGATAATACGCAGTATGAATCCCCTCCATGGCATTTTTCATACTGTCATAATCAAGGGCATCCGCAATAACAACCTCAGCCCCGGGCCATCTCTGCTGATGTTCGGGAGAAGCACTCCTCACCATTACCCTTACCTTGTATCCCCTGGCAATGAGTTCAGGGACTAGTCTCCCTCCAATATACCCGGTTGCACCTGTAACCAGTATCTTCCCCATCCCCGGTTGCGGATGGGTCGGAAGATCCTTGCAGAAAAGATCATTATTGATATCGATATTCGTATTCATTTTATTCAGGACCGATTATACATTTGTAATAAGTGCCACATTGTGATACCAGTTGTCAAGAAGAATATTTTAACCGATCGATAAATGGAGATAAAAATGAATTATGACCGCATCGCCCAAAAAGCCCTGAACGATACCACGTTGACACTGGAAGAATGCCGGGCAGTACTTGATTGTCCGGAAGAAGACATTTTAGAATTGTTGCATGCCGCGTTTAAGGTGAGAAACAGATTTTTCGGAAGAACAGTTTATTTACATATGTTATTTAATGCCAAGAGCGGCCTGTGCACGGAGGATTGCTCCTATTGCAGTCAATCAAAGGTTTCGGATGCCGAAATAACTAAATATCCACTGGTCGGAACTGAAGCTATATTGTCCGGGGCCAGAACCGCTGAAAATTCAAAAGCAAAAAGGTACTGCATAGTCACCAGCGGCCGGTCTCTTGAAAAGGCAGAGTTAAAAAAAATATGTGACACGATAAAAACTATCAAACAGGAAATGAAGATTGAAATTTGCACTTCGCTCGGGCTCCTGACAAAAGATGATGCCATTGAATTAAAAAAAGCCGGAGTAGACCGATACAACCATAATTTTAATACAAGTGAAAGGTACTATCCTGATATCTGTTCAACACATTCATTCAAAGAAAGGATTGAAACGCTTCAGAACGCCCGTTCCGCCGGGATGGAGCTTTGCTGCGGTGCTATTTTCGGGATGGGTGAGAGCAGTAAGGATATTATAGATACGGCCTTTGCCTTAAAAAGTCTATCCCCTGACTCCATACCTGTTAATTTCCTGAATCCCGTGCCGGGTACCCCCCTTGAAGATTCCAGCAATCTCATACCTGTAAAATGCTTATCCGTATTATGTCTGATGCGTTTTCTAAATCCAAAAACCGAGATTAGAATAGCCGGAGGCAGGGAATACAATCTAAGATCTCTCCAGTCATTATCACTTTATCCTGCCAACTCGATATTTGTAAGTCATTACCTTACGACACCGGGTCAGACACCTGCCGAGGTAATAAAAATGGTTGAAGATATGGGATTTGAAATAGAGGAAGAACGATCCCATGAGATAAATGCATCGGAAAATAACAACGGGATTCAGGCCCTGGAATAAGATCTCCTGATTTGTGATACAAGAATTCCGGCCAGGATCAGTATTCCTCCTGTCCACTCCTTTGCAGAGAAACTCTGATCCAGGAATATAAAGGCAAATACAGTGGCAAACACAGGTTCAAGACTGAAAATCAATGCAGTGTGATTGGGGTTTGAATATTGCTGGGCCCATGCCTGGATGAAAAATGCTGCTGCAGTAGCAAGAACACCCAGCACAAAAAAATAGAATATTAAATAAGGGTCCCATGTAATAAAGGGCGACTCCAGTAAAGGCGTCATCAGGGAACAAAGGACTGCGCTGCAGACCATCATTACAAAAATCAGGTGTCGGTAATTGGTCTGCCGGACAAAGTGCCCCATGAACAGGATATGAAATGCAAACATAAATGCACAGATAAGTGTCAGAAAATCCCCTGAATGCAGGCTGAAATCGCTGGAATCTGCAAGCAAAAGGATCAGCCCCACTGTCGCCATGAGAATGCCTACTGCAGTCTGGACCGACGGCCTGTGGCCAAATATCAGAAAACCCAGCACAGGCACAAGGAGAACGCAGAGGCTGGTGATAAACGCGGAGTTGGAAGCGGTTGTATCTTGAAGACCCAGTGTCTGCAGCACGAAACCCCCGACAAAGGCCACTGACAGGATTAATCCTTTGAGGATGGTGCCGGAACGAATATGCCGGAACCCGCCCCGCATAAAAGCGGCGACCACTATTGTTGCGATCCAGAATCTCAATGTAACGAGCATTATCGGGGAGACATGCAAAAGGGATTTTTTAACTATTGTGAAAGTACTCCCCCATATGATCGTAATAAGGACCAGTAAAATCTCCGCCTGTACCAGTTTGCCTGACTTCATGTTTCCTTTCTGTTGCTCTTTAACGATCTTTCACCCTATTCTTCCAATGTGGAAGTGTCGCCCTCAGGAAGACCCAGTTCTCTTGCCTTCAATAATCTTCTCATTATTTTTCCTGATTTTGTCTTGGGCAGACCTGGTAAAAATTCTATTTTTCTCGGGCATGAAAGTGCATGGAGTTTTTTTCTGGCGAATTTTTTTATATCCCTCATCAGTTCATCAGACGGTTCATAGCCGTCATTCAGTGCGATAAATGCCTTTACAACCTCCATCACCAGTGGATCGGGAATACCTATAACAGCTGCTTCTGCAACGGCGATATGTTCAATAAGGGCACTTTCCACTTCAAACGGTCCAACCAGATGCCCTCCGGTATTTATCACATCATCAGCCCTTCCAACAAACCAGAAGTAACCATCTTCATCCCGGGTCGCCTTGTCGCCCGTGATATACCAGTCTCCCTTGAACCTGCTTTCATAGAGCTGCTGCTTGTTCCAGTATGTCCTGAACATGGAGGGCCAGTTTTTTTTCAGCGCAAGATGCCCTTCCTCTCCCGGGAGCAGTTCTGTTTCGTAATCATCATCGAGGATCGTTGGTGTTACACCAGGAAAAGGTTTGCCCATTGAACCAGGGCGTATTTCCTGAACAGGATAATTTGCTATCTGTATGCATCCCGTCTCAGTCTGCCACCAGTTATCATGAAAGGGAAGTCCGAAAACCCTGTTTCCCCATACAATCGCTTCAGGGTTTAACGGCTCGCCAACACTGCACATGTATCTGAGACTCCCGAGATCATATTTTTCAACAGGCTTTTCTCCGGCCTTCATCAGCATCCTGACTGCCGTTGGAGCAGTATACCAGACCGTTACCTTATACTTCTCGATTACACTATACCACGCACCGGCCCCGAACCCTCCTTCGAATACAACCTGAGAAACGCCATTGGACCAGGGACCGAAGATACCGTATGAAGTTCCTGTGACCCACCCAGGGTCGGCAGTGCACCAGTAGATATCATCCGGGTGCAGATCAAGTATGTACTTTCCTGTAGCGTAGTGCCCTAAAACAGCTTCATGCGCGTGCACCACACCTTTTGGTTTTCCGGTTGTACCGGATGTATAATGAATGATGGCATAATCTTCTTTATCGGTTTTTTCTATTTCAAACTCATCGGAGGACTCATTCATAAGGCTTTCATAGCTTAACTCATTTTTTTGTAAATCATAGGCTGAGTTTTTCCTGTTGACTATGATTATCGTTTCAAGGGCAGGCAGTTCACTCATAACTTCATGAACTGTTTCGACAAGCTGTGGTGTCGTTATCAGCACCCTTGCCTCACAGTCTCCAAGCCGGTCCTTTACTGCGTCGGGTCCAAACGCTGAAAAAAGCGGACCAATAACCCCTCCGGCTTTTAACGCGCCCAGGAGGCTGATATATTGCTCAGGGGTTCGGTCCATATAGGTAAACACCCTGTCGCCTTTTTCAATACCCAGTTTTTTAAGGGCACCGGCAAAACGATTGCTCAGCCTGGCCAGATCCAGAAAAGAATATTCTTCGCTTTCACCATCCCTGCCCTCCCAGTATAGGGCTATCTTGTTTTTTAGAGGCGTCTTTAAATGTCTGTCAAGAACTTCATAGGCTATATTGATCTTTCCATCCCCAAACCAGTCGAGTTCTTTTTTGATATGCTCCCAGCTGAAAGATTCCCTTGCTTTTTCATAATCAGTCAGATTTGGTTCTACCGGCATCTCACTGGCGTTCTGTTTTTTAATATTGTCATACCCCATAGATCACCCCTTTTTGAATTTGAGATATATAATATGGCTGATTTCAGCACGCGTCTTTCTCAGGGTTTCAGCGTTGCACCCAGTTCCATCCCCAGGCATAGAGCCTGTTTGTTCATATCAAGAAAACCGGAAGGGATACGGGTTTCCAGCGATTTCATGATCGATTCCGGCTTTAGAAGATCGGTAAGGCCGATGACTGCACCCAGCATACAGATGTTATACACAATCGCCTTGCCGATCTTCTCGATAATGGTGGCATACATGGGAAGCGACACTGATCTGGCATCTACTTTGGCCTGGGTTTTGACAAACCTGGAATCGGTGATTAACAGACCTCCGGGGCGGATGAGGGGGAAAAATTTGTCATATGCCTCCTGCGTCAGGCAGACCAGGATGTTGGGCTGGGTCACCTTTGGAAAACGGATTTCCGTGTCAGCTATGATCACATCGGCACGGGTCGCACCGCCCCTGGCTTCAGGGCCGTAGACCTGGGCCTGGGTGGCGTTCAGGTTTTCATAAAGCACGGCAGCTTCGGCCAGAATAATGGACGCGGTGATCACACCCTGTCCACCCGAACCTGAAAATATCAGTCTGCACTTTTCCATCAGGCGCCTCCTTCCTTCATCGCTCTTTCAATCACCTGGTCGTATTCACTGCAATACTCCGGTTTCTCTGCCTGAATAAAAATCCCCCGCTCGATAAGCCCGGGATTTTCCTCTTTGGCCTTTGAACCGATGGGCGTGGTATTTTTCTTCATCAGTTCCATCATATCGGGGGCATCGCCCAGCCGGTTTTTTCTTCCAAAATAAGTAGGGCACTGGGTGAGAATCTCCACAACGGAAAACCCTTTATGCATGACGGCCTTCTTCAGTATATCAATCATCTCGTGGACATGGTAGGTTGTGGTTCGGGCCACAAAGGTCGATCCCGCGGCTTTTGCCAGTTCCACCACGTCGAAATCATGGTCAATATTGCCGAAGGGTGCGGTGGTTGAGGCAGTTCCATAGCCGGACAGGGGGGAGAACTGACCGCCGGTCATGCCGTATATCCGGTTGTTCATCACGATTGCAGTCATGGCAATGTTCCGCCGCGCCGCGTGGATGAAATGGTTGCCGCCTATAGCCAATGCGTCGCCGTCTCCCATGGGCACGATCACGTTCAATTCGGGCTTGCTGAGTTTAACGCCTGTGGCAAAGGCCAAAGCCCGTCCATGAAGTGTATGGAGGGTGTGGAAGTCCACATAACCTGAAATCCGGGAAGAACAGCCGATGCCCGATACCATGGTGACTTCGTTTTTGCTTATTCCCAGGCCTTCAACGGCACGGATCAGACAGTTCAGGACAATCCCATGACCGCATCCAGCACACCATATATGGGGGAAAAACCTCTGACGAAGATAATCTTTGACCGCCATTTTTACACCCCCTTTCCCTGAATCAGGCGTATGGTGCTCTTAATATCCGTCGGCGTTATAAAAACGCCGTCAATACGGTTGGCAAGCATCACCCGTGCCGGGTTTTTTACTGCCTGCTTCACCGCCCGGACAATCTGGCCCATATTCATTTCCACTACCACGATATTGCGGGCATGGGCACATTTTTCTTCTACCAGGCCGTAGGGAAAAGGCCAGAGTGTCTGGAGTTCCAGAAGTCCCATTCGCTCGCCCCTCGCCCTGCGGTTTTCCACGACATGGAGTGCAGACCGGGCAGCACTGCCGTAGGATATAAGAATCGTCCGTGCATCTTCCAGGTAATATTCCTTATATCGTGTGAGCTGGTTCACATTGTTTGTGATCTTGTCTACCAGATGGTGGATCAGGTTGTGTACCACGCCCGGATTACTGGACGGAAATCCCCACATGTCGTGATAAAGGCCGGTTACGTTATACCGGTGTTCTCCGCCGAAATCGGACATAGGCAGACGTCCATCCTCCCTGGGGAGATAGGGATGATAATCCACCCCTGTCTTTACCGATGTTCGTAAACGCTGAACCACGGGCAGTTCATCCGGGTCCGGGATGACAAGTTTCTCCCGCATATGACCGATCACCTCGTCAAAGAGCAGGATCACCGGTGTCCGATAGGTCTCGGCAATGTTGAATGCATCCACCGTAATGCTGAACACATCCTGATGGTTGGAAGCTGTCATCGCGACAATGGCATGGTCGCCGTGTGCGCCCCAGCGGGCCTGATTCACATCCCCCTGGCCCGGAGAAGTGGGCAGGCCGGTGGAAGGTCCTCCGCGCATAATATCGACGATCACGCAGGGAATTTCAGCCATTATGGCATATCCCAGCCCTTCCTGCATCAGGGAAAACCCGGGGCCGCTGGTGGCGGTCATGACCTTGTGGCCGGTCAGGGATGCTCCGATAATGGCACAGATGGATGCTATCTCATCCTCCATCTGGATAAATTTTCCCCCGGAAACGGGCAGCCTGTAAGACAGGTGCTCCGCAATTTCAGTGGAAGGCGTTATGGGGTATCCTGCATAAAAATTAAGACCCGCATACAGGGCTCCCTCAACACATGCCTCATTTCCCTGAACAAATCTTACCTTATGTTCCATATTCGGAGGCTCCCTCTTCTTCGGTTAAAATCTCAATCGCCAGGTCCGGGCATCGAAGTTCACACATCATGCAGCATATGCAGTCTTCCGGACGTGCGGCAAAAGCCTTTTCCTCATCATCCATCTCCAGAACATTTTTGGGACAGAAGTGCACGCATATACCGCACCCTTTGCACCATTCACGGTTGATAAGATGTTCCTTTATTTTCTTCTTAGCCATGCCGCTCTCCCTTTCTATAGAAGTAAATAATATCAAACATCATCTTTTATGCAAAGCACACTCTTCACTAACGATCTCTTTTTATGGGATATTACCTTTGATAACAGATTATAAAACGATGAGAAAGGTTTTTTGGATAATTTCTGAAAAACTTGATATCAGCGGCACGCCCTGGAATTAAGGGTAGGGGCTGAGGACCAGGAACATTTCTTGATATGGCGAAAAGGCTAGGATGCTCCCAGAAGGGCATATCAGGATGATCCGAAGTTGAGCTCAGCAAAAATCGGCAAAGCTGTAGGACGTGCAAGAAGGACTGTTGATTCCTATCTGACTGAATTAAAAACTGTTGCCCAGGTGAAGATGGATCTTAAACTCTATAAAATATATCGGGTTGAAATCCCTCAAGAGAGGATTGCAACCCGACTGGATGAAACAAGGGAAAGAATAAGAAACCATTTGGGGGATCCGGCAATATTGCCGGATCGGCCAAATAGCGATCTTAAGCAAGGCTTCACAGTCTCCCAGATCGCTGAAAAGCACGATTGGCGTGAATCTCTGATCTGGGCAATAAAATGGGATGGAAAAAAGGATGCCACCAAATACCATGAATTACAGTGGGGGTAAAAGACAGACTGAATGTGTTTGGCAGACTGAAGTCTGAAGGAAAAGCGGAAAATCCTTAAAGTCATTAGTCATAGCAGTGTCCATCCAGAAACGAGAAATTTTGGACAAGGTCAAGGAACGTGAATATTGTAACCACAGGAATACATTGAAGTATTTCGAGGATTACAATCTGAGTGTGACGCAGAGATTGTTCAAAAGGGCCGTTTCTGGATGGGCACTAGTCTAAAAAGCTTCCTTGGCGCGGTGTAACATTTGTGAAGACGGCGGCCTGCCTTTCCGATTCCTTAAAGATTTGGATACAGATATTAGGGGGGTGTAAAAAGGTAAATCCTTGCCATTTAACAGTCAGTCGTCATTCCCCGGCTTGCCGGCCAGTCCATAGCTTCTACGACCACCATAGCTTTAGCGAAGGTGGTTAGCGAAGGCTGGACCGGGGAATCATTGTATTTATTCTCAATACAAATATGAACTAACAGGAGATCCGCCCCACTTCATTCAGCGGTATGTGAAGAGAAGCGATTAATAAAATCAAGAACAATTTGTGTCGTTTCTTCAGGCATTTCGGATTGTGGATAATGACCCGATCCCTCAACCAATGCCATTGTGCCACCAATTTCGTTGGCAACAATCCGGCCCTCTCCCTCCGGATCAGGAAAATCCGGATCTTTCGTCCCCATGATGACAAGTGCCGGAGCCTTCACTTGCTTCAAACGCTCGTTGGAAGGCTTGCGCGAAGAGTTGCCTAACCTCTTGACTGCGTCAAAACGCCCCGGCTCAGACAGATTTTTTCTGAGTTGATCGAGATAATCCTTAAAATCAGGTGGTTTGCGAGATGGAAACAAGGTACTGTAATACATGGCCCAGGTTCGTGTACGCCAGGGATTGTTCATCATGACCCAGAAAAGCGCCAGCATGATCGGGTTGATCTTCAGTTTACGCACAAACGGACTAATAAGCACCAGTGAGCGGATTTGCTCAGGGCGTTCGACGGCTGCCCAGACTATCGGAGCAGGCGCGAAGGATGTGCCAATAATATGTGCGGGTCCTATATTCAGATGATCTATTAAAGCCAGGATGTCATCACCGACTGATGGGACATCGTAGTTTTTCCATGGAACGCTTGACTCGCCCTGGCCACGCAGATCTACAGTAATCGCATGATATTTGGCTTCGCTGAGTCTAGGAGCAAGATAGCGATATTCACTACGTAAAGCTCCCATACCCGGCAGCATCAGCACAAGTTCGCCATCAACTCCATAATCACTATAAGCTAATGCTCCTTCAGATCGCTTGAAAAATTTTGTTTGCATATACTTACTCCGCCCAGTATTTGCCTTTATACCCAAGTTACGAACATGCCGCCTGAAGATCATTCCCGAACTTTTTCCTTAGAAACTTTAGCACAGTATCCGCATATGTCACCGGATGCGAGTAGCGAAGCATATAGCCAGTTCTTTTAAGGGTTACCTCACGCACTGAACAGTCAGTGAAAAGCGTTTTCATAAGTATGAAAAATAAGGTAAAAAATTTATTTTTGATAAGAATGCATTGTTTCTTTATTCAAGGAGCAATAATAGTACACCTGGATTTACTTTTGGGACGCGTTTCTCATAGGCCCCTATATCGCAAGCTGAACCCTGTGGCCGGTAGACACCCCGCTGGTCCGTGGTTACAGGATTGCTTTCAGGATCGGTGCACGCCGCGACCGGGATAGCATCGATGGCAGGACTGTCGGGGAGTAAGGCATGAGTGAATGTAGGGCCACTGTTGTCGGACAGAGGACCCAGTCGGGGAGACACGTTGAGAAGGTCGCTCGTGCCAAAGCCAAGGCTACCCGCAGTATTGCCAATCAAATTGAATCCCAGTGAATTTGCTGTCCCATAACAATCCGGTCCATTGCTTGTTGCAATGTTACCGGCGATAATCGTATTACCAACTTCCGAGGTGCGAGAAAAATAAATGCCGCCGCCGCTCTGGTTCGCGGAGTTGTCAGTGATGGTACTGTTTATAATTCTGCCCGTTTCTCCCTCCCTGGCTCCTGCGAAGGTGTTTATCCCGCCGCCAAAATCTGCGGAGTTGCCGCTAATGGTGCTGTTGGTGATAAACATATTGCCATTGGCGAGATAGATACCACCTCCATCACTTGCTGCGGAGTTATTGCTGATGGTGCTGCCGCTTACAGTGAGTGCGTGCGGTGAAGCATTGAACTCAATGCCTCCGCCGTCACGTTCTGATGTTGTGTTACCGCTAATAGTACTATTGGTTATAGTCAGCGGACCATTGGAATTACTTATGCCTCCCCCGCCCAAGACTGCAGAGTTACCGCTGATGATACTGTTTGTAATGACCACTGAACCACTGTTATGATCAATACCGCCGCCCTCCCGGTCTGAGGTTGTATTGTTGCTGATTGTGCTGTTAGTTATAGTCAGGTCACCGTTAGAGTTGTAGATGGCTCCTCCGCCAGAGCTGGCGAAGTTGCTGCTGATAGTACTGTTGGTAATAACCACTGAACCACCGCTGTTGCGAATGGCACCGCCGACATCTGCAGTGTTACCTGTTATCACGCTATTTGTGACAGTCAGAACAGCATTAGTGCTAATACCTATCGCCCCGCCACCGCCGGTTGTATTTCCACCAGTAATGGTCAGGGAATCGAAAGTCACACTATTAGACCCAAAATTGAATATCCGACCTGCGCTTGCTCCATCAATCATCGTACTGCCAGCGCCTGCTCCCCTCAGTGTCAGGTCTTTTGAAATGCTGATGTTAGCCTCAGTAAATGTCCCAGCGGCGATCCCGATGATGTCCCCATTTTCCGCTACATTAGCCGCATCCTGGATCGCTGTAAAATCACAGCCGCTTGGACAAACTGTGAAGGTAGTGGGTGCTTTGATATCACCTGTATAGAAATGGCCGTAGTACTCGTTTTCATTGCTGCCAGTGGTTTCCCGGATCTCTACGCGGTTAAACGCCTCATCGCTCCACACCCCAACAAAATATGCGACATCATTTGGCGCGTTAAAGGTGAAGCTTCCCACCGAAGTATTTACGCTGTTATACAGGGTTACCTTGAATATAGAATCCACGAAATTCGGAACATTACTCGGCTCCACAAAATCAAAGCCAAAGGCGTAACGGTTTCCCGCCAGTCCGACATCGATGTCCTCGGAGTACTTCTTATCCACACCATAAGAGATCAGTAATTCCAGCCCCGGCAGCAGAGACGTTGCTTCACCCGTAAAGAACCTCTGTGCAGTTACTGTTAGATTTTCCACTCCTGTTTGAAATGTAAATGACCCCTCAATGAAACCGGTGACAGGATAATCACCTATAACGTCCACGCCACCTGTTTCGGCCAGAAATTCAGACCGATTCTCATAGGTCTTAATCTCTGCCTGCGCCTGAAGAGAGGCAAGTCCCAATGATAAAACAAAAAGCAGTGTAAAGATCAGTTTATACATGATTCGCTCCTACTCAATTCCATAATCATTTTTGAATAACTTCATTGCCCGATGTGTTTTATAAAAAAGTGTCCCTTTCCATGGATTTGGTAATAAGATAGTAAGATTTGCTGAGAATGAAAATAATACCTGAATTTTGCACACAAAAATGTGCATCATGCACATGATATTGTGCATATTCTTTTTTTTACAAATAAAATTAATTTCGACTGGTATCACGTCAAAAAAATAAAAAAAATTAAAAGCCCTGCTGTTACAGGGATTCATAACCTCTGTATGAAAAAAGCCAATACCCACGGCCTTATGGCACAATGCTTGTAACAGGGGAATGTCCAACCTGTTAAATGCTTCTTAGCAGCCGCTATGCGGATTTAACAGGGTGAAGACTGACCAGTCCATAGCTCCTCAGTCCACCATCTTGTCCCGCCATAGTTATCAAACGAAGGCGGAAGCTTTAGCGAAGGTGGCCAGCGAAGGCTGGTCCGGGGAATCCAGTTGTTTTTGATTTATCATTATTTAAACTGTCAAGAGTAATCGGGCTGACACCTATCGTTTGCACTAATTGGTGATGCAGAGTATTTTGACACAAATACTTTGCAAAGTCCAGATCCCGGTATTTTTCCACACTATTTCATCTCCACAGGCTGTCCTGTAGCTGCCAGCACATTGTTCCATAACCTGCTTTTCGGATCTATCTGCTTTCGCTCTGAGACCGCCATGGAGACAGGCACATGGGTAAACTGATCATTCCAGAAGCCCACTACCATATTGGTTCGTCCTGCAAGGCCTGCGTGAACAGCATTATGCCCCAGCAGAAGACAGAATACAGAATCATTGGGAGTTGCGGGCATGCTTCGGATGGTGTAGCTGGGATCTATATATTTGAGGCTGAATTGCATACCGACCCCGGTCAAATATTCCTTGATTTTCTCTTTTAAAAAGATACCGATATCCTCAAGCCGAATATTTCCCGATGCATCCTGCTGGTTGGTTTTTTCCATGAGATCCTGGCCCGCCCCTTCTGCCGCCACAATAACCGCATGGTGTCTGAGCTCAAGTCTCTCCTTAAGGATATTCAGGAAGGTCTCCATTGTAAAAGGAACTTCCGGTATCAGGCAGTAATTGACATCACTGGATGCAAGAGCCGCGTGAGCCGCGATAAATCCCGACTCACGCCCCATGAGTTTGACCAGGCCTATACCGTTTCTGGCGCCCATTGCCTCCATATTTGCGGAGTAAATAGCAGTCCTTGATTCGGTCACAGCAGTCTCAAAACCGAAGGATTTCTGGATGTGAGATATATCATTATCTATGGTTTTAGGCACTCCTATTACCGAAATCTTCAGGTTTCGGCGCTCTATCTCTTCGGCAAGCGCCCTTGCTCCCCTGAGGGTGCCGTCTCCTCCGATAGTAAAAAGTATGCCTATATTCATTCGCTCCAGGGTATCCACCATCTCCGGAATATCCTGTGGACCCCGGGATGATCCCAGTATTGTTCCCCCCTGCTGATGAATGTCCTTCACATTATCAGGCTTCAGTTCCATGGGAGCATGGCCGTATTTATATGACAGCCCCTCATATCCATAACGGAAACCGAAGATCGACTGAACACCGTAATGATGGTAAAGACTCAGGATAATGGCACGTATCACATTATTGAGTCCGGGACACAGTCCGCCGCAGGTGATAATACCGCATTTCAGTTTTGAAGGATCAAAATAAATCTTGTTTCTCGGGCCTGCCATCTCAAAAGAGGGAAGATCTCCTCCTCCGACAAGAGATTCTTTTATATCGGCAGGTTTTGAATGATAGATTACCCTGTCATCATTTTTTACAAATTCCATTCCTGACATGGGCGAGGGAATGCGGCATTCGCCCAGCTTCTGTATATCAAAATTACTTTTGTTCATATTAAACCATTTGTTGAAGGTTAAAAGCTGCAGGCCATCTGCGTTATATACTCTTAAATCTTATCCGCTGTTTCAGTCATCGTCAATACATTTGGCAGACCTGTGACATCAGAATCTTCAGGCAAAGATGGTTAATTTCTGACATCTTCTATCTCTTTCCCATAACAGTCTTCTTCCTAAAAAACTTCCCTGGTCCGGCGAAGCTTCAGTGACGACAGCCTGTTTTTAATACTGACATCTGATCACCGATCTCTGACTTCCGGTTTTTAGCAATCTTGAATCTTGAATATTGAAATCAACACCCCTAACAGCCTACAGCTGAAAATGCTACAGTCTGCTTTTGACACTGACTTCCGACCGCTGGTATCTGACCTCTGGCATTTCATGACATCTGATCTCCCTGGCACGGCAAAGCTTTTATGTGACGCCGGCTGGATTTTTCTTGCTTTTTCAATCCATTAGTCTTAAATCTAACCCATTATATCTTTTCGGGTGTAATAAAATTCTGCCATAAAGCGCCAAGGCGCATCATTATATAAAATTTTCTAATTGTATTTATGTCGTCATTCTCCAGCTTGTCGAAGATCCCGTATTGTATACGGGGATCGGGGAATCCAGTTGTTTTTGATTTATGTTATTGGGGAGCTGATCGGCGCTTCTCAAATGTCAAGGGCAGACCCCGTTTTGTTTTGTTTCAAAATTAAAAAATGAGTGAGGCAGAGATGATGCAGGTAAGAATTGATACGGGGATAAAGTAATTAGTGGTATGTAAAAAAATACCTAATATTGGTAAATCTATACATAATAAAATGGTAAAAATTTACATATGATAAAAAATGCAATCCATGTGCATTTATAAGTTCCTGATATTTAAGTGAAATATATCAATGTGTAATCTATTTTTATGGCATGTTTATTGCAGATTCTGGTAAAAGTAGTTCTATCCTTTAGATTTCGAAGATTTTCCTATAGCATTATTTTTTTCGGGTAGTTTACTGAACCTTACTGCAAGTTCGACCAGACTACAAGTTCGACTAGACTACAAGCGTGACCAGAATCCCCGAATTGAGAGTTAATAAATATTTATTGGTTTGAGCCTTTTTAAGTTGAAAGGAGGTTGTATTCTTTGTCGAATTAAAGTCAGTTTTTTAAGATAAAAGAAAATGATTCAAAAAATAATAAAAAGGAGAAAGGAGTTATTATGGAACAATGGAAAAAAATTGGCTTTGTTTTCAGGTTACTGTTAATTATATTAACGATTTCAACTAGTAGTTTGTTATGTATTACTGACTCGCATGCAGATCAATCTGCAAATGTGGTTATTATCGGTGGTTCAACCCTTGATACATCAAATCCATGCTCCTATGGTGGCGCAAATACAATGGATCGGTCAGGCGGAGGTTGCCTACCGGTCACAGGCCCTATAGGCGAGTTAGGTGATTTTAATTTTTCAGCAATGTCTCCTGCTAATGTAAACGCTACCAATTTGGCACCCTTTGACACGGCTTTGCTTAATGTGGCAAGTAGTGGAATGATGTGCAATACTGATACGCTAAGCTTGCAACAAAAAGATGACCTTATCGCATGGGTTGCGGCCGGCCATAAACTCATTATATACGACAGCGAATGCTCTTCGAGCCAGACTGATTACAGTTGGCTGCCGTTTCCGTTTACAACCAATAACCCTGGAGCCATGGGTGCCAATGGGACATTGACTGTTGTGGAAGACAATACGCTTTCTACTGATTCACAAGACCCTGATTGCTCAGAAGGTGACCCCTATTGCATAAACGTAGAACATTTGGGTAACAATACTGACGCTGTAGGTGATATGAATGTAATGACAACATATGACCCTAACTGGTATTTAGATATGTCCGGAACAAATATCAATGGTGTGACAGGCCCTGTACATGTCTATGCGAGTCTTCCAGCAGGAACCGATTACGGTCTGATAATCTATAACGGTTTGGATACAGATTATCTTTATTACGATGACAGCCAGTTAAGAAAGATCTGGGTACAGGAACTTCGTCAAGAGTTCAATCCTTCCGAGCTACCAAAGGTCTATGCAGTTGTAGGAATCACACTGTCATCGGAAACTGCAACCAATAATGTCGGTGCGACACATACAGTTGAAGCCAAACTGACGGATCTGAATGGTGTTCCTCAAGAAGGTATTTCTGTGAATTTCAATATTATCTCCGGACCTAACCAGGGTTCCTCTGGGACATGTAGCCCCAATACGGACTGCACAAGTGACAATACAGGTACTGTCAGATTTACTTACACCGGATTTGGTGGAGAAGGTGTTGATGAGATAAAGGCTTGTTTTGTGAACTCACAAGAGGTGCAGATTTGTTCTACAGTAACCGAGAAATGGATTAACCAATTGGTCGGTGGAAATATACCGGAATATGATGCTGTCGGACAGGACGATATGAATTATTTTGCACAAAACATAATTTACTATCAGCTTATAACACAACGCAAACCAAATCTGGAAGCTAATAGTAACTTTGTTGAAGGGTATTATTCTGCTAATAATTCAGAGAGATTTACTACAAATGCGGGGCAGTTGCAAACCAGCCCATGCTATCCGGACGAACCTATTGGCGTTGCATTGACAGACGCCTGGAATCAGGGCACATATGAGTGGTGGATCGTATTACAGGAGAAACCGGAAACCGACCTCAATATCAACATCATGGACTGCGTGTTAAAGCACAACGAGTTCGATCTCGCATATTCTGCAGAGCAGACCGGTCGCTATCGTGCAGATTGGGGCCAGCTGTTTTTTCTCCCGGCATCAAATCCGCAGATCACTGTTGAGGCAAATCCCGGTCTTTATGCTACCGCAGGGTTCATAGCACCAATGATTCTGGATGGCCGCACAATGCCCGGACTGACCACAGTCCCTCTAAATGGCATTCTCTACACTTCCAAGGCACACTTTCCGGAGGGAATAGTTGTTGCTCTTCCCGAAACAGGCAACCTCAATGGTTCCGGGCAGATGGAATACAACCTGAAGCAGGGCGATATTATCCATGTCAAAGTGAATATTCCGCCCAATACCAACACTGCTGATGTGTGGTACGGTCCTGCCAGTGTCCTCATTAAGTATGTCGGAGTTATTGGTACTGATTTTTTAGCGCCCGAAACACTTGTTGATTAGTAATATTTGGATTTAACCGGCTGAATAATTTCGAATTTTGAGCAATGGATAGGGAGCAATGCTCCCTATCCACCCATTCTGAGTGAAGCGGTATGTGTGGAAATAATGGGGCTGGATATGCTTTAAAGAAATGAAATCAACGTGAAATCAACGGGGTCTGCCCTTGACATTTGACAGATTCCTGCGAGAAAAACATAGGAGTCGTGTCTTGTGTCTTGAATAGCCTTTTCGAAATAAGGGTAACAGACCGGAGTCAGCCCTTGACATTGACACTTTTATAGCCTCGAGGTGGTACTAAAACGATCGCGGTAGGAATGCCAGTTACCTGGCACCCCCCGCACAGATCCCAGCGAGCACTGCTAATGCACTAGGCTCCTGCTTCAAGTATTGACGCGCATGCGTTCCAATGGATAAGGATGACAGATAAAAGGATTGGGTAGCCACTTCTTCGCTATCCGGTTCATACGTTCCCATGTTATACGATGTTTCTGACTTCTGCGTCGTAGTGTTTTGAACCACATTCGGGTAATCTCCGACCTGAAACGAGTAAGGCTTTTACCATTCCAGGGGACACCATAATATCTGCAATGGCCAATAATCACAGTTTTAAGCCAATTACCTACATCCGGTATTGACCAGTGCATTCTTTTCCTCATGGTTTCCTTCAGCTCCTTTAACTTACTACGTAACTTCTTTGCAGATGTCTTTCTCAGCACTGTAAATTTACCTTTTCTTGACTTGCTGCAGATATGTGTAAAGCCAAGAAAATCAAAGGTTTCAGGCTTTCCATCTCCCCTCTCTTTCCTTCTTTCTGCTGCATACCTGCCAAACTCAATCAAAGATGTCTTTTCAGTGTTCACTTCAAGGTTGAACTTCTTCAATCGTTGTTTCAGTTCTTCTAAGAAGCGTGTGGCTTCATGCTTGTATTGGAATCCCAGAACGATGTCATCGGCATATCTGACCATTATCACATCCCCTTTGGCATTTCTCTTTCTCCATACATTTGACCATATGTCAAACACGTAATGCAGATATATATTGGCCAGTAAAGGACTTATACTTCCTCCCTGAGGCGTTCCTTCTTCCACTTTATACCAATTTTCATCCTCCATTACCCCGGCATTCAGCCATTTCTTTATCTGGCGTATAACACGCTTGTCTTTTATCCTGTGCTCGATAAATCTTATCAGCCATTCGTGGTCGATTGTGTCGAAAAATCCACGGATGTCTAAATCAAGCACCCAGTTCACCTTTCGTCCTTCTATGGCTTCAACTACTGCATCCAGTGCGTTGTGTTGATTACGTTCAGGCCTAAACCCATATGAGAACCCGAGAAAATCAACCTCATATATGGCGTTTAATACTTCAACCATGGATCTCTGGACTATTTTATCCTCAAGCACCGGAATTCCAATCGGTCGTTCCCTGCCATTTCCTTTTGGTATGTATGTCCGTCTAACTGCTTTGGCTCGGTATGTGCCTTTCCTCAGTCTTCCTGACAGTTTCTCAAGATTATCTTTAAGATTTAAACTGTACTCCTTCCATGTCCTGCCATCTATACCTTTGGATGCTTTACGCTTCAACTTAAGAAAGCTTCTTTCCAGTCTTTTGATGTCATATACATGGTGCCATAGGGAGATAAACTTCTCATCTCTTTTCCTTTGTGCCGCTTGCCGTATCCTATCCAGCTCATTTGGCAGAAATATCCAGCTCTGTGCCTGGTTCCTGTTTTGCTTGGATGGATTCCTTTCAGCCAGCCCCCTTTTCTCCGCCTTCTCCGTCACAGACTTGTTGTCACCTGTCTTGTTCAAAGGTTTCCTCGATACTATGGGGCTGTCAGACTCCCTGTGTTCGTTCATCACTGCTTTACTCCCTTGGGATTTTCAATGCGGACCTTACACAATCTTATAAGGTCGAACACAGGGCCTCCCGATTTCCGCTCAGTTAACTTCCATGCATGCTTGAGGTCTCCGACCCCGCCAAGTTCTTATAATCCTCACCATTTCGGATCATAAGATGTTGTCTTCTGTTGCAATGAATCACATCGACACTTGAACTTAGCCCTGTTACGAGGCTCAATACTCAGCCTGCACTTTCCCTTGTCAACGCTTCGGTTATAATGTTACCATTATCGCCGCATGACTCAGGGCTGGTGTGGGTGGTTAGTCCTTCACCATAGGGAACTTTCATCCCCTGTTACCTGCCGGTTTTAATCGGCGCTTCTCACAGTCAAGGTCCGACCCCGATTCTTTTCGCTTGCTTGTCAGGGCGTAGCGTTATGCGAAGACTGAATCGGGGATCCAGTTGTTTTTGGCTTGTTATTATTGGAATCTGTCAATGATGAAGGGTGATCCTGTTGTTGTTTTATCAGACAAATGAAAAAGAACTTTAAATCTGATTCGTGAGAAGTAACTATATATTTTTTGATTTTCGTGATTTCCTCAGAAAATATTCGTTGTAATTACAGTGTGATACAAAAAGTATTTTCGACGGAAACGATAAAAAAGAACTTACTTCTCAGGAATCAAATCTTAACAGCGTCCCATTTTAAGGGCAGACTTGATAACCCTTTATTTACTTCTTAATTATGGAAAGCTAACACATGGCAGAGACAATCTCTATTCCATCTCGGAAAATCAAGGTATTCGGAAATTTTGATGTAGTAGTAGTTGGTGGCGGTCCCGGAGGTGTTAGCGCTGCTGTATCCGCAGCCAGGGCCGGCGCCAATACCGTCCTGATAGAAAGGTACGGGCATCTGGGTGGAATGGCCACCGGGGGACTGGTTAATATCATCCCGAACCTGGGCGATATATACGGAAAACAGCAAATCGCCGGACTCTGCCAGGAATTGATCGACAGACTCGACACCAGGCAGGCGACCAGGTATCCGGACAAGAGGGCCTGGGGTTCAACTGACCGCAAGGTGGTTGACTATTACCTTGATGCCAATCTCCGCCATTTCTATGTGCGAACCGGACCGGATGGCAATGAAATTACACTGTATACTGTATTGGTTGACCCCGAAGTGATGAAGGATGAATTAAACACCATGGTGCAGGAGGCAAAGGTCAAAGTACTGCTTCACTCATGGGGTTCCGAACCTATTATGGATGGTAATAGGGTTAAGGGTATTATCTTTGAAAGTAAGTCTGGAAGGCAGGCGGTCCTGGGAAAGGTCGTAATTGATTCTACAGGCGACGGTGATCTTTTACCGCTGGCTGGAGTCGACTATATCGATAAAATTAGATCCGGCCTCAGGATTTCTCATCTGGCGTTTTGTTTCTGGATAACCAACGTTGATCTCAGAAAAGTCGACGAGTTCAGGAGGTCACGACCTCAAAAATACGATGAATTGATGAAGGAACTCACAACCCTGGGAGGATTCCCAAATTATTTTAAAGGATTATTAAAAAATCAGGAAAGCGTCATCTGGTTTCATCCTCATGTCAAGTGCACCAGCCAGACCGATGTTGAGGAGATGACCCGGGTGGACATGAGTAGCCGTAAAAGAACTCTGATTACATGGGAATTTTTTAAAAAATATGTTCCAGGCTTTGAAAAGAGCTATATCATGCTTACCGCCCCTCAACTTGGCACCACAGGCGGACGACGCATAATCGGCGAATACATGCTTACCGAAAAAGACATGAATCGGGATGAACCTTTTGAAGACACTATAGCTACATTTGCCGATAATGACCGCGGCGAATTATCCCTTAAATATCCTAGGATGTATATTCCATATCGGAGTTTGGTGCCCAAGAATGTAGAAGGGTTTCTCGTCGCCTGTCGCGCCTTCTCCTCGGAAGACTGCGTAAACGACCATTTTAACCTCATACCTCATTGCCTGTGCTTTGGACAGGCAGCCGGAAATGCAGCGGCGATAGCGATAAATGATAACGTTAGTGTCAGAAATATAAAGTTCCGGACTTTGCACGATATCCTCAAAAAACAAGGTGTTATCTTGCCGTAGTAAAAAGCCGCTTAAAAAATGACGCTGTTAAGTTTTAAGGTTTAAAAAACAAAGATTACGATAAGTAACAGTGAATAGTTCGTTACAATCATTATTATCCTATCCTTAAATCATAATAACCTGGAGCTTCTTAGAATGAAAAGCCCAGGGTCAGCCCTTGACCGTGACGCTTTACCGGAAGCCTGTCAAGAATGAAGGTCTGACCACTCCACTTTCATTTCTGCATCATTGGTCAAAAGCAGACTTGATAATCATATAAAGGGTTTCTCAAGTAAGAACATCTGAATACTAAACTATGATAAGATATGCACCTCCCCATCCATGAAAAGGGGACGGTGGTTCCGTGACAACTTGTGAATATATTTTTCTTTAATAAAATGATGTTAAGTTGCTTCGGAACCTCCGTCCTCTTTTATGATGGTCAGAGAAGCTATGGCGAACAGGGAGGTGGGAGATCAGAAGTCAGTGTCAAAAACAAATTCAATATTCAATTATCGGGATGCACTTTAATAGTTCAATATCTTTTTTCAAATTCATTATCAAACTGGATCATAGTCCTCAAAAAGGAGGACCCTGATTCCAAAGCAACCTGTTTCTAGATAAATTTTATTAAGTTGTTATGGAACCAGCGTTGTCCCCATTTTCGGCCATTTTCTTAAAAATAAATGGTATCTTCAAGTATTGCACCGTCCAGTTGCCCGAGTTCTCTGCCGAAAGTTGTATAATTTCGATTTATCCTGCCGGCTATTGTTTTGATACAATAACCGGAAATAGCTAAATGACTAATGACATATCTTTCATTCTCTGATAAATATTTACAGGGCATGACAGGCTCCTTCTGGGTGTAATGCTGATTTCTCTTCCTGCACTGCCGGAAATCCTGTCCTGTCTTCTAATTTTCTTTCCTGGTGCACTTTGAATTGGAATTTACATATGAGCGGGATGCTCATGGGTAGACGTAAAGGAGGCAATAATGAAAGACGTGAAAGGTAAAACGGCGTTCATTACCGGCGGAGCATCCGGTATGGGGCTTGGTATGGCCAGGGTATTTGTAGATAACGGGATGAAAGTCGTTATAGCTGATATCCGCCAGAATGCCCTGGACAAGGCGATGGGATATTTCAAGGGAAAAAAACAGGATAATGTCGTGCATCCAATACAACTGGATGTTACAGACAGAGAAGCTTTTGCCCGGGCCGCAGACGATGCTGAAAAGGTTTTTGGTAAAATTCATGTGCTGATCAGCAATGCGGGAGTGTCATGCGGCGGAAAACTGGCCGAGGTCACATATAAGGACTGGGATTTCGGTTTTGGAATCAAAGCCGGTGGCACTATTAACGCAGTAACAACCATTCTTCCCAGGATTATTAAACACGGGGAAGGAGGACATGTGGTTACCACATCGTCGACAAACGGTTTTTCAGCTACTCCCGGGTTTGGGATTTACTGTTCGAGCATGTTTGCAGTCGCCGGTATGATGGAATCTCTGGCATCGGAACTGGATGGCACAAATGTAGGCGCGTCCGTATTTTTCCCTGGTCCTGTCTCAACAGAACTTAATGATTCGACTGTGGAACTCAGGAGGGATGTACTTAAAGAAGAGGTAAAGCCGGCGGCTCCTCCACCGCCTAAAGGCTTTAGAATGGCAGATTTTGGAAAAGTAATTATGTCTATAGAAGAAGCCGGCGAAAGGGTCCTTCGCGGTATAAAGCGGAATGATCTATTTATAATGACTCATCCTGAATTTATGCATGGGGTGATAGCGCGTTTTACGGCTTTGTTGAGATCATTCCCTTCCGAAGAGTTCGATCAGGAGCGCCTGGATATTATCAAAAACTTCGGACCTGTGTGGCGAAATCCCATTTATGACAAACAGACCACTCCTGGCCCGCCTGACTGGAATTAAATAAGAGGACTATAAAGACCGGGACAGTGTCTTGAATCTTGAATATAAAAACCGAAAACCAAGGTGCTGTTCATCCACATCTATTAAGCTACACTCCTCGATAGCTTACCATACAGCGTTACTGAATTATTCTGCCAGGAAATTGTTTTCATCTCAGGAAATAATAAAAGGTGACGCTGTTAAGATTTAAAGTTTCTTTGAAAACAGAGGTGATAAGCGACAATTGTGACCTCCGATCTTCGACTGTCTGATCTGATCTCCGGTTTTTTCTTGAACAACAACTTCAGGACACAGGTAAAAAGGTGATTCAAGCTATTAGTGTATCTGTTCTTTTCCAACTGGCATCCTGCCTCTTTAAACAGAAAGTAAAAGGTGAAATCTACTCGTCCCATAAATTTATGGGACGGGCAGGAAATTTATCAAAAAAATAGCCCAACTATTTGATACTGCAATTATTTTACGAAAACAGGCTGTTAATTTTAGTGGACAGTCAAATGGATGTACAAATTCCATTCATCAGTTGAATTTAGGATGGAAACAGGTTCAGCCTAGCTGATCAGTCTGATCATTAACCAATGAACTCTTTATCATTTTGGGGCTACGACGCAAGTCAAGGACTCTGTACACTAAAATATCGGATTCGTTTTCAACTTTGTAATATATGGCGTAAGGAAATCTTCTCGATAACATACGATGGAAGCCAAAAACCTTAATATGGATTCCGGCGTAAAGGACGAGTGAATCAATATCAGAAAACAGAGAATTAAAGAAATACTCCCCTAATCCCTCGCCCTGCCTTTCATAGAATAGCCTTCCATTATATAAGTCTTTAATTGCAGAGGACAGTATCCTGATCTTCATTCGAATCGATTCCGGAGTTCTTTTTTCGCTGTATCCCAGTCGACTGCCTTTTCCTCACCCAATTGCAGCCGCTTTTCTGTATCCTGAAGAACATCATGGTGCCATCCGGGGGATTCAATTTCCTCGTCATCTTTTGACAAATCTTCCCAAATAGCTTCCATAACTTTAAGCTTATCCTTTTTTGAAAGATGTCCAATTTCAATGGTGTTTTGCATGATGCAGGCTCCAAATATTTTTTATCAAAATATCATCCGGTTTGCCAAAAGTCAAAGTTGTTTCAAGGATAAAAAACTTGTCAATAAAAGCATGAGCTAAAACCAGAGGGTCACCATTATTCACTATGAAAAGCACGGGATCAAAGGGGATGCCCATAAGATTATAAGTTGATAAATATGGCGAGGTAATTTTTTATTTACAGGAACAACCATTGGATACAGGCAAAATGAAAAAGGGGACAATCCTATATTGTTTCTGTCAATAGTAAAATGAATAGATAATTAATTTGTAATATCAGTAAGTTATAAAAAGTGTAAGATTTCAAGCAAACTTATAGTTTAAGCCATCAGCTATAAAAATAGCTTTTTTCATGGCGAGTCACTCATTTTTTTGCGAACTTTGTACTTAATCGTTATAAATCCGGCATACTGCACTATGGCAGTCACCCATAATCCCCTATCCAAGTTTCAAAGTTCAATGAGAAGCCCAGAATTATCCCTCACGAGGTTCATTAAATGCCTCAACGCCTATTAAAGGGCTCTCTCGCCAAAGTCATTTATATTATTAATTTATCTTCTTAACAGAATAAAATTATTTTTTAAAGATAGTTAAATTTGCTTTCTTTTGTTATTTTACAATATTTTTTTTATTTTTTAATATATAATGGTGTAAGGTTATTAAGTTTAATAATCAACCTTTAACAGGTAAGGAAAATCAAAATGTTGTGTAATGAATTAAAACAAGACTTGAAAGAGTCTATGAAAATAAAAAATATGGAAAGAGTAAATGCTCTACGAGTTATTATGGGAGAATTTCCAAGACTTAATAAATTAGCTGGTGAACTTCCTACAGATGATGAAGTATTGAAAATATTGAAAGGTCTTAAGAAGAATGAAGAATTAGTATTAGAAAAATTAAATAAAATTGATTCAATATATCTTAATGTTATAGAAGGTTATCTACCTAAAATGATGTCCAAAGAAGAAATTAAAGTTTTCATTCTTTCATCAGGTATTAATACAAACAGTGGTGAAAATATAGGGCAATTAACAGGCCAAGTAATGAAAGATTTAAAAGGAAAAGCTGAAGGTAGCTTAGTAAAAGAAGTATTAACTGAAATGATGAAAGAGAATTAAAATAAAAGGTCACGCTGTTAAGATTTAAAGTTTCTTTAAAAACAGAGGGTGATAAGCGACAATAGAATTCCGGTCGAACGACAATTAAAATCCCAGTTACCATAAAAGAAAATGTGAAATAGAATGTTCGTGCCGGACGCAGGAACATATAGGAGACGTAGGTTAAAAGGTAAATCAAGTTATTTTATATCGTGTATCTGTTCTTTTACAACTGGCATCCTGCCTTTTTATACCGAACGTAAAAGGTAAAATCTGTTGTCCCATAAATTTATGGGACAGGCAGGGAAAAGGAGCTTATAGCCCAGGCTCTTAAGGAATGCCACTGGAATCAATCCCAGGCAGCATTTCAGTTGGGTATTATCCGCAACACCCTGCGCTATCGCATTAAAAAATATGGCATAAAAGAGGCTCCCAGCTGAACGTCTAAGATCTAAATATACTCCAGGCCGAAAGAATATCCCCCCATATCCTGCCACGCAACCTGGCCTTCTATCTGAACTGCTTCCTGTATGTTTCCCGACTGGCTTCCTTCCGGCACGCAGAGAATAGAAAGCCGCTGTCCCCGGTGCAAGCTTACCGCTCGATTGGACCGGATCCTGATTCCGCCTGAACCGGCATCCCGGATCGCGCCGAAATGCCAGTCAGAGTGGCCATTCTCATCCATACAGGCAAAGGAAACCACTCGGTCCAGAGGACGGCGTTTGAAAAGGCGACGATTAGTGAGTGGGGTATCTTGTTGCACAACCATTAAGAGTCTGTCCCCCGGCAATCAAAAAAGGTCTTTTGATTGCCGGGGATTAAAGATTTAGCTATTTTATTTTTCTCCTACCCAATCCGACCAGGCCGATCAGTCCTGTGCAGTGTAAAAGCATGGTGGCCGGTTCGGGGACGGGAGCAGACCCAGAGCCTGTTCCGATTAGTCGCCCGGAATGAACCGCTACCCCATATAGATCATTGGTCTTGTTTAACACAGACTCGTAGCCGATGTCCATATCAAAGTACCAGGCGGCCGGCTGCGTACTGTTCGTATACTCCGTGCTATACCAGTACGAGGAAGACAATAAATTATTAAAATCCCCGGCATTAATCAAACCGTGAGACGGTTTATAAGTATTTCCTTTATCTTTTTCTGCGTTGTTCCCCAACTCCGTAAAAAAAAGATGCCCCATCTCTGAATAGGTAACGTTGTACCCTCCATTTATGCCGTCATATCCATAAGTAAATGCCCCGTCTACAGTGGTCGGCAACCGCCAATCATCATAGGTAACCCCGTTTACTGTCAAAGAAAGGTTATCGGCCCAGGCCACCTGATTTGCCCAATTCGTTGATCCATTAGAGTAATCCAACCATGTTATGTCCAGGTCGGTGTCGTAGATCAACTGTCGATCCGCACCTGCATAGTTCACCGGTCCCTCCACTATCAGGCTGGCGTTAGCCATCCCCACCATTGCTAGCAGTAACATCCCTGTCGCCAAACCAACAAACAATCTTTTCTTTATTTCTGTCCCCCTTATTATTTATTGTGTCGCTACAGCCGGAAAAATACGATTGCGTTACTTCCTCTCTGTCTTCTGATAAAAGCAAATCCGGTGCCAACACTGCCGAAAATAATTTGCTCTATATTTTCAGATAATTACATAGCCTGATTTTGATTCGGGAGGACACCTTATGGTTCATCGGTTGATATGCACCACCAGTTGTGGTGCATATCAACCATGTTGCGAAGATACAAACGGACTTCTTTGACAGTATTTCATGAAAGGAGACTTCTTCATGCTGAACGTCTAAGATCTAAATATACTCCAGGCCGAAATAATAACCACCCTTATCCTGCCAGGCAACATGGCCGTCCATCTGAACGGCACTCTGTCCATAACCAGGCTGGCTCCCCTCCGGTATGCATAAAATATAAAGCCGATGTCCTCGTTCCAATCTTACCGCCCGATTGGACCGGATTTTGATTCCGCCTGAACTGGCATCCCGGATCGCACCGAGATGCCAGTCAAAGAGGCCATTCTTATCCATACAGGCAAAGGATATCACACGATCCAGAGGGCGGCGTTTGAAACGACGACGATCAGTGAGTGGGGTATCTTGTTGCACAACCATTAAGAGTCTGTCCCCCGGCAATTAAAAAATGCCTTTTGATTGCCGGGGATTAAAGATTTGGCTATTTTATTTTTCTCCTACCCAATCCTACCAGACCGATCAGTCCTGTGCCCAAGAGCAGCATGGTGGTCGGTTCCGGGACGGGACTATCTCCGCTGGGAGCACTTGAAGAGTAGGTGATATTGTCAAATGACATGCCAGACCAATTAGTTGAATCCTGTCCAAAAGAAAATATTGATCCTGCAGCAATAGGTCCACTATCCTCTATCAGGCCAAAAAAACCGGAATTTCCTGGGATACCAAGATCCCAGGTTGTGCCATTAAAGCTGAATATACTATGATCATAGGACTGGTTACCTTCAGCGATCCAGTTAAAACCAAAGGCTGTCACTGCATTATCAAAAATTACATTCAAGGATGCAGAATTGCTATAACTGTTAAAGTAGATATCTTTGTTTCCAGACTCTTCGCGAATCTCTGACCAATAAATGCCGCTACTGGTAGAATCAATACTAAAGTCTCCGAAATCAAGCACAGCGCTATTAGCGCCCCCACTATAACTTTTTGGACTAATATCACCTGCCGAATCTGATTCAAAATTATAAACGGTTGTAGAACCTGCATTTGCCAAAAAATCGGCCCGATCAGTATAGACAACCAGGTTTGCCTGGGCACTATTTGCACAGATGAAAATTGCCAGTACACCAAATAATAACCCCCTCATTTTAACCACTTTTGCCAAACCCACTAAAAATCTCTTCATCATTTCCTCCTTCTTTATATCTCTTGTTTTCTACCGCCAGAAAAATAGGACGGCGTTGATTTCTTCATACCCTTTGGTAAAAGCAAATCCGGTGCCAACTCTACTGGGAATTAATTGTTCTATGTTTTCAGGTAATTAAGTAGCTTGATTTTGATTTAGGAAGGTCACAAGCTGGTTCATTGGTTGATATGCACCACCAGTTGTGGTGCATATCAACCAATGCGTAATGAGATATAGCCCATGAGAATATAATTGTATGAGTCTTATATAAGAGTGTTTCCTAAGCAACTTAGATATACTTTTCAACCCCTGGCAATTTTTTCGAAGAAGCCGACTTATTCATCGCTGAATTTGTAACACCATGAAACATGGGGACTTCTGCGCCAGGAATAAAATAAAGTATACATGCTTCTGATTTTATTTTTATCCAAAATGGATGCTCTGACCTTGTATTTTATTTCAGGACCCCGTGAAGAAAGACTTCACTCACGATTTCCCCCAGCTTTTCCGGTGACACGTCACCGTTACGGTCATACCATTTGGTGGTCCAGTGCACCATTCCATAGAACAGAAATGTAATGACCGTATAATCCAGCTGCTTGGCAATTTTTTTTTCGGCAAGCTCATTTATAATCTGTTCCATTGATTCTACATAAATACGCTGCTTCCTGATAAATAATTTCTGGTGTTCAGGTGTTAGTGATTTACCTTCAGAGTTCAAAATGGCCAATTCTTCCTGATGATGAGTGTATTTTTTAACATAACAGGTACAAAGTTGCTCAAGCTTTCGTACAGGGTCATTATCGGACTCAATGATATCAGTGATGTTACTGTATACATCTTCCATGAAATTAATCATAATTTCATACAGAATCTCTTCCTTGCTTGTAAAATAATGAAACATGCCCGGCACGCTCAAACCTGACTCTCCTGCAATCTTTCTGACCGAGGTTGCCTCAAAACCTCTGGCGGCAAACAGGCTGGTGGCTACTTTTAATATCAATGCTTTTCTATCCATATATACTTGCCTTTATTATTCATGATAGCTCCATAAGGATAGTAGCTAAATTCATTTATAGACTCCTCATCAACCGACTTTAAACACCATTGCTGCGGCCATGTCTCCAGCAGAGCAGCCGGTCCACAGGCCATACCCTCCGCCAATAATGGCCAGCTCTTCTATAAGCTCCGCAATCAGCCTCCCTGCAGTCGGTCCCTGCGGATGCCCGAAAACTAATGAACTGCCATAGTTGTTTATAGTCATCACATCAATGCCAAACTGTTTTGCCAGGTTTATATCATTGATGGCAAATGGGTTATGCGTCTTTATTGCCTTTATGTCATTGATGCCAACTCCTGCACGATCCAGGGCCATCCGGGCTGCGGGTACCGGGGCCGCGGGCATAAACCCTGGCTTTACCCGTGCAAATCCGTATGAGATTATCTGTACCTCAAGGTTTTTATCCGTACTCAGGTCCCTGGCTTTATCCCTGGTAGTTACAATAAACCCGGCATTTCCGTCCGCAGGATGTGTCTGTGCACCAAAAGTGTGAATTCCGTCCTGTTCAACCGGTTTTAACTTTGCAAGACCTTCAGCAGTACACGGCGTTACACCTTCATCCTCTTCTATGAGTATCGTCTTTTTTCCGGAGACCTTTATTTCCGCGGGCATCATATATCTTTTCTGAAACGCCCGGTCATCTTTCAACGCGTCCAGGTATTGTTCATAGCGCCTTAGTGCCACGGCATCCGCCTCTTCTCTGGTAGCGCCGATCTCCCTTGCTACGTTTTCACCTGTCTGAACCATGGCGAGTCCGGCATTGGGATCATCATTGAAACTGTCCATAACCCAGTTCTCAGAAATCATTTCTCCGCCGGGTCCCTTTGGGTTGGGCCATGTCAGGTGAGGCCCGTTGGAGCATCTATCGGACATCAGGGCAAAACCGGTTTCATAAATATCCGATTCAACATTTATGGCACAAAGATAGATACATGTAGCTGAAGTGGTACATGCCTGGTGAATAAAAAGCCCTGGAAGATGCTTCCTGTTATCAACAAGCATGGCTGCTGCCCAGGCATGACTGTAAAACACCCGGTGCTGAGCCACGGTATTACCAAAATAAAGATAATCAATGATGGTCGGATCTATATCTTTCTTTAAGAACCATTTCCGTGCAGTTTCCGCACCAAGAACAATAGCATTTTCATTCTGTAAACTTCCCTGCCACTTACAGAAAGGTGATGAATAGTAGCCATTATATGGTATATAAGCTTTTGTAAACATAGGCATTATCCCCTTTTTATTTTTATAAAATTTGAAAAAGAGAAAAATAATATGATACCTGAGGAGTCATACCGATCGATCGATCGGTATTTATTTAAACAATATTTATTAATAACCTTTAGGATTGTCAATCTATTTTATACAGGAAGAAATAATATGTTAAGCAGGTTGTTCACCACTTTTATTTTCATATATACTGGAAAAGTTGCTATAAAAGGAAAAAGGAGGGCCAGTCATATATGTTAAAAGCGCCGGAAGAAATACGAAGAATCAGGGAAACAAGAGTAACAGATTCAATTCAGTTAAAAGAAACTGACAGGGTTCCTGTATTTACACCAATAGGTTATTTTGCGGCTAAATATGCCGGGATTCCTTGTTCAGCAGCCTATTATGATTTTGATGAATGGTACGCAGCCTATGAAAAAACATTGTCTGACTTTCAGCCGGATATGATATTCCCGCAACCTTTTACCCCTGGCAAGGTTCTGGAAATACTGCATCCAAAGACAATAAAGTGGCCAGGATTTAACACCGATCCCCGTTTCGGCCATCAGGCCGTCGAAATAGACAGTATGAAGGCTGATGAATATGAAGCGTTTATAAACGATCCCTCCGATTATATGTTCAGGACGCTTATTTCCCGCGCCAGCGAACATATGTCGGGCTTTGCAAAACTTCCCAGGCTTTGTCATCTGGAAAGCGGTACCAAAGCACTGCTTATTATGCTTGAAGCATTTTCAAATCCTGATGTTACCAAATCTTTTGAAACCCTGATCAAAGCGGCAAAGGAATTAAACAGATGGAAAGAAAAAAGAAAAAAATTTGAGCAGATGATACTGGACATGGGATTCCCTACCCTTTTCAACGCTGTCGCAATGCCGCCGTTTGATATCATTTCCCATGGCATGAGAGGGTTGAACGGTACAGTAATGGATATGTACAGGCAGCCGGACAAGATAATAGCCGCCTGCGAGAAAATTCTTGAACTGACACTTTCAAAACCTCTTCCACTCCCAAACGAAAACGGAAACATCAGGATATTCATGACCAACACAAGGGGATCCGATGAATTTCTTTCAAAGGAACAATTCGACAGGTTCTACTGGCCAACCTTTAAAACACTTGTAAAAACGCTTGTTGAAAGAGGAGGAACCCCATGTATTTTTTTTGAAGGCAACTTTACATCACGCCTGGAATACCTGCTTGAATTCCCCAGGGGAAAAGTGCTCGTACGTTTTGATTCAACCGACATCTTCAGGGCAAAGGATGTTTTGAAAGGACACCTCTGCATCGAAGGCAATGTACCAGCTTCAATACTGCAGACGGGCACGGTAGATGATGTCAGGAAACACTGTAAAAAACTTATTGATTACTGTGGAAAGGATGGGGGATACATTTTATCTCCCAGGAGCGCTACAGATGAAGCCAGGCCTGAAAATCTTAAGGCAATGATTGAATTTACAAAAGAGTATGGTGTTTATTAAAATTATAATAAATGAACTACCCCGCTGCAACGCAGCGGAGTAGTTCATTCAGCTTGTTTGAATATAGTAAATTTCTCGTCCGACTGTCCGGTATTCCTCTATGGAATCCTCTTTTTCTCAAACTTCCATTCGGTATCCCTGCATAGTCCGCATTCCGGACCTGCGAACATCTTCTCAGCAGTTGCATCACCTTTTAATTGCCATTTCAGCCACGCTTCGGCAACTTTTCCGAATGCTCCGCCATTAGGCTGGGCATAGGTCCCACCGTGGCCCACATCATCAAAATGAGCTATGGCAACAGGGACTTTATCGATCTTTGCGAAATCGTCTACCCCGTTTGCATAGGCAATATCCTTCTCCCCGCCATCGATATACACAACAGGGGCATGCAGTTTTTTGAGGTAATCTTTCTTGAGCATGGGCATTGCCATCATCATTCCTCCCCGCTTCGGTGCCCCTGCCTTCGGAGCTTCTGTTTTCCGTGGGGGCATCTTCGGCATCCCTCCAGTAAAAATACCGCTGTCCATTACGAGGGTTGTCTTGATTCTCGGATCAGCCGATACTTCCAATGCCTGTAGTCCTCCGCAACTGTGACCTGCTACGGCAAATTTTGAAGGATCCAGTTTCTGGTAATACTTACCGCCTTTGTGCGCGTTTTCAGCCGTTGCCCAGTCCAGGGCTTCCAGCAGTTGAGCAGACTTTGTGCCCCCCATATCGCCGCCCATCATACCGCCACCAGGACCGCCGCCCGGGGATTGGCTTCCCTCTTTGTACGGGCCGATGGCCACTACCAAAAATCCCTGAGACGCGATTTCCGCTAAGAAAGGTGCATAAAATGTATTTGAATTCATACAGGCACCATTCCCCCATGCAAGAACCGGAAGGGGATTGTTTTTATTGAAGGGGCTCAAATCTTCAGGACGATAGATAGTCTGCCCCGGAATCCCCGGATCTCCTTCAATGATCGCCGGATATGGCCCTGAACCGACAGGTTTCGTCTGTGCATTTGCGGCAGTCACCATGAATGCCATTAAGCATATTACAACAACACAAGCGTTCCTTAACATGTCCAATTCCTCCTTTTTAAATGATGGAAAGAGGTGACATTCGCAGGGAATTGCCGCCTCCTGATTTATTTAAGGATTACTCAAGTACTGACAGAGCGGCTTAGCGTCCGCCTCCGGGCATCCTTCCGCCACCCATTCCGCCTGCAAATCCACGTTTTAACCTGAGCTCGTCGCCGGAAAGCGTTCCTGTCCAATTTATATTAAAATCCCGGCCGCCCATCTGGCGCACATAGGAGAATGAAATTTTATCTCCTTCAATTTTACCTTCCTTAAACTCGATCGCTCCGGGCATTCGCGTATTCTCGATCGTTCCCGTCAGTCTGGAACCCTCTGCCATGAACTCCAGCTTTATTTCGCTGTCCCCGTCTTTTGCCAGCCACTTTCCTGCAATCCCCTTCGATGAGCTGTTGCTTTTCTCTCTCCTGGCAGTATACTCGGTATTGATGCCACCGCCGGGAGCACCTGTCCCAGCCACTGGACCGCGGCCAAAGCCGGGCATGCCCATGCCTCCTGGTGCTCCACCTGCCGGAGGCCCGTTATATTTTCCGATAGAAGGCGGGGGTGTAACCGATCCTTCGGGTTTGAAAATCATCTGGGCGAAAAGGTACAGATTGTTGTTCCACACAGGGAACTCATGTACACCCTTATCCACATACCAGACGTGATCTATCTTTGCCTTAACGAGGGCCTTGTGGAGATTCCAGCTTCCCGTGATAAGGTTGTCCTTGTCACCGCAGCCGATCCATAGCAGACTCAGTTTGTCTTTGGCCTTCCGGATCTCTGGGATGAGAACATTGGGCTGCTGCAGGTTGGGTGCGGAGGAGAAACCGCCAACCCAGGCAAATTTGTCGATATTATTAATACCGAAATTAAGTCCCTGGCCACCACCCATTGACAGGCCTGCGAGAGCCTGATACTTCCGGTCCGTGTTCACTGAGTAATGCGTCTCAATATAAGGCATTAAGTCCTGCAGCAGGTCTTTCTCAAAATAGGCATAATAATTGAAATCCGACATAAAATTTGCTGATGGCGGCTCAGCTGTTGCACGGCCGTTTGGCATTACAATGATCATTGGTACGGCTTTTTTATCCGCGATTAGGTTGTCGAGGATCGTGTTGGCAGCGCCAAATTGCGTCCAATGTTTCTCATTTCCGCCTATGCCATGCATCAGGTAAAGGACGGGATATTTTTTATTAGTATCATAATTTGGAGGTGTATAGACAACTGCTTTACGGTCCACGCCAATGCTTTTAGAATTGTATGTAATAGTTTCCAGCCTGCCTTTCGGTATATCAGGTCTGACTTTTGTAAAATCGGCCGGCGCATGACTGGGCAGCACGAGGGCTGCGCAGGTTACCTGGGTCCCGATTGCCATCTGCAACACCAGGACCCCAAGCATGCAGCTTAACAGGAATCCCAGACGCAGTTTTTTTGAACGTTTCATGGAAAACCTCCTTATGTAATTTATTAATATGATCGGTGAAAATATATTTTGAAACCGAAGGTCCACTGAGGGCTCCGGTCCGGGCTTGAGATTTCGGCAATCTAACAGGGCCAAAACCGCTAATTGTGTTTATAGGTATACAAAAGACATAATGGTGTCAATAAAATTGTCCGTGCGTGGTAAGCAGTACAATAAATTTATTAACGCAGCAGCAAATTAATCCGGTTATACGGGGAATCGTAATAACGCTTTATAATGAAAAATATGAGAAAGCAGCCTGGCCCGAAAATCCCGGCATTACAGGTGTGCTTCAATCCATAATTCCAGATCAGCCATAACTTCAGGGTGTTCAGGTTCATTGAATATCTCGTGCATCAGTTCAGGATAGCGCTTGAGAGTTTTATCTTCTGAACCAATGATATCATAAAGGGTCTGACTTCTCGCTCCGTCAGTGCAGCCGTCGCCGGCCATTATGATTACCGGAAGCTTGATATTTTTCGCTTCTACGGATAGCTTATCGAGCCCTTTGAACATACCGGACTCAATTGTTCGGGGTATGGGACCGCGATATACCAGAGGATCGTTTTCATAGGCCTTAATGACAGCAGGATCACGACTGAGAAATGAAGAATCCAGCGGTTGATCAGCGGGTCTTTGAGGTAATGGCGGATCACCCTGTTTTGCGAGTCCACCCCCGGAGATCGCCAGTCCGTCAAGTTCCTGCTGGTACTCAAGAGCATAAAGAAGGCTGATGACTGACCCCATGCTGTGCCCGATAAGGAAAATTTTCTCATCAGGGTGTTCCTCCCGGATAATATCAAAAAATCTCTTGAGATCACCAACAAACATTGAAAAATCGCTGATCTCATCAAGTTTACCGTCCGATTTTCCGTGTCCCCGGTGATCCAGGGCATAAACCTGATAATCCAGGGGTATGAAGTGGTTTACAACATTCATGTATCGTCCGCTATGTTCGGCGTAACCATGGGCTATTAATATAACTGCCCTGGGTTTTCCTCCGGGTGACCATTTCTGGAAATAGATATTATAATTTTTCAATCCCTTAAAAAAGCTGTCATCATGTCTCATACTTTTCTCCTTTGCCACGGATTTCATGTGCAGTTTCTCAAAAAAATCTTTTTTGGTCATCCTGACCCGGCCCTTAAGCATGATACCGGTCGGTTTATTTATAATAAAAAATGGCAGAACAGGCAATACATTAGGTTAAACTATAGTTTTAACCGGTAATTTCCGGTTATAAAATTGCACTTGCTGCTATTACTAAGGGCATCACCGGAACTTCATCGCGTCGATTAAATGCAATTTCTTAACCGGAAATTACTGAGCTTTAACAGTTTTTCTCTATTTTATATTTAATCCTTTTCACAATATGCATTTTAAAGTATATTCATATACCTCTATACTTAAGTCCAAAATCAGGGGGATTATGATTCCAGGCTGTGTCATAATAATATTTTGAGGTTTCAACAGGGGAATCCGGTTTTATAGATAAGATTTCTCCCGGAAATCAGTTGTTTTCTGGCGCGAATCGAAATAACAGGACAAGATAATTTGGTAATTATGGCGCAGACTGTTAAGCCATGTTAAAGATAAGCCCGGTATGTATTTAAGGAGAAATGTAAAACATGGAACCGGCAGTAAAAATAGATGAAATGCTGTTTAAAGAAATTGATGGAACTTCTTTGAACGATAAACGCATCCGCTGGAAGGCTGCAGTAAAGGAAGCTCCCTACAAAGTGCATGTCGACCGGCAGAAATATGCCGCAGAATCATGGATACAGACTGAAGGCGAAGACCTGGAAATCCGCAGGGCAAAACTCTTTGAACACGTTGTAAAAAGCATTGAAATCAGCACTCTGGATTTCGACTGTATCGTGGGCCGTATGGGTCCGACGATTGTTGGTGCCTAAGAAGCCCAGATAAAACCTGACGAGCATAAAGAACTGATTGTCCGTGTAGGGGGATTCAGTGCCTATTTCGTACAGCTCAGTCAGCAGATTCAGGATGATATTATCCTCAGAAGCGAGCACAACCTTTAACCCGCCTGGGGCGGACAGGCTGACATGAGGATTATCCAATCCTGACAAGCAGACAAAAAACAAAGGAAATATAATACAATATGTTGAAAAATCTTTATCTTCAAGGAGACCCCGTATGAAAAAAATACTTACAACCGCAGTTGTACTTCTTATATCGGCTGTGGCAATGTTCAGTTGCAGCCGGTCAAAAAAAGCCGATGGAACCATTACTGTGGGATTTTCACAGATAGGCGCGGAAAGTGCGTGGAGAGTTGCCAATACTGAATCTATCCAGAGTGAGGCGAAAAAAAGACCCAATATCAAACTTATCTTCTCCGATGCCCAGCAGAAACAGGAAAACCAGATCAAGGCTATCCGGAATTTTATTGCCCAGGGTGTGGATGTTATCGCCTTTTCTCCTGTTGTTGAAACAGGATTTGGGGCGGTTCTGCAGGAGGCCAAAGATGCTGGTATTCCTGTTATCCTGGTTGACAGGAAAGTGGACGTGCAGGATGATTCTCTCTGGACAACCTTTATGGGTTCCGACTTTGTAGAGGAAGGCCGCAAGGCCGCCCGCTGGCTGATAGAAAACGGCTATACCAATGTTAAAATAGCCGAACTCCAGGGAACCGTGGGTTCTGCTCCTGCTATTGACAGAAAAAAAGGGTTTGAAGAAGTTATTGCCGATCATCCCGGAATGGTCATCATTAAAAGCCAGAGCGGAAACTTCACGCGTTCCGGCGGAAAAGAAATAATGGAAGCCTTTCTGAAAACCGAAGGAAAGAACATTAATGTTCTTTTTTCACACAATGACGACATGGCTATCGGAGCTATCCAGGCGATCGAGGAATACGGTCTGGTTCCCGGAAAGGATATCATCATAGTCTCAATTGATGGCGTCCGGGGTGCTTTTGAAGCCATGATAAAAGGGAAATTGAACTGTACAGTTGAATGCAGCCCCCTGCTTGGTCCCCAGCTTTTTGATGCTGTGGAGGCATTGTCCAGAGGTGAATCGATTCCCAAGAAAATCGTAACCAAAGAAGGTGTATTCCCTCAGAAAGTTGCTGCTGAGGTTATCAATAGCAGAGCGTATTAATAATGCCTGTACTTCTCGAAATCAGGGGATTGAGCAAAAGTTTTCCCGGTGTCAGGGCCCTTGATTCTGTAGATTTCACCTTAAGACCAGGAGAAATCCATGCCCTGATGGGTGAGAACGGGGCGGGGAAATCCACCCTGATTAAGGTACTTACGGGGGTCCACAGAAAAAACAGCGGATCAATTAAACTTTCGGGCGAAAACTTTGAGGCCGCCTCCCCCATGGACGCTGCGCGTAAAGGTATCAGCACCGTATATCAGGAAATAAACCTGCTTCCAAACCTTTCTGTGGCGGAAAATATCTATATTGGCCGCCAGCCGACGAAAAGGGGGATCATCGACTGGAAGACCATTAACGAAAAGGCAAGGGACGCACTCGCAAGACTGGATCTGGACCTGGATGTGACCCGGCCTCTTTCTTCATTCTCAACTGCCATCCAGCAGATGGTCGCTATCGCCAGGGCTCTGGATATCAACGCCAGTATCCTGATCCTGGACGAGCCCACTTCCAGTCTGGACCATACGGAATGTAAGAACCTTTTTGCAACAATGCAGAAGCTGAAACAGGAAGGTATAGGCATAATTTTTATTACGCACTTTCTGGATCAGGTATATGAGACATCCGACCGGATCACGGTTTTAAGGAACGGAAAGTTTATCGGCGAATTCAAAACAGCCGAGCTTCCGCGTTATCAGCTCATATCCAGGATGCTGGGTAAAGAGCTGGAACAGGAAATGGAGACTTCGGTCAAAAAACCAGCCGACGCCTGTGCCGGGAAAAAACCTTTCATGACCCTGAATAATGTTGAAGAAAAGGGCGTCCTGCTCCCCTTTGATCTGGAAATGTGCGAAGGAGAAGTTCTCGGACTGGCAGGGCTTTTGGGCTCCGGCCGGACAGAGATTGCAAAACTCCTTTTCGGTATTGACAGACCAACAGGCGGAACAGTCAAAATAGACGGCCGTCCGGCTTCCATTCACTCCCCCAAACAGGCCATTGCCTATTCCATTGCCTTCTGTCCCGAAGACAGGAAGACCGAAGGCATTATCCCGGATCTTTCGGTCAGAGAGAATATCGTTCTGCCCCTTCAGGCAGACAGAAAATTTTTCAAAGGGATATCGCGAAAAGAACAGGAGAAAATAACTGACCGTTTTATTGATCTTTTAAAGATAAAAGTCTCAGGCAGGGAGCAGAAAGCGGGAAATCTCAGCGGGGGAAACCAGCAGAAGGTGATCCTGGCCCGCTGGATGGCCATGAATCCCCGTCTTCTGATCCTGGATGAGCCCACACGCGGCATTGATGTGGGCGCCAAGGCAGAGATTGAAAAACTTATATTCCGGTTGAGAGAGGAAGGCCGCAGCGTCCTCTTTATATCCTCGGAGCTGGAAGAAATCGTTCACAGCTGCAGCCGTGTGGCAGTTATGAAGGACAGAAAAAAACTGGAAGAGATCTCCGGAGAAGCCATATCGGAAGAGAACATCATGAAAACACTGGCCCAGGAACAGAGGGAAGAGATATGACAGGCAGGTTAAAAAAGATAATTTCCCTTATGTTCACAGGTTCTTCGGAACAGAGCATTCTCTATCCTCTGCTTGCCTTTGCAGCTATCATTTTGTTTAATCTGGTTTTTACGGACGGATTCTTCAGGATTGAAATAAAGAACGGGCATCTGTTCGGGTCATTGATTGATATATTCAACAGGGGCGCACCAGTTATACTGGTCACCATCGGCATGACCCTGGTCTACGCCACGGGCGGTGTTGATCTGTCAGTGGGCGCTATCATTGCCATCTCGGGAGCTATGGCAGCCCAGTTGATCCGGCCGGATTATGTAAAAGGCATTCTGGCATACGGGGACCAGACTTCTCTTATTACAGTACTGCTTGTACCTCTGGCCCTGTCTGTGATCCTGGGGCTGTGGAACGGCTTTCTTGTGGCCTTCACAGGTGTGCAGCCAATTATCGCGACTCTGATCCTGATGACTGTGGGCCGGGGAATTGCCCAGCTTATCACTCACGGGCAGATCATAGTGTTTGAGCACCCCGCTTTCCAGTATATAGGAAGCGGGTTTTTTATCGGGCTTCCCTTCCCTGTTATACTGGTGATATCAGTTTCCCTGCTTACCTGGGCGCTTACCAGAAAAACAACCCTGGGGCTTTTCATTGAAGCATCCGGAGCCAATGCCCTGGCCAGCAGTTACATGGGTATCCCGGTAAAACTGATCAAGGCCTTTACATACGGATTTTCCGGATTCTGCGCGGGTCTGGCCGGCCTGATCATCACTGCGGATATAAAGGCCGCAGATGCCAACAATGCAGGAATTTTTATGGAACTGGACGCTATTGCCGCGGTAATAATAGGAGGGTCCGTCAATGGCGGACGCTTCTCCATGGCAGGCGCCATTATCGGCGCCCTGATTATCCAGTCCCTTACAACAACTATTATCACGCGAGGTGTTCCTCCACAGGTCGTACTGGTTTTCAAGGCAGTCATTATCATCATGGTGGCTCTCATTCAGTCCAAAAAACTGCGGGATCAGCTCTCACAGCTTATTCGTTCCGGAGAGAAGGCATCATGAAATTCCGTCTGAGTCAAAAAAATATCCCCCTCCTTGCAACCTTTTTTGTATTCATACTGCTGTATCTCTCCGGGGCATTTGCCTACAGGGGCTTTTTTTCTCTCCGCGTTTTTATAAACCTCTTTATAGATAACGCCTTTGTGGGCATAATTGCAGTAGGCATGACCTTTGTGATCATCTCCGGAGGGATCGATCTTTCCGTGGGATCCCTTGTGGCCTTTACAGGCGTTTTAAGCGCCAACCTGCTCTCCCGCACGGATATGCCCCCCCTGATTGTTATTCTTATCTGCCTCCTCTGCGGCGCACTGCTGGGATTTGCCATGGGATGCCTGATACACTTTCTGGACATGCCTTCCTTTCTGGTAACACTGGTGGGAATGTTTCTAGCCCGGGGGTTGTCATTTATGATCAGCCTCGACTCCGTGCCCATCCGCAACGAAATGTTTCTCAGTATCTCAAAGGCCTCAATTCCTCTGGGAGGAGGTGTAAAGTTACCGGCCTATGCGGTAATTTTTATTATTGTGGTTTTTCTGGGGGCATACATCCTCCATTATACCCGCTTCGGGCGGAATATATATGCCATAGGGGACAATGAAAAATCCGCCATCCTCATGGGATTGCCCGTAGGAAGAACGAAAATCCTGATTTATACACTTAACAGCACCATCTGTGCCCTGGGGGGGCTGGTCTACACCCTCTATACCCTGGCCGGATATCCACTGGCCGGAACAGGGCTGGAACTGGATGTAATTACCGCGGTTGTTATCGGAGGAACCCTTTTGACCGGCGGTATCGGTTTTGTCGAGGGAACACTTATCGGTGTACTTATACTGGGATTGATACAGACAATAATTACCTTTCAGGGAAACTTAAGCACATGGTGGACAAAGGTTTTCATCGGTATTTTACTGTGTCTCTTTATTCTGTTACAGAGGTATCTCTCAGCTGGAAAAATTAAAGGTAAATAGGGTGGGGTTTTATACCCAATGTTGTTCTTAATAAATCTGTCTGCAAATATTTCCCTCCCCTTGCGGGAGGGATTAAGGGAGGGGGAGAAAACAGTGACAATGTATGGAGCTTCTATATTGCCACCCTCACCCAACCTCTCCCATCAAGGGAGAGGAGCTGTATTGTGTCTTAAGTCAACAGCATTGGGTTTTATACCCCACCGGTTTCAGGATGTTGTATTATTTGAAAAATATAGAGGTCGGGAATAAATCCCGACCCTACTGTCATTTCGAACCCGGGCGTCGCATAAATGCTGTGCCGGGTAAACTCCGGTAGAAATCTTTTACTTAAAGATAATTACTGCAACAAGATTACCCGGTTTTCGCCTCGAAATGACCTTACGAAACAGTCTAGAAGTGGGGGCACTGATCTCTAATTATCGGGGCTGTTTCATCACAATAAGAGGGAGGATAAATCAATGAAAAGTATAGTGATCTACCACTCATGGACAGGAAACACAAAACAAATCGCCGAAGCAATACAGTCAGGTATCAAAGAGATATTTAATGAATGTGAAATTGCTTCCCTGAGGGAAACGGATGTCAAAAAACTCGCAGACTATGATTTGATTGGACTGGGCTCATTTGTACAGACTTTTCAGGAACCTGCGATCGTAACCGATTTCATCAAAGCCATGCCTGATTTAAAGGGCAGGTACGGTTTTACCTTCTGCACCCACGGAACATGTGCCGGAAATTATATATCCAGCACTGTAGCAGGCTTAAGGGGAAAGGGCCTGACGGTTACCGGCTGGAATGACTGGTATGGCGGGGGTTTTATACCGCTGATGCCTAAACCGTACTATACCGATGGTCATCCCGATGAAATTGACCTGAAGGAAGCCATGGAATTCGGAAGAGAAATTGCACAGCGCAGCCGTAAAATAGCCGGGGGAGAGGATCAGCTTATACCCGAGTTGCCGGAAAAGGAAGAATACGAAAAACTTTACGGAGCACCGATGGAACTTGGTGGAGGAGACGAAATGGCAGATATGGTGAAGTTAAAACCCGTATATAATCCTGAAAAATGTCTCTATCCCAAATGCACCAAATGTATGGATAACTGCCCTACCAAGAGTATTGATCTTTCCCGATCACCCCAGATTTCCCATGAAACCTGCGGTCCGTGTCTTGTGTGGTTCTGTGAACAGCTCTGTCCTACCGGGGCCATGGAAGTAAACTGGGATATCGCAGATAAGATGATGGAGACAATGACATCCATCTTTACAAAGCTCGCCGAGCCAATGGAAGAATACGGTGAGCTGCGCCATTTCAGGAGCCTGATAAACGGTGAAGAGGGCTCCGGGACTCCTTTGTATAAGAAAAAAAACCGTCCGAAGCTCATTATTCGTGACGGTGTAATAAGAGAAAACAAGAAACAGTAACTGTCGCCAGGTGCCTGTAATACATTTTAAATTTTTTATTCGCAAAGGGAGGTTGCCGACATGACTAACTGGCATGATTTTGTAGACAAAGAAGGAACAACTCCAGCATGGGCTTACCCGGTTGACTATGATAAGGAGAACGAGATTGAGGCTGATGTCCTGATAATAGGCGGCGGCATAGCAGGGTGCTGGGCGGCTATCAGCGCTGCCAGAAAGGGAGTAAAAGTGGCATTGGTGGAAAAGGGAGACACGGTGAGAAGCGGCGCCGGAGGACCCGGATGCGACCACTGGGGACAGTGTCCCGCCAACCCCCATTCGAAAGTCGATCCAGACGAATGGGCTAAAATAATCGCCGAACATCCCGGGACAATGGCGGAGACACCAAAGGACACGCCTGAAATATCATACGGAAACGGCATCGGCAGTCAGATCCAGTGCCGTGAGAGTTACGATACTCTTCTTGAACTGGAGGAGATGGGCGGACAGATCAGGGATGTTCATGACGAATACATCGGGGCTGAGGGCAGATATGACGATACCAAATTTATGATTTCTCCCCGAACCAGCCCGGACCATGCCAACGAGATTGTCATACGTATCTGGGGAACCACCTTCAAACCCGCTTTAAAAAAAGAGTGCCAGAGGCTTGGGGTGAAAATTTTCGATCGTGTCATGGTTACCGGTCTGTTGACCGAGGATGGTCGGCAGGGTGCCAGGGTTGTCGGTGCAACAGGCTTTAATAACCGCACCGGTGAGTTCATGATATTCAAGTCAAAGGCCTCTGTACTTGCCGCCGCCGGTGACTTTTACATGTGGATGCTGAACACCGAGCATGCCGGATGCAGGCAGTTCCGTTCCCGTAATGCAACGGGTGACGGACTCGCCATGGCCTGGAACGCAGGCGCAGAGCTCGTTTTAATGGAAAAAACCGTGCCCCTTATGCTGGGTACAGGTTACAAGCATAACTGGTACGGCGGTGCCGGAGATGCCAGCTATGAAAACCTGCAACTGTTCGACGCCAACGGTAAAAAGCTGCCCTGGCCGACCCAGGGATGGGCGGATGGCGGCGCCATGTTTCCTCCTCCTGATGTTCTAGCGTCCATCCGCAGGGGTATCTTCAGCGGTGAATGGGCGCTGCCCTTTTACGGCGATTTTCCGGGCATGCCTGATATCGAGCGGCGTACAACCTGGGATCTCATGCTTGGGCAGGAGTCGACAACCAAAATAATTACAAGCACATATGAAAGAGCCGGATTTGATCCCGGCAAACATCTCCTGCAGAACTATGCCTTTATCGAAGGAGAAAATCACTCCCAGTGGCGGACTGCCAGGGGCGGTGGTCCAGTGGTTGACTGGGATCTGAAGACAACCCTGGACGGTCTGTATGCTGCAGGGGAACAGTTGTTTTCCTTCGGCGATCACAGCTTTGCAGCCACCACCGGCAGGTATGCCGGCCGCAAGGCAGCAGCCTACGCAGTTCAGGCAGGTGAATCCAAAATATGCAGAGAGCAGGTCGATCGGGAAAAAGCCCGGGTCTATGCCCCGATAAAAAGGACCAGCGGCATTGAATGGAAGGAGTTGAACGCCGGGATCGCCAGGACAATGCAGTACTTCTGCAGTGAGTACAAGACAGAGCTGCTTTTTAACATGGGTCTCGATGCCCTCAAGGAGATAGAAGAGGTGTTCGTGCCCCGGTTATATGCCCTTGACCCCCATAAACTGATGCGCAGTATCGAGGATCTGAGCATGCTGGCCCACGCGCAAATGGTACTGCATGCCTCCCTGGCCCGAAAGGCAAGCAGCAGGGTTCTCAATTTTTACAGGATCGATTACCCCGAGATTGACCCGCCGGAGTGGTCCAAATTTGTAACGATTAAGCAGGAGAACGGCGAGGTCAAAACAGGCGAACTGCCCTTAAGATTCTGGGGTGATATGAAAGCCGGTTACGAGGCCCACAACAGGGATTATACCGGAGTCTATAAAGCTAAGTGAGGAGATTAGATTATGACACAGAAAAAATTAAACGCTTTACCTAATATAACTACACCGAACACACAGGTCATATTCAACCCAGAGATATGCATCGGGTGCAATAAATGTGTAGAAGTCTGCCAGGTAGACGTATATATGCCCAATCCCGTGAAAGGTGATCCGCCTATCATTCTTCATCCTGATGAATGCTGGTACTGCGGCTGCTGCGTCATTGACTGCCCCTGTCCCGGGGCCATTAATTTCAACTGGCCGTTACAGCAGAGAGGTTCATGGAAAGACAAGGTTACGGGCAAGGTACACAGGGATAATGTGGCGTTTCCATAGGGTGATCCTGTCCAGGATTTTATTTAAAAAAAAATAATTAGTCGGGAGTACAGGGGATGAAAGGTCGAAAATCAAACATGGCGTCAAAGCTTGTAATATTGATCAGTTTTATCCTGATGGTTTGCGTAAGCACCGCTGCTGCGGATGCTCGACAGAATTCCGGCGACCTTGAAATTATTAAAGGACCGCAAATCGTGGAGGATATCATGCCCCTTGGCGATACTCAATGGCTTGTTAAGAAAACGCTCAAAACCCAAATAATATTTTGGTTTTTTTACATATCGATCCAATAACCTGTTTGAATGAGGAGGAGCTATGAAACGCCAGTCTGTTTTTTCTCTTATAGTGATTTTTTTATTTTTGACAATAACATCGGCTATGGCTGCTGCCGGAACAGAGAAGATTGTTGTAATGAATCCCAGGGGCATCCAGCCTGAAATACGCAAGATTCCCATGGCACCGCGGCCGGCAACACTGGATGGTAAAACGGTTTATATTGTCGATACCAAATATCCCAATACCAAGCCCTTTGTTAATGAGCTTCTCTCTGCACTGGAATCCAGATACCCGAAAACCACATGGGTCCTGCGGGACAAGTTTGGCGGCTACATGGATGACGACCCCAAACTCTGGAAGGAGATAAAAGAAAAGGGTGCCGGAGCCATTGTCTTGCTGGGGCATTGAAGCAGTTGCTCGCCGTCGGTCGTCGGCCATGCAATAACTCTTGAAAGAATGGGTGTACCGGCAGTTCCAATGATTACAGAGCGGTTCCAGGAACTGGTAACAACTATTTCCTTCAAAAAAGGCATCCCCAATATGCGGATAGTGTATACCCCGCATCCCATAACTGACAGACCCGCTGACCTGTGCAGAAAATATATCGCAGGTGACGATCCAATAACCAAAAAACCCATGCTGGAGGAAATCTATTCCGATCTCACCAGGCCGCTTTCCGCTGCAGACAGCAAGGCGGGATATCTTGAGCGGGAGCCCCGGCCAAGGACATTTCCTGCTGATACGCCTGACCATCTGAGGGAATTTTTCTACGATCAGGGCTATACTGACGGAAACCCGATCATCCTCCCGACCGAGGAAAAGGTCCAGGAAATGCTGGCCGCCACAAGCCATGACCCGAATGAATGGGTTGGGCAGATGCGCCCGTCTCCTCCGCATGAAGCCTGGTACTATACAGTAGAAATGGTTGCGGTAAACGCCGTTATGGCAGGTGCAAAACCCGAGTATTTCCCTGTTATCCTGGCGATAGCCTCAAAGGGTGTAACGTCCATGTTCAGCTCCACATCCTCATTTGCCAGAATGGTTGTAGTAAACGGGCCTATTATAAAGGAGATTGGCATGAATACGGGGATAGGGGCCCTTGGTCCGTTAAACCGCGCCAATTCTACAATAGGCAGATGCTGGACACTTATATCAAGGAATCTGGGAGGCTCGGGTAAGCCGGGAGAGACCTACCTGGGGAGTCAGGGAAATCAGCTTAACTATAATAACGTATGCTTTCCCGAGAACGAGGACGGGTTGCCCCCGGGATGGCTGCCCCTGAGCGTACAGAAGGGGTTTGATAAATCCGAAAGCGTTATAAGTATTTTCAGCGGATGGAGCATGAATGATATTGCATGGTACTCACCGCTTCCCATTCATGAGGTGATAAGGGGATGGCTTGAACATTTCTTCTCCTTCGGAGTTACTCAGGCGACGCTTATTCTTGACCCCATAGTGGCCGCCGATGTCGAATCAAAGGGCTTTGCAACCAAGAATGCATTTGCAAAATACCTTGTGGAAAATACCGGGACACCGGGATGGCTTTACTGGTCGGAGCACAGGGATTTACTTAAGAAAGCGGAAGAAGGTGTTGAACCCTATGCGGGTTGGCTCAAGAGAGGGAAAGACGCCGTTGTACCTGTTTCACGTTACAAGGGGAGAGGGAGAAGGGGCGGTTCAGGCCTGCTTGCAACAACTGACAATAATGAATCAATAACTTCCATACACATCGTGGTCACTGGCGGTGGGACAAATACCTTCTGGTCAGGCGGCGATTTCGGTTATGTTGGAAGTACATCAGTGGATTACTGGAGATAGGAGGCAAAAATGAAAAAAAGAATATCCGTATTATTTCTTGTTCTTGGTCTGCTGTGCCTTTTAGTTTCACCTGAAAACGTATTTGCACAGTTTAATTCTTCAAAGAATCCTGCTTCCATAGGCTCAGAGGTTAAGTCCATGGTGGAGCTTGGGTCAGTATATTCAAGCATCTATGACATCAATATTACAGTTCTTGAAGTTGTCAGGGGTAAAGATGCAATGAAACTGCTCAGGAAGGCCAGTTCAAAAAACAGGAAACCGCCCAAAGGACATGAATATTTACTGGCCAAAGTGAAGTTCGGAATGAAGGCAAGGGCCGTATCGGACAAATTGACTTTTGATCTCGGAAAAGAACCTCTGCAATGGGTTGCGCTGGCAACCGATCTTACCGATTATCCTGGTGTTTCCGTAAAGGTTCCGGCGCCCGCACTTGCGGGGGCTGTAAAACCGGGTGATTCTATTGAAGGCTGGCTCGCATTTGCGGTGGATAAAAAAGACAAGCAGCCAGTCATGGTGTTTGACCCGGATTCCGGAGGCGCAACCGGGCGTGGAAAAACCCTGTTTTTTAAGCTGTATAAAGATAAATGATATTACAAAACGAGGATGCAGTTAAATTAACATCAAATAAAGGAGAATAAAAATAAAATGAACAGATTCTTAACAGCGTTCTTTGTCGGGATTCTCGCCATAGCTGGCCATGGCTTATCCATGGCCCAGGGCACCGGGAGTTCCGAAACAAAGAAGCAGGATATTCAATTTGAAGTTCTCAGCCCCTGGGCGGATGTCGACCCGACCCCGTTCCGGGGCATATCCCCGAGACTTGATAGCCTCGCGGGAAAGAAAATCGGATTATTCGTCAATTCCAAGCGCGCAGCCATGCCGGTCGCAGAATCAGTCGATAAGAGACTGAAGGAGCTGTACCCCGATATCAGTACAATCGTGTTCCATTCCACCGAACCGAATGTCAATGAGATCGAGACGAAGAACAAAGAGAAATTTACTGCATGGATAAAAGGTGTTGACGCGGTAATTGCCGTCGTAGGTGACTGAGGATCCTGCACAAAGTACCTCGTATACAATGGAATAGCTGTCGAGGACTTTGGCAAGCCGGTCGTGTTACTGGCTAATAATGGTTTTACTGAAGATGCTCATTCAGCTGCATCGAGTAAAGGAATGCCCGGAATCAGAATTGTGGGAGAATCCGTGGCCTGTGAATCCACAGTTGTTCCCGAGATAGAAAAGGGCGTAGCGGCAGCAATGAAAGATGTTATTGAAGCGTTGACCAGGCCGCTCTCCCCAGAAGAGAAATCTCCGAAACAGCCGACAGGCAGGACTCCAAGGGTTGCTTTTAAGGGAAGTCTCAAGGAAGTGAACCAGTTCTTCTACCGCAAGGGATGGGGAGACGGTCTTCCCATTATTCCGCCGACCGAGGAGGCCGTAGCGGAGATGCTGACAGGGACGGATCTGCCGCCCGATCATATTGTAGCAGAGATCATTCCAAGAAAAGGGAAAGCTACTGTAGAAAAGATTGCGATAAATGCTGTGATGGCAGGTGCACTGCCCACCCACATGCCGGTTTTGATTGCAACAGTGGAGGCCTTTGCCGATCATAAATCCAGGTTTGATACATTTGAGGTGAGTACAGGTTCCTGGGCTCCCTCCCTTACCATCAACGGCCCGATAAGAAGAGACATCCACATCAATTGCAGCTCGGGCTCGCTGAGTCCGGGAAATATTGCCAATTCTGCAATCGGCCGGGCCGTCGGACTGATCGTAAAAAACATCGGCGGAGCAAGAAAGGCTGTTGAGGACATGGGGGTCATCGGCAACCCCGGCAAATACAGCCTTGTGATCGGTGAGGATGAAGAGGCAAGCCCCTGGGAGCCGCTCAGTGTTGAACGCGGCTTCTCAAAAGCAGACAACACCGTAACCGTGTTTTTTCCCAACACTTTTATTCAGACTGTCCCCGGCGGGACAGACGCAAAAGGGATTCTGGATACGCTTGTAAGGATGGGTACCACCAGCATGTCCAGTGTAATTCTTATTCCTTCCTGGGCAAAGGTTCTATCAGGTGAAGGGTACACAAAGCAGGACGTCAAGGATTACATAGCGGAGCATAGTAAACCCGCTGTAATCGCCGGTTTTGAAAAAATCACAAACCGTGCCAAAATGGATACCGAAAACCTCATGATCCTGGTCGCCGGCGGGCCGGGCTCGTTTATAGGACTGCTGAGAAGTGTGGGCCCCGGATTTTTCAATAATGCCCTTGTAACTAAAAAAATAGAGTTGCCGAAGAATTGGGACAGGCTGGTTGCGAAGTACAGCAATCTTAAACCGGTTTACGAGAGGTATTAGAAGCAATCGCCATGAATTCCTCAAACCGGATCTCTGGAATTTATGGCGTTGCGGCTGTGTAACAGGCGGGTCGATTCGTTCATAATCCAGTTGAAGAAACTGGATTATGGACGATCGTCCTTCTTCAGATCATGCGCAGTAGGCAGCAACATAAAAGGAGAGATTCAATGAGTTCTATTACCAGTAAAAAGAATCAAACCCGCAGGGCATTTTTCAGTGATTTAACAGCCTCCACTGCTCTGGCGGCATTGGCATTGACTCAATTAGGTTCGCCGGCAGCGGCAATGGCAGAGGAAAAAAACAAGCCCCTGGATAATTTCAGGGCGCCACCCAATCTTCCGCCCTGGCCAGAGGGAACCTCCGGTAGCAAATATGACCATCTGTTCTGCACCAGGCTGAAAGAAAAACCTTTAACCGATAAAATACTGACGCCGACGATCAGTTTCCGTGGCAACAGTGACCTTCCCGGTGCCGGCATTAACATGGGATTCCGTTATTATGTAAAACCATTCAAGATGGAACTGCAGTCACATCACCACGATGTCGATGAATATCTCTTCTTCCTGGGCGGTCAGTTACCGGATCTGACAGCCAATTTTGATGCGGAAATTGAAATATTTTTAGGACCGGAGTACGAAAGACACATTATTACCAGGCCCTGTATCCTCTATATCCCCAGAGGATTGGAGCATAATCCTATGGACATAAAAAGGGTCGGCAAACCGTTACTGTTCATGCCGCTGCTTCTGGCACCCTATTTCAACGGGGTCTACCAGACCGGTTACATGCAGTTCATAGGGAATAAAAAAATAGATTAAAAATTCAATATTGGTTTATTGCCTGAAAAAAATGTAAAATGAATTGATCCGCCACAGAGGGTGGAAATAACATATTTAGTTCAAATCTTAAAGAAAGGTTTTAAAGATGGAAGAATTAGCGGCCAGGATTGTCAGGGGGAATTTTCCCCTGTGCTTTGAAAAAGCACGCCTGATTACGGAATCCCATAAACAGACGGAAGGCGAGCCTGCCATAATTCGATATGCAAAGGCCCACGCGAATGTGCTGGGAAATATGCCAGTTATTATTGATAAAGATGAACTTTTTGTCGGTGAAGGCGCAAGCAGACCATGGGGGGCTGAAATTGACCCGTTCCTCGGTGTATGGAAAGAGGATGCGATCAGGGGCGCAGTCGAGGACGGGATTGTCTCTGTGGATGAATCCGACTGGCCTTTGATGAGAGAGATCGGTCAGTACTGGGCGACCAGGTGTTCCGAATATGCACAGTCAAAGCTGTTCGATGAAAGGTTTTTTGACTACCTGCAGGTCGGTATTACATTACCGCCCATGAAAAACAGGGATGAATTCAGGGGCGCCTATGCCGGCAGCGGACTCTGCCTGTCATTTAATTTTACGGACTGTTATACTGACTTTGCGAGATGGATTAACGGGCTTAATCCGATCATAGAGGAAATTGAAGAAGAGTTAAAAAACCTGAGGTTTCTCTCTCCTGAAGCTGTTAACAAGAAACTGTTTCTGAACGCTTCCCTGATCGTGCTTAACGCGGTAATAGGGCTTTCCCAAAGATACGCGGCAGAGGCTGAAAAACTCGCCGCAGCGGAAACAGATGCTGCACGCAGGAAAAATCTGGAACGGATAGCAATGGCCTGCCGCAGGGTCCCGGCCAATCCTCCGGAAAATTTTTATCAGGCAATGCAGTCCTTATGGTTTAACCAGATCCTCTCAACGCCCAGCTCCACACATAATTTCGGAAGATTTGACCAGTATATGTACCCTTTCTATAAAAAAGACCGGGATGAAGGAAAAATCACCGATGAAGAGGTCCTGGACCTGCTGTGCGAACTGCGGGTCAAGAGCATGCGACCTGAAAACATAAAACTTTCGGCCGCCAAACGTTCACAGCACTCCGGATTTGCCAAATGGCGCAACATGACTATCGGCGGTGTTACTGCAGACGGAAAAGACGCCAGCAATGAACTTACCTGGCTCGTCCTTGAAGCGGCGAACCGCGTTAGAACGCCCCACCACACCATTACTCTCAGGGTGCATGAAGGGACACCGGATGATCTGATGCTCAAGGCCCTGGAAGTGGTAAAGACCGGAATCGGCATGCCCGCCCTGGCACTGGACGATTCTTTTATCGATTACATGACCTCAGGCGGCATCCCCCTGGATGAAGCGCGTGATTACCAGCTTGCGGGCTGCGTGGATCCGGCTGTCCCCGGAAAACAGAGTTTCCTGGCCGGTCTCTTCTTTGTGGTTCCCAAGGTCCTTGAGATTTTTCTGAATAACGGAACAGACCCCAGGACAGGGCTGCATGTGGGACCGGACAAACCGGATGTAGAAACCTTTAAAACCTTTGACGAATTCTACAGGGGGTTCAGGGATTATCTTAAATATTTTATCGGTATATGGCATGAACACAGCTTTCTTGTCTCCGGTAGATCCGGAGATGTTTACGGATATAACGACATTGTGGAACTGATTGAGACTGTTCTTATGCCGGACGGAATCAGGATGGGAAAGGCATTATCCAACAGGGACGCCGTACCCCCGTACGACTTCAGGGCCGTAATGATACCAGTTGGAGCGATCAATACCGCCGATTCACTGGCAGCGATCAGGCAGCTGGTTTTTGAAACAGGGCGGATTACCCTGAAAGAACTTAAACAGGCGCTGGAATCAAACTGGGAAGGCCATGATGATATCAGGAGATTGTGCGTTAAATCCCCAAAATACGGGAATGACAACGACTATGCAGACTCGATTGCTGCAGACCTCTATAATTTTCTGATCGACGAGGAATCAAATTACAGCACCTTCGGCAGGCCTGTGAACGCAAAGGTGCGGGGTCTCGGCGGGGCTTCCATTTCATCAATGTTTGCCGGCGGGTCGATTATAGGGGCGACACCTGACGGCAGGTATGCAGGCACAACGCTGTCCGACGGGACCGTCTCACCCGCCCAGGGTATGGATACGAATGGGCCGACCGCCATGCTTAGAAGCGCTGCGAAAATCAACCAGGCAGCCTGTTCATCTTCTTTGCTCAACGTAAAACTGCACCCCTCATTTATAACAACCACTGAAGCTCTGAAAAAGCTTGGCATTCTCATAAAAACCTATGGCGATATGGGCGGCAAGTGGGTCCAGTTGAATGTTGTCGGAAACGAAGAACTGCTGGACGCGCAGCAGCACCCGGAGAATCATCGGGACCTGATTGTAAGGGTTGCCGGTTACAGTGCCTATTTCACGGATCTTGGCAAGGGTGTTCAGGATGATATCATCCGGCGTATGGAAGTTGCCATTTGATGGATTACGGCTGACATGGTTAGATTACAGATCTAATTAAAGGAGAAAATCCAATGAAAAAAAATTGCATCAACATTCTTGTTTTTATCTCGTTTTCATTGTTTTGCTGTTTTACGATCTGCAATGATGCTTCTGCCTCAAACGGCAAAATGAATTCGGAAGATCTGATAGCGGTTATGAACAGGTATCTCGGCCAGCTTGTAAAAAATGATCCGGCCGGGCTGCCGGTTGCAAAAGATGTTAAGATCACTGAAAACGGTTATCCGATCCGGCTGGGCAACGGTCTTTTTCAAACAGCAGAAAAAATAACCTATAAACAGTACATGACAGATCCCTCAGCCGGTCAGGTTATGGTTTTTGGTGTGGCTAAGGAATCCGTACTGCTGGCCAATTTCATGGTTCGTTTAAAGGTTGTAAAAGATAAAATTACGGAAATCGAAACTATTGTGGCAAGAAAAGACGAGGCTTCCTTCGCCAGTCCGGAAGACCTGAAAGAGCCCAGGCCTGTATATGCCAGAGTCGTGCCCGAATCCGAGCGTTCTTCCCGTGAGAAGCTTATAAAAATCGCCAACAGTTATTTTGAAGGCATAGAAAAAAATACCGGCGAAGCAGTACCCTTTGACAAGGACTGCAACCGCTATGAAAACGGCACCCGGACTACCAATAACCCCGGGACTATCGCGACGGGATGCAAGGAACAGTTTGACAATAAGGTATACTCCTATATCACAAAAGCCAGAGATCGGCGCTTTTTGATGGCGGACGAGGAAAAAGGACTGGTATTTGGAATAGTCACCTTTGATATGCCTGGGAAAAGAGAAAACTTTAAATATTTTCCAACACCTTTTGATAAACTGCCGACCCGGTTTTATAAACCTCGGTCACTGTTACTTGCCGAGATGTTTAAAGTTATCGACGGGAAAATTCTCTCTATTGAAGCCGTAATGGTTAATGTGCCCTTCGGGGCCACGTCAGGCTGGTAAAACCAGTGTGGAAGAAGCAAACGGCTATGTATATTTTCTCAAAGATCACAGGCTCCATTTTTTTAAGGAAGCTCTGTATAATATTGCTTTAGATAAATTTTCAGTCTCAGTTAAATGGAAGGAAAAAGCATGCAAAAACAACTGACAGGATTATTTATCCTGCTGCTGATTACAATACTGTCAGGGCTTGCTTCAGATAAAGCCCTGGCAGATAATCCTGATACAACCGGCCCCTACAGGGTCGTAATGGAAATGGATCCGTCTCTTCCGGACCACACCATTTTCAGGCCGCAGAACCTCTCCGATGTTGAAGGAAAACTGCCGATAGTCGCTGTTGCCCATGGCGGCTGCTATGATGTTGGCAATTTTTCTTCAAGATACACCTGTGAAATAGCATCCTACGGGTTCCTTGTGATAGCATCCGGTAAAATAAGCCCTGAACTGGAGGCTGCAACAGAAAAACTGGCAGCAGCAAAACGCAGGGCAGATGCCCGATTCGAAAAGCTGCCCGAATTTGACCTGGCAACCGCAGTGCCGAAGAATCAGCTGAAAAGAAGCAGAACCAGCCGCTTATACAAGGCCATTGAGTGGGCAAGGATACAGAATGAAAAATCAGGAAGCCCATATAAAGGAAAGCTGGATACAACTGCAATAGCAGTAATGGGCTCCTCCTGCGGAGGACTCCAGGCACTGGATACGGCTCTTGGCCCGGGGGTAAAGACAGCGGTCATCATGAACAGCGGAATCATGCGGACAGGCATACCGGAAGGCGAAGAGGTACGGAAAGTAATGGAGTTCCTGGATTTACCGGACCCCGATGACCTTAAAAAACTTCACGTGCCGGTCATCTACCTTAACGGCGGGCCCGCCGATATCGCCTTTGAAAATTCGGAGAAGGATTTTGAAGAAATAAAAAATGTTTTCGTATTCAAGGGTGATCTCAATGTAGGTCATGGCGGTACATTTATTGAGCCGCACGGCGGCAAATTTGCCGAAGCGGCAACACAATGGCTTTTGTGGCAGCTCAAGGGCGACAGGAAAGCTGAAAAAATGTTCCTCGGTGAAAATTGCGGAATCTGCACAGATCCTGAATGGAAAGTTAAAAGAAAGAATCAGCCGTAATCTTGATGTAAAATTTTAAAAACAGTGTGTTAAGGAAGACATGGACATTTGTGTTGTATCCTCTGCCGTAGATGATTTTCTACTGACACAAAATATCCACTTCCATACACGACCATAAAACAGAAACATTCTTTATCAGTTAACCATAAAAACCAATAAAATTATAAACCGGGGAGATATTATGCGACTTTTAAATTTCATACTTGCAACTGTCCTGATGCTGACTTTAAATATTTCTGTCACCAGCGCTGCTGAATGCGACCGTGAGTGCCTGATAAAGCTGGCGGACAGCTATCTTTCAGCACTGGCAGCACATACCCCTGAAAAGGTGCCGCTTGCCGAGGATGTCAGGATGGTAGAAAACGCCAGGCCAATAAAACCGGGAGAGGGCTTGTGGAAAACAGCCACTGCCGGGCCGACGGCATTCAGGATTACAGTACCCGATACAGTATCGCAGCAGGTCGGCGGCATGGTTATTATGCAATCCGAAGGAAAACCTGCACAGTTCGGATTTCGGTTAAAGTTTTCCGGGGGAAAAATTGTGGAAGCGGAACACCTTGTCTCATTACTGCGCGGCGCGGAAATCCCGGTAACCCTTCAAAAAGTCAGGCCCGCCATACCCATGGAAATACCTTATGAATACGCGGATTCGCGCGGCAGGCTTATCTATATGGCCGGATCATATTACGATGCCGTTGATCTGAACAACGGTTATCTGGCACCGTTTGCAGATGACTGCGAACGCATTGAAAACGGCTACCGGACCGCCCCGTCAGGCGGGCCGCTGGGTGGAGTCGGTATACCCGGAGCATCAAAACGTCCGGTTGGACTACTGGGCATGGTCACATGCACGAGCCAGATCAATATGCAGACTTTTGAGTATATAAGTGAAATAGTAAATAGAAGGGTTGAAATAGCAGATACAAAGACAGGCCTTGCAATAGGCTTTTCGGATTTTCGCCATAGGATGGATAAAAAGAAATTCAGATTGATTGGTGATCCGGGCAGAGATTATGTGGAAAGAAACTTTGCCCCTTTTGACATGCTGGCAATGCATATATTTAAAATCTGGGGAGGCGAAATACATCAGATTGAAACAGTTGGAGTAATGGCGCCGTTCAATACGCCGGGTGGATGGGATTAGGAATGCTGAATCGCTTAATCAGGAGGTTGATTCAGTAAAGATACTGTAAACCGGAAAGCTTTGATGCTATGGTCAACCTGTGCATACAACAATGAATAAAGAAGAATCACCCTGTTTTGTAAAATCAGGTAGAGACAGGTTTTAAACCTGTCTCAAAGATATTCCGAAATTTTATGACTTGTTAAAATATTTGTAGCCTATCAGAGATAGGTAAATACAACCACGCCGTCATTCCCTCGCAGGAGGGAATCCATTTTTTGATTTTCTTCTCAATGCAAACAAGAGCTAATAGGAGATCTGACCCCTTAACAATTCATGGCTCGTTATTTTGACCTCGCCGCGATATTTCAAGATCTGATGTTGATACTTTATACTCACTGCATATTTCATTAAGTATCCTGCTTTTTTCAGGTATTAATATTTGTGATTCGGGGATTTCAATATGTTTTTTCTTAGTGAAGAACTGTTCCTTAATATACTCTAAAAACTTGTCACTTCCAAGTATCGATGGGAGTTTTCTTCTTTTATATATTGATGAAAAATCGTTTTCGTCCGGTGTATTGACAAAATCTTTATATACTGCCTTTTGCAAAGATTTGTTCCTGCTTAACATGTTTAATATTGTTTCCTTGCTTATCCATTCCCATTTTTTTGCAGTTGAAAGATATGCTTTATGACTGCTCCATGGATAATCCAGGTTTTTAGTCAATCCGGCAGTAAACGGATTTCTGTGAATATATCTCATCACCTGTAAAAGATAACTGTCCGCATCAATCAGTATTGATTTATATCTCCCTCTGAAAAGAGGACCATCATATCCATGAAGTTTATTATACCTTTGAGTATAAACACCATTAATATGCCTCATACTCCTTGAGATGTTTGCTTCAGGGGTTTGAATTAAAAGATGATAATGGTTTCCCATCAAACAAAAAGCACCAATTTTTATATGAAAGGTTTCAATTGCCTCCTGCAATAAGTCTAAAAATGTAGAATAGTCCTTGTTATCTTCAAAAATAGTAGTGTATCGTCCACCTCTATTCATGATGTGATACCAGGCTCCTTCATATTCTATTCTCAGCGGTCGCGACATAGATCGAATTCTATAAAAGATATTTATTATCGTAAAGAGCTAATAGGAGATTTGACCCCTTTACATAATTGAATTGGAACCACCCCGGATTGGTTGGAACTTTTAACCGGAACGATTGGAACGAACGACCGGACTCATTGGGGAATATGACCCGGAATACCCACTATGTTCTTATTGGCAACTAAATTTCTAAAGAGCATCCCGCTCCATTTCTAAAGATTGTGCTCTATTAAAAAATCAACCATCCTTCTGTATTGAACTTCTTCTTTTATTGATGGATCTGCCTCGACTATCTTGTTTAATATCTCTCGAAATGTAGCCACTGGCCACTGATAATCTTGTGTGAACAACTTAGTAAGTAACTTAAACACTTGCTTTGGTTGTGTTTCTATTAGTTTTTTAGGTTTAAGAAAAGTTAGGAAGCGCGAAAGGCTAGTAAGTGGCTTTATGAATGGAGATATAAATTCTTGTGCATCTTCAAAGGTATCATCCAAACTTATCAACATTAATGCTAAGTGTTCAGATGTTTTTTCAGATATAAATTCTCCAGCTTTTGGCCAAGCACCTTTTATAAAAGGTTGTATGCGGTTCTTCCAATAATTATCTGCAGTTTTTGTATCCTTTCCAATATTTCGCATTAACATTTCAGCAATGTGCACTAAACCATCTGCTTCCAATGATAATAATGCATCACGTTGTTCCTTTCTAGTATATAAATCTTTGTATTCTAAACAAACCACAGCAAATAATTTAATAAGTCTATCAGGATGGTTCGAGATCTTTTTAATATTTTTCAAACCATTCATTAGATATTCTTTGAGTTCAACTGCTAAATCTGCTGAGAGACGAGGGCTCCATAAATATCCTTCCCAAATCAAAGAAGCATTATCTGATGTTTCAAAATTAAACAAAGGGATAAGTTTTTCTTTTGTCCACTCTGGATCAATAGTAAAGAAATAACTCAATCTCGAGGCAAGAATGATTTTACCATAAATGACAGGATGAGTTTTTATTCCCATTAATTGATTTAATGCATCTCTTATGGGACCTTCGGGAATATTTCCTTCTGCTTTTAAATTCCATGCTCCGCACCTTTCCACCAACGCTTCAGTAATAATGCCTACTGGATGATTAATTGCATAATTAATAGCGTCTTTTATTTCACTTTTGTGGTCTGTAACATTGTCTAATATTTTATTAAATATCGTCCAGAAATATTGCTCTTCTGGATCTGCACATTTTATTGGAATAATATTTTTCTTTGTCCAATATGCTATTGGCCATGACTCATCACGATATAGTTCTGGTTGAGCATTCACGATCAATGGTGCAATTTCTCCCCAGATATTTTCAATATTTTCAGAAAGCCCTACTAGTGCGGCGTGCCAAATATCCCCCTTCCAGTTTTCTTGATTAGCCATATAGTTAAGAACTTCAATGGCTTTTTCTTGGTTTTCTTTACAACCCACTCTGAACGAATCAATCCTACCACGATTGTACTGGGGGTCATCTTTCGATAGATATTCAACAAGTTCTGGAGTGTCCATTGTAAATAAGTTATTTACAGAAATATCGACTTCGTATCCTGATCCAGTTTCCATCCAAAAGCTAAATTCATCTTTTTCATTTTCACTTAAAGTCCATCTAGGGTAGATTGAGCTAATTCGCTGGAGTTCTATTTCCGCATTTTTAGGTAAATCCTTTCCAAAACTTTTTAGTTTAGAAAGCATCAACCACAACTCACGATTGTATTTCTTCTTAAAATCTTCATGAGATAGATCCTTTGGGTACATTTCTCTGGGGGGCCCCTCAAGAATTTTTTCAATTAAATCGATAGCTAATTTCTTTTCAATTTTAGGCCAAATTACAGCTAACAATCTAAACACTTCACGTTGGGTTTCCGAAGCCCAAAGCCATTTACCGCTATCCTCTAGGAGATATCTAATTATTTCAATATTTGTAGCAACACCACTGAATGTCATGGTATAAAAAATTAAACGTCTGAATACAGGGTGCTCTAATGTCCTCCAGTAACTAATTATGGATTTTGCTGTTTCTCTCTGAGTCTCCCACGCAGCTCCCCATAAATCACGACATATTTCAATCAAAATAACCCAATGTCTGAAACGATTATTTTGTTGATGTTCCTGGATGGAAGGCATATCCCAATGACTGCGATCAAATATTTCATCATCCTCATTAGAAAAACTCCATAAATCAAGAGCTTCAATGAGGTACTGTGTAGATGGAACTAATAAAGGAATAAATTCATTAGGATAATTTTTATTTTTTCTTAATTCCTGAAACATCCAATCAGATAGTGCTATTGATACTTCTACTTCATATGGTTTCCTTTCTTCCTGAATCATGAAATATTCTTTGTCCTTTTCAGACCAATCAATTGCCTTTCTTAAAATAAAAACAGGGCGTAATAATTTGGTAAACTCAGACAATGTGAATTTATCTATTGTACGCCCAAGGGAAATAACATATTCATAACCATAGCTTTCTGGATTTCTATTACAGAATATATGATCTGAAGTGACAATTTTCCAGAAACGTAAATATGGCTCAGATGGCGGATTATCTCTTATTTTAGTTGCTATTTTTTGTTTTAACCATGGATGCAAACATACCCCATTATCAATTATCCATCTGATAAGAGTATTATTTTCCAAGTAGTGAAATAACCAGTCCCATAAATTCAATGATATTTTATTGGGGTATAATAAGTTATACTCGCATGGTATCCGACGCAACTAAAGATAAATATTCTACTTCTTTAGCCATCGATAAAAGCTTATTCTCATGTAATACAGGTAACCAGTCGATTGGTGCCGGAGGATTTTCAATAGTACTAAAAACTTTTGCGGGATAGCCTGTGATATGATTTTTGTTTGCTCTGGTTTTTTCAGATAATAAATCAACTAATTGCATCACATTTGGATCTTGATCGTATGGAGACAGGGGTGCAATAGAAGCAACTTTAACAACACTTCGTTCTTTTGCATTTAAACCATCTCTTATATAATAACCCCATTCCTTTAGTGTATTATATAAATTGTTATGAGAATATGTATATAATATTGGCCTTATTCCTTTTGAGACCCAGGCTTTTTCATCATTCTCACTCTTTTTAGGACTCGTATGGGCGGCTACATATGGTTGTTTAAAACCTTTATAGCCATGTAACCTTTCAGAAGCAATAGCATCAGTCATATAGCGAATAACTGGATCGTTGAGACTATAACCAATAAAAAAGACAGTAAAATGGGTAAACAATTCAGTAACAAATTTACTTGCCCATCGCTCAGTTAGATATGCAGTACCAAAATCACCACTAGTGAAGATTAAATTCTCACCATTTGGATCCTCACTATCAATGATACCATGTAGGTGAACTATACTTCGCCATCTATGTGGTTTTGGTACAGGTAATTTAGGCGCAGCATCGACACATTTGTTAACAGTATTATCTGCTAGTAGAAAACCATGATCAACATTAGTAGTAACTAAACGATATTTATGATTATCAGTTCTTGAAAGTTGTAATATTGCTTTGTGATTTGATAAGTCAGCATCATGTGAAATGGTTAGTTCATCAATGATTGCTTTTCTAACAAGGTTCGAACCTTTAGGAGCCTTATGAATAATATCTTGCTCTAACAATCCCAAAGCTCGGTCAAATAATCCAGCTTTAATAGCCTCATCTTGTGCGTCAGATACCGTGACCCCAAGCTTTTCGTATACATTTTTAACCAATCCACTAAAACCTGGAAGCCCTGCTGCATATGAAACACCTGCGCCACAAAAAAACACAAGTGATTTCGATTCTTGGGCTTCTAATAATTCCAAAGGAATATTTGGCGCACCTTTTGTTGTAATAAATTTCATCGTTATGTTACCACTTCATAACCAAAAATACTCTGACCGAGCAATTGAGTGAACAAATCGGGGTCTGAACAAATCGGGGTCTGCCCTTGACATTTGACAGTTCCCAAATAAGTTCAAATTAAAAACAACTGGATTCCACGGTCACAAAAACAGCCTTGCCCTGTTAAATAAGATTTGAAAATCTTACCTTTCGGTATTTAACAGGGTAAAAAATGACGACAAAAATACCATATATGAAAAAACAAAATCTTGATTCAATTATTCAAGATTCACCCTATTAAATGCTGCTCCACAGCCCGCCATGCGGATTTAACTGGGTGAAAAATTCAATATTTTTGGAAAAACGCTAAGACTAAAAATCCGGTAATGCTTTTTTCCTGAGAAGATACAATGGGTTAAGCCCGGTGAAATCCGCTTTGCTGTCATTATTATGAATTTCACTGGCTAAAGATTTAAGACTTTTTTGTAATGAATGCAAGGAGTTTCTTCAATGATCAATGATCAGTTATCAATGAAAAAAGTAAAGGGGCCGAGGGTTCGAGTGAAAAACAATAGACTGAAGCATTTTACCCTGCTGAAAGCATTCTCTAGGGAATCCAGATATCTATAAATTACTTCAACTGGCATGGCGAATCTGGATATCCACTTCCTGTCTTATGTCAAGATAATGCTGGTAATTATTTGCCCATTCAATGAAGTCTTCAGAATCATCCATCTTTCCCTTAATGAACTTATCGTAGAATTCTTCGGACATCATATTATACTGCCCTTCATAAATACTCAGCCGCTTTGCAACTGCTACAAGGGCATCAACACTCGTATTATATTCAATCCTCTGTTTTCTCATAATTTCTCCTGATAAGTCAGATAATGATATATTCAAAATTATCAAATAATGTAAAAGGGTTGTCAAACAAAAATGTCAAGGTTCAACAATGGATTATGGGACGCAGGTAAAAAGATAAATCAAATATTTATTTTTACTATTTTATCTATGTCCCTGTTAAATAGACTACCTTGCTGCATGCAGCGAGGTAGTTAGCAGAGAGTGAGCATCGCATGGGATGAGGTGGAAGACCTTCCGCTTTATTTAAAAATGGTAGTATGGCTTATATTTCCTGATAACGATTATCCGTCATGATCTTGTCTGCCTTTAGATATTGCCTAATCAGAAACTTCATCAGGTCATTGGGCCCTTTATTGCTGGTGGTTACCTCATCACAGAAAAATATCCTGTTGGGATCATCTTCAGTAAAGGGCTTCCACAGCGGCATATCGCTACCGTCCGCATCTTTTCCGTTCGGGTTGCCTGACCGGATAAAGTTTGACCAGTAATTGCACATCTTACGCGCAAGGTCATAATGCTTCCCCACAAAGGGGCGCCAGCATTTCGCCAGCGTCTCGAAGAAGAACCAGAGATCGGAGGAATGGAAGGCGTCGGGGTTGTCCCAGCCGGGGATCTCCGGATTGAATACCCAGTAATATATCTGTGTCTTTTCACCTGTTTTGGCTTTTGCCCTGGCCAGCAATCTGATAGCTAATTCAACATGGCAGACAGTGGCTTTGTACAGCATCTCCGTAATGCTGCCGGTGGAGGAGGCACAGAGCTCAAGAAACTCCTCTGCATCGTCTTCATATGTTTCTTCTGCAAAGGCCTCAAACTCTTCAACAGTATTGACCATGGGCCGGTTCGGGAATTCCGTGGCCGTGTGTCCGAACATCATGGGAACCACCTGGCATTTATTTGTCATGTACAGTTCGTTCAAGTTTCCGGCGCAGAATTTTCCGTCTATCACTGTGCCCCACATCGCATTGTATTCTATCATCTTATCTCTGAGAGATACCGCGTCCAGCCTGCGGGCTTCCTCCAGGGAAGAGACACCCAGAAACCTGAAGAATTCAACACCATCCTGTTCCGCCGGGATAAATTTTTGTCGGGGAGGACGAAATTTCCGGGATAGGCCGAAAATATCAGGCCGCTGTCAACAATAGCCTTCTGAAACAGGCCGGCATTTTGAGGTGATGTCACCTGGGCCATGACGCTGACCCCTCCTGCCGACTGGCCGCCTATTGTGATGTTGCAAGGATCACCTCCGAAGGCGGCAATATTCCGCTGCACCCAGCGGGTTCCGAACTGCTGGTCCAGGTGTCCGAAGTTGGCAGGTGCTTCCGGGTTTTCCGCCGTGATTTCCGGATGGCAGAGGAAGCCGAAGACATTCAGCCTGTAATTGACTGTAACAACGACTACACCGCGCCGTGCAATACGCTCGCCGTCAAATTCCATCTCTGAGGTGTTGCCTTCATGGAGGGCGCCGCCAAAATACCAGACAAACACAGGCAGCTTTTCATCTGCGCTTTTCGCGGGTGTCCAGACATTGAGATGCAGGGAATCCTCATCCATTTTAATTGACGTATCCACATTCCATTCTCTTGTATAGATATTCTCGGGGTCCTCACCGGGGATATGCTGCATCGAGATAGGGGCGAACTTGTATGCGAACAGAACCCCGTCCCAGTTCTCTGGCGGCTGGGGCGCTTTCCAGCGGTTTTTACCCACCGGAGGGGCCGCGAAGGGGATGCCTTTAAAGGATGTGATCCGCGGATCAGCGGCAGGTAAACCCTCGACAAGACCATTTTCAACGGCAACTCTTCGCAACATAATGGCGCTCCTTCATGTTAAAATATAAAATGCCCTGGAATTTATCCAGGGCATTTTTTCGGCTTACTGTTTTTGTGCAGGGGCAGGAGGAGGCGTAAACCATTTGAATTTACTGCCCTTATATTCGGGAGTAGCGGTCATGCTGCAGAGGGCATTATTTTCATCGGCATCTAATACCATAAATTCAGGAGACCCGGCAGTATATGGGGTCCAGACACCGCCATCCTTGCCGTTGGGATCGCCGAATTTGGCGAAATTGGTCCAGAAGTCTACAATTTTATTGCTTAATGCTTTATCGCCGGCAGTGAAAGGACGCCAGCTGTGTCTGAACGAATGGAAAACATACCATAAATCCGCTGAGTGGAAAGCGCCGTTTTCATCACCCGGCAATTGACGGGCGAATAAATAGGCATATGCAGGTTTGCTGCTGTTTTTCGCACGAAGGGCACAGAAGTTCCCTATGGCTTCCGTCATATCAGCCAGGTCGTTCGCAGTATAACCGAACATATAAGGGATGTCGGGAATTTCGTTTGCAAGTGCCGCATCGCTGAAAGTTCGGTTTAAGAAATAATTATCAACCACAGGGCCATAGAATATCTGTTTGCCAGTAGCTTTTCCGTATTCCCTGGTCATTTTTGTCAGTTCATCAAAGGAAAGTGCCCGCATCTCTTTCAATGTGGTCTTGTTAAAATAGTCCATCATTGCCTTGTTCGCATTTTGGACCTCGTCAAAAGACATCACTGGCATTCCCATACTTCCCAGACCACCGCCGCTCATACTGATGGTTTTGCTGATCAGATCTCTGGACTTCGGTGAGGCACATAAAGTCTGAACGCTGCCGGCGCCAGCACTCTGACCGAAAATGGTGATGTTGTCAGGATCGCCGCCGAACTGTTCTATATTGTTATGAATCCATTTCAATGCTGCCGCCTGGTCCATGACTCCGTAATTGCCGGAAACACCGTGAGGGCTTTCAGCCGACAAAAGCGGGTGGGAGAAAAATCCGATAATACCGAGACGGTAGGTAACCGAAACCAGAATGACACCCCGTGAAGCCCAGTCTTCACCGCCGTCCATTTCCGGTTCAAAGGCAAATCCTTCACGATAGCCGCCGCCGTGTATCCACATTGCAACAGGCAGTTTCCTATTCGTTTCCCCTGCTGCCGGGGTCCAGACATTCAGATAGAGGCAGTCCTCGCTGAATGGAACGGAACCGCTCGCCCGCCATTCCTTGCCGTAAAAACTATTGGGGTCCCAGGTGACCTGCTCCGCTGCATCACCATAGGTGTCTGCAACCTTCACACCTTTCCAGGGGACAACGGGCTGCGGTTCTTTCCATCGCAGATCGCCCACAGGAGGCGCCGCAAAAGGAATTCCCTTATAGGCAATAACTCCCTTTGCAGGGGTTTGCACACCGACGATCTGGCCGCCCTCAATATTCAATACGGGGTTGGATTTGGTACATGAGACCATCATTAAAAATCCGCATACCAGCAGTAAAAAAAATATTTTTTTTAACATAGTCTGATCTCCTGAATTTGAATAAGGTAAGCTGTTTTGTATACTGATATACCAAATAAAAGTATTAATATCAAATACTATGATTACAGTAAAATGACACTTCGAAAATGAAGGCCTGAACCTGTTGTTTTACATTCTCAATAAAAGAGAAGATCGCCTAACCCTGCTTTATCAGGTTCCCGGCCTCATCTATTGGTTCCCCGTCTACATTCAGCCTCTGCGGGCTGCCCGGTTTGAATTTGCTGTATTGTCCGCACAAAGTGATGTCCTGAAACAAGACAGGTTTTTCCTTATCGTAGATTTCAACAAACCTGAGGGGGCAGTGAAGCATTCCCGCCTTCACAAAGATAATGGCAGTCTCATTTATGGTAATCTTTTCCAGGCTTTCCATTTCATATCCCAGATAGAGTTCAACTATCCCGCCCAACTCCTTCCTGTTCGCAGGGTCTGACCCGCAAAAAAACAAAAACTGGTCGTAATCGTGATAGAAAGTTTCACCTTCCATGGTAAAGGGGTGGGTAATGAACCACGAAGCAATGTTGAAATTACTCTCTTTATTTTGATTTATATAAAGTACAGACGGGTTGTTGGGAGCAGTGCCAAAAAGATTATCCGGAGGTGTTACAACAGCACTTTTAAATACATACTTATCAAAATCAAAATTCTTTGACATGAGAACCTCTCCAGTTCGGTTTTTGATGATGAATAATAGTGGGAATTGCTGACCGGATTGAGTATATATATTTTATTATGATAGTCAACAACGTCCCATCTCTTTTTTCATCAGGCGAAAGGTTAAAATTTATGTCCGCGCTGTAGCGGTATATAAAAAACAAAGGATATCTCACCGTCACTCGCAATTAAGGAAACATTCGTGCTGAGCGGGCATAGTTATTTTAAATCACGTTCTGCACGAACGCTGGAACGTCCTCTTTCTCACTGATATTTTTTAATATCCTAATTTTCTATCAACCAGGTTAATGAGCGGTTTACCGCTATAGTAGCGTTTGATATTTTCACAAAAGATATCCACCAACCGGTCAACATAGTATGGAGTTCCTGCTGCTACGTGAGGCGTTATTATAACATTGGGGAACTCCCAAAAAGGCGAGGATTCTTCAAGCGGTTCTTTCTTAAAAACATCCAGTCCTGCTCCGGCTATCCGGTCCTCATGCAATGCTTTTATCAATTCATCTTCCTTAATCAGCGCTCCCCGGGCGATATTTATAATATGTGCAGATTTTTTCATCGCGTTAAATTCAGGGGCCCCGATCATCCCTTCTGTTTCTTTTGTAGCGGCAGCAGAGATGACAACCCAGTCACAGGCTGGCAGCATTTCCAACAGCTGGTTCGGTCCGAACATCCTGTCAACATAAGGTGAAGTCCTGTCCGGATTTCTACGAAGACCTGAAACCTTCATGCCCAGAGCTTTGGCTGTTTCTGCTATTTTTTCCCCTATTTTCCCGATTCCGATTATCCCGATTGTAGATCCGGCCAGTTCGCGGTATTCCGGCAGACGCCGCCACCTGCGATTCACTTGATCCTTAAAGTGCACAGTCATATTCCTGCAAAAGGAAAGCATGATTGCCAGAACGTGTTCGGATATAGGTATTGCGTGAACACCTGATGCATTGGTGATGGCAACATCACTGTTTGCAATATCAGGATTATCCAGAAGCCAGTCAACTCCGGCTATTGCAACCTGAACCCACTTCAGGCCGGGAAGACTTTTAATCCAGTCTTTAATGTCTGTCCCGAAAAAGACCTCAATGTTAGCGCATTTTGCTAATATCTCGTCAGTTTTTTCTTTTGAATCTTTGACTACAAATATATCTGCTTCAGGAGCAGCTGCCCTGATCTGTTCCAGATGACTGTCATTAAAAGAGTCTTCTTTGATTATAGGGTCATAAAATATTCCAATTTTATTAGTGTGTGCCTGTTTCATATATCACCTTTACGAAGTGGAAGTTCTTTTCAATATTAGTTTTGGGTATTTCAAATGTCCTGAATAAAATCAATCTCTTCCGGGCTGGTACCCGCCCGGAAACGAAAATTGGGACAAATAGTAACACAAAAGAATTCACCTATCAATTTTCTGCTGACAATATTCCTCAAACTAAAACCCTGAAAATGGGAACAATCCTATAATCTCCCTTTTCTATCAACCATTTTTATTTTTTAATCCTATTTGACATTTCAGTCCTATTAAGTCAGACTGATTCATAATTATGTATTGAACACTGAATTCCAGGATATTCGAAAGAACATCAGCTTGAGGCTAAAAAATACGGCTGATATTAACGTGAGGCACAGCGCCAGGTTCACTCCATGACGGGACAAACCTGGCGTTATATTTTTGATGCCAATACCACACACATTTAAATTGAAGCCAGGGAGGATATATGGGAAGACCAAATTATTCATTTGAAAAACGTAAAAAAGAGCTCGAAAAAAAGAAAAAAAAGGAAGAAAAGCGTCAAAAAAAACTGGCTAAAAATAATGAAGAAACTCAAGTCGAACAGACTCCGGTAGCTGACGCTCAGGACACACCTGCTGATAATATTGAATAAAAACAGAATGTAAGGCCTGATATTTGTATGGCACTATTTATATTCATACGAACATACAGTTAGAGAGCCAACTCAGGATTATTAAATGTCATTTGATCAACTCGGCCTTCGGGCAGAACTGCTTAAAGCGATTAAAAGCAAGGGGTATACCTCCCCTACCCCTATTCAGACCAGGGCTATTCCAGTTATTCTCGATGGGCAGGACATCCTTGCCCGTGCCCAGACCGGAACCGGAAAAACAGATGCATTTGCACTCCCGATAGTCGAGATCCTCAGCCGGAAAAAAGGCAGTGAGCGACACCCGCGCGCACTCGTACTTACACCCACACGTGAACTGGCGCTCCAGGTGGGAGAGAGCATCAAGGCCTATGCAAGAAGGGTTTCCCTCAGATGTACTGTTGTATATGGCGGGGTTAGAATCGATCCTCAGATCGACCGGTTGAAGCGAGGTATTGATATACTTGTTGCAACACCGGGACGCCTGCTGGATCTTGCCGGCAGCAGGCATTTTAAACTTTCACATGTAGAATTTCTGGTTTTTGATGAAGCGGATAGAATGCTGGACCTGGGATTCAGTGAGGAAATTGCCCGGATACTTGAATTCATTCCTGCTGAACGCCGAACAATGCTATTTTCCGCCACATATACAAAGCAGATCCGGGAACTTGCCGATAAAATGCTGTTAAACCCGAAACAGATAGAGGTGACACCCGGCAATACTGCGGCAGAATCTGTAATTCAGAAAGTTCACATGGTGGACCAGGCAAACAAAGAAGCCCTGCTGACCCACCTGATTACAAGTGGAAACTGGGGCCGCACACTGGTCTTTACCCGCACAAAACACGGGGCCGACAAACTCATGGATAAACTCGCCTCACAAAATATAAGTGTTGCGGTAATGCATGGCAATAAGAGCCAGTCTTTGCGAATGAAGACCCTGGAAGCATTTAAAAATGACGAAATCCGCATCCTCGTAGCAACTGATGTGGCTGCAAGGGGATTGGATATCAGTGATCTGCCCTATGTAGTCAATTACGATATGCCGACTATCCCGGAAGACTATGTTCACCGCATCGGTCGAACCGGACGCGCGGGTGTAAGCGGCATTGCAGTCTCACTTGTCAGCCAGGACTGAAAAAATTCATCTTCAGGCGATTGAAAAGCTGATTAATCAGAAGATTCCTGTGGAAAAGGTCGCCGGCTATACCGATGGTAGTGAGCTTATGGGTTTTCTGACCCCGGGATCAAAAAATGCTCCAAGGGACAAGGAGGTGGAAAAGGCTGTAAAAGAATATACCGCAAGAAAGAAAGCTCAAAAGCAAAAGTCTGATAAAAGTAAATCTAAAACAAAAAATTCAGAAAAAAGTTCGAGACCTGAATCGGAAAAAAGATCCGGCAGGAAAAGTAATAAAACAGGAAAAACACCATCCCCGTCAGGATCACGCTCCAGGCAGTCTTCAAAACAGGGTAAGCCCGGGGCAGTAACCAAACGGGGTAAGCACCCTTAAATGCAGTTACACAGCCAGTGCTTGCATCCCGGTTTATCGGAGCTATGCCGCTTTAACAGGCTTCAGACTGTCTTTCAAAAAAGAGTTTGCCTTCATACCCGAAATTTCAGAGTTATTTATTTAATTAAGGACTTGTCCCTGATTACAGCTTTTTAATTAACACGGACCTAACCCTGGTCTTTTCATAGCTGTCCCTCAAATGTCTCTCAAGAGTTATACCTGAATTTTGCACCGGATGTCGTAGTGTAGCCCCGAAAGCCTTGCGTTTAAAGGTAAGCAAGTCTTATGTAACAGTTTTTTATGTCCTGACAAGAAGTTAGGCTTTTTACCTCTGTCCTCGTCAAGACTTTATATTTTAATCACTTGATTCGCATTGCAACGGCTTCTTCGGCAGCATACCTTCCTGGCTTGCGGGTTAATTTGATCTCCTCACCGGTTATGTTGCCAGTAGTAACCATTTTAACAGTATTATCAAAAACCCAGGAAAAGGTGATCTTATCACCTTCTATTTTTCCATCCGTTATTTCACTTTCGCTTTCGGTACCATTCATCTCAGCACTAACTTTTCCGGTAAGTATTTTCCCGTCAACTTTAAATGTGTAATTGCAGGTCATAATTCCGATTCCGGCATTCCATTCAGCCTGCCACGCACCTGCGACACTTTTATTTTGTGCAGTCGCTGCCATAACTCCGCTCAATGAAAACAAAAATGCAAGGGCAACACTAGTTAAAACCAAAAATATTTTCATTTTTTGATCTCCTTATTTATTTTTCAATAATCATTATTAGTAAATCCTGTCCCAATTTAACAAGGTGTAAAATTATTAGCCAATAGTGATTACATCCCAAACTTCCTAAACGTTGCTGTTAGGCTTGATTTTATATTTTTCCATAGGTATCTGCTGAGTTGTAAGTTTCATTTCGCCTTCATCCTGTTGTATAATTATCCATTTCAGCCAGTTTTTATCGTCACGATCCGGAAAGTCTTCCCTGAAATGGAATCCCCTGCTTTCAGACCTCATAAGTGCTGCTTTAAATGTCAATTCGGCACATATCGCCATACTCTTTGCCTCATGACATTTACTCAGGTAGTGAAGGTCCTTTGCATGCAAAGAAGGCAGTTTTTCTTTAAGCGTTTCAATCATGGCAAGGGCTTCTTCCAGGCGATCTTTGCTTCTTCGCAGATTATATTTCATTGGTGCTGTGATATCGCCCACAGAACGGATATTGCATCCAATGGCGAATATGTATTTTTGCTTTGCATGGGTTCAAAGATCATATCCTTAATCTTCTCCGCCTCCTTCAGTATCGATATCAACCTGTGAAGACCCGGTAACATAGCGGGCAGCTGAAGCCCCTGCCCAGACAGCACTCACCACAGCAAACATGATCCCTGAACCGGGGCAAACACCGGGAGGTGAAGCCACAGCCCCTGCCAATGCTGAACCGGCAGTAACTTGTATCGCCAATTGCCCAAAGACCTTCAAGGCTGGTTCTCATTTCATGATCAACCTTTATACATGATGTTTCGCCATGCATTGGTACACCAATTTCATGTTTCCATCAGGAGCTAATCCATATTTTTTTTCCTTTGCAGACATTCTTTCATGCCATTTGCCGAGCTTTGGCAAGCCGATATTGAATCCCCTGTGTGGAGGGCTTCCTTTTGGCGGCTCAAAATAGATCGGTCCTCTGCCTTCTGCAACTTCCTTTTCAAATCCTATTGCAAGTTTAACGGGTAGAAAAACACCTGCCGGGCCTTTATCCGGCAGATATTTCTGAGATAAGTTTTCACCCAGTGCTGTTCACTAAAAAGTCAGATCCCACCATACCGCTGTCAGTTGCCTGATACACCGTGTGTCCGTAAAGATTTCCATATTCAGCATTCCTCATTTCGAGCACCGGCCCTGTATGCGGCTGCTATTCCATCACCCGTACTGGCTGTCCAGTAACGTCTTACTTTATATCCGCAACTGCCATTGGCCAGTATAGTGGCTTTTGCTTTAAAAATGTGATGCGAGCCATCAATAATGTTAAAGCCGACTGCTCCGACTACACGGTTATCCTGTTTTAAAAGATCAACCACATGGATTTTATTTAATAATTTTAGTACCCATTTTTTTTGCCCGGGATCGCATAGGCAGCATCATATCGATATCAATAAAAGTAGAAGAAAGTTCCGGGGCAAACATGGCAGGGAAAGAGACCATATTGCCATCCGGAGTTTTGGCGAGTTTGTCACCCCATTCAGCAAACTGCTTGAATAGCTTTGAATGTACTGGTTATATATTTATAAAGTAACTCCTGATCATTCAAATAGACTCCTGAGGTGTTTACCTGGAAATCAACAAACTTATCAGCATCATTTTGCGGTCCGAGAAAAGCCAGAATACCGCCAATCTTTGTTGCTTTTCCTGCCCAGCCGGTTGTCTGTTTCTCAACAATCAGTACTTCACTTTCGGGATTTGCTTCTTTAACTTTTATTGCTGCAGCAAGACCACCAATCCCGCCGCCTACTATAAACACATCTGTAGACATAACATCTCCAATGTTATCTAAATTAGCCATTATGTTTCTCCTTCGCTTTTGTTACGATCAGAAAGATGACCGCAATGGTGCAGGAATATTCGGAATTACATCAATACATTCTTCCGGACATGCTAATTCACATGCCAGACACCAGACACAATCCTCCGGATATGCAACAACCGGTTTTTTATTTTCCTCATCCCACCGGATCACATCTACAAAACATGCGTTCACACATGATTTGCATCCTTTACATGCGTCCATGTCTATTTTTAATTTCTTTAATCCAATTATTGCAGAGTATCCATTTTAGAGCCTCCTTACCTGCTATATGTAAATAATACGAGAGCCTTCTTTTTTTATCTTCAATGAGGCCTTGCGGTTGATAGCCGGGTCAGAAACAGCCTGCCAGATTCCCCATAATGCGGCAGAAAATTCTTAAATGTGCTTACTTCGGCAATATTATGTGCTGGCCAGCCGCCCCCGGTTGGTTTTTTCCCGGTGGGATGTTCCTTCACCTCAAATTTAAACTCCGGAGGCTTGCTTCCGGGAGGCGGTTTTGGGAACCCATGCATACAGGAACGCATTTTACAGCCATCCGGGGATGGCTTCCCATTGGTGAGAAAGCATGACCATGGGTATTGTGCCGGGCTGTTCTCCTGTGCTCCCGGCAGTAAGAAGATGTTCGTAAGTCCAGAAATCCTTTTGCTCCTGAGTTCCTATATTTGGATCCACCCATTCGATTCTTAGGTCCATGACCGGCCCATAATCTATACTTTCTGTGGCGATCTGAACGGCACCAATGTGGCCATTCATCGGCGGTTTGATTTCCCATTTGAAACCCTTATGTTCATCAGGACACCAGAGTTCATATCCTTTTTCCATGTTAACCCACCACCAGTCGATCATTTCGGTAGTAACACCAGGGATAACATGATCTACAACCATCCATCCTTCGGGATATTTGTTTTCTTCCATTGTAATAACCCCCTATTTAGTAGTAATGATTGATTTTTTATATTTTACCGTTGTGAAGTTTAAATACTATACGAATGTATAAGATTATAAGTCAATAAAAAATTGGAATTTGGCCGAAATTCAATACTATTTTATATCAACCTTTTTTATTTTTGTACTTTAAGATGGTTCAGGTATTTATAAAAAGAAACGGAAACTGACTCCGCTGTTTTCTTTTTAAACTACCAAAATTAAATTCCTCACCATGTCTGTTAAGGTCATTAGACAGTGTATTAAATTATTAAGAAATGCTTTTAATTTCATTCATTACAGTTTTTAGATACTGTTAATCCTTAAGAAGTGTAATTGCACATAGCCATTAATAGAGGAGTGTCGAATGACAGCATTAAAACGAAGTATAAAAATTACCTATGGTATGGGACAGGTGGCTGAATCTGTAACAGGGGCAGGCTTTAATACGTTTCTCTTTTTATATTTCAATCAGGTTCTTGGGCTTACCGGAACATATTGCGGTCTGGCCATATTTATTGCTCAGGCCTTTGATGCTGTCACTGATCCACTGGCCGGTTCATTATCAGACAGCTGCAATTCCCGTCTTGGTCGCAGGCATCCGTTCATGTATGCTTCATCAATTCCTCTTGCGATATTTTTCTTTTTTATGTTTATTCCTCCGAAAGATCTTGGGCAGATCGGTCTTTTTCTGTGGCTGACGATATTTGCAGTTCTTACTCGTGGGGCATTAACGCTTTTCCAGGTTCCCCATCTTGCCCTGGGTTCAGAGCTTTCGAATGATTACTTTGAACGCACGTCAATATTTGCCTACCGTACAGCTATAGGAATGTTGGGCGGGGTTTTAATAACAATGATGGGATATCTTTATTTTTCTTCCTAACACACCTGAATTCCCAAGAGGACAGCTGAACCCTGCGGGGTATCCATATTTTGCCTTTTTCTGCAGCATAATTATATTAATAGCCGTGCTTTCCGCCTCCTTCGGTACCCGTCAGTGTAATTCCCAGCCTGCCAAAGGCTTCAGATGATGAGGGATCCTTCACTCCAATGCGGATGGTTAGAGAGTTCATCGAAGTCTGGGGAAATGCATCATTCAGATCGATATTTATGGGGGCGCTCTCTTTTTTCCTCTACATGGGGGTGGCAATGACTGTTACTCCCCTGTTAAATACCTTTTTCTGGGGATTTGGATCCGAGTCAGCTCGGTATGCTTGCAGTCCCTATGGGGGTCGGATTCATGATAGGCGCCGTTCTTACCAGACGGGCTCAGGAGATATTTGATAAAAAGAATGCTATGATAATTGGGGCTTGTATTATGGCCGTTTTCCAGGTTCTTCCTGTTTTTCTCCGCCTGCTTGGTTTTTTCCCGGAAAATGGTGACCCTTTTCTGCTTCCGCTTATATTTATCATGATGTTAGCATCCAGCATTTTCGGGGGTATAACCGCTGTTACTGTCTTTTCGATGATGTCAGACATCGTACGGGAACATGAGTATACAACTGGAAAGCGGCGTGATGGTATTTTCTTTGCTGCCAATTCTTTTTCACAAAAGATAAATTCAGGTCTGGGCAATGCGATAGCCGGATTTCTTATTGATTTTATTAGATTCCCGGTAAATGCAAACCCTGATACCGTTCCGCATGAAACACTGGTTAGACTTGGAATTCTTTTTATGTGTGCAGCCGGCTTGAATATTTTAGCAGCCTACTGTGTAAGCTTCTATAAAATATCACGTCAGCGCCATGAAGAGGTAATGACAGCATTAGAAGAAAGATATAAGGGAGCATTATAATTTTATTTGGGTCATGCCGGGATGTGAGCGCATTTTTGTGCCTCTGTTCCAGGTATGAACTTTTTAAAAATATAATAAAGGATACAGCATTAAATGTTTTATTTCTGTTCGGAATCCATCACGTTATTTTATACTTGTTTGTGTTTCCAGCGGCCAAATTTGAAGTAAATCGTATAGACAAATGCCCTTAAGACGATGGCGGTAACTATTCCCCATCGCACTCCATAGACTCCCAGACTCGTAAACTTGGGCAGAATATATGCCAGTGGAACCTGGACCAGCCACATGGTAAGTAAAGTGGTCCACATCGGTATGTAGGTATTCCCCGTACCGTTTAAGCAGTTCATCAGTACAATAACAAGACCAAACACCAGATAACCCACAATATTTATTCTTAAGAAATGAGAGGTAATCATTACAAGATCGGGTTCATTATTAAAAATGCTGACGATTTCTCTCAGCCCAAAACCAGATAATTACCGAGCCTGTGAATGTAAAGCATGTAAACCAGCCGGCAGCTATCCAACCCGTTATTTCCGCTCTGTCAGGAAGGTTTGCTCCAAGGTTTTGTCCGGCCAGAATGCCTGACGCCTGACCCACGCCGAAGGCGGGCATGTTAACAAATACGTCCATTCTATCTGCCAGTGATTGCGCGGCAACAGCATAGGTGCCAAAGGGAACCACAAACCACATCAGTATAAAATTGGTAAAATTTCTTTGCATCGTCTGTCACAGATGAAGGAATACCGATTTTAATAATCTCCAGATTATTTCTGCGTCAAAGCAAAATCCTTTCATCGTTACTTTCAAACGGGCGCGTCCTGTAAATAGCATCCATAGCAGAATAATCCCACCCGAACCTTGAGAAATAATACCTGTCAGGGCCGCCCCACTAACACCCATAAATGGAAATATCCACCATCCGAAGACAAGAAACGGGCATAAAATTATATGAAATATTCTGACACAAATACTGACTTTCATAGGTGTCAAAGTGTCCCCGGATGCCTGCATGATGCCCTGGGACATTACATCAAATGACATGGCAACAGAGCCAATGAACATGATGCGCATATATACAGTACCTTCTTTGACCACATCCGGTTCAACGCCTATTAAAACCAGAATCGATTCAGCAAGAAAGAAACCGATAGCCGCCATTATCAAAGAAAAAACCGTGCTGATAACGAAAGTCTGCTGGGCCACATGATTGGCGCCCTGCTTATCTCGTGCACCTACAAATCGTGCGATTAACGCCTGGGTTCCCGTGTTCAATCCCATTCTCGCAGAGTTAATTACCATAACAGCCATTCCAGATACACCGACACCCGCAAGTGCAGCAGAACCCAAACTGCCAACCCATATCATATCTATTGTTGGTCCAAGCATTGTAATAGTATTGCTTATGGTTGAAGGCCAGGTAAGTGTCCAAAGATTTTTGGTGATACTGCCTTTGGTTAAGTCACGGTCCATGGATGGAGCTTTGGAATATTTTTTGTTATCCCTAAATCTATTTCTTCTATAGTGTCTATTTGCATTTCAGATATGAGCCCTTTTTATTTAAATGTCCTGTAGTGCCATTAGAAAAAACGTTGCCTATTAATCCAAATAATTAATTTAAAAGGTAGGAAAATGCAGGGAATCAGAATCGATAAATCAAGCACATCATTATATTGTAGGTCATTATCGGCAAGAAAATGAAATATGAAAATCTGATAGTATTCAATATCATGGAAAAAGGAGATTCAATACCAGTTCTGTATGCAATGGCAATACCCTTCCGGGAGAGTATATCCTTGCCCCAGCAGCCTCTCTGCCATATCCATCATGGCAATAGGTGTTTCGACCAGTGCGTGTAGATATACGAGAAAATTGTCATGTGTAAAATTTTTAAAATATCCGCGCATTGCTGCACTTTTTCAAAAACAGGTTCAACAATCAGCTGTAATTGTTTTTTTCCCTGAAGATAATCAAATAGAGGACTGGTAGTGGTGTTATTATGCATTTTTATTTTAGTAGACTTCAGGGTTTTTCGCGGCAGTGGATACATAGGATACTATTAAATTCTTGAAAAGCTCCACAGGATCGTCTGATTTATGCAGCCTGGTAACTCTCTGTAATCTTTCTGCATGAATATTTAATCCATAATCTAATACCGCTTTGTACAGATCATATTTTGACCCGAAATGATGTGTTATAAGACTATGGGTAGTGCCGGCAAGGTCTGCTATCTCTCTTAATTTAGCATTATAAAAGTCTTCTCTGGCGAATACTTTAAGTGCAGCCTTGAGAACGGTTTCTTTTGTTTTTTTACTTACTTCTCTGGATTGTTTTCCCCGTTTTCTATTATTTTTATACTTATCCATTGTTTATTTATCCTGTGTTAGTAGCATTGTCCATATCGCATAAATTCGTGGATTATATTCAAATGCTGTTTATTTGCAACAAACTAATATTCGAAACAGAAATAAATATCAACCAATTTAAATTTTAATTGACATAATTGCTTTACATACGTACAGTATATTTATTTTACGGCTGTAAAATATAAAAAGCAAGCACTTTTACTATAAATGGACTTATCACAATGGCTTGAAATAATTATCCAGAAGGATGGATGGTTACAGATCATGTTATTCCAGATGTTAACACTGAAATGATCACCTGGTAGTGTTCCAATAAATTATCGCAATAGACTTATTTACTTTCTAGTTATTATTAAAATCAGTTTGATTACAGCTTATAAAGTTGTTTGAAATATGAAGTTAGTAAATCTAATGAATATCAGGTATTTACATTCAGAAAGGGAGGAACAAATCATGAAAAAGTCTTTGTTGTTATTTATTGTGATGGTGTTGGGAATTGCCTTTATAATCGGCGATTACCTACCGGCAGTAGCGGCAGAAGGTGATAAAGAGGAATTCACTCTTGAAGAGATTATAGTAACATCTCAAAAACGCAAACAGAGTCTCCATGAGGTACCCATGGCTATTTCCGTAACAACCTCAGATCAATTGGAGCGGCAGCAGATTTATAGCGTGCGCGATCTTGAGCGAACGACTCCGGCCCTGGAGTTTGGTAATTCAGGTCCGGGGGGTGCTCCTACAATACGCGGGATCGGGACGACAACCGTGGTAGGCATTGGGGAGCCGTCAGTAGGCGTGAATATAGATGGTGTTACCCAGGGTAACGCGATTGTGAACAATCTTTTTGACGTTCAGCGAATTGAAGTCCTCAGAGGGCCTCAGGGAACACTCTACGGGGATACAGCTTCCGCAGGCCTGATCAACATAATCACAAATGCACCTGATCCAACGGGATTCAGTGCCAAAGTAGGGTTTGATATAACAGATGACGGAACTTTGGGGTCCAAATTCAGCCGTCAGCAATATAACGGTATGCTGAATATCCCAGTCAGTGAAAATTCGGCTTTACGTGGTGTTTTTAATTTCGATTATATGGATGGTTTAAGGAAAAACAAACTTGGACCGGATCAGGAAAATAAAAATTATGATGTCCGCATACGCTATTTATATAAACCCACCGACGATTTCTCTATAGGTCTTGAAGGGAATTTCACTAGAGACAAATCGAATGGACCGAGTATATTTACTCCTGCTGCCGTCGATTCAGCCAAGAACAGGCTGCGTTGACAGCATGCGGCATTACGGCGTCACCGGAAAATCAGTATGTCTGTAATGATTTTGACGAACACAATAACATAGATACCTATTTTTTATCCGCTGAATTCAATTTCAATGCCTTTGGCCATGAAATTACGTCAATAACAAGCTACACAAAAAGCAAAACAGGGCCCTGGAACTGGGAAATAATGGGTCTCGATTATAAACTTAATCCAGGCATTATAGAAATAAGAAGTTCAGGGCAAGTAACTTCATACGATCCGATACACTCCGATTTAAGGATCGCCTCTACAAAGGGTCAAAAGGTAGAGTATATAGCTGGTTTGTGGTTTAATGGAACGGATAGAAGCCAGGATGAATTAGCTGATTCTGAGATGCACCTCCCTTATCCGTTTGTTCCACCTATATTTAGTCATAGTAATTTGACTGAGGGGAATAATACAAACTACGCTGTATACGGTAATGCAGATATCCATTTGACAGATGCCTTTACAGTTTTTGCCGGTGCTCGTTATGCGCACTATGATTTGTGGGCAAGCGCGATCAATATGCAGGCGCCTGTTAACCCTGGAGATCCTCCTTTAGGATTTGAAACTATCGCCTCATTTAAAGAGGATTATTTTTCATACCGTCTGGGCGGGCAGTACGAATATTAATGCAGACTGGATGGCTTATCTTAATACTAGTTATGCAGTAAAGACACCTGTAGTGTCCGAACCTCCCTTTACCGACCCAATCGCACTTCCTAAAGTCATCAAAGCGGAAATTTCCACAAACTATGAAATAGGAGTCAAGGGTAAGATTTTTGATGGAAAAATGGCCCTTGAATCCGATGTATTCTACACCATACTTAAGGATTTTCAGGGGAGCGAATGCTATTTGAATGATGATACCCAGGCGTTGTCTTGCGAAGTAGCAAATATTAAAAATGATATCACTTCAAAAGGATTTGAAATATAACCTTTATGGGTATCCGATGTATAGGTTTGAGGTAAATACCGGATACATTTTTAATACCGCGGAATACCCTGCCGGATACCCCTCGGATGACAATCCACCCAAGGATATCGGCGGTGAACAGCTTATGAATGCGCCTAAACATAAGTTCGTGATTTCTACGGAATACAGTCATTCTCTGACAGACAATATTGATGGTTTTGTTTCAGTCGATGCGACATACAAAAGCGGAGCGTCGTCTTGCTCTTATGGCTGATCCTTTTTCAATTTATCCAGCCCACTGGATGTTCGGGGCAAGAATCGGAGTAAGGGCACAGGAAAATTGGAATATCACTCTTTTTGCGCGCAACATCTTTGGAGAATCAGCACCGGCAGCTTTATGGCCGGCCGGTGGCGGGAATGATTTTCAGATAGTAACTCCAACACAATTCAGGCAGGTCGGTTTAAGCCTAAATTATTTATTTTAATTCACTGTTTAACCAGCATGTAAAAAATTTACCTCACGGAGAAGATCGTCATTGGCGCCGATCTTCTCTTTATTCTATTACAGATAGAAAAATTATTAAGCCTCTACAGTGAGGTCCTTTAATCATGGGTTAACAGTATTATTCTCGTGGAGGAAAGTTATTATGAAATTATCAAAAGAAGTTAAAAACGGAATGAGTCGAAGGGAGTTTGTCAAGAGTACTGCTTTAAAGGGAGCAGCTGCCTTTGCTATTGGTGCGGGAGGTTTAGCATTGCCCAGTGTCTGCCAGATCGAGCGATTCGACCAGGATAACGGGCAAGACCATCAAAGAAGCTGCCCGTGAGACAAAGGTATGTCGGACAGCCGATGTTGTGGTCGTAGGCGGCGGGCCCGGTGGTATCGGTGCGGCTGTGTCGGCGGCAAGGAACGGTGCTGATACGGTTCTTATTGAAAGGTATGAGCCACCTGGGAGGTATGGGTACAGGTGGGCTGGTTACCATCATTCCCAGATCTCACGGACATTAACGGTAAACAGCAGATAGCCGGTATTACTCAGGAGTGGATTGAAAGACTGGATGTCAGGGAGGCGGCTGATTACCCGAAAAAGGAACATTGGGGATCAACCGATAAAAAGCTTGTGGACTATTACCTGAACCGTTCCTTTTTTTATGCAACAGGTAACAGGGTAGCATATTCCGCCCACATCGACGCAGAAATATCAAAATGCATACTGAACGATATGATGGAAGGGCAGGGGTTAAGACATATCTCCATTCCTGGGGCACAGAGCCCATAATGGATGGCAACAAGGTCATAGGTGTCATCTTTGAGAGCAAATCAGGCAGGCAGGCGGTGCTGGCGAATGTTGTCATCGACTCCACGGGGGATGGTGACTTATTACCCTATGCAGGGGCGGACTTTGAAACTCATATAGCACGCACAATGAGGATCGCAAACCTTTCCTTTTCCTACTGGATGGATAATGTTGATCTGAATAAATTTCAGGATTACAAGAGTAAAAATCAGAAAGACTACACCGAAAAACTGCGTCAGGTTAGGAAGGCAGGTGGAAATGCAGGTTTTCTTACCAGTAATCTGAAAAACCAGGAGAATGTGGTATGGTGTTTTCCCCGTTACGCGAATACATGTCAGTATGATGTCGAGGAGCTTACGCGGGTAGAGTTTTTAGGCCGAAAAGAGATGTTGATAACGCTATGATTTTTACAAGAAGCATGTCCCCGGTTTTGAAAATAGCTTCATCGTGCTTTCAAATATGCAACTCGGCACTCGCGGCGGCAGACGGGTTGTTGGAGAATACGTTGTAAATGAAAAAGACATGGAAAAAACCGAACCTTTTCAGGACACAATTGCAATATTCCCCAATACCAAGCCTAAAAATCCTTTAATGTATATGCCCTATCGCTGCCTGATACCGCGCAAGGTTGACAACATGCTTGTTGCCTGCCGCGCATTTTCATCGGATATGATGATCAACGAGTTCTTCAATCTGATACCACATTGTATCGCCTTAGGAGAGGCTGCCGGAGCCGCGGCTGCATTGGCCATAAACGATGGTGTTGATGTCAGAAAAGTCGATGTCAAGGCATTGCAGACCACCCTTAAAAAGGGCGGTGTGGTCCTACCTGGTTAAGTTAAAGAATAACATGAAACACAGAACCTTTTCCCTCGGCTGTGAACAGCGGGGTGGAAAACATAGCTCATATAAATAAGAGATTGACCCTGTTTTTAATAAGCAATTGTTCAAGGCAGATAAAAAAAGCCATAATACTGACCATTATGGCTTTTCTCCAACTTTTCGAAATGGATTTAATTCACGGCATTCTTCAAGGTTTTACCTGGTGCGAACCTTCAAACAGTCTTAGCCTTGATCTTGATCGCTCTGCCGTCTTCTACGGGTTACTGCCTGTACGAAATTTCATTTTGGTTACTTTAAAAGTACCGAAACCGACAAGTGTAACAGTCCCAGCGTTTGTCAAAAGTGAAGCTCTGATACCTCTTCGTTTCATTTTTATATTGTTTCATAACAAACAGCAGCCTGGGACTCTATCATATTTCCGATCAGCATCCGGTAAAACCGGAATGCGGTTAGGGTTATGCAGTGGTTTATTCAAATTTTTTAAGGAAGTTTTTCCTCGCTGTTAATAATTCAACTCATATTTTGGGAAACAATTTATGATGATTGTTTTTTAGAATAACGAATTTTCGATAAATAAAAAACTTTCATTCCTTTTGGTGTAGAAACATTGATTTCATCACCCACTTGTTTTCCTAACATTGCTTTACCCAGGGGCGAATCCATACTGAGTTTTCCCTCTGCAACATTAAACTCATCAGGTCCAACGATACGGTATTCGACCTCTTCTCCTTCTTCATCCTCAACTGTAACGAAAGCACCAAAATAAACTTTATCCTGCTCATCAGGAATACTATCGACCACAGTTATCTCGTCGAGACGTTTCGTTAAAAAACGAATCCTGCTATCTATTTCGCGCAGGCGTTTCTTGCCGTAAATGTATTCCGCATTTTCGCTGCGATCACCCTGTGCGGCAGCTTCCGCAACTCTGGCTGTCACATTTGGCCGCTCAACTTTCCACAGGTGCTGAAGCTCTTCAGTTAATTTTCGTTCACCTTCCGGGGTGATATACTTGGAACCTGGTATTCGGGGCGGACGCCATCTACCCATTTTAAACTCTCCGCATTTTAAGAACTGTTTTATCCTGGATCAGCTTTTTAAAGGGAAAAGCTGATCAATAAAATATTGAATTCGCTCACTACACAACGAGTGATTCTATAGATTAAGCTATTATATAGAAAGATTGTTATATAAAAAATAAGATAAGTAAATACTGCTTGCAGTAGTCTTTAATAGATTCAACACTGTTTTGAGTTATTCAGTTTGTTTCTGTCTGCTTCTACATATTGAACATCAAGCCAAGTTGTTCTATTCTGAAGATATCCCCATTTATTAAAGCAAACATACTTTGACATAGTAAATTCATTAGTGTAATATTTTCATTAATTGAACTTTCTCCGATATCTGTTCTGATATTTTTAAGTACAATCTGATACATTACCTGTCACATTTCTGATCATTTAATAGTCTTGCTTTACTGGTATCAATAGACCTTGAAAAAGGAGACCATTAAAATGGCTGTAAAAACCAAAATTGTACTGCTGATTTTTTTGTTCTGGGTTTCAGGGTCAGGTATTTCTGCAGATGAGATCCTCAAGAAAAAATCCATTGATAATGGACTGGAGGAGTATGTGCTTGATGAAATCGTCGTCACACCAGATAGCTCAATGCGTTCACTGCAGATGGAAGTAATCAGGGCAAATAAGGTAAAATATGAAATATTCAATAAACTGAACAGTACTGATGATTTTGATATCACCTGCAACTGGCGGGTTCCTACCGGAACAAGACTCAGGCATTTTACCTGCGATGTGGGCTATATGAAAAAGGCAAGATCCGAAGACCTGGACAACTTTTTTACTTCGGGAATTCCACCCCGTTCAGACCGCTTTCTTTCGATAGAATTTGCCTATAAACATAGAGCATTGAAGAAGGAAATGATTGATCTGGCTGTAAAACATCCGGAACTGGCTACAGCCATGATAAGAGCAAACGAAGTACGGCAACTTTATGAAGATGAGCGTAAAATAAGATTTAAAGATAGTATAATGATAGGACATTCCGAGCCGGTTGAAAACAAACAGATTGTGAATGAAATTGATTTTTGGCAATCAGTATTCGTATATCATATGAGGGGGTTGATACCATATGACATATGGAAACGGTGGGACAGTTGGTGCAAAATAAAATTACAGAATAAATTTTACCAAAAATTATGGGCTTCAGCCAGCAAGGATAAATACGTGGATGAGTTTAAATTATATGTTAATGCACTCATATCAGGGGAAGATAAGCATTAGCGGCACATCAAGTAAAGTGTTAATAAATAACGACATGACGCTTTCATTTTATCGAAAGGATTTTATATAATGATCCTGCATTTATATTGACAAAACCGGCGATGACCCGATTTACTTGAGGTTATCTTGTTTTTTACGGGCATCTCTGTTCTTTTATTATATGAGTTATTTACTTATTTATGGTCCTGTTCTCTCACATGTACTCAATTTATGATTTCTGAGAAGTAAGTCCTGTTTTGCCGGAGTCACCTTTAAAGCATTCACAATTACAGCTCAATCACGGTTTTAACCATATCCGGTCTTGGATTTGCCGCGTACTCAAATGCCTTAATGCTGTCGCTGAATGAAAACCTGTCTGTCACCAGGGGTTTCAGATCTATCTTTCCTGAACCTGCCAGGGCCACTGCCCGCGGATACATGTGTGCATAGCGAAATATGGGTTTTATACAGGCCTCTTTGGTCTGGGCAGCCACGACATCAATGGGTGCCGGGTCTACAGGCATACCGATCAATACAACCGTCCCGCCTGGACACAGGGGGGTAAAGATGTCTGCTATAACCTTTTCATTCCCGGTGGCCTCAAAAATAACATTAACGCCCCAGCCGTCTGTTAATTCTTTTACGGTTTCTAAAACAGATTCGGATGCCGCGTTAACAGTCACGATTCCATATTTTTTTGCAAGCTCAAGTTTTTCAGCCTTGATATCGGTAATAATAACGCGGCTGCACCCTGCAGAAAGCGCGGCTATGGCAGTTACAAGGCCTATGGTTCCGCAGCCTGTAACCAGGGCAGTATCACCCGGTTTAATCCCTGCTTTGGTGGCAGCATGGAGCCCGATGGCCATTGGTTCTATGAGTGCACCCTCATCAAAACCAAGATTATCAGGAAGCTTGAAGGTAAACATCGCCGGGTGGACCACTGTCTCCCGCAGGCAGCCGTGTACCGGAGGTGTGGCCCAGAACCTGACTTCCGGGTCAAGATTATATATGCCAAGCATGGTCGCCCTTGATCCGGGATCAGGGATACCCGGCTCCATGCACACCCTGTCTCCCGGTTTTAATCCCTTTACATTGGCACCTGCCTCAATCACTGTACCGGACGCCTCATGTCCCAGGACCATAGGCTCTTTTACAACAAAACCGCCGATCTTTCCGTTTTTATAATAATGGATATCACTGCCGCAAATCCCAACTGCTTTCATGGCAATTCTAACGTCATCAGGTCCCATCTCTTCTTTGATATCAATATCATCAATTGAAATCCTATTAATTTCGTGCAAGACCAGTGCTTTCATATATCCTCCTTTTTTTATTGATCACTGAAAAGAGTTATTTCGATTTTATAGACATTTCCCATTTCAGAGGCATCTTCCAAATAAAATATTTTCGGAATCGATCTTGTTTTTGTCACCCCGGCACGCTATTAATTGAAAAGCTGTAAAATCATGCAAGGGGGAAAAATAATTTCTTTTCCAATTTTAAGGATTCACGTACCGGCGGTTTGCTTCTATCAGTATACTGTATATAAAAAGGATCAGTTTGTCACTGCGATAATTAAAAGTAAGTGAGGGATATGATGGATAAGGTAAAACTTAATACAGGTATTATTTCGGGCTTCAAGATAAGTCAAAACAACAAAGATATAGATGTCTTCAGGGGGATTCCATATGCCGCTCCGCCTGTCGGAGATTTACGCTGGAAACCGCCTCAACCGCCAGCACCATGGCCCGGTATACGCGAATGCACCAGGTTCAGCGTCCAGCCTGCCCAGTATCCTGACATACATGCATCAGGTAAAATGCAGGCAGTACCGTCGAGCGAAGACTGCCTCTACCTCAATGTTATGACACCGGCAAAAACGCCCGGGGATAAGCTGCCTGTAATGGTCTGGTTTCACGGAGGCGGTACCAGGTATGGAAATGGCAATGTCCCTATCAGTAACAGCCCCGGGCTGCCCGGTCATGACGTTGTGCTAGTTACTGTCAACACCCGCCTGGGAATATTCGGTTTATTCACTCACCCCTTAATTTCCGGAGAATCCCCCCGGGGCGCTTCAGGCAATTATCTCTTCCTGGACATGGTTGCTTCACTTGAGTGGATCAGGAGGAATATCGCAGCCTTTGGCGGAGATCCGGACAATGTGACCATATTTGGCCAATCCGGCGGGGGCTTGAAAGTAGCGGCCCTTATTGCTTCCCCCCTGGCCAGGGGGCTTTTTCACAGGGCTATCATCCAGAGCGGTGGAAAATATTTTGAGCCAGCCAGGCTGAAGGACCTGGAAAAATACGGAGAAGATTTTTTCAAGAAACTGGGTGTCCATAAAAAACAGGACCCTCTGGCAGAAGCACGCGCAATACCGTGGGAGAAGATTGCTGAAGTCGAACAGGCGCAAAACGTGGAGCTGGGCCCGGAGTTTGTATTTATGGGCCCCTGGAGCCTGGTACAGGACGGATGGTTTATGCCCGATTCAATATTCAATTTATTCAGGAGCGGCAAACGCAATCAGGTCCCATACCTTGTGACTGCCGATATGGGAGAGCTGACAGGACCTGGCCTTGTTATTGCTGACACAATGGTCGGCGATTATTTGAGCATGCTTGATGCATCAACCAACCCGGACTCAAGAGGATATGCTGCGGTATTCGACCGGGTGCCTGACAACTGGAGGCAGGAGGGCTGCGTGGCTGCTCATGGTATGGAGCTGCACTACATGTTCGGATCGCTGGATGTTAAAGAAGCCTGGGAAGCCCACTATGAGGGTTTTAATTACTCCGGGGCCAGATCGCCCCTTCCGGCCATATCAGACGTTGACAGAAAAGTATCAGAGGACATGATAAATATCTGGACTCAATTTGCCAGAACAGGAAACCCGGGCGTAGAAGGATTGATAGAATGGCCCGCATGGGATAAAGAGACTGATCAGTACCTGAGCATTACAGAAAAACTGGAGATAAAGTCCGGATTTTCCGGTTTAACAGAGATAGAACCAATAAAAGGTGACATAGTTCTGTGACCACCCGTCATCCTGTCAGCTCATGGTAAAGTGGGACACTCTTTTAAAATTCAACAATATATTTTCAGCTAATTTTCTAAAGAGTGTCACGCTTCAATTATTTCGAAAGGATTCTATACAATGATTCTACATTCATATTGACAAAACCTGCGATAGGCCCTTTTTGGGGAATATCCGAAAATTCCTTTGCTCCCATGATTCTCTTGCCCGTTTCTTCAGGATTAAGTCCTTCCTTTATAGCTCCGCTTACCACTTCAACCCACAACTGGATCTTATCCTTCATTATTTTAAAGGCGTTTTTGTCTGAAATATCTCCATGCCCGGGTATAACATAGTCTACATCCAATTCACTCAAACGGTTAAGAGAGTTAACCCATTCACCGGGGAGCGCACTGACAAAGGTTGGTATTTCCAGATTAATATTGTCAGAAGTGAATACCACCCTTTCTTCAGGAACATAAACTGCAAGCTGTTTGGGGGTATGCCCCGGTACTGAAAGAATTTTAATTGTATGGTCTCCAAGATGTAATATCGCCTCACCTTCGACTGTTATTTCAGGCGGCCTGAAAAAGAAACCCGGGTCGGGCTTTGGTGTGCTGGGGGCCAGCATTGAGAGCATATCGATAAGTTCATCTACTTTTGCATTCTTGAGAGCGATATAGGTATCTTCCGTTCCGATTACTGTCCCGTCTAAATAACAGCTTCCACAGTAGTGATCTAGATGGGCCTCATTAATAATAACATACTTTACATGTGCATGTGTTTCAATCTGCTTTTTCCATTCCTGTGCCTCTGCAGGTACCATTGGTGTATCAACAACAACTGCACCTTCCCTGGTCACTATAAAACTTGAGTTGCAGCCCTGGAAGGCGGTTTCAGTATAAATATTATCAGTGATCTTTTGCATTTTGTGATCTCCTTTTTTTATTTATAATCTATGCCATTGTTCTCATTAATAATATTGTGAAATGATTAAAATATAAGTTATTCTATGGATCTAAATATCTCTACAAATAGAATGTTATACAGATGTAGTTGAAGGTTTATATTACTGTATTTATTTTTTCACTTTCATCCTGTTAAATACGGTCCCCTTTGGGAAATTTAACAGGGTGAACCCTGGACCCTTCCGGTTTAGGGCAGATCCCATTTCATTCGCTCATTTTCATGCCGTATACCTGCATCAGTTTAGCACCTTTTTGGGGGTTGCTTTCAAGGAATACCCTAATGTGTTTTATCTTGATATCCTTTTTTTCATATATTTTCAGGGAATATAAGACATTCATTTTGATTTCCACCAGCACTTTCCCGGAGGCCCTTTCTATAGCCTGGGTTTTAACAATAGCGCCGGCTTCCTTCTGCTTTTCATCAATAAACAGATGCTCCAGTGTAATCCTGTCCTGGATGGCGGGGTGGCTTAAACAGACCTGATACCATTGTTCACGGCTGGTCACAATGCCGTCATCGAAGACAATGTCCGGGGCATAAAACCTGTCCATAATATGCTGTGTTTCTGCCACCTGGCCTTTTTCGCTATAGGCAGGGAAGTATTCTTTCATAAAACGGACGATATCATCATATGTTGAAGCCATGGGTACACCTCCTTTTTACAATTAGTATGTCGGCTGTTCGAGAAATCACAGTGTATAAACACTCCCCGGCTTTTAACCCTGGAAATCTCTTCAAGCGTCACTGCAGCTTCTTCCGGGAGGATATCAACCACAACAATATCCGCTCCCTTCTCAGCGAACTTTACCGCTATTCCACGGCCAATTCCCCTGGAGCCTCCGGTAATAATGGCGATTCTGATGGAAAGCAACATCTTTTTCACTTCTCCTTCAGGCGTCCCGTGTATGAGTTCCATCAGTCTCTCAAACGACCGGGCGCCTTCTTAAAGGGGAGCATTCGTGCTGAGAGTGCATGGCTAATAAAATTCATGTTCTGCACGAACATCAGTTTTTCAGTTATACATCAGTAAATAGTTTCGTTTATTACTTCTTTCCTGTCTGAGGTGTTATTTTAGCCACCCAACCGCCACCCGGAGCTAATTTGATTGTCATAGTATCTGCTCCCGTAACAATTCGATTAACCTTGCGATAATCGCTGGCATAACGATCCGCGTTTATTCCGTCTTCCAATATTTCAGCAGAATAGTTGTCTGTGTCTAAAAATGATAGATCTATGGTGAATTCCCGTGCCTCTTCATTTGTCATAGCGCCGACATACCAGTTTCCACCGTTTTTTCTGGCAAGAACGATGTACTTGCTTACACTCGCTGCCAATACTCGTGTATCTTCCCATGTGGTAGGTATTTGTGAAATAAATTCAGCACATTCATATTCCTTCATGTAATTTGATGGACTGTCAGCCATCATCTGCAGAGGGCTTTCATAAATAACGTACATCGCAGCCTGATGCGCCCGTGTGCCCATACTCATAGGACGGGAAAACACGGCCTGAAAATTATCCGGCTGTGCATTTATCATTGCCCCGGGTGTATAGTCCATAGGACCGGCCACCATCCTTATAAATGGTAATGTCAGGTTATGTGTCGGGGTGATGTCTTTACTCCATTTGTTATGCTCCAGTCCTTTTACACCCTCTCTGGTAATAACATTGGGGAATGCTCTACGCAACCCGCTCGGTTTGTAGGCGCCATGAAAATCTACCAGTAATTTTCTTTTGGCAGCTTCCGAAGCTATTTTCCAATAGTAATTTACCATCTCCTGATCATCACGCTGCATAAAATCAACTTTGATACCCACAGCACCCCATCTTACAAATTGATCAAGAGCAACCTCAAGTTGTTCATCAAGTGTTTTCCATATTACCCAGAGAATAACTCCTACATTTTTTTCTTTGCCATACCTGATAATTTCTTCCACATTCATCTCCGGAACAACATTAAGGAGATCACCAACTACGTACCAGCCTTCATCAAGAATTATATATTCGATTCCAAACCTTGAGGCAAAATCAATGTAATATTTATAAGTTTCGGTATTCACCCCGGATCTGAAATTTACACCGTAGATGTTATTAGCATTCCACCAATCCCAGGCTACTTTCCCGGGTTTAATCCAGGAAGTATCTTTTATTCGCGATTCTTCGCCGAGCTGATAAACCAGTTGATTCCTGATCAGATCTCCATCCTCCCGGGCTATTGCTATAATTCGCCATGGGAAAAATCGGTTTCCATCTGTTTTTGCGATATAGTCGGCAGATTTTGTTACGGGGACATTGCGATCCATCACCTGATTTTGACCGCTCATGAAAGGTTGCATTTTGCTTTCAAGGGGGTAGTGAGGGAATGTGCCAGCAAGTGTATTACCACCGTTGCTTTTTATCCAGAGACCTGGATAATCGCGTAAAGAACTTTCAGAAATCAGGATTTTTGGCCCTGTTGTTTCTACCAAAAAAGGTAAACTGGCAAGTTTTCCGGCAGGTAACTTGTCCAGCTGTACATACTGGTAGGATCGCTCGTTATGTGAAAAAAAGCCTTCTTCCTCCGGAAAATAGATATGGTTGGTACCTGTAAAATTAAAAGTCACCTCCTCAGAATAGACCTTCAACTCTCTGTTCATGCGGGTTTGAAAACGATATGCCACACCATTGTTGTATACTCGAAAAATAACAGAATAATTTCCATTAAAGTCTATTACCATTTCGCTGTAATAGTCATGAATGATTGCAAACTTTTCCGGTATTGCGGGTTTAATATCCTGCTTAACAATATTTTTTTTAAAATCGGAAACGACTGGTTTTCTCCCAAACACCTGATTATCACCAACGGTTATGGAGATCGGCGAAGGCTCGATAATGACTTTTTCATCAACAAGGACTGAATAGCTGATTTGATCTGCAAAAGTTAAGACAACCTTTATGGTTTTATCCGGTGATTGAACCTCAAGCGTTTTCTTTGGCTGTCCTTTGACATTGATAGAAATAAAAAGGATCAGAATAGTCAAACAGATTAGACTTATTATACATTTTTGATTTTGTTTCTTAGCAATTTGTCTCATTGTCTAATCCTTTCTATTCTGTGTTTAGCTATAAAATATTTATTTGAAGGGGGCTTCCATGATTTTAAGTAAAACGGGACGGTGGTTCCAAAACAATTTGTCCTTATTTCAAGGAATAAAACGTAATTCAGATGCTTTATATTTAAATCAGTTCTTACGCAAATAAAGGCTGTAAGACGTCAGGTTTCCCGTCCCAGGCTTTACCATGCAATAATCTGCCATTCTGCTTTTTCGGTCTTTTTACGCCATCTGCCCCCCAGCCTCCCCACTGTTTAAAGAAGAAGGGAACATCGAAATCTTTACATTGTTTCTTAATGTTATTTACCCATTCCGCTTTCATTGGCCTTGCTTTGGGCCCTGATTCGCCACCAACAATGACCCAATGGACACCGGTTAAATTTATAGTACAGAGGTCTTCAAGCAAAGGTTCAATGGAGAGAAAGCGGACAGTAGCATTTACTTTCCTTAACAAATCTATTCGAGGCAGACCATGCTTTATATTATCGACTGTTACACCCATCCATGCATTTGGCGGGATATTAATATTCTGCATTATATCTGCCATGCGCTCTGCGCGTTTTGTTAATATCTGGTATGTGTGCCATGGTGAGTTTTCAATCACTGCAAATACACTTTTTATGAATGAAGCCGGTATTTTTTCATGGAATAAATCACTCATGGAATTCACAAAATATACTGTAGGTTTTTTTCTTTGTAATGGCTCCCACAATCTTTGAGGCTGAAGAGTTAGTTTAAAACCATTTTCATACCCTCTCACTCCCATGGCCTTTAGACGATTTGCCATCACCTCTGCATAACAATGTTCACATCCCGGTGAGACTTTTGTACATCCGGTTGCCGGATTCCAGGTTTGTTCTGTCCATTCTATTTTTGATTTCGTACTCATTCTATTTTATCTTATAAATTATTCGATTCTTTATTCAATACTTCAGATAAAACGATAAGACTTGTAAGGCAGTAGTTCATTATACCCGAGGGCATATAATGGATTAGATTTAAGACTAATGGATTGAAAAAGCAAGAAAAAACCAGAGATCAGAGGCCAGAACCCAGAGGATAGGAAAAGATAGAGGTGTTAAAAAAAATTCAAGCCGGTGAAATCCGCTTTGCTGTCATAATTATGAATTTCACGGGCGAAAGATTCAATATACATGAAGACAGTAAAATCTTCGTCTCCTCCATATATTTTCTGAGTATTTTATTGAAGAATGGGTGATAGACCCCATGTTCGAATTCCGGGAATATATTAAAATAATGTTAAACAGGAAAATTAGAGTGGACTGTTTCCCATTGTGACGTTAAGCCTGTATTAAAAACAGTTATTCGTTAACAGAAAGGAGATGGAGAAATGAAAGAGATCTTAAAGGTTTTGTGTGTTTTTTCATTTTTTATTATGTTTTCGGCATGCGCAACTACCCAGCAGGGCTTGCCAGTGAAGTACGATCTTGGAAATGAGCTGAAAAGAATCGATCAGATAAATACCTTTCAGCTTTCAAGCTGGGAGCAGGTCGACAATCAGTCTATAATTCTGGAAACCAACTGGCACAAGTATTATCTGCTCGTGTTGAGGAATCCAATTACCGGAGTAATCCCGAATCTGACAATAGGTATTTCCAGCACAATTTCCAGTATCACCGCCGGTTTCGACAGGATTTTTGTAAATGAGGGCGGGGTTACACAGTATTATGTTATTGATAAAATATACGAACTGAAAGATAGAAAACAGGCAGATGAAATCAAAAAACAGCTTCTTAAGAAATAAGAAGTCACATTTCTGAAAACCAAACAGAACCTTACTGAAGGCTGTTAGGAAATGCAAAACATACCTGATAGTCTTCAGTCTGCTTTTAAAAAAAGGAGATAACATGAGTAAGATACAATCCATTTAAACCTTTACAGGATCACTTTAATGGATCTTCTTTTTTTCATATGTCCAGCCTTTTCGGTTGCATAGACCGCAGTCCGGACCTGTGAACATCTTTCCGCTTTCTTTGTCTCCTTCCAACTGCCATTTCAGCCATGCTACGGCAACTACTCCAAACTCGCCTCCATTCGGCTGATGGTATGTCCCTCCATGCCCCACACCTTCGAGATTGGCTATTGCAACAGGAACTTTGTCGATCCTGGCGAAATCATCGATGGCTTGCGGGTAGGCAATATCAGTCTTCCCACCGATGATATAAATAGTGGGCGAGTGCAGTTTTGCAAGAACCTCCTTACCGACTTTGGGCATTCCCATCAAGACACCGCCGCCTGGTTTAGGCGCTCCCATTTTAGGCATTCCTGCTTTCGGTGGCCCCATTTTAGGCATTCCGCCGGGACCGAAAAGACCGCTGTCCATGACCAGGAGTGTTTTAACGCGGGGATCCGGTGCCACTTCCAGCGCCTGCAGTCCGCCGCAGCTCATGCCTGCTACGGCTAACCTCGACGGATCCAGTTTCCCGTAGAATTTACTGCCGGAGTTTTTATTCTCAGCCGAAACCCAATCGATTGCTTCCAGCATCTGGGCTGATTTAGTGCCGCCACCCATACCCATCATGCCACCGGGACCGGCACTGGATTCCGCGACATAGGAGCCGAGGGCCAGAACCAGAAAACCCTGGGATGCTATTTCAGCGAGGAAATTGGCGTGCATCCGAGACGATCTGGAACACCCTCCATTGCCCCAGACCAGCACAGGCATAGGATTCGATTTGCTGAATGGGCCCAGGTCCCTGGGCCGATAAATTGTATGATTAGGCAAGCTGGAATCTCCTTCCACGATTGCCGGTGCGTAAGCCCCCGAACCCTCCGACATCGGCCCCATTTTAGGCATCTCTGGGGGCTGGGCGAACGCAGTTCCAACGACTAAACTAAATGCGCATACCAATACACTTAACAATCGAAGCATACTCTTTTCCTCCTGTTTATTTGTTACTGTAAAGACAAGCTGCCTTCCTGATTTCAGGTTTTCTCTGCTGATAAATAAAATCTCTTTAAAACAAGAACCGGTTTTGTGCTGAAGTTCAAGACGATAGGAATTCCTTTTTTGCGGAGTGAAGTATATGGATATGAGTTTGGTATGTCAACATACTTTATTCAAACTTTTATATATCAATATACTTTTTTGTTTTTTCGAGGGCAACCAGGTAATCTTTACCCGGTTAAATCCGTATAATGGGCTGCGGAGCGGCATTTATAAAGGCAAACTGTTCATTGTCCGCTGTATTTTCCTGACAGCCTAAAGCCTTGGCGAAGTCTTGATCCGGAAATCCGAATGAAGACATGAATATTCCCAACTTAGTAAAGAATCATTAATATATTGCTCTCCTGTATCTATCAAAACGATCCATCTTTCAGAATGAAATATGACCTCCCTGTAATTACATAGGAACAGTGTAAAGAGTTCTTGTATTGCACTCTAAATGACAATAAAAGTATATTGACATACAAAATTCAGCTCCATATACTTTGCTCCGTAAAAAAGGAATTCTTATCAAAAAATCAAATCAAATTACCGGCAGGGTCATGCGCAACACTTTTATGTTAAAAGGAGAAGCGATGCTATCAAAACATTCAAAACTTTCAGGCTGTTTTTTTGTATTAATTGTTTCCATTTTATTTACCTTTACATGCAGTTCCGCACCTCTGAAAACAACAGTTAAGGTGGCCCAGGGCACTATCAAGGGCGTCGAACAGGACGGTATTTTTTCATACAAGGGAATTCCGTTTGCGGCGCCTCCGGTCGGCGATCTGCGCTGGAAGGCTCCGCAGCCGGCGAAATCATGGACGGGTGTCAGAAACGCAGATACATATGCCAGCGGATGCATGCAGGATGCGAGCATGGCCGCGATGACGGGCGCCCCAGCTAATTTCAGCGAGGACTGCCTGTATCTGAATGTCTGGACCGGAGCGAAAAAGGCCGATGAAAAGCGGCCTGTAATGGTATGGATTCACGGCGGCGCATTCGTCGGAGGAATGACGGGCACGCCCATGTTTGACGGAACAAAATTCGCCAAAAAAGGTGTGGTCCTCGTAAGCGTTGCCTACCGGCTTGGCGTTTTCGGATTCATGGCCGATCCGGAACTCAGCCGTGAAAGCGGCAGGGGATCGGGCACTTACGGACTTCAGGATATGATAGCCGGTCTCCACTGGGTAAAGGACAATATCGACCGGTTCGGAGGCGACCCGTCGCGCGTAACGATTTTCGGCGAATCCGCAGGAGGAATCGCAGTCGGTATGCTTGCTGCCGCGCCACCCGCCAAAGGGCTGTTCCAGCGCGCAATTTCCGAAAGCGGCGGTTCTTTCGCTCCGCCGAGGATCAAGGATGGCGCAGGAATGAATGTCCCGTCACTGGCGCTGGCGGAATCGGAAGGAGAGAGCTTCCTGAAGAAACTCGGTGTCGACAATATCAAGGCTGCGCGGGCTCTGCCGGCCGGACAGATCCAGAAAGCCACGGGCAGGGGAATGGGCGGCGCCCGTTTCTGGCCCGTGGCAGATGGATATGTGATCCCAGGAGATCCTTACGAATTATATCTAAAAGGACAGTTCAACGACACCCCGATCCTGGCAGGCACCAATTCCAATGAAGGCGGATTGTTCATGCGCGGCCCCGCTACACCTGCTCAGTTCGAACAGCAGATTAGATCAGGTTATGGAGACCGGGCGGATGTAATCCTGAAGGCGTATCCGCATGCAACAGACGCCGAAGCAGCCCGTGCGTCGGCCGATGTTTTCCGCGAATTCGCGTTTGCGTGGCCTACCTGGGCCTGGGCCAGGCTTCAATCCCGGATGGGGAAAGGCAGGGCATTTGTATACTACTACGACCATCGGACCCCAAGATCCCCTGACGGCGCCAATCATGCGGACGAGGTCCCCTATGTCTTCGGGAATTTGGGAGGCCGGGGCGGCAAACCTCAACCGTCAGACCTGGCTCTTTCCGAGATGATTCAGGCTTACTGGATCAATTTTGCCAGAACAGGAGATCCGAACGGGCCCGGCCTGCCGGACTGGCCCAACTTTACAGGAGAGAATCAGAAGGTAATGTATTTCGATACAAATACCGGCGCTATACCGATTCCGAACCTGGAAAAACTGAAGGCTTATGATGCATACTATAAATGGCGCAGGGAACAGGCCGGAGAAAACATCGGACAGTAGGGCCAAAAGCAAGAGATTTCTCCTGCCTTTGATTTTGAAAATTTCTGATGGTACGAAAAATTAATGTCCTATTTATATATTACCGATATATTTTATAATGCATTGATTGGAGATTACATATGAACTGTTAATATTATGGTTTGTATTTTTCCCCGGTTACGGGGTTATCGTAATGGAACGGGGGAATGTACACCGAAGGGAAATCATCGTAGACCTCGGTGGGCGGAATATCCGGCGGAAAATCCGGGTTCACCCTGGGCATCAGGCTTTCATATTCCTGTGACCAGCCTTTGTCAAAGGGGGTTAAATAGGTGCAGTACCAGTGAAGGGATTTGATTTTCCAGACCCCGTTTTCCCTGATATATTCATTCTCAAAGGTTCCTTCTCCCCAAAAGGCTTTTTCATGAAGTTTACCGACCTGGATGAACGCCCGCCAGCGACCTTTTGCTGTCCTGCCGTCCGGGGAAACATGAATAATCGGCTGCAGATTCATATGGTTGGATACCATGCCATGGTGAATACCATCTTTTAAGTCCGGCATTGTTTCCAGAATTTTACGAATGCGTTCCTTACCTATATACACCCCTCGCTGGGCTAATTCAAAGGAACCATCTTCAGCGAAACAATCGGCAACCTGCTCCCAAAGTGCCTTGTCAACATAATAGCCATACGCCCTCTGAAGGTTTTTAATTTGATGAATATCTTCCTGTTCCTGAAGTCTTCTCTCCAGTTCATCTATTCTATCCATTAGCTGTTGAATTAAATCATTATTCGACATTACCTTCTCCTCTTTGATCCTGTCATTTTTAAAATCAGGGGATATCAGGGCCCTTAACTTTATCCAGTTATATAAAAGTTCTCAAAAGCCTGATCTGCGACTTTACTTTTTTGGATAGGATGCCAGCAGTGCCTCGGGCATACCTCCCTCAGTGAGCACAACACGGTTGCTTATCAGCCAGCGCCCGTTCTGCTTGACCAGCTCAGTCCGCTCACGCCCGTACTCGGTAACCTTAGGTGGAGATGTCACCAGTTCCGACTTGATGCTGTGCCAGAGAAGTGTTGCAACAGCCTTATCTCCATGCAAATCCACCTTAATGTTTGTGACAATCATTTCTGACACTCCCTCGGGTGCAGCGCCCTCGGCCTTCGGTTTTTTTTCTCCGCCACCGGCACCTGCCTGGGCATACATGGCCTTGATCTCATCATGACCTTTAGCCACCAGCCCGTTAACATCGAGCCTGCCGTCAGCAGAGAAGAAGGACATAAAATCATGCTTGCTGTCCGGCCTGAACTGGGCATAGTAATCGTAAAAAAACTCCTCAATGGCAGCACGCTCCACCAGTGCTGTCAGTTCTGGTGAAGTTGCTGTCCGTGTTGCCGGTGCGTCGGAACATGCGCTCATTAATACGAGCGCGGCAAGAATAATCAGTAGTGCTGTTTTTTTCATGGTTTACCCCCTGCGTACTTGGTTAGTTCATAATTTTAGATTCAAGATCTGAAAACAACCGGGTTCCCCGATCCACCCGCAGCTGAGGCTTCCGCCGCCGCATTAAGCTATTGCGGGTTAAAATGGTGGCAGGCAAGCCGGGAATGACAATAAAAATACTTTATTTGGATCGCGTAAGACAAAGTGTATAAAGCACATTTTAAAACGATAACTTGTTAGTACTGAAATGATACGATTATTTATTTTTATGTTTTTTTAAAAAATAATACAAGATATTAAAGCCGGTGATCGGAGGGCACAGGATAGAAATCAAGAGTCAGAAATCAGAATTTCAGCCAGAAGTTTTCCCGGATTGTGCCTCGGAATAACAGGAAAAGTATATTGACATACAATAGCTGACCCCATATACTTTGATCCACAAAAAGTAAAAACTTATCAACCGACCCTGTTTTCTATTTCTATTTAACTGTATTGTCCCGGAGGATTCAAAGATGAAACGAGTAGCGCTATTTTTTCTTACGGTTTTTCTTACGGCATTCGTATGTGCTGCGGTCCCAAATGCTCAGGCAGGAGAAGACAGTTGTACCCGCGGAGGTCTTACTAAAATAACTGACCAGTATTTTGCGTCCATTCAGGAGCACAGCATATCGGGTCTGCCGCTTGCTTCCACTGCTAAATTCACTGAAAACGGCATCAAAAAAGATGTCGGAACAGGCTTCTGGAAAACTGCCGGCAAACCCCTGCTCAGGCGCACTCTGATCGATACCAAAAAGTGTGTTACAGCCACAATCTCGGTCATAGAAGAACCATTCAGCTCTAAAACGGTTGGAGAAGGATTTGGCGGCGGAGCTCCCGGAGCCTCGGGTGCACCCAAAATTCCTGCCAGTGCAAAAAAACCCCCTGCAGGTCAATCCGGTGACGGCAATGTTGCGGCCCTGTTCGCAGGCCCCAAAGAATTGCCCAAAGAGGGAACTGTCCGGCCGATCCTGTTTGCTAATCGCTTAAAGGTCGAAAACGGCAAAATCACGGAAATTGAAACGATCATAGCCAGGGAAAGGGATTTTGCCTTCACAGTAGAAAAGGAACTGGAAACAAAAGACCAGGACTGGAGCACAATCCTGCCGCCCGATAAACGTGCTTCGCGCAAGGTGCTGGCGGATGCTGCCAATAATTATTTTGCACTGTTCGCAAAAGGTTCGACAGTCAGCGTACCTTTCGCCAAGGTATGCGACCGGTGGGAGAACGGTTTTATGACGACAGGGAGGGATCATGACTGTTCGCCCGTGACCTTCAGGAAACGAATGGGTAATAGCATTAATCATGGGCCGCGGCGCGTCTGGGTTGATACTGAAAAAGGCATTTCCATAGCCTTTATGATGTTTGGCGGCGGAGCCACTGCGAATGCGGAAAACCCTACAGGAAGCGGTCTTGTGGATTGCCACATGTTCAGGATGAGAGACGGTAAAGTGGATCTGATCCATGCCATTGTCGGGCCCAGGGCCCAGTCAATGGGCTGGCCCCTTGAGCCGATCGATTAGGCGTGAACAGCCTGGAATAGTAATTCAAATTACTGCGGAGAGATTTATGTTGATTAAACGTCATCACCACAAAGTAATAACGATTGCCTCCACGTTTGTTCTGGCTCTTTTCTTATTTTCAGTTAAATCCGCCACTGCTCAGGAGTGTAATAGAGACTGCCTTAAAGGAATGATCACACAGTATATTGATGCCCTGGCAGATCACGATCCCTCCAGGCTGCCTCTGGCTGACAATATCCGTTTTACCGAGGACTCAAAGCCCCTCAAACTCGGAGAGGGGCTATGGAAAACAGTTACCGCCAGGGAATCATTCCGCCAGGATTACCTGGACACGAAAAAGCAGGTTGCTGCCACGCATATTGCGGTTCGCGAAGGCAACAACCCGGCGCTCTGTTCGGTTCTGCTTCATATAAAGGATATGAAGATCGCCGGTATTGAGACTCTTATACAGCATATTAAACCGGATTCATTCTTCCAGCCGAATCAGCTGGGAGCGCCAATCAGGGGAATGAATGATCCTGTTCCGGCCGGTAAAAAACAGTCTCGCGAATCCCTGATCAGGACGGCACTGACATATACAGAAGGCCTTCGCATAGGCAATTTTACCGACGCAGGAACACCTTTTGGCCCGGAAGCCTACCGTGTTGAAAATGGAGTAATAATGGCCGGCAAAGGATGCGGCAGAGATGACTGCGGCATGTACTCGCAGTACATTACTCTGCACCCTGGCATCGTAGCAAGTGTTGCTGCCGTGGATGAAGAAAAGGGTATCGTTTTGCTGTGGATGAATTTCGGTCACGCCGGTTCTGCCTACGGCGAAGGCAACTCACTGGTGACTTTTGAAGCCTTTAAAATATGGGGTAACGAGATTCACTCTGTTTTGGCTTTTTTCCGTGCCCTGCCCCTGGCGACAGCGCGTTTCTGGCCTACATCCGACCCGATTCCCAGATAATTGGAAATCATTGCAGGAATAGTAAAAAAGGAGTCAGGTTAGCAAGAAACAGGCTGAAGCTAACGCTTAAGCCACACACTGCTCAGTGAACGCCATTGGCGAGTGCTTCACAACCCTGCTTTATCAATTCTGGAGGTCACAAATTGTGGCCTCCAATTCTCAAATTACTTTCCATTAAAAAAAAGATTCCAGCCCCGTAATACGTCTGGAATCAACAATGAAAATCCGTCGGATGCACTGCCTACAGTTTAAACTGACAGTGCTTTATTATACTTCAAGTTTAATTTAAAAATATTGATAGATATTTATAAAATTTAAAGTTAAATATCACAACAACTTTAGATGCGCTGCATCGTTTTTTATGAATCCAATACTACATTATAGGATTTAATTCATAAATTGCATATTTTTATTGACAAAATTGGAATCATATTCAATATTGATAAACATTATACAGAAGAGAGGCTCAAATATGTTAATACAGTCCATAGATAGAGCGATTGCAATTCTGGAATTATTCAAGAATCACAAACAACTGGATTTAAGTGAAATAACTGAATTTATTGGGTTATCCAAGAGTACAATACACACAATCATTAAGGCACTGGAAGAGAACCATATATTAAGAAAAGATGAAAGCACAAAGAAATATCAACTCGGCTATTCAATCCTGGAGCTAGGGTTAAAACAACTTGCAGAACTTGATATTAATAATCATGCCACCCAACCACTCAAAAAACTTTCAAATGATCTAAACAAGATTTGCAGCCTGGGTATCTGGGACAATAATTCTATTCTGATTACCATGAGAATAGATCCCTACTTCAATAATACCCATGGATTTTCATCTGTACCACCGGTTCGAAGGAAACCGGCTTATTGCACTTCTATAGGCAAGCTCATTCTGGCTTTTTTACCAAAGGATGAAATCGAAAAGTATTTGAATGAGGTCGACCTCCGTCCTTTCACAACACATACTATAACAAACAAGGACAAGCTTGGTGAGGAGCTTGTCCAGATTAAAAATCAAGGTTACGCGATAGATAGAAAAGAATATGTTTCTTATATGATGAGCATTAGCGCTCCTATTCATGGAATCTCAGGAAAAATTGAAGGCGGAATCAGCATCTATTCGAGTCCTGATGATTACAATGACGACAGTTTAAATGAATTTATCGATCCATTAATCAGAACTGCATATGAAATTTCAATACGTATGGGGTACGAGCCTGCGCCAATGTAAATGGCGCGGTTGTGCACCTGCATATTTTCAGAGCTTGTTTCAAGACATCCAAATGGATGTGACACCTCTGGGGCATTTATATTCAGATGTGACAAGGGCTATTTTGTTAATAAAATGAGGTTCGTAAAAATTCATCAGGTATAATCTGTTTCTTCTACTTTGAATTTTACCTCGCTTCAACATATTTCAGAACGAACACTGCAATTATGCAGATTTAATTCATATGTTTTAAGGAGGGGAAAATGGTAAAAATGAACAGGATTACTTTATTCTCAGGATTATTCAAATTCTTTTTTATCCTTATCTTTGTGCTGCCCTGTTGGACTGCAATGGGTCAGGATAAAAAAAATGACGAATTCACGCTTGATGAAATCACCGTTACAGCGGAATTCAAGGCAAAAGAACTACAGAAAACGCCACTTTCGATTACTGCCATAAGTGCTGATACACTGGAGATGCGGAATCAGGTCAGCGTGGAGCAGATTGCCCTCGAGGCTCCAAATGTCTCTCTCAGACCGGGCAACTCCGGTTACGGCAGTTCACTGGTAGCTTTTATTCGGGGAATCGGCCAGACCGACTTTAACCCGTCGGTAGAACCGGGTGTAGGCATCTATGTGGATGATGTCTATTATTCAACCATTACAGGAAATATTCTTGATCTGCTTGATCTTGAACGTGTTGAGATTCTGCGCGGTCCCCAGGGAACTCTGGCCGGGCGGAATGCCATCGGTGGCGCAATAAAGCTCTTCACAAAAAAGCCTGATGGCAGAGACGGCGGATATGTCGCTATGACTTATGGTTCACTTGACCGCCTGGATATCCGGGCTGCAGGTGATTTTACAATCACTGACAAGCTCTTTGCACGTGTAGCAGGCACATCACGTTCGAGAGACGGGTATGTTACAAGTTATGATTATGCATGCCGTAATAAGCTCCCGTCTCCAGGTAATCCTGGCGGTCTCCCTACATTTATGACCCTGAGCAGCGAATCAGATTGTGAACTCGCAAAAGAAGGCGGTCAGAGCATGACAGCCGGTCGTATCTCACTGCGCTGGATACCCAGCGACAGTTTTGAAGTAAATTTTGCGTCCAATATTGTAAATGATAAATCCGAGTCTCAGCCCAACATCATTATAAAATCAAAAGATATGACAGGAGGTACCATACCAATATTTTTTGATAATGACGGTGACGGTGTTTACACTGCCGGAATCGATGTCCCCTATGATGAGCGATTTGCAACGCCTGGCACCTATTATAATTATAGCACCTATATCGACGATGGCCGAAGCACACCGACTCCGACACGCCAGGGTGGTAATCCCGGCATGGATCTCCAGCTGTATAAACCGGCTGTAATTCCCAGAATCAATCATCTTAATACCAAAGATTATACTCTTACTTTTGATTGGATGCTAACTCCTAAAGTTTCCCTTAAATCGATTAGTGCATACCGTGAGTATGTGAATATTTTCGGTAGTGATTCTGATGGTTCACCGCTTGCAGTAAACCATATGTTGCAGGAGATGGATCACCATCAGTTTACCCAGGAACTTCGCCTCAACGCCTCTCTGTTCGATGGTTTTACTGACGCTACTATTGGTGCATTCTACCTTGATCAAAAGACTAAATGGAGTGGACGTATTATCATAAACACTTCAGCCTTTGACTTCCTCCAGGGTCCCGATGTGGTACCGGCAACCAGCAAGGCTGTATACGGCCAGACAATAATGCATTTAACTGACCGAATGGACCTGACTCTTGGCGCACGTTATTCCAAGGATGAAAAGGAATATTCGTTCCAGCGCCATAATCCGGATGGATCGATAATTCAACCAGCAACCGGCTTCCCATTTGGAGCCGGCCAGCCGGCCAATAACCTGATTTCTACAATTCAAGGTCTTAACGTATCATATTCCAGCAGCAGGTTTGACTATCGCGCAGCCTTCGACTATTCCTTCACCGATAGAATAATGGGATATGTGCAGGTGGCCACAGGTTACAGAGCAGGTGGCAACAATTCCCGACCATATTACCCAACCCAGGTTAATGCCTTTGCTCCTGAAAAACTCACCAACTACGAAGTCGGTATCAAGAGCACTCTGTTTGATCAGCTCCGTTTGAATGCATCAGTCTTTTACAACGATTACTCGGATATCCAGTTACCGATAAATACATGTTACTTTGCATCCGAGGGACAACAAACTCCCTGTGCGGCCCGGGATAATGTTGGTGATGCGGAACTCAAAGGATTTGAGGTAGAGGGTGTTTGGCGCCCGACAGGGGCTTTTTCTCTTGATTTCTCATATTCCTATATCAACTTCGAATATACGGAGTTACGACTTACAACTATTACTGACGACGCAACAACACCCTATACACCTAAGAATAAGTGGAGTGCCGGTGCTCAATACAGGTTTAAATTCGGTAAATACGGAGATTTAACGCCTCGTTTTGATCTTTCATTTCAGGATTCTGTCTTTTCGTCTACTGAAAACACAGCCGAATCAGCTATTGAAAGTTATTATCTTGTAAACGGCAGTCTGACATGGCGATCAGAAGATCTTAAGTGGCAGGCCACTCTGGATGTTACAAATCTGACAGATAAGTATTACTATCTGACCACTTTCGATGCGCTGTCTCGTTCCGGTTATATCGATGGTCAGCCTGGACGTCCGAGAGAGTTTGCATTAACTGTCAAGCGGACCTGGTATTTTAAGTAATTTTTTGTCAGTTAGATAGATAAAAAGCACTGTATTCGGTGGGGCTACCGGCCTCACCGAATTATGCATTTATAGACTGTCCTTCACTTAAGGTAACAAGTATCCATAAACGGAGATATTTAAGTATGAATCATAAAAGACTGCCAGGTTATCTGGTTCACAGTTACGGTCTCTCCCATGCGGCTTTTAATATTATGATGTATCTGGCATTAAACTACTATACATTCTTCCTCACTGATGTAGCGCTGATTGCTGTCGGTCACCTTGCAGTACTGATGTTTATAACACATATAGTTGATGCTGTATCCATCCCCGTTGGCGGCACTATAATCCAGAAAACTCAATTCAGGTGGGGTCAATATAGATCATGGCTTCTGTTTATGCCCCTGGTTACCTTTGTGTTTTTTATCCTCACTTTCTCTAATATAACGTCTTTAAGCTACTGGGCTAAAATTATTTTTTTAGGAACAGTATACATGATTGCGCATATCAGTCTGAACTTTGCCTATAATGCCCAGTTGGGCCTTATATCAGTGCTATCCCGTCATGTTGATGACAGGGCAAAACTTTCAGCAAGAAATATGCAATATGGATATGCCGCTCAGATTTTATTCAGCCTTGCAGCTATTCCAATGCTTAACTATTTCAGAGGCAAATATGGTGAATCACATGGTTTCTTCTACACAGTAATAATACTTGCATCAATTCAGGTAATAGGTTACTGGAATCTATTTTTACGTACCAAAAATTATGACCCCTATGATCCCAATAAAAAACTAAAATCTTCATCTAACCTGCCCTGGTCTGAAATGATTAAACAGATATTAGGGAACAAACAACTGATGATAATAATGATAGCCGATACGGTAAGAGACGTCGGTTTATTTGGCCTTGTATCCGTAGCGATTTATTATTTCAAATATGTTGCAGGGGACGATTCATGGATGAAGCAATATACATTTTTTGTAGCAGCCACGACACTTATAAGCACACTTATAGGGCCATATATTATTAAAAGAGTAGGCAGAAAAGAGATATGTATTTACGCTGCTTTTGCCGGTGTTATAGGATACATCATATTACGTATATTTGGTGCTTCCAGTCCTCTAGCATATATGACAATTATATGCTGCACGAATTTTATCGTTGGGCTGGCTTCACCCATAAGGCAGGCTATGTATATGGATACGGCAGAATATGGCTATCACAGGACCGGCAAGAATGCCAGTGCTTTAATAATGTCCATGTTCACAATGCCGATAAAAATCGGGGTCGCGATTTCCGTTACATTAATACCATTTTATCTCCATACAGTAATTGGATATACACCAAATATGGAAGTGACGCCCCGATTTGTGACTGATCTGATGAACCTGATAGCCTTTACGCCCGCGATATGTTACCTGATTGCCGGTATCATAATGATTTTTTACAGGCTGACAGAAGACAAACTGGCATTTTACATGGAGGCAAACGCCAGAAAACTCGCAGAAGAAGGAACTGTTTGATTTTGATAAAAGGAAACTAAAGTTATTTAAGTATTGTCTTCCGTCAATTTTAATTCAAAAGGAAAAGACAATGATTGAAAATAATGAAATCCCCGAAGTAATATATCCTGATCCCGTTCATGAAGATGTTGTGCTTGAAAAAAATGTCTATGCTGAAATGCGGGATGGAATCAAACTTGCCATGGATTTGTACAAGCCTGCACGCTGTAAAGGCCCATGGCCCGCTATTATTGGCTATTCAGGGTACAGGAAGGAGTATTTTTTTGAAAGTGCCCTTCCGCGGTTTTATTGTCCCAGGGGTTATGTTCTTGTCCAGCTCCAGGCAAGGGGAAGCGGTTTCTCTCAGGGGCAGTTCTGCTTTCACGGTCAAAATGAGGCAAGAGACGGTTATGATACAGTAGAGTGGCTCGCGCAACAGCCATGGTGCAACGGAAAAGTTGGCATGATGGGTGCCTCCTATTTCGGGGTTAACCAGTGGTTGACTGCTATACAAAATCCCCCCCATCTGAAGTGTATTGTTCCGTGCCCCGGCACCACTGATAATTACAGGGGAATGATCTATCCGGGTGGAGTACTGCGTTCATCCTTTGTTATCTACATTGTATCCAAAATTTTACAGGAGGCCATATGGCCCGGCCTGATCCACGGCAAGGAACTCCCTGAAAATGTGATATCCGAAATATTCGCGAATAGTGAGGATGGCCCATTTTACTGGAAGCACGGCGGGGCATGGCGGGACATGGACAGGATAAAAATCCCTGTCCTCAGTATTGCTCCCGCTGCCAACGATCTTCATATAACGCAGCATCTTTCACATTACAACAGCATTAAATCACCCAAAAAATTGATTATATCTCCATGGGCCGGTTCACGTTATCAGCCGTTCATCTTTGAGACGGAAGCCATTAACGAATACCTGCTCAGGTGGTTTGATTACTGGCTTAAAGACACTGATACCGGGATAATGGATGAGCCGAAAGTTGCCATTTATGATAATGGAACAGGCAAATGGCGATATGAAGATGAATATCCGATCAGGCGAACAATATGGAAAAGCTTTTATATAAACAGGGATATGTCATCGACTGCACCTTGGGGTTCACTTGGCGAAGAACCTGCCGACGGGCAGAAAGATTCAAGCTCATTTAAGTATCCTCCCGCTAAAAGGCAGATTCCAGGCTCCTTCATCTTTCTCCCTAATCCGGATAACAAAGAGTTCCTGGCCTTCACCACTCCGCCGCTGAAAGAAGATGTTACGATAAAGGGTCCTGTCAGCATGACGCTTTATTCCTCAACGACCGAGAAGACACCTTCTGACTGGGCTTTTTTTATTAAGATAGGTGAGATAGGCCCGGATGGTCCGGCCCTGAATCCGGTGACAGGAAAACCATTCCTGAGACCCGACTGGACTGATGCCTGGACACCCAAAGAGGTTAATCTGTGGAGCTATGGAAATCTTAAGACCAAATTCAGAAAACTGGATGAGTCCAGATCAAAACCCGGAAATCCCTGGCACCCGTTTACCGACCCTGAAATTCTTGAGCCGGATACCATATATGAATTTCAGATCGAGCTTGTACCCATTTTTAATACCTTTAAAAAGGGGCATAAAATCTGGTTGCAGATAGCGTGTGAAGACAAGGATTATAACCTGTGGGACTCGCAAAGCGCCTATGCCACAGGGCCTTCCCCGCTCTCGATTGACATCAGGGTTTATCATAACAGGCAGTATCCGTCTCACCTGGTATTGCCGTTGGTGCAGGATAGGGAAGAAAGCGTAAAAGTAGAATCACCACTATGCGATTTTTTACCCCGGATATTGTAGAGGACTGTGAATTACAGGACCGGACGTATCACTGCCCTGCATGGTCCGGCATCTCCTTTATCCAGCCTTATTGGCAGGCAGATGAGTTCATAGTTGCCGGGTGCTACGCCATCAAGATTGATTGCCTCAAGGATGTATATCCCCTTTGTTAAAAAGGCAAGGTGGACCTTTGTAATATTTTCCGGCGGGTTCATGCCGGCAATGGTCAGGAAATCTAGACCTACCAGCAGGATACCGGTATCCGCAAGGTACGCTGCTGTTTCAGGAGTAATGGCCACATAATCGCCTTTATACACCCTTGAGCTATAAACCCTGGGTGAATTTTTTGTCTTGAACAGGATTCTCTCTCCCTGCCTGATCCGGTGCGGTTCAAGCTCCTCCACTGTGATTTCCTTTTCGTTCATAATCTCTATGACCCTTGCAGGACCTATGGCAGTATTTATGGGCATTTCATCTATAGAGGTACCTCCTTTAATGAAATGGAGAGGTGAATCGATATGGGTTCCGTCGTGGGAATCCATTTCAATCCTGGACATGGTGACCCTGTCACCCTTTTCCACATCAAAAAAACGCTCCACCTTTGATCTTGGAACCTCGCGCTCGGATGCCTCCATAAAAAGTTCAGGTATCTCCCTTCCAAGGGGTATTGAGATATCAATCCAATCATGTTCAGTCATCTGGTTTCCTCTTTATTATTTTCTCTTTATTTAATCAACGAGTTCCACATCATTTTCCCGGATTTACATCGCGGATACTGATGAGCCAGCTGTCATCTATTTTAACAAGTTCATTCACTTCGCGCCCGGCAGTGACAATCTCTCCGCCGGTTTCGAGTACTCCCATCCAGTATGCATAGTAGCGTGCATGATCCTTATCAATAAACTCAATATGCGGATTTGTCACTACATGATACATGTGAGGCTTTTTTTTGCCGCCCTCGTTGGCAGCATCCATTTTTTTCCAGGCATCAAGGACCATTTTCTTCAGGGCTTCCCGGCCTTTTACCGAATTCTCACGGCTTTTGAATTGGCCATCAGGTGTAAACTTTTTAACGAACGCTTCGGCGTCATGGGAGTCGAGTGCCTGGATGTATTCCCACATCAGCTGTTCAATTTCGACCCGGTCCTGGGCGCGCAGCGGGACCTTTTCCGAGGCTAATATCGCCGATGCACCCATTATCAGAAATACCGATATCGATAAAAGCATTAATTTCCAAAAAGCCATATTATTCTCCTTATTATAAAAGGGTTCACTGGTTCGAGGGGCCAGGGGGAAATAATAGTAAAGGGGTATTGTCATGCCTTGAACCGAAAAGTTTCCGGACCTTAACCCATCTTTAAAACCAATACTATTTTGTTTTGCTGTGCCGTTCAATAAACCGTACGGCCTGTTCCGGCCATTCCTTTACGGTCATATCATCAAGATTTGCCCCCATCCCGAATCCGTGCACCGGAGTATCAAGAAGGTGCATCTCAACCGGGACATGCGCCTTGAGACACGCTTCGAAGTACAGAAGCGAATTTTTTACAGGTACCAGGAAATCATATGAGCCATGCACAATAAACGAAGGCGGAGTATCTTCAGTAATATGCTTCCACGGTGACAGGATTTCATACAGGTCATGATTATCCTGTGTCAGATTTGTCCGCGAGCCTTTATGTGTAACCGAATCATCTGTCAGGTCAATCACGGGATAAAGCAGAATTGCAAAAGCCGGTCTGACATTGATGCTGTCAATCTCATCCGGAGCATACGGCGCTTCAGGCAAAAGTTTATTATTGTACAGTGTAGCCAGCATGGCGGCAAGATGCCCGCCTGCCGATCCCCCGAAAACACCCACCCTTTCCGGATCCACATTGTATTCTTTCCCATGCCCTTTAATGTGTCTCAATGCACGCCGGGCATCCAGCAGTGTTGTCGGATAATGGTATTGCGGACCATGCCTGTACCGCAATACAAAGGCGGCAATATTATGCGCCTTAAAAAAATCCGCGATTGTTCCCCCTTCGCCGGGCACTGTCAGCATCTCGTAACCCCCTCCGGGGCAGATCAGCACACCTGCCCCTGTTGCCTTGCCGGCATCAGGAATATACAAATCCAGGGTCGGTTCCATCGGGTTAAGTTCGTTTTCCGTGAACTTTATTGCATTCGGTGTTTTTTCATATAATTTTATTCGGGTCACATTGACAGGCGGCGTAAGGCTGACCATGACATTTTTGCCCCTGTTGCCGCCAAAACCCCCTGCACCCGGGAAATTGCCGGCAGGAACCTTTCCGCCTTTTCCTTCAGGCATTTCCCGGGCAGAAATGATGATTGTCATGCATAGCAGCATTGCTATCAAAAAAACCGGTATTCTTGTTATCCTGAACATATTCACCCTTCTTTCAAATTAAAGTCCGGACGATCTGGCTGTCCCCTTTGTTCCTGTTATTTGAAAGCATTGAAGACAGCTTGCATTTAATTCTTTGCGGAATTTTATCAATACTATTTTGTTTTTGTATGCCGGTTGAAAAAATCGAACACACCCGGCATACTGCCCCCGATGATTTCGCCGTGATCCAGGCCGGGCAGGGACCTGTACTCCACCTTGAAGTTCAGCCTCTTGAGCTGGTCGGCCAGCTGCTCTGATCCTTTAACCAGCCTGTCATTTTCACCAACGATGATCAGGAGAGGTACATCCCTGAGCTTCTGGTCTTTGCTCCACTTGAATCCAAAGGCCGCCGGGGCCACTCCTGCAACGGCGGCCCAGATATCGGAGTACTTTTCACCAATATGCAGTGCACCGCCGCCTCCCATTGAATGCCCCATCAGGTATATCCGGTTTTTATCTATATTGAATTCCCTGAGGGCCATTTGGAGTACATTCATCGTATCTTTTTCGCTCAGTTCAGTAACCCTGGCAGGGTCCTTCTCCTTTTTACCACCAACATCACCCCCCATATACATAAAGGGTTTGGGCCTGGGTTTGGCTGACTGATCAGTTGCAGTACCGGGTGCTTCAACTTTTCCTTTTGGGGGACCGGGCATACGCATTTGCATGCCGAATGGACCGGTCGGACTGTAGCCCATGGCACCTACCATTATATAACCGTTCTTTTCAGCTTCGTCCACGCATTGGGTGCGCATGAAAGTGCCGTGATTGCCGCTGAATCCATGCAGTGCCAGGACCAGCGGGGCCTCTTTGTCTTTTTTGACCTTTGAGGAGACAAACACTGCATAGGGAAGCATCTCGTTAGTATCTGTAAAGAGATATTCACGCAGTTCCACACGATCGTCAACTGGATCCATGCCCGTGCGTCTGCTCTGCCCGGCTGTTTTACCAACGGGCGGACTCGTGACATTTGAAGTCGCAAGGTTATCAGCAACCCTGTCAGCAGATGCATATGGTGCTGTTGAAATCATCAGGAAAAAACCTGTAATTACTGAAACAGATAATAGTTTTTTTGTTCCCAACATATTTAAAATCTCCATTTTATAATCATTCAGGACTATTCCTTCCGCTGTTCTTCGTCTTCCTCCCCGCTTTCTATGGGCACCTCCGGGATTGTAATGATAAACAGCAGTGCGATTAACAGCGCAATCGCACCTATGAGGAATAGAACCTTGAGGCCTGCTTGCAGTGCGTTTCGGACCGCCTGGACCGTCTCATCGAAAAGCATTGGTTTTTCACCTTCTATTTTGCTGAAGGTACTTTTCAGTTCTGCCATTGCCTTGCCTGACATCAGGACACGGGGATCGGCAATGGAATCCAGGGTCGCAGCATCGATATGAAGCTCAAGATCTTGAGGTAATAAATTCTGGAGCTTTTTTGCATAGGTGGCATTCATTGCAGGGCCCAGTATGGCAGGCGCGGCTGCAGTACCAAGTGCCACAATAAAAAAGATGGCAGCTACCGATACCCCCCTGAATTTTTTCGGAAGGGCAAACTGAACAACCAGGATATTGGTAGTCGGTATAGATCCGACACCAAATCCGCCTAATATCATGACTATGACTCCCAGCCATGACGGCGTTTCCTGATTGAAGAAAAAAAGCATGAACATGGCAGCCGTTACAACTGCATAACTCAGGATGAACATCCATTTGTAACGCTTTGTTTTGGCGATCAATAAACCTGCAGGAACTCCGGTAAAGGCCATGAGCACAGTGAACGGGGTCAGCATTGCTCCGCTCAATCTGGCACTTCCCCCCTGTACGCCCTGGATAAAAAGCGGGTAATAATTCATGATTCCGACAAACCCGAAAAAGGAAAGGAATGCCGCAATCGCGGCAGTCAGGAATGTACGATTTGTGAAAACCTGCGGGTCCAGAATGGGTTCCATTGCTTTTAATTCTACAGCGATGAAGATGCACCAGAAAACAATGGATATTATGAGAAGCCCCAAAACATAAAAAGAAGTCCAGGGATACCTGTCCGTAAAGGAAACGCCGAGAATCAAGGTTGATGAAGCAACTGCCAGTATAAATGCTCCAACATAATCAATCTGATGCTCCGCACGTTCGGTCCGTCCGGGGACGCCGATCATTACAAGTATTCCGCAGACTATGGCTATGGGGGCAGCGGCCCAGAAAAAGTAGCGCCAGCTGAGATTGTCGGTGATAATTCCAACCAGCACAGGTCCGACCATAGCGGCGGCGCCTGCAGAAATATTCAGCAGGCCGGTCCACTTGCTCCTTTCGGTTGGGTCAGCGAACATATCTCCGACTACCGAGAAACAGAGTGCTGTCTGGGCACCCAACCCCAGGCCTATTATTACACGGGAAATGATGTTAAATACAAAGGTAGGGCTGATTGCGGCCAGTATTGATCCTGCTGTGAAAAAGAACAGGGAGGTCAGCAGCATGGTTCTGCGTCCATACATGTCGGACAGTTTCCCAAAAAGCATCGTGGAAAAAGCCATCGCTAGAGCGGGTAATGATATTGCCCATGAAAACAGGGGAATCCCGTCCAGATTGGCCGCTATCATGGGTGAAGCAATGCTCTGGCCGAGAGTCATAAAAAAGGTAAGAAAGTAGGTGAGAAAAACCGCTGCGAGTCCGAGCACAAGCGATTTGGTGAATAACCTCTGAGAGCCGTCTCCAGTTATTGCCTGAGTCATTGTTTCCTCCAGCTGGAAGTTAGAGTGAAATAATAAATTGTTTGTCGCGCAACTGATGCCGTAGATGGATTCATCCCGTGTAAACAGGGAAGCTTTCAGGTTTTATGTTTTTTTTGTTCAAGATTCCCTGTAAACCAGAAAGCTATACATAAAAATAATATTTTTCAGGATCAAATCAGGCAAAAAAATCTGTTATTTCTACTTTATTTCTTCACCGCACAATCAGTCGAGCGTTTTTGCTACGCGAATGCCGAGGTAGCTGCGGCCCCGTGTATCAGGCGAATATACAAAGGCACGATTAGCGGAACGCAAAGACTTGGGATCGCTCATGAATGAATTCCCACGAAATCCGCGCACATTACAATTGCCGCTCTTTACCGCCGACCCGTTTGCCGGTAATTTTGTCCCATCTGCTTCATAGCAATCTTCGATCCATTGATAGACGTTCCCTGACATGTCGCACAATCCAAAGCCATTTACGGGAAATGAGCACTCAGGGGATGTCTCGTCGACCCATACATCACGGCCCTCCGCAGCGCCTCCCAGTTCCTGGTCAGCTTCCCTGCCGTAATTCGCGTATTCGTGGCTGGGTTTTTCTCCCCACCAGTAGGCTGTTGCAGTGCCAGCGCGTGCGGCATATTCGTATTCCGATTCAGATAACAGCCGATACCTGTCTTTGCCTGTCTTTTTATTAAGCCACCCGACAAAGACCTGGGCATCCCACCAGCTAATGCCAATTACCGGGCGATTACCGCGGCCATAATCCATATATTTCTGATCCGGTTTGCCCTGGCTTTCCTTTCTTAGTGCTGCTTCAACGGCCTGTCCGTCACACATTGCATCGCGTGCGCAGGCTTCCCATTGATCCCAAGTGATCGGGGCCTTACTTACCGCAAAGGAGTAATCGATCGTAACCCTGTGCCGGCCCTCGTCATCTTCCCGGTATTTTTCAGTTTCCGGAGAGCCCATGATGAATGTTCCGGGTGGAATGACCACCATCTCAGGGCACATCGCACAATCTTTAAAGTGTTTAAATGTGCGGTCTTCATCATCCGCCGATATCGTCAGTCCGGCCATCAACCCCAGTATGACAACCATCATCACTTTACTTACCATCGGTACTCGTTTCATGATTCCTCCGTGTAAATTATAGTTGTTACGACATTAGTTCACGAGCCGATAATTTTATTGACACTATTAAGTCTTTTGTATACTTATATACATTATTTTAGGTAAATTGCATATAAAATAGTTTACAATTTAAACAAATCAACAAAACCAATGCAATTCCCGATAGTTAGTCTCTTCTCTTATGTTTCAAACGAGGGGCCATGAACCTGTCAAAAAAAAATCGGTTTTTATCCATTTTATCAGCAATAATTTTCTGCTTTTTCATAATTCCATGTATGGGCAAAATTTCATTCGCGGCTGACCGCGTCTCCAGGCCCGGTGAATATGCCGGTTTCAGCGATGCAATTTACAGCAATGAATATGAAATGACCTCTCAGTATGTCCGGATGAGTGATGGCACAAAACTCGCTATGGATCTATACCGTCCAAAGGATAATACTACCGGAAAACTAATCGAAACCCCGCTCCCTGTAATATGGATGCATACTCCCTATAATCGCAGATATGTCAATAAACAGGGAGCACTGACAGTCGAAAATTATCCCGGAACAGCAGCGAGGCTGATAAAATACGGATACGTGGTAGCCACCGTGGATTTCAGGGGCCTTTATGCCTCATACGGACACAACAAGGCATACAACCGTGGTGAATGGATCACTGCCGCGCGCAGGGATGCATACGATATCACCGAATGGCTTGCAAAACAGCCATGGAGCAACGGCAATATCGGCATGTGGGGCTGTTCTGCAACCGGCGGCAGTCAGATGCAGGCGGCAACCACAGCTCCTCCTCATTTGAAGGCAGTTTTTCCCATGAGTTGCGAGTTCGACGTTTATCCCTTTCGTGTACCGGGCGGCATGGCTCCGGCCAAAGGTACCACTACCCAGGCAATGTCCTCCAGGGAAGCCCGGGACGCTGTGGCAGTGCCTGTCGATGCTGACAAGGACAGATCAATGCTGAAAGAAGCCATTGCAGAACATGAAGGAACGGTTGAAAACCCGGGCTATACCCCATACCGTGACAGTTTTGCAGAGGCTATCACTGACCCATCTTCCCAGCCATGGTGGCTTAAAAGCAGCCCCCACACTTACCTGGACAAGATCAACTCTTCCGGAATCGCCATGTACCTGGCGGCCAACTGGGACGAAGGACCTACAAAACACGGCGCATTCTTTACTTTCAACAACGTGACCCGTCCGGCAAAACTGATTGTGGGCCCCGAAGGACACTGCGGCTGGCTTGCAGTGGAAAAAAATACCGGCTTCGACATCACAATTGAAGAACATCGATTCTTCGATTACTGGCTCAAGGGCATTAACAACGGTATAATGGATGAAGATCCTGTATATTATTACACCTATAATGCTCCGGCCGGCTCGGAGTGGCGTTCGGCCAGTCAATGGCCTCTGCCCGGTGAAAAGAGGACCATATACTATCTGGGTGAGGGCTCGCTGAGCAAAGCAGAGCCAACGGGAATCAATCAAAAAGACGAAACAACCGTCTCATACGATCTTGCTCCCCGCGGTAAAATGCCGACCGGCGGCCTTATATACGAGACCTCACCACTCATAACAGATCTCCAGGTCACAGGCCATCCAGCAATCAACCTGTGGGTATCGTCAACAGCCACGGACGGAGACTTTATTGCAACCATTCAGGATGCAGGACCGGACGGCACTGCCAAATCATATAATATCCATGGCCAGCTCAGGGCCTCCCTGAGAAAGCTTAATAATTCACCCTATAACAATCTCGGGTTACCCTGGCACAGGAGCTTTAAGGAGGACGTTATCCCGCTTGTACCCGGTCAACCGGCAGAGCTTGAATTTGATATATTGCCTATATCCATGGTTTTCAAGGCCGGTCATCGCATACGGCTGGTTATTAATTTCGCAGACCGGACTACACCCAGGCTTGATCCGGCACCAAAGGTTAAAATATATCGAGATGCGGCACACAGGTCGCATGTTACACTGCCTGTTATAGAAGCGCGGTGACAGATATGGAGTGCAGGATTCCAGTCTCATGCCTTCACCATGTGACATCGGCACAATCGCGAAATAGGACCGGCAATGACAGCCGGACATTGTATCGGAGGCATTATGAATTCGGGCAGGAGATACCTCACTATGGACCCCGTAATTTAAAAGAGGTCCTTAATTACTAAATCTGTTTTGATAACTCGTAAGGAGAACCCCGTTGCCTGGGAAAAATGACTTGTCCGCTAGCACTATAATTGAAGATACCGGCGCAATAAATATTTACAGAGATACAGATGTTCTTATTGTCGGAGGAGGTCCGGCTGGAATAGGTGCTGCTCTGGCCGCTGCCAGGAATGGCGCAAGAACAATACTTCTGGAAAGATTCGGTTACCTGGGGGGGCTTGCAACCGGGGGATTTGTTTTGTGTATCATGCCCATGAGTGACGGAACAAATGAACAGCAGATCGCCGGAATATGCCAGGAAATCATTGACAGGCTCAATGATGTTGGTGCTGCTGTCCATCCACGGAAGGAAGACCTTGGTTCAAATGATAAAAAATTGACCGATTACTGGCGGAGGTATCCCTTTACTGTAATAGGAGACAGGATCGTGCTAAGCGCCCAGATTGATCCTGAAATTCTAAAATGCCTGTTAAACGATATGATGGAAGAAGCCGGTGTTGAGCTTCTTCTGCATTCACTGGGGTGCAGGGCTATAGTTGAAGGAAACCGGGTTAAGGGTGTGTTTTTTGAAAGCAAATCCGGCAGACAGGCAATCCTGGCAAAGACAGTCATAGATACCACCGGGGATGGTGATATCTACGCTTCGGCAGGTGCGGCTTTTGATGGAATGCCTAAATCTGATCAGAGAGCCGCAAAACTATCTTTCACCTTCAGGTTTTCCAATATCGACCGCAACAGGTTCTATGAATTCAAGGAGACTGATAAAACAAGATTTGCGGAATTAATGAAGGAATGTACTAAAAAGGGCGGATTTACACATGCGATATCATGCATTCCTGATGACGTCATGTGGTTCAATAATCAGCTATCAGGTTTTGACGGCCTTGACGTTAAAGACCTCACCAGGGTAGAAATAACCGGCAGAAAAAGAATGAGGATAACATATGATTTTTTTAAAAAAAATGTACCGGGATTTGAAAAGTGCTACCTGATGGATACTGCAACCCAGACAGGAGTACGCTGCACAAGACGACTGACTGGAGAGTATGTGGTGACCATAGAAGATATTGAATCCGGGGCAGTCCATGAAGATACTATACTTGAGGCCCCGTCATTCATGGCGCCCGTAACGGAAAAACCTCATATCCATGTACCCTACAGATGTCTTATTCCTGTTAAAGTTGACAACCTGCTCGCAGCAGGCCGTTGTGTTTCGGCTGATGAATATGCTATTAATATCCTCAGCCCTATCCAGTTCTGCATCGGCACCGGCCAGGCAGCCGGTACCGCCGCAGCAATAGCGATAAAAGAAGGTATTACGCCGAGGATGGTTAATTACGACAAACTACAGGCGTACCTGATATCACAGGGAGTGAAACTAAATAACTGAAAAATTTTTTCAATTAAAGTATATAAGGAGATATGTGCATGCTTTCCACCAGACAAAATATCCTGGAAACCTTAAAAAAAGACGGTAATCCCGACCGGCTTGTTGATCAATATGAAAACATGGTTTTCTTCCCTGCAGATCCTGTTGCAGGCTATGCAAGAGGGAAACGCTATAAGGGCATGGAGCCAATCCGTGACAAATGGGGAACACTTGTTGTATGGCCGGAGGAACAGATTGCTGCAATGCCCCATGTTACCGCGGATGACAAGGTCGTCCCGGATATATGTGAATGGAAAAAAACTGCCATAGCCCCCGACATAGCGGGCAACTGTTCAGATCCTGCTCTCTGGGAACCTGCACTTGAAGCTGTTTCAAAAATAGACCGTGAAAATAATTTATTGATGGCCTTTATGCCGACCGGCGTATTTGAGCAGCTGCATTTCCTGATGGGCTTCGAGGATACCCTCCTTAATTTCCTGGCGGAACCGGAACACATGATGGAACTTTGTGAATATGTCGGCGAATACAGATTTAACTACATGAAGCTTATCGTTGATAACCTTAAGCCTGATATTATGCTTACCCATGATGACTGGGGCAGTAAGAACAGCATGTTTATGAGTCCTGCTACGTGGCGGGAGTTTATTAAACCCCAGTATGTTAAGACATATAAATACATGAATGAAAAAGGTGTTATAGTAATGCACCATGCGGATTCATTCCTGGAACCGATTGTTGAAGATATGGTTGAACTGGGCATTGATATCTGGCAGGGTGCTCTTCCTCAGAATGATATCCCTGGAATCCAGAAACAACTCGGAGGACGCATGGTTATCATGGGTGGGATCGATGCTGCTATAGTTGATCGCGCTGACGCGCCTGAGGAAATAATCCGAGCTGAGATCATAAGAGCTCTTGAGGAGTATACTCCGGGCGGCAATTTTATTCCATGCCTTACCTATGGAGCTCCGGGCAGCATCTATGAAAATGTTGACGCAATTATAACTGATGAGGTCAACAGGTTTAACAGGGAAAGATTCAATCTGGTGAAAATCAAATGATCCATTGCTTTTTCATCGGAGGAACCTTCTTTATTAATCATATTGGGACAGGAGAATTATGAAAGAATCCAAATACTCAAAATATGTCGTAACAAATTTTACCCCTAACCTGGGAAATTCCTCTCATCGGACCGGTCCTATAGATTCCAAAGATCACCCGAAAAGTGTGCCTACTCATGTTATGTGGCTGGACAATTCCATTGTTCCTGAAGCATCATATGTTGAAGCCGTATGGGTATGGCCGGAATGCGCTTCCGAAAAAAATGTAGCCAAACCTCATACGCATGATTTTGATGAATTTATTTCCTTTTTTGGAACAAACTGGGAAGATCCACACGATTTATGCGGTGAGATTGAATTCTGGATGGAGGATGAAAAATTTGTCATGACTAAAAGTTTCCTGATTTATATTCCAGCTGGGACAAGACACTGCCCTTTAATAGCCAGGAGAGTGGATAGGCCAATTTTCCATCTAAACTCAGGCAGCGGGAAACAATACATAGATAAGGTCTGATCGTCATTCATATTAATTCAACAGTGGAGGTCCCATGCATTTAAAACATTCGGTTAGTTATATAGTGTTACTGGTCCTGATCTCCCGCAAAAAAAGTGAACAAAATAAATTAGGTGATAGCTTGATCAGAAATAACTTTAATAAGGAGAGTTTGCCATGAAATTATCTAAAGAAATAAAAAACGGGATAACACGCAGGGAGTTCGTAAAGAATACAGCTATGAAGGGAGCTGCCGCCTTCGCTATTGGCGCCGGAGGCATGGCAATCCCAATATCAACCGCAGCAGCCGAATCTACTAGGATATCGGGCAAGACCATCAAGGAGGCAGCCCGTGAGACAAAGGTCTGCCGGACGGCGGATGTTGTGGTCGTGGGCGGCGGCCCCGGTGGTATCGGGGCGGCTGTGTCGGCGGCAAGAAATGGGGCTGATACGGTACTTATTGAAAGGTATGAACACCTGGGCGGTATGGGCACCGGCGGGCTGGTCACCATTATCCCCGCCATGACCGATATTAACGGCAAACAGGTGATAGCCGGCATTACTCAGGAGTGGATAGAGAGACTGGATAAAAGGGACGGGGCCGATTACCCGAAGAAGGAACACTGGGGTTCAACCGATAAAAAACTTGTTGATTATTACAAAAACCGCTCTTTTTTTTACGCGACAGGCAACAGGGTAGGATATTCTGCGCACATAGACGCGGAGATATCAAAGTGTTTATTTCAGGACATGATGGAAGAAGCAGGAGTTAAGACATATCTCCATTCATGGGGGACAGAACCCATAATGGAAGGCAACAAGGCCAGGGGAGTCATATTTGAGAGCAAATCAGGCAGGCAGGCGGTGCTGGCAAAGGTTGTTATAGACTCCACAGGCGATGGAGACTTATTACCCTATGCCGGAGCAGGGTTTGAAACTCATATCGAACGTACCATGAGGATAGCAAACCTTTCCTTTTCCTACTGGATAGATAACGTTGACCTGAAAAAATACCAGGATTATAAAAAATCAAATGCCAGGGAACTGTCCGAAAAGATGCGCGAAGTCAGAAAACTTGGCGGAACCCCTGGATTTCTTACCAGCAATCTGAAAAACCAGGAGAACGTGGTCTGGTGCTTTCCACGTTACGCGAATACCTGCCAGTATGATGTAGAAGAGCTTACACGGGTGGAGTTTTTAGGACGTAAAGAGATGATGATAACACATGATTTTTACAAGGCGCACGTCCCCGGTTTTGAAAACAGCTTCATAGTACTGTCCAACCCTCAGCTCGGCACCCGCGGCGGCAGACGGGTCGTTGGAGATTATGTTGTAAAGAAAGAAGACATGAAGGCAAAGGATCCTTTTAAGGACACCATTGCGGTATTCCCTAACATGGATGATAAAAATCCTTTGATGTACATGCCCTATCGCTGTCTGATACCGCGAAATATTGACAATATGCTTGTCGCATGCCGTGCGTTTTCATCAGATGCTGTTATCAATGACGCTTTCAATCTAATACACCACTGTGTCTCCCTTGGGCAGGCTGCCGGAGCGGCCGCAGCACAGGCAATAAACAGTGGTGTTGATGTCAGAAAGGTAGATATCAATGCTTTACAGGCCACCCTTAAGAAACAGGGCGTAGTCCTGCCCGCTTAGTTTTGAAAGGATGCTTATTTTTTAATTTTTTAATCTCTGGGAGGAGAGATCATCATGAAATCGTCTAAAGAAGTTAAAAACGGAATAACCCGAAGGGAGTTCGTCAGGAATACGGCAATTAAAGGGGCTGCTGCCTTTGCTATCGGCGCAGGAGGCATCACACTTGCCGGTCCGGCTGCAGCAAAATCAACCGAAATATCCGGAAAAACCATAAAAGAAGCCGCCCGTGAGACAAAAGTGTGCCGTACAGCTGATGTTGTGGTCGTGGGCGGCGGACCTGGGGGTATCGGAGCGGCCGTGGCAGCTGCCAGGAGTGGCGCTGACACTGTACTTATTGAAAGATATGAGCACCTGGGAGGCATGGGCACCGGCGGACTTGTTACAATCATCCCGAATCTGAGCGATTTTAGCGGCAAACAGCAGATAGCGGGCATATGTCAGGAATGGATAGACCGCCTGAATGTCAGGGACGCGGCTGATTATCCCAAGAAGGAGCACTGGGGCTCGGACGACAAGAAGCTGGTCAGTTATTACCAGAACCGCTCTTTTTTTGATATACGGGAGCAAAGGGTAATATATTCGGCGCATATCGATGCCGAGATATCAAAATGCATACTGCAGAACATGGTGGAGGAAGCAGGTGTCAAAACATACCTCCATGCATGGGGCACGGAGCCTGTTATGGACGGCAACAAGGTCAAAGGTGTCATCTTTGAGAGCAAATCCGGCAGGCAGGCAGTGCTTGCAAAGGTTGTCATTGATTCCACAGGCGACGGTGACCTGCTTCCTTACGCGGGGGCAGACTTTAACAGTGATATCAAGCATACAATGAGAATAGCAAATCTGTCCTTTTCCTACTGGATAGACAACGTTGATCTTAAAAAGTACTATGATTACAGAAAATCGAATACAAAGGAATTGAATGAAAAAATGCGCGAGCTCATGAAGCTTGGCGGACATCCCAGATTTATGACCAGCAATCTGAAAAACCAGGACCGCGTGGTATGGTGCTTTCCGCGCTACGCGAATTCCAGTCAGGTGGATGTTGAGGAACTCACCCGGGTAGAGTTTTTGGGCAGAAAAGAGATGATGATAACACATGATTTTTTTAAGAAACATTATCCCGGTTTTGAAAACAGCTTTATTGTACTATCCAATCCTCAGCTTGGCACCCGGGGTGCCAGACGGGTTGTCGGAGAATATGTGGTCTCTGAAAAAGACATGAACACAGACCAGCCTTTTGAAGACACCATAGCGATATTCCCTGATGTTGATCGTGGCAAAAATTCAATAAAGTATCCGGTAACGTACATGCCCTATCGAAGCATGATACCTCGCAATGTGGATAATATGCTCGTTGCCTGTCGGGCATTTGCCTCAGAGGCTATTGTCAACGAGTATTTCAACCTGATACCCCACTGTATTGCCTTTGGGCAGGCAGCCGGAACTGCGGCAGCCCAATCTATAAGCAGTGGAATGGATCTAAGAAAGATTGATATCAGGGCTTTACAGGCCAGCCTTAAAAAACAGGGGGTAATCCTGCCCGCTTAAGCTGCAGGAATCCATAAAAATGAAAAATTCCAGTCGCAATTTTCTTGCCATACTCGGGCCTGGAATCCTGTATACTGCTGCCGCGGTCGGTGTTTCACACCTTGTATTTGCCACTCGCGCAGGTGCTGTCTACGGCCTGGCCATGATCCCATTCATCCTGCTGATCTGCCTGATCAAGTATCCTGCCCTTCGTTTTGGCAACGAGTTTGCATCAGCTACAGGTCGCTCACTTGTGGACAGCTATATCAGCTTTGGCCGCTGGACACTGTGGTTATTTGGTCTTTCCCAGGTGCTGACCATGATATTCACGGTTTCGGCCATAAGTCTGGTCACTACCGGGCTTTTAAATGCAGTGACAGGATTTTCATTCGGGCAACTGGCCGATAATGGAATTCTAATGTCGCTGTCAGCAATAATTCTTATCACCGGTCGCTACCATATACTTGAACGGCTGAGCAAGTTCATAGTGATAGTTTTTACCATCCTGATCCTGCTGGCCACAGTCAGTGCACTCTTCAAGCTGAAGTTACACGGAATGGAATTGGGCAGCGTCCATTTTGATGCCCCCACTATATTATATATTGTTGCAATGGCTGGTTTTATGCCTACACCCCTTGATGCATCAGTACTCCAGTCGCTGTGGACACGGGCTAAAGCAGACGACTGTGGTTGCGAACCCAGTGTTTCTGAATCACTGCTGGACTTTAACGTCGGTTTTATCACCACCGTTGTACTGGCTGTGTGTTTCGTGCTTTTAGGTATGATAGTGATGTACAGTAACGGGGTCGTCCCGGAAAAAAATTCCCTGGGATTTTCCGATCAGGTGATTCGTCTGTTTACGGAACTGGTTGGAGAATGGGCTTATTATCCGATCGGAGTGGCAGCCGTGACAGTGATGTTGTCAACTCTTTTGACCGTGATGGATGGATATCCACGGGTGATAGAGGCCCTTGTAATTGACCTGCTGCCAAAGTCAGGCGGTAAGTTCATGGGACGCCGTTTCTATGACTGGGTGATGGTGTTTCTGGTACTGGCAAGCCTGGTAGTCATCAGTACATTGATGAAAAGCTTCGAGACATTTATCGATATGACATCGGTGATTGCTTTTCTTGTGGGACCGCTAATTGCCTGGCTGAACCATCGCAGTATGTTTGGACCACAGACCCCGGTAAAAAATAGTGGACCTGTGATCAGGATTTGGAGCGCGATGTCTCTGATAATCCTGATACTTATATCTGTATTATATCTTTACCTGAGAATTACAGGATAACCATAGCAAGGAGATTTTCAGTAATGATTAGTAAAAAAAATATTCCACGCCTGAAAATCAGGCTGGTCTGCTTTTTGCTGGCAGTTCTTTTGTTGTTACCTTTGCCTTTCTGGATCGACAGTTCCAGGATATTTGTCCAGGCAAGCCCCTTTGTTACAATATGTTCGCTCCTTGCCGGCGGAACGATCTGGGTGGGATCAGTCCTTGGCCTCGGTTTTTCCATAATAGCACTGATCGGAAAAGATGGTTCTGCCGCCATATATGCCCTACAGGACTCCTTCTTGATACTGTTTCAGGCTTAAAACTGCCCGCTAAAACATGGTGGAAAGGCTCGCCTTCAATTGGAAAATATGCAGCACTTTTAACCATGGCCGGCGCGATCGCCGGTTATCCGCTTTTCCTCTGGATGGATCCGCTGGCAATATTGAACAATGCATGTTACGGTCTACAAGGCAACTGGTGCAATATCTGCTGTAATTTCTCTGTCCGGTATAGTCATACTGATTTTGCTGGCGTTAACATCGGGTAAAATCTGGTGCGCCCGTTTATGCCCGCTTGGCGCTACACAGGACCTCCTGGAAACTGCAGGATCTTTCTGCAGAAACTTCAATAAATACACCTCGAAAAAAAGGCCTGAAGAAAAAGCTTCTCATGGTTACTCACTCCCTGCGACAAGGAGAACTTTCATTGCACTGGCTGCCGGCATCGGCCTTAGTCTGTGGGCGCAAAAAACCGGGCAGGCAAGGGCCAAGGATCTCCCGTTGAGGCCGCCGGGCGCAATAAAAAGAAGATGAATTTACAGGGCTTTGCATGCGGTGCGGCAACTGTACACGGGCATGCCCGTCCGGGATGATTCATCCTGATACCGGACAGGCCGGTATTCTAGGATTTTTGGCACCTCTTGTCAGGTATGAAAAGGATTACTGTAAAGAAGAATGCAATGCCTGCTTAAAGGCATGCCCCAGCGGAGCTTTGCAGAATTTAAATCTGGAACAGAAAAACAAGTATGTTATAGGAAAGGCCAGCGTGGACACTTCCCTTTGTTTGTGGGGCTTTAGCGACTGTAATACCTGTATACGGGCCTGCCCCTATGAGGCAGTTAAAGTCCAATGGAATGAAAAAGCATATGAATCCTTTCCGGGTGTTGATCCTTCAAAATGTAATGGATGCGGCGCCTGTGAGGTAGTATGTCCCACCGGAGATCTGAAAGCCATAAGAGTCAGGAAAAAGAAAGATTAAATATTTTAAGTTGAAGGAGAAAAACCATGAAACGGTATTTTAGTGCACTTATATTACTTTTTATTTTTTTATGTCCAATATGTATGGCACATGCAAGCCAGACTTCTCCGGTGAATGACTGGAAACCCTCAACCCTGAACCAGCCAGGCCAGGAGTACCCTCAGGTCAACTCTCAGGGATATGCACGGTTTCGCATCAAAGCTCCCTATGCCAAAAGCGTAAGCGTAAGCCTTGGCCTGGGAGGACGAGGGGGCACCATTCTTACCAAGGGCGAGGATGGTTTCTGGGTCGGGATGACAGCCGGTCCTCTGGATGAAGGTTTTCACTATTACCGTATCACAGTGGACGGGGGACTTTTAATGATCCCGGAGCATTAAATTTTTACGGTTCAATTCGCTGGGAAAGCGGTATTGAAATTCCGGCCCATGATCAGGATTTCTACGCACTCAAAGATGTCCCTCACGGCAAAGTGGAGCAGATTCTGTTCCCATCGAAAAGCACCAAAACATCGCTCAGAGCATTCGTTTACACACCCCCGGATTATGAGAAGGACCAGTCAAACGCTATCCAGTTCTTTATCTGCAGCACGGCTGGGGAGAGGATGAAACAGCATGGACCGACCAGGGACATGCAAACCTGATCATGGATAATCTGATGGCCGAAAACAAATCAGGCCTTTCATCATCGTAATGACCTACGGCATGACAAACGAGGTCAAGTTAGGCGGCAATTGCAAGCTTCAAAATCGAACCGTTTCAGACAGTACTTGTGGACGAACTGATCCCCTACATAGATGCCAACTTCCGTACGCTCTCCGATCAACCCCATCGCGCCATGGCCGGTCTGTCCATGGGCGGTATCGAAACCAAGTTGATCACCCTGGCCAACCTGAATAAATTTTCACACATCGGTTTGTTCAGCGGAGGGAGCATTTCCATGGATGATGTCAAAAAAACACCCGGTTTCAAAGAGAAAGTAAAGCTGGTCTTCGTGAGCTATGGCAGCAGGGAACTCGGTGGAAATAAAGGCGGAGGACGAAGCCCCTTTGGCGGGGATCCGAAGGAGAATGCAGATGCTTTGAGAAAAGACGGGATCAACAGTGTGTTCTATGTCTCTCCAAATACTGCCCATGAGTTCCTGTCCTGGCGTCGAAGCCTTCGTGAGTTCGCCCCCCTGCTGTTCAGGAACTAGATCGAAACAGGTTATGGATAAATAAACCGGAGAAGAAAACATGTCAGAGGAAAGAACTGAACTGAGAGTAATCAATCCAAGGGGTGAAGCCGAAAAAAATCCCCTGATGCCTCCATCTCCGCGTCTAAAAGACCTGATGGGTAAAAAGATAGGAATAATCAGGATCAGAATCCAGGCCGGAGAAGTACTTTTCCCCTATCTGGAGGAGGCCCTGAAAGATCGCACCCCGGATACCCAGTGGGATATTCTGGAAATGCTGTTTATAGAAGATGCCGAGGAAAGGGCTGCCAGGCTTAAAGAAATGATAACTCCCTATGACGGCATAGTAATTTCCCTGGCAGTATCAGGCAGGAAGCACAACCAGGTTAACACCCCACGCAGTAGAAATAGAAAAGCTGGGTAAACCGGTTGCGTTCATAGTTACCAATTGTTTTCAGACTACAGCAAGGTATTTTGCCCAGAACCAGGGACTTGAGGACATCGCACTTGCCCCCTTTGCCATGGATTATGTGCCTCCTGCCGAAGAAATAGAAAACCCCAACCTCGCAGATGACATTGCCGATAAAGTCATCCGGGCCTTGACCGCGGCATCTTGCTCCTGGGCCCCCTGCATTTGAAGAAGTAACTGACAAATACTTACCTGCAGCGGTGCATCCTGTCAGGATGCTAATGAAAATATGGAGAAATATTTCCTTCAGCATGGCTGGAGTGACGGATTACCCATAGTGCCGCCAACTCAGGAAGCGGTGAACAGGATGCTCGAAGGGACCGAACTGCCGGCAGATCATCTAGTTGCAGTCTTTCCCCCGGGACAGGGAAAGGCAACAGTTGAAAAAATCGCTGTTAATGCAGTAATGGCAGGCTGCCAGCCCCAGTATATGCCCCTTATCCTTGCTGCTGTTGAGGCAATTATAGATCCGGCCTTTGATCTGGTCGGAGTGCAGTCGACCTCAGGTCAGCTGGCGCCATTATTAATTGTGAGCGGAAAGAAGCTTATTGAAGAGCTGAATATAAATGACAGTTTCTGCACGCTGGGCCCGGGCTGGAAGGCCAATACTGCAATAGGCAGGGCACTCAAGCTTATAATGATGAATATAGGACACACATGGCCCGGTATTAACGACATGAAGGCATTCGGTAATCCCTTCCGGTATGTAACGCTTATAGGTGAGAACGAAGCCGCATATTCAGGAGCATGGGAACCATTAAGGGTTTCCGAAGGATTTCCCGAAGATCAGCCCACATTGAGTGTAATGCCTGCCATGTCCTGGCAGCCTGATCTTGTGCTTCCAACTCCACCCGGCGTGGAAAGGATCATCGCGCAGATAACCATGCAGGCAAAGGTAAAATACGACAGGTATGCCAACAACTGTTATTACAATAACCTTGTATTGATCTCACCTACTGCCTTTGATGCCATCCGCAGGGAAGGAGTTTCACAGACAGACCTGAAGCAGGCATTATATGAAAGAATTCAACTGCCCGGCTCCGAGGTTTTTGACGGGAGAGAGAGAATAGGACTTATCAAGTTCCCCCAGTGGGTGATTGACAAACATAATGCCGATCCGGATGCACCCGTGCCCATACTCAGGAGCCCTGAAAGCCTGAAGATCTGTGTCACAGGGGGACCTGGGCCTGATATGATCGCCTATATCGGGACATGGGGATACGGCCCTTCCCAGTTTATTACCAAACCGGTAAAGCTGCCAGCAAACTGGAGTGAACTGCTGGAAAAGAATAAAGGATGGGAAAGCCCTACTGTGAAGTAAATTCCTTCATAGATATCCAGGCAAGGACTATTATGCTGAGGGCTGTTAGGAAAATCAAAATAAACCTGATAGTCTTCAGCCTCAACCGCTTCAGACTATTTTTCTTATATCCAGCAGATGCTTAAGGATTCCCGAAAAATTCGAATACAAATATTAGGAGGATAAAACAGAGAAGGCGTAAAAACAAAATTAAATGGATTTTTCCCCTCAATGGGCACCAGTGAAGGTGTGGTTGAATATGACCAAAAGAGACCTTAACTAATCAGTATACTCCATTTATTGACATATGAATGTCTGATATTCTATTATATTGGTCATTATTTAAAGGAGTTAAACATGACAGAAAAACACAAAATAACACTTGAAGTTCCCGATAATATATATGCAGGGATACTGGCTTTCAGTAAGAACAATAACATTAAAGATTCAGGTGAAGCAGTAATGGAACTTGTGAAACATGCCCTTAACCTCCCTCCATATTTCAAGGATTTTGACTGGGAAAAGGCAGAAAAAGAAGCTGATGATGAAATAAATTCGGGTAATGTTGTTGAATTCTCAAACACTGATGACTTTCTTAATGAGCTGAATTCGTGAAAATCCTCAGGACCAATTCCTTTAAAAAAGACTACATACAGCTTCCAGCAGATGTTCAAAGATTGTTTAATAAAAAAATCCGCATTTTTACGGAAAATATCCGCCATCCCTCACTTCGAGTTAAAAAATGAAAGGGCATGAAAACCGCTGGGAAGCCAGTATAAATATGTTCTATCGTTTTACCTTTGAAATACATGAAGATCATTATCTCTTTCGTCCTATCGGACCGCATGACGATGTATTAAAAAATCCTTAATTTATAACCTGTTCACTGTCATTCCGCAATTTTTAAGTGTGAAGGGGCACCCTTTTCATTTTTTTTATTTTCACCTTTTTACATGAGTCCCATAGTTTATTAGTAAGTTCCTCATAGAATTTTTCAGTTCGATTATGTTGTTAAAAGTAGACGCGACACTTATGAGTTTCCGAAAAAATCTTCTGGATTGATATTTTGAGGTACATCCCTCTTTTTTCGTTTACCCAGGACACGGCCCCGCACTCTACCAACTTCTTAGGTTATCAATTTTAGGATTAAAAATTATGGTTTAAGCCAGAAAATAAGGCTTTTATTGAGTGTTTACTCTTTTATTTCAAAGAGTTGTCTTGGTCCGACCGCGATTTCACCGATTTCAATTTCATTTCTCATTTCTGTTTTCCAAACGCTGATGTTATAATCATTTTTTCACTTTGGCAAATAGGCAGGCATCCTCCAATTTCCCGTCATATTTAAGTTTGTGCCTTTGGATGCCTTCCTTTTTGTACCCGCACTTCTCCGCAACACGAATGCTTGATCTATTTTTCTTAAGGGTGATGAGTTCTATTCGTTCCAGTCCAAGCTCATTAAAGCAGATATCTTCGACAAGTTGTACTGCCTTAGGTGCTATTTCTCTTCCCCAAAACTGCCTGTCCACAAAGTAACCAATTTCACCAATGTAGGTTCTATGTTGGTCGATTCTAACTCCTATTGCTCCAACAACATTGCCTTTCAATAGAATTGTATAGTTGTAGGCCACGTTATTTTTACGCAACTCCTTAGTGGTTCGTAAGAAGCGTTTTTCTTCTTCGATGCTACCTGGGTTCGCTGGAAATAAAACGAAATCGGGATGCGTAAGTATCTCATAAAAACGTTTCGCATCACCAATTTGTTGATATCTAATTCGTAATACATTCATCTTTTTAATTCCATGATCATAACAGGTTATTCTATGGATCTGTAAAACCTAACTTCCCTTTTACGTCCAATTTCAAAGGGTGATCCCGTTGCTTTCATTGAGGTGTATACAGCAATTTACCGGTCTTAGGATCACGGGCAAAATGCTTCATGAAGTTCCAGGCGATCTCGCCATAATTGGGATACAGCGCATGCGTCAAATTCTCTGTGCACGACACGCTTAGAATTGGGATCCCTCCATCATTTTTAAAGGACCACAGAAAGCTGCGCCATTCTCCTGCCAAAGTTGTCACATCCATCCGGTCAGCCGAATAACCAATAATAGGATTGGCTGAAAAGTCGCCAACATCAGCCAGTTGGATCCGGTTCACCCGGGCAAAGTTGCGCAACTGCTTGAGCGTATTGTCTGTCAGTCGGCCTTCCTGCCTGGTTGAAGCCCAGGTCGAAGGTAGAGGTCAGAATCATGACAGGCATTCCAATCTCCCGCAGTCGGGCATCTTCTTCCGGGGTACTGGAATAGATCAGGTCATCGTGCATACCGGCCATGGGAACAGCAGCAGCGATTTTTTCCATGCCGCCATAAATAGCCCGGAGGGTGGCGCCGCCTCCAAGAGAATATCCTGCTGCATATACCCGGGAAGCATCCAGCGCTGGAAATTTCTTAAGTATGTGGTCTATCAGCCGTGGCAATGCCTTAACCAGAATCCCCTCGGAGACTGGTACTCCCATTACGACGCGCCCACCCTCATGAACGATGACCAGTTCTTCTTCGAAAGGGGCGATCACAGCCACTTTTTCCCGTCCCGCAACTTCTAAAAGGCCAATTTCATCAACGAACATCAAGGGATCATCCCCCGTTCCATGCAGCGCCAGAATCAAGGGAACGCTTCCTTTAGCCGCAGTCCCATCCAAAACGTCCTGCGGAATAAAGTCATACCAGGTTTGCAGATACTGATCGTATTTGGTCTTCAAGTCGTTGAAAATCTCTTCTTGATGGAAGGAGACGTGAAGCTGGCCCTTTGCCGTAACACCATTGACGATTGCATTGCGATTGCACAATGCATACCGGCTGATTTCGGGCGCCGGGACATAGTTCAGATAGGGCGGTGTGTTCACCGTTTCCTGCGTCATTGAGCGGATAACAGATACACGCTGGGCTTGAAGGAAAAGGCTGTGGAAAGCATCTGCAATATAGGTTGAGAGTTCCGGCTGTTTATTTCCGGCAACCATCACCCGCCGCAGCGGAACAGTTTGGTTGTAGAACACCTCAATACCATTTTCAACACGGTATGCGTCTGTCCCGTTGACCTTGCGGTACTGCTCAACGGCAGTCTGAGAGCCATTGAGAATATAGGCGGGTACATATTTGCTGACCTTCACGGATGCTTCCATTTCACCGCCAATCAGCATCAGGCCGGCACACAGACCAATGCAGTCATGTCGGCCTGGCGCGATGTAATTGTTGATGAAAGTCGCACCGCCTTCGATGCCGATAAAATACACCTTGCCGTATGCGCCGCAGTATTCTGCGTCAGAATAGTAAATTATTCCTCTATCTGTCCGTTCAGAAGCCTTCTGGGTAAACAGGACGCCGTGCAGCGTATAATAGTTTTTTAGATCCGTCCCGGTAAAGCCGACGCCGGGATCAGCGGGCGTTACGAGAATGATGCTTCCTGTCACTGAATTGATTTGCTCAATCAATCCCAGTTTAGTCAGAAAGCCAAGCGCCTCGTCTTTTCCCCTGAAGGAGCGTTCGGCAAAAACCACCACAGCCGTATTATTCCGGGCGGCCGTTTGACCCCCATAGAGATTTGCCGAACGATATACAAATACGCTTCCCGAAGGAAAATTTTCCAAAGCGGGATGAGGCTTTAAATTGCTTTTCCCCGTTTCCATACAAGGATGCAACGGCTTTAGGTCCACTCTGACGCGCTTCTTCAAGAAGCTCGAACGTCGCCGTATTGTTTTGACGGTTGAAGTAGTTCATATAGGAGTATGTTGCCTCGGCCCGCGTTAGGATGAACATACCCACCGCCAGGAAAATTACAGTGAATAATGCAGTGAATCCGGTAACAGATTTTCTCACAATAACGCTCTCTTTCTGCAACGGCGCCACCAGTGTGGCTAATTAACAAAGGGGTTGTATACAATTACGCCGGTTTCAGGGTTTCTGGAGTAGTGCTTCGCAAAGTTCCAGAAGATGCCGGCGTACTCCTGATAGAGGCCGTGTGGCAGAAATTCGGTGACGTTCAACCCCACCATGGGAACTCCATCGCTGTTGTTGATCGTCCAGGTATGGCTGGCATACTCGTTGTTCAGCATCACCCTCTCATACGCATCGCCCTTGAATCCGCTCATGGGATAGGCAGCAAAGTCAAACTGAACCGGATCCATCCCGTTGTAGCCAAGGTACTGGTTGATCAACGTCGTATAGTCGAAAGTGATGGACTTCATGCCGAAATAGTAGCTTAAACGCAGGGTGAGGGTAGCCTCGTCCATATGGAAATCGTAGGTGGAGGTTGTGAAGAGGATCGGGATATCCGTGTGAGCATACTGTTTTGCCTGTTCCTCCGTTGCAAGATAGGTTACAGCGCCCTGGGGAACGGCGGCAGCAAAGATTCCGGCGTTTCCGCTGAGCGCCGCCATGGTGGCCCGGCCGCCCATGGAGTAACCGGTGACATACACGCGCGACGGGTCTATGGCAGGATACGTGTCCAGCATATACCGGACCAGTTTTGGCAGGACATCACTCAGGAGATTTGTCACATTCGAATGAAAGGGGGCTACAACGGCAATCCGCTTTACGCCGGCAAGATTAAGTATGCCGATTTCATCAAGATACTGCACGGGATCGTCACCGCCGCCATGATTTGCCAGGACAAGCGGGACGGAATGTTCTGGTGCCGTGTTGTTCTTTACTTCCTCAGGGAGCAGTTCATACCACGTATCCAGGTATTCGCCGGTCCCAGAAACCATATCCTTGAAGCGGTCCTCCTGATGCTCCACCACATATACCCTGTCCGCTGTCACCCCATCCGTGATGGCATTGCGTCTGCCCAGGGAGTAGGGTGCTGCATTAAAGTTATAGTCTGCATAGGGAGTAGACGCTGTATGGAGATTGGATTTGACGACAGGAACACGAAACGCTTTGGTAAACAGCCGATCGTAGGCGTCCCTGACGATGGACGGGATGTCCGGATTGTTCCCGGAAGCTGCGATCACCCTCTGAAGCGGCTGTGCCTGATTGAAATAGTACTTCAGGTCCCCATGCGTACCCCAGGCATCCGTTGCGTTGGCGGCCCGGTATTTCCCAATGACGGCATCGGGCGCGTTTACAAGATACGAAGGCACAAAAGAGGCCACTTCACGGATGCGCTCCATATCTCCGCCAACAAGAAGGACGCCGGCAACGCGGGTGATATAGTCGAAGGTGCTGGATATGTAATTATTGATGAACGTGGCCCCGCCGTTCAGGCCTATCAAATAGCGGTTCGTAACGCCCCCGTAATAGGCACTATCGGCATAATAGGTCATTGTATTTTTAATTCTCTTGAAATAACCGACATTAAACATGGCGGACTGAAGCTGGTAATAAGCGGTCTGGTCTGCAATGCCGAAACCCTTTTCCTTATCGATTGGCGTAATCAGTATCACACTGCCAAAAGCCTTTCCGATGATGCCGGTCAGGCCAAGACCCTTTAGGAAGGCAAGCGCTTCATCCTTGCTTTCAAAGGACTTGTCCGTATAGACCAGGATGTTCGTATTCATACGCGCGGCTGCACTCAGGCTGGTGAACATCCTGGCGGAGCGGTACACAAACGTGGTGCCCACCGGACAGGCATCAAGGGCGGGATCAGGTGCATACGTGCGGCCGGTCAATTTTGCCAGCAAGGCAGGGCCATTGAGGCGAGCCTCCTCAAGGGTTTCAAAACTCGCTTCATTGCTGAAATGCTGTCGATAGTTCAATGCAGATGCGCTACTGCTAAAAAGTAGAAAGATACCGAAAAACAGGCAGGCAATTATAGGTTTCATTTTAAATTTCCATTCTGTTGACTGTGTTTGACTGGGACGCTGTTCCACTATTCAGGAACTGTAAAAAATCTAATAAGTGCTTATTATTAATACCTTTTTTATATTTATTTTGTGCATTTAGGAGAATTGCCAGTCTTGGCATTTCTCCTAAATAGTATGATTATGAGCTTTTAACAAGTTTTTTTATGGATCTGTTTTACCGAACAGCATTCTCTTCAAGAATGCTGAAAAGTTTTTTAGTTTTATAGCCGGCTCTATTCATGTACGCTCTCAATGGGCACTAGGGGACGTACATGAAAGTATGAAATCTAATCATTATAAATCGAATAGGAATTGTTCTCTACAAGTAGTCTTTCCCGTCCTACTGCATGGCTGACTGCCGATTGCATCAACCTCAAAATCCGAGCTAATTCGGTTTGTGTCAATCCCGGCTTGTCTGTAGCCCAGAAACATAATATACTCCTTGCCTCTGTTCTTTTTCTGTCCCTGGCATTGTCTAATATTTCTTTCCTGGTTAACATGGTTAGTACAGATACACGATCAATAAGCTTTTCCAGATTATAGCCTTCTGCCTTCAGAATGGCCTAATGCCGATCTCAATTCATATTTTGATTGTCCCCCAATCCATGGGATAATGCCATTATCAAAAAGGGCATGCTGGTAAAAGACAGCATTGTTATATCAGCGGATAAGATAATAAAAACCTCTCAGGAAAACAAGTAGGGGCAAACCTGCTTGCCACGTCATAGCCTAAGCGACGACGGGTGTGTTTGCCCGTTTCTTCATAACCCTGCCTGTCCTGCCATGGTTTTAACGACGGCGGATATTCCCGACAGGTTAACGAGCATGAAACACAGCGTCTCCTTCCTGGGAGCAGGGCCCTGTGCCTGCCCTCTTCGTCTTTCGTAGGGTGGCACTTTATGTGCCACCGAAAACCCTAATACAAGCAGAGATATTACCTGGCAAACGTCCCATAAATTTATGGGACGTGTTGAAAAAATCTTCAAAAATCTACCCAAGTAATTGAAATGGCGATCATTTTACGAAAATGACCTCAAGATTTTGATGGACACCTCAGAAGAGGTCAGGATTGCCGCTATAGATCGCAATCTCAACCGGTCACAGGTAGGAAAGGCAGGCTAAAGCTGTTTAGTCTATAGCCTGAAGGAAAATACAAAACACTAACAGCCTTCAAACTAATATAATTCCTTGAATTTTCCCTAAAAAAGTCCTAAAAGTAATCAATCTTATCATTTCAGCATAAAGACGTACTGCCTTACAAGGCTTATCGATTTATTTTTTTTCTTTGGCATAACTTGTATTCATAGGTTGTTATTAATTTTGAATTTTAAATCTTGAACCTTGAATTCGTATTTATTGTTTACTGGAAACTATTTATTGATCATTGTCCCAAACTTATAAAGTAATGGGCGTCCCATGTTTTACAGAGGTCGGTGTTAAAGCAGGCTGCCGCCGTCGCCAAGGCTTCAGTCTTCGCTAAAGCTACGCCCTGACAGGATGCCGGGCCAGGGAAGCATTTTAGTCTGAAGGCTGTTAGGGAAATTAAAAGACAAGAGATCAGAAGACAGCCGGCTTCGTATTACTACTCCGTTCAAACGTAAAGGGGGACGTAAAAGGGGACGTCCTTAAATAATCAAATATCATTTTCCCCTCTTGTTAAAATAGGATAATGATTTTTATTTTAAAACTGGTAATAATTTATTTTGAAAGACTTGTAAGACAGTAAATCTTTATACCCAGAAAGATATAATGGATTAGATTTAAGACTTTTTTGTAATAAATGCAAGAAGATCTTCAATTAACCGGGAGGATTAATTGAAGAATTCAATATTCAAGGTTCAATATTCAAGATTATTAAAACAAGGCTGAAGCTGTTTAGCCTGATGGCTGTTAGGAAAAACGAAGAGATAAGATTTCTTGGATTGCACCTCGAAATGACAAGCTCGGGACCATCTGCAAAATTGATTACACTAAACAAAAACTCCCTTATACTGTTATGTTCAAGGCTTCTTGTGCTTCCAGGGGTAATTGGATAGGTATAAAATAGGATTCCGGATATAAATAATCATCACCTGATTCATCAAGAATTCTGATGTATCCTTCCTTTTTTGCATCATCATCGGTGAGTACTTTATATATTTTTCTTTTCTCAAGATCATCACAATCTTTGTTTTCTATACAAAGCACATATCCTGTATTCTTTTTTTCCGCTGCCATTTTATTAATCCAGAAATCTTTTTATTTTCATTTTCTTTCTACCTATACCATGGGCCTCATACCAGTGAATTTCAGCCTTTCTAACTCTATCATTATTCAAACAAATTGTTGCAGTCCCTTTGAGTTTTCGCCATCTACCAATACCAAATTGTTTTTGAAGGTGCATGATATCTCTTATATTTCCACCCACGGCAATGATTTCAATATTTTCAATTTCGCCTATTATCTCAAAATACATGAAAAATTCCAATAGTTTAATTTTAAAATATTATTGGTTGAAGCAGGTGAAGGTTTTTTATTATTCTGTTAAAAACGGAAAAATACAAAGACATTAATGCGTAATTCATTATACCCGGAAAGATACAGTTATTCTTAAAACTTATTTAAGAATAATTCAAGAAGGAAAAAACCAGAGATCAGAAATCAGAGGTCGGATGTCAGTGTAAAATGCAGGCTGCCGCCTTCGCTGAAGCTTCGTCGTGCCATGGAAGCAGTTTAAGCTATAGGTTGTAAGGTAAAAGATTAATCCACAAAGGGCTTTTTTGCATATATCTTCAGGAACTTTTTCAGCCGGTTCCCGGATAAATTTGAATCAATTCACATTGGCATCTGTTTTTTGTTTGGACAGGAATGCTTCAATATCACTCAAAAAGGATAGTGTTGATACTTCTATTTTATTTGTGAGTGCATCTGTGTCACAAAAATCAGGATTTGAATCCAGGGTGTATTCGATAATTGAATCCGGATTTTCCGGATCCATCCGATACTTATTCCATTTATTACCCGATATTAATTCATGATATTTTTTCTGAATCTGCCTGTTGTTTCCTGAAAGCCATACCTCAAATCGGCAGGTATCATGAAGGAATACTATGGCGATCTTTAATTTTCGATCTTTCAGATCTTTAGTGAACAGTGGGAAATAGGTCATGTCCATATAGCCGTAATAAATATTGCCCACAGTGTATTCCGGATATTTATTCTGTAAATATGCTCTTAATCCCATAACATAATTCATTATTTCCCTGTATGCTTTTTGTATAATTCCCTCCTTCATTTGTTTCCTGTATTCAGCAATACTTTCCTTCAACGATTCCAATTAATTTCCTCCGATAAAATGAATCATCAGTTTTTATTTTTAAACCCAATCGACGGCCATGGAGCCAGTGAAAAATAACAGTGCCAGGTCTGCACTCTTGACAGAAAACAAAGTTTAAAACAGTTAATCAGGACGGTGGTTCCCAAACAACTTATCTTTATTGTTTAGCAAAACACGAAAAGCAGAAATAATCAGTCCTTATGCATATGAAGGCTGAAAGACTTCAGGCTTCCCGTCCCAGGCTTTGCCATGTAATAATCTGCCATTCTGCTTTTTCGGTCTCTTTACACCATCTGCCCCCCAGCCTCCCCACTGTTTAAAGAAAAAGGGAACATCGAAATCTTTGCATTATTTCTTAATGTTATCAACCTATTCTGTCTTCATCGGCCTGGCTTTGGGCCCTGATTCTCCACCGACAATGACCCAGTGCACACCGGCCAGATTTATTGTTCCGAGGTCTTCAAGTAAAGGTTCTATAGAGAGAAATCGTACAGGGGAATTTATTTTCACAGTACTGAAAAATTACAAATAAAAAAACAACTGGATTCCCGTCTCGCCCCCCAAAAAAAGTGGCTGCCTTTGAATCATTAATATGGCTCTTTCACTGTTTAATACAGTTGAAAGCATTGCAACGCCTTGCTCTGTAAAGGTAAAAGATAAATACTTAGAATGCGCACCTCTCTTTAAGGTGCCAAATTGACTCCTTAAAGAATCATACTACTCTTTGGTGAGTTCCGACATGAAATCTCGCGGAAACCTCTTGTTATTTCTACGGACAGCACGCTTTAATTGTTTGGTCGCTACACCATACATCTGCGCCAGGTCACTGTCCAACAATACCTTCATACCTCTGATAAATAAAATTTTTTCTTGAATTGTTTCTACTGAAATTGAAAGTGTTATGAAATTTCCTTTTTTATCCATAAATTTATAGTGAACGACTTCCGTATCGGCCATGACATTGGACAGTTTCCAATAATTAGAAATTAAAAACAGATGATTTCCCCGATTAAATAGGGGAATGACTGCGAAAATAATTTATTTGGAAAAACATAAGACAATGCGCTTGGAGCGCTTTAATCCACCTTCGCTTGAAAGCTATGGCAGACAGGTGCAGTAATTCACTATACCCGAAAAGACTTTTTAGCAGGGTAAATCCACTTCCCGGTCATAGTTATGAATTTCACTGGTTAACGATTTAAGACTAATGGATTGAAAAAGCAAGGGAAAAAGATAGAGGCCAGATGTCGGAAGTCCGTTCATCTTTAAACTCAATAAAAGGTGCAATTTGAATATTGGACTTGCAAATTACACCTTTTTCGATTAGTCTTTCTTCATGGCTATAATAAATCGCACCATAGAAACTGTCCTCAAGGCTCATGCGTCAAGTTATCCGATAATAACTATCACCGGTCCCCGGCAGAGTGGAAAAACAACCCTTTGCAGAAAGGTGTTTCCCCATAAGCCATATGCAAACCTGGAATCACCTGATATTCGTCAATTTGCCATAGACGATCCAAGAGGTTTTTTAGCGCAATATCCGGATGGAGCAATCCTTGATGAAATTCAGAGAACGCCCGACCTTGTCTCCTATATACAGCCGATGGTTGATGAGGATAAACGAGAGGGTCTTTTTATCCTGACCGGCAGCCAGCAATTTGAAGTGAGTAACGCAATTAACCAGTCACTTGCTGGTCGCACTGCCCTGATAAAATTACTCCCTTTTTCCATTGAAGAAATTCAATCCTCATTTTCTTTCCCCGACACCGACACTTTGCTTTACAGTGGATTTTATCCACGAATCTGGGACAAACAGCTAAATCCGACTCAGGTACTCGGAGACTATTTTGAGACTTATGTGGAAAGGGATCTGAGGCAGCTGATCACAATAAAAGACCTGAATCTTTTTCATCGGTTTATCAAATTATGTGCCGGAAGAGTTGGCCAGATATTGAATATTAGCAGCCTGGCAAACGATGCAGGTATTTCCCATACAACAGCCGGAAACTGGCTTTCAATCATGGAAGCGAGCTATATAATCTTTCTTTTACAGCCCTATCACAAAAACATTTCCAAACGTTTGGTAAAATCGCCCAAGCTTTATTTTTATGATGTGGGACTGGCTGCTTTTTTAATCAATATCGAAAACGAAAAACAGATCGCCCGCGACCCACTGCGAGGGAATTTGTTTGAAAACATGGTTATATCAGAAGCCCTGAAGTATCGATTTAACCAGGGCAAAAAAAGTAATCTCTACTTTTATCGCGACAGCAAGGGAAACGAGGTCGATCTATTAATGATAAACGGACCTGATATCTTTCCAATTGAGATTAAAGCAGGTATGACCATAACAAGAGAATACTTCAAAGGACTGAATCATTTTACAAAAACATTTCCAGAATCAATTCACAATGGCTCGGGCCTTGTGTATGGGGGTATTGAAAAACAAAAAAGAACGGACGTTTCGATTGTCCCCTTTAAATATCTTAATGATGTTTTCACGCTCGCGTAACAGATAATAAAAAAGTATAAACCTCAATTTTCTTCTTCAATCTGATCTCAATCCAGATCCAGCAGCGCCGCAGGATTCGTTTTGATCATCATCTCTACCTCTTTCTGGGTAATTCCATGATGGAGCAGAGTTGCAACAAGTAATCTCAGGCCTTCCACAGGTAAAGGATTCTGTGGCTGCCCCAGGTCAGTACTGACTATGCAATGTTCCGGACCTATTGTCTTTATAGTCTGCGCCATCTGTGCCGGATCATGGCAGAATTCGTTGGGTAATATTCCGATAAGTGTAAACTCGATAAAAGCACCCATTGCTGCAAGCTCCTTCAAATCATTAATAGAAAAGTGGTTTTCGCCAAATTCCGTATCTGTCGGATGGGTTATTACCATTTTTCCTATGCCTGTTTTTTGTGCTGCTTTTATGAGTACAATGGTTTCCTGAGGAGAAATATGGCCTGTAGCCAGCACCATGTCATTAGCCTTAATAATCGACAGTATGCGTTCCATTTCAGGAACGAGATTTCCGGTCTCATCCAGGAGGGATATACCTTCACCCTCAAGCGGGAGGCCAAGTGCCCTGAATTTATTTATTGAGTTGGCGGCAGAAAAGGTCGGCATCCAGACTACTTTTGCACCAAGACCGGCTGCGTTCCGAACAGCATGGTAGTTCAGTCCACCCACTTCATAATTGAGACAGATACTGCCTATGACCCTTATATCCGGAACGAGTTGACTTACAATAGTTGCAACAGCTGCAGTATATGCGTGACTTTTAAGCACTATGGCCTTCATGCCTGCCTTCTGTGCCATCTGTGCAGCCTCTATGGCATCAAAGCGGCATGGACCGGCAGAAGGTCCGGGATGCATGTGCATATCTATAGAATCCTTTATCAGGTGATCAAGATTGATAAATTCCATATTAACACTCCTTTTCCCAATTAAAAGACCTCTGTATTATCCGGGACGGGCGGATCAATATCTGCCATACTCTTTGACTGATTTTAGCATTGCCTGGATATCTTCGAGCTTCGCGTTATTAGGTATCAGCACAGCCAGGATAAGACCGCCATTTTTGCCGCATTTATCGATAGTATCCTTTAAAAAGGATTCCAGTTTGCTTACGGGCCATACCCTTGAGGAATTGGGGCAACGGACCAGGAGGCTTGTATGCCCGCCGAGTATCTCCTTTGCCACCACCACGTCATCGGCGTCTACCGAAGCCAGTATCTTTCCCTTTGGCAGTTCCAGCATGCATTCCAGTCTCCGGCCAAAACTTGATTCAAAGAAGGGCACCGGAACGTAGCCCAGGTCCACGTGGGTCTGCAGGGATTTTTTAAGGCCCGGCCAGTAAAACTTTTTAAACTGTGCATCGGACATGAAATTCGGATCGCCCCTCCAGAGCGGCATGGCGATCTTTTGAGGGTAGTCACGATGGGATGTATCAGCGGGAATGGACCTTGCAATACGTCTTTCCAGAATCACTTCACAGGCCCTGATAAGCCTGTCAGGCTGGCGATACATATCCAGCATCGAACCCTTCATACCACGCAGGAAGCTTGTAACAGTGTCAAAGGGTGCACCTCCCACTCCTCCGCGTGCAAAACTGGCAAAGGGGGGAAAACCCAGCCGGGCAAATTCTCCCTGGGCGTCACCTACAATACTGTAAAATTCCGCTACCTGTTTTCCCGCATCAGCCAGCCGCCTCGCCATCTCAAGAAATTCAGGGCTGGTGAAAAACGGGGTCATTGCTTCAAAACCCATTAAAAGATCATCCAGGGGCGGAAGTTTGGAAAGCGGCATCAGGGCTCCGTACACACGCGGAAGATAACGCCGAATCATGAAACCGGAAGGATCATTTAAAAACATGTCATACTCATCCGCCTTCATATACTCACCTTCGACGAACTGATATTCGTAACTGTCCGGTACAGGCCCCCCGGGCCATACACAGTTTTTTACATCCAGCGTGGTCATGGCAGGCCCGCAGAAGGGAAACCCTGCCTCGCTAATATCAGGTTCCAGGTCCAGGGTCACTTTTCTCATGGTTTTCTTAAGGGAGAACGGATCGTAATAGGAAGCCGAATTAGGCAGTCCATAGTGATGCTGGGTATCAATGAGTGCTAAAAATGGCACCCTGTCCGGCTCTCTCAACTCAATCACATCCCTGACTCTTTTTGCCCTTTCTGCATAAAGCTGTTCGACAGTTTTTCCGGACCGTTCCTCAATCTGCTCTTTTAATAATAAATTTTCTTCCTGGTATTTTTTTATTTCATCCGGGGAAATCATTGCCTGCTCTCCTTAAAAAAGTATTAATACTGTAATTGACGTTTCTCAATTAAACCCCATTGCCCGCAGTTCACACGGACTGCATATTTGATACTATCTTTATCGATCTGAGTGAGGTGCACTATGGAGCTATTGCATACAATTGAGCCAGTTTTCTGGCTTTGTCCGGATTACTCTCAAGGTAAACTCTTACCCTGGTTATCTTGATGTCTTTATTTTCTATTTTAAGGTCATAAAGGACGTTCATTTTTAATTCCAGAAGCACTTCACCGGTCGTCCTGTCAACCGCCTGTGTTTTGAGCAGCGCGCCAGCTTCTTTCTGCCTCTCATCTATGAACAGAACCAGAAAATTCTCCTGTTTTACTTTTTGTATTTACATCTTTTGTATACTTATATACTGTTTAAGAAAATATCAATGACTTTATCAATTAAAATTTGAAAAAATCAGGATTGCAGTCCTATAGACTAACAGGATATTTGAAACCTAAACAAGTACCAGTCTGTCGCGTATGTAATGCTCTATATTAATTTTATTTCGATTGCAGGGATGATATGCCTGAAAAGGAAATTAAATTAAACGTCCTTAACCCCAGAGGCCGGATTGAAAAAGTGCCCGGATTTCCTGCCTCTCCAAGGCTCAATAATATAAACGGCAAGAAAATAGGTGTCTTAAAATTCGGGGTCTGGGGCATTACAGAAAAACTCTGGCCCCGCCTTGAAAAGGCCCTGAAAGAACGATCAGAAAATGTCCAGTTTCGCGAATGGTCTTTTATGGGTCCTGCGTCAAGAGAAGAAAGGGTTAGAGCAATAACCGAATATTCTGACGGCGTTATTGTCATGCTGGGGCTCACTGGCACCAGTTCGGCGAGAGTTGCGCTTGATGCAGTTGCAATAGAAAAACTTGGAAAACCCGTGGCATTTGCCATTACCAGACCCTTTGAAACAAATGCCAGATTTGTGGCAGGGCGTGAAGGGCTTCCCGACATATCCCTTGTAGTTGTCCCCCTGGAGGCGTTACCCCATCCCTCTGAAATCGAGAAATTAAATTTTAATAAATTCGCTGACGATGTAATTGATGCCCTTTCCCAAACACCCTCAATCAGATCGGAAGATACGATTCCGGATGACCAGGCCTTTACCGGTGCGACTTATGCTAAAGCCACGAGCAATATGGAGAAATATTTCCTCAGGCACGGATGGGGTGATGGATTGCCTCTGATTCCTCCCACTCGGGAGGCAGTGGATGAAATGCTCGAAGGGACAGAGTTGAGTCCGGATTACTGCCTGGGTCTTGTCGAGCCTGGAGGCGGAGAGGCTACAATAGAAAAAATCGCCGTTAACGCAGTGATGGCCGGCTGTCTTCCTCAGCATCTTCCTGTTGTGATCGCCGCAGTTGAAGCTATTATTGACCCGGCATTTGACCTGCGCGAAGTACAGTGCACTTCATGCAATATGTCCCCTTTTTTGATTGTAAGCGGGCAGGATATTATTGAAGATCTCAATATAAACAATACTTTCAGCACCATCGGTCCGGGCTTTCGCTCCAATTCCACCATAGGCCGGGCCATAAGGCTGATAATGATCAACCTCGGGCATGCCTGGCCCGGGATCAACGATATGAAAACCCTCGGAAGCCCATTCAAGTTTGTTCCTTTGATGGCTGAAAATGAAACTGCGTATAAAGATGCATGGGAACCCCTGCGCGTGGTAGAGGGGTATTCAATGGACCAGCCGACAGTGAGTGTCATGCCTGCAATGTCCTGGCAGCCGGATATCGTTCAGCCCGAACCTCCGACAGTAAAAAGAATTATCGAGTACATTAGTAAACAGGCTAATGTAAAACATGACAGATTGATAGGCAACTGGGGGATGGACAACCTGATCCTTCTCTGCGCTTCCACTTTTGACTGCATCCGCAGAGAGGGTTATTCAAGAATCGGGTTCCAGAAGGCCCTGCTTGATGAAATCAAAATACCGGTCTCCGAATTCCTTAACGGGATGGATTTCAACGAACTCAAATATTTCGGACGCCTGCCGGAAGATTTAATAGACAGGTGTAAATCCGGTCCCGATGTACTGATGCCGCTTCTTGCCGGACCGGAAAATATTAAAATCTGTGTTTCCGGCGGTGCCGGCCCCTTCGGGATCACCTACACGAGTACCTTCGGTTACGGGGCAGCACATTTTGTTACAAAGCCAATCAGGTTACCTTCGAACTGGAAGGAGATCCTGGAGAAAAACAGCGGATGGGAAAGCCCATTTGTGAAATAATACATTGTTTAATAATACCAACAGGTGTGGAGGTTCTACAACCTATCCTTCCAGGAGTGAATAATTGACAGACATAAGAGATACTTCAAGGGAAACTGTTCCGGATGAACGCATGGGCTCCTTTCAAAAGCACGATGTCAAAATCACGGTTAACGGAAAAGAGTATAGTTTGCATGTCAGGCCGAACCTGCCTCTGCGGGATGTTTTACGAAGAAAACTCGGTCTGACATCCGTAAAGGACATGTGCGGAGGACAGGGGGCCTGTGGTTCATGCACTGTTATTATGAACGGCCGCCCGGTTTTATCCTGCTCAACACTGGCTGCAGACTGTAACGGTGCTGTTATTGAGACAGCCGAGGGGCTTGCTGATTCAAATCATCCTTTGATCGATTCCTATGTCATGAACTGGACAGCCCAGTGCGGATACTGCACTCCAGGCTTTATCCTGACTGCCAAGGCATTACTGGACCACAATCCGGATCCTACTGTTGATGATATTAAAGAAGCCCTTGGCGGCAATATATGCCGTTGCGGAAACTATCATGTACATATCAAGGCGATCCTCGATGCATCCCTGAAACTCAGGGAAAGGAAATAAAATGGCAGAACATGCGGAAAACAAACCCTGGTTATGGAGACCGCCAAAGGACGGTTATATAGGGAAGCGCGGCTTACGACCGAAAGAAGCCCTCGACAAGGTAACGGGCAAAGCGGTTTATACAAGTGACGTTTATCTTCCGGGTATGCTTTATGCAAAGGTCTACCGTTCCCCTTATGCCCATGCCAGGATCATAAGCATGGACAGCAGTAAAGCGGAGGCCCTGCCGGGTGTACAGGCTGTAATCCGGTATGATGATCCGGATATAGATCTTCATGATTATTTTCCAAGAGAGATCGGATGGTACTGGTGGAGAGACACCATTCTCCCGGACACTGCTGATTTTTTCGGGGTAAGGGTAGGGGCTATTGTGGTTGCCGACAGCGAGGAAACTGCGACCAGGCCCTTAAACTTATAGGCGAAGGCATAGAGTGGGAACAGCTCCCGATCATTCTTGACCCGGAAGAACCGACTAAACCCGATGCTCCTATCCTCCACCCGGAACGAAATCCTGAAAGCAACATATGGAAAGATGCTGTGGTCCTGAACCAGGGCGATGTGGAAAAGGGATTTGCCGAAGCCGATGACATCATAGAGTTTTATCAGAAGAAAACGGATGATGATGTATGGGCGACTCCCGAGCCGGGGTGTATAGTAGCTCATTACAGAGGGGATGAACTGGAGATATGGTATCATGGTGCATCCATAGGCAGGGATATCAAATTTGGGATAATGCCGGAATTCAAGGATAAGGCCATAAAACTGAAAGTACATACTCCCCACAACGGGGCCATGTTCGGCGGCAACCAGATGGGGTATGTTTCTCACCTGTGTCGATACGCCGTCATATCAAGTAAGATTACCAAAAAGCCGGTAAAGGTTGTGGATGAATATGGCCTGACCTGGGAAGGAACCAGCTACGAGACCGGTGCAGCCTACTACAAGGCGGGGATTAAAAAGGACGGGACAATAACGGCCATAAAAATCGTTTCCTATCAGCATGAAGGGCATCCCCTGTTCAAAATGCTGGTTAATTCCCTGAAGACACCGAATATATACTTACGCCAGATACAGTCCTACTGGAGCAAGGCCCACGAATCCTGCTGGAAGGACGGTGCCATGGATTGCGTCCTTGTAAATATGGTTATAAACAAGGTGGCCGCCCATTTGAATATGAGCCCGATAGATGTGCAGATTATAAATGACGGGGTCAAAGGCCACGACATGGCGTGGCTGGATGAAAACGTCAAAAAAAAATACGGGATGCCTGTAAGAGACAGCCTTAAGGAGGTTATAGAAGCAGGCAGTGCCTCATTTGGCTGGGATAATAAATGGCATCCCCCGGGGGAAAGGAAACTTCCGAACGGAAAAATGCACGGGGTCGGCTTTTACGCATGTGCAAGCTGGGCCACAGGCGTTCGAGGGGCCAATAATCCTCATCCGGGTATATCAGTGGCCCAGGACGGGACAGCAACCATTTTCTTCAGGCGATGCGACTGCGGCCAGTCTGCCCCGACCACCTATTGCCAGATCGTGGCCGATGAAACCGGATTGCGTTACGAAGATGTCAAAATCGAGTTCAAGGAATATTTCTCTTTTGATGCCTTCTATCCTGCAGGTTCCATGGGCGCCATGATAAACTCATATGGTCTTGTCTGGAATGCAAGGGCAATGAAAAAACTTCTGCTTGAGTATGCCCTCAAACCCATGCCCGTTGCAACGAACTATCCGGGTTTTGAACCTCCTCCTACACCCTCTCCCTTTGAAGGAAAAACCGTTGAGGACCTGGATATTAAGGATGGCATCATTTTCGAAAAATCGAATCCAGAAAACACCCTGCCCGTCAAGACTCTTACCTCTGCGCACAAGTACAGCTGGCTTGAAGGCGGTCCATTTTTTGTTGCCCTTACGCCCCGGAACCATTTAAGGTGGAAGAGATGTTTGATATGGCCAGGCAGGCCTGTTTTGTGGAAGTGGAAGTCGATACGGGAACGGGATATGTTGAAGTGACCAGGCTTGTTCACTCCTATGACCTTGGCCAGTCGATCAATCCCAATGTAAATGAACAGCAACTGTTCGGAGGGGCATATCAGGGTATCAGCGTTTCAGCTACCGAAGGTATTTTTTATGATCCCATTACAGGGGTCAAGCTGAACGATAATTTTCTGGGCTACCCTATTCTTACAATAGGGGATGCAGGGGAGATTAAATGCCCTATAGTGGAAACGCATATCGGGTTCAGCGCTTACGGGCTATACGGGTGCAGCGAAGCCGGGAAAGCTGCCACTGCTGCCGCATTACTGGTTCCAGCTGTATATAATGCCATCGGTAAATGGGTCGATGGCACACCGGTTACTCCTGATCGGGTGCTTAAAGCCCTGGGAAAGGTTAAGGGACAGTACGAATGAAGAGTTTGATGAAATTTAATTTTGTTAACGCTTCCTCTCTGGACGAAGCCGTTTCCATCCTTGAAAAAAGCGCAGACAGGGTGAGTCTTATGGCCGGTGGTACGGATTTACTTGGTACCATGCGGTTTGAGATACTTCCGGACTACCCTGAAACCGTGATCAACCTCAAGACCATCCCGGGACTGGATTATATCAGGGAAGAAGAAGGCATGATAAAAATAGGCGCAATGACCCGGCTTCATGATATCGCCAACAACCCTGTAGTAAAAAAACATTTCACCGCACTGGCTGAAGGAGCCCGGAAGGCAGCGTCCCCCCATGTAAGGGAGATGGGCACCATTTCCGGAAATATCTGCCAGCTCAACAGATGCTGGTATTTCCGGAAAGAGGACAACAGGTTTGACTGCATGAGAAAGGGAGGAAAAACCTGCTATGCCATTGTCGGGGAAAACAGGTATCATTCCATATTCGGAGGCACAAAGGTAATCGACTCTCCCTGCATCACCGGATGCCCCGGGGATGTGAACATCCCTTCTTACCTGGAAAAATTCAGAGCCAGTGATCTGCCTGGAGCGGCCAGGATACTGCTTAAAAATAATCCTTTTCCTGCTATAACCGGAAGGGTATGTCCCCATACATGTGAGCAGGCATGCAACCGGATGGGGTTTGATGAAGCCGTCTCAGTAAGATCCATCGAGCGGTTTATGGGCGATTATATTATAGATAACCAGTCTGAAATACTGGGACCACCAGAAAAGGATACCGGAAAGGAAGTTGCCATCGTGGGATCAGGTCCGGCAGGCCTTTCCGCAGCATTTTATCTCAGAAAAGCGGGGCACCGGGTAACCGTATTTGAAAAATTGAATAAACCCGGTGGAATGCTTTTTTATGGCATCCCTCCATACAGGCTTTCAGGGGAAATTATCAAAAAGCAGATAAAAGTACTTGAAAATATGGGAGTTGAAATAAAACCTGGAGTTGACGTCGGCAGGGATGTATCCATTGAGGAGCTTGACAATAAGTTTGACAGCCTTTTCCTTGCATGCGGAGTCCAGAAACAGTCACCCCTGGGAATTGAGAAAGAGGAACTGTTGCTATCCGGCCTAAAATTCCTGAACAAGGCACGTCTCGGAACAGCTCAGGTTTTACCAAGGGTTATGGTGATAGGCGGAGGAAACGTCGCAATTGACGTTGCTACCGTTGCCCTGCGTCTTGGTGCGGAAAAGGTATATGTTTCATCTCTGGAATGCCGTGAAGAAATGCCTGCCTTCGACGCCGAGATTGATACTGCGGTGGCCGAAGGGGTGAAATTACTTCCTTCCTGGGGCCCCTGCCGTATAGTTGAAGAGAACGGCAGGATTACAGGAGTGGAACTGGTTAAATGCACTTCTGTATATGATGATGCATGCAGATTTTCTCCGGCTTTTGATGATAATGCTAAAAAGATAGTGGATGTTGATCAGGTTATCCTGGCAATAGGACAGAAATCGGATCTTTCTTTTATTGATCCCGGGTTGTCATTGAACATAGACAGGGGTTTAATAACCGTTGATCCCGAAACATATACAACCAGTATGCCCGGGCTGTTCGCGGGCGGGGATATTACAACAGGGTCCGCTTCAGTTATCAGTGCCATAGCAGCCGGACGAAAGGCAGCCTGTTCTATCGAAAAATATCTTATGGGCGGAGAAGGAAGGCAAAAAACACAGGGCATAAAAACCGGCGACACTATCCTGAAATTTGATGCCTCATGCCTTCAAAAAAGCAGCAGGATAAAAAATCCGGAAGTCCCTATACCGGAGAGGAAGAGCATAGAGACTGAGGATGTCGGCACCCTGGACCACAGCGCCGCCCTTACGGAAGCAAACAGGTGTTTTAACTGCGGGTGTTATGCGGTTAATCCCTCGGACCTGGCACCGGCTTTGATAGTACTGGATGCAAAGATCATAACATCAAAAAGGGCTATCGATGCTGAGGATTTCTGGGCGTCAAACAAAGGCGTTCAATCAACCTTGCTCGATAATGACGAGATAGTAACAGAGATACAAATGCCGAAACCGGCCCCCGGAGTCAAATCTTCTTTCACTAAGTTTGCGTTGAGGAAGTCCATTGACTTTCCGATAGTAAACTGTGCCGCCGCCATTGGCAATAAGGGTGCAAAGATATGTCTTAACGCGGTTTTTAATAAGCCATACAGAGTGACCAAAGCCGAGAAAGCCATCACCGGTAAAGTGATAGATGATGTTAATGCCGAAGCGGCCGGCGATGCTGCCGTATCAGATGCTGTTGGATTGAATTACAACGGGTACAAGATACAGATCGCCAGAGAGATAGTAAAAAGAACGGTATTAGGCTGCAGGTAGGTATATTATTTTAATGTTCATGATTCAAACTTCGCAGTGTTATGAAGTAACTCAGTTTAAGAGGCGGTAAATGTCTCCTCCACCCAAATTAAAAATCAAACTCCCTAAAGGCAGCCCGGGTGAATATATATATGATCTGGAAGAAGCCAGAAATGTTTTAAACTTTAGTGAGGGAATTTTCATAGTGGAGGGAAAAAGTGTGCATTCCTACGATGCGCTTTTAAAAATCGTTATGCAGGATAAGCTTAAGGACAGAGAGTATATTGAGGTGGAATGGCTGCAAATGATTGGAGGAGGCTAGTCTATTTTATGATGATATTTTTATGCGAATTATTGAATATGTCAGGAACGATCCGTCTGTTCAAACCTGAATATTTTTAACTTTCCTTAAAAGGAGGCATAAATGACCATTGAATTCACCAAATCCGAAGCTAAAGAATGGGCAAAACAGCACATGAAGGGGCTCGAGACCGTCATCTTCCCGTCCTTCACTCCCGATCTGGAAGGCCTTGATGAAGAAGGCATAAGGTATGATGTAAACCATATTATTGCAAATGGTTTTACTTCTATCATGGTTTCGCCGGAGTCCTGCGGAATGACATTCGAAGAGAGAAAAAAACTGGTGGAAATAGTATGTGATGAGGCCAAAGGCAGGGTACATACTTCTGTCGCTGTAATGCAGGATACCGTTGAACAGGATATAGAAATGCTCAGGCATATTGAGAAGGTAGGCGGAACATTCGCCACCCTTGGACATCCGATACAATACTACCCCCGTTCGAAAGAGGATATCTATCAGATGTACAAATACATGTGCGACTCCAGCAATCTGGGGATTGTGCTCTACACCGGCAGGCTTCACACAAGAAAATATCATCCCAGTTTTTTTCCTCCCGACCTCTTGCCCCGAATTGCCGATATACCGAATGTGGTTGCCATGAAACTCGGCGGAGGCGGCAGTATGGCCATTACAGTCATGACTTTCCGTCTGATAGGCGACATGATCCTTGTCAATGATCCAATGCCGGACAGATGGTTTATTACAATCCCTGAATACGGACAGCAATGGTCCGGAGCAGGGCCTTTTTACTGCATGCAGACCCCGGAGAATCCGAGGATGGTCAACATATTCAAACTCCTTACAAATGGTGAAATAGATAAAGCAATGGATATCTACTGGGAGCTTGCACCCCTGACTGAAGGCGGCCCGGGGCTTGACGCCGGTTATTTCCATTCCGGCATTGTTATGGCCCACACAGACAAGTACGCCCACTGGTGTAACGGAGGCAACGGCGGAAGCATCAGGCAGCCTACGGGCAGGCTCTACGATTACCAGAAAGAGAGAATCAGAGCCGGTCTCAGGGCAATAGGACTGACCCCGCGCGAACCCGAAGAAGAATTCTATGTAGGCAGAGTAAATTATGCAAAAGGGGCCAGGTTAAAGGCATATGCTTAAAATGCTTGATATTACATATTCATTAAAATAATAAGGAGGGGAAAAGTGGAATTTACAAAATCGGAAGCTAAACAGTGGGCAAAAGAGCACTATCACGGTTTATGTGGCACAACCAGCCCTTCGCTTACACCTGACCTCAGGGAACTGGATGAAGACGGGATCAGGCATGATGTAAGGAATAATATCAGTAAAGGGGTATTCAGCGTTTTCTGCCAGATTGAAATATGCTCTCTTACCTTTGAGGAGCGAAAAAAATACCTTGAAATAGTATGTGATGAGGCAAAGGACAAGGTCCTTGTCTCCATGTTTTCTGGTATAGACACTATTGAGCGGGATATTGAGCTCCTCCGGTTTTTTGAGAAGATAGGAGGATCCCATGTGCTCCTGGGCTGGCCTGGCATGTTCTATGCTAAATCAGAAGAAGACATATATAATGTAACAAGAACATTGTGTGACTCGACAAACCTGGCCATCGATTTATGGCCTAAACCTTTTTTTGATTTTGGCAGGTTTCATCCAAGCAAATTCAATCCGGCCCTCATAGAAAAAATTACGGATATACCCAACGTCGTTGCGATCAAGTCATATCTGGAGGATGGTATAGGTAAATGGGCTGAAATTTATAATCGGGTTGGTGATAAAATACTGTTTCAGTCAGCGGAACCTTCCGAGTGGCCTATCACAGTTGCTCAATACAAGCAGCAATATGCGGGCCCCGCTGACTACATTATCTTCGACCAGGCCGGCAACAATGATTCACGTGCCCTCAGGATGTTCAATGAATTTCTTAAAGGTGATTTCCTCAAGGGTATGGAGATATACTGGGAACTGGCCCCTGTTACACTGGACGCAAGAGGTGTTGCGTTTCAGTCCGGCATGCTGGGAATGAAATACCTTCAATGGCTGACCGGTGGTAACGGCGGAATGTTCAGAAAACCGACTTCGCTCATTTTTCAGCACCAGAAAGACGCCATGAGGGCCGGAGTTAAAGCCGCTGGAATCACCCCTCCTGAAAATGAAGAAGAATTCTATGTGGGCCGTTTGAATTATGCCAAAGGCTTGAGGCTAAAATATTGATATGAATATTTATGGCAAAACATTAAGTCAGAGGAGATAAGATGCCTAATAACTCAGTGAGTGTAAAAGAGGTTCTGGATTTCGGACGGTTTACATTATATCAAACGTGGATCTGTACAATATGCTTTTTCCTGGCCTTTTTCGATGGTTTTGATTTGTCTCTCCTGAGTTTGTCAACACCTAAAATTGCCGAGTTTTTAAATACAACACCCGCTGCCCTTGGCCCTGCAATGAGCCTAGGTAATGTTGGAGCACTCATCGGGGCTTTTGTTTTAGGCATGCTTGCGGATCGTTTTGGCCATAAACAGATGTTGCTGGTTTCTGCCTTCACATTCGGTATTTTTACTTTATCCATCTCCTTTGTGCAATCAGTTGAACAACTGATATTGCTCCGCTTTATTGCGGGGCTGGGACTGGGCGGAGCTGTCCCCAATGCGCTGGCTTTTGGATCAGAGTATGCACCAAGTAATAAACGTGCTACACTTGCCACCACAATGTACGCGGGTGTCGCGATTGGCGCTACATGTGCCGGACTTTTTTCTTCTTTCCTTCTTCCAAGATACGGCTGGCAGTCATTGTTTCTGGTAGGGGGCATCATAGCATGCTGCATCGGATTCGTTGCATTAATCTCCCTGCCTGAGCCACTGGAATTTCTGATAAAAAGAGGTACGGATCGCGACAAGGTAAATATTCATAAAATTGTCTCAAAAATTGCTCCATCCTATTCCTCAAGAAAAGATGTTGAATTCGTTTCATCAGAAAAAAGATTACCCGGAGTTCCTTTCAAACACCTTTTTAGGGAAGGACGCGCAGCCAATACAATCTTATTATGGATGGCCTTTATCTTGAGTTACTATCTGCTGTGGCTGATCCTGTCATGGACACCGACCCTGTTGAAAAATAGTGGGGCTTCATCCCGGGAGTTCAGCCTGGCCTTTGCATGCGTCAACATGGGCGCTGTCGTGTCAACAGTATTGATAGGTATCTTGATGGATAAGTTCAACAAATTTAATATATTAAAAATCGGTTTTTTTCTTGCCTTTGCGAGTGTTTTTATTTTTGGATATTTTGCTTCCAGTACTTTTATTGTGGTTGCAGTTGTATCCGCTGTCATGGGATTTTTTGTAATCGGAAGCAACTCAGGGCTCATGGGCCTTGCAGCTATCTCTTACCCTGCGGATATCAGGGGTACAGGCCTGGGCTGGGCCACAGGGGTAGGCAGGACCGGCTCATTTATGGCACCTGTTATAGGTGGTATTATGATTGCAGAAAACTGGAGTGTAAATGCTATTTGTACAACAAACGCCCTGTTGGCACTGGTGGTTGTAGTAATTATTTTCATTATGAAAAAAGTCAATTCAGGTAAATAAATAATTAATTGTTCCCCTGTTATTAAAACTAACAACTTGAAATAATTTTATAGAGAAAAAAGGAGTTAAAGAATGAAGCGTATTGATAGTAAAAAGAAAAACCTGTCAAGAAGAGATTTTTTAAAAACAACTTCAGCCGGCATAGGCGCGGCAGCTATGGTAGGGTTTAATGCAGAGCCTGCCATCAGCAAGGGCACAGCATCTGTCCAGAAGTGGGACAAGGAAGCCGATGTTGTGGTTGTTGGAACCGGATTCGCCGGGATCGCATCAGCAATAACAGCACATGATGCAGGTGCTAAAGTCCTTATTCTGGAGAAAGCTCCAAAGGAACGTGAAGGCGGCAACAGCAAAGTATCCGGGAATATGTGGTGGACACCGACAGATGTGGATACTGGAATCAAATACATTACCGCGCTGTGTTATGGCTTGACAGATAAGGAAAGCATTAAAACTCTTGCCAGTGGAATGTTTGAGAATAACGAGTGGCTGAAGAAGATGGGAGTTGAAGCCAAATCGATGGGCATGTTTCAGCCGGAGTACCCGGAACTTCCGGGAGGCGAATCAGTGCGAACATGGTCCAATGCAAAAGGCGGTTTTGGTGCCACTCTCTATAATCCGCTTCGGGCCCAGGTGGACGATCGGAGCATACCTGTTATGTATCAGACGCCTGCAAAGGAGCTGATTCGCAATAATGATGGGGAAATAATCGGTGTAAAGGCCGAATCAGAAGGAAAATCTCTCGCGATCAAGGCCAGGCGAGGTGTTATTCTGGCATGCGGGGGATTTGAATTTGCTCATGATATCCAGCAGCAATTTCTCCCCGGCTGGCCGATGTATGGCAGGGGCTCTACATACAATACAGGTGACGGTATCAGGATGGCCCAGCAGGCAGGAGCAGACCTCTGGCACATGAATAACGCCCTGGCCGGCATAGGCGCCATTCTCGTTGATGATGACGATCTGGGCAAGGTGCCGGTATCGGTATCTCTTTATTCCGCACCTTACATTCTGACAGACCAGCAGGGAAAACGTTTTATGAATGAATCTATTCGTGCTCGCCATGGGCTGGGAGAAAAGGAGTACCTTATTTTTTTTGACACTCTGAACACACAGAGTTTCCCGCGCATACCGTGTTATGCCATCCTGGACTCAAGAGTCCTTAAAAGGCCACTTGTTTTCACAGGGATGAAAATGGGCTGGTATAACTGGTATACGAAATATAAATGGAGTAGCGACAACAGCGCTGAAATAGAAAAAGGCTGGATTATCAAGGGGGATACGATCCAGGAACTGGCCACTAAACTTGATATCAAACCGGACTCCCTGGAAAAAACAGTCACAACGTATAATCAATTTTGTGACACAGGCGTTGATCCCGAGTTTGGCAGGCCTAAGATGGGCCTGACTAAAATAGATCAGGCACCCTATGTGGCCCTTAAGATCTATCCTATTATGTATAATACCCAGGGTGGACCAAGACGTAACACCTCATGTCAGATTGTAGATCCATTTAATAACCCCATACCGAGGCTATACAGCGCGGGTGAACTGGGATCATTCTGGGGGTGGATGTACAATGGCGGTGGTAATAATTCCGAGTGTCTGGTGACAGGCCGAATCGCAGGATCTAAAGCGGCATCACTTAAGTCCTGGTAACTCAAGTGAGTTTACCAGGACACTGTTAATCCGGGATGGTTTACAGTCGGTAAATACAGATGCTGAAATAAAATTAATTGCGGGTTGATTCTATCTTTAAAAAGGAAGTTCAGGCATGAATAAAAATAATTTTTTAATTGTACTATTGATTTTGTCTTATGTACTCCAAACCGCATCTGCACAGGCTGCTGAGAAAAAACAGCTTGTCCCGACTGTAACCATCCCCGCCCCGGAAGGCTCAAAGGGTTTTGGCATGCCCTCTTCAGGTAACGCCAAGAAAGCACCGATAATGCGCTGGGTCGGACCGAGTATTACAGAACCCCGCGAAATTATTACCACTGCATTCAATGAACTGAGCATGAGTGATCCGTATATCTTCCCCGATAAAAAATCACAAACATATTATCTGACCAGCAGCGGTGGGAGTATTTACACAAGCAAAGATCTAAAAACCTGGACAGGTCCCTACGGAGCTATTGACGTCAGGGGAACCTGGATGGAAGGGCTTATGTTTGTGGCTGCGGCTGAAATCCACGAAGTAAACGGGAAGTATTATTATGCTGCAACCTGGACTGACAGAAAGGAACTCGTTGACGTGGTTCCCCGCAGATACAATGTTTACAGGAACCAGACCCAGATTCTGGTATCTGACAAACCTGAAGGTCCCTATAAACATATTAACCCTGACCCGGATTATGACTATCTTTACCACAACTGGGACATTATTGACGGGACAATCTGGCATGAAAACAATATTCCATATTTCATTTTTGTGCATGAATGGACCCAGATTATTGACGGGACCATGGAATATGTAAAACTTTCTCCTGATCTGAGCAGAACAGTATCTGAGCCTGTATGCCTCTTCCGCGCAAGTGAAGCGCCATGGGCGCTGGAAATGGTTGGGAACGGAGAGATGACCTTCGGTATGAAACTCCCGGGCTGGGTCACGGACGGCCCCCAGATTTTCAGGACAAAGACCGGTAAACTTGGGATGCTGTGGTCAAGCTGGGGTAAAGGCAGGTATTTACAGGGTGTAGCCTACTCAGAATCAGGAACAATCAACGGCCCATGGATTCAGGAAGAAAACCCGTTTGTAGATAATAATTCAGGGCACGGTATGTTGTTTACAACATTTGAGGGGAAACGTCTGCTCGTTATCCATCATGCGGAAGGAGATGGACCTCGAAAGCCAAGATTTTATGAGATTGATGATTCAGGAGATAAATTAATCCTGGGGAAAAGATATAATCCTTAATCATAATTAATTATATGAAGATCTATTATGAAAATATTCCGTAATTTATTTATGTTGATATTCGGTCTCCTTGCTGTATCAACATTTCTGGTATTTTCTATTGCGCCTGCTGGCGCTGATAATAATGCAAAGAAAAGTGATACCAGGACTATTGCTCCATACTTCACCCCGGCCACATCTTCCCCAGAAGGCTCCGGATGCGGATGGTTTTCTCCAGCGCTGGCTTCTCCTGGAGCCGATCAATAAACCAAACCGGACCAACACCGTGTTTACTGACAGCTATGTGAGAGAGGCTCTTTATACCGAATACTTTAAGGATCAATTTACTGTGATCCCTAAAAATGGCGACACAGTGGCAGTTGGAGATCAAGACCTCAAGTGGCATGCCCTTGATTCCGCAAATTTCAATGTGAAGCTGTTCCGTTTTGCCTGCGGTCTTGACAAGCAGCAATATGGAGTCCTTTTCTGGGCAGTTACAGTAGTAAACAGCCCCAGGGAGATGAAAAATGTTCGCATGGCTGTTGGTTCCAATTCTGCATCCATGTGGTGGCTTAATGGAGATGAGGCTGTCAGCCTCTTTGGTGACAGACGAATGGTTATGGATGACTGTGTCTCCAAACGACTCACGCTAAATAAAGGCAGGAACATAATCCGCGGCGCTGTTATTAATGGTCCGGGGATGAGTGATTTCTGTGTGCGGTTTATCGATGAGAATGGCGATCCTGTTAAGGATATTAAAATCAGTTTTTAAAATACTATTTTATTCCTGAGGTTTTATGAAATCCCGAATTTTATCAGCAGCTTTTTACTTACTGTTTTTTCTCATGCTGTCTGGCTGGGTATCGGCCCAGGTTGGTGAACCTTTCATTCACGACCCCTCAACCATAACCGAATGCGATGGTAAATATTACACCTTCGGTACAGGTGCTGGAGGTTTGATCTCAGAAGACGGCTGGACATGGCAAAGAGGAGCTGTGCGTCCCGGTGGCGGTGTTGCTCCGGACATAATAAAAATCGGTGACCGCTATTATGTGACTTATGCCAGGGGAGGAGGTGGATTGGGAGGTGGACATGCGAGTAATGTTTACGTCATGTGGACAAAATCGCTTGATCCAAACTCCCCTGACTTTGGATTTAAGGATGAGACAATAGTTGCATCATCCGACGGTGTTGAAGACTGTGATGCAATTGATTCTGCTTTTCTCCTGGACCCGACTGACGGCCGGCTGTGGCTGACCTATGGGACCTATTTCGGCTTTATAAGGCTTATTGAGCTTGATCCAAAAGCCGGAAAACGTATCCCCGGAAATAAGGCTCTGGATATCGCAATTGACTGTGAAGCAACAGCCATGATGTACCGCGACGGATGGTATTATCTTCTTGGCACTCACGGCACTTGCTGTGATGGTGCCAACTCCACATACAACATTCGTGCAGGACGATCCAGGAAAATAACAGGTCCTTATGTGGATCACATGGGAGTACCAATGCTCAAAGGCGGCGGCAAGCTTGTTGTCGCAGCCGGCGGCCATTATGTGGGGCCAGGCCACTTTGGCCTGATAGACCTGGGCAACGGTCTTCAAAAATTCTCCTGCCACTATGAGGCGGATCTGGTCCAGGGCGGTCACAGTATGCTGGGCATTCGTCCTCTTCTCTGGAAGGACGGCTGGCCCGTTGCGGGTGACAACTTCAGGGAAGGCACATACGAGATACAATCAGAACGAAGCGGCTACGCCCTGGAGCTTGCAGTGGATTTTGTGAGGATGGACAGTGGTATGCGTTTCTTTGGGCGTAATATTGAAGAACCAGTTGTTCCGATCCCTCCCCAGAAGCTTTCCGAGGTGGAAAAGGCGTGGCCCAGTGGCAACATCGGTGTCCGGATCGGGGATTATATGTTCAGGCCCCACCAGAAATGGACGATCACGCCCGTACAGGATGTCGGCGGTTATTTTGGTTCCCCATATTTCAAGATTACTATCGAAGGGACAAACAGGGCACTTGCGGCCACCGCAGAAAAAGAATTTATAACAGTTCCTGAATTTTCAGGTGCGCCTGAACAACTTTGGCGCATAGACCAGTTGATTGACGGGACATACCGTATTACGCCTAAAGTTGTTCCTGATTCGGAAGAAGAACTTGTTTTAACGGCAGTCGGCATGAGTACACCGACGCTGGACAGGTTTGATCCAAACAGCTACAAGGCACGCTGGACTTTTAAAATCCCATAAAAAGTAAGTTACTTAATAATGAATTATTTCAGGAAAATATAAAAGGGGGGAGTTCCAATGGTTTTAAAAAATATTGTTATCAATAAATTGTTAAACCGATTCAATACGATTTGCTGGGCATTAGCCTGCTTGATGCTGCTGATTGTGTTTCCTGTTGAAAAAACCTCTGCCGCAGATAATAAAACAAATACATCGAGTTGTTCGGATATTGCAAAACTTGCAGGACCTGGATTTGTAGTCGAAAAGGCAGAGATTGTACCTGCCGGACCGATGCCCGGACCGATGGGAAAGGGAGATCCGCTGCCGGAACATTGCCTGATTCAGGGGATGCTTAATCCGCGAACAGGTGCAAAGGGGCAAAAGTTTGGAATAGGTTTTGAGTTACGCATGCCAACTAACTGGAACAGACGCTTCTTTTTCCAGGGAGGAGGCGGACTTGATGGAGTACTTGCCCCTGCTACAGGCAATCTCATGGGTTCGATCAAGCCTTCGGCACTGGCCCGCGGTTTTGCTGTGGTTTCAACGGATGGAGGGCATCGCAGCAGTATGCTGGACGGCTCATTTGGCCTGGATCAGCAGGCACGTATCGATTACGCCTACAATGCGCTGGATAAAGTTACACTCAAGGCCAAGGAACTGATTGCAAAATATTACGGTTCTGCACCAGCTTACTCATATTTTGTCGGGTGTTCCAATGGTGGCCGCCAGGGTTTGATAGCTTCCCAGCGATTACCACTTTATTTTGACGGTATTGTTGCCGGAGACCCTGCGATTAAATTTTCCGGGATCGCAATGGACGAAATATGGAATCTCCAGGTGGCAGCCAGAATTGCACCAAAGGATGACAACGGCCGCCCCATAATTTCAAAGGCCTTTTCCAATGAAGATTTGCACCTTGTAGCAGATACTCTTCTTAATCGCTGCGACGCACTTGATGGACTGGCTGACGGCTTTATCAACGACTGGCAGGGCTGCGACTTTGATCCCGTAATTCTTACATGCAAATCGGGAAAAACAGAAACCTGTCTTTCAAAGCCGCAGGTGGATGCACTGCGGGATATGTTTAATGGACCGCACACAAGCGATGGGAAATCAATTTACGGCCCTTTTAACTATGATACGGGTATTGCAGAACCTGCATGGAGAGCTATGCATATCGGCTCTTCAGGTACAGGGAAGTGGGATTCTGCTGATGCGACTCTGGGAGTGGTCAACCTGGGCTATCTTCAGTTAACACCTCCGGATCCTGATCTGGACCCTCTGAAATTTGATTTTGATCGCGATGTCCGACGTACCCGCAATACAGCAGCAATGACCGATGCCGACTCAACTTTTCTCCAGACATTCGCAAACCATGGAAAAATGATCGTCTATAACGGACTTTCCGATCAGGGTATGGCCTCTGGTGTTATCTCTGCCTGGTACAATGAAATAATGAAAGTCAACGGCCCGTCCATACGGGATTCCGTGCGGCTGTTTTTTATTCCGGGCATGTGCCATTGCAGCGGTGGCAAGTCCACGGACCAGTTTAATATGCTCAATGCGATAATGGACTGGGTGGAAAAAGGGCATGCCCCGGATCGCATAATTGCAACAGGCCGGGCTTTTCCCGGAGTATCCAGGCCTCTTTGCCCCTATCCCCTTTTCGCGCGTTACAAGGGTGGGGATGTAAACAGCGCTGACAGCTTTGTCTGCTCCGAATAGCGGGAAAGGAAAATTATCAATTGGAAAAGAAACTTCCCGGCCTGCTTGTCCACAGTTACGGTTTTTCACACCTGACTTTTTCATTAATGATGACTCTGGCGCTTCAGTATTACATTATATTTTTAACAGATGTGGCCCTGATAAAGTTATCAATCATCCCTGTCATCATATTTGTAACCCATATGGTTGATGCCATTTCAATCCCTGTCTCGGGTGTTCTGATACAGAGCACCCAGTTTCGCTGGGGACAGTACCGGTCATGGCTGCTTTTACCGCCCCTGGCAACCTCTGTTTTTTTTACCCTTACTTTTACAAATCTGCCCCTTAGCTATGGAATAAAAGTTGTCTATCTCAGTCTGGCTTATATGATAGCCCATGTTAGCCTTAATTTTGCCTACAATGCCCAGCTTGGGCTGATATCCGTTGTTGCGAAAAGTGTCAAGGACAGAATGCGGATGTCAACCAGGAATGTTCAGTATGGCATGTCAAGCCAGATTATCTACAGCTATTTTGTTTTAAATATGTTTTATCACTTCAGTGAGAAAAGCGAATCATGGGGATATTTCTACACTGTGGGGATACTGGCTATTATTCAGGTACTCGGTTACTGGTTTCTTTTTTTCCAGATAAAAGACTATGATAAATATGATCCGGCAAAAAACCTGTCAACTAGAATGTCTCTAAGGGAGATGGCGCAGCAGGTCATCGGAAATAAACACCTGAGGACTTTGATGTCAGCGGATATTGCATCCAACCTGGGTATCTTCAGCCTCCAGGCAGTGGCAGTGTACTATTTCAAATATATAATAGAAAATGAACAATACATGAAGCCATATTCGCTCTCACTTGCTATTGCAAGCTTTGCAAGCACGCTGATTGCGCCAAGGGTGGTTGGTATTCTAGGCAAGAAAAACACATACCTTTTTGCCTCGATCTGGGGAACAGCAGGTTACATAGTCCTTAGAATTTTCGGTCTGAGTTCTCCCTATATCTATATTGCAATTATTGTTGTATCGGCGCTTGGTGCAGGAGTCAACGGGCCTATACGCCAGGCAATGTATATGGATGCTGCCGAGTACGGTTTTTATAAAACAGGCAAAGATGCGAGTGCGGTCATAATGTCCATGTTTACGCTTCCAATAAAGATTGCAATAGCACTTGCAGGAACTATTGTTCCCGCTGGCCTGGGTTTTATCGGATTTGTTCCGAACATGGCGCCAAGCGAGCAGTTTATAAACAGCCTGATGAATCTTATATGCTATCTTCCTGCTGCTGCCGGTTTTCTGGCCTTTGCAATAATTATTTTCTATTCGCTGTCTGATGATAAACTGGAAGAAATTATGCGTGCAAATGCAGAGAGAAGAGCCCGGGCAGCATAAAGAAATTACGAACTTAAAATACGGATCGTCTGATAATTAATGATCCATATTTAATTAAAAGTTATTTTTGAGCTAATAAACTGAATTTATATTGTTAAATTATTATCTACATTTTTTATTAACACGGTATCAAGAATAGGAGAAACCATGTCCAACAAAATCCCGTTTTCAGAAGGTGAATTAAACGTCGTCGGTGAAATACCCGCCTTTTTTCCCGGGATGCCCGGTTCACTGATTTATGATTTTCCGATAGCACCAAGGGAGGCCTATATCGGATTGGTTCGCAAAGAACCTGTCTGGCAGATCACAAACGTGGAAGCGACAATGTTCTGCCCGAATATGTATCCCGATAATGTAGCAAGGGGATTCATGATTGAAGCAAGTCCGCTGCCGCGGGAAAATTTCGGCGGCAAAGATATGTTCGGCATAGAATGGCAATATGTCGAAGCTGCCCGGGGCTCTATGGTCAAGCCGGGGAAGCCGTTTCTCAAAGATGCAAATGAGTGGGAAGAAAAACTTGTCTGGCCGGACATTAACAGCTGGGACTGGGAAGGGTCAGCCAGAGCGAATAAGGATTACTTAAACAAGGGTAACGCGGTTATGCCCTGGATTATGAATGGTTATTATGAACGGCTGATCTCATTTATGGATTTTGATAACGCGGTGATGGCATTAATAGATGAGGATCAGCAGGATGCGGTAAAGGCGCTGTTTGAGAAACTGACGGATCTGTATATCCGGATTGTTGATAAATTCATCGACTACTTTGATGCCGATGGATTCACTGTACATGATGACTGGGGTTCACAAAGGGCGCCGTTTTTCTCTCCGGAGACAGCAAGAGAAATGATAGTTCCCGCGATGAAAAGGCTGACCGACCATATACACGAGAGGGGGAAAATAGCCGATCTTCACAGTTGCGGGCATCTTGGAATTCAGGTTCCGGCTATTATAGAGGCTGGCTGGGATATTTGGGGTCCCCAGGCAATGAATGATACCCATATGCTTTATGAGAAATACGGCGATCAGATTGTCATAGGCGTAATTCCGGATCAGTATCCATCTGACGCCGGTGAGGAGCAGCAGAGAGCCGAGGCAGCAAAGTTTGTAGAAAAATTCTGCAATCCTGACAAACCGGCGCATCTCAGTCATTATGGAATGGCAGCACTGACACCTGCTTACAGAGAAGAGTTGTATAAACTCTCTCGGATTAAATTTGCAGGATAGCGTTAATCTGTAAATCATAAGGGGCGAATCTGCTGATCCCCGGCGGTTGCCGCACTTACTGATTCACAAATAACCTGATTTATAAACAGGATTGTCGGTTTCTTTTTTATTCAAAATGTTAATTTTAAAATGATACAGGAGAATATATCATGAAAAATAAAACAAAACGCATCTTGACCTTTATGTTCGCACTCTTATTGAGTCTTTTACTTGTCCTGCCCGTAACTGCACAACCGCCAGGGCCCGCTAAAAAGCCCATGCCCAAGTTTCCGATTACTATCAAACCGGACCCACGAGCCCAGCAACGCAAGTATCACTTCAAGGAAACGAATAAAGACCTGCCTTACGTGGTCTATGTGTCATCAAAGGTTTCAAAGAAAAAAAAGAATCCTCTGATAATTGCTCTGCATGGATTTGGTGGTGATGCAAACTTTATAGTACGTGATCGCCTTATAGACCTGGCAGAAAAAGACGGTTATATAGTTGCCGGACCCATGGGATATAATGTAAGCGGCTGGTATGGATCACCGGTGATTGCAATGGGTGGCCGCCCTGTTGAACCGCCTAACCTGGCAGAGTTGAGTGAAAAGGATGTTATGAATGTCCTGGATATGATGAAGAAAGAATTCAATATAGATGAAAATCGTATATACCTCATGGGGCACTCAATGGGAGGTGCAGGCGCTCTATTCCTGGGTCAGAAATATACTGACACCTGGGCAGCAGTGGCTGCCATTGCTCCCGCAGCTTTTATGATGATGCAAAACAGTGATAAAATTTTAAAACCCATGAAGGATGCAGGAATTCCTGTAATGATAATTCAGGGAGGAAAGGATAAAGTCGTAGCTCCGAATTTTACCCATAAATGGCGCGATAGTCTGGAAAAACTTAAAATGAAGCATGAATATATAGAAATTCCCGATGGCGATCATGGAACAGTAATTGGCGCTGGTATGCCGGATATATTCCGGTTCTTTGCCGAAAATATCAAGGCGGCCAGGTAATAAAATCTGGTATAGATATCCTTACAATCAGAAATCGTTACTTGTCCCTGATCAACATTTACCCGTGGGGTGATACACCCCACGGGTTTTAGTATGCTTAAAAAAATAACCACAGGCACCCGGAGAAAATTCTGTACGAACATTAATTACTTTGAGTAACAAAGTATTTGATATATCTTCTCATTTTGTATACAAGTATACCTAATAATCAAATCTGATTTTTTTTAAAATATGCTCATTTTTTATTTAATATTTTAGTTACCATTAATTTTAGGTCTCAAAACAATGAAAAATAAAAAAATAAAAGAAGAAAAAATAACTCTTGATCATAAGTCATCTGTTCCTTTTTTTATCCAGATCGCAGAAACTATGAAGAGACGTATCGTAGCGGGAGAATACAACCAGGGTAAACAACTCTTTACGGGTGAAGAGTTGGAAAGGGAATTTCAAACAAGCAATATTACTATCCGCAAAGCAATGGAAAAGTTAAAAAACGATGGATTTGTGGAGCGTAGGCGCGGTCTGGGAACAACAGTATCAAAAATTGATCCCGAACCACTGGAGTTTGAACTGGGCAGAAGTTTTAACAGGCTGAGGGAGTCAATTGATAAACTGAATACCCAGGTGAAAGTACTGGAAATTACCAGGACATTATCATCGAAATATGTGCAGAATTTTCTTTCCATGAATTCCGAACAGGAGATTTGGCGATTGAAACGGATCAGGATATATAAAGGTCTCCCGGTTTCCTTTAATACCTACTATGCTGATCCATCCCACTGTGCAGGTATAACCAAAAAGGAAGCTGAAAAGGATGATATTCTAAATACAATCGAAAAGGCAATGGGAGTTAAAATTCATAAAGTAAATCAAACCCTGAGATCTGTGGCAGCTGATCTCGACGTATCCTGTGCCCTGGAGATTCCTTTCGGGGCGCCCGCCTTTTTTAATGAAACCACATATCAATCAGTTTCAGATGAGACACTGTTCATCAGTCAAAGTTATTTCAGAGGCGATATGTTTGTCTTCAGGACAACGTCTCTGTTATGAATATTTCATACTTGAAGATAACTAACGTTCCCTTTTAATTCAGAGTCCTTGACTTGCGTCGTGAATCCAAAATAATAAAGCGTTCATTGATTAATGATCACACAGATCAGATAAGCTGAACCTGTTTCCATCCTAAATTCAACTGATGAATGGAATTTATACATTCATTTGCCTGTCCACTAAAATTAACAGCCTGTTTTCGTAATATAATTGCAGTATCAAATAGTTAGGCTATTTTTTTGATAAATTTCCTGCCCGTCCCATAAATTTATGGGACGAATATATTTCACCTTTTAGTCAATGGGGACGTCCATGAATTAATTCCAAGAACATTTATAATCATTTTTTCATGGACGTCCCCATTGACTACGGACCGTTTCTTTCAATCCTTCTTTCACTGCCTTCACGATACGCGCCTGTATACGAGATACTATTTTCTTTTGCAGATCCCAATCTATGGAATTCCACCAGAGCTCATAGCCTGCAAGGCCGTCAATACCATTATATGATATCATCTATCCACACCAATACAGTTATCTCATTCAAAACGTTTCCCGTGATTCAACACCGCGCCGGAAGTCTGCTCTCTTTCGAGCCGGGCAAATTTAGAACCCGTATCCAACCCATTACAGATTGGCATTCGCTTTTTCCAGCCTCCTCTACCCGCATCCCCATAGGTCTTCCTTTCTATCGGTCAACTGTCCCAATACTGGGAGAAATACGGGCTTACCAAGTTCCGCCTTTAATACACAATGGGTTAGCGCCTGTCTGTCCGCCGGAGGAGTCATAGATCACGTGGAATGAAACAAGAGCACCCCAACCATACCTCTTGCCATTTTGGCCCAGGCTTGTCAGCACATTTAGCCTGTCATCGCATAACGACGTTTATCAACAGTTCACATATGTTGCGCATACCATCATTCATAGCTCCCATCCAGATTTGTGCTTCCAGAGTTGAGGTCTTCTCACGATTCCCTCTCCAAGCGTATAGCTAAGGGCTACATTGTCTTTCGGGCTTCACACAAAACCATTACTGGTAATGCATGCCGAAGTATAAAACTGCTGGTGATACAGCAGGCTGGATCATTGTCCAGCAATATATAAAGGCGACTTCTTGTCGCACCTTGTAGATGCAATGGTTATAAGCTTTTTTCATTTGATTTATTGTGACCCCACCTGTTACCAGGCATAAACCAACCACATAATAGACTTTCTATTACCATTCTTATTTTATCAGGAATAGAATATTGGGATTTAAATACCGCATCATCATTTTTTATATTACTCAAATAATCATCTAAGATCTCTTGTGCAGAATTGTAATCACTATTTGAAACATAAATAATTTTTTCGTTGTAAAGCTCAATTGTTGGCCCCACTTTCATTGATCCAAAATAATCATTAAGCACATAGTAATGTATCTTTTCCAAATCGAAGATGCTTTTAAGAATAAGTAATTCAACTTCGGTTTTTGGTGTATATAGTTTGAGCATATCTCTCCAAGCTTATAACGATTTGCTCACCAGCCCCGCCGTGAATTTTTATATCAAGCAAAGAACCCTCCGGGGTCTGGTGTAGCTACTTGTTAAATTTTATAGTTTTCGGTTTTTAAAATATAGCTTAGTACCGAGGTTTTATATTTTAATTTATATCATTTTTCACCATATAAGATTAATCGACCAAATATATTTCTTTGGATAACGAAGGTGTACTAAACTTGTATTGTTCTTTTTCTTTTCTTAAGATATATAGCCCTGCATCACTATTCCCAATTACAAAACTACCATCTGGAAATATACCAAGCCTTTTAGGTGTAATTTGATATTTATCATAATTAACTAATGGTGTTATTTCACCATTTTCAACTTTTACGATACCTTCTAATCCTGCGAGATATATTGTGTCTTCTACTATATGGATTGACCCTATAGGCAATGTTGGCCCCTCATCTCCAGTAGAAGATATTTTATCTATAGAACTCTTATCTAAATGTGTAACTTTACCTAAAATTGATGCAATCTCAATATTATTATCCTTAGCTATTTTCACAAGGCTAGTAAATCCACTTGATGCAATCCATAGACCGCCATTAGTACCAAGGGCTACATCGCTACAATAGTAGCTATAATTTCCGATGTAATCATAGACAAATATCTCACGAACGCTTTCAAGATGCTTTTCATCTAGAGCTAGGCGATAAAGATCTGTTGCCTTATTTTTATCTTCTACATGAAAATATATAGCCCTGTCATACTCCAAAGGAGTTCTACTTCTCTGTGGGAAAAAGGAGTCGGGAGTAGATCTTTTATATGCATCAAAATCAAACATGTGGTATTGCCTTGTGCTTGAAAGCGCATTGTATATTTCTTTTAAATTACCTGATGATTCTCTATATATTGTGTCAGCACTTATAACTAATAACCCTTCTTTTCCTTTCCCTAGTCTTAACCAATCATTTTCAGGGACATTTGACAATTTCCTCTTTTTAGTTTTTCTAACAGGTGAAGTAGATATAATACTCCAACCTTCTTTTTTTTCTTTACATAACCAATTTGCAACCCCTTCATATACAACCACATCATAAATTTCAGAACATGATGTTAGTTTAATTGGCTTTAGATCAACTCTAGGTGCAGCAAGGAAATAGATCCCATCGTGCCATACAGGGTTATATTTTTCTCTATAATCTCTCACTGTAACTATAAAACCATTATCATATGGCTGCAGACCCCACACATCCGGAATGTTAAAATGGGGATTTAGATTTGCTACAGGAGCTGTATTTGATTTCCACTTCCAATTTAACATTGCCTCCTTTCTACGTTGAGATCTGATACTATCCATTTCCGCTTCGTATTTTTCCTTTTCTTCTACTTTTTTCCAATAAGCTTGATAGTGTTCTATATCCTTCTCAATCGAGTATTCCTCCCCCCTAAGCTTTGCTATGTAGGACCTTAAAATAATGCCTGTCATATCATCAGGGTGATGTATTCCTAGTTCATTAAAATATTTTGATAACTCACCACCTTTCCAGAGTTCCCAATTATTTCGCATCCATAATCCCAGACCAAAGTGTCCCAAAGAAAAAGAATATGAGTTATTCTCATCTTCGGTTAGTTCTGACTGACCTTTACGTAGGAGTTCTTTTGCATGGTTGGATAATCCCCGGTCGAGTTCTAGATGGGCTTCTTCTAGGTTTTTAGGAATAAATATTTGATCTGCATTTATAACTGTTGGTTGAAAAAGTATCTCTTCAGGTTTTTCTGTGCAACCCAAAATAATAAGAGAACATAGTATAAAAATGGATATTTTCATTTTTTTTAATTTAACGCGCTAAATAACCAGCCGTGCGGTTTATAATAATAAATATTTGCCAACATCATTGCTGATATGTTGCACTCAACACCGATCTGGCAAGATAGTAGCACGGTCTGAGTTTATTTTGATGATAATGTTTAAGGCCTCCTCCAAGAATGGTATATAGTTCTTTTGCGAAAAAACAAAAACCCATTAACAAGGAGGAAGCCAGATGAATTTTTATACAAAACAACACAAATACTATTGCGGAATCGACCTGCATACAAACAAAATGTATGTCTGTATTTTGGATGAAGCAGGGGAAATCATGGTGCACAGAAACATAAAGACAGACAGGGAAGTATTTCTAAAAGTCATTGAGCCATACAGGGAAGACATTGTCGTCTGTGTAGAGTGTATGTTCACCTGGTACTGGATCGCTGATCTTTGTGGTGAAGAAAATATCCCTTTCGTTCTTGGCCACGCATTATACATGAAAGCCATTCATGGTGGCAAAGCAAAAAATGACAAAATCGATTCTCATAAAATAGCACGATTACTCAGAGGAGGAATGATACCTCAGGCATATGTATACCCTCCAAAAATGAGATCTACAAGAGATCTTTTAAGAAGACGAACTCATCTGGTAAGAAAACGGGCTGAACTTTTCAGCCATATACAAAATACAAGAAGCCAGTACAATATCGATGAACCTATCGGGAAAATCTCCCGACCTAAACACCGCGAAGGAGTTGTGGAGATGTTCGACGACCCTTCCGCACAAAATATGATAGCTGTCGATCTCCAGGTCATCGAAGCCTATGACCCTATTATTGCTTCACTGGAATGGAATATTGTCAAGACGGCAAGACATCATGACCCGATATCTATTGCTATACTTAACACTATCAGCGGAATTGGAAAAATATTATCGATGGTAATTCTTTATGAAATCCATAATATTAATCGATTTCCGACTGTCCAGGATTTTGCCTCCTATTGCCGGCTTGTAAAATGTTCAAAGGAATCAAATGGTAAAAAGTATGGATCAGGCGGCAAGAAAATTGGCAATGCTCATCTCAAATGGGCTTTTTCCGAAGCTGCAGTTCTATTTATCAGGGGGAATAAGCAGGCTAAAAAATATCTGGATAAGCATGCAAACAAACACGGTAAAGGTAAAGCACTGACTATCCTGGCACACAAGCTGGGTCGTGCAGTATATTTCATGTTAAAGAACAAGAAGCCCTTTGATCAGGAAATATTCTTTGGGCTTTAGAGTAGGAGGGGGCGGATAAGCTCGACGTCTAACTGGTACCATATGGAAAAAAGCACGCAGTCGCATCCAGGCGGGGAGAAGAAAACCCTTGTGCCATAGAGCACTCAGCGGATGGTGTGCATATATATTCAGGTAACCATATTTGTTGATTAGCGGTCCGTCCTGCTCCTTAAAAATATCAACGTGCCTTTTGGCTCGTAGGTAAGGTTCTGCCCCTCCCCGATCCTGTAACTAACTGGTGATGAAGTTTATCAACCAATTTTATTGATTAGGACGGTATGAGGGCACGGTATTATTTCTAGGTCGCATTCATATTTATATGTTTGCAGCGGTCAGTAATCCTTTGGACCGCAGGAATATTATTTGCGCTCCGACGAGTTAACTCAGACCCATTCTCGCGCAAATAATATTCCTGCTACTCAGTAGGTTGTACTACCTTTTTTGAGTTGCATTCGGATTACATATAGACTGTTGAACCTCAATAAGTGTTTGGTGCAGGATCTTTGATCCTTAATCCCGGCATGAAATTAAGTCAGAGCAGTTACTTACTGATTCATCAGGACGTTTTGCTTAGACTGAAAAAAATAAATATTTTTTCGGCTTCGATGAACTATTTTCTATTGACAAGGGGAGGCCTTATAAGTGTTAGGCTAATTCTTTTTGGGTAAATGCCTCGACTTCATTTACAAGTGACCATACATTCTGATAACTAAAGTGCCTTATTGTCATTTGCTTACCATCCATATCTTCCCTGATCTCAATTCCATTCCATGATATTGGTAAAATACTTTTATCATATTTATTAAAATGAAAATGAAAATCATGTGATAAACAATTTCGGATGATTCTCCATACTTGGTACCAATCCTGTGTCTTTAAAAGAGTATTTTGATCAGTGTTTTTACAATAGATTTTTATTACCTCAAAAAGTTCTTTTACAATTGAGCGCAATACTGTCAGATGGAATTGGTCAACCGCAATATTTAGAACCTTTTTATCAAGTATGAGAGGTTCGATACCATCTATGACTTTTAATTTGGGATCAATAGTTTTATATAGTTGAAGAACATCAATAATCATATCATCTTGTGATGATAGCATCATTAATACATAAGTGAGTCTATAGTTATTTTTTGCGGTACGGAAAATCCCTAATAAATCATCTTTTGTCATATTTTATCCAAGCCTAACGCCCAGGTTAACCAGCAAGGGATTTTTCTTGACTGGTTGAACCTGATGTTATGTGCTTATGGTTTTGGAAATATACTACTGAACCCACATTTTTTACATTTATAAGCATTTGACTCATTGGCATACGCTTCTATTTCTAATTCGGATTTGGATTCCTCTTTAACCCAACATACCGGGCATATTATCCCTGCGAATGTCTTTACTCTCTCATAGGCTTTCTGTTCTAATATTTCATCACTTCCAGCATCCACCTTTATTTGATTTGCTGTCATTAACGCATATTGTCTAAGCTCATCAATAAGTTTTGACATTAATTCCTCCTTGTACATAACGACCCGCTTACCAGCCCCGCCGTGATTTCCGCAACAAGCAATGAACCATCCGGGGTCTGGTAGAGCGACAGGTTAAGCTGCCTTTATAGCTTCATAGGTTAAAATGCCTAAGTACCCCAATAACATTATTATCAAATATACAACTGGTGCTACCCAGGTTATTATTAACACCTTTTTAGAAAAATATCGATTTTCCGGATTTATAAAAAGCATGTTTATTCCGGCAAATATTGTTGTTAAAACACCAAATATTAAAAAAGCAATCCAACTAATAATAATTTGTTCTCCCCCTTCATATGTTTTAGTTAAGGCATTCAAGAAAGGTAGAAATAAGAACAAAATTGCTAATATGGAGAAAAGAGCTGTTAATGATTTGAATGCTATATTTATTATTCTTTTCATACTCTGAAAGCTTAACGATTAACTAACGGGCATGCGGTGCATACCAACAAAGACTATTATTGGTAAAAATTTCGCAGAACCTTGAAAGGCCGATTCGGCGAGATAATAGCATGTCACGTTGAGTGCCAGGTTAAGTGTTTAAGCTACATCATCAGGAAGATTTTCCTGTATTTTCTTTAAATATTTTTCTTGAATCTCTTTTATTTTATCACGAGTGCTCTTTTTAGACGGTATTTCTTTACTCCAATCTAAGTCTTTATCTGGATCAAGATCAGGGTATTCTTTAATGATATGGCGCATAATGTCTGTGTAAGATCTTCCCATCAATTCGCCAACACCCCTGCGGTATTTCTTTTTTTCTTCTAGGTCTTTTATTTTTTCGATATCAGCCGCTAAATCATTCAATGCTTCACCGAGAACTTCAAGACTTAACATTATTTTTTGAGCTATTTCTTTTTCCATAATTTCGAATATTGGTGACACTTAACATATTATTAAGCCGTCTAGAGCGGGTTTAGTAAATGTCTATATTTAGACATTTGTTCCTATATTTAGACATATATAAAAAATATGTCTATATTTAGACACTTTTATATGTCTATATTTAGACATATTTGTTTTTTTCGCCTGTTTGAAAATTGTCTATATATAGCCATTTTTTCTTTTGGGGGTTTGATTTTTATGTTTCTTTTTATAGTAACATTTTAGGTTTCGTTATCATCAACAATCCTCTTTAATAAATCAAGCTTTTTTATCTTTTCGTAAGAAAGCTGCCATATTTTTTTTCGAGGATCCCATTTCCCTCCACATGCTTTTATCCTGCTCCTTAATTCGACCTCATTGTATCCAATGCGGATGTCCATACTTATATTTTCAGGTATTTTTTTATTGTTATCCTGCCAGGGTTATTTAAAAACAGGCTGAAGCTGTTTTGGCTAAAAGCTGTTAGTAATACGCTGCCTGAAGGCTTTTTTGGTTTTTGCCTTTCCTTCAGCCCTCAGTCCAACAGTCTTCAGTCTGCTTTTTCTTATGAAACAAAATGTATCTTTTTATCCAGTTGACATATGCTTCCTCTGTCCGCCGGCTGTAATGTTTTACGCGGATTTTGGCGCGCACCTGTTCCAGTAGTTTCGGTTTAATTGATGAAGAATTCTTTTCGACTTAATTGCTCATCTTGTAATTATTTATAATTTCTTCCATTGCACTCTCAATAAATTTCCTGCCCCTGATTTTAGCCTGAACCTGTGACCGGTTGAGATCATGATCCATAGCAGCAATCCGGACCTCTCATGAGGTGTCCATCAAAAATTAGAGGTCATTTTCGTAAAATGAACGCCATTTCAACAACTTAGGTAGATTATTGAAAATATTTTCTACCTGTCCCATAAATTTATGGGACAGGTCAATTGATCCTTCTGTAAAGAATCGGGCAAACACTGGGATTTGCCCCTACGAACAGGATGGGACATTAAAAGGAAAATTAAGTTACTGGTTTGACATAAACAGGATGTAAATTTTATTCAAATACCTTATCAAAGATTTCCTTCTCAAGTCCGGGAGAAGGTGTCCATGTAAATTCATTTTTGAATCGTTTTTTGGCAAATTTGTCGTTGGCATAAATAATTTTATCTGAATCATTTGATGATGGTAAAGGGAGTATGTTACACATTATTTCCCATTCATCATCCAGAAATTTTTTATCAAGCAGGCCATCTGCATCAAATTTTAAATACCCATAAACGGCCCTTGCCATAAAAACAGGTTTTCTGTTTTCCAGTTCAACCACCACTTCTGCATACCTGATTCTGGAATTTTTATATTCAGTAAGTTTTTCTTTGGGATCTCTTGCCCTGATTCTATCAAAACGTGTTAAAGGGACTCTTTTAATGTTATCATTTTCATCAATAAAAAATATTCTTAGACTGTAACCCATGATCTCCCTACGTTAAATAACTGACACAGTTTTTGCCAGCAAAACAATAATTTATATGAATTTGACGAGGTAAATTATTATTAATAAGTACAAGGGTGATGTCAACAGTTTTGGGGAAGGTGACGATTTTTCTCTGCCACGATCACATACCTGTTTGTAACGCCAAGTATTTTCTTTTTCTGCATGGCCGCCACCACACCGGCATGAAACCTTTCCGACGACATGGGAGCCCACATGATGTGTATTTCCTCCCAGCCTGATTCAGCCATTGCATTAATATAGTCGTTTATGAGGATGGAATTCTTCCTTTTCTCTTCCATTGCCGGAGTGTTTTGAAAATCACGCCAGTCAGCGTTTAAAAATCAGGCTGAAGCTTTTTAGACTATAGGCTGAAGGAAAAAAATATAAAACACTAACAGTCTTCAGTCTGAACAGCTTCAGCCTGCTTTTCCTCAACCATGTCAAAGCTCCAGCAGCGCCGGTTGAAAGCCAGGCACGTGTCGGCAGTAACTCCGCCTCCGGCCATGGGGTCGATCACCAGATTGCCAGGTTTTGAGAAATAATAAAGTATGTGTGCTATGAGCTGTGCAGGTATCCTTCCGGGCCATTCGTCCCAGCTCCTGAGCCCCAATGTTGTTGACTTAAGCAACTCTCCAAATAAAATATCCCCTCCCCTTGCGGGAGGGGTTTGGGGAGGGGGAGAAATTATTTAATTATATGCAGTATGTTTCCGTGGATTCTGCCTTCTCACCCTCTCCCAACCTCCCCCATCAAGGGGGAGGAGTTTAAAAGGCATCATTAAGTCATCCCAGCTCCTGAGCCCCCACTGTATTTCCTGGTATTTAGCCATGTCATTTTCTTCTTTTAATTTAACCGACCAACCATAGGTTCAGACCAGCCGTGCTTTTCAGCGATTTGTGATACTGTAAATCCTTTTTCCAGGTCGCTATTTAGCCATTTAGGAAATATTTCCTTTTTGGCTAAATGGTTGAATACAGTCTTTTGCGGAATGTTTAATCTGGCAGAAATCCTTTCCTGGGGGATACCGAGCCGGTGCATAAGAAATAACTTGAGATCAAGGCCGGCATTCACAGCAGCCCGAAGATCAGAGATATAAATATTGACCATCCTGCTTGTACGGCGGATAAACTTTCCAATTTTTTCTGAAGTCAGTCTGTTATTGTTCTGAAAGGCCGTTCTTGCAGCATTTCTTGTCTCTTCTTCAGTAAGCTGCCCTGAGGCTACTAAAATACAGTAACAGCAGGACTTTTCACCCCACTAATTTTTTAAGAAGGGAATTCAATCGGATTAGTTTTAAAGAACAAAAAAAGAGAGGATGCACATTTTTGTGTGCACGATGCACATAAAATTGTGCAGATAACATAAACTTTGTATATTAAGATAAAAAATTTTTAGACAGGAAATGTTCATCTCCTCCGGAGTGTACATTCCTTACTGAATTGCTAAGAAGCTCCAGGTTATTATGATTTAAGGATAGGATAATAATGATTGTAACGAACCATTCACTGTTACTTATCGTTATCTTTGTTTTTTAAACCTTAAAACTTAACAGCGTCATTTTTTAAACGGCTTTTTACTCCGGCAAGATAACACCTTGTTTTTTGAGGATATCGTGCAAAGTCCGGAACTTTATATTTCTGACACTAATGTTATCATTTATCGCTATCGCCGCTGCATTTCCGGCTACCTGTCCAAAGCACAGGCAATGAGGTATGAGGTTAAAATGGTCGTTTACGCAGTCTTCCGAGGAGAAGGCGCGACAGGCGACGAGAAACCCCTCTACATTCTTGGGCACCAGACTCAACATAAGTTAATGTCTGGCTAAAATCTTAATATTCTATCATTATGCTTTTCACTCGGCCCCTCGAACCCTCTTGTCCCGCCATTTTATCCCGCCATAGTTTTAACGAAGGCGGAAGCTTCAGTGACGGCGGATGTCCTCTTGTCGAAGATCCCGCGATGTATTCGGGGAACCCTGAACATCTTTGATTCTCCTGATAAATTTATTGACACAAATAAAAAGATTAGTATACCTATATACTTTAACAGCAGTTTTGAAGGGGTTATATTGCCAAAGCTTCATGATTGAGTTGTCTGGCTTTAAACGGTGCGGATTTCAGAAGAAACATTATTCAGTATTTTAAAACAGTAGCCCTGCCCACCAGGGTTGATTGCCCCGGCGAGAAAGGTTGTGCGCAATTCTCGCTATTGTCCGGGATTGTTATAATTATGCAAATCCATACGATTCGCAATGGCGTGCCAAAGGGGATATGCACCGGAAATATCATTTCCCTGCTGCTGATAGAGACATGCCTTACCGCCTGTACGTACCCACTTCGTGGGATGGCAAGTCCAGGGTGCCGATGATTGTATTTCTGCACGGTGCTATGTCGGGCGAAAATCGATACATAGACGCCAATAACAGGCAGCTTATTCGACTGGCCGAAAATCATGGTTTTATTTTACTTTCACCCCTTGGATACACGCCACTGGGCGCCTACGGAACACCATTGCGTCTTCCGGCGGTATTTGGAAACCCGGAGATTGCAGCAAAACAGCGTGCTTCAGTAACACCGGAAATGGAAAAAGCCCTGGAATTGAGTGAGAAGGATGTCATCAACTAATGACTAAATCTGTTTAATCGCCGCAAGCGATAAGGTATTAGACCTTGCGCTTCGCAATAAATTTAAAATGAAGAGCAATTGTAATGGATCTAAAAGTCAAAAAAACAGCAACATTTTTTCTAATTATCAGCCTTGTCTCTCTTTTCTTTACTATCAACTACTGTAATGCGCAGGAAAAAAGCATTAAAATCACCGAGGCTGACTGCACTACTGAAAAGCTTGGGAGTTCAATACCTGTTTCAGCCATTGGCGAACCGGTCTCCGGAGTAACTCTTAAACCGCCTGTATGGACAAAATCCAATGGGCCAAATCCAGGCTACTGCACCGTAGACGGTTCCATTGGCCCGGTTTCAAAGGAACCCAATGCCAGACCAATCAATTTCCGTGTCGTGCTTCCTTCTGCATGGAGCCATCATGCCGCACAGATGGGAGGGGCAGGTATGGACGGATTCATCCCAAACCTTTTAGGGGGCACGGATATGTCTTCCCGGACATCTCTTATCAGTCTTGGATTTGCCACCTATGGCAGTGATTCCGGACATTCAATGGGTCCCATGATGGGTTTCTCCAAAAAGCCGGTACAAAAAAGTCCGGTCCAGGGGAATCCTAATGACTGGACGTTGAATGAAGAGGCAATGAAAAACCTTGGCTATATGCAGTTGAAAAAAACCCATGATGCAGCCATGGTGCTGATGGAAAGGGCTTACGGAGAAAAACCTCAATTTAATTATTTCTTCGGAGGGTCCCAGGGCGGAAGGGAGGCCCTTACCGTGGCACAAAGATATCCTGAGGACTATAGCGGGATTGCTGCCAATGTTCCCATTGTAAACTTTTCGACGCTGATGCTGGCGCCTGAACTTATCAGAATCCAGGAAAAACCCCTCAAAAACTGGGTAACTCCGGCAAAGAAAAATGCCATAGCAGGTGAGTTCATACGTCAATGCGACAAGCTGGACGGGCTTTCCGATGGAATCATCAACAACTACATGGCCTGCAGAAAAATATTTGATGTTAAACAGGGAAAACCTGGAAGGAATCCATGGAAAGCAAAACGATGCCCTGACGGCAAAGACCCGAATCCTTCGGACACAAGCGCCAGTGCATGTCTTACGGACGGACAGATTGAGACCCTGGAATTTGTCTACAGCAGGTATGAATTCGCAACACCCCTGGCAAACAATGTAAAGTCATTCGGTATGTGGCTGCCGAATACCGATCCGTCCGGAAGCGGCCTGATAGAATCCAGGAGATATAAAGGCCAGGAAGGCGCTGATAAAAATGCCCCTTTACATAGTCACCTGGGGGTGCTGGGAGTAACCGGGTTTCTTATGCAGGACTTGAACGCTAACCCTCTTGACTATGTTGAAGGCGGTATATTGAATGACAGGAGGAAGGAGATATCTTCAATTCTGGATTCAACCGACCCGGACCTGGGAGCCTTTTTGAAACGCGGGGGAAAGATTATTGTTGCCATAGGCTCAAATGACACACTTGCCTCTCCCGGTGCACAGTTGGATTACTATCAGTCAGTAATAGATAAAATGGGAAGAAAAACAGTAGATACGTTTGCTCGTTTTTTTGTACTCCCCCAGGCAAACCACGGTCTAATGGGAACAAATTATCCTGTGGATGGGAATGGAAAGTCGATCCCGGTCGAACCAATACCAACAAGTTTCAACCGGTTCAACCTTCTGACTGACTGGGTTGAAAAAGGTATCGCTCCCCCTATGTCGGTCAAGGTTACGGGCGGCAACAGGAGTCTTCCCATGTGTTCTTATCCTGAATACCCGAAGTATAGGGGAGGACCGGTTGATAAAGCGGAGTCTTACGAATGTGCAGTGCAGTAATTTTTTTATAACTATATTTATACTTTGATATCGCAGTTTAATATCTAATCAGGAGGTCTTTCATGAAGGGAATTTTTTTTATAGCAGTTATATCTGTCTGTTTGAGCCTGTCCGTTTCCGTAATCTTTGCATCCGATTCGGAAATACAGGTAGAGGGAACCAACGTTAAAACGCTTCATGCAGAACATGTATTTGACGCCAATGTGACAATCGGAGGCCTGCTCAATATTGGGAAAAGCAAACATGGCGAACGCAGGATAATACCAATAACAGGGGGGAAATTTAAAGGGCCCGGCATTGAAGGGGAAGTGGTGCCGGGCGGTGCTGACTGGCAATTGACCAGGCCTGATGGCGACGTTGAACTTAATGCAAAGTATACACTTAAGACAAATGACGGAACATTGATCAAGATACAAAATAGGGCTCTGATGCACATGTCAAAAGACGGAAAACCGCCCTACACCAGGTCGGTAATAGACTTTGAAGCACCTTCCGAAAGTCCCTATGCCTGGCTTAATCATGCTATTTTCCTTGGAACTCTTACTATGCCGAAAAAAATGCCAAAAGATAAGCCCTACGTCATTATCAGTGTTTATAAAGTGCAATAATGCATAGGGCATAGCGCATAGAGCATAGCGAACACCATGTTGACCGTGTTTCTGCCCTATGCGCTCGGCTCCATGCGCTTCGCTCTTTTTACATCAGGAGGGCAAATAATGAGTAAGATCACATTAATTGTTGGCAGTTATCGTTATATTTTTATCAACGCCATTTTACCTCATGGCTGCGGAAAAGCCCGAACCAATCGTTATAGAAGAGGGGGGCACAGGACCTTATAAAGCTTTCGCCCTGGGAGAAGACACACTTGCCGAATTTACCATCTACAGGCCTCAAAACCTCGATAATTTCGGGCCTGAACAAAAACTGCCGATCCTTCTGTGGGGAAACGGCGGCTGCGCCGATTCATCTGCAATGCACAAGCTGTATTTAAACGAAATCGCCTCCCATGGATTTATCGTATTCGCCATAGGGCCCTTTGAATCACTTAATAAACCACCGCAAATGGGGCCAATGGGAGGCGAGCGGAAGAAGATCAGTCTGCTCGAGGCACTTGACTGGGCTGTCGCTGAAAACAGCCGTAAATCAAGCATCTATTATGGAAAATTAGACACCGACAAAGTTGCGGCCATGGGAATGTCATGCGGCGGTTTACAGGCGCTTGAAGTTTCACCTGATCCGCGTATCGACACCTCGGTTATCTGTAACAGCGGAATACTGAACAGTGCTCCACCGGCAGGACTTTCCATGCCGGAGTTGACCAAAGACACTCTCAAGCAGTTACATGCGCCGATAATCTATGTTATCGGCGGAGAGAAGGATATTGCCTACCCAAATGCAATGGACGATTTTAAACGTATTGAAAATGTGCCTGTCGCAATAATAAACCTCGATGTGGGACATGGCGGGACCTATGCACAACCCCATGGAGGCGCCTTTTCAAATCCAACCATCGCATGGTTGAAGTGGCAGCTTAAAGGCGATTCCAAAGCCGCATCAATGTTCAAGGGTGATAAATGTGGGTTATGTACTGATAAGAAATGGAAAATTGAGACAAAGAATATAGAGTAGGTCCATCCAGCCCACTGTGATCAGCTGTCAGCTTTAGGGATAAACAAAGCCATGGAAATAAATACTTCAGGCAGAACGGGATTTACTGTTTTACTCTTGAGCCATTTTCAAAACGTTTCAGTTCGGTCAAGCTCAAGGCGGATCGGAAATTTCAACCACAGGCATACTAAGCGTATTCCGAGGATTGAATAGGAAAAACATATGCGACCATACGAATTTTTTAGAGATTCTGCAGGAAATTCGGTGCCTTTATTTCTATATTATATTTTTAATAAGTATTTTTCTTCAGGACATGCACAGGAAACAATACCATCTGTGGGAAGGGAAAGCACCGGGATCCGAGAGCTGGGACTATCAGGAAAAAACCGCCTCCTTTCCCGGTGGCGGATCAATTGTACAAAATGTTGTTAACCCAACCCTGACAGCATATCTCCCTGATCCATCAATTGCCAACGGTGCTGCGATTATAGTCTGCCCCGGCGGTGCATTCCGCATGTTGAGTCTGGATGGAGAAGGAGCAAATGTTGCCCAATGGCTCAACAAGCAGGGTTTTGCTGCCTTTGTTCTTAAATACCGTTTATTGAATCCCGGTAATTCAAAAGTATGGGTCCGCCGAAGGCACTCTCCGAAATAAAATTGTCCCTGAGATATGCAAATGCGAATCCGGCACCGGACAACCAGGAACTCAACAATGTTATTCGCCTGGCAACTGCGGACGGCCAGCAGGCGATTCGTCTGGTTCGCCGAAATGCTAAAAAGTGGCGAGTTGATCCGTCGAAAATTGGTATCATGGGTTTTTCGGCAGGTGGTGGTGTCGCGGTAGGTACAGCACTTCTTGATGATCCGGAAGGATATCCCGAATTTTATGGTGAGCCTGTATGGGCCTTCCATGGTTGATGTACATGTCCCTAAAAACGCGCCGCCATTATTTATTGCTGTGGCAGCCAACCATAAACCGGTATCCATGGGTTGTGTTGCACTTTATTCAGTATGGAACGAGGCAGGTAAATCCGCTGAACTTCATGTGTTCTCAAAAGGCAGAGGCCCTTTCGGCATTAAAAAACAGGGATTGCCAAGTGATGCATGGCCTGAGCTTTTTCTTAAATGGATAAAAGGGGAAGGATTTATTTAACATTATTTAAGTCAACTCTGACAACAGGAAAAAGAGTTAAAAAGGATAAAAATGCCGGATACTGTTTTTATCTGCATAACAACAATTATTTTAGTAATCCTGATGGGATACTTTACCAGGACCAATATCGGGCTCTGGGCTATTGTGGCTTCATATATTCTGGGAGTTTTCCTGCTTGATATAAGGCCCAGAGATATTGTTACACTCTGGCCAATAAAGATTTTCATGATGCTTTTTTCAGTGACCTTCTTTTACGGGTATTCCATACTGAATGGTTCCCTGGAGAAACTTTCATTGAAGATTGTATATGCTTCCAGAAAAAAGCCCTGGTTCATTGCAATCGCTCTGTTTGCAATTGCAATCCTGATATCCGGTATCGGTGCAGGCGACGGTGCCACGGTAATGCTTATTCCCATCGCCATATCCATAGCAAAAATAACCCGCATGCATTATCTTCTCGCTTCGATTTCGGTTGTCTCCGGGATAAGTATAGGCGGATTTTCACCCGTCAGCACAATCGGTATTTTTTTCAGAGAACTGGCTGCCCAGGTTGGCGGTTACCCTCCGGATGTCGCCAGTGCATACGGTAACCACGCCATGCTTCAGGCCGCATTACTGTTCTCTCTGGTGTTCATCTTTTCTTATATTTTTTTTAAGGGATACAAGGTAAAATCTCCTGTTCTTGAAAAACCGGGCCCCTTCAGCCCTGAACAGTCAAAAACGCTTATGGTCATAGGCATTTTTATATTTATTCTTCTTGTGACCCCTCTGTTTGAAGCATTATTCCCACATGTCAAATTTATCAGCACCCTAAAGAACAACATATATTTGACATTTATCGCATTTATCGTCTCTATTCTTGCCCGACTCTTAAAACTGGGAGACGAAAAAGAAGTCTTTGCAAGGGTGCCATGGCATGCACTTACAACGATTTGCGGTATGGGAATGTTGATTGCGGTTGCAGGAAAGACCGGCGTAATAGAAATGATGTCCGATTACCTGTCAGACAGCAGTTTATCCGGAGGCCTGGTACAGATTTTACTATCGGTTTTTTCCGGTATAATGAGCCTGTTTGTAAGTGGATTTGTAGTCAATACCACTTTCTTTGCCCTTGTTCCCGGACTGGCAACCGGATTGGCATCTTCCCCCGGACTGTTCTTTTCAGCAATAGCTGTTGGCTCTATAGCTACTTCTGTCTCTCCTTTTTCCGGAAGCGGTGGTCTTGTCGTGGCCTGTATTGATAATGAAGAAAAGCGGGCCATGATTTTTAACAGTTTGCTGGTCTGGCCTTTTGTTAATCTGATTATTTATATAGGTATCATTTTAATGGGAGTTTAAAAATATCAGATAAATCGCACTGCATTTTATTAATTATTCTGAAAGGAGGGTTTAAAATGTTGTTTAAAAAACTATTGGCCGCACTGTTTTTGCTTTTTTTATCCACAGGGATTATCCTTTCCGGGTGTACAAAACAGGAAGAGGAGATCAAAAAAGCTGCTGCACCGGTACCCTTCTCTGATCCTTTGAATATAGATACAGGTTATATTTCAGGGACTTTAACAGGGGAGGCTGATAATCCAATACGGGCCTATCGGGGCATTCCCTATGCTGCGCCTCCCGTTGGCGATCTTCGGTGGAAACCTCCTCAACCGGCGGCCTCGTGGAAGGAAATACGCCAATGTACGGCTTTTACCAAAACACCCCCACAGGCCGGAATGGAAGGCCTCAAACAGGAACCCCAGAGCGAAGACTGCCTTTACCTTAATGTAATGACACCTGCAAAAACTGTTGGAGAATCTCTGCCCGTAATGGTATGGCTCCATGGAGGGGGATATTCTTCCGGGTCTGGCAATGATAATCTTTGCAACCTTTTTCGCCTGCCCCAGCATGGCGTTGTAGTCGTAACCGTAACCATGAGGCTCAATACTTTAGGCCTGCTCGCCCACCCCCTTCTGACCGCGGAATCGCCCAATAGTTCATCAGGCAACTATATGTTCCTGGACATGATAGCAGCCCTCCAGTGGGTCAAAAGAAACATATCCGTATTCGGGGGAAATCCCGGTAATGTTACAATATTCGGAGAATCAGGCGGTGGATCAAAGGTTTCAACCCTTATGGCATCCCCAATGGCCAAAGGCCTGTTCCACCGGGCTATCTGCGAGAGCGGAACGTCCATAGGGGGATTTTTAAATGGTAAAAGCTTAAAGGAAATGGAGGAACTGGGAGTAAAATTATTCGACAAACTTGGCGTCAATGGGACGGATGATCCCCTTAAGGCTGCAAGGGCGCTTCCATTTGAAAAGATAATGGAGGCAAGAGATGCCATGATGAAAGAAATGCAGGGTGACAGAAGGGGTACAGGTCTTGATGACGCAACTATTGACGGATGGTTCCTGCCAAAATCACCGCTGGAGCTTTTTGAGTCGGGGAAATATAATGCCGTGCCTTTAATAACCGTGGCTAACCTGGGCGAAATAACAGGTCCGGGAGGTTTACTGCTGCCCCAGCTTATCCCCGCCTATGTGAACATGCATGAATTCCAGAACAAGGCAGGTGTAAAGGGCTATGCAGCCATATTTGACCAGGTCCCGAGCAAGTGGAGGGCAGCGGGCGCTGTGTCCACACATGCAATGGAGGTATTATATGTATTCGGTGACTATGACAACCGTAGCGGATGGTGGCCGTTAATGTATGGTCTGGCAAGCCAGTCAGGGGCTAAGGACCCGAATGATCCGGGCCTTACTGAAGCTGACAGAAGAGTTTCGGAAGCAATGATGAACATGTGGACCCGGTTTGCCCGGACCGGAGACCCCAATGTTGAAGGAATGATACATTGGCCTGTTTATAATAGAGTGGAGGATAAATATATGTATATTGCCGATCCCCTTGAGATAAAGACCGGATTTTCTAAAATAAAACCTGAATCTGCAGCACCACAGTCAGATAAAACGCCTGCGGATTGAAAGGATGAACAATAGTCCCTTTTCAATAGGATAAATTATAATGAATTTATAGAAATACTGTATATATTATCAGAAACATTCGGCTTGAGTGAGATGGAAACCTTTAAATAATCCTCCGGTGAATTTAAGTGGAAAAAATGAATATTTATACATTAAAAAACACAAATGATATTGAGATAAAAATTACCAGTTATGGCGGCATTATAATGTCTATCAGGGTGCCGGATAAAAGAGGCGAATTTGACGATATTGTTCTTGGCTACAATAATCTTCAGGACTATATAAAAAACAATCCCTATTTCGGAGCCATTGTAGGTCGCTATGGTAACCGGATCGGAAATGCCGAGTTTGTTCTTAATGGGGAGAAATTTACACTTGCGAAAAATGATGGGAAAAACAGCCTGCATGGCGGATTGAAGGGATTTGATAAGGTCCTGTGGGATGCAGAGCCGGTTACCGGGAAAGACAGTCAGTCCCTCAAACTGAGCTATACGAGTAAGGATGGAGAAGAAGGTTTTCCGGGCAACCTGAATGTAACCGTGGTTTATACCCTTACAGATGACAATTCATTGCATATTGATTATTCAGCTGTAACAGATAAGCCAACAGTCGTAAACCTTACCAGCCACACCTACTGGAATCTTGCCGGCGAAGGCTCCGGGGACATTCTTAATCATCAGTTGATGCTGAATACGAGCACCTTTACACCCGTGGACAGCGGTTTGATCACAACCGGTGAAATCCGGACCGTTGAAAATACTCCAATGGATTTTCGCAAACCTGTTGCTATTGGTAAGAGAATTGAATCGGAATACGAGCAATTGAAGTTCGGTAATGGTTATGACCATAACTGGGTAATTAATTCCGGCAACGGCGTCGATCCGGTCCTGGCTGCCGGAGTTCATGAGCCGGTCGCCGGAAGATATATGGAGGTATACACAACCGAACCGGGAATTCAGTTTTACAGCGGGAATTTTCTGGACGGCAGCATAACAGGAAAAAGCGGCAAGGCCTATGGATTCCGTAGCGGCTTCTGCCTGGAAACACAGCATTACCCTGATTCGCCGAACAAACCGGGATTTCCTTCGGTTGTCCTGAACCCTGGAGAAACCTACAGGACAACAACTATTTATAAGTTTTCAGTCAGATAAGATTATACCCGGTATATTAATAGCCTCCCCGCTTTAACATAAAAAACGCGAAGGCGCTTTCCCGCTCTTCGCGTTTTTCAATTTTAATGAACAACAGCACGGATATTAAACCCCTCCGGAAAAGGCTTTCAGGGTGTAATAGAGATCATTCCACTTAAGTTCCTTTTTAAAAGAACCTATGTCGGTTTTATCATCTATCAAAACCATCTCTATACCGCACATCTCACAGAAATCCGTCAGCATTTCAGTGGTCACTGCCTTGCTGTACCCGGTATGATGGGCTCCGCCGCCCAGTATCCAGGCATGAGCGGCTGTCGAAAGATCCGGTTTTGGTTTCCAGAGAACCCTGGCCACAGGGAGTCTGGGAAGCTTCTCTGTAATATTCACAGTATGGACCTCATTCACCAGCAGCCTGAACCGGTTTCCCATGTCTATCAGGGACGCATTAACGGAACCTCCTTCCGGGACGTTAAACACCAGCCGGACCGGATCTTCCTTTCCGCCGATTCCCAGCGGATGTATTTCCATCTTTACTTTTTCGGACTCGGATATGGTCGGGCATACTTCCAGCATGTGGGCCCCCAGAACCATTGGATTTGCCGGATCCAGGTGATAGGTGTAATCTTCCATAAAAGACGTGCCTCCAGACAGGCCTTTGCCCATAACCTTCATGGCACGCACCAGGAGAGCGGTTTTCCAGTCTCCTTCCGCTCCGAAACCATATCCCTTTTCCATCAGCCTCTGGCATGCAAAACCGGGAAGCTGCCTCATTCCTTCCAGGTCTTCAAAGGTCGTGGTAAACGCGACAAAATTTCCATCCACCAGGAAGTCCTCTATCCCTGCCTCCAATCGGGCAGCCTCTTTGAGGCTCTCATGCCGATGGCCTTCGGGAAGGAGTTCTTCATCAATTTCATAGGCTTCCTGGTATTCCCTCATCAATGCGTCGATCCTGCTTCCTTCCACTTCCTTAATTCTGGCTACCAGATCACCCACGCCATAACCGTATACATCAAAACCGAAAGCGATCTGGGCAGCAACCTTGTCCCCTTCTGTCACAGCCACATCCCTCATGTTATCCCCGAAGCGGGCCACCTTTGCGCCCCTGACATCCTTCAGTGCCGCCGCGGCACGTATCCAGGCACTGATCTTCCGGTGCACCTTATCGTCTTTCCAGAAGCCTGTGACCACTTTCCGTTCGATTTTCATCCGGGTATTGATGTATCCATGCTCCCGGTCCCCGTGGGCGGACTGGTTGAGGTTCATGAAATCCATATCAATTTCACCCCAGGGGATATCCCTGTTGTATTGAGTATGCAAATGCAGAATTGGCTTGGTTATTACCTTAAGGCCGTTGATCCACATCTTTGACGGTGAAAAGGTATGCATCCAGAGGATTACACCTGCGCAATGGTCATCGGCGCTGGCCCTGATACAGAAATCAGTGATTTCCTGAGGGGTAGTCAGGATACCTTTATACTGAATCTCCGCCGTGATACTATCCAGGCTGCTCAGATACCCGGCAATCTCTTCGGTATTGGACCGGACCTGTTTCAGGGTTTCATCCCCGTAAAGGTGCTGACTCCCCGAGACCATCCATATGTTCATGTTCTCATATGCTTTCATATCCTTTCCTTTCAATATATTAAAATTTTACACAATAATAATCGATCGTCATCAAAACGCTCCATACTGGTTAACGAGTGTTTCGAGATCGGCCAGCGATATCTCCTCGAGAGAACTCACGATCCGGTCGGCTTCACTGAGATGATCATGGGTGGAGAGCACTCCGACGCTGCTCATGCCTGCCTGGCGCGCTGCCTCAAGACCTGCCGGTGCATCCTCGAGCACTATGCAGTTTACAGGGGAAACACCCAGCTTCCGGGAGGCAGTGCTACAGCCCTCGGGATGAGGTTTACCCTGGCTGACATCTTCGGCGCATACGAGAACAGCGAATGTATCAAGGCGGCCCAGCACTTCCAGGATGGCAGTTATGTTCAGGCGTGGTGCCGATGAGACAACAGCCTGGGGCCAGCCGTAAGTTTCCGCCTGATCTATGAGCCGCCCGATCCGGGCAAAAGCCGAACTCCCTGATCTTTAATTACGTCCCTGAACACCTGTTCCTTGGCATCGCCGATCCGGCTGACTTCAGCGTCCGGGAGACCTGGGCCTAACAGGCTGCGTAATATTGCGTCATTTCTCTGCCCGAAGGTTTTTAAAAAGGTTTCCCGGGTAAGATCATAATTTTCAGCAGCCAGTATTTGTTTCCAGGCCAGCCAATGTGCCTCGCGGGTATCGACCATGGTTCCGTCCATATCCCATATCAGGGCAAAGGCGCTATTTTTTTTCATGGTTATTAATGTTCCCCTTTAAATATTCATATGCCTGACAGCAGCCTTTTCTATGGCCAGACCTTTGTGGTAGCGTTCAAAGAAGTTTTCAAAACTCTTCACATCCGCAGGATCCGGTTTTATGGCTTCCTGCATGCTTTCTTCAAAAACAGGTGAAAGGAAATCCGGCAGTGTAACAGTTTTATCTCTTCTTATCATAAAGGCGGCCAGCAGGGCCATTCCCCAGGCCCCGCCCTCCCCTGCGGTCTTCAGGGTGGAAACGGGTGTTCCGGTTGCCGCAGCCATGATTTTCTGTCCGACTTCCGGGGATTTGAAAAAACCGCCATGCCCTTTTATCTCATCTACCTTTACGCCTTCTTCATTAAAGAGCACATTAAGTCCTGTCCGCAGGGCACACAGGGAGGTGAACAGGTGGGCACGCATAAAATTGGCCAGATTGAATCGCCCTTCCGATGAGCGGACAAACAGAGGGCGGCCTTCGGTAAATCCGGTGATATGCTCCCCTGAAACATATCCGTAACTCAACAGACCGCCGCTGTCAGGATCTCCCTTGAGGGCCTGCTGCAGCAGTGTGTCATAAAGAACAGGCTTGGATACTTCTTTGCCCAGTGCTTCCAGGGCTTCTCCGAAGAGATTAATCCAGGCATCGTAATCCGTGCTGCAGTTGTTGGAGTGCGCCATACCTACAAGGTATCCGTCGGGGGTAGTGACCAGGTCTACTTCATGGTGTACCTTTTTCAATTCCTTTTCCAGGACAATCATTGCAAACACTGATGTCCCCGCTGATACGTTTCCTGTCCTTACAGCCACACTGTTGGTGGCTGCCATGCCCGTTCCCGCGTCACCTTCGGGAGGACATATCGGGACACCCGCATTCAGTGTACCGGATGGATCAAGCAGAAGTGCGCCCTCATCTGTCAGCACGCCCCCTTCTTCTCCTGCGCACAGCACCTCCGGAAGGATTTCCTTAAGCTTCCATCTGAATTTTTTCTCTTTTATATGCTTATCAAACAGAGTGCACATATCCATGTTGAATTCTTTTGTATTGAGATCTATAGGAAACATCCCTGAAGCATCTCCGATACCTATCACTTTTTGTCCGGTGAGTTTCCAGTGAATAAAACCTGCCAGGGTAGTCATAAAGGCGATATCCTTCACATGGTCCTCTTTGTTAAGAACAGCCTGGTAGAGATGGGCAATGCTCCAGCGCTGGGGAATGGGATAGTTAAAAAGGCCGGTCAGTTCTTCTGATGCCGGACCGGTTATATTGTTCCGCCAGGTCCTGAAGGGTGTCAGTTGATTGCCTTTGCTGTCAAAAACCATATAACCGTGCATCATAGCGCTGAACCCCAGAGCCTTGATACTTCTCAGAGTCACGTCGTACCTGCCCCGGACATCCCGGGCAAGGTCCGCATAACAGGCCTGGAGTCCTTCCCAGATCTGCTCCCTGGGATAGGTCCATATTCCGCTAGTCAGGGAATTCTCCCATTCGAATCCTCCGGAAGCCAGGGGACTGTGATCTTCTCCGATCAGCACAGACTTGATCCGGGTGGAGCCTAATTCAATGCCCAGTACACTTTCTCCGCCTTCAATCATGGATACGATTTTTTTGTTTGTCTTCATTGTCATACCCTGCATATATCTTTGCGTTATCGATAACGCGATATTATTAGAATGTACTGTTTTTGTCAATTATATCTTTTAGATAGATCAGATAGCCCCACTTAAAATAATTGACAGTAAAACAGAGAGATACTATACTGCGTTATCGATAACGCAATGAGTGGTGAATCACATGGTAACCATGAAGGATATCGCTGAAGCCGTAGGCGTTTCTACCGGTACAGTGGACAGGATAATCCATAACAGGGGACGTTATTCAGAAAAGACGGCTGAACAGGTCCGGAAGGCCATGAAGGACCTGAACTACATCCCCAACATCCATGCCAGGGGGCTGAAACAGACAAAAAAACATATTTTTGCTGTTGTTGTCCCGCACGGAGACCAGGACGGTGGTTACTGGCGACTGGTAGAAGAAGGAGTTCTTAAAGCCGCAGATGAACTTGTTTCCTTTGGAAACGATATCAGGATCTTTCCCTTTGATCGCTACTCTTCCGCATCCTGCATTGATGCCCTTTCCGGGGCACTCTCTTCCGATGCGGAAGGACTGCTTATTGCACCCTGCCGCCCGGATGATATGAAGGGGCTTCTGGAGCATACCGATATCCCCTATATTTTTATTGACACGGATATTCCCGATCTCAAGCGGAGAACTGCATATATAGGCCAGGATTCCCGCCAGAGCGGCATACTGTCCGGAAAACTGATGAGCCTGCTTATTACCGGAAAAACTTCAGCCGCACAGGACCCTTATATTCTTATTGTCGATCCTCCGGGAAGCAATTATCATCTGTATAACCGCATCGAGGGATTCCGGTATTTTATGGGAGCAGTCATGCCCGAAATCAACCTGCTGACAATAAAGGCAGAGATTGATGATGAATATCATTTCCACAAAAGGCTTGAAGAATTCTTTGTGAAAAACCCTGGGCTCCCCTGCGGAATATTCTCAGCAAACTCCTCTGTCTACTATATTGCATCCTTTCTTGAAAAAAAGGGGGATGAATATAAATCCGTTCCCCTGGTCGGATACGATATCATCCCCGGCAGGGAGAGCGCTGTTGAGAAGGGGACTATCGGTTTTATCCTGACACAGCAGCCGGAGACCCAGGGATACCGGGGCATCATTATGCTTTATGACCATGTTGTACTCAGAAAAGATATAAGCGAAAGAGGTCATAATGCCTCTGAACATAATAACCAGAGAAAATATACATACCTTTACGGGTTACATGAACGGCTGACTCTGGCAAAGGAGGGAAAATGAGCAGATTAAAGGAACTGAAAGAAGAGTGCTGGAAGGCCAATATGGAAGTCCCAAGACAGGACTGGCTGTCTATACTTTCGGCAATGTAAGTGCCCTGGATGCCTCGGAAGGTATCTTCGCCATCAAACCCAGCGGTGTCCCCTATGATGTGATGAAACCCGAGGATATGGTCATTGTGGATCTGGATGGAAACAAAGTGGAGGGGAAAATGAATCCTTCTTCCGACACTCCGACCCATGCTGTGCTGTACCGTTCTTTACCGGATATTTACAGTATCGTGCATGCGCATTCGGTTTATGCGGTTGCCTGGGCTCAGGCCTGCCGACCGATTCCAGTTTACGGGACAACACACGCTGACCATCTGGCCGGTGACATCCCTGTTACCGAAGTGATGAGTGATGAAATGATAAAAGGCCAGTATGAGGAGCAGACAGGGTATCAGATCATCAATGCCCTGAAAAAAAAGAATCTGTCGTCCCATGATGTGCAGATGATCCTGGTTGCCTGTCATGGTCCGTTCACCTGGGGTGAAACACCTGATAAGGCCGTCTACAACGCTGTTGTGCTCGAAGAGATTGCAAGAATGGCTTACATGACGGAGCAGGTGAACCCTGATATTAAGCGGATGAAGAATACCCTGATCAACAAGCATTACCAGAGGAAACACGGAAAAGACGCCTACTATGGGCAGGATAAATAAGGTGGAGTATAAAACCCAATGTTGTTGACTTAATCACCGTGCTAAATCTCCTCCCCCTTGATGGGGGAGGTTGGGTGGGGGTGAAAAAGAGAAGCAATGCAAATTTACTCTTTAATATTACCTGCTTTCTCCCCCTCCCCCAGCCCCTCCCGCAAGGGGAGGGGAGTTTTTCGTATGAAGAATTCCTTAAGTCAACAACATTGAGTATAAAACCCCACCCTACGAAAAACTATGTGCTATCAATCCTAATTAATCAAAGGAGGGTTATTATGAAAAGTATCTTTATCAGCCTTCTGGCAATAAGCCTTTTAGTAATTTCTACAGTAAACGCCGAAACCGTCAGGGTAAAACTCGATCTTAAAAATCAGGGTGAGAAGATCAGCCCTCTCATCTACGGCCAGTTCATCGAGCACCTTGGCCGCTGCATCTATGGCGGTATCTGGGCTGAAATGCTTGAAGACAGGAAATTCTATTTCCCGATTACCGGGAATTATGCGCCCTATGTGGACTGAAAGACACCGATTATCCTGTAGTAGGTTCATCCCCATGGGAGATTGTCGGTGATCCGGCCCTGGTTACAATGGTTAAAAAAGACTCCTTTGTGGGAGACCATACACCGCATCTAAAGCAGGGAGTTGCAATACAGCAGAATGATCTGGGAGTTGTTTCCGGCAAAAAATATGTCGGCTACATCTGGCTTAAATCGGACAGCAATAAAAAGGCGCACGTCAGCGTCTCCATGGTGATTGATGGCAAAAGCATTCCCGGCAGGGTTATATCTCCCGACAGCAGTTACAGGAAAACGGAATTTGAATTCGTTGCAAATAAAGATACTGACAAGGCAACCCTTAAAATAGAGGTCCTTGACGGTGAAGTTTTTATAGGGACTGTTTCACTCATGCCGGGAGATAATATCAAAGGCATGCGCAGGGATACAATTAAGCTGCTCAAGGAACTGAACGCCCCCCTTTACAGATGGCCCGGCGGGAATTTCACAAGCGGTTATGACTGGCACGATGGTATTGGGGACCGTGACCGCAGACCACCCCGAAAGAACCCTGCCTGGACAGGAGTAGAACATAATGATTTCGGCACGGACGAGTTTATCGCTTTTTGCCGTGAAATTAATACAGAACCAATGATAGCTGCCAATACAGGTTTCGGAGACGCCCACTGCGCAGCCGAATGGGTGGATTACTGTAACTCCGGAGAGAACACCACAGGTGGCAGATATCGTATTGAAAACGGCCACAGGAAACCATTCAATGTAAAACACTGGTGTGTAGGTAATGAGATGTTTGGCGACTGGCAGCTTGGTTTTATGCAGCTTAAACAATATACCATTAAACATAACATAGTGGCCCGGGCAATGTGGGAAAAAGATCCTGACCTGGTGTTGGTCGGGGTCGGAAGCTTTGACACCATTAACGCAGCATTTGATCCTGATTCGAAGCAAAGGAACAGAACCTGGTCAAGGGGTATGCTGGAGGATTGTGCAGACTATATGACCATGCTGTCCGAACATTTTTATGTCGGCCGTGTGCCCTGGAGCCAGGAGGGACGCAAGCCTGTTCTTGAGCATGTGCGGATGGTCAAAAATTCTATTCGAGAACGAGTGGAAGCACATAAAAAATTACAGGCCTCTATCAAAAGCCTTAAGGGCCGTTTTGTGCCCATTGCAATGGACGAATGGAATTACTGGCATCGTAAATATGTATATGGTGAACTCGGCTGTATCTATGACCTGCAGGATGCCCTGGGGATTGCCATGGGCCTGCATGAGTTCTATCGCCAGAGCAAATACATACATGCAGCGAACTACGCCCAGACAGTGAACGTAATAGGCGCAATAAAAACCACAAAAACAAAAGCCGAGTTTGCTTCGACCGGCCTTGCACTGAAACTCTACCGCAATCAATTTGGCTCAATACCATTAAAGTTCAATGGAGAGATCGGTGACCTTGATATAATGGCCGCACTCACCGAATCCGGTGATACACTTACAGTGAGTGCAGTAAACCCTACAGACAGGGAAATTACCATAAAACTTGATGACCTGAATCTTCCTTCCAACGCGACAGAGTATGTAATTACCGGTGAAAAGGGTTCTTCATATAATGCCCCCGGTAAAAAACGCGGCGTGGATATCCACGACCTGGGGCAGGTATCTATTGATGGAGGACTGAAGGCCGCTCCTTTAAGCGCCAGTCTCTGGAAGATCTCCATATAAAAACAACGAGAGGTAAATCATGAAAAAAACAATTTTTTTATTATTTACTCTAATTACATTTTCTTTCTCCGTCCATGCCCGGAACGCGGTTATCAAGATCGATGTAGACAGGAGGATAGGCGATATCGATCCCAAAATATACGGTGTCTTTATGGAGCCTATCCAGTTTAATCCTGCGGATTTTGGAGGAGATCTTTTATTTCCGGAAAACACCCTGTATGGCACCCTCTATGATCCTAAATCACCGCTTGCCAATGAGGATGGTTTTAAAGAGAACTTCATTGAGGCAGGCCGTGAACTCAAAATCACCAACATGCGATGGCCGGGGGGTAATTATGTAGCCGGTTATAACTGGCAGGACGGTATTGGTCCGAAGGATAAGAGACCGGTTCGCAAGGAACTGGCATGGGGAGCGCTCGATACCAACCAGGTGGGCACAGATGAATGGGTCAAACTGAACAAGGCCCTTGGAACAGAGAATGTCGTATGCATTAACCTGGGAACCGGAACCCTTAATGATGCCAGGTACTGGGTTGAATATACCAACTCGGAGGTTGGGAGCTACTATGCGGATCTGCGTGCAAAATACGGAAACAAAGAACCCTACAACATTAAATACTGGTGTCTGGGCAATGAAGTGGACGGCTCCCCATGGATAATGGGGCACAAAAATGCCGAAGATTACTGCAAGATAGCAAAAGAAGCCGCAAAGATCATGAGGTATACGGATAACAGTATCAAGTTTATTGCCAATGGATCATCATACTATGAACCCACAGGTAAATGGATGGACTGGAACCTGAAGGTCCTTACTGAACTTAGAGATTTTGCTGATTTCATTTCCATACACAGGTACTGGGAACAGGACAAGGATTACTATGCTTATATGGGGAAATGGGCCAATGATATTGAAGAAAAAATCACAATAACAGCAGCCCAGATCCAGGAAGTGCGGACAAGATACAAGGTTGAAAAACCCATCTATATTTCCTTCGACGAATGGGCACCCTACGGCAGAGGATATCTGGGGACCCTGGCTACTGCCCAGTTCTTAAATTCATTTATACGCCATGCCGATGTTGTAAAGATGGCGAACTATACGATGTTTACTACCCTCCTCGGGTATGATCCTGAAAAAGGATCATTCAAGACACAGCTGTTTCATACATTTAAACTCTTCTCCAATAATTGTCTTGGAGAATCGGTCGATGTCTTTGTTGAGGGAGAGACATTTGATGTGGACGAACAAAATAAAAATATTCCCTACCTTGATGTTACAGCGGTTTACTCAAAAGATAAGGAAATATTGTTTATTAATGTAGTAAACAGGCACAAAGATAAGGCGATAGAAGCGGACATAATAAGCAGCGCAGGCGCATTCAATGGCAAGGCCAATATGAGTGAAATTAACCAGAAGAATATTAATGCAGGCTACAGGTTTGATGAGCAGGATAAGTATTCACCTGTTGCAAGCGAGATAAAAGTGAAGGGAAACAGGATGACATATGTCTTTCCTGCTCATTCATTCACGCAGATTAAGGTAAGGATTGATAAGTAATTTTATTTAACATGGAATTATGAGAAGTTTTTCAGTATCCACAGATTTAGAAATCGGGAAGGAGAAACAAAATGCTTAAAAGAGTAACGGTTGAAAACGGGGTGGTTGAAGGTCTTCCGGCCACTGATCCGCGCATAACATCATTTAAAGGTATACCCTTTGCTGCTCCGCCTGTCGGTAAAAACCGCTGGAGGGCTCCCCAGCCGGCAAAGGACTGGGATGGCGTTCTCTATGCCTATAAATTTGCACCTATCTCGATGCAGCACATTCCCGGCGAAGACCCTGAAATCATCTATACAAGAGAGTGGAACGTGGACACGTCAATTGAAATGAATGAAGACTCCCTGCATCTCAATGTATGGACACCGGCAAAAAAAGCGGATGAGAAACTGCCCGTATTTGTCTGGTATTTCGGAGGCGGCTTTCAGGAAGGAAATACCGCAGAGATGGAATTTGACGGTGAGCGTATTGCAAGGCGCGGGATCGTTGTTGTTACAATAAATTACAGGCTGAATGCATTTGGTTTTCTCTGTCACCCGGAGATTACTGCAGAAAACCCTGAAGCACCCGCAAACTTCGGTCTCCTGGACCAGCAGTTCGGGACCCGCTGGATAAAACGGAATATAACCGCCTTTGGAGGAGACCCTGACAACATGACAATAGGAGGGCAGTCTGCAGGCGGCGGCAGCGTAATGGACCATGTGACTTCACCTCAGAATGAAGGGCTGTTCCAGAAGGCTATCGTAGACAGCGGTCTGGCTATGACAGCGTATCCTGGAAACCTTTTTCACGAGGAACAGGATTTAGCCAAGGCTGAACAGGCCGGAGTTGAATTCTTCAAATTCCTGGGGGTATCCGCCCTTGAAGAGGCCCGTAATCTTGATGCAGTGTTCCTCAGGGACAAGATGGTCGAATACAAGGCCTTCTGGGGTCCTGTAATCGACGGGAAATTTCATACAGGCGATTCCGGCAAATTGCTCATGGAAAATAACTGCCAGCTGGTACCCATGATGTTCGGACACACGGCCACGGAATTTCCTGACAGGCCCCTGGTCAAGACTGTAGAAGAATTTGAGACCTTTGCCAGAAAGGCTTATGGAGAAGACGCTGACGAATTTCTTGAGCTGTGTAAATCCGAGACCGGCAGCATTTCCGAGATGCTCTACAGGGCGACTGTAAGCCATCTGGAATACTCCATCAGGCTTATAGGGGAGGCAAAGGCCAGGACTGGTGATAAGACACCCGTATATTACTGGGTGTTCAATGCCGGGATCCCCGGCTGGGACAACCCCGGTGCCTTCCATTCAGTGGATCTCTGGTTCTTCTTCGAAACCCTGGCAAAATGCTGGCGGCCCTTTGTGGGTAAGCATTATGATCTGGCACGTAAAATGTGTAATTACTGGGCAAACTTTATCCGTACCGGTGACCCCAACGGTAAGGATGCAGACGGATCGGACATGCCGCTATGGAAACCCTTTACTGAAGAAGATCCTAACAGGATATGTTTCTATGATGAAGTATGTGTCAGCAACAGTGAACCTGATGATCTGATGAAATTTCTGATGAGGCAATATCTAAAAAAACAAAAATAGTATAAATCGTTGGTAACTCCAGCCTGAAAGGTGGAATAAAAAAATGTCTGATTTATTTAAACCGTTACAGATAAACAAGTTAAGTATAAAGAATCGTTTTGTTCGTTCCGCAACAGTAGATAACCTTGGAGAAAACCAGGTCGTAACCGGGGCCCAGCTCAACTTCTACAGGGAACTTGCGAGAGGCGAGGTCGGACTCATTGTCTCAAGCGGCTTATTCCCGAGCCTTGACGGCTGGGCTGCCCCTGGCCAGCTTGGTATTCATACCGATGAAATGATACAGTCTTTTAAGAAAATTACCGACACGGTTCATGATAATGGCGGGAAGATAGTCGCGCAGCTGATGCATGCAGGCTGGTTCGGGAACCCGGAGTTATGCGGACTCCAGACAGTGGGACCTTCAGAGACCATCAATCCTGCAAACAATCTCAAGGTGAGAGAATTATCCTCCGATGAGGTTGAGGAAAAGGTAGATGAATTTGTTAAGGCCGGTGCCAGGGCGGCTGAAGCCGGCTTTGACGGGGTCCAGATTCATGCTGCACACGGCTGGCTGGTAAGCGCTTTCCTGTCGCCTGTTACAAACCGGAGGGACGATAAATGGGGAGGCTCGGCTTTAAAAAGGGCAAACTTCGTAATAAAAATAACTGAAGGCCTGAGAAAAGCAACAGGACCTGATTATCCTGTTTTAATCAAGCTGGGAATAAAGGAATACCATCCCGAAGGAAAAAGCGTAGAAGAAGGGATCAGATCTGCCAATATGTTTATTGATGCGGGTATGGATGCAATAGAGGTAAGTGAAGGTGTCGAAGAAACTCCCTTTAACCACATCAGGCCTGATAGAATGGACCCTTACTATGTTGATGAATGTAAAAAAGCAAGGGATGCCATATCAAAGCCTTTAATACTGGTAGGAGGAATGAGGGACCTCAAAGACATGGAAAGTATAGTGGATGACGGTGTTGCAGATGCCATATCCATGTGCAGACCGTTTATTATGGATCAGCATATTGTAAAAAAGTTAAGAGAAGGTTCGTCGAATAAATCTTTGTGTATATCCTGCAACAACTGTCTTCCTACAATGCTGGAGAGGAATCTGCATTGTGTATTCAATTCGGAACTGATAAGTTTTTAATAAATAATAATTTTGTTTTGTAGTGGTGTATCCAATTATTTAATAGGTGGGCAGGATATGAACAAGGGTGATTTGATAAATGATGTGGCAAAGAGTGTTCTCAAGTTTGTAGCCGGAAAAGGTTTGAAGGATGCTGTGAATTAGATAGTGTCCACTGTTGTTTCATGCTATTATCGGAAAATACGTATTCATATTGTCAATTCAAAATTGTATTTTGAATTGACAATATTTTTTTTTAATATTCTGGTGGTTGATCAAGGAGATTCCCTGTTCTGCATGGAAATTAAAAGCGGTCACACATTCCAGAAAGACTTTTTATCCTCGATCATATGGCTGAACAAACTGCAGAATCAGCGAAGCGGTGCATGCATATACAGTGGAGATAAAAGCTTCCAGGTCGACGAAATATTGTGTTTTAGCTCATTTCTGGAAAGTTTATGTATACCGGTTGAATTACGAATTTTGCCATATTCCAGTATTATGCAAGTATACATGAATTATGATAATAGTCTGATATCACGCTCCTGAAACGAAATTACTGGTAATGAAACAAACAGCGGATTTATAAGGGACCGCCGGGATGCTTATATCGGCTCGCCGGCGGCGCGCGCGCGGGTCAGGATCAGGCTTTCGTCTTTTTTCAGCCGTCGAATTAGGAGAACGATCAATACGACGATCAGAGGCGCCACCAGGTTGGTGTAGAGAATGGCGCTGCCCAGATCACCGCCGTTTACATCGCTGATGAGGCCGATGGTGTACGGGCCTAATCCGAGGCCGATGATGGTTGTCAGCAGGATGTAAAAGCTCATGATCATCCCCCGCATCCGCGGCAGCACGAGATCCAGATACGCCGCATAGATGGGCGGCATCCACATGGTCAGGACGAGGGCATAGAAGCAGAACGAGACATAGAACATGACCAGGGAATCGACGGTATAAACGATGAGCGCCAGAAGGGGAGAGATCCCGAGAGAGAACAGCGTGACATAGAGGCGGCCGGATGTGATGCGTTTATTTGCCCAGTCGGAGACGGGACCGGCGATAAGCGGCCCGACAATACCGAGAATGGCCGACAATGGACCGAAAATCGCGCCGGTTTCAGCGGCGGACTGGTGGAATCTTTTGATGATGTAGGGCGGCGTCCACCCCATGATACCGTAATTGATGATCAACTGGAGCGATGCGATACCGATTGCGAACCAGACGGAGGGGGATTTGATGATCACCGCATGTGTTGGCTTATCCGAAAGTTTCAGGGACTGCGCCCAGCAAACAAGGACATATGCGCCGAAGCCGCTGACGAGCCATTGAAGGGCATTCCCGGTGAAATCGATCCCACCGATAGAAAGCGCTACGGGATTGTTCGGGCGCAGGCTCTCCGTCCATCGGATCATGAAGGACGCCGCAGCAATGATGAGGATGAGGAGTGCGATATTGATGATCCAGGTTTTTACCGGCGCTTTGCGGCGCAGAAAGTTCAGCCAGGCAAAACCGGGAATGATAGCAGCCAGCGTATTCCAGCTGGCGGTGAACGGTTTCGGGTCGGGCGGTTGTACGATGCCGTCCGCCGCACCTCGTACCGGTTCGGGGAGGCGCCAGAGCAGAAAGGAGAGGATAACCCCCGGCAGGGCAGCGACAATAAATGCCGCCTGCCAGCCGGAAAGCCCGAGCGGGGCGCCGCCGCCCGAATAGGCGGCATCCCAGCCGTCCGCGACGACACCACCGAGCATGATCGCCCCTCCCAGGCCGGTGGCGATAGCGGCGGCAATGACGGCGGTCAGCATGCCCCGTTTTTCTTTTGGAAAGACATCGGAGAGCAACGACAAACCCGCCGGCTGAACGCTTGCTTCCCCGATCCCGACCCCGAGCCGTGACAGGGCCAGCATCCCGAAATTTTGTGCAAATCCTGCAATCCCCGTCATAATCGACCAACCGAGAATCGACAGACTCAAAAGCCGGTTGCGTACCCAGCCGTCGGCCAGGCGCCCGAGCGGCAGGGAGAAGAGCGCGTAGAAAAGTGCGAAAACGGTACCGTATAAAAGACCGATTTCCGTATCGCCTACACCAAGGTCCACCTTGATTCGTGGTGCCAGGATTGAAAGGACCTGCCGGTCTACCATGGACATGGCCTGTGTCAGAGATATTATAATCATTGCGTACCAGGCTGCACGTCCGCCGAGTTTTGTGACACTGGCGTCTTTTATGTTCTTCTCTGTCATACTCGGAGATCTCCTATTTTTTCTATTCCCAACCCGACTTCACCCCGTAAGGCAGCTGAAATCCAATCGCCTCTATCTCATATACCTTTCCGTTTCTTATTTTATAAAAATGAACGGCGGGGAGATTGAAGATGCCCTGGTATGATGGGCGGATTTCGGCCTCTTTGATTTATTTGAATTTGTAAGAATTCCCTTTTTGAGGAATAAAGTATACGGAGTTGAGCGTTGTATGTCAATCCCAAACCTCCCCACCATATTGTAGTTCTATAAAGCCGATCAAAACCTGCAATAAAGTGGGACGCTCATTAATAATTTAATTGGCAAACTTAGAGGCGAAGTATAAATATCTGCCATGCCAAGAACAGCCAGATTAGATACCCCCGGAGTGTTGCATCATGTAATGATCCGGGGGATAGAAAAAACAAAGATATTTACAGGCAATAAAGATCGTGAAGACTTTATTGAAAGGCTGGCAAATTTATGCACGGCAATGGGTATAAAATGTTATGCATGGTCATTTATGCACAACCACGCCCACTTTCTTTTCCACACCGGAAAGGAATCATTATCCAGATTTATGAGGCGCCTTCTTACAGGATATGTCATAGGATATAACCGTAGGCATAAACGGAGAGGACACTTATTTCAGAATCGGTTTAAATCAATAATATGTAAGGAAGAAACTTATCTCAGGGAACTGGTTCGGTATATACACCTGAATCCGATTCGTGCGGGGATAAAGGAGCCTGTTATGTTTCTGGGCGTCAAGAGAACTGGGCATCTCCAATGCTGAATTGGCAAAAAGACTGGAATTGAGCCAGGCTGCTTTCGGATTTTCTGTTGAGCGGGGAGAACTGATAGTAAAAGAAGCCAATTATTTTCTTGAAAAATAAGTTATTAAATTATTAACGAGCGTCCCACTTCAAGTGCAGCGGTCAACGTAAAGAAGAACCGGCCCATAGCAGATTTGCTGTCAAGATTTTCTTCCAGACCATGTAAGGATACTCCCCACTTATCAAACATCTTTGTTGTCTCAAGAGCATCAACTGTTGACCTGAAGATCCTATCCAGTTTATAGACAACCACTGCATCGATCTGTTTCTTTTTCGCCAGTTTAAGAACCCGTTGAACTCCAGGCCGTTTCAAGTTCTTGGCACTGATACCAGCATCTGAAACAATTCCTGAAAGAACAAGATCCTTCAAACTACAATATGCCTCTATTTTAGATTTTTGATTATCCAGGCTGACACCCTCTTTTGCCTGATCCTCTGTTGATACACGCACGTATCCAATTGCGACCATATGATCACCTCCCTATATGAATTGTTTTTAATTTATGGACCTGACTGAAATGGGAAAAAACGAAGTTTTTTTGCATTGAAGGCAGGGGAAAGACCGGACTAACGACTAATCACGCAAGAAGTACTCTGCTCCTCAACTAGCACAATGTGCGATTGTGGAAGGACACAAATCCGGTGGGAGCACAGCTCCCAAAGTATTGAATAAGTTAGATGTGATAATACGGGACTCTCAAAACAACTATCCTGAAATATTATTTCCTCCTTTCTGTTTTTGGATTTTGGACAGACATGTCCGGACTCCTCACCAATATGGGTTTATCAAAAAGGGGGGGCTATAATTCACATATGAATGGTATATTCCAGGAAGACTATAAGGACCCGATTACACACTCGGTTGTAGGTATACCTTTACACCACGATAAAAAATCTGAGGTATTGATAGGTTAAACGACCATGATAGGTTAGCTATACGAGAAACAGATATATCAAAAACCTCTATATGGTATATCTGAAGTTCTGACTTTAACATTACAGTATCCATTATCTTTTAAAAATATTTCGCAGGCAATTGCTTCTTTCTCCCTATCAGGTATTGGGCCAACCATCACTTCTGTAATAGGCAATAATTCCTTATCGACTGCTTGTTCTTTTTCAATTCTTTCTTTCTTTATATCTGATTGTTTTCGAGCGCCCAGTGGGCCTTGAATCGTGCCAACTTCATCATCCTTACTTAGAAAAAATTTAACATACGGGATCTTCATATTGTACCCAGAAATATTTCTATAGTATATTGATGGCATAATGAGAGAAGGACTATTTTCGTATAAATTACGAATGGGACTTGCGTGAACAATCATACGGTACTCTCTTTCATCTTTAAAATACTTATTTTTATATTTCTTTGAAGCCGTTGCAAAAAGTATTTCTGCTATAACTGGCGTGAACTCTGGGTCTTCCTTAATATCCTGCCATTTTTTTGAATTGACTTTTTCAAGTATCCAATCTTTTATCGTTTTTTGATCGTAAAAACATTCATGCATTTGAAAGCGATTTTTCTTAAGCCTTTTACCATCCAATCCTATACGAAAATTCCCATATGATCGCCATTGGGATAAGGATTCATCTCTTTCACTACTAAAGGAATTAAGATAAATATCAGTACGTGTCTTACCATATTTTAAATAATGCTTCCATTCATCCCATGCAAAGTCACTTGTAAAATCACTTTTCTGAAACAAATCTGTTTCTCTTTGTAGTGCAATACACTCTTCCAAGTCATTGAGAAATTCTGCATTAGTCATCCAGAGTTCATGATTTTCAACAATTCCTTTAAAACTTTCTGCGGAAGTGTAATGATATAATACTTTATTGCATGGATCTGTATTTATTTCGTCTATTAACGAAAAGCATTTATTAATTATTTCTTCTCCATCCTCTTGGTCTGTCTCAGCCATATTATCCTCATGTGATATTATTTATTTTTTATAGTTCAAAGAAGGAATCATATTATATTCATCTCAGTATGATAAATCAATTTTAGATTACACGGGTAACTAAGTATCATTGACAGGTTAAACGACCATGATAGGTCTTCAAATTTCATGCATTAAACGTGATTTAATAGACATTATCACACTATTTTTCGGTATTTTATGACATATTACAAAATACACACTGTGGCATCTGTTTATTTACATAGAAAATATGCAGAGTGCCCGCTTCGTTTTTAAATTCATCACGTTCTACTTTCTTAAGAGTTGAATCTTTAAGAAGTTTGTATAGAGTCATATTATAACCTTTCAATTATGTAAGATCAGTTTACTGAATAATACTAACTTTATAAATAATTGGACATGTACACAATGAAGTCAAATCACCTCTTATAGTTTCTAGTCTAGCCGATTCACGCTCCTCATTAAATTTATAAACTCTGTATAAAAAGTATTTTTCATTTTCCATTTTACTTTTTTCAAGTTCGTTACGAGTAATATAGAATGGTTGGGTAAATTCACTCCTTGTTGTTTTTACTTCAATATATCTTTTAGTCCCATCCTCTTTAAATGATAGAATATCATACCCTGCTCCATCCCCCTTTTCAGAAGAAATATGTTTTATATTGGCAGCCAGTTTAGATTTGCCAGCCGCAGTTAATCGTTCTCTCTCCTGTGATAAAACCCACTGTTCTCCTAAATCTCCCAATCTTTTATTCTCTGCAGAATTTGCTTGATGGTTTATGAGTGCAGGGGTCAAGCTTACCGGCACGTCTATTGTTACAACATCGCCTGATTCTATTATTTCTGGAATAATAAACTCATCACTTGATTGAATACTTGGTCCTTCTTCCACTGCCAAATAGTATACGACAGCATAGATAAAATCTTGTGTCAGTAGGTGATAGTTTGTGTCAAAATAACAATCGTTCGATAACCGTTCTTTGTGTAAGATGAGTAATTCTTGATCCTTAATGATTTCATTGTTCAGGAGTCTACACAATGTATGATATTGGCCTAAATTTTCCTTTCGACCTTGAGTAGGTATAAAATGATAATTTATTTTTTTAGCCAAATCCCTAAACAGTGTATATTTGTATAGATAATATCGGTCTGGATATCGTAAATTTAAATATACCATTACTGCCCGATCATCTTGGAAAGTTTTCCCGTACTGTGGAAAGTTCTTAGTGCAATACTCTAAAAATTTTGTTTGGAACAAATCTATTCTTTCAAGTAGATCAAGTTCCTCGTTAAAAAGATAAATGAATAAATTCCGTATTTCTTCAGGACTCTTTTCTGCATTTCTTAAAAGCACCCTTCTTGGATAATAGTTACCTGAACCCAATAAATTCTTCGACAAAGCAAGTGAGTTACTGAGCATAAAAGGAATATCCGCCGTGTTAATGTCCCAATTATTTTGAAATTGTTTTACCGCTCTCCATTTATAAATTTCCCTTTCACGAATATCATCGAATTTCTCTTTATATTCTTTAATGTAAGATCGAATTAACTGGATATTCATTATGAACTCCTTCAGTAGGTGACAATTGGGAACTAATTATTGAGGGTTATGTCAAAAACAAGGACATTTAAGAAAACCATTACCACAAACAGAAAGTAGGAGCAATGATAGACACAAAAAGTGTGATAACACTATAATCTACCATCAAGTTAAAAAAGTCTATTCTCTAGGAAGCATTTAATATTCTGATGTGGAAATTCAGGAATGAATTAAGGCAGGATTCAATGATTCAAATTTTAGCTACACTGCTACCTAAATAAACGAAAATAACCGCAAATCAAAGTAATAACCCCTTGACTCTACAATGTAATATCAAGGGGTTACGCGTATATTGGTAGTCCCAACGGGACTCGAACCCGTGTCTCCGCCGTGAGAGGGCGATATCCTAGACCGCTAGACGATGGGACCATATAAAAAACCTGACAACGTTCCCCCTTACCCCCTGAAACACGTTCTCAGATCCCTGAATATTCAAATTGGCTGGGGGACAAGGATTCGAACCTTGGATAACGGGGCCAGAACCCGTCGTATTGCCACTATACTATCCCCCAGTGAGAAAGCCTGAAATTTAGCAATTTCTGCCAGAATGTCAAGGGAAAAAACCTGATATCAGCAGTCTTCGCTTTTAAGCTACGCCGCACCAGGGATGTCAGAAGTCAGAAGATCAACGCCAACTGACATCTGACTACTGATTTCTGATTTCCTGCTTTTCCTCCTCCACTCGCTCCTTCAGCCAGTTGAACCACTCATCAAGACCTTCACCTGTTTTACATGACACTGGAAATATTTTGAGATCAGGATTAATCTTAAGGGATTCCTCCCTGATTTTATCCATGCTGCAGTCGACATAGGGCAAAAGATCTATCTTGTTAATAAGCAAAACCTTTGATTCATGAAACATCAGCGGATATTTGCCCGGTTTATCGTCTCCCTCCGCAACACTCAATATCATGACCTTGCAATCTTCACCCACCTGAAATTCAGCAGGACACACGAGATTACCCACATTCTCGACAACCAGAAGATCAAGTTCTGCAAAGTTGAATTCATCAAAGGTATCCCTTATCATGTTGCCATCCAGATGACAGGCACCGTCCGTGTTGATCTGCACTGCCGGCACTCCCTTTGCCGCTATCCTCTCGGCATCATGGGTGGACTGGATATCACCTTCTATAACGCCTATGCTGATATTATCCTTAAGCGCTTCGATACTCTTTTCAAGAAGGGTTGTTTTACCTGCACCCGGACTGCTCATCAGATTGATAACAAACATATTATTTTTTTTAAAAAGCTCTCTATTCTGCCTGGCGATCCTGTCATTTGCCTCAAGTATGTCTCGAACGACTGAAATTTTCATTTTGGTGCTCCTTTTTAAAAGATGTCTCTCGCAGAGTTCACAGAGAACACAGAGAAAAGCTTTTTGTATTTAGTTTTAAATAAATGCTTTTGTTGTTCTCTGCGACCTCTGCGGGCTCTGTGAGAGATAAATTTAATCTACCTCTATTTCCACAATATTCATTTCCCTGCCTGAAATAATATCTATATCTGTTGAGTCACATTCAGGACACGAAAAATCGTATTCCATCACTTTAAACTCTTCTTTACATTTCCTGCAATATCCCACCAATGGCTCAATATCCATTTTCAAGACAGCACCCTTCATGTCACTTTTTTCAGTCAAAATTTCAAAACATGTCTTAAGTGCTTCGGGTACAACGCCGGACATCTCGCCTATCTTTAACCTGACAGACATAAGCTTTGCTGCGTTATTTTTAGCCATCTCATCTTCTATAATAGAGAAAAGACTCTGTGCTATCGACATTTCATGCAAGGGTTTGCGTCTCCTAGTTATCCTATCAATGAAACCATAGGAGGTAATTAAAAATTATTCCCATAGAACAAACCGGCACATGGTGCAAGTAAAAAGGTTTTTGCCCTGAGCCTTGTGCCCCGAGCCCTGAGCCTGGATTTTATCAGCATATCCTCGGCAGTTGTTCACCTGTCAGCATATCGACTATTCTCTCCCCGCCTATCGCGGTTTTCATAAATACCATGCCCGGATTATCTGAAACCACCTCGCCTATAATGGCCGCATCATGACCATATTCATCCTCTCTGATTACAGAAAGCACTGAATCACAGATATCTTCCGGGACAAAGGCCAGCAGCTTCCCCTCGTTTGCCATGTAAAGGGGATCAAAACCCAGCAACTCGCATATCCCTCTGGTTGAATCCCTTACCGGGATTTTTTCTTCCTTTATTACTATCCCCACCTGAGACGATATGGCAATCTCATTAAGTGTTGTACCAACCCCGCCCCTGGTCGGATCTCTTAAAACGTGGATACGGTTACTTGTTTCCATGATTTTCTTTACCATGCTGTTGAGAGGAGCCGTATCACTTTTAATTGAAGAATCAAAGGACATATTCTCCCTCCTGGTAAGGATCGTAACGCCATGATCGGCTATATAACCGCTCAATATTATCCTGTCACCGGGGGCGGCATTGCTGCCTGATACATTTATACCTACAGGTATTATACCTATTCCGGATGTATTTATGAAAAGTTTGTCAACCCCGCCTCTGGGCACAACCTTTGTATCGCCTGTTACTATCTTTACTCCTGCCCTGTCAGCGGCCTTCTTCATGCTTTCGAGGATTTTTTTGAGATCAGACAGAGGGAAACCTTCTTCCGCTATTATCCCGGAGCTTAAAAACTGAGGCATCGCGCCGCACATGGAGACATCATTGACTGTGCCGTTCACTGCGAGTTCACCAATATCGCCACCAGGGAAAAAAATGGGATCAACGATGTAGGAGTCTGTTGAAAAGGCAATCCGTGTGCCGTTTATATCAAGTACTGCCCCGTCGTCAAGCCGGGCAAGCTCGGGATTGTCAAAAAAGGGAAGCAGGATATTTGTTATCAGGCTGTGGGAAATTTTACCGCCGCTGCCGTGATCGAGCGTTATAGTTTTTGTTGTCATAGAATATCCATATCACAGGTGGGGTGTAAAACCCCGCCCTGCGGATTTAATTGAACCTGAAATATTTTTCAGTAAATACCCTGCGCCTTGTGCCCTGAACCATGCGCCTTTCATTTATAATACCTGTAATAGGCTGCACATGTACCCTCGGTTGATACCATGCATGGACCGACCGGGTCTACAGGCGTGCATACTTTTTTATAAAGCGGACATTCCGGCGGAACTTTTGTTCCTGTCAATATCTCGCCACATTTACATCCCTTTGCTTCTTCACTGTCCGATATATTTATAACAAATGCCTTTTGCGCATCATACTTCTTATATTTATCCTTTATTTCAAGCCCGCTGTCACTTATTATTCCAAGGCCTCGCCAGCGCGTATCGCAGACCTGAAAAACCTCATTAATAACCTCCATGGCCTTTTTATTGCCTTCCGAAGTTACCGCCCTTTTATATTCATTATCAAGCCCCGGACTGTTGTTTTCTATCTGCTCGATAAGCTTTAAGATCCCTTTAAGGATATCAACAGGTTCAAAACCTGTCACCACACAGGGCAGGCTATATCTTTCAAAAAAGGGTTCGTAGGCATTAGTCCCTATTATAACCGATACATGCCCGGGAAGGATAAAACCGTCTATAGACGCATCATTATTCAGCATCAGGGCTTCCAGGGCCGGGGGGACAAGCTTGTGGGCCGAATATACAAAAAAATTATCAATATTCTTTTTATCTGCCAGTATAATTGACATTGCGATGGTGGGTATGGTGGTTTCAAATCCTACACCGGGAAAGATTACTTTTTTATCAGGATTATCCTCTGCAAGCTTCACAGCGTCCGATGGTGAGTAGACCATTCGGATATCTCTTCCTGAAGCATGTTCTTTTTGCAGCGATGACAACGTTCCGGGAACCCTCATCAGATCCCCGAATGTGGCAATTATAGCATTGTCCGCCCTTGCGAGCTCTATAAAGGCATCGATGTCCTTCTGTGATGTCACGCAGACCGGACAACCCGGACCTGAAAGGAGGGTGATGTTATCAGGCAGTACACTCCTTATACCGTGTCTGAATATAGACATGGTATGTGTACCGCATACCTCCATAAGACGTACCGGTTTTCTGCTGATATCGTTGATTTTTTTTATCAGTTTTTTTGAGATATCAGGATCCCGGTATTCTTCCTGATGTTTCATTTACTTTCCTTCCTGTTTACAACAGCCGCAGCCACCGCCGCCTGTCCCAGGGATATTCCTCCATCATTGGGCGGTACGAGTTTATGAGTATATACCTTTAGTCCTTCATCTTCCAGGGCCTTCACCAGCCCTTTTGTAAAAACATAATTCTGGAACACACCGCCGCTTAATACTATCCGGTCTATACCGGTGTCCGATGAAATAATACTGCACAGTTCCGAATACATCCTGATAAGTGTCCCGTGGAAGCGTGTACTTATTACACTTATGTCTGTTTTGTTTGATACATCATTTACAATATCCCTTATTACAGGTGCAGGGTTTACTATATAAACATTATCTTTTTTTCCCATTCATAGTTATAGCAGGCTTCATAATTATCACATGCTGCCATCTCAAGTTCCATGGCGGACTGACCTTCGTTATGTACATGGGTCCGGATGCCGCATATTGCGGAAATGCCGTCAAAGAGACGCCCCAGGCTCAATGTCATAGGAGAATTGATATTCTTTGATATCATTTCCATTATGATTTTAATATCTCCGGCAGGTATCACCCTGATCAGCGGGATATCCAGATCGAGAATATCCCGGCCAAATACTTCAAAAAGATAGCTTACTCCCATCCTCCATGGTTCTTTTATTGCAGTGTTGCTTCCCGGCATTGCAACAGGTGAAATCGTTGAGACCCTTTCCGATTTTTCAAAATCCGCAACAAGGATTTCTCCTCCCCAAACCGAACCATCAGTCCCATAACCGTCCCGTCAAAGGCAAGGCCTATTACATCGCCATCAAGCCCGTTTTCAGCCATACAGCCCGCTATGTGCGCATGATGATGCTGCACCCTGACCAGTTGCACGTTTTCCTGTTCAAGGGCATATCTTGTACTCAAATAGTCGGGATGAAGATCACATGCAAGGATATCAGGATCTATCTCCAGAATGCGCTTCATGTGTTCTATCGTGTTTTTATAAAAATCATATGTTGCCATGTTTTCAAGGTCACCTATATGCTGGCTCAAAAAGGCATTGTTATTCTTTGTGATGCATATGGTGTTTTTGAGCTCGGCACCGCAACCGAGGACGCTGGAAGCCTGATTGCCTTTTATGAAAACAGGGACCGGGACATATCCCCTCGACCTCCTGACAAAACCTGTGATTCCTGACTGGCGATTGATTATGGAATCATCGCTCCTCAAGAGGATATCCCTGTCATGAACGAGAAAATAGTCGGCGATGGCGGAAAGTCGTGTAAAGGCATCTTCATTATCTATTGCAATCGGCTCTTCACTCACATTACCGCTTGTCATGACAAGTGCATTAAAATTTTTCTCCAGTATGAGATAATGAAGAGGCGTGGAAGGAAGCATGACGCCGTAATATTTGTTTCGGGGAGAAACGTATTTTGACAGTATGTCCCCTTTCTTTTTCAGAAGGACGATCGGTCTCTGAATGGACTTGAGCAGCAATTCCTCTTCATGGTTGAAGGAGGCATATTCGTATACCTGCTCCAGGCCGAATGACATGACAGCAAAGGGTTTTTCCTCACGTATTTTCCGCTTTCGCAGGATTTTTACTGCCCCATCATTTTCTGCGTCTGCAGCAAGATGAAATCCCCCTATTCCCTTTATGGCAACTATATATCCCTGCTGTAACAGGCTGGCTGCTTCTGTTACAGGATCACCCGCTTCAATCTTCTGCCTTTTATTATTATAGAGTGCAACATGAGGTCCGCATTCATCACAGGCATTGGGTTGTGCGTGAAACCGCCGGTTCAGGGGATCATCATATTCTGCCTGGCATTTTTCACACATTTTGAATTTTTTCATTGATGTATTGGGGCGGTCATAGGGGATGCCGTTTATAATCGTGTAACGGGGTCCGCAGTTGGTGCAGTTTATAAAGGGATATCTGTAGCGCCTGTCTCCAAGGTCAAACAGTTCTCTGAGACAGTCATCACACACCGAGACATCCGGAGAGATAAGGGTCGACATAGTCTCACCCTGTATGCTTTCCGAAATGGTAAACCCTGAATTATCCTTTATCTCATCAGAAAATGACTGGATCTCATCAATTTGTGCAAGGGATGGAGGTTTCGTCCGGAGATCATTTATAAAGTCTTTAATTCGGGTTTCCTTCCCCTCAACATGTATTGAGACCCCTTCGGAAGTATTTGCTATTTTTCCTTTTAGAGAATATTTGCAGGCAAGCTGGTAGACAAAGGGCCTGAAACCCACTCCCTGGACTATGCCATTGATCAGTATATTTTTGGCGATCTTATTCTTTTCCATTGTACAGACAGAGTCTAAATTTTCTTATCATTAAATTTCATAATCCTTATTCCGGGTGAACAGGTATAATTCGGTGGGGTGTAAAACCCCACCCTACGTCAATATTCCCCTCATTGTGCTTTTCGTAGGGTGGGGCTTTATGCCCCACAGTATCATGGCAATTATCACTATAAAATTATATTGTTTCTGCCATCTCTCTGAATATTTTTAATGTCTCAAGGGCTTCACTCTCATCTATCTTGTTGATTGCAAATCCGGCATGAACTATTACATAATCCCCTATCATGGGATTTTCAATAAGATGCAGACCAACCTCCCTTTTTATTCCGTCCACATCTACAATCCCCATCTCATCATTTATCGCTATTATCTTTGAAGGTACTGCAAGGCACATATTTATTTCCTTATTATGAGTACTTATTATTTATCGCTGCCCCCTCCGGGCATGGAAAGAGGGAAATGACATGCAACGGTATGTCCCTCTTCTTTAAATTCAAGTTCGGGTACAATTTTTGAACACTTATCCTGAGCATAGCGACATCTGGGATGAAACGGGCATCCGCCCGGCGGATTCACGTTGCTCGGAACCTCACCTTTGGGTACAACCCTTTTTTTTCTGAGAGAAGGGTCAACCTGCGGTATGGCAGACATCAACGCCTCTGTATAGGGGTGAAAAGGTCTTTCATATAATACACGGGATTCCGCCTGCTCCACGATTTTCCCCAGATACATTACAGCAATAAAGTCACAAAAAAATTGCACGACTGCCAGGTCATGGGCAATGAAAAGGAGGGTCAGATCTAATTCCGCCTGAATATCCTTTAACAGATTAAGTATCTGTGCCTGAATCGAAACATCCAGGGCACTCACAGGCTCGTCACATATGACAAGCTGAGGGTTAAGGGCCAGTGCCCTTGCAATGCTTATTCTCTGCCGCTGGCCACCGCTGAATTCATGGGGATACCGGTTGATATACTCATGTGAGAGCCCGACCTTGTCGAGAATGTCGGATACCCTTTCATACAGTTCCCTGCCTTTTGCTATCCTGTGAAACTTTACCGGTTCGCCGATTATGTTGCCCACTGTCATCCTGGGATTCAATGAACTGTAGGGGTCCTGAAATACCAGGCTGACATCCCTTCGGAACTCCTGGAGCTGTTCCTTACTGGCATTTAATACATCAAGGTTATTAAAAATAACCCTGCCGGAAGTCGCCTTTTCAAGCCTTATAATTGTTCTGGCAACAGTACTTTTACCACAGCCGCTCTCACCCACCAGGCCGAATACCCTGCCGCGGTTGATGGAAAAGCTGACCCCGTCCACGGCCTTTATATACCCCGCTGTTTTTCGTAAAAGACCTGTTTTGATGGGAAAATGGGTCTTCAGGTTTTCTACATTCAGGATAATATTATTATCTGTCATTTCCAAGTTCCATTACGCCTTCCAGCAGGCAACAGTGTGTCCGGGCTCTTTTTCCTCAAGCTGAGGCTCAATTTTCAGGCATCTTGGATCTCCCTTGCAGACCGGGCACCTCGGATGGAATTTACACCCTTCAGGGAAATTCAGAGGGTTGGGGACATTTCCCGATATGGCCGAAAGCCTTTCCTTTTGTTCTCCGAGTTTAGGGATAGATTCCAGCAGGCCGACTGTATAGGGATGCAGCGGGTTTTCGAAGAGATCTTTTGAATCGGCCATTTCCGCTATCCTGGATGCATACATGACTGCGACACTATCCGCCCGCTCGGCCACTATACCCAGATTATGAGTGATGATAAGCACACTCATCCCATGACCTTCCTTGAGTTCATCCAGCAGGTCCAGAATCTGGGCCTGTATTGTCACATCCAGGGCAGTGGTGGGTTCGTCCGCTATTAAGAGATCAGGCTCGCAGCTTATACCCATGGCAATCATAACCCTTTGCCTCATACCGCCGGACATCTGGTAGGGATATTCATAAACCCTTTGATCCGGATCGGCAATTCCGACCTTGTGAAGAACTTTTACGGCCTCCTGCCATGCGCTTTCAATGTCTTTCTTCTGGTGCAGCCTTATTACTTCAACTATCTGATCACCTATTGTATAAACGGGATTGAGGCTTGTCATGGGTTCCTGGAATATCATGGCAATATTGTTGCCGCGAACATGTCGCATCTCCTTTTCGCTCAATTCAAGCAGGTTTTTTCCATTAAACAGTATTCTTCCGCTTACAATCTTTCCGGGCGGATCAGGGATAAGCCTCATAACCGACAGGGCAGTAACACTTTTTCCGCATCCGCTTTCACCGACCAGTGCGAAGGTCTTTTTCTTTTGGATGGAGAAATTCACATCCTGTACAGCCCTTGCAATGCCGTTTTCCGTATGGAATTGAGTTGTAAGCCCTTCTATTTTTAAGAGGTCAGTCATGTATTATTGCCTTAATCTGGGGTCAATTGCGTCGCGCAGGGCTTCACCTACAAGATTATAGGCCAGAACGGTAAGAAAGATGGCAAGCCCCGGAAACAGGGTAAGCCACCATAAAAACCTTCCCGTGGTACTTACCCCCAGGCTGAGCATCTGCCCCCAGCTCGGCGTAGGAGGCGCAACACCAAAACCCAGAAAACTCAATGCTGCCTCAATAAAGATTGCGCCGGCTATACCGAAAGTTGCATTTACAAGGACCGGTGTTATGCCGTTAGGAAGCATGTGTTTGAAAAGGATACTCCTTAAAGGCAGGCCAAGGGATTGAGCCGCCAGGACAAAATCCTGTTTGCGCAGCTTCAGGAATTCGGCCCGGATAAAACGTGCATCACCTGTCCAGCTCGTAATCCCGATAATAAACATTATATTGAACAGGCTTCTGGGGAAAAAGGCCACAATAGTAATAATCAAAAAGAATGTGGGTATGGCCATCATTATTTCGACAATACGCATACCGAAAAAATCCACTGCGCCTCCGAAATAACCCAGTATTGCACCTGCAAATATTCCGATTATGCACGATATCCCCACAGCAACAAAGCCGACAGACAGGGATATGCGGCTTCCGTGAATCAGGCGGCACAGCACATCCGACCCCACATCATCGGTACCCAGCCAGTGTTCCGGGCCTGGCGGTTGCTCCCTGCTGCTGAGATCTGTCCTGGCATATCCATAGGGGACAGGTGCAAAAAGTGCTTTCTCCGCTTTTCCTGATCTTATCATTGATTTGTAATCTCTTGCGTCAAGCCGGTTAGGGACAATAATCTGAATAAGGATTATCCCTGCCAGCAGGATACCTGCGATGACCGCAATCTGCTTCATCAGCACACCAACCCTTACAGAGGGGTCCAGCCGCCTGCGGTTGCGTCTTATGAGTAAAAGCTGCGTAATCCCGGCTAACAATGCAAGGAATACGCTGTAATCGGTTGATTCAAGGTCTCTGAATAAAGGGAAATATGTCTGACCGCCTATGACTATAAAATAGGGTTTATCAGTGGCAAGAAAGGGTGCAAAGACAGCCACCAGAAACAGTATGATTATGAATATCAGGCATGCAACACTCAAAGGACTCTTTGTGAACTCCTTCCAGACAAGTTCCCCATATGATGTACCCCAGTCGCTTTTTTTATTCGACAAGCTGTCCATACTACTCCGTATCCTCAAAACTGATACGCGGATCGACCATGGCGTAGGCAATGTCCCCTAACAGTATCCCGACTAGGTTTAAAAGACCGCCGATTGTAGCAACCGCCATAACCACATTATAGTCACGTGTTGTGACTGCTTCAAAGGCCAGCATTCCCATACCCTGGATGCTGAAGATCTCCTCAATAATAACCGACCCGCCCAGCATTGCAGGAATAAGGGTTGCCATGATGGTGATAACCGGGATTACACTGTTGCGGAAGGCATGTTTTATTACCACTGTCCAGTTGGAAAGCCCCTTTGACCTGGCTGTCCGGACATAGTCTGCCCTGAGGTTATCAAGCATGCCGGCCCTTACCTGTTTTGTCAGGTAGGCAAATCCTCCATAGGTCAGACACAATACCGGAAGCGTCAGATGCCATAATCTGTCCGCCAGCCACGGGAAAAACGGCAATATGTCCGCCTGGTTGCTGCTGAGCCCTGCCGGAGGAAACCAGTTCAAAAAGGTCGGACCGCATAAATAGCCGATCATCATCTGCCCCACCCACATTGACGGCAGGGCCCACAGAATGAACAGCAGTACCGAACTTGCATTGTCAATAAACTGCTTGTGCTTTACTGCGGAAAGGACACCCAGGGGCAGAGATATGATATAGATCAGGAAAAAGGCGATAAGGTTGAGGGTAAGTGTTATGGGCAGCCTTTCCTTGATAAGATCAATGACAGGTTTGTGATGCTTGATCGAATCTCCGAAATCAAAGCGGACAACCCTCAAGAACCAATTGGCGTACTGCACGGGTACGGGTTTATCAAGACCATAGAGCTTCATCCTGGCCTTACGCACATCAGCCGCTCTTGCCGCATCCATCTGACCACCCGGCCCCATGGAAAGACTGACAGGATTACCCGGAGCGATCCTGCTTATGGCAAAGACCATTATTGTTATCCCGATGAGTGTCGGGATCATCAGCAATATTCGTCTTATGATATATGAGGTCATTTATATCTTTGCTTGTCCTTTGGTACGTACCATTCCAGAGGATTCCAGACCCAGGGCATGGATCTTTACATTCTCAAATCGTTTATCCAGAAAAACAAACGTCTTCCGGGTGAATAAAAAAGTATATGGCTGTAACTGGTGAACCAGCCGATCGAAGCGATGATATAATGCATACCGCTTTTCAGGTTCCAGAGCCCTTCTTGCCTTTTCTATCAAGGCGTCCATATCTTTGTTGTTAATCCCGTAATAATTGCTGCCTTTCATCTGGGAGGAATCGAATAACTGATAGGGGTCACTTTCAATGGTACCTGCCCAGCCCGATAATGCTGCGTCAATGTCTCCATCATGCATTTTATTCAAGAAAATAGACCACTCCACCGGATCAGGTACCATATCCACTCCTATCCTGGCAAGATCATCCTTTATGGCTTTGACTATCTCTTCGTAGGTAGGGGAACCGGAAGGATAGGAAAGTTTAAACCTGAGTTCAATTCCATTTTTATCCCTTATTCCATCTCCATTACTGTCTATCCATCCTGCCTCATCAAGTAATTTATTTGACTTTTGGGGATCATAGGGCCACGGCTTTATATCCGGGTCATACTGCTTTCCATTTATATAAAAAGGTCCAGTTATTATCTTTGAATATCCATGATTAATATTTATTGCTATGGATTCTCTGTTTATTCCCATTGTCAATGCGAGACGAACCCTTTTATCCTTAAAATACGCCCTCGCCTGATTCCACCCGATATATGAAAATCCACCCGCAGGGTTCCAGTAGGCCAATACCTTGAATTCTTTCCTGAACTTTGGATCATTGCTGAATGCGGCATACTGTGCCGAAGTAGGCTCCATATAGTCAATGTCATGGGCCCTGAGGGCCTGTATTTCCGCTGTTTCGTTGGTTATAAATTTGAAGACAAATTTATCAAGTGCGGGTTTCTTTCCCCAGTAGTTGTCATTCCTGCGAAGCACTATCTGCTGTCCAACATCCCATTTTTCAAATATATATGGTCCACTGCCAACCGGGTTGGATATCCTGTTGTTAAATTCTTCAGGATTTTTATACTCGTAGATATGCTTTGGCAATATATACATGGTTCCGATGGTTTCCAAATTTTTCCAGAAAACCTGCTTGAAGATGAACCTGACTGTTCTGTCATCCACCTTGACCAGAGTCTTTACACTCGAAAAATAACTCCTTGTGCTTTCAGCATCTATACCCGGATCCATAATTGTATTATAGGTAAAGATAACATCATCGGCAGTTATAGGGACTCCATCGGAAAACCATATATTTTTTTTCAACTTTACAGTAACTTCAAGCCCATTATCCGATACATGCATACTATCAGCCAGGACCGGTTCCAGTTTTACTCCATTATAATCAAGATCGTAATAAAAAAGGGTTTCAAATACCTTTCTAAGACAAATGTAGTCCGAAGACGTATCGTAATCTTCCGAAACGGGATTCAATGTCCTGGGTTCTGCCGAAAGTCCCCATACAAGCCAGTCTCCATAGACCTTGCCGGTATTCCCGGTCATATCTACCTTTTTTTCGATGGATTTGTCCGCGCTCTTTACTCCCGCTACCTCATTAAGCCTCTTATAAAGCCTGTCGGACTGGATCATCGAAAGCACCTGAAAAAATATAATGACCAGAAGTAATACTACAAAGATAGCCGATATAAGACCGGAACGCCTATTCATATTATTCTCCGCGAAAAGGGGTTTTTATCCGTTTTGTATAGATATCCCTGTCAACATTTATCTCATTAAGTGTCTCAGGTCCTAAACTGAATCCCCCTGCAAGCCGGTCACCTTCATCCTTTAACAGTGTCGTATCTCGTTCCGAATGGACATTTTTTTCGGATCCGGTTTCGGTTTGTGCACTCATGAACCTGCTTAAATCCTGATCGAGCCGTCTATTTTTTGTATATAGAGTGATCTGTAATAGGACTGTTATTATCAACAGTAAAAATATCAGGATGGAAGAAGGATCTCCACGATGGTTCATATAATAAGACTCCGGTTTTATTATTCAGGGGCTCCAAAATCAGGTTGGGTATAAAACCCCACCCTGCGTATTTCGAGGCTTTCGCAGGGTCGGGTTTTACACCTGACCAATAAAAAATCAATATAAAAAAGATATGTTAGCACTATTCGCAGAGCTAGTAAAGTTATCCCGAATTCGATTAAATTCTTTACAAACCGGGAAAACAAGGCTATCTGATTTATCTGAATAATGAACCTAAAGATCAAAGGGAAAAATATATATGCGATCATTATCTCCGGTTTATACAAAATGCCTTACGATGAAAAGGATATTGGTTCTTGTAACAGGATTATTTCTTTTCTTTGAGTTCTCACTATATGCCCAGTCACTTAATAAAGCGCCCGATGATAAATCAGTTTCCCGTCACTTTGTTCTGGAGAACGGTTTAAAGGTACTGGTTGTATCTGATCCAAAATTCAATAATTCAGCCGCAGCACTTGAGGTTCAGGCAGGGTCCTTGATGGACCCTAAAGGCAGGCAGGGACTTGCACATTTTCTGGAGCACATGCTTTTTTTGGGGACCAGGAAGTATCCTGATGTCAACGAGTTTTCCGAATACCTACAAAGACACGGGGGCTATTCCAACGCATTCACGGGAGGAGACCGCACCAACTTCCATTTTGAAGTACAGCATGACGCCTTTGATGGCGCCCTGGACAGGTTTTCGCAATTTTTTATTTCTCCCCTTTTTTCTCCCAAGTACAGCCAAAGGGAAATGAATGCAGTAGATTCCGAACATCAGAAAAACCGGGAACAGGATGACTGGCGCGCACAACAGCTTTTCGATCATTTTTACAGGAAAAACCATCCGGCAAATCATTTTGCAACAGGGGATCTTGAAACACTTAAGGGTGTAAAACAGGAAGAATTCATCCGGTTCTATAATAAATATTATTCCGCGAATCGAATGAGCCTGGTTCTTCTCGGTAATAAAAGTCCGGACGAACTGGAAGCGCTCGCAAGAAAATATTTTTTACCGATAAAGAACAATCACGTAGAAAAAATAAAATTTGATCCGAACTATCTGGATGATGTCAAAGGCTTTCGCCTTATCACACGGCTGCCCGTAAAAGACATCAGAGAACTTGCCATGGAATTCTCCATCCCGAGCTATATCAAAGATTACACGACAAAACCTGCAATGCTTATAGGTTTTTGTATAGGGCACGAAGGAAAGGGTTCCATATTATCCTATCTTAAAAAGCAGGGGCTGGCCACCGGTTTGAGCGCTGGAGGAGGCAACTCAACATCAGACTACGGCAGCTTTATGATCAATGTTCAGCTTACCCAAAAAGGACTGGAGCATTATCGTGATGTGATCAAATATTGTTTCAGCTATATCCGCCTCCTGCAGGAAAAAGGGATCCCGGACTATATTTTCAGGGAGATTCAGCGTATTGCCGAACTTGATTATACCTATAAAAACAAGGGAGAAGGGGCTGAACGGGCATCTTATCTGGCAGGCAACTTGGATCGCTATCCGATCGACGTAGCTGAAACAGTCGATTATATGTATGAAGACTTAAAGCCGGAGCTTATAAAGGATCTTCTTTCCCATCTCAGGCCCGATAATATGCTCTGTATGCTGACCGCAAAGGGGCTCACGACAGACAACATTGAGCCCTACTATGGCACAAAGTATTCCTACAGCGTCGAGAAAGGGAAATTTTACAACGCACTCTTAAAACCGGCAGATATAAAGGAGCTTGCGCTCCCGGCACCTAATCCTTTTTTACCTGAGGATGTACGTCTTCTGGCTGAACGTCCGGTAAACATTATTAACGAGCCGGGGCTGGAGATGTGGTATGCACAGGATGTCACATTCAAGAGACCTAAAGCCACAATTATATTCCATGTCAAACAGCCCAAAGGACTTGTCAATCCGGCATATATGGCCCGTCTATCTTTATACACCGCGTGCGTAAATGAAATGATGGATGAGATAGCATACCCCGCCCATGAGGCAGGGCTGGACTATTTATTTGCATCCGATCTGGACGGGTTGACCATTACCATCAGCGGTTATACCGCCTCCATACGCATGCTGCTGAATGATCTGGGCAAAAAAATAAGGTCTGTCGATCTTTCCGAGCAGCAGTTTAATAACATTAAGGATAAAAAACTGCGCGAACTGGAAAATTTCAAAATGGGCCAGGCCTGGGAAATAGCGCGCTATATTTCACGCAGGATTCGAAAGGAGACCTATTTCAGTATCGAATCACAGATAAAAGCAATCAGGTCACTGACCCTTAAAGACATGCAGCAGTTCCCGGGCGCTCTCTATAAAAAAACCCGGATCGAAGGACTGGCCCATGGAAACATAACCTCAGATGAAGCCGTTTCCCTGGCGCATATGTTGCAGTCTTTTTTACACTCATCACCGCTGGATAAAGAGGATACATTCAAACAGCACATCCTGGTAGAAAAAGATAAGGAGCACGAGACATATATCGATAAACTTGCGACAAATAATTCCTGTTTCTGGAGGACTATTCATCTGGGAAGCGAATCACCTGAGATCAGAATGGCATCCAGGATCATCGGAAAATTTATCTCACAGCCGTTCTACAGCGAGATGCGCACAAACCAGCAGTTGGGTTATATCGTCTGGGCTGTTTCTCCTGAGGATCATGGGCAGTATTACCTGTTTTTTATAGTACAATCCGAAAGTCATCCTGCCGATGATATACGTGAAAGGGCTAACACCTTTATAACAACCCTTCCCGCCGGATTTGAGGCATTACCTGACGATAAATTTGATGAGATTAAAAGGGCAGTACGCACCGAACTTCTTGAAAAGCCCAAAAGTATCATGGAAAAAAGCATGCGTTTCGACAGCCTGCTCTTTGAACATGATAAGGATTTTGACAGGCGTGAGGAAGACCTGGGCGCCCTGAAATCCCTGACCAAGGCCATGGTCGAGAAGATACTTGCAGATGCCATCAACCCTGAAAAAGAAAGAACCGTTGACATACTTTTATTTGCAAAGCAGCACAACATAGAAAATTCTACAAAGGCATCCATAGATTCCATTGATTCATTCAAGGTTGGAAAAACGTTTGTGGCAAGACCTGAAAAAGTTGAAAAAAAGGATTAAAATTAAACAGAAATCAATAATGCCCGGTTAGAAACTTGCGCTAACAACTATTACCGGAATTACTGTATTCAACGTTTATGGCCGCTTATACGGCAAAGGCATCATTTTTCAGGATGTGATCGAACAGCTTTTGTACATGTGTTTTATTTTTAAGGATCAGACAGAAATCACGGGTGCACATTATTTCTGTACAATTGATCCTTAAAAATCAAAATCTTAGCAAGATGTGGTTCGGATATGTTTTCGTAAAAAGCGGCATCACCGGAACTTCGCAGCATAATAGATATCTCACCTAAATCCATAAATTACTGAAAAAATATATTTTTCAAAAAAATATTTAAAGTTCATACATAATTCTTCCGATATAAAGAATGGAAAAGACTTGAGGGCAAACTCTCCGAAAGGACAGGGCGCAAAGCTTCCGGTCTAAATCCCTTAAATCAGGGGATATGACAGCGGGGTTGCAAAGTGAAGCGAATGTTATATTCAGCGCCCGTTCACATTAAAATGGAACGGGTTTTTTATTTTCGCTCTGAGGTGTAACAAACGAGGACTGATAAACAGAAACACCCCGTATAAAGAAAAGTGATGTTTGAAAGGAGGTGGCTTATGGTTATAGATTCCTCAGTAGTAATAAATAATCCCCATGACGGGGAATTCAGGATTAAAAGAAGGGATGATGCCGAAAAAATAAAGCCTGTAGAAAAATCAGGGAGCAGTAATGATTCCGAGAACGATATGGAAAAAGATAAAATTAAAGAAAAACGCCCTGAAACACGCCGCTTTGGTATTGGAGATATGTACAATAAAAATGGTGGGATAGAGCGGGATCAGAACAGGAATGAAAATACAGGGATGAAGGCAACATCCGTTGATTTACTTGTATAGGTGTGGTTTCGGAGAGGGAGGCTAAAAAGGGTATCCCCCCCTTATGGAGGGATACCCTTTTTTATTACCTTACTGACTGGTTTAGGTTATCTGTTGTCAGTCAAGAGGACTGGCTTCATCCGTAACATCGAACCGGAGGGCCATTACAGGACACACCTCAATGCAGGCAATACATGACTCACAGGCGAGACTTTCTTCCTGACCATAAAGAGTTATAACAGTATCAATACCGCGTTTGGCAAAGGACAGGATCGAATGCTTTTTCTTTTCACATACATATACGCATCTTCCGCACAGGATACACCTGTTGGGATAATAATGAATCAACGGATGCAGTTTATCCGCATCATTTTCCTTCAGCTTTTTTTCAAAAGCGCTATCCTTTAAACCCACCTTTAAAAATCCTGCAAGCTTCTGTATTTCACACCTCTTATTTGCAGGACAGTTCCGGCACTCAACCAGGTGGGTTGACAGGAGCAGCTTTAATCCTGTTCTCTGCAGACTTCTTACTTTTTCAGTATCAGTGCGGACTACCATTCCCTCCTTTACTTTTACTGCACATGAGGAGACCGGGTTTCCCAAGCCTTCGATCTCGACAAAACATAACCTGCATGATACCTGTGGCGTTTCCATATCATTCAGATAGCAAAGGTTTGGAATATAAATATCATTTTCAAGGCATGTCTTCAGGAGATTGGCACCTTCAAAGGTCTCAATCGTTGTATTATCTACTGTTATCTTAATGTTATTACTCATTTCAGCCTACTTTTCCGGTCTTTCTATTACAGGCGCCAGTTCAGGGGGAGAGATCTTTACAACCGCATGATATTCATCAGGACAGGCAACCATGCATTCACCGCATTTAACACATAAACTCTGATCAATACCTTTTTTTCTTTCCTTTGTCGTAAATATTGCCTCGACAGGACAGGACCCGACACATGCATCACAACCCCTTGCGCACTTAGCAAGATCTATATAAAAGGCCGTCAGTTCACGGCACATTCCGGCAGGACAGCGTTTTTCTTTTATATGGGCTTCATACTCATCCCTGAAATACTCAAGGGTTGTAAGAACCGGATTTGGTGCTGTTTTACCAAGATTGCACAGAGAACCTTCCTTTATATCCTCACACAAGGACTTAAGCCTGTCCATATCCGCTTCAACACCTTCTCCTTTTGTGATCCTGTCAAGTATCCGGAGCAGATGATATGTCCCGATACGGCAGAATGTGCATTTGCCGCAGGATTCCTGAGTTGTAAAATCCAGAAAATACCTGGCAATATTGACCATACAGGTATCCTCATCCATTACCACCATTCCGCCTGAGCCCATCATTGCCCCTGCTTCTTTCAGTGATTCAAAATCAATAGGAGTATCCAGATATTTTTCCGGGAGGCATCCCCCCGAAGGGCCCCCGATCTGGACTGCCTTAAAACTCTTTTTCCCCGGAATGCCGCCGCAAATCCTGAAAATAAGGTCCCGCAAATTGATACCCATCGGTATCTCTACAAGTCCGGCATGCAGCACATTACCGACTATTGAAAAAATGGCCGTTCCAGGGGTGCCCGCGCTGCCGATATTTTTAAACCATGATGCACCCTTATCTAAAATCGGGGCTACAGTTGAAAGGGTTTTTACATTGTTTATCACCGTGGGCATCCCCCACAGGCCCTCCCGGGCAGGGTACGGTGGACGATATCTGGGCATACCTCTCTTACCTTCAATGGATTTTATCAGGGCAGTCTCTTCGCCGCACACAAACGCCCCGGAACCTTCAAATACAGAGATATTAATATTTGCTCCTGCCCCTAAGATATCTTCTCCAAGGAGTTTATACCCTTCAGCCTGTTTGATCGCCTTTTTCACCGTTTCGACGGCAAGAGGGTATTCGGACCTGATATATATAACCGCCTTCTCAGCACCTGTTGCAAGAGCACATAATGCTATCCCTTCGAGAAGCTGATGAGGATTGCTTTCAAGTATGTTCCGGTCCATATATGCGCCGGGGTCCCCTTCATCAGCGTTGCAGATAATTATTTTATCAGGAGTGTTGGCATCTTTCACCATCTTCCATTTTTTACCCGTGGGGAAGCCTGCCCCGCCACGCCCCCTTAAGCCCGATTCGATTATCGCGCTGATAATATTGTCGGGATCTTTTCCATGGAGTAATCCGGCAAAGGTTGAATAGCCGTCCAGAGCAATATATTCATCTATCTCACCCGGATCCATAAGCCCGCATTTTTCCATTACAATCCTTTCTTCGCTGTTAAATCTCGGAAAATCCATTATGGAGGGGATCATATCATTCTGAACCATGGCCCCCATCATGTGTTCGAACAAGGGATCACCATCGATAAGGAAGGATTTGATTATCATCTTTGCCTTGCCCGGTGTGACCTGGTGATAGAATACTGGAGGAAATCCTGAATCAGGATTATCGATTATTACAACCGGTTCTGCATAGCAATGTCCCATGCAGCCTGTTGAAAAGACAGATGCCTCGATCCCTTCCTGGGCAAGGGTGCCTTCAATTGCCTCCTGGGTTTCCAGGGCGCCGGCAGCAATTCCGCATGTCCCCTTGCCAATGGAAATATTGATCCGGTTTTTCTGCTTTTTTAGATTTATATTCGATATTGCCCGAACCTTTATATCCGCAAATATTTCTGTGGGATTACTCATCTTGAGACCTCTTTCTCTCTTTCCCGCTCCTCTTTTTCCTTCTCGATCTGAAAACCCAGTAAAATACCTTCCACCTTGCTTGGAGCCATTCCCCCGAGGGTCTTTTCATCTATGATGGCGACAGGGGCAAGTGCACAACATCCTACACATGCGACACGCTCAACACTGAATTCCCGGTCAGGAGTCGTTTCTCCATATTTGATCCCGAGTTTTCTTTCAAAATTCTCCAGGATAATATCACCGCCTTTTACATGACAGGCGGTACCAAGACATACTTTAATCTGATGTTTGCCGGGGGGATTGAATTTAAATTGATTGTAAAAAGTAGCTACACCATATACTTCGCTTGATGTGGTGCCGGTATGGTCTGCCACCAGTTTGATGGCCTCCTTTGAAAGATAGGTGTATTTTTTCTGTATCATCTGTAGAACAGGAATAAGATCGCCTTTTGATCTGCCAAAGAATTTCAGCCTTTCAGCAATATCGGCAATCATAGATTCTTCCTGTTCTCTTATTTTCTTTTCTTCTTCAGCTGTGAGAACACTCATTTTTCACCTTGGCATCATGATATTCGCCCCGGTATCGCTATCAAGTAACCGTTGGGCCCGGTATTTTATTCATCGCACGTAACAAATTATCCGCTTTTACATTTTTTAGAAGAACATTGGAAGTTTTATTATTGACATACCATATGTTGTGCCCTAGAATACTAATATTTCTATATAAGGGAACTTTAACGAAAATTTATCCGTATTTAAAAATGTAGCCGACCGGTCTGTAATCTTGGCAGGTTATTGCTATTTTTTCGGGTAGTTTTTTCATTTTTTTGTCATCCCGGGTTAATAAAAGTTATAATTTAAAACTTACATCAAACATAGGCACAGTCAATTTTATTTATGGAGGGTTGTAATGGCGCAGCAGAGTAAATTTCTCGTGACAAAAGACGGTACCTTTGACCTTGCAGCTTACAGATGGGATGATAACCTCTTCTCGGACATGCTTATCAGGGAAAGTTCCATAGACAGTACCCGGGCAATGGACATAAGCAGGGCACTCAGGGCAGAAATCCACCAGATGGATCTCAAAACCATTACGATTCCCCTTCTTGAGGAAATTGTCGAAGCGAAACTGATGGAATACGGCCTGAAAAAGAATGCGCATATCAAACTTGAAGGTTCTCTTTTCCTAAAAGAGGAGCTTCATCTTTCAGAAAATGCCCTCACAGTTTTAAAAAACAGATATCTCAAAAAAGACAGTAATGGGAATTTGATCGAGACACCCGAACAGTTGTTCAAACGTGTAGCGCATCATATCGCCCTTGCTGAAAAGAAGTATGGAAATGATTCATCAATGGAAAAGGTCGAGGAAAACTTTTACCGTGTGATGACCGATTTTAGATTCCTGCCTAACTCCCCGACCCTCATGAATGCCGGCCGTCGCCTAGGACAGCTTGCCGCCTGCTTTGTCCTGCCGGTTGAAGACAGCATGGATGGGATATTCGATTCACTTAAGAGCGCTGCCCTGATACATAAATCAGGAGGTGGTACCGGATTCTCATTTTCAAGACTTCGCCCGAAAAAAAGCAGGGTCGGGACAACAGGCGGAGTAGCTTCAGGCCCTATTTCTTTTATGAAAATCTTCAACACTGCAACGGAGCAGGTAAAACAGGGTGGAACACGCAGAGGCGCGAATATGGGTATTTTAAGAGTTGACCACCCTGATATCATGGAATTTATATACTGCAAACGAGACAACAAAGAACTTAACAATTTTAATATTTCGGTTGGTGTTACGGATAAATTTATGCAGGCGTTGAAATCCGGCGCCAATTACGACCTGATAGACCCTAAAGATAATCGGAAATCAGGGGAAGCCAGCAGCACCAAAGTCTATAATGCCCTCGTAACACAGGCCTGGGTAAACGGAGACCCCGGCATTGTGTTCCTTGACCGAATGAACAGAGATAATCCTACACCTGAGCTGGGCGAAATCGAAAGCACAAATCCGTGCGGCGAGCAGCCGTTGCTGCCAATGGAGGCATGCAACCTGGGTTCCATAAACCTGGCAAAATATGTGATCGAGAATCAGGAAGAGCCTGTTATTGATTATGAAGGGCTTAAGGAGATAATATGGTGGAGCGTCAGATTCCTTGATAATACAATCGATATGTCAAAATATCCGATGCCTGAGATAGATGCAATGGTCAAGGGAAACAGGAAGATAGGACTTGGGATAATGGGGTTTGCAGATATGCTCTATCAGTTAAAAATTCCCTATAACTCCGACAGGGCACTGGAGATGGCAGAAGAGGTTATGAGTTTTATTCAGAAGGAATCCCACGAGGCCTCAAAATTCCTGGCGGAAGAACGCGGGGTTTTTGAAAATTTCAATTACAGTATCTTTAAAACTCAGGAAGATAAAAAATTCCGCAATGCGACTACAACAACTATAGCCCCCACCGGGACATTAAGATATACTTGCAGGCTGTTCAAGCGGGATTGAGCCTCTCTTTGCGCTCAGTTTTGTTAGAAGGGTAATGGATAATAACATCCTGGCCGAGGTCAACCCCTATTTTGAGACAGTCGCCAGGGAAAGGGGTTTTTACAGCCGTGAGTTGATGGATATAATCGCACAAAGTGGTACTATTCAGGGATTACAGCAAATTCCTGAAGATGTCAGGAATGTTTTTGTGACAGCACATGATGTTTCACCTGAGTGGCATATCAAGATGCAGGCGGCATTTCAGAAATATACCGATAACGCAGTTTCCAAAACAGTCAACCTGTCAAAGGATGCCACAGTTGAAGACGTTGTAAAGGTTTATAACACGGCCTATGAACTTGGCTGCAAGGGTGTTACGATCTACAGGGATGGAAGCAAGGAAAACCAGGTATTAAGCTTCAGTGAAAAAGAAAAGGGAAAAAGCGTATCCAGCATGGCAGATATCAAGGAACGGCCCGAAACCCTTGAAGGCTTTACTACAAAAATGATGACCGGTATGGGGAATTTATACGTCACGTAACTGAGTTCAATGGGAAACCCTTTGAAGTTTTCGCCACAATAGGAAAATCAGGCAGGTCGACAACGGCAAAGACAGAGGCAATCGGACGCCTTGTTTCCCTCGCATTGCGATCAGGGATCGAGGTAGAAAAAATCATTAAACAGATAGAGGGGATAGGCGGCGAATATCCTGTTTTCCAGAAAGACGGGCTTGTCCTGTCTATCCCTGATGCCATCGGCCGTGTACTTAAAAACAGGTACATTAATGGTGAGGGGAAGACAGCCGCAACAAAATCTGCCAACACATTATTGGGCGAAAAATGTCCTGAATGCGGACAGACTATAAGTTTCGAGGAAGGCTGTATGATATGCCATTTTTGCGGTTTCTCAAAATGCGGGTAGGATGATTTCAATAAAAAAATAAGATCTGACAAAGGTGTTTGTGGAAGTAATTTGTTCTGCAAACACCTTTGTTTTTTAAAAATCCAATTTTTTTTATAAATTATGCAAAATGATCGAATGGTCAAAACTCATTAAAGGGACTCTCATTAAAAGATACAAACGGTTTAAAGCTGACGTTAAACTGGGTAATGGACATATAGTAACTGCCCTCTGCCCGAATACCGGGAGCATGAAAGAGCTGTTCGGAGCCAGGCAGAACAGTCTATCTTTCACTGCATAACAGACCGGACAGGAAATTAAAACACACATGGGAAATGATCGAAATGCCCTCTTCTCTTGTGGGAGTAAATACAGGCGTCCCCAATAAACTGGTTAAAAAATCAATAGAAGACAAAGAGATTAAAGAGTTATTGGTTTTTGACAGGATCAGGTCCGAAGTAAAATACGGAGAAAATTCCCGCATTGATATCCTGCTTGAGGACAACAGTAAAAAAACCTATATTGAAATAAAAAATTGTACCCTCATGGAAGAAGGCATTGGTTATTTTCCTGATGCGATTACCTCAAGAGGGCTGAAGCATCTGCATGAACTCCAGAGAGGAAGTCCGGTCAGGAAACAGGGCGGTTATGTTTTACCTGATACAGAGGATGGACGTAACCCGCTTTGAACCGGCATATCACATTGATAAAGTATATTCGGAGGAGCTGAAAAAGGCGTACAATAACGGGGTGGAAATACTCGCATATGATGTGATTATTAATACCGAAAGAATATCTATCAACCGGGAAATCCCTTTCAGGCTTTAAGCAGACAATAAACGAGGCAGAAATGCAGAAAAAAGAATCCCTCGTAGAACTTGAAGGCCAGATTCACAGAGTAAAGTACAGCAATGATGAAACAGGTTATTCCATACTCAGTATGCATATAGATGGATATAAGACCCCTGTTATTGTCGTAGGGAACATCGTATCCCCTTCTCCCGGCGAGACCTTAAGAATAACCGGAAGCTGGATAAAACATCCCAGGTTCGGAAGGCAGTTTAAGGCAGAAGCCTATAGGATAAAAAATTCGGTTTTTATTGAGGGTATAGAAAATTTCCTGGGCTCCGGTCTTATCAAAGGTATCGGACCAAAGATGGCAGCCCGTATTGTAGGGCAATTTGGCAAAGACAGCCTTGAAATTATTGAGCACCATCCTGAAGAACTTATAAATATTGATGGAGTGGGGCAAAAACGTGTCAACATGATAAAAGAAGCATGGGATGAGCAGAAGCATATAAGGGATCTGATGATATTCCTGCAATCCTATGGCATCGGTTCGGGGCCTGCGGTTAAGATATTCAAAAAATACGGGGAGGGATCTGTTTCGGCAGTTAAAAGAAATCCCTATAAACTTGCTTCGGAAGTATTCGGAATTGGTTTTAGAACCGCAGATGAAATCGCTCAAAAGCTGGGATTTGATAAAAGCTCATCGATTCGCCTGGAAGCAGGCATAATTTTTGTTTTAAATCAACTCGCAGATGAGGGACACGTATATTACCCCTGCCAAAAGCTCGGGGGAAAATGCAGGGACATACTTGAAGTGCCTCCTGAAAAGTTACAAGGTGTGCTTGAAACCCTGGCGTTAAAAGGTGAAATAATAATTGACAGCGCCTTTGATATACCTGATGAATCAGGTGAAGATACCAGGTCCGTTTACCTGAAGAGGTATTATATCGCAGAAAAAAATATAACCGATCATCTTATGAGGATACATTCCGCCAGGCCGTCGTTCGGTAATATCAACATAGAGAAGGCGATAAAATGGGTACAAGATGAGATTAATATAAATCTTGCAGAAAAACAGGCCTTGACTGTAAAGACGGCAGTTCAATCAAAGCTGATGATAATTACCGGGGGGCCTGGAACAGGGAAAACAACTGTTATTAAGGCCATTATCAGAATCTTTGGAGAGCTCAATGCAAAGCTGCTGCTGGCTGCCCCGACAGGCCGTGCAGCAAACAGAATGAGTGAAGCCACATCATACCCGGCAAAAACCATACATCGTGCCCTTGAATACATGCCAGCCCAGGGAGTTTTTCGAAGAAATCAGGACAATCCTCTCGATACTGATGTTATTATCCTTGATGAAGCATCAATGATAGATACAAGATTAATGAATTACCTGCTGGAAGCAGTCCCGGACAGGGCAATCGTCATTATGGTGGGAGATATAAACCAACTGCCTTCTGTTGGAGCAGGGAATGTACTGGGCGATATAATTGCATCAGGCAAATTCCCCTGTGTTGAACTGGATGAAATTTTTCGTCAATCGGAAGGAAGCAATATTATAATAAATGCCCACAGGATTAATAAAGGGCTCATGCCTGAATCTGATAATGATAATAAACAGGCGGATTTTTATTTTATAGAGCAGAATGATCCCGAAAGGGTCATGAGTATAATAATAGAGCTTGTTTCCAGGCGCATACCCGACCGATTCGGTTTTGATCCCCTTAACGATATTCAGGTCCTTTCCCCCATGCATAAAGGCATTGTCGGCACAGGCAATCTTAACAGTGCACTTCAGGATGCCCTTAACCCTGGCTCATCAAAACTGGTTAAGGGATTCAGAAGCTTCAGGATACAGGACAAGGTCATGCAGACAAAAAACAATTATGATAAAGATGTTTATAATGGTGATACAGGCAGAATTACAGGAATAGACCAGGAAAACCAGAAGGTCACAATTCTATTTGATAAGCGGGAAATATGTTATGAATACAGTGAAATGGATGAGCTGACACTGGCCTATGCCATTTCGGTACACAAATCACAGGGCAGCGAATACCCTGCAGTAATACTGCCTGTCATGACACAGCATTATATCCTGTTACAGAGAAACCTTATATATACGGCGATAACAAGAGGAAAAAATCTGGTTGTGGTTGCGGGAAGCAGGAAGGCCCTTGAAATGGGAATCAGGAACAACCGGATCGCCAATAGATATACCCATCTTTCTCAAAGAATAAAAAAAGCATCACTGACATAAATGTCAGTGATGCTTTTTAATATGCCCGAACCTGTCAATTTATCTTTAGGTTGATCTCCGGTTTTAGTAAATCAAACCTTCTATCCGGCTGTCAATAGACTCTATTTATTAAATATGTTGTTAAGGACACCGGCCGAAACTGCTATTTCATATAATACACTGGTAGTGTCCTTTATCGTTCTTAACCAGCTTAATTTTACCAATTTTTTAGGTACTATAATGGTATCCCCGGGATTTAGCTCAACTGATTTAAAGGAACCGAATGCCCATCTTTGTTTTGAACTGTCCCAGTTGAACAATCCGAACCTGCTCTGTTTCTTGCTGACAACCGTGCCATCCGCCCTTACGATATAGAGCTGCCCTTTATCCGCATTCTCTGTCATTCCGCCAACAAGGTTCAGATAATATTCTACATCTTTGCCTTTGTTGAATATTATTGCATTTGGATTATAGACTTCTCCTATAACAAGAACGGAATCCGGTCTTTTTCCGACAACAAGTTTATCCCCGGGCCTGAGTTCAACATCATTCTCACCTGTTCCCATAAGTATCGCATCCGAAACATTTATTACCATACGCCCTGTAGGCTCCGCCTGTTTTAGCTTTTCAAGCATCTCTCTCTTGGCATTAAGCGTCTGAATAGCAATACCTGCCTGGGAAGCATCCAGTGATGCCTCAGCCGAAAAGGCACTTATTGTCAGGATCTCCTCCTCAAGTTTATCTATATATTCCTGCTTCCTCTCCGACTGAATCTTTTTAACCGACTCGCGGGTAAAAACCGCCCCATAGGGATAGGCCTCAGTTGTCAGGCCGCCGGCTCTTTCTATCACAGATGATATTTTCTCTCCCTCTGAAAAGCTGTATTCACCGGGAAATTTAAATTCGCCCTCAAGATATACCTTCCTTTTGATCGTGGAATTATATTTTGGTATCTCTCTTATATATACCTGATCCTCCGGCTGAAGGACCAGATTATCTTCAGAATCTCCTTTAATCGCTTTTTCAGGAGAAAAACTGATCTTTACGTTATCAGTACCGGATGTGCCCGATGATACTATCCTGGTTAGTTCACCCTTTTCCAGATAGGCGTCTCTGGTTGTATTTCCGGCTGCAAATATCAGGTCTTTAATCGTCATACCTTTGTATAATCTGAAAAAACCCGGATTCCTCAAGGCACCGCTGATCGAGACCTGGGGGATATTCTGTTTTTCCCATTTATTATAGATTATGATCCTGTCCCGGTCTTTCAAAGCCAGATCCTGGCTTTCGTCCCCATTCAACATGGCCCCGAGATTAAAGGTCCTTATCTCCGGATGAAGGTCCGGAGGCACAAGTCTTATAATTTCAGCCTGCGGGAGATAAGACTCGGGCAGAAGGTAATCATATGAAGGAATGATATCCCTGATCTTCATACCTTCTTTGAATTCATATTCATTAGGATATTTTACGTTTCCCTCAAGATGCACAACTTTTTCAATATTTTTGTGAATCGGGTATATTTTTATTAAATCCCCGTCTTTAATAACTGTTTTCAAATTTTGAGCGGTTTTCTTATTGGAAGGGTCAAGATCAAAGCTGACAACGACTCTGCGTTTATGCCCGGTAATTCTTTCAATAACAACATTCTGGAGATGCCCTGTTGGCATAACCCCCCCTGCCATTTCAATAACTTCATTTAGGGTCTGGCTGCCTTTCAACTCATAAATAGCAGGCCTTTTAACATATCCTGCAATAGCTGCTGTTGGCCCGATAACAGGAACAAAAATTGTATATCCCTGTTTCAGGGTTATATCATCACCCTTTGACCCGTTTATAAAAAAATTATATAGATCAATTGTTTTTATAAGTTTTCCATTACTAAGGATATTTATATTTCTCAGACTTCCATTTTTACTTGGTCCACCGGAGGCATAAAGGGCAGAGACCACAGTAGAAAGAGAGTTCAAACTGTATGTACCAGGCTTTGTTAGCTCACCGACCATATATACATCAACAGTCTTAAGAGCATCCATTGTGATACTCATATCAAAATCAGGATAATACTCCTTAAACTTGTTACCAAGAAATTTCTTTAGCTCGGAAAATGTCAAACCATTAACATCCATTGTACCGAGCCGTGGCAGGTTTATTGTCCCATCTCTTGATACGGTTGCAGAGTAGGTTTGTTCCACTCTGCCCCACAGGTGTACGGTAAAGGAGTCACCAGGGCCGATAGTGTATTCCGGTCCTACCGGAACATTTTTCGCCGGAGTAAAGGGAGAATTCTGTCCAAAATAATCATACCCGAACTGGTGAAGTTCTGTATCAATTCCTGGTGCACTTTGCCCTGAAAAAATGCTTTCAAGCCTGGAAAGCGGCTTGGCTCCCTCTTTTCCAGGTAATTTATTATTGACATTTTCATTCTGTATTTGAACCTGGGAAGCCAGCTCCGGATATTTTTCAATCCATACTTTTTTCCCAGCGTCTGGCAGGCTGTTTATGAGTCTTACTTTTTCAACTTCATTCAGGTTACTTAAAATCACTCCCTTGTCTGAATCATTTATAAGATTGAACAGATCAATTTTTCCCTTGTCATCCAGAGTTTGAAATATCTTTTGCTTGTCCTGATCGGCCAGGCCGGAAAATAAATCTCGTTTCTGCGTATTTGAGAGAAGACTGAATAAATCCTGTCTGTCTGCGTCATTCAGTTTATCAAACAGGCTGGATAAGTCTTCTTTGCTCAGGCCTTCAATCATCTTCATTTTAGTCGATTCATCTAAAGACTTGCTATACCCCAAATGATTTGCACCGGAGCTCAGTGCCCCGATAGAAGATGTGTCTATTTTTCTCGTGGAATCCTTCCCGATCATAGATCCTAAATCCTGCGCAGAAGAATACCCGGAGCTTGTGGCAAGAAAAAATAAAATTAGAATAATATTAAGTTTGAGCATAGTACGATATGAATAAGAGAACATTACAAAGACACCTTTCCTTCATCGCAACAATTGTTCATGGCTAATGATAAAACCAGGACGGGTTTACTATAATCATCATTTATATATTGAATGGATTTATATATTACATGCGACCTATAATCAAGAATAAATAAATCTAACCCAGGTTAATCACAATCAGGACACAATCTATATCTTTCATCAGTCATGAGTATAAAATATTTTTCTTTTATATCAATATCCACAACCATTTTTTATCGTTAATTATTTACAAAGGACTTGATAATAGCTGATGCTATCTTTTTTCAGGTGTAGGCGTGATTGAACAAAGGGATAGCGTTAAATAATAAAAAAGGAAAAACTACTTCACGGGGCTGGCAATTAAATCCAGCCCCTAAAGTATGGAAAGAAATGAATTTGTTTAAGAATTAGTGATGGGTGTGTGCGGCAGTTCCATTGTCATCGTTAATAGCTGCTGCGACTGCAACACCAACTGCCACTACTGCTGCTGAAATACCTACGATAGCAGCGGTACTAAGCCCGGCTGCCCCGCCAGCACCAGCTGTTCCTGCTGCAGCGCTACCTGATTCGCCTTGGGCAAAGGAAACAGATGAAGTGACAGGCACAAGCATCAGCGCCAAAAACAACAAGCCAACAACCATCTTCCATGAAAAACATCTTTTCATCTTGGACCCTCCTAGGTTAATATTTAGCCCCTCCCATTTATGAAGTACGAATTAAATAATATAAATGGAATATAGTCAAGCTTTTTTTCAGATATCCAAACAAAATAATATTCGGAAACTTTTCAAACCATCCCTGAATATTTGAAAAAAAATCAGTATTTAAGCTCTATATGCAAGTTCATTCATCAGAGATGCAAAAAAGCTGATACTTCTTAATAATAATATTGACCTTTTATAGATACTTATGAATAATTTGTCAAATTATTTATTCGAGCTAGATTAATAGAAATTATACCCAAATAGTCCTAATTATTTATATGATAAATATGCCCGTACGGATAAAGGCAAGATAGATATATGCAATTAAATTTTTTATCATTTGGAGCGATAAAATGAAATACTCAATATCTCTTTTAATACTAGGTTTCTTTATATTTTTTTCCGGTTGTGCATCGCATAAAAACTATGTCGGGGGCAAACTTATCTCAGGACCGGCAGCAACCGATATTGTAAACTATGTTAATCAGGGCCTTATTTCGATCGCTGAACTTGAAAAAAAATCACTTGAAAGATATGCATCCGTAGCAGGAAAAAACTTTACTTCCAACCAGAAACTTCTTGAAACACTAAAAGATTTCGTTATACCAACATACAAGAGATTTGTAACCGGCCTCAGAAATATATCACCCGAGACACAGGAAGTCCGAAACGTTCATGCAATTTATCTGAAAGCTGCCGAGGCAACACTTGAGGGATTTCAGACAATAATGATCGGGCTTGAGAACGACGATGAAAGAATAATACAGGAGGGGAATAAAAAGCTTGAAGAAGGCAGGATCGGAGTTGAGAAGTGGCGTACCGAATTAAATGAACTCTATAAAAAAAATGGTGTAGCAGAAATAAAAAATAAGTAATTTTTAGTTTAGTCATTTATGTCGAAAAATACTAAAATTATCTATATTTGCCAAAATTGCGGATATCAAACTCCAAAATGGCTTGGCAAATGCCCTGATTGCGAGCAATGGGACTGTATAGTTGAGGAGATATTTCACCCCCCTGAAAAAATCTCCACATCCATTAATACAATGAGTAGCCCGCTGGAGATCAGTGAGATAATATTTGATCCGGACAGTAAAATTAAAACAGGGGTGGATGAGTTCGACAGGGCTATTGGCGGAGGAATCGTCCCGGGTTCTCTATTACTGCTTGGCGGAGAACCGGGGATTGGAAAGTCCACGCTGATTCTTCAGATTGCAGGCAAACTCTCACAACAAAACCGAAAAACAATATATCTATCAGGGGAAGAGTCTGCTCAGCAGATAAAACTGCGCGCACAGAGGTTGTCTATCAATTCGGAAAATCTGTTTATAATAACAGGCACAAAGATAGAGGATCTTTTTGAAAAAATCAAAGACATAAAAATCGATTTTTTAGTTATTGATTCAATCCAAACAACTTATACGGATACACTGCCATCGGCACCTGGAAGTGTCGGACAAATCCGTGAAGTATCGGCAAAACTTTTGAGATGGGCAAAGGAAAAGGGTATACCAACCTTTATGATAGGGCATATTACAAAGGAAGGTTCCATAGCAGGCCCTAAAATACTCGAGCACCTTGTGGACACTGTTTTGTATTTTGAAGGAGATAACAGCCATACCTTCAGGATAATCAGGGCAGTAAAAAATCGTTATGGATCAACGAATGAAATTGGTGTATTTGAGATGAAGGAAACAGGGCTGGCAGAGGTTGGAAACCCATTGAGAATTTTTCTCGAAGAAAGGCCTGAGAATGCTTCGGGATCAATAGTTCTCCCCTGTCTTGAAGGGACAAGGCCGCTGCTTCTGGAGATACAGGCCCTTGTCACCTCCAGCCCCTTTGGCATGCCCCGAAGGACCGCTATAGGCGTAGACCACAATCGAATTTCTCTACTGGTGGCTGTACTTGCCAAAAGGGTAGGTATTGAACTGGGAGATCAGGATATCTTTGTAAATGTGGCAGGGGGCTTAAGGGTAGATGAACCTGCTGCAGATCTGGCTATAATTGCAGCAATGATATCCAGTTTTTTAAATAAATCTATTGATCCCGAAGTGGTAATGTTCGGTGAAGTCGGGCTTGCAGGTGAAGTACGCGGGGTTATTCAGCCTGAAATCAGGATCAGGGAAGCCGAAAAAATGGGTTTCACAAAATGCATACTTTCAAAAAGCAACCTTGATAACTGCAGGACATCACACAATATCAAATTATCCGGTATAAATTTCTTATCGGATTTGATGGATATACTGTTTTAGAAAAGGGGCAGTGAAATCAGGAGTTGGAAATATCGGCAAAAAGACAGAAGGAGCCAGGGACATGGGAGGATATTCTCTGTCAGGGCATAACAAGTGCTGAGGAGTTACCGCACATACAGGGTTTTAATAAATCGGATATTACTGCTGTCACAGACAAATATCCAATGTTCATAAACCCTTATTACTTTAATATTATAAGATCGGATGAGAAATTATTAAAACAGGCTATACCGGACATTAAAGAAATTACAGATACAAGAGGATACACTGATCCCTTAAATGAGGAATCACTTTCTCCGGCTCCTGGATTGACCCATAAATATCCTGACAGGGTTTTATTCCTCATATCCGGACGATGCGCAATGTATTGCAGGTTTTGTAACAGAAAAAGGAAAGTCGGCAGCCCGACAATGGTAACCAGAGAATCGATCGAAGAGGGAATCAGATATATAAAGGCTACAAAATCCATAAAGGATGTACTCCTGTCCGGCGGAGACCCCCTGCTACTTTCCGATGAAGAGCTTGATAATATCCTGTCCAGGATCAGGGCGATCGATCATGTGGAAATAATCCGTATAGGCACAAGAGTCCCATGCACCCTTCCTCAGCGGATAACGCCAAACCTTGTGAATCTCCTGAAAAAGTATCACCCTCTCTATATCAATACTCATTTCAATCATCCTCTTGAAATAACACCTGAATCTTCTTTTGCATGTAAAAGGCTTGCTGATTCCGGCATACCTCTGGGATGCCAGACAGTCCTGTTAAAGGGGGTAAACGATGACAGGGACACGATATTTACGCTTATGCGGAAGCTCCTTACAATCCGTGTCAAGCCATATTATCTGTTTCAGGCGGATCTGGCAAAGGGCACATCTCATTTCTGGACACCTCTTCAAAGAGGAATAGAAATAATGGCGGGGCTTCAGGGATTTTTATCGGGAATCGGTGTCCCCAGATATGTGATTGATCTTCCCGATGGGGGAGGCAAAATCCCGATTACACCTGAGTATATTAAAGCTGTTAAAGGAGACGAAATTATAGTACGTAATTACCGGGGCATTGAATATAAATACCCTGTTATCTTATAGAGAAAAGATTTCAGTAAATAATCACAGAGTTGAAAAAACACTTTATTGATTCTCAAAAGAGAAGGAGGGGAAAAATAATGATTAAAGTATCGTGTATGGGCGGGGCAGGCGGAGTAACCGGTTCCAGTTTTTTAGTTGAAAGCGCGCAGGGCGGAAAAGTGCTGGTTGACTGCGGTATGTTTCAGGGCGGAAAGCAGATGGAGCAGCGAAACTGGGCTGACTGGGGATTTAATCCAAAAGATATAAGCACTCTGTTTCTGACCCACGCGCATATAGATCACAGCGGCAGGATACCAAAGCTGGTAAAAGACGGGTTTTCAGGAAAGATAATTACTTCTCCCCCCACAGCGGAATTATGTGAAATAATGCTGCTCGATTCGGCGCATATCCAGGAAATGGATGCGGAATGGCAGACAAAAAAAAATAAAAGACAGTCTAAATCAGAAATTCAGCCGCTCTATGACACAAAAGACGCGGAAGAATCTCTTCACCTTTTTTCGCCCGTTGAAAGGGACAACATCATTCAGGTTGAGCCTGGGATCAGGGCAAGATTAAGAAATGCCGGGCACATCCTGGGTTCTTCAATCCTCGAACTCTGGGTAGAAACCGATGGAGGGGAAGTAAAGATAGTCTTTTCGGGAGACATCGGGAAACATCACCAGCTAATCATAAAGGAGCCGCAGGAAATTTTTGCTGCAGATTATCTTTTTATCGAATCAACCTATGGCGACAGACTGCACCGGACCTATGAAGATAGCGTAGCTGAACTTCTGGAGGCAATAAAACACGCCGTGTCAAATAATGAGAAAGTAATAATCCCTGCTTTTGCCGTCGAAAGAACACAGGAAATACTTTATATTCTTGGCGAATACCAGCGTAATGGCGAACTGCCTGACATTCCCATATACCTTGACAGTCCGCTTGCAATCAGGGCAACCCAGATATTCAGAAAAAATAAAAAGTACTATGACGAAGAAGCAATGGCAATTGTCAAAGAAGGATTTGATCCATTTGATATGCCCAACCTCAAGTTTACTCTCGCCACAAAAGATTCCATGGCAATAAATGAATCTCCCGGATCTGCAATTGTCATAGCCGCAAATGGCATGTGCACGGCAGGGAGGATAAAGCACCACCTCAAGCATAATCTGTGGCGGCCAGGCGCCAGCATAGTAATAGTAGGCTACCAGGCTGCCGGTACAACAGGGAGAAAAATCGTGGAGGGTGCCAGGTCTGTCAAGATTTTCAGGGAAAATGTCGATGTAAAGGCAAAGGTATTTACGATCGGAGGGTTCTCGGCCCACGCTGATCAAAAAGACCTGCTTGAATGGGTAAGTCATTTTAAGGAATCAAAACCCAAGGTATTCGTCATACACGGGGAACCTGAATCAAGTAATAAATTTGCCGAAAAAATGAAAAACAACTTTGGCTTTGAGGTTCATGTACCGGGATGGAGGGAACGTCTAATCCTTAAACCCAGGGAAATAATAAGCGAAAAATTCGCAGCCCCGGAAGAAGCTGACGCTTACTATGAACCGGCATACAACAGCATTATCGATATTGAAAAAGAACTGTCCGGACTTAAAAAATATATCAAAAAGAATGAACAGGATCTGAATGAAGATGTCGTTGGCAGGCTTAAATATATACTTGACGATTTGCAGGAACTCCAAAAATCGTAAGCTCATACGGGAAATATAGTTGAGCTTTGGCTTTGTCATTGCTAAAACGGAGTTAAAAGACTAAATAAAAAAAATGATTCAAGCAAAAAAAATAAAATCCAGCCTGGAATATCTAAAAAAGCTGTTTATCATGCCGGACTCCCCTGATAAATTTGTTGAGTTCGGCCATGAATTACTGGAACTGATACACGATTTTTTTCAGGAAAAGGGTGGTATCCACAGCAGCGCAACACTTCCTCAGTTGAGCGATATTTTCAACCAGACCTCAATCCCTGACAGCCCTATGTTAATAAAGGATGTCCTGTCCGAAATAAAATCAAAGGTCATTGACCATTCTGTTAAAGTTGGAAATCCCTATTATATCGGGCATATGACAAGCGCTATCCCATACTTCATGGTGCTTCTGGAGATGATCATCGCAGCATTGAACCAGAACCAGGTTAAAATAGAAACAGCAAAGGCTTCAAGCTTTGTTGAAAGAGAAGTGGTAGCATGGTTACACAATCTGATATTTAATAAAAAGCCGGGCTTTTATGAAAAAAATATCCATAACCCTAAAGTATCGCTTGGAAGTGTAACTTCAGGAGGGACACTTTCAAACATTACGGCATTGATGGTCGCCAGGGAAAGGGCATTTCCTCCGGACAGTGACTTTCCCGGTTTAAGGGTTGCCGGCGCAGAAAAGGCCCTGAGATATTACGGGTATGACAGGGGAGTAATCCTTGTTTCGACAAGAGGACATTATTCCATCACAAAGGCTGCAAATATCCTGGGGCTGGGTGAATCGAATGTAATCAATATCCCTGTTGACATGAATAACAGGATTAATATCAGTAAACTCATGCAGCGGATAAAGGCATTCCGCGCCAACAGGAAAAATGAACGTACAAAGATAATTTCGATAGTCGGCATTGCAGGCACGACCGAAACCGGGAATATTGATGATCTGGAAACCCTGAGTAAAATAGCCAGGGACAACGGAGCATACTTTCATGTTGATGCTGCCTGGGGCGGACCGGCACTACTGGTGGATGAATACAGGCCCCTTTTCAGGGGGATCGAAAAGGCGGATTCAGTTGCACTTGATTCGCATAAACTTCTCTACTGCCCAATGAGCATGGGACTTACCTTATTTCGGAGTGAAAAGGATATAGGTTATATCAAGCATTCCTCAAGATATATTATACGAAAGAATTCCGTTGATACAGGAAGGTTTACACTGGAAGGATCGCGCCCGTTCGCATGCCTCAAACCCTGGGCTTCACTTAAAATTATCGGAAGTAAGGGATACGGTCTCCTGTTCAGGCACGCAAGAAACTCAACAGAGTATTTTAAGGAGATTCTTGATGCCTGCGGAAATTTTGAAACACTGAACAATCCGGAGCTGTTTATCCTTAATTACCGCTTTATTCCGGAGGCGGTTCAAAATCAGATCTCCGGTTGGAAGGGCCTCAGAACAAAAACAGGCAGGATTGAGAAAAAGGCAAAAAAGAAGATCCAGAAAACCAACAGGCTTATTAACAGCCTGAACATAAAGCTTCACAGGGCATTAAGAAAGGATGATACAACTTTTGTTTCAAGAACAACCCTTGAATCAACAATATATCGTCCTCAAAATATTGTAGTCCTGAGGGCTGTTCTCATTAATCCTCTTACTGAAAAGAATGTTCTGAACGAAATAAAAGATACCCAAAATCGTATTGGTCTTAATATGTGGAATGAGTTTCAACCCGCCTTTGAGCGAATAAGGACTGCAAGCGAATAATTTCAGGATTCGTGCATGGGACATATCTTTGATATTCATTTGGCAAAGGCCTATGAAAACTGGGGCAGATCAGCTAAAGGTCAGCGAATGGAGTTATTTGTAGAAAGAATGATTTCCGAAACGCTGAAACCATTCAAACGCGAAAGTGTCCTGGATATAGGCTGCGGATCGGGAAACCACCTTCTATTCGCCAGCAGACTTGGCCTGGATATAACCGGTATTGACGCATCTCCTTATATGCTCACCCTTGCCAAAAACCGGCTTGGTGACCGGTGCGAACTGAAAAAGGCATATGCAGAAGATATCCCCTATGAAGACAACGAATTCGATCTGGCTTTTCTTATCAACACGATCGAGTTCCTCGATGACCCGCTTAAGGCACTGGAGGAAGCAGGAAGGGTTGCAAAGAGAGGGGTATTTATAGTTTTTTTTAACAGCATGTCCAGATATTGCAGGTGGCAGAAGATATGCGGCACGTTCAGAAAAAATCTATTTTCCAGTGCCAGGCTTTATCATTTGTGGCAAATAAAAAAGCTCATAAATGAAGCTTATGGCCCTGCCCGAATAACATGGAAAAGCGAGTCCCTGTTCCCTGCATTTTTAAAAAAAATCGACATCCCCCTGCCGTCTCCCTTTCATTACCTCCCCTTTGGATATCTGATAGGCATTTCGGTCACGCTCAAATACAGATTTAAAACCGACAACCTGTTTATCAAGGAAAAAATAGGAAGAAGCAAAAGCCCGGTAATCGAAGGCGTTCATGTCAGTCACAGCAAATAGGTGGCGGAAATCCGCTTATCGACCGATACGGTTTTTCTGTCGAACTTAACAATATCGTTAAAGGCGGCCTGTAAAGCCCATATCCCCGGTGTCTGGGAATTAATTTCGGGATTAATATTTTACCATTGTCAAAAATAAGCCCTGCGGCGGTGCCTTTAGCCCTGCCCTTTTCCTGTCTTTTGAATCGAGAATTTCCTTGAACTCACTGCTTGTTATTCTCCCCTTCCCCGCATCCACAACTGTTCCAACTATATTCCTGACCATATGCTTTAGAAACCCCTCGGCCTCAAAGATGAAGCTTGCAGTTCCGGATTCCTTACCTTCTGAAAGCTCTGCCCTTGTCATCTCTCTGACAGGATTAACATTGCTTGTCCCTGCCGATCTGAATGCAGTAAAATCATGCCTGCCGATGATACAGGCCAGGCATTTCCTCATTTCCTGAAAATCAAGATTATCCTTTATATGCCAGACATATCTGCTTGAAAAAATATCTACGTCCTTTGTATTCAGTATCCTGTATTCATAGCACTTGCTTTTTGCACTGTATCTTGAATGGAAATCAGGGGCGGCATATTCGGCCTTTAATATATATATATCATTAGGGAGCAATGAATTAAGGCCGTTCTTTATCGATTCCGGAGCTATTTTAGTTTCAGTGGAAAAATTGCACACCTGATGCAGTGCATGAACGCCCGAATCAGTCCTGCCGGACGCATGGACTGTTACAGGTTTTCCGGTCATAATCGAAAGCCTGTCCTCGATGAGTTCCTGGATGGTGACATCATCCTTCTGGCGCTGCCACCCGTGATAGCTGGTGCCTTCATACTGAAGAGTCAGTCTGATATTTTTTATTTCACTCATACTGTCTTCCGAAAACAACAATAAAAAAAGGAAGCCGTTTCAGCTTCCTTTTTCAGGTTATCTGATCAGAATTTTATTAAAATGAAAAAACAGGAAAATGGATTAGCGCTTTGAATACTGGAAGCGTGCCCTGGCTCCGGGCTGACCGTATTTTTTCCTTTCCTTCATTCTCGGGTCTCGTGTAAGCAGTTCCGCTTTTTTAAGGGGAGAACGAAATTCCGGATTGATACTCACAAGTGCCCTGCTGATACCGTGTCTGATTGCTCCTGCCTGACCGATTACTCCGCCGCCTTTGACATTGACATTGATATCATATTTATTCATTGTCTCGGTAATTTCAAGGGGCTGCTTTACCACCTCGACACCTGACTCCCTTGAGATATACTGTTCAAGAGCCTTGTTGTTTATTGTTATTACACCGGTGCCCGGCTTTAACCACACACGGGCGATTGAAGTTTTTCTTTTACCAACGGCATGCCATAAGTCTTGAGCCATTAAGACCTCCTACATCTTTATCAGTTGAGGGTTCTGTGCGACATGGGGATGTTCAGAGCCCGCGTATATTTTAAGCTTTTTTAACTGCCGCCTACCCAGGCTGTTCTTGGGGAGCATCCTTTTGACAGCCATATACAGAACCTGGTCCGGCTGCTTTTCAATGAGCTTTCTCGCAGAAATCTGTTTGAGCCCCCCCAGATATCCGGTATGCCTGTAATACATTTTATTGTCCCATTTATTGCCTGTCAACGATACCTTTTCAGCATTAATGACAACCACGAAATCACCGGTGTCGGCATGGGGAGTAAAAATAGGCTTATGTTTTCCTCTGAGGCGGACGGCAATCTGAGTCGCCAGTCGGCCGAGTACCATATCCTGTGCGTCAACAAGATACCATTTCTTTTCTACTTCGTGTTCTTTCGCAACATATGTTTTCATTTTTATTTACCCTGAATATAAAATCGAAAAACGAATTAATTAAAGGAATCTTCACAAGATGTCAAGCTTTTTTCACTATTTTTTAACTCAGATTTTAAACAACGATTTTTATCTGCGTGACACTCACAGACAAAAACACTTATTATATCAGACTAATGAGCCTGTAATGGGAGAATAATCCGGATTTCAAACCCTTTTTCCGAATTTGCAGCCCTTACAGCGCCGCCATGCCGCGCGATAATTTTTTGAGTAATCGCCAGTCCCAGGCCGGAACCGGACACATCAGAATCCCCAACCCTCTGAAATGGTTCAAATATTCTATCAAGATCTTCTCCATCCAGCCTTTTATAAGAATTTATTACCCTCAGGTCAACCTTTCCATCTGCCGAAGACAGCGACATAAAAATCTTCCCATTCGGCTCCGTATATTTAACTGCGTTATCAATGACATTCAACAGGGCGGTACTCAATGAGTTTATATGACCTTTAAAACCGGGAATCGATGAAAGATCTGTATGTACGTCCAGATTTTTTCTGATGATAATCGGTTTAAGCTGATGAATAAGGTCGTCGATTAATTCTTTTATATCAAAAGGCTCCATTTCAAAACGCACTTCATGCATATCTATTTTTGAGAGTTCCAGGATTCTTCCTATTAATCTGTTTAACAGGTCTATATCCTCTCTGATATCATCAAGATGCCTTAGATAAACATCCTGTTTTTCGTTCTCCAGTTTTTCCCGTAAAATTTCTTCTGCTATTCTGATCCTCGTAAGAGGGGTTCTGAGTTCATGGGAAACAAGGGCTGTCAGGGCCTTTCCTCCCACTATCATCCTTTCGACCTTGTCTGCCATCTGGTTGAACGCCTTGCTCAGTTCCCCGATCTCGTCGTGCCCTTTCACATCGATCCTGTATGACAGTTCGCCTGACGCAATACGAAGCGCCGACTGCTTCAATTGTTTGACCCTTTCGGTAATAAGCCTTGAAATAGGTATGACTAGAATAGGTATGATGATACCTATTCCTGCCAGGCCGAATATGAAACCTGTTTCCTGTCTTTCAGTTCTTCTCTCTTCAAACAGTATATGAAATGTAATATTTTCCTGTGCAGCGTTTTTTAAAGACGAAACAGCATAAATATTATGCGCCGCATTGAAATCCTGATAGAGGCTGATTCCTTCGTATACAAACCTGTTCTTATCAGGCAGGGTTTTAATTTTATCAGGAATTTCCCCTTTAAAAGATTTAAGAAGCGTCCTGTTGTTATTGTTTATCCATACTTTGGCAGTATCTATCTTCGCAATATTGTCAATCAGACCCTGTATACTTTTATCCGTGATTTCCGATAGATTATCCGCTGATTTTGTCCTGATTTTCTCCTCAATCAATTCCCTTAAAAGGAGCACCCTCTCGAAGGTATAAGTCCTTACTTGCTCTCTGAAAAAGCGCACCCTTGCCCTCTCCTCCGTAATCTTGAAAAGTCCAAAGATCATGAGGAGAGTAACAATCAATATAAAAGTAAAGGAAAGGAAAAATTTGATGTATAGTTTAGGAGGTCTCATTTGGTATCCACAAACATATAACCTGAACCCCAGATGGTTTTTATCCTCCGGGGTGACCCGGGATTTTTTTCGAGCTTTGACCTTAACTTGCTGATATGAACGTCAATGCTTCTGTCAAATGCCATAAAATCCCTTCCCCGTGCATAATTCATGATCTGATCCCGGTTGAGTATCACGTTTGGGTTATTCATGAGCACCTCGAGGATCTTGTATTCGGTCGATGACAGCTCAATTTCTTCATCCTCAAGGACTGCCGTCTGTTTTGCCCTGTTCAGTACTATGCCGCCGGCCTCAATCAGATGCTCAGGGTCAATACCGGATTCAATTTCCCGTTCCTGGAATGTCCTTCGCATTACAGCCCGCATCCTGGCAAGAAGCTCTCTGGGATTGAATGGCTTGGGCAGATAATCATCCGCCCCGAGTTCAAGCCCGACAATGCGGTCAGCATCCTCTCCTTTTGCGGTAAGCATAATCACAGGAACACTGTTTTTTTGTCTTATCTCCCTCAAGACCTCCAGGCCATCCTTACCCGGCAGCATAATATCCAGTATTACGATGTCAGGAGACTCGGAAACAATATAATCAAGAGCATTATTCCCATCAGAAAGGGTAAGCACCTGGAACCCGTTCCCCTCAAGATATTCCTTCAAAAGCATCCTTATTTTTGCATCGTCTTCTATAATTAAAACCCTGCCGGCCATTGATGTCACCTCTTTTTACCTAGTTTTACATTTTTTTACATTTTTTTTACAAAGAAAAAAAATATCAGGAGACCATTTGTGATATAAAATTGCTAATCTTAACAAAATTATAATCTATTTGATATAAAATGTTTTTTTTAATAAAGTTTTCGAAAATGAAGGCCGATTTGATCAGTTGGAGGTTTCAGAAAAATAATTCAGGCAAAAAACAAGATTAGTGTTTTTAACCAATCAGCAGTACTTCAGTAGTCCGTTCCGAGAAAGCTCTTCAGTTTATTATTATTTACGTATTTGAGAATAAACTCCCCAAATTTCGGACAGGACTAAACACCAATCGAGAATGCGCCTGTAAAAACTATTGAGTTACGGGAATATGGAAAAGAGGTAAACATATGCATAAAAAAAATGAATCAAAATCCAAAAACAGAATATTTTTCAGGGTAATAATGGTTGTTGCTATTATTCTTACGGGCATACTTACTGCCGGATTTTTCATGGCTATAAGAAGGCCGCCTCCGCAGATGCCTCATCAGGAGCCATCCCTGCAGGTCGAAGTGCTTGATGCAAAACCGGAAAACATACCCGTAGCCATCACAGGATACGGGGAAGCAAGGGCGCTCAATGAGGTATCAATTGCCCCTGAAGTCTCAGGGAAAATAATAAAAATTCATCCGAGACTCGAGGTGGGAGAAGTAATTTCCAGGGATGAAGTTATCTTTCAGATCGATACCAGGGACTATCAGGCCGCATATAACGAAGCAAAGGCAACTGTGACGCAGATGAAGAGCTCCCTTGAACGAATGAAGCGACAGTATGAAATAGACCAACAAAGACTTAAGACCATTAGAAGGACCTGTGACCTATCCAAACAGCAATATGAAAGGGTCAAGACACTTTTTGAAGAAGACAAAGTAGGGACCCAGGCAGGTGTTGACCAGGCCGAGCAGACCTGCAATAGCTCCAAAGATCAACAGGAACAGATGGAAAAAACCGTTGAACTCTACCCCCTGCAGATAAAGGAGGCCGAAAGCAGCCTTCTGACAGCGGAATCCAGAATGGACACTGCTAAATTACGTCTGGAAAGATGTACTGTAACCGCACCTTTTCAGGGCCGCATAAAAAAAGTATCCATTGAAAAAGGACAGTACTTATCCCCCGGCGTGGGTGTCATTACTCTCGCTGATGATTCGGTTCTGGAAATCCAGGTTCCTCTGGACAGCCGCGATGCAAACAAATGGCTCCCCTTTGACAGTAATGATACCAACACGTCAAATGCCTGGGTCAGCGGGCTCAAACATGTAAAATGCAAGGTTCACTGGACTGAATCAAAGTCAGACAGCTACTGGGAAGGTACGCTTAACAGGGTGGTTAAATTTGATGAGCAGACCAGGACTGTTACCGTAGCCATACAGGTCAACGGGGCAGAGGCATTGTCTATTAATCACGGCAGCCTTCCGCTTATCGAAGGTATGTTCTGTTCAGTTGAGGTCCCCGGGAAAACATTAAAAAACGTATACAGGGTCCCCAGATGGGCTGTCAGCTTTGAAAATACAGTATATGTCGCTGTTAATGACAGGCTTAAAACCATTCCGGTGGAAGTCGCCAGATCCCAGGGTGAGGAGGCCTTTATCTCTGAGGGGCTCAAACCCGGCGACAGGGTAATAACTACACGGGTAATAGACCCTATGGAAAATTCAAAGCTGATTATTTTATAAAAGAGAGATCTAACCAAGATGAAATCATTACTGGCAGCTCTGGCTGCAAACAGGGTATTTGCAAATTTAATGCTGTTCATGATTCTACTGTCCGGTTTGATAGGCATGAGATCCATGATTATAGAATCCATGCCGGAAATGCAGCTGGATGCCATCAACGTATCCGTGTTTTATCCCGGTGCTGATCCGGAAGAGGTTGAAGAGGCCGTAAGCAGAAAGATTGAAGAAGCAATAAAGGGGATGGAAGGTATTGACAAATTTACAACCAACTCCTCAGAGGGAATGGCTTCGGTTACCATAGAGGTAAAAACCGGGTACGACGTTGATGAACTCCTTGAAAAGGTAAAAACCAAAGTCCAGTCCATAATGACTTTTCCTGTTGATGCGGAAAGGCCTATTATAAATAAATTTGAAATGCGAAGATCGGTTATGACCCTGTTCGTCCAGGCTGATATGTCTGAGCGCAGGCTGAAGGCATGGTCCGAACAGATAAAGGATGAGCTGGAAAACCTTCCCGAAGTATCAAATGTTTCGCTCTTTGGAACCCGTGAATATGAAATCAACATAGGGGTCTCCGAGGAGCGCCTCAGAGAATATGGTTTGACAATTGGCCAGGTTGCCAGCGCCATAAGCATGAACAATATGAATATGTCCGGAGGTACTATACGGACCGAGGGTGAGGAAATCCGGATAAGAACCATAGGCAGAAAATATACGGGCAGCGAACTTTCCAAGATTGTAGTTCTTGCAAAACCGGGTGGTGAGATAATTACCCTCGATCGTATTGCAGATATAAATGACGGGTTCAACGAAGATCCGATAAACAACAAGGTGGATGGGAAAAAGGCAGTCCTTATACGTGTGTCCAATTCTCTGGAGGAGGATGCCATTGCAACTGCAGAGGCAGTTAAAAGGTATGTGTTTAAAAAACAACAGACCCTCCCGGAAGGCGCAACGATCAAGGTCCTGGATGACTCGACTGATGAGGTTCGTGCCAGGATTAGCCTGCTGGAAACAAACGGAATAATGGGTCTTGGGATTGTCTTTATACTTCTATGGGCATTTATGAACATCAGGATTGCCTTCTGGTGCGGGATGGGCATCCCTATTGCAGTGGCAGGGGGGATGGCGATTCTGCCTGCCTTTGACGGAACAATCAACATGATGACCACCTTTGCATTTATCCTTATCCTGGGGATTGTTGTTGATGACGCCATAGTTGTAGGCGAGGCAATATATGTGCAGCGCAAAAATGGTCTGCCACCGATCAAGGCGGCTGTTGAAGGCACATGGGAGGTAGGACTGCCGGTAATAGCCGCCGTGCTGACAACTGTTATTGCATTCATTCCCCTTGCATTTGTCGATGGTGTCATTGGAAAGATTATTTTTTTTCTGCCGGTCGTTGTCACTGGCTGTCTTTTAATTTCACTTTTTGAATGCCTTACTCTCTTACCTGCCCATTTAAACAACCTTTCTGATCCCAACGAAAGTACCGAAAAAAAACATTACCGGACCAGATTCGGAATGTTACTGGGCAAGCTGAATGAAATTCAGAAATTTACTGCAAGGGGAATGGAAAAGTTTGTTGAAAAGATTTACATGCCCTTTCTTGGTAAGGCCATGGAATGGCGCTATATATCATTTGCAACGGCAACAGCCATACTTATAGTGACTTTTGGCCTGATATTTGGCGGTATAATAAAATATACCATGTTCCCCAGCATAGACGGTGACAGTCTTACGGCATCAGTAAGGTTTCCGAACGGAACACCGCAGGAAATAACCCAGAAGGCGGTCGATCGTCTGGAAGAGGCTTTAAACAAAGTAGGGGCCAGGACAAAAACATTATCCGGCGCCCCTCTGGTTAGGCACACCATTACCCTGGTAGGCCAATCCCTCGGAATGAACGGGGGAAACGGCCCCAACGTGGGTTCGGTTAAGGCACTTCTTCTTCCATCCGAAGACAGGGGGATACATTCAAACGACCTTTCCAGTAGCGTGGGAGAAGGAAACAGGGCCTATACCCGGGGTAGAGTCTCTGACCTTCGGTGGAGGCGGTTTTGGTCCCGGCGGTGCGCCCATAGAGGTATGGCTAGGGTTATGACATGGACATGATACTCAAGGCCTCCGACGATTTAATGGAACGCCTGAAACAGTTTGCAGGTGTCTATCAGGTAAAAACCGATTTTACTCCCGGGAAAAACGAACTGAGATTAAAACTCAAGCCGGAGGCCCGCACATTCGGCATTACTGTAAGCGACCTGGGAAGACAGATATTTTCAGCCTATTATGGCAATGAGGCACTCAGGATACAGAGAGGCCGCGATGATATAAGGGTCAAGATACGCTATACCGAAGAGGAACGGACAAGACTTTCCGATTTTGAACGGCTCAGAATCCGGACTCCGCAGGGTGATGAGATCCCCCTTCTATCGGTCGCCGACATCAGTTATGGCCCCGGGTTTGCTACCATTACGCGAACAAACGGGATGAGAAGAGTAGAGGTAAACGCCCAGGTTGATGCAAAACATGCCAACGCACGCGAGATTATGGGCGAACTGGAAGCGAGCTACTTTCCGGAATTGAAAGCCAGATATCCCCCGCCTGAATATCTCGGTCGAGGGGCACCAGGCGCGAGATGCCGAATCATTCGGGGCATTGCTTGTCACATATCCCATGGCGTTGATCGGAATATTCTTTGTCATGGCGACCATGTTTCGTTCATACATCCAGCCGCTTGTTATCTTTTTTACAATCCCTTTCGGTATTATAGGCGCAATTGTAGGACATCTGCTGCTGGGTGTAGACCTTGCAATCATGAGTGCGTTCGGTATAGTCGCCCTTACCGGTGTTGTTGTCAACAGTGCAATCGTTCTCATTGACAGGGTCAATAAAAACCTGGCAGAAGGCATGCCCTTTTTTGAGGCAGTAAGATCGGGCAGCGCTAGACGCTTCCGTGCTATATTTCTAACAACAGTAAGTACTGTTGGGGCACTGCTGCCCCTTATTCTGGAAAAGGACTTCCAGGCACAGATGCTTATACCCATGGCAGTATCAATAGCCGCCGGTGTCCTTTTTTCATCGGCGCTTACACTGGTATTGATCCCTAGCCTGTTAACAATCATGAATGATGTAAGACTTCTCTGGTTCAGATTATGGCATGGCTTTTGGCCGACAAGGGAAGAAGTCGAGCCTGCGGCTAAAAGAAATGCTGTACCAGAGGAAGAAAAGGGGATTCCTTCAGGCCCTCCGGCAAAACTGTCTGATTCGGAGTCATAATTTTATTCGATCCGATATATGCTGCGCGTAGGAATTTGTTTGTAAAACCCTGCATTTAAAGATGCAGGGTTAATAATTTAGAAAATTATCGATCCTGATCAAATAAGGAGATTTATTGATGTTCGGACTCAACAGGATGTTAACTATAGTAACATTATTATTTATATGTTCAACGTTTCAAAATACGGCTTCGGCCGGTGAAAAAAGGATCGATTTATCTATTTCCGCAGAGCTTGACGGAATAAAGGTCCTTGATCTTAATACCGCGCAACAGATCGCAATCAGGGAAAATCCGTCACTGGATGCCGCCAGAGAAAGGGTAATCCAGGCAAAAAAACAGCTTACACAGGCACGGGCAGCATATTTCCCATCCATAACTGCCACCGGCAGTGGTATACGTTCAACATTGTCAGACAATGACTATGCAAGTGGCAAATTACTCAATCCGGCCCTCAATGACACTACCGATATATACAGCACCGGGATATCCGCTTCGTGGACGCTGTTTAATGGTTTTCAGAGGGAATTTAACCACCTTGGTGCCCGTTACGGGAAAGAAAGCAGTGTCGAGTCAAGAAACAATGTTTTGAGGCTCCTGCTTTACCAGGTTGCGGCAAGTTATTTTAACGCCCAGCTTGCCAGGGAAAATATCAAAATAGCAAAGGCAAATGAAAAGTTCAACCAGAGGCAGCTTGTAGAAGCTGAGGCAAGATACCGTGTGGGCACAGGCTCATTAAGCGATGTCCTCAATTTCAAGGTGCGCATCAATTCCGCAAAATCACAGTTGATTGCGGCAAATCAGGGTTATGAAGTCGCGCTGTATGGGCTTGCAAGTCTTATGGGTATACCGGATGCAAAGCTGCCATCACATATTGAGTTAAGCAGGCTTGAGGATGAAACCGGAGATGAGCTTGTAATACCCGATTCTTCAAGTTCAGTACAATACGCAATGGAACACCGGCCCGATCTCATGCAGCGCAACTATCTTTACAAACAGGCAAAGACAGGTGTCAGTTCTGCGAGATCAGGCTTCTACCCTGCAGTAAGTGTAACAGGGTCCTATGATGCCGACAGGACCAATGACCGTGATTTTGAGCGTGAAGATTTCGGCAATACCCTGATGCTGAATGTCTCATTTAACCTGTTCAATGGCTGGCAGACCATGGCGAGAGTGGGCGAAGCAAAATCAAGGGTGAGGGAATCAAAAAGGAATATTGAAGATACACAAATCACTGTCATATCCGATGTTGAATCCGCTGTGACAAGTTTAAAGGCTGCCCAGGACCAGTTGAGGCTCCAGAGAGAGAATACGAAACTTGTCAGGGAGACAAGGGATCTTGTAGAAAAGGAATATAATGCCGGGCAGGGTTCACTTGTAAGACTCAACGAGGCCCAGAAGGATCTGGTTACAGCAGAAAGCAGTCTGGTTCTTTCTCTTGTATCTATGCGTCAGGCATGGGAAGGACTTAGATCGAGTACCGGAGAGATCTTAACCGGATACCTGGAATAAAAGAATATTTATATTATAACACCCTGTATTTTAGGCTATATGGCTCTTTTTAAAAAGAGCCATATAGAAACGAAAATCCAAGTTACTCATTACTTATTTGGAAAGCTGATCCTTGATTTTCTCAGCCTGTGCATTTGTGTCTATCTGGTATATTTTACCGATAACATAATGCTGAAGTCCTGAAGAGTTCCTCACAAAAATTGTGCTAATACCGGCAGAGATACTGGTACCTGAATTGGTGAGACCAAATTTCTGATCGGGAGTCGCTGGCTGCATCGGTTGATCCAATATGAGCAGATAATGTTCATTTCCATTAGCAGTGATCATAAAAGACTGATTGTCTACCTGGTCCCAATTTGAAATTCTATAGGCGGAAATATGCGTAACCGCTTTAAGATCATTATCGAGGTTGTATTTTGCAGGCAGGACAACAGGTGTTGTGGTAACACATGATGCGATCATCAGAAACAGAACAGTAGCAGAGAACATTTTAATCATCATTTTCATTTTTTTATCTCCTTTCGTAATTTATTGCAAAAATGCTGATCATTAAATGTCAAACTAAGACATTCGGGAGGTTATTAAACCATCTTTTACAATTAATCAAGAGAATAAATTAATTAGTGTCCAATCGGAAAGAGGCAAATTCCGGACGGGCTATCAGCATTTAGCAGGCAGTACAGGCTAAGTCTTTATTTTTACTATCTTTTACTGAAAATTGGCCATTGATAACTGATCGATTTCACCTAAAAACGCCAGTTTTATGGATAGTAATCTATATCTATTTTCTTACCTTTTTCATAAATGTCTTTATTGCAACCCCTATCAGCCCTGCTGCCATCAATGCCATCACGAGATCTGCAGTAAGGAGAATATAATTGTCTTTTACAAAATACCGCTGGGCAAGAAAGACCAGCGCGAAGATAGTCGTAATTATCATAAAGAATGCGGGAAGCATGAGAAATCCGGCCTTCTTCCTGTTTGAGGTGAGCCACGCGGCAAGAGTCACCAGGGTCAAAGCGGCCAGAAGCTGATTTGCTGTTCCGAAAATAGGCCATATGGCGCTGAAGGCATTGGTAAATGCCAGTATCAGCATGAGAGCCACGGACAACCCTGAATTAAAAAGATACGACTTAATCCATACCGGCGGCTTTTTAAATATAATAGACCATAGTTCCTCGAACAGATACCTGTTTATTCGCACTGCCGTATCAAGTGTGGTTGCGATGAATCCTTCAACCATAAGAATGCCGAAGACGGTTCCGTATACCATTGGAATGTGGAGTCCCTTGTGCATAAGCCCGCTCATCGCGAGCGCAAAGGCTAAAATAGGGTTGGAGCTGCCGGCTACAGGGTGAACGATACGCGCATATTCGTCAAAGGGTATGCCTGCCGCCAGAGCGATAATAACACCCACTGCAAGCATGGTCTCAAGCAGCATGCCGCCGTAGCCTATAATGCGTGCCTGAGGCTCACTTGTAACCTGTTTTGAAACCGTCCCTCCGGCTACGAGTGCATGAAATCCCGAAATAGCGCCGCAGGCAACTGTAATAAAAAGAAACGGCCATATAAGCCCCAGGGCAGGGGCTGATGCACCCCCTGCGATATTAAAGGCAGGGGCCACGGTAGTAACGCCATGCAGTCCTGCGCCGATTGTTCCGGCTATAAGCATGGCAAGGCCGAAGTATAGAATAAACACATTGGTAAAATCCCTTGGCTGGAGCAGTATCCATACCGGCACACCGGCAGCGACCAGTGTGTATAAGCTGAGCACGATCATCCAGCTGTTGACATTCATAGTAATCGGCATCCTCATGCCGATTACTATCGAGACAAGGCATACAATAATGGCAAAAGGCATGGTTATGCCGAGAGACACATTTTTGCGGTAATTTAAAAAGCCTACTATCGGCGCTAAAAGTGTTATGACGATAACAGAAGTCGAGGCAATCCCCCCGATCTTTCCGAAGGCAACGCCATCTTTTATGACAGTCTTGAGTATGCCCTGATCAGGAGGCAGTTTCATCTGCTGAAGAGAAACAAGTGATGTAAGGGAAGTTGCCGATGCAACCAGAAATGCCGATGTTACAAGCAGTATCATTACAATGGTAAAGGCGATCATCAGGCCGAAACCGCTGTCGCCAAGGGATTTGCGGGCAATTTCGGCTATTGATTTTCCGCGTTCGCGAATAGAAACGAAGAGCGTCACATAGTCGTGAACCGCTCCAAAAAAAATACCGCCTATTACCACCCACAGCCAGACGGGAACAGTGCCGTACATAAGCGCCATGGTTGGCCCCAGGATGGACCCTGCACCTGCAATGGATGCGAAATGATGGGCAAATACGATCGGACTCTTTGTAGGGCAGTAATCCACACCGTCCTTAAGCTCGACCGCCGGGGTAATCCTGTTTTTGTCTTCGCCGAGAATTCCTGCGATACGGCTCGAGTAAAACCGGTATCCAAGCATTATGAAAACCAATGCGCCTATAAGAAACCAGAGAACATTCATTGGCAACCTCCGGAAAGATGATAATCGAAAATCCCGTACCGGGAAAAAACGATACGGGTTTATGTGCTCTATGTCAATATTGAATTGCCTTTAATTCAATACTGCCACGCATAACTCAGCTTGGTAAAGACAATATAATTAGTCTTCCTGATACTGTTCATATCCTCGTTTTGAAACCCGGTATCCGAATATCCTATGAAAAAACGTGCCTGCGGATTTAGTTTATAACTGTAGAGTATTTGAGAGGTAAGAGCCATTGACCGTGCATCGGTTTCAAAGATATAAAGGGACGGATCGCGTTTTGTATCCGAATGCTGGATAACAGCACGGAGGAAACTCCTTATACTGAACTGATATGTGAAGGCTCTGATCGGAGCCGGTTCCGGATTTTGTATCAGGCCTTCGGCGGGAGATGAGAGATTAGAAACACTCAAATATGGAACGTTGGTTATTGAGAATGCACATAAAAAAGTGCAGCGTGCACATTTCTGGGTGCAAAAATCATTAAATTTTATTTCTCTTAAATTAGAAGCTCATTAATCTATTTATCTTAAAAATGTTTAAAACCCTTGTCTGTCCGGCATTTCACAACTTGGCGTTATATAATGGTTCGTAATATAATTATTTGGCATGAATATTGTAGGTTTATTTTAGTGTTAACGATAGTAGCATAAGGAGAAAAATCACGTATATGAATATTGGCCCGACAAAAAATACAGGCAAGGTACGCATACCTGTTGCCAGAGAGCCATAATAAACAGGAGGGATACCTGTGAATAAAGAGATACCTAACCATATCTATTATAAAAATGACATCGATAAGGCATTCATTATGGGAGTTGATACAGCCTTGTCAGTATTCGAAAAAACAATAGGCATGTCTTATGACAAACAGAGACATATTCTTAACAGTTTAAAAAACATGCTCATAGAGGATAAAGCTGACCTTTTGATGAACAGACGACAGACCCTGATCAGTTAAAAATCAAACTAACCTGAATATTAGTCATAAAGAATACATGCTTCTCTGGTGTACGTGCATCTTTTCAGCCGGTCGTCTCGACATTAATAAATTATATGAGATCCGTATCGGGGATTATAACGGCACCCTGGGAAGTATTAAACTCAGATTTTGCAGTAGATATCTACTGCGGTCTGAAAAACCATGCTGCAACGCTTGTTTCACGATTTTGATCCTCACCATATTGTGCATATGCTTCCGGGTCAAAATCGTTCCGACTTCGTGTTTCGCTATGGTTTTTCAACCCTTGCGACAATCCCTACTGCAAAATCTGGGTTAAAAAAGAGGATTTTTATATCGGTTTCCTGCCAATAAAGCCAACCGAATTTCAAATTATAACAGGACCTAATACATGGCATCATTGATCTTGCTTCTTTCATAATCAGCCCATTTCACATATTCCTTCATCATGAATGGTATGGGCAAATTATAGGGGCACCTGATAAGGCAGTCTCCGCACTGGATGCAGTTTCTGGCCCTTTCGAGAACTTCTTCAAAATCGCGGCTTAAGAGCATCCGGGGCCCCTGTATCTTCACCATATTTTTAACGCTCATAATCTTGTAGATGGGGATATTGACAGTACATGGTTCGCAGTACCCGCATCTGTGGCAGAATTTACTTTCGAATTGTTTATTGAGCGATACTATCTGTTGTTTTTCTTCATCTGAAAATCCTGAGCCGCCTTCACAGACCGCCCGGTTTCTGTCAACCTGTTCCTTGGTCTCCATTCCGGTAACAACAAGCAGGTCCGGAAAAGAAAGCGCCCACCTCAGGGCAAGCTCCGGTATTCCTATAACACCGCCCGCCAGGGGCTTCATGGTGAATATGCCTGTCCCTTTCGCCATTGCCTTTGGAATGACAGACCTATAGGCTATCGGCTCGATAATATTGAAACCCACCATTATTGTCTCAAAAAGATTATCATCGACTGCCTTCTCCATTACATCAACGCTGTAGCTCGATATGCCTGTATGCCCGATAACCCCCTCTTCTTTTGCCCTGATAAGACCTGCAAGTGCCCCGTCCGGGGCAGTAATACGCCTGTAGTCCTCCTCTGATGCAACGGAGTGGCAATGATAGAAATCAATATACTCGAGCTGCAGTTCATTAAGACTTTTTTCTATTTCTTTCCTAATGCCACCGGATGTTCGTATAATGGACTTGCTGGAGACAGTTACCTTTTTATCCGACTGCTTGATGGCCATGCCTATTCTTGTCTCGCTTGTTGAATAGTTTCTTGCGGTATCAATAAAATCGATTCCTCTTTCTATTGCATAACTTACAACTTCAACGGCCTCCTCCTCGCTTATACGCTGTAAAGGAATACCTCCGAGTCCCAGCCGGCAGGCCTCAATCCCGGTATTACCGATCATCATCCTGTTCATATTTTTTCCTTTCATTAATGATCCAGCTGCAAGGCTGAATCAGCGTTTTCCCTTTAGCCTGAATAATATAAGCGCAATTATGGACACTGCAATAATAGTTATGCCGCCGGAAAAATATGTTACATCAATGCCCTTTACCAGGGCGTCCGGGGCCACTTCAGAGATATCAGGTAAAGTCGTCAGTTTCGTATAAGATAAAAGCGTTGAAGAAAAAACAGTCCCCATAATAGGCATACCTGCTGTCTGGGCAAGGCTCCTTGTTAAGGACAAAAGCCCGGAAGCAACACCAAGTCTTTCCGGCGGAACAGCCCCCATTATCGCGCTGTTATTGGGTGTCGAAAATGTACCGAGCCCGACAGCCATGGGTACGAGTCTCAGCAGGTAACCGGCAACACCGGTTTCCGGAGTCAGCGTACTAATCTCAATGCACCCTGCGGCCATGATAAAAAGACCCACAATACTCAAGCCCCATGTCCCCATACGATCTGACAGGTTACCTGATATAAGGGAAAATATCCCGACACACACGGGTGTTACCATCATTATGAAGCCTATCTGCTTTGGCGTGTAGTGTTTCACAAACTGCAGGAAAAAGGGCATCAGGAAAAAGCCGCTTAGCGTGACAAATGCAATAAAGCCCATCATCAGGTTAAAACAAAAGGTTATATCTTTAAATAATGACAGATCGACCATTGGAAACGCTGCTTTTTTCTCGTTATATATAAATACTGCTACTCCGATAAAAGCGATAAGGAGCAGCCCCTGGACTATATTATCCCTGAATCCCTGATCCTGGCCAAGGGTCATACCAAGTGCAAAACAACCCAGGGCAACAAACATCATGACTGCGCCCAGGATATCGAACTCCTGATTTTTCTCACGGGAGGGAATCTTTGGTAAGAACCTGAACGATGCCCATATGGCAAAAATGCCAAAAGGTACGTTAAAAAGGAATATCCATCGCCATCCTATACTTCCCAGTATGATACCGCCGATCGCCGGTCCCAGTGCAAATGCTATGGATGATGTGCCCCCAAGTATACCTATTGAACGGCCCCTCTCTTCCGGCGGCACGGATTCAACTATAATTGCCATACCCAGTGCCTGGAGGATAACTGCTCCCAGCCCCTGAAATATCCTGAATGCGATCATCCATCCCACATTCGGAGAAAAACCGCATAAAAGGGAGCCGATGGTAAAAAGGATCAGGCCCCAGATATTGAGTGTTTTCTTGTCATACATATCACCCAGCCTTGCAACCCCCAGCATGACCGAGGTCATTACAAGATTATAGGAAATTATGACCCACTGTACGATGACAAATTCAGTTTTTAACTGAAGCATAAGCGTTGGAAGAGATATATTTATAATGCTCATATCAAGGGCACCCATAAACATACCGATACCGATTGTCAGCATGGCGCCCCATTTACCTTCATAGGAAGGCCTTATATCAGCCGAATTGTTCATTTTATCCCGTTTTTTAGCCTTTCTTAAATATATATCCCCTACGATTTAAAAAGCCTGTAATAGATAGCAGGGATTATTTTTAAATACAACAATTGTAATGTATCCAAAATCATTAAAAGCCGTGGGGATTTTGCCGGCTTCATTTTGACGATATAATGGGTGACCAGTTCAAAAAAATGACACTTTAAACCATTTTTTTGAGCACCTGACTCAAAACGTCAAGGTCAGACGTCCTAAACGCTGTTTAACTACGGCAATAGATCAAGATTGAACTATATGAATTAATGGCACATTTCCTGCAAGAAAGTTTTTAGAGATCTTCTCATTAAAACCCCGGGAATACCCAGTGATGAAATAAGTCAGGAGTAATTATCAGTGGTGGAAACCCTGAAACCCAACAAGGAAGAAATAGACGCTTTTTTTGAGGTTATGAATTAAAAAATGGAAACGCTGAAAGCCGATCATCAAAAAAGTGAAGATTATATACCGAAAGAACAGATAAGAGGTATTCAGAAGCGATTCGGGAATCAAGTCTCAGAGTTGTCCGTGCTTCATGAACTTGGAAGGGCCATAATAAATGTTCATGATTTCAGGAAATTGTGCGGACAGCTCCTTGATATAATAATTCAAAATACCATTGCCGAAAACTGCTCGATAATGTTTCTTGATAGAAAAAAAAAGTGTCTGTATCTCATATGTGCAACTGATTATAATAAACAGACATATATCATTGATCCTAAAAAGGTCTTCTCAAAGGATGAGGTGATCTACATTCCTGATGCGGACAGGGGTGCTGGCAGGAAAGGCAGTCAGGGATAATAAATCCATATTGATAGAAAACACCGCCGAATCAAAATTATTCTCCCCCAGCCCTGAAATAAATGTAGAGATCAGGAGTCTACTGTCAATACCCATAACAATGGAGGAGAGAGTAAAGGGTGTAATAAATCTAGGTCATTCCGAACCTGATATTTTTACAAAAAATGATGTAAATCAATTCAGTGTCATTGCGGATTTTATTGGTGCAGCCCTTTATTCTTCACTCAACTACAATAAAATACAGAGCAGTGAAAAGGACTTTAAGGCCATTGCCGAGTATTCCAACAATGGAATCGCAATAATTCAGGATGACAGGCATATCTATGCAAATCCCAGGTATCAGGAATTGACCGGTTACAGATTTTCGGATCTTCAGCAGTTTTCCATTGAGAAACTGATCGATTTCTCATACCAGCCGACAGACCTGAAATCCATGCTATGCAACCTGAAGGTCCATTCCAGCAACGAACTCTTCAATGCAAGGATAATCAAAAAAAACAGAGCAATACTTGATGCGGAAATAAGCGCGTCTTCCCTGCTGTATTACGGCAGGAGGACCCTTGTCATCTCGATGCTTGATATCTCAGACAGGAAGATTCTTGAAAAACAGCTCATATATGCACAGAAGATGCAGTCGATGGGTACTCTTGCGGGCGGTATAGCTCATAACTTTAATAATCTTCTCATGGGAATTCAGGGAAATACTTCCATTGCGCTCCTTGAGATTAAAGAGGATCATCCTTTCTATAATAACCTTATGAATATAGAAAAACTTGTTAGAAACGGCGCAAACCTGACCAACCAGCTTCTAGGTTATGCAAGAGAGGGGAAATTTGAGATCAAACCCATAAACCTGAATCTGGTGGTAAAGGAAACCTCCGAAACATTTAGCGCGGCAAGAAAGGAAATACAGATTATCCTTGACCTGGCTCCCGTTCTGCACGGAGTAAAGGCTGATCAGGGGCAGATTGAACAGACATTGCTTAACCTGTACGTCAATGCTGCGGACGCCATGCCTGGAGGCGGAACACTCACTATCACGACATCAAATATTACCCACAACGAAATAGGAGACAAACCATACAAGGCCAAAGAGGGTAATTATGTCCTTATTACCGTCAAGGATACAGGACTTGGCATAGACCCAAAGATAATTGACAGGGTATTTGAGCCATTCTTTACAACAAAGGGATTAGCCCGGGGAACAGGTCTGGGGCTTGCCTCTGCCTACGGGATAGTCAAGGGACATGGCGGCTACATTGATGTTTCATCGATAAAGGGAAAGGAAACCACCTTCAGCATTTATTTACCTTCAACTGAAGAATCTATTGTAAAGGAAGAAGAAATGGCTGATGAACTATATATGGGAACAGGAACAGTTCTGCTGGTCGACGATGAGGAAATAATAATATATGCTGGTGAGCAGATGCTTCAAAAGCTGGGATATAATGTTTTTGTGGCGGAAAGCGGAAAGGCTGCCCTTGAGATTTTCAGGAAAGATCATGAAAAGATAGATCTTGTTCTGCTGGATATGGTCATGCCCGGGATCGGAGGAGGCGAAACCTATGAAAAATTAAAAGAAATAGATGGGACAGTCAGGGTGCTCCTCTCGAGCGGCTACAGCCTGGACGGCCAGGCCAGAGAAATAATGGATAAAGGATGTAACGGGTTTATACAAAAACCTTTCAACCTTAAAAATCTTTCGCAAAAAGTAAAAGAAATGCTGGATAATTAGCTGCACGAATCAAGCAGGGCCTTTTTTATTTTGCTGCATCTATAAAAATATCATCAAGGTTTGCACCGAGCTGTTTTGAAAGATCCTTTCCTGCCTCGGCAACCAGAGGGCCATATTCCCTTGTTGCTTCAGGGGTAAAAAGTCCCAAAACCAGAAGATATCCTATCGGTTTACCACTGATATCGATAACAGGCGCTGAAGCAGCATTCAAACCCTGTGTTACTTCGCCTATATCCACTGCGTATCCGGTTTCTCGGCATTCTTCAAGCTCTTTCATCAGCCGTTCTTTATCGAAATTTTCTGGTTTCCCATGGAAGTAGAGTTTCTCCTTCATTAGAAGGGTATTAAGGTCCGACTCAGGCATAAATGCAGCAATTGCCTTTCCATGTGCCCCGTATGAGATGGGAACATGATTACCTATCTTTATCGACACGCCTATATTCTTGTCGCTTTCATAGCGGGACACAACAACCACAGTATCACCGTCTATAATCCCCAGGGCTGCAGTGCCTCCCACTTTATCGGACAGGTCTCTGAGTATAGGATCTGCAAAGGCAATAACATTTATACCATCCAGCACTTTTCTGGAAAGGGCTATCAGGCCTGTACCAAGAGAATATCCCTTTTTACGGCCTCGGCTCTGGACAAGGCTGAAACGCTGCAGTGTGTGCAGGAATCCCAAAGGCCTTGCTTTTATGAATCCCTACCTGCTCGCATATTTCGGTTAAACCCATGTGGGATGATTTTGAGCCTGCGAGGCACAATAAAACACGTATTGCCTGCTCGACTGCCGGTACTATATATTTGTTATCAATATCTTTATTTTCCATTTTTTGTTTCACACCCAGAACTTTTGTTTTGGATACTTCATTTATTTTAAAACAGCTATCATGTCAAGGAGTAATATTGCACTGAATGCCGTTGCGGAATCTATTATTTGACACTCTTAGGCGTTAATCCGGCAAAGACATCATTTTTCAGGACGGGATCGAACAGCTCCAGTACATGTGTTTTATTTTTAAGGATTATGTAATTATGTTATCAAAATGACAAAGGGTTTTAATCCTTAAAAGTCAAAACCATAGCAGGGCGAGGTTCGGATATGTTTTCGTGAAAATGGGCAACGCCGGAACGGTAGTTCGTCCAATAAATGCAATTTCTTAACCGGAAAATTGGAGGTTATATTATAACTGGCATAACCTGTTAATAAGATTGACAATTCAGTTTTATTCCATTAGTATTCTATTATGTTATTTTTAATATGACTAAACCGCGATGCAGGATAAGGAGGAGTCAGATGGCAGGCGCTTATACAGGAAAAATATTATTTGTTGATTTATCATCAGGTAGATATCGGGAAGAAACATTATCGGAAGATATTATTAAAAAATATATCGGAGGCTACGGGATCGGAGCCAAAATACTTTATGAAATGATAAAGCCGGATGCTGATCCCCTGGGGCCTGACAATGTTATAGGTTTCATGTCGGGGTTGTTAAACGGAACAGGTGCCCTTTTCGGAGGCCGTTATACGGTTGTGTGCAAATCCCCTGTTACAAACGGATGGAATGATGCCAACTCAGGCGGCTTTTTCGGACCGGAGTTAAAAAAGGCAGGTTTCGATGGAGTAATTGTTTCCGGAGCTTCTAAAAAACCTGTTTATATTTATATAAATGACGGGAAGGTTGAACTTCGGGACGCATCAAAACTCTGGGGGAAGGACAGTGTAGAGACCCTTGAAGGCCTTATAGAAGAGACCGGAGAAAAAAAACTCAGGGCTGCTCTGATCGGCCAGGCAGGGGAAATGCTTTCTCCAATGGCATGCGTGATTAATGACAAGCATCGGGCGGCAGGAAGAGGCGGATGCGGCGCGGTTATGGGATCTAAAAATCTTAAGGCGGTCGCGGTCAGGGGAAGCGGCAAGTTCAGCATTGCAAATCCGGATGAGTTTAAGGCGATTTCATCAGACATAGTAAATGCCATGAAGGAAGGCCCCATGGCAGGTATGGTCCAGGGGTTTGGCGCCTTTGGTACCGGCGGAGGCACAGGCGGGAATATTATGAAGGGCGATACCCCGATAAAAAACTGGGGTGGCGCAGGTGAAACGGACATGGGAGAACAGGAGGCTGAAAAACTTGCAACAGTATCTTATGACTCCGGATATAATACAGGTAAATATGCATGCGCCAATTGTCCGCTGGGCTGCGGGGCCCATTACAGTGTGAAGGACGGCAAATGGCCGGCACCGGACACCGACAGGCCGGAATATGAAACACTTGGCGCCTTCGGCGGCATGATGCTCAACAGCAATGCCGAATCAGTCATCAAATGTAATGATATATGTAATAAATACGGTCTTGATACGATATCGACAGGAGCCACTATTGCCTGGGCAATGGAATGCTATGAGAACGGTATTCTTACAAGGGAAGATACCGAAGGGATCGAACTGAACTGGGGGAATGCAGATGCCATTGTTGAGATGACACAGGCTATTGCTGAACAGAAGGATTTTGGAAAAATCCTGTCTCTTGGTTCAGAGGCAGCTTCAAAAAAGCTGGGTAAAGGGAAAGAATATCTCCAGAATGCAAGGGGTATAGAACTGCCGATGCATGATCCGAGATTTGCTCCCGGTTTTGCCAGGACCTATCGATATGATCCTACACCCGGTCGCCATGTCAAGGGCGGTTCGGGAATCATAGAAATGAACATGCCACCGGAAGTGAGATACAGCACTGACAATAAAGGGGAAATGGACGCACATAACACCTTTGAAACAGAGGTACAGAACAGTGCCGGTCTTTGTGCTTTCAGTAATTTTGCGGCACCTCCTGGCAGTATGGCAAGATATATCGCAGCAGCAACAGGATGGAATTTCACTGATACGGAACTGCTGGAAACGGGTAAAAGGATATTTAACATGAGGCATGCCTTTAATCTAAAGGCAGGGCAGGACCCGACAGAAGATATTTTAACCAGGAGGGCAACCGGTGAACCGCCTCTAACCGAAGGGCCGTTGAAGGGCGTAACAGTAGACGTCAAAAATCTTATGGGCCAGTTCTGTGAGGCAGCCGACTGGGATAAAAACACCCTGATACCGACCAGGAAATCCCTGGAAGCGCTTGGCGGGATGGAAACGGTAATAAAAGATCTTTTCGGCGAATAATTTCAACTTATATTTAATAAAAAAAGGCCCCGGATAAATCCGCGGCCTTTTTTATAAAAATCAGCTTTTGTGTTTAAAATAAGATTTATTTTAAAAGAACAATTTTTTATCTTATCAATCCCACCGGTACGTTGCAGTAAAAGTAACCAGTTCCGAATTAATTAATGATTTGTAATCAGTGCCTTTCTTGCCGTAATAAAAATTTGCCCTGATGCCATATGACCATCTCCAGTCAGGGGAATAGGTTGCACCGAGCACTGTCATGCTCCCCCTGCTGTCACGGCCGTACAGATACATGAACATTGTATTTATTTTAAAGTTATCCCAGAATGTACTGGCATTAATGTTTCCCGAATACAGGTCATAGGTTCCGCCCGGGTTATCGAGGAGGTTCGGGTCATTTAATATTGCAGTATAGTTATATCCGACTCCCCAGTTTATTCCGAAGGAAGAGTCAGCCAGGTTGATACGATTGGTTCCTTCATAGGACATGCCCACTTTCCATTGATCATAGCTGTCAAAGGCTATTCCGTAACCAGACCGGTTCGCGCCAAATCTATAGGCCGTTACCAGCCTGATTGTTGGTGACAGGCCATCATGCAAAAAACCCATAAAAGGCAATTGATAGGAAACTGTCGCAGCAAGGTTGTTATTTCCTGTGTAATAATCGTAATCCATCATTTCATAAGGAGAAGAAAAGGCCGGACTCAAAGGGTTGCTCTGTTCCCCGTACCATTCATACAAACCTACTGTTACACCTTTAAAAGGCGCGTTTACACTAAGGCCATAACTGAAATCACCCTGGTGAAGACTTAAAGCGTCATTCAGGTCGTAAGGATTTTGCCAATCCAATCCAACAGGCCCTTGCCGGTTAAATGCGGATATAAAAGAGAACCCTACATCCAGGCTCGGAAGCGATCGCCATGGAAGACCGGTCTGATACTCCATTCTTGTAAGCCAAACCGGGGCGGTTAAGGAGTCAAATGCATGCCAGCTGCTGTTTCTCCGGAAACGAAAGGGGATAATTATTTTGCCTGTTTCTGATCCTATACTGAAATGCCAGTCATCGCCCGCTAGGTTGAAATTTTGCCTCCCATAAAGAAAATATGCCTGATTTAAACCTTTATTCGAAGAATATACATATTTATTGTTAAAACCAGGAGTAGCGTTTATATTACGTGAATATAAATCAGCGGGTTCCGGTTTGTTTTCGGAATTGTATGCGGTTTCATCATTTTCTTTGATTGGCAGGACTTTGCTGGCAGGTTCGGTTTGTGCCGACTTTTTATCTTCTTTATCGCCGAAACCCAGCCATTTCGCAACATACCTTACAAATTGGGCCGGTTTTCCCGTGATATCAGACAGATTAAATGCCAAGCTTGTGCCGGAAAACCCAAAAAGGGTTATCGCAACAAGCAATGTCATGAAAAACACCTTTGTCTTTTTCATGCCTTCCTCCAGAAAATACACTCAATATCTGTTCATCACAGATTATGAATTACTCCGGCTCCCCTTACTGCAATATATCTCATCTGAATTATGACCATGACCAGGCATTCCGGTCAGTAACCTGTGGAGCAATTCAGGGCTGATGACTTCTCATCTGCCTCAAAGTATAAAAGGATAATCTTTTTTTTCTGTAAATACAAGAACTTTTATTTCAGGCCTTAAGCGATTCTTAAAACAAAAAATTCGTCTTTCTGCATCAATAAAATATAATATAGACCCAAAGGGTTAATATGGGTGCTGCGCATTCACCTTATGAGCAATTTCTTTAATCTTATCGCCGAAAATGCCCATAGATGAAATTTCATTTTTTAAATAGGGCTGAAGCTTCTCCGCCCACTTTGCCCTTTCCTCAGGGGGTACCACATAAACATTTATCCCCTTTTTCTCTAGATTTTCAATATCTTCATCATGAAGTTTTAAGAATTCATGATGCATTTTTTCTGCCGCTTTACGGGTTTCATCCAGAAGAATATTCTTTATATGTTCCGGCATGTTATTCCACACCTTCATATTGATCGAATAACCCTGCCAGCCTGAAGCCCCGTAAAAAACCGAAACATTTGAGCAGACATCGGTAAGAGAAAAGGTAAGCATCTGATGGGTGTTTGACAAGCCCGCATCAATGACCTTTTTTTGAAGCGATGTGTAGAGATCCGTCCACATCACCACCACAGGAGCCCCCCCGAGTTCGCGGGTCATTGCCGCAATCTGGGGATTAATCGCCCCGGTCATTAATCCCTTCCAGTCGGCGAGGGTTTTAACAGGCCTGGTTGAAATAAGTTCCATTCCGCCAACCGCAAAAAGTGCAAGTGCCTTCTGGTTGAATTTTTCACTGAGCAGGGCATCATATAGGGGCAGAAGGTCATCAACTGCCGCGATGCTGGCATTTATATCGTTGAAGAGAAAAGGCATTTCCATGGCTCCGAGCCTTTTATCATGCCCTGCATATATGCCCCACGCAGTATCGGCCATCTCAATAGCTCCGACCCTGACAGCATCGAGATATTCCGGCACCCTGACTATTGATTCCCCCGGGTAAACCCGGATCTCGTATTCCCCCTGTGCGCGCCTGTTAAAATTGGCTGCCAACTCCTGATCCTTAACTGTCAGCATATCACCTGTCGGAGTCGGCACAACAAGCCTTAAAACAACAGGCCCTTTTGCGTATGCCGGGTTGATGGCCGGCAGTAGCAAAATTAAAGCGATCACAAAAGAAGAAACCATGTTTGAAAAAAACAAATTACTTTTCATATAATTGCCCTATTCAGAAAAAATAGCCTCTACGAAATCCTGCGGATTGAAAGGCCGGAGATCATCTATCTTTTCACCGATTCCGATATACTTTATAGGTATGCCCAGCTGCCTTGATATTCCTACAACTATTCCACCCTTGGCAGTGCCATCCAGTTTTGTCAAAATAAGACCATCAAGACCAATGGTCTTATGAAACATCTCTGCCTGGGAAATGGCATTCTGCCCTGTTGTTGCATCAAGTACCAGCCATACCTGATGAGGCGCGCCCGGAAGCTTATTACCGGCCACCCGGTAAATCTTACCGAGTTCATCCATAAGATTCACCTTTGTGTGGAGCCTGCCGGCAGTATCGATCAAAAGGACATCAACCTTTCTACCTACTGCAGCACTGACGGCATCATATACAACTGCCGAAGGGTCGGCACCTTCCTTCTGCCTTATCACATCCACGCCAACTCGTTCTGCCCATATGGTAAGCTGTTCGGCAGCAGCTGCCCTGAAGGTATCTGCCGCTGCCAGTATTACTTCTTTACCCTCCTTATTCAAAAGGCTTGCGAGCTTGCCGATGGTTGTGGTTTTACCTACACCGTTTACACCTATCATCAATATCACGAGGGGCTCGCCGGGGCCCGGCTGTTTGGCCTCGGGCTCTTCAACATCCAAAAATTCGATGATCTTTTCTTTAAGGGCGGCCTTTAACTGTTCAGGATCGCGGAGGCTCTTCCTTGCTACTCCTTCCCTTACAAGCTCAATCAGTTCCTGCGAGGCGTTTACCCCGAGGTCGGATGTAAAAAGTATCTCTTCAAGCTCATCGAGTACCTCTTCGTCTATTACTTTTTTCCCCAGAAACAGCCGATCCAGCCTTCCGGTAAATCCGCTCCTGGTCTTTGTCAGCCCATTTTTAAGGCGTGTGAAAAAACCAACCTTTTCCTCCTTGATTTCTTCATCCTTTTCCTTTTTCTTCGATTTAAATCCAAACATCACCAAATCTCTTTCTGTGAATTATTTTTACCTGTCATTTCGAGCAAAAGGAGAAATCCTGTATTTAAAGGAGTTAGTACAATCAGATCCCCCGTTTATCATCTCGAAATGATATTCGATACATATCCATCGCACCAATGGATAACATATTTTCTGACAATATGTATACGCAAATAACTTACTGTCCGGTTATTCAAAAATTTAAGCACATGCGGCATCCCACTAAAGACAATTTATAATCGAATATCGGCCAAAATGCCCATGTTGGCAAAATGGCCTATTCCCGGTTTAAAAAAAGATTCACAGCTTCACAAGTCGTGAAAAGGCACGGCTGGCCTAAGTCCCTTTGTTGTCAGTTGCTTTGGATGGTAAAAATGACCTTGGCCGATTTCGTGATTTACAATAGGGAATTCGGACCTGGATGAGTGGAAATGGACCGATTGTTTACCTAATATGCCCTTGCGCCCTTTATTAAAGCATCGGCCCACTCTGCGGCTTTAACTTCAGACCTCAGCCTGTACTGCTTCAGCCTGCATTATTAACAGCTTTGCATCCCTATGCTAAACATTGCCTCAAGATCATGTTTTGAATAAGCCTTAAAGGCGAGCATTGTTTCGGTTTTGGTGATCGGTTCAATTTGCAATATTGTTTGGGTAACCAAATTTGCCAGATCATCATTTGTTTTAACTCTAGCAATAGCAATCAAATCATATTTGCCACTTACAGAATAGACTTCGGTTATTCCATGAACATCTGCCAGCTGCTCGGCAACATGATTTATTTCTTTACGTTCCACATTCATTAAAATGATTGAAGTAACCATTATTACCCCTCCTTTTTACATATACATTTTGAAGTACGGCTCCTATTTTTCTTTAATACAGGAATCCAAACAGGTATAAAGGTATTGCGTTACCGTCCGGATACAGAATATCATCTTTTACCACATATAAATTTCCCAGGTCTTTTTTAATCTGTTTTTTTGATTTTTCCCGGCCTCCAATCTCAAAATTGACACCCTGAACATGAAAATCTCCTATCCTGCTGTAAAAAACCTTCTCTCCCGCGTTCTGAAGCATCTTTATAAAAAATATTTCTCTTACAGTTCCCTTATTGTACGTGAATCCGATTTCATCGATTATCGCCTTATAAATGTTGAAATTATCCAGGTACAATTTTTCAGTTACTTTCAGCAGATTACTACCCTGTTTATTCTCTTTAACAAGGCAGACAAGGCCGGTTTCATTCAAAATCCTCATGTAATTATCAACAGTCTTATTATCAAGGCCGATATTTTTTGAAATGCTGTTTCGGTTCAGTTGCCCTGGGGGAATAGTGGCCAGATATGAAAAAACTTTTCGGAAATTGATCAGATTCTCAGTCTTGAGCCTTTAAAAATTCGAGATATCCTCTATATATGGTTTTATCTATTATATTTAATAATTTCTGATGATAATTCTTTTCATCCTCAAACAGGAATGGGTAATATCCGCATTGGAGGTATTCCAGAAAATGACCTTTCAGTCTTTCAATATCTCCTATATTTTCCACGAAATTTCCTGGATTTTCGATAAGTCCTTTAAAGGTAACACTCGGGATCTCTCTGGATTATATAACGTCCTTTAATAATAAAACAACTTAATCATCCAGTATGTAATTACCCTCTTTCGCAATCTTTTCCCCACGCCTTACTGCGAAACTTACCGCGGTAGGGGTTAGGTTAAGCTTTTTTGCCAATTCCGCCATCGATATTCCCAGATTTATGTAACACCAGTAACATAAAAGATCTCTGGCCTGCACCCTGTCTTTCTGCCTTCCTTTTCCGGTTATATATTCCTCTTCCAGTTCAAATAGCAGAGAAACCCTTTCAAGTACTTTTTCATAATTATATCCCAGGCTCTTCAGTTTATATTTTTGCGTTAAATTTTCTTCGGATTCGGAAAGTACTTCCATTACAAAATCATTTTCACCCAATATGCGCTGATCGCTCTTAATGCGATCCTGTCCGGTCAACCGCATCTTTTTTATTTCATCCCATCCACCCATACTCCTGATCAGGCCACCGCCAACCAGTTCAGGCCGTCTTCCCTTGGAAATACCTTTTTCAAGGTAAGTCCGGTATTTCTTGCGGGAAGTACTGATTCTTTTCCCAAAATATCCTAGAACATATTCAATATCCTGCCATTCCCTTTTTATTTCTCCCATTAATGCACTGTGTCCGCAGTAGGGATATTTATCCAGCGCATTAAGATCTTTAACGATTTTAGCCCTTAGAGGATTCAGGTGTATATATCGAACCAGTTCCTGTAAATACGCATCTTCCTGACATATTATAGATTTATACCTGTTCTGAAACAACTGTCCATGCCGCTTATATCTTCTGTTAAAATAAACTGCATATCCTGTCAGCAGTCTTCTCATTAAAGTCGAAATACCGGATGGGCCGCTTCTTAAAAGCATATGGATATGATTCGGCATTAATACCCATGCATAGCACTGGCAATTCGTTTCCGGTAGAAGAATGGAGAGCCGTTCAATAAAATTGTCACGGTCTTTATTATCCCGGAATATCTTACGGCGTTCTATTCCCCTTACCATAACATGGTGTAAAAGACCGGGGGTATCTAATCTGGCTGTTCTTGGCATAGCAGAATCCTATATATAACGTTTTTATATGTCAAGTTAATTAATTAATAAAGGACGTCCCCTTTAATGTTATTTGTTTTTAAAATATAATTATTATGAAATATCCAATGTCAAGAGCAGCCCCAGGGCGCTCACACACTTACTTTACATTTAGCCACTCAAATGCCACCTTCAACCATAATATGTAAAGATATCTTGACATTTTGACCATTTCAAGCTATTTTATCAGGCATGTGAACCTCAGGTATTTAAAGACACTATAACGACAGGGAGGGGCAATGGAATGGGCAGGAGAAAAAATAAAGGGTTTGATAAAGGAAAACAATATTTCCATTATCAAATTAGCAGAATTAGCTGGAGTTTCCAGGCAGACTGTTAATGACTGGATCAACGGCCAGGTCCCCAAGGGCAATCATTTAATCTTTCTATGTAAAATATTTAATATCAACCCCGATTACCTGTTTTCACAGGATTTTAACAGCTCAATATCAGTACCTGTCCACAGGGTGAGAAAGAAAGCAAAAGTTACCCCTGATATGCAGAAGGATGCATTGGATTTAGCTATGGAGTATGACCTGTTATTCAGGAATGCTCCTGAGCCCGGAATTCTTCCTGTGATGAGAGGGCAGAGCCGGTCCAAAGAAACAGCTAAAAAGGTCGCCAGCGATCTCAGGATAAAGGCATGCACAAGTAATGACCTACCGCCGGATTATAAAAACACATTTACGTTAATGAAAAATCTTGGCATTAAAATCATCTTCAGGGACTTTCCTTCTAAAGTTAAGACCTATGCATTTTACACTAAAATTCATGATCACAGGGTGGTCTTTGTCAACAATGCTACCAATGTTCTTGATCTGATTTTTCCTCTTTTACATGATGCAATCCACGCAATCCGGGACGAAATTAGCATCAATGAAGGTTTTGATGAAGCTGAAGAAGACTTCTGCGACATGGTTGCAAATCATGTTCAGTTCCCGGACGAATATGTAAAAATGGTTTACGATGTTATTAAAGATCTGGATATCCCCATTCAAATCAATAAACTCAAGACCTTTGGCGCAAACTATTCTCACGCTTTATATGGCATCATTAAACGTATCCAGTCAATCAACTCCAATTTTGATCTGAAAATCGGCGGTGCTGATACCAATTTAAAAAAGAAATTTCCAACAATTGGAGAAATACTGTACAGGCAGAATGAACCAAGAGAATATGTTAAAACCATCAAGGAGCTGAGCCCGCTTTTTACACAGGTTATCCTTGATCAGATCGATGTATTGACTACCAGGAAACTAGGTGAACTGCTTGGAATTGAAAATATAATGGATGTAAAGAATGTTAAAGATGAATTCATAAGGTTAAAAGGTACACTCTTCTGAAATGAATATTCTCTGTGATACATGCAGTGTTTTGATGCTCATAAGAATCGCTCCTGAAATGTTCTGTGATGATCGATTTGAATGCGTAACCATCCCGGAAGTGATTAAAGAACTGTTTCAAACCCAGAAATTTAAAACCAGCTATCCATGGCGCAGAGAATACAAATCAAAAATCAAGGCAATAAAAACATCAGAAATAGAAAAGGGTGATTTTCAAATCTACCTGCAATCCATAAGGAGCATCATACAAACGGGAAAAATAAACAAGCGTACTGGAAGATACTTTAATCTAAGCCGTGTAGATCAACTAATAGCCGCATGTTCAGTCACCCACAATTTTAAACTGACAACAGTAGATAATGACCTGGATGATTTCATAAAACAGGAATTTTCAGCCCAGACAATTTCACCTTTAGGCATAATCAATGACTGGCTGGAAAAGAAGCTCATCAAGTGGAACCATAAAAAGCAAATGGTAATAGCAGATTGGGAGGCATGTAATGAAAGCCCGCAACCGAGAAAAGAAATAAAAAGGTTTGAGAAGAATACAGGATATAAATATTCAGGTCCGAAATAATTACTCACGAGCATTTTATTTTTAACAACAAATCCGATTATCAAATATTATAAAATTTTAATTGGGGAAAATATCATGCCTATTCGTAATCTACATCATAAACCTTTTAATGAAGGCACACAGGACAAGTTGGAACTTTACCGGGAATATCTGCGTGAATGGTTACCGGTGTTCATCCATGGTCCATCTCTCAATAGCATAAATGTATTCGATTTTTTTGCCGGACCTGGATTCGATGTAGATGGGAAGCCCGGTAATAACATGTGAGGAAATAAAAGAAGCCCTGATAAAAAATGATAAAAAAGTGGCTACTATAAAAGCATATTTTAATGAGAAGGATTTGGACAAATATAATAGTTTGCTACCTTACGTCGAAGAGCAAAGAGCTGCATTGCCGCAGGTTTCATTTTCTCCACTGCAGAAAGACTTTCATTCAGCTTTAAAAGAATGGATGCCCAATATGCAAGGCCGTGTTGCAAATCTCTTATTTCTTGATCAAAATGGGGTTAAAGAAATAAGCGAATCTGTATTTCAATCTATACTACAGCTCCCAAAAACAGATTTCATTTTTTTATTTCATCAGCCATGGTTAATCGTTTTAAAAATCAGCCGGAAATTCGTGAAAGGGTCCCGGTAACAGAAGAAGATTGATCAAAAATGAATGGTACGAATGTACACCGGATCGTTGCTGAATCATACAGACGATGGATTCCTGACAACTTGGAGTACTTTCTCGGTTCATTTTCTATCCGAAAAATGGCGAATGTATATGGACTTGTATTTGGCTCAAGGCATCCTCTCGGGATTAAAAAATTTCTGGATGTAGCCTGGAAACACGGTGGTGATGCTAATTTTGATATTGATAATGACAGGATTGATCTGTCACGACCAAAATTATTTCCTGAAATGAATAAACCCTCCAAAATATTGGCCTTTGAGAAAGAACTTGAGTCGGCAGTATTGAGTGAACAATTAAAAACGAACAAAGAAATTTACATTTTTTCTCTTCAAAATGGTATGCTTGCAAGCCATGCTCGGAATGCATTTGACCTGTTAATAAAAAATAAAAAAATACCAAAACAGACATTGCATATTTCATATGGTGCATGGAAAAAACCTGATATCGAAAGGATTAAGCTTTAATGAATGTTATTACGAACCAAAAGACAGAGCTCCGGAATACTCTGAACTGGCATGCAAACCTGTGCAGTGTAAGGATATTTTAAGGTTTCTTGCAAAAGATACTGCGAATAAAGAATTTTAATGAAGGTTAATTTATGAGCACGAAATCGAAAATAGAATGGACAGAACAAACCTGGAATCCGGCAACAGGTTGTACAAAAGTCTCACCAGGATGTGAGCATTGTTATGCAGAGGTGATGGCAAATCGTTTAAAGGCCATGGGAGTAAGAGGGTATAAAAATGGTTTTAAACTAACCCTTCAGTCTCAAAGATTGTGGGAGCCATTACAAAGAAAAAAACCTACAGTATATTTTGTGAATTCCATGAGTGATTTATTCCATGAAAAAATACCGGCCTCATACATAAAAAGTGTATTTGCCGTGATTGAAAACTCACCATGGCACACATACCAGATATTAACAAAACGTGCGGAACGCATGGCAGATATAATTCAAAATATTAATATTCCGCCAAATGCATGGATGGGTGTAACAGTCGAAAATATAAAGCATGGCCTGCCTAGAATAGATTTGTTAAGGAAAATAAATGCCCCTGTACGCTTTCTCTCTATAGAACCTTTACTTGAAGACCTCAGAACAATAAATCTGGCCGGCGTGCACTGGGTCATTGTCGGTGGAGAATCAGGACCCAAAGCCAGGCCGATGAAGGCAGAATGGGTTGATAGCATTAAGAAACAATGCAAAGATTTCGATGTTCCCTTTTTCTTTAAACAGTGGGGAGGCTGGGGAGCAGATGGAGTAAAAAGACCGAAAAAGCAGAATGGCAGGTTATTGCATGGCAGAGCATGGGATGGGAAGCCTGAAGTCTTACAGCCTTCGTTTGCATAAGGGCTGATTTAATTTCTTGTACTATATCTTGCCAGTTAATTTAGGTAAGTTGTTCTGAAATCACAGTCCAGATTAACTGTTTTAGACTTTGTTCTCTGTCAAGAGAGCAGACCTGACACTGTTATTTCTGTTACCACCTAAAAAGCTGTTACAGAAAAAGCTGCATAAGGCAGTAGAAATTGCCCGGCAGAAAATAATAGACGTGACCATGAATAACATTTAATTGTGACAGGAACTGCATGGGGGAAGAATGAGCATAGAAGAACATAGCCCCAGGTTAAGCAGAACATCCATCCTTCAAGGCCTCCAATGCCCAAAGGCACTATATCTCTCAAAATATCCTCCACCTATTGAAATAGCTCCCGACCCCGACCAGGAAGCCACATTTCAGAAGGGCCGGGAAGTTGGATTATTAGCTCGTCAGCTTTTTCCGGGAGGCACTGAAGTCCTGTTATACTCGTTCACACGGTATCCGTGGGAACGCATGTTTCGATGCTCTGCGTCATCAAAGTAGTGAAGAATGAAGGTGACCCCTTTGTTTTTATTTCGATGTTTATCCGAATTATAGATAAGAACTTACGCAATTTTTAATTTCCTGCGATATGTAAAAATCAGGTTTATTTTATCTAATTTATTACCTTGATTTCTTTTTTATAGAGGAGTAAGTGAAAATATAACGCCTTTTCCAAAGTCATCATTATTTTTTATAACTTTAAATCATAAAAGTTTTTACAGGTTTTACCCTGATAGTAGGCTTATAAAGATATATTCCACCTTCCACTTTTATTTAAATGATTAACACATCATGTTAATTATTTAATTGACATTATCGCGATATGTTAATATATTTTAAAACAAAAAAGCTTCAAAAAATCTGTAGTATAAAAAGTGAAGCCATTAAGAAATTGAATGCCAAAATGGCTCAAAAATTACAACAACGCATGATGGAATTGAGTGCGGCGGATTCCCTGGCTGATGTATCAACGCTAAAACCAACCCGATGTCATCCTTTAAAGGGACGCCGCTCCGGACAATTCTCAGTTGATCTTGATCACCCTTTTCGTTTGATTTTCATCCCTGCAACAGATGCGATAACAGAAAAAAATGGCACTATACCGGATTTATCACAGATTGATGCAATTGAAATAATAGATATTTTAGACACTCATTAAGGAGGGAAACCATGTTGAAATCAGATAAAAAATTAGGCTTCAAACCTGATTATGCAGTTCCTCCGGGGGTCACATTAAAAGAAGTCATGGAATCTCTGGATATGACACAAAAGGATCTGGCGGTTCGAACAGGCGTTACAGTACAATCGCTCAACCGGATCTTTAAGGGCGAGCAGCCTATTTCATACGAAACATCCAATAAACTCGAAATGGCGACCGGTGTACCTTCCCGCATGTGGAATAATCTTGAGGCCCAGTATCGAGAGCAACTGGCAAAACTCAAAGAATTAAAACAACTCGAATCAGACTTGGACTGGTTAGAGAGTATTCCATTAAAAGAACTGATCCAAAGGAAAGCAATTACGTTCAAAAATGACAATGCACTGATGCTGAGAGAAACACTTAAATTTTTCGGTGTCAGTAGTTTATCTGCATGGCATGAAATCTGGTCAAAACCTGCAGTAGCGGCAAGACGTTCTCGGTGTTTTGAGACACATCCTGGAGCAGCGGCCACATGGATAAGACTTGGAGAGATTGAAGCCCAAAAAATCGATTGCCAAGAATATAATGCGAAAAAATTCTATAAAGCTTTAGAAACAATAAAAATACTCACAATTCATAAACCTGAAGTAGCAATTTCTGAAATGATTTCATTATGTGCAGCGTCAGGAGTTGCAGTAGCACTGATTCCGGAAATAAAAAAGGTTCCATGGCATGGCGCTACAAAATGGCTAACTCCTGCAAAGGCGATGGTATTACTTAATCTCAGAGGCAAAGCGGAAGATCAGTTCTGGTTTTCATTTTTTCATGAAGCAGGCCATGTTCTTAACGATAGTAAAAAAGATCTCCACATAAATGATGGAAAAGAAGATGATCCGAGTGAGAAAAGGGCAAATGCCTTTGCTGCATGTTTTCTAATACCGACTGAATACGATAATGAAATTGAGAGCTTCAGATCCAAAACCGATATCATTGCGCTTGCTGATAAACTACAAATCGCACCGGGTATCGTTGCCGGACGATATCAGCGCCTGACAAAAAAATGGAGCTACTTTAAGGATCTTATTCGTCCTCTTCGATGGGGAAGTGATTGATATAATTAATTTCCGGAATAAAAATAATACATGGTATCTTCCACTCTAAGCAAAACATCCATCCTTCAAGGCCTCCAATGCCCAAAGGCACTATATCTCTTAAAATATCCTCCACCTATTGAAATAGCTCCCGACCCCGACCAGGAAGCCACATTTCAGAAGGGCCGGGAAGTTGGATTATTAGCTCGTCAGCTTTTTCCGGGAGGCACTGAAGTCCTGTTTTCAAATGTTTCATTATCTGATCAGGTGTCCAAAACAAAAGAGCTCATTGATGCAGGGGCTGATATTATCTATGAGGCAGCCTTTGCATTCGATGATATTTTTATAAAGGCGGATATTCTTATACGTTCGGGTAATACATGGGAAATCAATGAAGTAAAAATGTCCACGTCCATAAAAGACCCTAATTATGATGACGCGGCCATTCAATATTATGTTGTATCTAATTCCGGCCTGCCTGTTTCAAAAGTTAATCTTATCCATATAAATAACAAGTATGAACGGTATGGAGATATTGATGTTCAGCAGTTGTTCGCAAGTGAGGATGTAACAGAGCAGGTTTTAGCCAAACAGGAAATCCTGCCAGGCCTTATTCAAGATTTACGCGAAGTACTTCAAAGGGAAGAACCGAACATTGATATTGACCGATACTGTTCAAACCCTTATCCATGTGAATTTGAGACCTACTGCTGGCAGCATATACCGGAAGATTCAATATTTTCCCTGAAGGGGCGTGGAATAAACAAGTTTAATTATTATAAACAGGGGATAATAAAACTCGAAGATCTGCCCCTGGATAAACTGAATGATGCGCAGAGGTTCCAAACACTCGCCACGCTTAATAAAGAGGATTCAATAAATATTGACGGAGTAAAGGCATTTCTGGAAACGCTATGGTATCCAATCTGTCACCTTGATTTTGAAACCTTTGATGCACCCATACCTCCATTTGACGGCACACGGCCATACCAGAAAATTCCATTCCAGTATTCACTGCATATCCAGACAGAGGAAGGTGCTGAAGCAACCCATTTTGAATACCTGGCAGAACCGTGCAAAGACCCACGCAGAGAACTAGCTGAGAAGCTGCTTTCAGAAATACCGGAAGATGCGTGTGTACTCACCTATAACCAGACTTTTGAAAAAGGAATATTAAAAGATCTGGCAACAACATTTCCTGACATTGCTGATGATATCAATAAACGAAAAGATAATATCCGGGACTTGATGGTGCCATTTGGGAAAAGGGATATTTATCGCTGGCAGATGCGTGGTTCATATTCTATCAAAGAAGTACTGCCAGCCCTGGTTCCCGAACTATCATATAAAAATTTAGATGTTTCTGATGGTATGATGGCTATGAGGGTTTATCATGAGATGTGTAATATCGAAAGTAAATCCAAACTTGATGAATTACGACAAGGATTGCTGGAGTATTGCAAATTGGATACCTTGGCGATGGTTAAGATTTATGATGAGCTGAGAAAAATGTCAGAAGTATAAAATAGAAATATCGTATAAATTTTTGCATTATTTTAGCGAAATAAGATATTATTAAATCTTTAAGTTGCTGAGATATCTGTCCAATGGCAGGAGGAGATCCGATTGCACCTAGAGTATAGTCCATGAGACACGATCACACACAATGGCTAATACATTTTGTCAGAGATAGAGATCCTGAACAGGATTTTCCTGATATTGATGAGGCTGAGGCAGGCATTTTCATTGGTGGCGAGCTTGAAGTAGATGCTGATGCTTTCTCAGTTCTTAAAACTATCATTCGTTTGGGAGGGCTAGTTCCTGGCTATTCTTTTCGTTCCGGACGAACAACTATATATGGAGGGACACCGGCCGTTTGCGCCACTGAGATGCCGCTTTATTCCTTCGCTGAATACGTGCGTTCCAAGGCAAATTCGACCAAAGTCTCAGCTTATGGAATTGCCTTTCTTAAATCCGAATTCTTTGCTGCTGGAGGTCGTCCGGCCATCTATGGGCTTTCTATACAAAATGTTAATTATATCGAGAATACTGCTTTGCGACGCGTTTTCGACCCAGCAGTATTACCACTCTCTGAACAGTATAGGTTAATAGCATATAATCCAACTGATTCGCGATGGATTGACTGGAGTCACGAGCGTGAGTGGCGTTGGATTGCTATGGAGGAAGATCGCGACTCTATTTGGTTTAGAGACTATAACGGCTACCTTGGCCCTTCTTCTGGGTTACCACTTTTTAAAGGTAAACTTGATGGAGGACACTTCAGCAGATTATATATTATCGTATGGACACATAAAGAGGCAGAAGAAATCCAAGAGCTTTTAACTGGATTCTTTCTGGCTGGAAGTAACGATTATGATACACCTTTTGATAAAGACTTAATCATGTCTTCCCACATAATCGAACTTCAAGATGTTGTTACTGCAGTTGAGTCTGGTCGATCGTTGAATGCACAAACTATTGAAGGTCTGGAAGCGGCTGGATTAGTTAAATCTATATCTATCCCTTTAGAACCAAGTGGTGTAAAGGAGTTGGTAGAAAATGCTTTTAAGGATGCAGCATCTGTTGGAGAGTATGCAGCCGACAAATATATTTCAGCAAATGAGCTTGAAAGTGGAGCTTGTGGCGTTGTATATGCAGTAACCTACGATATTACGAACCCAATTGTTCAGTACATGATTGCGAATGGTATTGCATCTGGTCCTTTTGACGGTATGGTCATAATTAATCTCCATGGCTCTTGGAAAACCGCACAATCAATTGAGTATAATGAATGTATATTTAAAGCGATTTCTGAATCTTTAACAATTTCGTTAGGGTTTAATGTCTATATGCATAGTCATCTCGATTAACTCCGTGGTATGACATCCTTATCAACCCGACTTAGCTGAAGTTACCATTAACTTCTTAACTAAAATGTTTAGTAGGTTTGGATGCCCATGGATGAAATTTAGTAATGATAAGTGAATCTCGAATATATTTGAGGCCAATAAATGAAAATAAAGCATATCGAAATCAGAAATTTCAGAGGAATTAAACATCTTTCTTGGCAGATTAAAGGGAATTTCAATTGCATTATCGGCCCAGGGGATACCTGTAAGACCTCTATTCTTACAGCACTGGATTATGCTCTTTCCCCCCGCTCAATGCTGACCTTCGATGACTCCGATTTCTTTAATCAGAATGTAAATGAGACCATTGTTATTCAGGTCACCCTTTCAAACTGGGATGAAACGAGAGATGATGTGAAACGTTTTTTTCAGGAAAACAAGTTTGCTCAGTATAAATGTGGACTCACCGATGCTGGTCCATCGTCAGAACCAACATCTGATGAGCAGATTGCTATCTCTATATCTCTGCGTGTTGACAAAAGTCTTGAACCGAAATGGTCAGTTGTCCGCGGTCGCGACGAAGAAGAAGATCAGGATAGAAAGCCCATCTATGCTGCTGATCGAACGGTTCTAGGTTTGAGCCGCATTGATATTTTTTCCGACTTTCAATTCACCTGGGGTCGTAACACGATCCTCACTCGCTTAAGTACAGGTAGTGATGGCAACTTAAATTCTGTACTTTCGGAACTTACTCGCGGCATGCGAGAGTGTGACATTTCTCAAAATCAATGCATCCAAGAGTGTCAGGGTGTTGCACATGTTATTAAAAGCGAAGCCCAAAATTCCGGAGTGATTTTAGCTAATCTTTTACCAAAAATTGACATGCAGCGCCAATCAATCGGCACCAGCGCCCTATCTTTACATGAAAATAATGTTCCTTTCCGCAATAAAGGTGATGGTACAAAAAGGCTGCTTGGTGCAGCAATGCAGATGAAACTAAATGATGGCAAGAATATCTCCCTTATCGACGAACTTGAAGTCGGCTTAGAGCCACACCGGATTCGTGGTTTTATCCATAGACTCAAGAATTCCGGCCAGCAGATCTTTGCAACAACACACTCCCCAGTAGTCGTAAGGGAACTGACTGTTTCAGAAAACGAGCTCTATGTATGTAAGCGGACCAAGGGGGGGATTGTGAGTCTGGAAAGCCTAGCAATTGTACCGGAAATTCAAGGACCCGTACGCGCTAACGCAGAAGCTTTCCTTAGTAGCAAAATCGTTGGCTGTGAAGGACCTACCGAAATTGGCTGTCTGAGGGCCTATGATTTACACATGTTCGACAAAAAAAATCCACCAATATGGAGTCTGGCGACTTCTTATATGAATTGTGGTGGGGCAAGCAAGATAAAAAATGTGTGTAATAAGCTTATCACTCTCGGTTATCATGTAGCTGTCTTGTGTGATAATGATGCACCAGAACAAATTACTGATAATGATATTCAAGAACTTGAAAATGCTGGTGCGCATATCTGCCAATGGGATCTCAATAACTCAACAGAAAACCAGCTTTTTTATGATATCCCCTGGCAGTATATCCCAAAATTATTGGAGACTATTTGTAGCTGTCACGATTCATTAGAGTTTTCGACAATAATAGATGTCATAATTAAGAGTCCCAAAATTCGTGAATTAGATTTAGGTCCTGACCCAGCCCTCTGGCCTGATAATTTGATTTTAAGGAATGAAATGGGTGATCTAGCAAAAAAAAGAAACTGGATCAAACGTATGGATTTAGCCCAAGAGGTATTTGAATATGCTCTTCCGCTCCTGAAAGACACGAGTATTATCAAGACTCGTCTTGATAAGTTGTTTGCCTGGATTCAGAAAAATGAGTAATGAGGTATATCAGGCACTAGGGCAGGCATCTTGTGGATTTGTAGAATCCCCAGCCGGTTGTGGAAAAACCGAGGCTATAATTAGGACGGTTGACAAATATTGCGACGGTCGCCAACTTGTACTAACCCATACACATGCAGGAGTAGATGCCCTCAGACAGAGATTTAGACAGCATTCTATCCCGACTAATAAATACCATATCGATACGATAGCTGGCTGGTCTTGGGGTTGGGTGAGTCGATATCCGAGAAATGCTGGATATGATGGGTCCACGAAAATTGCTCAATGGAATGATGTCTATACCACCATGTCGGCACTTCTTCAAAAAGATTTCGTTAAAAAGGGGGTTACTAATTCATACGCCGGAATCATTGTAGATGAGTATCAGGATTGCACTTTCCATATGCATCAAATGCTTCTTCAACTCAAATCTCTGCTCCCTTGTAGAATTCTGGGTGACGATTTGCAAGGTATTTTCGATTTTAGAGGCGCCCCTCTAATAGACTGGACAATTGCTAAAAGCCAGTTTACCAATAACCTTGGAGTATTGGAAACGCCATACAGGTGGCAAAAAGTAGGAAATAATGAAGCGCTTGGACGCTGGCTTCTAAGCATTCGTAAATTAATTAGCCAAAACGTAGAACCTGATTATGGTAGGTCGCCTATAGAAATAAGAAAGATAAGATATGCCGAACTTGGTAGCCGTCTTATAAGCCTTACACATGAAAAACAAGGAAAAACATGCGTAATCGGACCTAAGGCGCGTCCATTATCTCCTGCGATCGAAACCACTCTTGTTAGAAACAAATATAAAATCTTGGAACCGAATGATCTTTCAGCGTTGCAGTTATTGGTTGAGTCACTTACTGATGGATCGCCAATAGAACAATCTAATAATGTCTGTAATTTCCTGTTTAGGTCGCACGGAGGAGTGACCGGGAATGATAAAACTTTTATTAAAAAAATTCTTTTTGGTGAAAAACAGCGACCGCGACAAAATAAAAAAATTCTCCTATGTGAAAGACACCCTAAAGGGACTACTCCTGAACTAGTATTCGATTTAATTAAATATCTTGAAAAAACTGATGGAGTATCATGTAAACTTCATGAATCTCTCAGTGCACTAAAATGCATTTTAGAAGAACACCAAGAGAAAAATACGGACCTGAAAACTCTTTACGCATATGAAATTGGTAAAAGAAAATATCAAAGTCGTTCCAATGTGTATCGTTGTGTTGGAAGTACTTTGTTGGTCAAAGGACTTGAATTTGACCATGTCATAATTATACGTGATAAAAATTGGCTCCGTAATTGGGGGAATTACAAAGATCTATATGTTGCACTAACCCGCGGCTCTAAGACAACAACTTTAATAGAATTAACTTAATGAACAGAGCGGGGTCAGTCCTTGACATTGACACTTTTATCGCCTGAGCGTGGTACCATAGCAAGTGCTGACCACTGATCATCTGCCTTAAATGCGTCAAGATCCTGGGTGGAATAATCGCCATTTATCGGAAATGCTCATGTTGGCAAATCCGATAAATAGAAAAATGAATTTTAAAAACATGCGTAATAAAAAGCATTTATCCAATTTTACAGGTGATAAATAGCAGTAAAAAAATAAATCCGGACCATAAAATCTCTATTTGGCGAAAATGGCGATGTCGCCAAATCCGCCAAATAGAAAAAACAGAGCAGTGCACTTTTCACACAAGGTCCATTATTTTTCCCCTATATTTTAAAAACGCTAAGGGCCATTCAGAGACTCCCAGTCTATTATCTTATTGGATATTTACCGGGATGGATTAATCCTATTTGGGGATATAGGAAATATTTCCTGAATCCCCAAATAGAAAATTAAAATCGAAATTCTCCTGGAATAATAGAAAGTTAATAAAATTACATGGTCCCCAAATGGCAAGGGCCATATTATAAATCTAGCGGGACGTCCCAAGCACACATCACAGCATAATGTTTTTCTATCTTAAAATTCCATTCCCAGTTGCACATAACGTAAATATAAAATAGATTTAACTTATGAAAATCTACCCCAAAAGGCGTCTAACAATCTGGTATTGCAATCATTTTATGAAATTAGCACTCATTTTTTAGTGGACAGTTGAGAGGGTATACAGATTGTAATGAATGAGCAATGGGTCAAAATCTACGATCAGCTCATGTCGTCTAAAATAATTTCAGAGACAGTATTGGAAAATCAAGCAGCTAAAATTACGAAAAACCAAAACCAGGGCAGCAGTGTAATCAGGATTCGGTATTCAATAATAGCCTGTCCAGAGTTTTTAATGCCTGCTCAATCGGAAAGACAGTGATATCGTCAAAGTATAATGGAGTGCCTCCACCATAAAACAGGTAGCATTTTGCCACCGGGTAGTCTTTTTTAAACTCCTTTAATCCTCTTAGAGTCTTTGGATGTACGTGCGGTGAATTTTTAACTTCTATGGCTATAAGACCCTTTGGGCCGTATAATATAAAATCCACTTCAAGTCCGTTTTTTGTTCTCCAGAAATATATTTTATAGTCGCATTCCATATAGTCATTTATGGCACGGAGTTCTTGAAAAACAAGGGTTTCCATTGCAGGGCCATTCATTTCAGCATCCGAGTCCAGGGGGCCGGTTGGACGTATTGAGCGGAAAACTCCGGCATCAAAATAATAAAATTTCTGATGTGAAATCATTTTCCTTTTTGCTTTTCGTGTAAAGACAGGCAGTCGAACCCCGATCAGGAGATCCTCAATTATGGAAAAATAATTTTCAGCAAGTGATCTTTCTATTCCGGTCTCCCTTGCGATTTCACTTGCATTGACAAGAGATGCCTGTGAAAAGCTGGCTGTTTCCAAAAAACGGGAAAAATTTCCTATATTTCTGGTCAATCCCTCCTGAAGCACTTCTTCACGTATATATGTCTGCACATAATCCTTTAGAAATTTTTGAGGATCATGTTCTGTGAACCGTGCAGGAAGATTGCCCAGATACAGGGATTCTGTAATATCAAGTTTATCTTCCTGTTCTATTGCAGTGACCGGATGCATGTGGTATGTCAGCGCCCGTCCTGCCAGCAGGTTTACTCCTTTTCGCCTTAATGTTCTTGCGCTTGAACCGGTAAGAATGAAGATATGTTTTTTGGACTCTATAAGGTCATGGACTTCATTAAGTAATTCGGGAACCCTCTGTATTTCATCAATAACAATCCAGTTATTGTAGTCCGGGGGTATCATCTGGCGGATATTCTCTGGATTCGCAGATAACCGGTTATAGGATTCTGATTTCAACAGATTAACAAACAACGCATCCGGCAAATTCCGGTTCAGCCAGGTAGTTTTCCCAACACCTCTGGGACCAAAAAGGAAAAAGCTTTTTTTTGTTTTCAGGGGGATATTAAGAAGGCGTTTAAACATTGATTTCTCCAATAGTGAGTAAGATACACAAAATGGCAGCAGAATTCAATATCTAAACCGCAAAAAAGAAGGCTTTTTGAGGTTTTGATGTTAATTTTTCCTTCTTTTTAAGCAAAGTTGCAAATTTTCCAATTTATACCAATAAAATATTTTTACACTTTAATGAAAAGCATCGGGGTCTGCCCTTGACATTGGACATATAGCAACTTGTTCCTTTTCCTATTAGCCATTACTTTCACTTTATCCTTAATCGTTTTCACAGGTCATTTAAGGACTGTTACTCCCTGACTAATTCGGAGTTAAATCCGAAACAGCCTTGACTTTTTCGGATTACATGTCATAATAGTCAGCCATGGAACGATACTTAAAAGAATACGTGCAGGAAGATCTGGATAAAAAAATCATCCTGTTAACAGGCCCGCGGCAAACCGGAAAAACAACTTTATCCAGGATGTTGAAGGGTGAATTTGATTACTTCAACTTTGATAATATTGATGACAGGGTGAGTTTACATGAAAAGTCCTGGGATCGTTCTAAACCTCTGATTATTTTCGACGAACTGCATAAACTGAAAAACTGGAAATCCTGGTTAAAAGGCATATATGACACAGAAGGTATTCCCCCCTCAATTGTCGTTACAGGAAGCGCTAAACTTGATACCTATAAAAAGGTCGGGGATTCTTTAGCAGGAAGATTTTTTCAGTTTAGAATGCACCCTTTGGACCTGAAAGAAATTAAATCCTTTTTAAAACCTGAGAATCTTGACTCGGAGTTAGATAAACTTCTGCTCCTTGGCGGCTTTCCAGAACCATTTTTAAACGGGACGCAGCGGTTTTACAATCGCTGGAAAAAATCGCATCTCAATATCATTTTAAAACAGGATCTTATTGATCTCGAAAACGTACAGCAGATAACGCAAATTGAAACCCTTATTCAGATGTTGAAACTTCGGGTAGGCCGCCCGATTTCATACAGTTCTCTTGCGCAGGATCTGCAATGCTCAGATAAAACAGTAAAGAGATGGCTGACAATACTTGAAAACATGTATGTTATTTTTAAAGTTCCTCCTTTTCATAAAAATATAGCCAGGGCTATACAGAAGGCACCAAAATATTATTTTTATGATACAGGTCAGGTTTTGGGAGACTCCGGCATTAAGCTTGAAAATGCTGTTGCATGTGCCATTCACAAGGAAATACATTTTCGGGTGGATTGTTTTGGAGAGGAAAGAACCTTATTTTATGTAAAAAATAAGGAAGGAAAAGAAATTGATTTTTGTGTCGCATCAAATAACATTCCTTCATTACTATTAGAAGTGAAATGGAATGATAATAGCCTGAGCCCAAACTTTAAACAATTTAGAAAATTTTTCCCCGATGTTAAAATGGTCCAAATCTCGAAAACACTGAATAGAGAAAAGACTTTCCCTGGAGGAGAGGAACTCAGGAATGCATCCAAATGGTTGGCAGAACTTTCGCTTCCATAAGCTATTTACTTAGCTATAAATGGCAAAGCAACGGGTCAAATCTCCGTTTAGCTCTTTTGTATGTCAAGTATTCCATGGCAAAGCAACGGGTCAAATCTCCGTTTAGCTCTTTTGTATGTCAAGTATTCCAAATTTTACTTGTTGAAGTAATTCAATATTGTCTTCGAAATCATGACCTGATTTATAATAAGAGTCTATCATCTCTTCAACAAGTTTATAACGCCCTTGGGCTTTAGTTTCTTCTTTCAGTATTTCTATTATCTTCTTTTTTGATTCAGGCAATGCAATTTTTGCTATGTCCCGCCCGAGCAGTCTGGCACCAGCGTTTTTATGATAATCTCCCTGATCTTTTTTTATTTTGTCAAAAATATCATTTTCTTCATCAAAGATTCTTTCTTCATTACCTGCATAAAGGTAATTATGAATTATCAAACTAAGATCCTTTGCATCTCTTCCTCGTGCAGGATTATCATGCCATGCGATTATTTTCATAATTGCCAATCCTGCTAAACTTGTGAGTTTTATTTCTAACACCGGACTGGCTCCTAATCTCACCAATATGGCATCCTCAAATGATTCACTAAATCCAAGTGTGCTCATCTCATTTCCATCTTCTGACTGCCAGGTGTAATTATGTTCCGGTTCCGCTATCTCACCAAAAGGAATAATATCGACCAGAAGAATATTTTTAAATTTTAATCTCTGTTCCTGTCTGTCCTGTTCAAAATTCGTTGTATCTATTAATCCCTGTTTAAGTTTTTCGTATTGGCCCCAATCAGCAACCTGTACTCCCAAATCAATATCCATTGTCGCTCGTTTTGTTTTTATTTTATAACCATATTCAAGGATAATATCTCTTGCGGAAGCACCAATAACAAAAAACTTAATGTCTTGAGTATCAGGCCCGTGTTTTTTATGATCTCAAATAGTTCTATTGTTAATGTATCAATCTTCCCTGATAAATCCAGCAAGCTCCTTCTCATAAATAATCTCCGCGGTTTCAATATTCCTGGCGTCACCGGTTGGCATTAAATCTGCGTATATCAATATCGGGTGAACAAGATCGGGGTACAGGCCTTTTTTGTTCTCTTTGCCAGAATGTTTTTAAGATTTCAATCTTCCCTTCAGGACCTTTTTGAACCCTGTTTTTAATTATATATTTATTTAGAGCGGCGTCATCATTTGTATAAATCGTTACAATTTCCGGTTTTAAATATTTATTCAATTTAGCAGCAGCAACTTCTCCGCCCCAAAAGGCCTCTGCAGGGAGATCCTGGTTTTTCCAGAAGCCGGGTTCTATTGCATTATATTTACCAGCTAACTGCCTGGGCCTTAATTGTTCCGGGTATGTCATAACCCATTTTGTCAACAGCTTCTCTTTATTTATTAAATGACGTCCCCGCTTGCCCATGTCGATTAAAAATCCCATTTTTTTTAAATCCTGCATCGCCCATCCTACAGTCCCTAATGCAACATTCGCGCTCTTTGCAATATTTCTATAATTCTC
>CAWFFS010000012.1:0-113108 GCA_963815145.1 uncultured delta proteobacterium
GTAAGCGTCTGACCAACCCATCTTTTCGGCGACGGGCGGACATGGTAACTTCCCCTCTGTAAATGATAATACAGGGAGGAAACGATGACAAGAGAGGAACGACGCAGCCACTGGAAGCATATCGTAGATGACCAGGCTGCCAGCGGATTAGAAGTTTCAGTATTTTGCAGGAAGCACAAAATCAAGATACCTCAGTTTTACAGATGGCGCAGTAAATTCCAAGACATGAACCATGAGGAACCGACAGCCGCATTTATTCAGCTTATCCCAGGTGAGAGTAGCCCGGACAGCGGTATCAGAGTAAGGATTTTTGATGATCTCTTTATAGAAGTCGATAGAGGCTTTGATCCTGTTACTCTTCGCACAGCGGTGGAAACATTGTACAGCAGAGGTTAAGATTTTGTTCGCACTGACCGCTGCCACCCACATTTACCTGTACCGCGCGCCATGCGATATGAGAAAATCCTTTAACGGCCTTTCCGGCCTCATTCGTTCTGAACTGAATGCCGATCCACTGTCCGGCTCTTTGTTTGTTTTCTGCAACAGACGCAGGAACATGGTTAAACTCATGTACTGGGACCGTGACGGATTTGCCATCTGGCACAAAAGACTGGAGAAAGGCTGTTTCAGTTTGCCATCGATAGCCTCTGCTAACGCACGTATTGACAGGTTGCAGTTGACCTTGCTGCTGGAGGGGATAACGCCGAAAAAAGTGAATAAAAGGTATATTTATGATAGATAATTATTGCTAAATGTATTATTTTGTATTAAATATCGCAGCATGTTTACTTCAATCAATGAAGCCAATGCGGCGCTCGAACAAAAAGACCTGCAGATTCAGGAGCTGACTAAGAAGCTTGAGTCTACTCAGCTTACAATGAAAAAGCTTCAGCATCAGATTGAGCAACTACTGAGAAGGGTCTACGGCAAACGATCCGAGAAAATTGACCCGAGACAGATGGTGTTTGACAGTTTTTTCATGGAAGCGCTTGATCAGCAGGCTCCACAGACTCAGCCCGAGATCATCCCTGAGCAGAAGGTTGAAATAAAAAAGACCCGCACTGTCAAGCGTAATCACCCGGGCCGCATTCCCATACCCGATCACCTGGAGCGGGTGGAGATACTTCTGGATATCCCCGAAGAAGAGAAGATATGCCCCGAAACAGGAAAGCCTCTTAAAAAGATCGGTGAGGAAATATCCGAGAAACTGGAATACCGGCCCAGGAAACTGATTGTCAATGTGTACATACGGCCTAAATATGCCTCTCCTGACAGCATTGCAGCCGGACATACAGGCGTTATCACCGCCCCTATGCCGGATCATCCTATTGAGAAGTGCAAGGCGGATGTTGGGCTCTTGTCCCATATTATTGTAAGCAAGTTTGCCGATCATCTGCCCCTGTACCGCCAGGATGCAATCTTTGAGCGGGAAGGGGTAAATATACCACGGGGAACACAAACCAGCTGGATGATGCAGATCTATGAAGCTATACGTCCTCTTCAAAATGAACTGAAAAGGGCGGTTCTTGAGAGGGACATCCTGTTTACTGATGATTCCATCATACCTCTTCAGGTTAAGGGGAACGGCAAAGTAAAAAAGGCCCGGTTGTGGGTATATGTCCGGGGAGGACCAGGACCACCAATATGCGTATATGATTTTTCACCGGACAGGAGCAAAAAGAGGCCCCTTGATTTTCTGGGAGTCTATAGAGGCTACATCCATGCTGATGCCTACAGCGGATATGACGAGCTTTTCAGGATGGAAGGCATCATCGAGGTGGCCTGTTGGGTACATGCCCGGCGCAAGTTTGATGAAGCAGTATCTTCACGGCCTCTGGAGGCAACGGAGATACTATCGCGTATTGCACAGTTGTATAAGCTGGAAGACAGGTTTAGAGAAATGTCTCCGGAGGATCGCGCCCGGGAAAGGCAGCAGCATGCAAAGCCTGTCATTGACGGCATATTTGCAAGGCTGGAGGAAATTAAACCCGTTGTAACGCCTTCAGAACCTCTGATGACTGCAATCACCTATGCCATTAATCAGCGTGAAGCTCTGTATCGGTATCTTGAGAATGGCTGGCTCAAACCTGACAATAATACATCTGAGAATGCTATCAGGCCTCTTGCTCTGGGCAGAAAGAACTGGATGTTTGCAGGCAGTGAAAGAGGCGGAAGAGCTACAGCATTGTTCCTTGGCTTAATACAGTCATGCAAGGCATGTGGCGTCAATCCCTGGGAGTATTTTGATGATATGCTGAGACGTGTCATGAGTCACCCGGTTAACAGTCTCAAAGAACTGCTTCCCGATCAATGGCAGCCCGTTCAAAAATATTAGAGGGATGATTGTCAGGCAGTCTATGTAATCCTACTCGTCCCTCATCAAATCCAAATTTTCAAAGAGCTTTTGACAATGGATTTCCCATTGCTTCATATATTAGCCAATATAAAAACCCCTGAAAAGGTGGGTTGGTCAGACGCTTACGCTTCGATAAACAATGCAGGTGGGCGACCAAGGAGACCGTAAGCAAGAAAAGCAGAAATTTCTGCTAATGGTGAAGTATTTTTTCTTGACTCACTTTCTCATAGGTGCTTGTTGCAGAAATCACGGCGAGGCTGGTGAGCAAAACGTTGGCGTGCTGGAAAAGCAGAATAAAAAAAAGGCCATAGTGACAGAGGGAAGTCAGTTACCAATAACATGTAATTCAGGGACGCGAGAATTGATCTGGAAATAAAAAGGTAACAAAAAACAAAGGAAATCCATTTCCCGGAAATTCCTTTGAAAAATAAATCAAAACAATATAAAAAGAATCATTAAAAAACATAGTTTTCAAAAAGCAACAAATCTTTAAAAATCAGTAATTAAAAGTAAGCAGTCATAAATAAACTAAACAGTTTGGCGGCAGCCAACAAGTCACTAAACAAGGACAGGCTGGTTTTTCTTGCTGAATCGAACCGCAAAGGTTCGCTAAGTTATATAATGCAACAAGCTTCAAAGGTACGCCCCGCCTGCCTGTTAGTGTCGTCGTTATGGGGCAGTCAACCTTTTAGGGGGTAATAAAATGAATTCAGATGTATTGAAGGAGGGTGATCTATCCCAAATTTATTGGATAGAAATTGCTCTGAATTACCTACCTGAAAATATTCGTAGTAAAGAAGGTCAAAATTTATCTATTATTTCTGTCGGTGAGTTAGGTGCCTGTCATTTACCTCAACAATATCGGGAGCGCGAAATAGTATTGTTGTCAGATTGGCTTTATCCTCCAGAGGGAGTATCAGAAGGTGATCCCACTGCGCGATTTTTCATAATCGCAGTACTTCATGAAGTAGCACATGCTGTTTGTGGTCATAAGTCACCTTTACTTGATAAACTTACAGACAAAGAGCGCCAAGACCAAGAGAACGAGGCACTTAATCTATCTATAAATTGGTTTAACCAGCATGTTGAGAGCAGGCAAGATGGGACTCTTAAACCGATTAAAAAAGAAGATTTTCATAAGGATGTAGATCGGTATAGGATTCTATACAGTGATTTTAATAAATTTAGGAGCAACTGGCATTCTATATAAACCCATAACATCACAATTATCGTGCCGAGCTAAACTCGGAGCCTTGGGATTCCTTTAAGTAGGATGAAATTGGTTATTGTTACCCAGTGGGTGAGGGACATTGTCCCAAGTCCCACCCGCCTAAAGCCTGGCCGGCAGGGCAGTAGTGAAGTCTGAGGGCAAAGCCGGTAACGGGAGTCCGAAGCCGGACGGGATCAAGATGCAGGGTCTGTATTGAGCCCCGAAAAATGTATAGTTGTGGTCCAGAAGGATAAGTCCGCTGTAGGCGGAATGAAAGCCGACGCTGTTGATTGAGCGGAAGGCAGCAGACCTGGATGCGCAATGGCGAGTATTCAGGTTACCACCGGGGTCTGAGACCAGGTCATGTGTTCAAAGGGGTAGCTCGGGAACTCGGGAGAGCCAAATGTTTCCTTGTGAAGAAACGGTAGGGGGAACCGTCCTGAGAGGAAAACCCCCGGCTCTGAACGGAGAGCCTCGACTCTCAGGGAGTCCGCAAGGAATACGAAACAAAGGAGGCAAACAAGGTATCAGGTGAGGATAGCGAAGAGCGAACGAACCTGAGAAGGGCATACGGCAGTCTTAGCGGATCATAGTACCGATGGTCAGTGGAGGATAATCTGACCGGGAAGGTGGGGAAGTGTTGCCCAAGCGACCCACTGAAGGGAAGGTGAAGCCGGGTATAACGTTTTTCTGGTAGGAACTATGGGAGATACACAGAAATCACAAACCATATCAACAGAAAACCAGAGAATTGCGAAGCAGGTTGCTCAGGATTCCGGTGAGATGTTCGAAGAAGGGGCGTAGAAAGAACCGCCGGTATTAGTGGGAGAATCATCTCTTGTCGGAGTCAAATGCTGGCGAAGGCGACCCGGAATCTGGTGTTCACATCGTTGGCCCACAGGATAGATTTATCCCTGTTGAAGAAGTCCTTCCGACAACTGCGCAAGAATGAGTCCACCGGTGTAGACAAGATAACGGCAAAGGAGTATGCCGAAGATCTTGATGAAAACCTCTATAAACTACATCAACGGCTGCGGAGAGGTCAGTACGTTGCATCACCGGTAAAGCGGATCTGGGTGGACAAGGAAGATGGCAAAAAGAGCCCGATAGGTATACCAGGGCGGTGTGGTCTCGCCGGTACTCAGTAATATCTTTTTGCACTATGTGCTGGACGATTGGTATGTAAAGGAAGTACAGCCACGGATGAAAGGCAAATGTTTTCTGATACGATATGCTGATGACTTTATTATGGGATTCCAACTGGAGTCGGACGCAAAGCGGATAATGGAAGTATTGCCGAAACGTTTTAATAGATTCAAATTAGAGCTTCATCCGGAAAAGACGAAACTAATACCATTTGGAAGGCCATTTGGAGATACGAAAGGTACATTTGATTTTTTAGGGTTTACCTTCTACTGGGGCAAAAGCCTTAAAGGCAACTGGGTTATAAAGAAGCAGACAGCCCGGAAACGGCGAAACCGCTTTATGCGGATGTTGTGGAGATGGTGCAGAGAAAGTATGCATGACCCGTTAAAGGAGCAGCATGATGCACTGTGCAGTTAGCTCCGGGGTTATTACCAGTACTTTGGGGTGCGGAGTAATTATAAGGCGTTGGAGGTAGTGTACGAATATGCTATTATAAATAGGGATACTGTTAAAATATAAAGTTGACAGATGACTGTGATAGTTTTCTGGAACGATTTGAAAAAGTACTTTCAGAAACTGATACATCCTGTTATGCATGGTCACTTATGCCCAATCATTTTCACTTTCTCCTGCAAACCGGATCAATACCCATCTCCACCATTATGAGGCGCCTGTTAACAGGGTATGCCCTTTACTTCAATAAGAAACATCGGCGGCATGGACATCTTTTTCAGAACCGGTTCAAATCGATCCTATGCCAGAAAGACAGCTATTTTCTTGAACTTGTAAGTAACTTTGTAGAACAAGTGCTGTTATCAGCAGAAGATGCGATGGAGAGGATATATAAGCTCCGCGCTGAAGGAATGGACCTGGATAAATTAACCACCAGGGTTTCTAAAGCATTTGATGTCAAAGCGGAAGATATATTGTCACCGGGAAAATTCAGAAGAATAGTGGAAGCACGCAGCGTGTTATGCTATTGGGCAGTGAAGGAGTTAGGGATTTCCATGACGATGCTGTCGGGAGAAATAGGCATATCAGTTGCGGCTGTAAGCGGGTCTGTAATCCGTGGGCAAAAGATTGCAGAGGTGAAGGGCCTGAGCATTAATTAACTTTGTATCTTAACAGCGTCGCTCTTTATATTCGGGTGATATGGATGGATATGGGGAAATGACAGTCCTCGATATTGATTTTGACCTTGAGCAGTGTGGAAATCTATAGAACTGCATTGTAAAATCTGCTGTTCCATAAATTTATGGAACAGGCGGGAAATCTATCCAAAAAAGTGTATAACCATTTGATACTGCAATCATTTTAAGAAAATAGCATCTCGATTTTAGTGGACAGTTGAGAAGTTGACGCTTTTAAATAATTCAATATCTTTTTTCAATTGTATTATTAAAGAGCGTTATAGCCATACATCCCACATCCCCATAATGAATTAATGGAGATCGTCCTTGTCCAGTTGTATATCAGGAAGCATGGCTCCGTATTTCTTGAAATTGAGATGGAGCTCAAAACAACGGCTGAGATCATGACAGATATGGCCGTTATTTTTTTCTCGTTTAATGTAATCCTTTAAATATGGTCGGTATGCCGGATGAGCACATGAATTGATAATTTTGTCAGCACGCTCCAACGGCCCCAGGCCCCTCAAATCAGCCAGACCCTGTTCAGTTACCACCACCTGAACGGAATGTTCATTGTTGTCTACATGGGGGGCCATGGGCACCACTGCGGAAATTTTTCCATCCTTGGCAATGGACGGGGTCATAAAAATGGACAAATGACTGTTCCGTGTAAACTCGCCACTGCCTCCCACCCCGTTTATGATATGAGTACCCCACACATGGGAGGAATTCACGTTCCCGTAAATATCCATTTCAAGAGCCGTGTTCATGGCCACTACCCCTAACCGGCGGATAATACCTGGATGGTTGGTAATTTCCTGCGGCCGGAGAACAATTTTCCGGTTGTAAAAATCCATATCACTCTCAATCCGCTTGAGTTTTTCCGGTACAATGGTAAGGGAAGTAGCACTTGCACCCAGGATCTTTCCTGTATCAATCAAATCCATCATGGAATCCTGGAAGACTTCCGAGTACATGTAAAAAGGCGGGATATCCGGGTGACGTCCCAGACCTGCCAGTACAGCATTGGCTGTATTACCCACCCCGGCCTGAAATGGAAAGAGCTCGGGCGGAATCCGGCCTGCGGCTTTCTCTTTCAGGAGAAATTCAATCACGTGATCAGCTATTTTACTGCTGATTTCATCTTCCTGGCTAAAGGCCTCTACCTGATCCGGTTCATTGGTTTCAATAATGCCCACTATTTTTTTGGGATTTACATTGGCATAGGGAAATCCGATTTTGGTTAAGGGAGTATGAACATTTATGGGGCTGCGTCTTGGCGGGGGAGGGATGGTGTAAATATCGGCAAGTTCGCTCAAACGTGGGGAATGGTAGTGGTTGAGTTCAATGATTACCTTTTCTGCATAGGTCAGCCAGGTGGGGGATGCACCGATGGATGCGGAAAAGTAAACCCTCCCGTCCGACGTAATCTGCGTGGCTTCTACTACAGCGACATTTATCTTACCTAAAAATCCCGCCTCCACGGTCTGGGGCAACTGTGACAGGTGCATATCCACATATTCCACTTCCTGGCGGTTGATCTGTTCCCTGAGTATTCTACCACTCTGGTAGGGTGCCCGCCATGAAATGGCATTGGCCTTTGGCAAATCATTATCGATATAATCCCCGCTGGAAGCCCCGGTTAGCACCCTGATCCTGAACCTGCGCCCCTGACGATGTTCTTCCCTTGCATGTTCGGCCAGCATGACCGGAACTGCCTTGGCTGCACCGGCTGCGGTAAATCCACTGAAAGCAACAGTATCTCCGTCTTTTACCAGAGAAATCACCTCTTCTTTTGAAATTACAGGATAACCTTCAATTTTCATATTACCCTCCCTGTATATCTAAAATTATATATACTGACGATTACTGAAAATCAGACCCTCTTAATTATTACGGAGCAAGGTGTATGCCATTGCATGAATTGCTAATCCTCTGTAACATGCTGAATTGAAATGAATTATAATCGTATGTGTTTCAAGTTGATTAGTTTGCATTGTCATCCTTTGTGATTTTATGAAAACTCTCCGGCGGACCGAGGTAACTCGGTTTTAATCCTCCGGTATCCACTACCAGTTTTTGAAGTACTACTGCCGGATCTACCATCCAGTATTTTAATACATGCCAGCCGGGCTCGGCAATATGATGCTCGGATGCCAGTATTTTTATGTTGCCGCCGACCGCCTTGCTCCAGACAGGAGGATATTCCCAGTCCGGTGCCTTGTCATTTTTGTGTATATTGATTATCTGCGGAGCCTCGTCATCGATCGAAATCCCGTAGTGCAGCCCGTCCGTGTTATATATGTTTCTGTCCGGACTCACATATGTATGGACTGTAATATCCCCTCTGTTAAAGATGTAGATCCGGTATTCCAGGTACGGACTCTCCTGTTCCGGTTTTTGTGCAGATGCTGTAACAGGCGTGGTTATTATTCCCGAAAGCGTTCGGCCAAGATCGGGTACAACCTGCCACTTGATATCATCCTTACCCACGGCCTTTGTGAAATGTTCTGCCTCTATGGAGATATAGCCATTGGCTTCAATAAATCCATTTATTTTTTTAATGTCCGGTGATGCATGATTTTTTGCCGTCACATCAATATCAACCTGGTTGCTGTATGGCCCCGTGACAGTAATAGTCCCGGTGCGGGTTCCTTCAGGAACTCTTTTCCAGTTTATACTGATTTCGACACGCTGTTCCTTTTCGATTGTGCCGCTTTCCGGTTGGATATTGATCCACGATTTATCTGATCTTACACTGTATTCAAAGGGGACCTGGCCCCTGTTAAATACATCGATATGATATGTCTGCCTGTTGAAGCTATCAAACTCAGGCAGGCAGGCCCTTCTCTGCTCCCGGGGCCACCACTTCGTTGAGCCTTCAACCGCTACCCCCATATCAGAGGTCTCCGGAAGATCGATTGTCGATACATCAGGCATCACATCCTTTTCAGGCTGCTGCCAGTATGTGTAGCTGATGTGTGTCTGGTCCATCATATGGTTCCATTTCCCGCCGGCAAGGACCCTGTTGTAATAATATGCTATTTCAGCATCCCGCTTGAAAAGTTTCTCCGCTTTTTCTGCAAGGTCATTTGCGGAAGCTCTTCCTTCTCCGGCATACAACCTGTTTTTAGCTACTGTCAAATACAGTTCATTCAGGTTGGCGCAGGCGATTACAGGATGCAAGACAAGCTCGTAGAAACTGTCCTTATATTCGGGCGGAATGATCGTTGCCAGATTCCGGGCCTTTTTTGCCAGTCGGTTATAATCATTAACAATATTTTCCGCTTCCCTGTAATTTGCAAGACTGTATACATCAGGCCCCAGCATTTCAGGTTTGCGTCTGCTGTTGAATTTCGTGTATTCCATCAGAATCGAGGCAATGGCCTCGGCGTGTTCCGGGCCAAACTGCTGTTTGGCCCAGAGCCGTGCATATTCCTGAATACGCCCGGCAGGCCATTTATCCGGGTCCCAGGCGAAATCCATGAAGAATGATATCGGGAACTCCATCGGTTTGAGATCACCGACGTTGACTATCCATATCCTGTCGACTCCGTGACGGTATGACAGGTTCATCTGCTCCCAGACGCGGGGGATAGATACAGTGTTAACCCATTTATAATTTCGCGGACCGCCCACAAAATCAAAGTGATAGTACATACCATAGCCGCCGGACCTGGGCGGCGTGCCGGGCTCCGGGAGTCGCCTGACATTTCCCCAGTTGTCGTCGCATAACAGCAGGGTGACATCATCCGGCACAACCATGCCCTTGTCGTAATAATCCTGGACCTCCTTGTAGAGTGCCCAGACCTGCGGAATGGTGGTTACATCCTTTCCTGTGACCCTGCCAAGGATATCTCGCTGATCCTTTACAATCCTTTCCAGAAGCCTGATATTTGTATCCCTGCTCATGGCAACATCGCCGTCACCTCTCATTCCAATAGTGACAATGCTCTCGAAACCATCCATGCGCTCTATTCCCTCGGTCCAGAATTTATTAAGATTTTCCCGGTTGGTTTCATAGTTCCAGTCACCATCCCGGCCCTGTTTCCATTCTGCATGTGCGCGCATCATGGGTTCATGATGGGTTGTCCCCATGACAATTCCATACTCGTCTGCGAGTTCGGGATTAAGGGGGTCATCGCTGTTAAAACTTGCCCACCACATTGCCGGCCACAAAAAGTTCCCCTTTAACCTGAGTATCAGTTCAAAGACTTTTTCATAAAATTCGTGAGTAAAGCCTCCGTATTTCTCAACCGCCCACCTTCCTAATGCTGGTTCTTCATCGTTAAGAAATATTCCCCTGTATTTTACCCTGGGAGGGCCGTTAATTATCTTTTTATTTTTTATATACAAGGCCTCTTTTTTCTTCACGGGCACATCTGCCCACCAGTACCACGGAGAAACGCCGATCTGTTCGGAGAGATCGTAGCAGCCGTATATACTGCCTCTTTTGTCGCTGCCGGCAATTACCAGTCCTGTATCCACATCCGGGACTGGGTTGGAAATAACCTGTATTGTATATGACTCCCATTTACCTTTTATTTCATTCACATCCAGCTTGCCTTTAAGGATGAGGTCGTCTATGACCTGGCTCTTCCCTATAGTCCCTATAAATACTGCCCTTGATTTGAGTCCCGTTGTCCTGTTGACAATATCGGGTTCAACGTCTGTAACACTTTTGATATCCGCCTGAAGATTCTTTACCGCCCTTTGAAGGCCCTTGAAATCATTATCGTCAACATAGATAGTAATGGGGGTATTCTTCTCAATCAGGGTAAAGCAGTCGGAATCCGGCACTGAAAGTACATAGGATTGGCCGGTCATTGCCACGGCAGAGCCTTCGTGTAACATGGAGCCGGCGCATATTATCAATATCAATATCAATTTGAGGCAGAAAGAGTTCATATAATTAGAAATTCCTTTCTTCCATAGTTTATGGGGCAGATAATATCCGCCCGGAGTGGTGATGACAGGATGCATATTTAATTGGCCTGAATAGTAATTCTTCAGATAAATAGTGTAAAGAAAAAGTTATAATTTAACATTGATTAAAAATCATATTCATTATACCAATCAGTAAAACACATAAGGAGGAATCCACTTTGGTAAAACTTGCTGATCTTTCGGATATTGAACAGAAAATATTTGTGGAAATGGAATGCCCTGTATTTGAAACCAGCCCCTGGGCTGAGGGGCCGCCCCTTAATCAGAGACGCGTGGCAATGATCACTACCGCAGGGCTTCATATGCGCAGTGACAGACCTTTTCAGATGGGACAGCCTGATCTGTACCGCGTTATCCCCGGAAATGCACGGAATAATGACCTCGTAATGTCCCATGGTGCGGCAAGCTTTGACAGGACAGGTTATCAGAGGGATCTGAATGTAGTTTTCCCTATAGACCGGTTGCGTGAACTTGAAGGACAGGGTGTTATAGGAAGCCTGGCCGATTATCACTACGCCTTCGGGACGCCATTGTCCATGGATCAGAATCAGACGGCGGCAAAGGAGTTGGCAGGTTTACTTAAAGGAGATAATGTAAATGCCGTGCTGCTTTTCCCGGTCTGACCCGGCTGTACGATCGCCGGCGGCGTTCTCGGACATTTACTTGAAGAGCATGGGATTCCAACCGCAAATATAAGCCTCATAAGACCGCATACCGAAAAGGTCAAACCACCAAGGTCATTATGGGTGCCATTTGAATTGGGCCGGCCTCTCGGTGCACCCAATGATAAAGAATTTCAGACAAAAGTTCTTTTATCGTTATTGAATCTGCTTGAAAGAACCGATGGTCCGTATATTATCGACGATTTTCCTGAAGATGCCCCTGAATCAGACGGTGATGCCGAGGTATTATCCTGCCCTGTAAGTTTTGAAGACGATAGCAGGGCTGATGACCCTGATCCTCTGAAAACAAGATTTTTAAGGGAAATTCAGGCAATGTACCCGTGGTATGAGATAGCACTCAGGAAAAGAGGGCGAACAACTGTGGGTGGAAGCGGTATGGAAATTTCTTCTCTGGGCGAGTTTTTATACTCCTTTGCGAAGGGTGATATTCCTGAGAATCCACGAAATGATGTCGATATATCAGTAACCCTGAAGCTTGCAGCAGAAGATATAAAATCATACTATGTCGAGGGTGTTACCTCGCAGCCGGGGCAGGAGGGTTTATCGAGCAGTGCCCTTAAGGAATGGTTCTGGAATCACACAACCGCAGGTAAAGTGTTGCTGGCACTGGTGGCATCCTGTTCAAAAAGTGAAAATGAGAAGCTCAGGATGACTGCGAGCTACTTTATTGCCCCTATGGATGTGTTGATGAACAAGAATAAGCCTGAGTAGAAGCTGATATGAGATTATAAGGCGTTGACCCGACATTATGTTGTATTGACATGAAAATTGCTTTTAAATATTCTTTCTTCTATTTCCAGAGTTTTAACTTAATCTGTTACCGGAGCGGTTATGGACCATTCTGTTTTTACCGGGGATGATCTTGAAGAAATATCTGCACGTGGAATGACACCGGAGGAGGTGCTTTCCCAGATCAGGAGATTTGAAAAGGGAATACCCTTCGTAAAGATCGTTAAACCGTGCACTGTCAATGACGGGATATCGATTCTGGACAGCATGGATATTGAAAACTATGTACAGGTGTTTGATGCTGCACAGAAGAGCGGAAGGTGCATGAAGTTTGTTCCTGCATCCGGGGCAGCCACCAGGATGTTTAAGCTGTTATTAGGAACCCATAATGATTTGACTGACGAGAGTGAACCGCAGAATATAACAGGCGATGATGCAATAGATGAGAAACTGTTATCCTTTATTCAGAAAATAGACAAATATGCCTTCTATGATGACCTGAAGCAGAAAATGAAGGAAAACGGGGAGGACCTTGATGTTGCAATCAGAAGCGGGCATATAAAGACAATACTGGAATATCTGTTATTTGAAAAAGGATTGAATCTGTCAGATATACCAAAGGGATTGATACCTTTTCATAGATATGATGACCACTCGCGGACCCCCTTTGAAGAACACCTTGTCGAGGCATTTAACTACACAGGGGATAAAGACGGAAAAACCAGGATTCATTTTACTGTGTCGCCTCAACATGAAAAAAAGATCAAAGAGTTTATCAACAATGTTCTCCATATCTATGAGAGAGACGGGGCCGAATACAACATCGGTTTTTCATTCCAGAAGCCATCTACCGATACTATTGCGGTTGATCTAAATAATTTGCCGTTCCGAAACGATGACGGATCGCTCCTTTTCCGGCCCGGTGGCCATGGCGCGCTCATAGAAAATTTATCGGATCTCAAGGGTGATATTATTTTTATCAAAAATATAGATAATGTCGTAACGGACAGGTTTAAAGATCTGACATATACCTATAAGAAGGCCCTTGGGGGTCTTTTAATCACCCTTCAGAAGAAAATTTTCGGATATATTGATTTGCTTATGCTGGGCAGGGCAGACACTGATATGGTTGAGGATATTTTTTCCTTTCTGCATAAACGATTGAGTATAATACCCCCTGAAAATCTGTCAGGCAGCACCATGAATGAAAAAAGAAAATATCTTGTCCGGATACTCAACAGGCCTTTAAGGGTCTGCGGTATGGTAAAAAACACCGGAGAACCGGGAGGGGGACCATTCTGGGTGGAACAGGCCGGAAAGGGTGTATCTATACAGATTATTGAGTCATCCCAGGTTGATCTGAATAATGATCAGCAGAAGAAGGTTTTTAAATCAGCCACACATTTCAACCCTGTTGACCTTGTATGCGGTGTAAGGGATTATGATGGCAGGCCCTTTGATTTAAAAAAATATATTGATGGGGAGGCAGGTTTTATATCCCTGAAATCAAAAAGCGGAAGGGAGCTTAAGGCAATGGAACTGCCCGGTCTTTGGAACGGTTCTATGGCCTGCTGGAATACTGTGTTTGTAGAAGTGCCTGCCGCTACATTCAGCCCGGTGAAAACAGTGTTCGATCTTATGAAGGATGACCACCAACTGATTTGATTAAAAAAATGGAAAGAATAAATGACCGAATTACTTATTGAACATATTGAATGGGCAGTAAAATACGCAAGCGTCTGGGGTTTTTTGATAGTTTTTATACTGATGACAATCGAAAGCTCCTTTATCCCTTTTCCCAGTGAGGTCGTTATGATCCCTGCCGGATTCATGGCTGCAAGGGGAGAATTGCCATTCGGGCACCCTCAACTTGACATGGCTGTTGTGTTCATCTGCGGATTGTCAGGATCACTTTCAGGCGCTTATATTAATTATTACCTGGCAATGGCCCTTGGAAGGCCTTTTCTTTACAAATATGGCAAATACTTTTTTATAAAGCCGGAGTTACTTTCCAGGGCTGAAGAAGTTTTTTTAAGTTACGGCGAGATAACCACATTTATATGCCGGCTGCTTCCAGCCATAAGACAATTGATATCTCTGCCAGCCGGCGTAGCAAGGATGCCGCTCGCGAAGTTTACCATATTTACAGGCCTTGGAGCCGGGATATGGTCCATGGTCCTTATAGGAATTGGATATTATTTCGGAAATATTTCAGGCGATATGACCTACAGTGAACTTGTACACAGGGGAAAAAGCGTCATAACAGGTCATTTTAGCTGGATCGTGGTATTTATAGTACTGTTTATTTGTGCCTATGCCATAGTACATCGAATGGTAATGAAATCGAAAAAAACAGCATGATTATAAGATGAATGCAGAATTCAAGGCATGAGTATTGCAATTATTCTAATTGTTAAATAGCAGTGTCCATCCGAAAACTGTCTCTTTCCTGATGGACACTCAATATCTACATTTTAAGGAATATTTGGCATGGATGATTCCGAAAAAATCAGAGGGGAAAAAATAGCCAGCGTCCTTGAACGGTTAAAGGACAATCATACCATCCTGAATATCCATGTTATGGGCACTGATTTTGAAGGTCTGTCCATAATACTCGGCTTGTCCGATGGCGAGAATCCGCGGTTTTTTATTGACGATCCCGGCGGGCGCGACTCGGTTGCTCCTGTAGCGGAAGGAAGAAAATGCTATTTTGAATTCAATGATGAAAATAAAATACAGTACAGATTCAAAACAACTGTCGATAAAATATTTGGAAAAAGAATAAAGTTTCATTTCCCTGAATTTATTGAAAGGGCCCAGAGAAGAAAGGCCTTCAGGATCAGTGTACCGTCCGGAACCAAAATGTTCTATACTCACAGGAACAAGCAGTTGGAGTTTGATATCATTGATATCAGCGATGGGGGACTCCTCGCGGGGATAAAAGCCATTCATCATGAAAATGCGATTCTTTTTAAGGGAGGTAAACTTTATAACCTTTTAATATCTGCTGCCAGGAAAGATATTTCAGTGAATATAAAGGTCGGGTCTGCAGAAATAGTCAGAATGGAACAAATAAGGGAAAACGCCAGATTCAACTATGGCCTGAGGTTTATTGATATAAAAAGCGAAGACAGGGATTCATTGAAGAGGTTTATATATTATTGTCAGAGAAGAATCTTAAAGAAAAGGGGAGGGCTCGATGGTTAGAAAAACCTGTTATACATAAAGATCGACATTGCCTCCCATACCCTTATTTTCCTTCTCATTACCTATTTTGCCGTAAGTTTTACCGATGCGGCTGAATTTGGTATCGGAAAAAGATATCCGGACAAAATTATTCTTCTCGTTTTCATAACGGCCCGCACCTCTGTTGGATGCAGCACTGACAGGCTGGATATCATAATTTACAGGCATAAGTGCCAAATCTGTATTGGTCTGCATGTTTGGATCCTGTAAGGAAAAGTATCCTTCAAGATAATACATTAATTTGTATTTTTCAAGGATATTATACAGATTTCCACCTTGTTAAGGGTAAAAAAACAAAAAATATCAGGCCTTTTTTATGAAATCTCTATTTTTTTAAATTCAACGGGTGACGATGGCTGTAGTCTGAATTGGCGAGGATGACCTGCTTGCCTTTTTTTAACTCAGGGTCGATAACAACAGGGCCCATTAAGTTTACAGTTGATTCTTCTGCTCTGCCATGGGGAATTGTTACGATTGTAAATATCATGACAGTTTCATTCTTTCCCGGCTTCAGCACATTTTCTTCTTCTGGAGATATGTCCTTCAGGTAGTTGGTGTATATCTGGAATGGATTTACTATTACAAAGGCAAGTGCAGGGGTGGTCAGAGACTGAAGCCACATAAAGGGTGAATCAGGCTTATGTTCCATGATAATGTATTTTTTATCTTCAGGAAATCCTATCAGCCCTTCGGAGAAGTGAATTGCCCTGCTTTCGTCGATCTCAATTTCACCAAATCTTGTTGTTCTTATAATCATTATTTACCTTCTTGTTTTATATCCATGGAGGTCAGGAACTGATCAAGATCAATAGTCGCCTGGGATGCTTTAATGTTTTCGCTCATGATTTTTTCGAATACTTCAGTTCTGTTTATAGGTATATTTTTTGGTGCAGTTATCCCGAGTTTTACCTGATTCCCCTTTACCTCGAGGATAGAGACTGTAATATGGTGTCCGATAGTAATGCTTTCATCTGTTTTTCTTGTCAATACAAGCACTGGTACCCTCCATGGCTCCAGAATTATTGTTACCGGTAGAGCAGGCTGTTCAAAACATCCTGCTTATTTTTGTAAGTCACACTACTTAACATAATTTACAAGACTCAAATCCATCAATTTGGATGTTGAAGACAATGCTGCATTATAGGCCAGTTCCTTTGATTTCAATTGTACAATAGCATCTGCAAGATCCGCATCTTCTATCTGTGACATCCTGTCCGTATCTGAAACCTTAAGGTCGTCGACTATGCTCTTTTTGACATTGAGCCTTGTTGTATTGCCCCCAATCTCTGAAATGTTTCCATTAATACTTTTTAGATGTGAATCAAGATTGGACATGGCATTCTGAATACCCTCTGTATCATTGTTTTCAAGACTTGTTTTCAGATCAATAAATGTCTTGAATATATTTGAATCATCCCAGTTGGCGCCAAATATATCCTTTCCGTCCTTTCCGACCGGTACCACAGTGTCTTTGCCGATACTTATGGAAAATGGAGTGTCATTTCCCGAATAGGTAACCTGTGCTCCGCTGGCATCCAGTGCAAAGGGAGTCGTGCTGGTGTTAGTCCCGCCAAAGAGATACCGGCCTCCCGAAGAGCTGTTTGCGAGACTTATTACTTCTTTGAGATACCCGTCAACAAGGGTTGCATTATTTGCCCTTTCCGCAGACCCTACGTTCGCGCTTGCCATCTGAACTGTAAGTGCCTTGGTTGATGTCACAATATTATTCAGCTGGGTAAGGGACGATTCGGAGGCATTCAGCCATGAAGTGCCCATGCTGATGTTTCTGTTCATCTGATCCAGATTGGAAATTGAGGATCTCAGGCCAAGTACCGATACAAGCCCGACAGGATCATCCGAAAGATGGTTGATCCTTTTTCCTGACGAAACAACCTCATTTGCATCGACCATATCGGAAGAGGTCTTGCCGAGGTCCCTTACTGCGGTGTCATATATAGTTTTATTGGCTACTCTCATATTTCATCCTGTTATACAACCACAGCATCAATTATTTCCTGAAGCATCTCCTGAGCTGTGGTTATTAATTTGGCAGCAGCCATATAGGCATGCTGATATTTTATCATGTCTGCCATTTCTTCATCAAGCGAAACGGCTGAAATGTTGTCGCGTGTCGTGCTCATTTGCTGCTGTATTGTGTCAGCATAAGTCTTTTCCCTCTGGATACTCTGGCTTTCAATTCCAACGGAGCCGAACATCTGATGAAGATTATCATCCAGGGTTGCGTTCGTAACATCCAGAGAAGTGGTGCCATCTGTTCGTGAATAGTCCCATTGTTTTACTGACACATTTTGATACTGCAGATTCGAAAGTTTCAGGGAGTTTGTATTGTCGCCGGGGAAAAAATCACCATATGTATCCGATGACTGTTTTACATCGATGTTGAATGTGTCTCCTGCAACATAGTCGGTTGCTATTGTTCCATTGAATGTTGCTGTAACACCTTCCGTTCCTATTGCAACAGAGTTGCCCATGGGTGTTGCCGCAGACCATGCACCGCTGTCCTTTCTCCATTGAAATGTGCCTGCTGCAGGATCAACTATCTCTATTTCATAGGAGGCGTCACTCGATCCGGTATATGGACCGGATGTCGTTATAATCCCGGTTGATGTGTTTGTTGAAGCCCCTACCGCAGGACCTACATTGTTACTGATAGTCCCGGCCGTGACATAACTTTTATCCGAAAGCATCGTGTTGTTTATCCCGATATCCCTCGCGTCTGATGCCGTAAAAAAGGTGTTTATACCAAGGGCGGCGAGTATATTGCTGTTGTCATCGGAAAAGGCAAATGTATAACCATTGGAAGTAGTTGGATCTATTTTGATGCTCAGGGTACCGTCTTTAATTGATGAGTTAAAGGCAGCTTTTCCGCCAATGGTTAATCCGTTGATTGTAGATGTCAGATTTGCCATAGTTGTTTTATCCGCATCAACAGGTATTGTGGCCTCTCCGGCTGCGTCACCGTTTTGGTCATATAACCACAGCTTGAAGCTGCCGTCTTTGATCTTGTCAGAAAAGTCCAGTCCCGAATCTTTAGTCCCCATTGCTTTTGAAGTATCAGTAGCCTGATAAGTACCAGTGACAGATGTAAAACCTTCCAGCCCCACACCCTGACTGTGCATACTGTTGAATTCCCAGATTAATGATTTAGCAATTTCATCAAGGTTGGATTTGTATTTAGGAATTGTCTCGTCCCGCAAATCAAGCCAGCCTCCAAGTTTTCCACCGCTAATATCTGATGTTATCGGGGTAGAAGTGTCCTGCCAGTTTATATCCGTTCCATTAAAACCAAGGTGATAAGAATCCTTTTTGTTGACCAGTACAAATCCTTTGCTGGTTGTTACCGTGGCACTCCCGTCATCATTCTGGTAGGAATTTACATCAATATACTCGGAAAGATTTTTTATGAGCATATTCCTTTTATCTATCAAATCATTTGGTGTCCCTGCTGTGCCCACAATCTGTATTTGACTGTTCACATCGGCTATCTGGTCGAGTAACTGATTTACAGAATCTACGCCTGCTTTTATTGAAGAATTCAAATCATTATTGAGGTTTAAAAGGCCATTACTTGTATCCTGAAAACTCTGGGCCAGAATTGTGCCGTATTGGGTGAGCATATTTCGTTCGGGTATTCCCGACGGGTTATTGTTCAGGTCGTCTATTGAATTCCAGAACTCGGATAACTGATTGGTTATACTGCTATCGGAACTTTCATTGAAGATGTTCTCCATGACATTCATGTATGTGTCTTTTTCTGTCATCATCGAGGCATTGCTTTGAGAAGCCTGAAGGCGTTTTTCAATAAATTCATTGGTAGTGCTCACGATGTCACTAACCTGGACACCCATACCGAATACCAGGCCGGCATAGGGCGCAGCATTTTTTGTCTCCAGTATTGGAACCTGCCTTGAATAACCTTCGGTACTAACATTTGCGATATTATGGGAAACAACATCAATTGCGTATTGCTGAGTTAAAAGGGCATCCTTTGCGACATTCAGTACCAGACCTATTCCGCTCATTTTTAAACCTCGTTATGATAGATAAGGTTGGATGATCCATTCTTTTTTTTAAGGTTTCGATCATAAATGTCCGGTTTCTTATCCGCGCCTCTGAATACAGAAAATATATCATTAATAAAACCAAGTGTTTCATTTATAAACGAGACATTTTCTTTTATCCTGATACCTATTTCCATTTTCAGGTTTTTGAGTTTTCTCTTAAGGTGTATAATGGCGTCTCTATCCTGCCTTGGAACATCGGTAAGAACCGGATTCAACCTTGTATTTTCAGGTAAATGTCTGTTGTTTTCTTCAATGGCTTCCATTATCTCCTTCTTTTCATCCAGAGAAGCCCATATTCCCTTTATATTCTGGCTGATCAGGTTATCACTCTCCCTTTTAATACAGCTTAAGAGATCCTCATAGAGTGATATTCTTTCCGTGTACAAATCTTTTAACCTGTTGACGTTCTTTTCCATGTTGCTCCCTACCTGTAATATCGGTAAAAGTTTATAAATCCTAAAATACTCATTAAACATCAGTATTATCTATATATGCCTGGTGAACCTTGAGAAATTTTTCAGGATCAAGTCTCTTCCCGTCTTTTCTTACCTCAAAATGTAGATGGGGACCGGTACTTCTTCCGGTGGACCCTACTTTTGCTATGGTTGAACCCTTTTTCACCCAATCACCCGTTTTAACCAGAATATCGCTGTTATGGGCATATAGTGTTGTAAGACCATGGCCATTGTCCAGGACAACAACCTTCCCGTATCCACTCTGATCATCTGTTACCAGGACCTTGCCTGCCATTGATGCCTTTACATTCGTCCCTTCCTTTGCAGCCAGGTCAATGCCGTCATGAAATTTCTTTTTACCCGTGAAGGGGTCTTTTCTCCAGCCAAAGGAGGAAGAAATCCTTCCGCTCAACGGCCATTCTGGAAGACTCTTATCATTGCCACTTAATGTATTGCCGTTTCCTTCCATTTGATCCAGATGTTTAAGCTGCTGATAAAGAATATTGGCTATACTGTTGGGACCTTTCCCGGCCATATTTTTTGCCAGTTGCTGATCAAGCATCGATTGATAGATATCCTCTGCCTGACCGCCGTGAAACAGGTCGCATTTTTCAACGCTGTTCCTCATGTTCTTCAGTATCTCATAGGTGAATACCGATTCAAAATCCCTGCAGGCCTTTCTTAGTTTCATGTCCCTCTCGTCAGCCTGTTTTTTGACTGATAAGGGGACTGATGTTTTTATCGCGATATCGTTCATTTATAAATTGTTCCCTGCCATGGATTTCATGCTTTGCATACCCTGCTATATTATTTCAAGTTCTGCCTGCAGTGCGCCGCTGGCCTTTATAGCCTGAAAAACGGTTATCAGGTCTCTCGGTGAAACACCGATAGCGTTGAGGGCCTTAACCACACTGCCCAGGTCGGCTTTTTCGGGGCTTACAACCAGAAGCTTTTTCTTTTCTTCCGATACGTTTACATCCGTGTTAGGTGTTGTAACAGTTCGCCCCTGTGAGAATGGAGCGGGCTGGCTTACTTCCTTTTTCTCCTTGATCTCAACACTAAGATTTCCGTGGGCAATGGCAACCGGTGAGATCATGACCCTTTCACCCATGATAACTGTCCCTGTTCTTTCCGAAAGCACGATTTTAGCTTGAGAATCCGGCTGGATCTCGATCTGTTCAAGTGATGCAACCAGACTGACATGGTTGCCTTCATAGTTTCCGGGTATATGGATCTTTATGGTGCCTGCGTCGACAGGGGTAGCGTTTATTGCTTTCATCTGATTGTTGATAGCATTGGAAACTCTTAGGGCGGTTGTAAAGTCAGGATTATCCAGTGCTATGGTTATGTTTTTGAGACTGTTAAAATCAAATGGAACTTCTCTCTCGATTAACGCCCCTCCGGGGATCCTTGCCACGGTGGGATGATTTTTTGAAACTCCTCCCCCGGCAGCCCCTGATGAGGCAAAGCCACCTACGAGCAGTGCACCCTGCGCTATTGCGTATACATTATTGTCAGCACCCTTCAGGGGAGTCATTACCAGTGTTCCGCCCTGAAGACTCTTGGCATCTCCTATGGATGATACCAGAACATCAAGGGTGCTTCCCTTTTTTGCAAAAGGAGGGAGGCTGGCCGTAACCATGACCCCCGCGACATTTGAAACCTTTACCTTGTCAGAAAGGGCGTGGATTCCCAGGCGCTCCATCATGTTTACGAGAGTTTGAGTTGTAAACTTGGTCTGCGTGCTGTCACCCGATCCGTTGAGGCCGATAACAAGGCCGTAACCTACGAGCTGGTTGCTCCTCACACCCTTTAAAGATGCAATGTCTTTAATCCTTGCCCCTGAAGCACATGTCACATAGCCCAATAAAATAAGTACTGTAAGTATTAAGGTTTTTGTACTGAATATTTTATCTGCTGATTTCATCTTCGTCTCCATTAGAAGGGCCATATAAAATCTGCCGCCCTTGTAAGCCATCCCGGACGCTGTTTGTCGCTTAATGCACCAGTGCCCATGTATTCTATTTTTGCATCCCCGATGTAGCTTGACAGAATCGTGTTGTCAGGAGAAATATCAACGGGTCTTATTATCCCGGAAAGAACTATTATCTGTGTTTCATTGTTTACGCGGATTTCCCTGGTGCCTTCAATTAAAAGGTTTCCGTTCGGCTTTACATCGATTACCCTTGCTGTGATGGAGGCGGTCATGCTGTCGCCTCTGGAAGTGGAGCCCTTTCCATCGAAACTGTTTACCATCGAGCCATTGAGCATATTCTTGTTGTCATAGGCGTTCTTTACATCGCTTTTGCCGAATGATGTGAGGTTTTTGACTTTTCCCTCCCAGCCCAGAAGATTGCTAATGCCGGCGTCAATGGATGAACTTCTTCCTGTCTGTGTGGCAGCTGATTTGCTTGCACTTGATGTCTCAACAATGTTAATCGTGACAAGGTCGCCGACCTTGTATGCACGAAGATCCTGGAAAAAATTCCTTGAAGCGTCTTCTGTCCATATTCCTGCCATTGACTCGGGATCTCTCTTTGCAGTCTCTCTGTCAAAACTCATTTGCTGAACAGGAGGTATAACCAACGGTGCAATATTCTTTTTTTGCGGCTGGATTCCGGCGCAGCCTGATATTATTGCCAGGGCTAGGATTGTTAAGGTTTTTTGTGTTATTTTAATCATTGTATGCTCCAGGAATATTTTATTTGTAACTGTAATTTATTCTGTTTCCTATGATCAGAATTCTACCTCTACAAGGTCCGGTTTTTTAATTGTGGCGACTATTTCCTTGCCGCTGCTTGTATTCTTGACACGTATCTGATCACCTATGCCGCCTTCTTCCAGGGCCTTTCCTGATGCGGTTATCAGGACTATATTATTTTCGGCCTTGATTATCACCCGGTCTCCCTTTTCAACAGCAGGCGGTACTTCGAACATTCCCTTCTGAATCGATTGATCTGCCTGGATCCTGCGGGTTGCCCTCTTTCCTATTATCTCTTGGGCATTTGATATAAGGTTTCTTCTGAAATAATCACTTCTTTGGGAAACCTGTACGACATCTTCTGCGGATATTATATCACCCGAATTGATATTTCTGGCAGCTTTAACAATATCTCTGGTCACTGCTATTTTACCGGATACTATTATTTTTCTCAGTGAATCATCGTTTACCCTGAAATCGATCATTAATGCAAAATTACCGAGAAAATGACTGTTCTGTTTTTCAGCTATTTCCCAGGAGAGCTTTCCTTTAGGAAGGGCGATCGAATCAGGGGCATTTATTTTTTCAATGTGTATCTGATTCCTATCCCACGGAGCGTTTTCCATTACATAATCGTTAAATATCTTTTCCATGGTTTTACCTTTGACAATCTGGGCCGTTCTCTCAACGATCATGCTGTCCGGGGCTGAAAGCTTTATATCTTCATCATTTAATAAATGAGCGACCTTGTATAAAATAAGATCCTTGTTGATTCTCCTGGATGTATCCGGCGAGGGAGAAACCGATATATCTATTGCCTTCAATTTGTCTACCCGGATATCATCCGCAGGGTTGAACGTGGCGATGTCTCCAAGATAAACAGTGTCCCCGTCGATTTTAACCCTGTCTTTCACCTTGATTTCCAGTGAAAAACACGTGGATGAAAACATCACGCAGCATGCTATTAAACTGCTCAGGATCAATGAAAATTTTACGGATCTTTTATTTTGAGAGGTCATTATCTTAATCCTAGTTCTTTATATTGTTTGCCATCTGCATCATTTCATCAGCAGCCTTGATAGACTTGGAAGATATTTCATAGGCCCGCTGACTGGTTATCATGTTTACCATTTCTTCCACGACATCTACATTTGACATTTCCAGTGAGCCCTGATTAACTGTTCCCAGGCCGTCAACACCGGGATTCCCCTCTACCGGGTCACCTGAAGCTGCGGTCGGGCTGTAGTAATTACCGCCAAGGCTTTTCATGCCCGATGGATTTATAAAGTTAAATATGGTCAGCTGTCCACTAGCGGTAACGGTATTGCCGTCTGCCTGCAGTGCCTGTAAAGCACCTCCTTCGCTGATGGTGAATGTTGAAGAGTTTGATGGAATGGCGATCTCAGGCTGGAGTCTGTCTCCCTGGGATGTTACGAGATATCCTTCATTGTCGATTTTGAAAGAGCCTGCACGGGTATAGACCTCTTCACCATTATGGATGACCTTGAAAAAGCCGTTCCCCTCGATTGCCAGGTCCATTTTGTTACCGGTCTGAGTGAAATCTCCCTGTGTGAATATTTTCTGTACTGACACTGGTCTTGTACCCATTCCTATCTGGATGCCTGTGGGTATCTTTCCACCGGAACTCGTGTCTGCGCCTGGTGATTTAAGGTTCTGGTACAGGAGGTCCTCGAAATCGGCGCGGCTTTTTTTAAAACCGCTCGTGTTAACATTTGCCAGGTTGTTTGCAATTACGTCCATATTGAGTTTCTGGGCTGACATGCCTGAAGCGGCTGTCCAAAGGCTTCTTATCATTTCCTGTTCTCCTTGTATTTATTTGCTTTTTAAATTATTTATATCTTTAATATATTGTAAGATTTTATCTTAACCTGCCGACCTGGTTTATTGCCTGGTTGTTCAATTCATCAATAACCCTCATGGATTTCTGATAGGATTCAAACGCCCTCGTGGCGTTGATCATGTTTACCATTTCTTCGGCAGCATTGACGTTAGAAAGTTCAGTATATCCCTGACTGACCGTTGTCTCGGAAGGAATAGCTTTTTCAGTATTATTCTGTGGATTCATGAACAGATTTTTACCTTCCTTGACAATACCCTTGTAGTCATCAAAATCCACAATATCCAGTTTTCCTATTTTCCCCATACTCGTCTGGATATTCCCCTTCTTGTCGATGGATATGTTATTTCCGACTATCTTGATGGGGCCTGATTTGCCCATTACCTGATCCCCGCTTTGTGTAATCAGCATCCCTTTGGGATCGAGCGTGAAATTTCCTTTTCGTGTATATCTTATGCCTTTGGCAGTATTTACCTTGAAAAAACCTTTTCCTGATATTGCCAGATCCAGGTCATTTCCTGTTGCTGTCAGGTCACCCTGTTCCATGTCGGGTAATATAGTCACATTTGCGGGCGCATCTGCTGACACAGAGGCCTGATTCAGGATCTTCTGAAATGATATCCTGTCCTTTTTAAAACCAATTACATTGATGTTGGCAAGATTGCTTGTGATAATATCCATTCTCAATTCTTCTTTCATGCAACCTCTGGATGATTCCAGCATTCCGTTTATCATCTTTTCCTCCTGGTGATTTGATCATCGTTGCCTATACATATAGCAATTATCATACCAGTCTCCTCTAATGGGTATATGCCTTTGGTGTAATCGCTAACATGTTGATATTAAAGTGGATATTTAATTCGATTTAAGAACGGTTTTTTATATTATTCACGAATGAGTGTCAGATATGAATTACTTTCCCGCTGACCGGCAAATATTACCTAGTCCGGAGCTGAAAAATCCTGTTTTTTCTCCCGTGCGATCCACCTTTCAAATCGTCAACTATCTGAAAGGAGGGCGTCTTTTATCGATGAATGAGTCCTTTGAGAATATGGCATGGAATTTGAATATTTATCCTGAAAAAGTACTTTTTTCAATCTTGGCCTGAGAGGAGATAGGCAAAATGCGCTTCAGGTTTATTTTACTTATCTATCTCCTGGGAGTATGCCTTGCTGTACCGGCCTGCTCACCGGGAGTGTATGTAAAGCTGGATTCTACTGCGCCTGCCCGCAGCCCGATATTTATAGGCATGAAGAGGAGGGATGTGGAATCGCACCTTGGCAAACCCCTGTTCGTTTCCCGTTTGAATGATGACCTTTACAGGGGGATATATGAGTATGACGCTAAGCCGGGTGGTTTTGATACGATATGTTTTGATGTAATGGACTTCACAACCCTTGGTCTGGGCCATTTTCTTGTGAGCCCTATAGACAGGCTTAAATCAAGAAAATATCTTATGGCTGTAACATATCGAATGGAGGATGAACATTTAGGGAATGATGTAGTTATAGATATAAAGGAAAGGGTAAAAATCAAGAAGGTATTGAGCTGAAATATAATTATTTACCACTTTCTCTCATTTTATTGTTGATCCGGTAGGCAAAAGCCAGTATCTCGGCAACTGCCCTGTATAACTCGGAGGGGATCTCTTCATAAAAATCAAGCTGAGCAAGGGCGGTTACCAGGTCGGGGTCCTCTGCAACCGGTATACCTTCCTTATCTGCCAGTTCAAGTATTTTTTCTGCTATAAGGCCTGTACCCTTTGCAGTCACTCTCGGTGCCAGGTCTTTTCCTCTGTTGTATTTCAGGGCAACGGCCTTTTTAATTTTATTTTTATATGTGGGTTTCATAAAAATATTTATTTAATATACCTAAATTATCAGGTCAACTGATGACTCCGTGTCCATTTCCATACTTTCTGAAGGGACTATGTTTTCTTTAACTTCGCAGCGGATGTTACCTGTATTCAGTCCCATATCTCTGAACGCCTTCTCAAGCTCATCAATGTTTTCCATTATAGCCGTTTTTGTGTTTTCATTCTCAACATCAATCAGGATTCCGACACTGTCCCTGATAATCGATACATCTATATCCATTTTTCCTGTAAAGCTCATGTCAAGAAACATTGAAAAATGTAATGAACCTTCGTTGTCCTTTTTTATGAAGAGGTCGGAGGTTAAAAAATCATCATTGTTTATGAAGGGCAGATGAACAAACCAGCCCAGCCCTTCTCTTATCGCATTGATGTTCATGAGCTGTTCCTGTTCAATCAGGTGCAGTGCATCTTTGACTTTAATGGAAAGCTCCTTCATGCCTTCCTTTTCATCGGGATGTTCGGTGCTTTTTAAAATTTTGAGCAGAATGCCCTTCAGGTCCATATCCGCCATATCCTTTGGCAGCTGTCCTGTTTTCCCTGTAAGTAATTGCAGGACCTTCGCCTCCCAGAAGATTCCGCTTTCCCGGATACTTTTACTGACCCATGTCAGGGTCTCCGGGATGTTTTTAGCAGAAACGGGGCAGTTAAGCATGTCTTGAAGCCTGGTTATAAGCCCGGTCACCTGTTTGGGAAAATTCTCGATGGACTGAAAATTTATTATAGCTGAAAGCGCCTGAGTGATTCTGGAGCCGATCACACTTCCCGGGGAGAATAGTCCTGCTATATTCCTGCTAACCCGGATATTGCCCGCAATGAGCTTGAGGTTTATTTTGTCCTTTGAGGACAGGACCATAAAATTATAATTTTTTCCGTCCGTTAACGGGACTGCCGAATGGGCCCTGAAGTTTTTGCCTCCGGATGAAATTATATAATCTCCGTCCTTCAGTTTCTGTATTATTGTTCCTTTTATCAAATCCCCCTGCTTCAGGGGAATATCCATTTTTGGGGGGGTATCTCCGGATAAGGTTTTCAACGGAGTGTTATTTTGAATGGGGCGGAGCATACTGATTAAACAGCTCCCTTCCTACATATTATTGACAGTTTTTCCGATCTGTCTTCCATGCAGCTTCATGAGAAGCTCTATTTCGCCCACTGATATTCCAAGCTCCCGGGCAATCTCTTCCTTTGAAAGCCCCTGTTTTAAAAGATCATTCACGGATGTGCGTATCCTGTCGGAATCATGCTCCGGATGGTGTGAAGCAGGTCTTGAACTGTATTCCTTTAAAATATTTTGAAGCTGATTATAGGACCGGTCGGCCTTTTTAAGAATGTCTTCCAGCTGCCCGAGCATTTTTTTACTGATTTCCTTTTTTTCTTCGAGATTTTTATCAAGCTGTCTTGTCAGTTCTCTCATCTCGGCAAGTATTCGTTCCGGATGTTCAAAAAAAGAGTTTAACTCGCTGTTTTTTTTCCTCATCGCAAAGTGGCTTCTTAAAAACCATAACATGAGAAAAATGATAATGACCTCGATTGCTGTCTGTCCTATTATCCATGTCTGTATTTCCATAACTGCTATATCTTAAGATCGATTTTAGTACACAGGGATTTCTTTTTCTTCATTAAACCGTAGCCCGTCAGATCTTCACACTCCTTGTCATTAGTATTATCAGGTTCAATATCGATGAAGATCGCTTCATCCTCTTCGCTGCCTGAATGTTCCCTTCTTGGATTTTTCTGAGGTTTGTTTTTTCTGTCTCTTGCCTTTCTTTTTTTCTCGATTTTCCATACTCCACCCGGAGTACTTGAGATTGATAATGGCCCATCTACTTTTGAAAATGTATTCATTTTGTGCTCCTCTCTTTTAAAAAGGAGGGCGGGGAGTACCCTGCAATTTAAAAATACCGTATTTCCTTTATCCTGATCTTCAGGTTCTGGACACCCAGTGTTTTTCTCAGCATCGAATCTATCTCATTTTCCAGTTCGGTCTTCTGTTCGTTGAGATCAGAATGCTGTTTGGACATCTCATAGAATTTTTCGTACATCATGTTTCTTATGACCTGTTCATTTTTCCTGAACCTTACTGATGCGAGGGCGTCCCAGACAATTGAGAGATCAATTCGTATTGTTTTACTTTCCGGTTCAGGCGGTATAAAAAAAGGAGATAGGGCCTCTTCGCTCAGATTGTCATCATCTATACTGGTTTCAGTGTAATCAAAATTCTTTTTAAACAGGAACGAGAATCTTTCAGGCATATATACCAGCCCCAGTCCTGATATTCCAAGCAGCACCACGAAAATGAGGAATATGAAAATCCATTTTTTTTTACCGGACTTTTTTTCGGTTGCTACCGGCGCTGCTTCCGCCTCAGTTTTTTTAGGCTTCTCTGTCGAGGCGGCTTCATTTCCTGCCTCTTCCTCCGGGGTCTCATCTTCTTTGATCTTTTCCGACATTGTTATTTATCAAAGTAATGTTTTAAACTGTTTTTAAGTCTCAGTACTGCCTTCGTATGAAGTTGAGACACGCGCGATTCGGTATATCCCATAACTTCACCTATTTCTTTCATTGTAAGCTCTTCATAATAATAAAGTGAAACAGCCGTCCGTTCGTTTTTAGGCAGTTTGTCTATTGCTCCTGCAATAACATTGACGAGTTCCGATTTTTTAAGGGACTGGAGGGGGGACTGGTCAAAACCTATCTCATAGGTGTTTTCTTCAGACGATTTGTCACCGTTTGAATTGTTGATCTGCATATCATACTCATTAAATATGCTGATGCCCCTTGCTTCATCCAGAAGCCGGAAAAAAGCCTCCATATCCATACCCAGTTCCTTTGCAACCTCCTCATCCTGGGCAGGGCGCATTTCCCTGTTCTCTACTTTTGAATATGCTTCAGCCAGCATCTTCGAGTTTTTCCGCACCGAACGAGGCACCCAGTCCATGGAACGCAGTTCATCAATCATGGCACCCTTGATGCGGAACTCTGCGTATGATTTGAACTCAACACCTTTTTCAACATCAAATTTGTCGATTGCATCAAGAAGTCCCATAAGTCCGGCGCTTGTCAGATCATCCTGGCTTATGTGCTGCGGAAGCCTCAATGCGAGTCTTCCTGCTATCGTCTTCACAAGCGGAGCATACTTGGTCACAAGTGCTTCCTTCTCACCCGAACCAATTTTAACTGACCCGGGAGGAATCAACTGTGTATATTTTTTTATTTTTTTAGCCACCTGAGGGGAGGGCATTCCCCTGTACCTCGTTTCTTTAGATTTATTTTTTTTCACTTTAGATGCTAAATTTTAACTCAACAATTAAGTAACCTTCTCCAGAAAAACTTGATATCTCCTTCAAAATTCAATTCCTCATCTTTAAACAGGATTTTTTCTGCCAGCGACATAATGCTTTTACTGGCGGGTGTATCAGGATGGGTATAGATCAAGGGCTTCTGCCTTCTTATGGCCCTGGGAAGCATCTTGTCATAGGGTATCCATCCGATATAATCAAGTGATGGAGATTGAAGGTATTTATCTGCTGCAATACTCAGGCTTCTGAATATTCTGTCCGCCTCATTTCCATCCTGCACAAGGTTGATAAGGACCTTAAATTTCTTCTGGTTATATTTGGTTATAAGCACTTTTATCAATGCATAGGCATCTGTCAATGAAGTGGGCTCGTTTGTAAGAACCACCAACCTTTCCATTGCCGCAAAATTAAAATACATTACATTTGACGATATACCTGCGCTTGTGTCAATCAGAATTATGTCGAACTCCTCATGGAGTGCGTCAAGCTCACCCAGAAGAAAACGTTTCTGATTTTCGTCGAGTTCCGTCAATTCCTGCATTCCTGATGCAGCAGGAAGCAGTTTGAACCCGGCAGGAGTGGGAATGATGACATCCTCAAGGCTTTTTTCTCCGCTCAGCACATTGCTTATTGTATATCTTGGGTTGACCCCTAGCATTATATCCATATTGGCAAGACCAAGATCGGCATCAAGGATTAAAACCCTTTTATTGAATTTTTGAAATGCTACAGCCAGGTTCGCTGTAATGCTTGTTTTGCCTACGCCGCCCTTACCGCTAGTGACTGAAATGACCCTGAAGGGTGTATTCTGAATACTATTTTTCACAACTGTCTCCGAGGGCACAACAGTTTCCATATTAACCATTCTCCTAAGACCTGCAGCTTGATCCATTATATAATCCCTTATTTAAACCAATATTTGATTCATCTCTTATCCCGGACAACAGGAGAGAGGCCAGTTTTTTCTTTGATGCGATCTCGATATCTTCGGGGACCTGCTGTCCCGTTGTAAAAAAGGAGACCGGCTTTTCCTTTGATATCAGGAAATTTATCATAGGTGATACATCTTCCGTTTCATCAAGTTTTGAAAAAATGTAACTGTGAAAAGGCAGGCTTTCAAACCTTTTTGATGTGTTTATCATATTTTTGTACTGGGTGGTGGCGCTCAATACCAGAAACCCCTGCACATTGTCGTTATTTCTGAAGAGACTTGCCAGATCATCGTTCCCCTGATCGCTGTCAGGACTTCGCCCTGCAGTATCAATATAGATCCTGTCATAATCGCTGTATTTTCCGATGGTTTTCTGAAGATTTTTTCCGCTTACTGCGACCTCCATGGGAATGCCCATTATCCTTGCATATGCCTCCAGTTGTGCTGCCGCAGCGATCCGGAATGTGTCCAGAGTGATCATTGCCGTCTTTTTGCCTCCCTGGATGGCGCTCTGGGCAGCGAGTTTTGCAAGGGTTGTTGTTTTTCCGACCCCTGTTGGGCCAAAGAATGTGCATATCCTTTTTTCTCTAGCTGAATCTCTGTCATTACCCACTTTTATTTTCGTAAGCACCTTCATCAGGGAATCCTGAAGCGGGTGAGAGCTGTTTTGTTGTGCTTTCGGATTTTCAGGCCGCTTCTCGGACATAAACTTCCTGATGAGGTCCTGGTTAAGCCCGAATGTCTTCAGATAATTATACCTTTCTCTGATCTCCCGGTCAAAATAGAGTTCAGGGGCAAGGACATTGGCGGCATCTGAAAAAAGGATGGCTTCTTTAATTTCTCTAAGCTCTTTTCCTAGTTCTTTTATTTCATCATCCACGTTTCTGCCGGGCGAAGACTTTGGCGCATCGTAATCGACTGCAGCAGTTACTTCGATACCCTGTCCGGGTTTTTCTCCATCCTTTCCGGAATAGGGAACTGTTTTTGTCCTTAAGATTACAGCATCATCACCCATTTCCTTTTTTACCATTTTCATGGCCTCACCTGAGTTCCGTGCTATAAATTTTCTAATGTTCATACGTTTAGCCTATTTCTCCAAGAGACTGCACCTGAAGGCCTCCTGGTATTTCATTGTGAGAAAATACAGCAACATTAATCTGGAAACTGTCACACAGTTTTTTCAAATGTCTTCTCACTGTGGTTGAACATAAAATAACCGGTTGCTCAATCTTGGCAGCTATATCATCCAGAGACCTTTTGACGTGGTGGATTATCTTGTTAGCCTCGCTTGGCCCAAGGGCAAGGTATGCCCCGAAATCCGTCTGGTTGATTCCCTTTGTAAGCAGTTCTTCAATGGATGGTTTGATATTGAGGACCTTTAACGTCTTTTTATTTTCAAGATAGGGTTTTGTTATTGTACGTGCGAGTCTCTGTCTCACATATTCCGTTAAGATATCCGTATCCTTTGTCAATGGCGCATAATCGGCCAGTGTTTCGATCACTGTAAGGATGTCCCTTATGGACACCTGTTCACGAACGAGATTCTGCAGCACTTTCTGGATTGCACCAAGATTTAACAGCCCTGGTGTAAGCTCTTCTACAACCTTCGGATCGGTTTTTGATGCATTGTCCAGAAGATTCTGTACCTCCTGTCTTCCCAGGAACTCATATCCGTGCAGCCTTACCACCTCCGAGAGATGAGTGGTTATTACACTGGCAGGCTCAACAACCGTATACTCCGCAAGCTGGGCTTCGGATTTCTTTTCAGGATCGATCCAGACCGCCGGAAGCCCGAAGGCCGGATCCCTCGTCTGTATCCCGTCGATCTTCATCTTTGCATCTCCTGGGTTTATGGCAAGCAGATGGTCTGCCATTATTTCACCTTTGGCTACTTCATTACCCTTGATGCAGAAGGCATACTCACTCGGTTTGAGTTCAAGATTGTCTCTGATATGTATTGAAGGGATTACCATACCCATGTCAACCGCAAACTGTTTTCTGAGGGCACGTATCCGGTCAAGCAGGTTTCCCTGTGACTTGTCATCGACAATTGTAATAAGTCCGTACCCGATTTCCATTTCGAGGCTGTCGAGTGGCAGAAGTCTCTGGATATCTTCAGGGGTTTGTGCTTCGACAGCCTCTTCCGGCGCTTCTTTTGTATCGGTAGCTGCTTCACCCTTTTGTGCCATGATAACCCGTGAGAGAAAGAAGACAACTCCGGCGAGCAGGGCAAAGGGAATCATGGGCATGCCGGGAGCAAGGCCGAAAAGAAATATAATGCATGATGCAATTATCAGTGCCCTTGGCTGGAGGCCTATCTGGCTCATCACTTCCGAACCGATATTCTGACCTTCGGATGAGGCCCTGCTGACAAGAATACCTGCACCTGTCGATATGATGAGTGCAGGGATCTGTGAAACAAGGCCGTCACCTATTGTAAGCAATGTGTAATTCTGGACTGCTCTGGCCAGATCTAGTTTCATCTGAAGGACGCCGATAATAAGTCCTCCGACTATATTGATCAGGGTAATGATAATTCCTGCGATTGCATCACCGCGGACAAATTTGCTGGCGCCGTCCATCGCCCCGTAGAACTCAGCTTCCCTTGATATCACTGACCTTCTGCTTCTTGCTTCGCTTTCATCAATCAACCCGGCATTTAAATCAGCGTCAATAGCCATCTGTTTACCGGGCATTGCATTGAGAGTAAAGCGGGCGGCAACTTCTGCTATCCTTCCCGAGCCTTTGGTTATGACAACAAAATTGATAACGACAAGGATGACAAATACAACGAGACCGACAGTAGGGTTTCCGCCTACAACGAAGGAACCGAAGGTTTTTATGACATTTCCGGCTGCCCCCGGACCATTGTGGCCGTTAAGGAGTATAAGACGGGTTGAGGCTATATTAAGTGACAGCCTGAAAAGTGTTGTAATCAGAAGCAGTGACGGAAAGACCGAAAAATCAAGGGGCCTGGACGCATATATGGTTACAAGGATTATCAGTACTGCAATAGTAATATTTAAGGCCAGGAAAACATCCAGCAGCATGGTTGGAAGGGGTATAATCATGATCATGAGTATACCCATTATACCTACTGATATCCCGATATCCAGATTGGCAAATACTGAAAAATGACTTTTTCCTGCTGCTTCCATATATAATCCTTAAATTTTTCTTTTCTTCAATCCGTATACATAAGCGAGAATTTCAGCTACAGCCTTGTAAAACTGGGAAGGAATTTCTGCTCCCAGCTCTAATTTATACAAGTTCTGTGCCAAGGGCTTATTTTCCATTAAAGGTATATTGTGCTTTGAGGCTATCTCCCTGATCTTAAAAGCAATATTATTTGCACCTTTGGCAACGATCACAGGCGCCTTCATTCCTTCATTCGCTTTGTACTTGAGGGCTATTGAAAGATGGGTCGGGTTGGTGATAATTACATCCGCCTTGGGTACTTCTTCCATCATCCTGCGTCTTGCCATTTCCCGCTGGATCGACCTTATGCGCGACTTCACCATCGGGTCCCCTTCAGACTGCCTGAATTCATCCTTGATTTCCTGCTTTGTCATCTTGAGCTTCTGAGCATAGTCCCATTTCTGGTACATGAAGTCCAGGATTGCCAGCACCAGGATAACGCAGCAGCATTTTACAAGTAAGTTAAATGCCAGTTCTCCAAGCTGCGCTAATATCTGGGCATTATCCTGATATAACATCGGTATCATATGGGACAAATCTTTCTTGAAGGCCAGGAATGCGACCCACCCTATAATCACAATTTTTAATATGGATTTAGCCAGTTCTACCAGGGACTTCTTGGAGAATACGTTCCCCATACCCTTTATTGGATCTATTTTTGACGCCTTTGGCGTCAAGGCTTCGACACTGAATATAAAACCTGTCTGAAGCAGGTTGGTTAAAATTGACACTATCATCAGGACTATCAGAAAAGGGAGTATCAAAACGAGAAAATTGGTTATTATTTCCGAGATAAAGGGAGAAGAAAAATCGCCGGCTGACATGATTCCCGGGATTTGCAAAAAAGAGTTTTTGATATTATTCCCAAGGGTCATCGTAATGCTCTTTGCATTAAAAAACATGAAAATAGTTGCAGCGGCCAGGATGGTTACTGAGGGTAATTCACGGCTTTTTGCAACATCGCCCTTTTTTCTTGAGTCCTCTTTCTTTTTAGGGGTCGCATCTTCGGTTTTATCCTGAAAACTCTCTTCAGACATAATGCCCCTACATAAGTCCCAGGAGCCTTATCAGGCTCTCGGCCATCTGATTTTTGATATCGAAAAGGAGAGGGTAGATATTCAGCAGGATAAAACAGAAAAGGATAAGGCCAAGGATAAGGTTAATCGGAAAGCCGACCATCAATATATTTACCTGGGGCACTGTTCTTGCGATAATACCGAGGAGGAGGTTTGAAAGAAAGAGGGCAACCAGAACAGGGGCCGCGATCTTGACCCCCAGTAAAAACATGCTTGCTCCTGCCTTTATCAGTTCCTCTCCGATAGCTGGTTGAAATCTGATACTGTTTAGCGGGACCAGAGAAAAAGATTTGGCCATAATGCGTATGAACATATGATGCCCGTTCATAGCGAAGAATATCAGTATTGAAAAGATATAAAGAAACTGTGTAAGAACCGTACTCTGGGCGCCCGTCTGAGGGTCAATAGCACGGGCCATTGAAAATCCCATCTGAAAACTCATGAATTGTCCGCCCATTTCACTGGCGGCAAAAAACATCCTGATGGTCATAGCCAGAATCAGGCCCATCAGCGCCTCGGACAGGATTTCCAGGATTATTTCCGGGGCTGTTACTGGCAGGCTGGCCGGTACAGGGACAGTAGGAGCCAGGACAATCGCCAGGATGAATGAGAATCCTGCCTTCCATAGTGACGGGATATTCCTTGCCCCGAAAAGAGGAAGAAGAAAGAGCATGGTGCCGACCCGGATAAGTATCCAGAAAAACCCCTGCAACTGCTCAAACGTGTGAATGGGGATGAACATCATTTATATTACCTGATAAGAGTAGGTATGCTCAATATCAGTTTGCTGGTAAAGCTGGAGAGCTTTTGAATTATCCAGGGAGATGCTGCAAGCAGTGTAAGTAATACCGCAACAATCTTTGGTACAAAGGAGAGGGTCATCTCCTGTATCTGAGTTGTCGCCTGAAGTACTGCGATTAATAATCCGACAACAAGACCTACCCCCAGGAGGGGGAGGGAGACCATCAAAGCAAGTTTTATCGCTTCGCTTCCCAGGTTGATAACATATTCAGGTGTCATGTCTTTATCCTTACATAAAACTTTTAATTAATGATCCAATCAGGATATTCCATCCGTCAATGAGGACGAACAGCATCAGTTTAAAGGGCAGCGACACCATAAAAGGCGGCAGCATCATCATACCCATTGACAACAGTATACTTGCTACGACCATGTCAATAACAAGAAAAGGAATATATATTACGAATCCTATCTCAAAGGCTGTCTTGAGTTCGCTGATCACAAATGAGGACATCAATACGATGGTTGGTATTTCATCATAGTTTTTAGGTTTTTTTATTTTTGAGACATCTATAAAAAGGGCCAGGTCTTTTTTTCTTGTCTGCTTGAGCATAAATGCCCTTATGGGTTTGAGTGCCCTTTGGAACGCCTCCTGCTGGGTGATCTCTTCTGCCATATAGGGTTTGAGTGCATCATTATTAACCTGATTGAACACGGGCGTCATTATAAAAAACGTGAGCAGAAGCGAAAGTCCTATTACTATCTGGTTTGGAGGCATTTGCTGTGTGCCAAGTGCTGTCCTGACAAGGGACAGGACTATTGCAATCCTGGTAAATGATGTCATCATTACTATGATTGCAGGCGCAAGGGATAAAACAGTAAGCAGAAAGAGTAACTGGAGAAGCGTGGAAACCTTCTCTGGACTGTCCGCCTGTCCAAGCCCGATTGTCAGGCTGGGAAGGGAAGGGGTCTGTGCTATTGCTGTTGATGACAGTAAAATGAGCCCAAGTCCCAGGATTACTGAAAAAGCTGTCAGATGTTTCACTTTAATGTTCATTTTTTATGGTGCTGCTTTCGGATTTTTTTACTGCCAATCCTGCCTTTGAAAGAAGGGTTTCAAAACTGTTATTCCCCTGGGGAAGGTCATTATAAATTTGACTGTCCACGTCCGGTTTATCGATCTTTGATATCAGGGAAATGTTTTCAGTCCCTACACCCACCAGAAGCCATTGATCGCAGACCTCAACAAGAGCCAGTGACCTTTTGGGAGCAAGGGAGAGGGTCGCCAGGTTTTTCATTACTGGGTATTTTCTTATCGAGAGAGAACCTCCCTTCAACCGTTTGAGTATGAAGAAAAACAAGAGTAACAAAATGAAAATTACCAGCATGGAAATTGCCAGCTTGAATGATAGTATGTTGAAGTCAGTGTCCAATATGCTCCTCCGTCATTGATTTATGGACAATAGTATCAGGTCAGGTTTTTAACTCTTTCTCCCGGGCTGATTATATTGGTCAGCCTGATGCCGAATTTTTCATTGACTACAACGACTTCACCGTGAGCCATCAATTTCTTGTTTACGAAGATTTCAAGGGGTTCATCCGTCAATCTGTTCAGTTCAACTACCGACCCCTGGCTCAGTTTCAGAAGATCTCCTATTTTTATTTTTGTGTTGCCGAGTTCGACTGAGATATCCAGCGGGATATCCAGCAGAAAATCCATGTTTCTTCCGTTGCCGTTCAGCCCCATTCCCGGTTCAAGTTCTGCTAAATCCATTCCTCCAGACATTATCTGACTGTCCTCCATATTATTATTGTTACTCATGTTTTAGTCCTCTCATGATGAGGCGGTTTATTTAAGCCTGCTCTACGTAGGGCCTTTCCACCTTGAAGACCTTCTTGTTCTTATATCTGCCGGCAAAACCTTCGAAAAGTTTTATCTCCTCGACCTTTGCCACCAAAGGCTGTTTATAGTTTTTATCCAGGATGAGGATATCTCCTTCTTTTAGGTTTAAAAAGTCGCCGACCGAAAGTTCAGTTTGCCCCAGATCGACATTCAATTTAACTTCAGTTCCCCTCAACTGGTATTCGAGACCCTCTATCCAGTTTCTATCCATTTGTGTTGCCGGTTCTTCATCTCTGTAATTGCCTGCAAGTTTATGACGTATGGGCTGGTAAGACGCGTAGGGGAAACAAATGATTACGTTACCGAGTACCTTGCTGAGTTCAACCTCAAATTTTGTTGAAATAAGAAGTTCCTCGCCCGGAATAGCATTTACAACCAGGGGGTTACTCTCGGATCTTACGAACTCTGTTTTGATAGGATGGACATCCTCCCATGCCTCTACAAGGTTGTTCAGTGCCATGTGAACCACCTTTTCTATTATCCTGTTTTCTATTGAAGTGAATTCCCTTCCTTCTATCTTTGTAGCGCCGATTCCGGTTCCCCCGAAGTACGCCTCAACAAGGCTGAACACCAGCCGGCTTTCTACTACAATTATTCCCAGGCCTCTTAATGGTTCCATTTTAAAGAGATGCATGCTTGTCGGAACAGGAAGAGACCTCTGGAAATCACTGTATTTTACAGTTTCAACAGGGTCAGGAGTAATATCGAGCATTTTGCGAAGGGAGTTTGAAAGACTACCCCTTAATTTTTGGCTGAACCTTCCGTTAACAACATCCAGGAGGGGCATATTGCCCCTGATGTTAAGCCCTGCGGTAGCCCAGTCAAATGAGTCCAGATCATCTTCGGACTCTATCTCAAATTCGTCGACAGCACCTACGTCTCCTGTATCAAGACCTCTCAACAGGGAGTCAACTTCATCTTGTGATAGCAGCTTATTCATGTATTAAATCACCGATACATTAATGTTAATATTAAAATAACGCTCTGTTACTGGATAATAAAATCTGTAAAGTAGACATTTTTTATTTTGCCGGTTTTAAGATACTGATTAAGGGTAGAAATTATTTCGGCCCGCAACTGGTATTTTCCTTCAAGAGTATTGATATCCTCATTCGACTTTGAACTCAGCAAAGTCAGAATCGCATCCCTGATTTGCGGAAGGCGTTTATTCATTTCGGATGTTGTTTTTTCAGAATCGAGTTCAAGGTCTATCTTTGCCTTAAGATAGTTTTTTCCCCGTCCCCCGACCAGGTTAACGATGAACGTATCCATAGAAAAGATCGGCCCCAGTTCCTGGTTGTCTGTCGTTTTATCAATATTCGATTTGTCAGAGCCAAAGGGAATCAATCCGCTCTTCCATACGTAGACCCCCCCTCCTGCAAGACACAGGAGCAGGATGCAGATGATTATCAGATTTATAGGCACCTTTTTCCTTTTAGGCCCTTCTTTTTCCTGGGTTTCCTGATTTTCCTGTTCCAAATCTTCTTTTTCTTTTTCAGCCATTGGATACTTTCTCCCTTGGGATTAATAATTATTTAAAACTTGTCTCGCGCAGGTTAGGAGCCAGAAAAGCGTTTAACTTTTGTTCGAGAAGTCTTGGATTATCACCTTTTGCTATTGACATAATACCCTCAGACATAAGCCCTTTCATCATTACCTCCTCAGCGCTCTTGTTTCTCAATTTTCCGGCAATGGGAAGGCAGAAAATATTTGCCATTATTGAACCATAAAATGTAGTCAAAAGGGCAACCGCCATGGCTGGCCCAATGGTGCTTGGATCATCCATTGTCTGCAGCATCTGTACAAGCCCTATAAGGGTTCCGATCATTCCCATGGCCGGGGCAAATGTGCCAAGTGTGGTGAATATTTCGGCCCCGAGTTTATGTCTTTCCTGAATATTGCCGATTTCAGTATCAAGAATATCTTTGATGGAGACAGGTTCAAGACCGTCAACCGAAAGCTGGAGCCCCTTTTTCATGAAATCGTCAGAGATGTCATTTAATGCGGTTTCCAACGCGAGGATTCCCTCTCTTCTTGCTGTACCGGCGAGACTCACAAAGTTGCTTATTAATTCCTTTGCAGTGGACGGTCTTATAAAAAAGGCATTTTTTACGACCTTGCTCACCTTGAGAATGTCAGGAAGGGGATAATTGATCATCGCTGCCCCTAAAGAGCCACCAAAGACTATCATGATAGATGGTATATTTATAAACAACGAAAGCGATCCGCCGAACATTATTGCCGAAAGCACAAGGGAAAAGGCAGAAACTATTCCTATTACTGTAGCGATATCCATACAGAAGTTCTCCAAATAATTAAAAGAAATTTATTTATCATGAAGCAACCTCTGTGCCATATCGGTTTTATAAGATAGAAATTTTTGTCATGTGTATAACATATTGAAAATAAATGATAAAATAGGTAAGTTGAAAACGGAGCTAATAAAATGCTTCCTTTTGGGATAGATTTTTGTATGTCAAAGATATGACGTTAATGAGGTATTGACAGTTCCGGTGCTGTCGTCAAAATATTGGCGATTATAATTTGCAGTAATAGATGTCAAAAGACACATCCTGCATTTCCGGTAAAAATTCGGATTACAGATTGGGTGAATGCCTGTCGGTAAAGAAAAAGGGGTTTTTTATCTGTCGGCAGGCAATTTACCCATCCAGAGGAAACTATTTTCCCTGCCACGGCGAATTACCTGGAGGCAACCATTTTTTTCGCCATGGCAGGAAAAAACTCTATTAATTTCCAGTAAACCTTAATATGCCTTTTAATGAAGATTATTCTTTTCACAGGTTAAGGAACCGGGCTATTTTATAAAATATCATTATCGTTTCAGATTGATCAGGTCGGAAAGCATCTCATCCGTAACTGTAATGATCTTGGAATTCGCCTGGAATCCTCTCTGGGTTGTAATCATCTTTACAAATTCATTTGCTATATCAACATTCGACTGTTCCAGTGAATTAGGGGCAATGTTTCCAAGGCCGTTTGTTCCCGGAAGGCTGGTTGTTGCAGGACCGCTTTCTCTGGTTTCTCTGTACAGATTTCCACCTTCCTTGTGAAGCCCCTGCAAGCTCTGGAATTTAGCCAGCGCCAACCTGTAAAGAGGAAGCACCTGCCCGTTTGAATACACACCGGTGATGAGTCCGTCTGTAGCCACATCAACACCCTGAAGATCGCCTGCACCATATCCGTTTGCCGATTGATAAACGGTCGTGGATGCACTTGCATACTGGGTTGTAGATAATGAGTCTGGTACAAAGGCCGAACCGTTCCACCTTGCTCCTATATCAAGTGCTATATTTTCGGATGTTGATGCACCGCCAAGAAAATCCGCATTGAATTCAAGATATCCACTGGGATTAAAATCAGTGGATGTGTTTGGAGACCAGTCATCGGAGCGTGTAAGGTTGAGAGTAACTGTGCCATTGGCTGCGGCTGCGTCGGAAAGGTCAACTGTAATATCTGCTGCTGCTGATGCCCCCCCAAGATCAATGCTTACCTGAGTTGGCGTGTTTGCCACGACTGTTCCTGAGCTCAATGTCCAGGTTGATGTAGCATTATCGTAAGTTAATGTGACAGAGGCAGGAGCAGCAGTTGTCAATGCATCGGAGTTATTTACTACAATTGACGTATCAATGGCGCTTAATCCACCGGTTTTTGCTCCTTCCTGAACCGCCTGACTTGTAGCTGTTCCGGTGGTTCCTGTAAGTTTTGACATGGTCAAACCTGTAATAGTACCGCTTCCTTCATTGAAGGAGATCTTTCCCCTGGCAAGGAGACCGGCGTCTTTTGTTCCTGTAATACCGCTCCTGAGATCTTCGCTGGGATTACAGGTAACGACATATTCCCAATCCGCGCCTGATATCTTGTCATAATATACTGTAACATCATGGGTGCTCCCCAGAGAGTCGTATGCCTTGACGGTTGATTGATACTCATAGTTGGAAGATGCAATAGGTGGTGATGATTTCCCGTCCCATGAGCTCGACAGGATTGTAGAATTGCTGGTTGTATCCTTGTCAAGATTGGTAATGACCGAGACCGAATTTGTTGCCTGTGGTTGAGAGGTAAAGGATGTCATCGCTATATCGGTCGTTGAACCTGTTATATCTCCGTTGGAATCTACAGCCCAGCCCTGGACAACATATCCTTCAGGGTTTGTCAAATTTCCTGACTTGTCAAAACGAAAATCTCCGGCCCTGGTATAATAAAGACTGTTCGAACCGGATTTACGAACGGAGAAAAAGCCATCACCTCCAATTGCCAGATCCGTCGTATTTCCGGTTGATTCGAAAGATCCCTGTTCAAATGTCGCGTATATATCGGACAGGGCAGTACCTCTGCCAACCTGTGATGTTCCTGCCCTTGTAAACATGTTCTGGCTTAAAAGATCCTGGAATGTGAAACTGCTGGCTTTAAAACCAACTGTATTTACATTTGCAATGTTGTCTCCGATAATCTGCATCGCGCTGCCCAGATTACTTAAACCGCTTATTCCTGAAAAAAGTGCACTTGATAAAGCCATGATTACCTCCTGTGTTTGTCTTCCTAATATTTAATTGTTCCGGAATAAATCCGTTTTATTGCTTTATGATCCTGTTGTTTCATTCGTGCTTACATTTACTATCTGTGACATACTCAGGGGTGTGTCATTTATATAGATGACCGGGTCATCACCATTCAGGTTAACGCCCGTCACTGACCCCTTTATATATTTGTCTACTGATACTGTCTGGCCGTCATTGGACATTGCAGATACATCATAAGTGTATTGTCCGGATGTGTGAAGGGCGCCGTTGTTTTCAAACCCGTCCCATTCGAAGTCATGGCTTCCTGAATCAAGCACCCCAAGGTAGATATCCCTGATTGAATTACCTTTGTCATTAAGTACGTGAACCATGCAATCAGCTGGAGCCTCCAGATTGAAGGCACCTTTTGCAGCATTACCATTATTGAGAACCAGTGTATTGCTTTCCGCCTGAACCTCTTTTCCTATCATATCAATGACCTGGTATTTGCTGTCACCTTTTTGGATACCCTCGATAGATTGAAGGTTGTCATTCACATTATAAAGCTGTTCCAGTGTGCTGAACTGTGCCAGTTGCGAACTGAATTGCGACGTATCCATGGGATTGAGGGGATCCTGATGATTCATCTGGGCAAGAAATAGCTTCATAAAAGCGTCACGCCCGAGCTTGTCTGTTCCAGTTGTGGCATCTTTTTTTGTACTATCCACATAGGCGGGTAATCCGCTGATTCCTGATGTCATTATATTCCCTTTCTTTTTTTAGACATGAACATCTATTTGACTGTCATTTATAAGCCAGCTTCCTGCCGGTGGCGGAACAGGGATTTCCACGCTGCCAATAGATCTTGACCCGGTATTACGACCGGAGCTTCTGCCGTTTCTTCCTTCCGCCCACGCGTTGCTGTCCCTTTGGTTCCCATTACCAAGGCCGACCATAACGTCGAACCTGTCAACAAAATATCCCTGGTTGCTCAATTGATTTTTGAGCTGGTTCAGATTCGCCTGTATGATTTCCTTAACCGCCGCATTTTCGGTGCTGAGATTTGCATGTATGTGGCCGTTTTTGATTGTCAGGTCTATGTCGAGCTTCCCTAGTTCAGGAGGAGTTATCTGTAGTCTGCTCTGATATTCGCCTGTCCGGATCATGAACAGTATTTTATCGACGATTTTGGGAATTGGCTGCGGCAGGTTAACTGTCTCATTTGTCTGATTGACCTTCCCTATATCTTTTATTCCATTTTCCTGGAGAATGGTAAGACCTGACGGGGTAGAGGTATCCTTCACGATAAAGCTGGTGCTGTCTTTTCCTGTTGAGCTGTCTTTGGCAGACCCAGCGGATTGAATATTCTCTTCAGCCGATTTAACCGGGATATCAGTATTGGCTTTTTTCTCCGCAAGTTTGATAAGTTCTGTCAGGTTAAGCTTCAGATTTCCCTGATCCGATGACGGTTGTGACTGATCACTCTTTAACTGTCCGGATGCTTTTCCATTCAATAATACAGATTTTAGATAATTTCCATCCTGACCCATATCTGTCTTATTCAAATCATAACCAAATCTGTCCGGAAAACTCTTTACATCCCCGCTTGAAGCATCTTTTGTGCGATCCCCAAGTACCTCTGAGATAGCCTTGCCTTCTCCTTTTCCCAGGGCAGAGTCAATATTTTGTTTGAGTTCTTTCTGAACCTTATCGGCCAATAAATTTTCCGGATCCGATAACTTTCTTGTGCCGTTCTTTGAGTCTGCGGTGTTGAAAATACGTTTGTTGACAGAAATATTATTTTTAGAAAAGAAGGCAACAAGATCCGACTCAGAAATGGGAGCAGTCAACAACTTGTTAAGTTCGGTTGATAGTTTACCTGTATCAAGTTCGCCGTTACCAGTAATGCATTTTTCGATTATCTTTTTTACATCTCCTGCCCCGACCCCTATCTTAAAGAGGAGTTCGCTTGCAGCAGGGATCTGGGATGCTTCGATAAATGAACTGTTTTTGGTATCATTTGATAAATGATCATTGCCCTTAATGCCAGAAAAGAATTGGCAGTATTTTCCAGTATCAATACCCTGCTCATTCAGGAAGGATGAAAAGCTGTCTTTGAATGCTGACACAAGCATATCGCCTTGACCGGCGCCTTCCTGGTTGATGCCTGATAAACCTGCCAGCAACTTATCGAGTTGAATAAAGCCGCTTGTATTTTTTGACCCGGAGATGACCTCGTTGATATCTTTCAGCGAGAAACCCTGCTTTTGCAGGAATGCGACAAGCTGGTTTTGTAAAGATGCCGGGACTATCAGGTCGTCAGGATTTAAACTGTTTTTTTGTGACCTGTTTAAAGAATTTTTACCTGATATTCCAGCAGAGGAATTCATATTGTTCAGAATCGAGTTGAAACCTGATTTAGAGGTATTGGTGGCATCGCTGTCTGCATATAGGTTGGAAACCCAACTGGTGTTTCCATTGTTCCTGCCTATACTGTTCAGTATGGATTGAAAAACATCATTGCTGCTGTTTTTTGCTGATTTTAATCCCGGAGCCTTTCCTGTTCTGGCTGTTGAAGGGCTGGTATTTATATCGGGCAGATTATTCATTCTTTTTCCTTATATGAAATTATCTATTCTCGTTACACTCCTATTAAGCAACAGGTGTGCCAAAAGATTCCCAATAAAAAAATGTAGTAAAAACAGGTATGTATTGACTTAGTGAGGTTTCTGGTATGATTGTGTAACGGTAAAAATTACCATTTGAAAAAGCGGCTAGGTAATTTTTTCCCGGTGATCTCGTCCTGAAAAACAATACCTTTGTCTGCTTCGTGAAAATAAATAAAAAAATCCTGTAATGTACTGACTGTTCTTGATGAATTGCGGATGATTTTGTAGAACCGGATTTGAAACCCATCTCTACAAGGTTTTAAATCCGGTTTTACTCTGCTCCGCTAAGCCTTTCGCTGATTATTGCACCTTTATCGGGCGTCATCATCGCAAGGATTCCGCCTGCCGCTTTACCTTTCATGTTGCCCAGGATTCGAACTACTGTTTCTATATTAAGCTTGTTCAGGATAGCAGCGGCCTTGCCGGCTTCCATGGAGCTGTAGAGTTTCACCAGATGGGTAATTTTCGCGTCCTGCATTGCCTTTTCTTTTTCGGCAAGTTTTTTGGCTTTATCGGTCAGGCTGTTTTGCAGGTCATTGAGTTCGGCCATCCTGGTATTGATTTCTTCTTTAAGGGGTAAAAGCTCCGCCTCCATCTTTTTCAATTCTGCCTCTTTTTCTGAAAGCTCCTTCTCCCTTTTTCTAAGGCTCTGTTTGATAGCATCAACGCTCTGCTCTTCTTTAGGGGTTACTTCCTGCGCCATAGCCACATCTGCTGAAGTAATACCCAATGATGATGTCGTGAGAAAAACGCCGCTTATTATGATCTTGACAGCCAGGAGAATAAAAAACAGTACCAGTGTGGTGGCATAGAAGTTCGATTTTAGAAAAAATTCTTTCCATGTCTTATGACTGCGGCTTCGTTTATTTCCTTCAGTTCCAATTGGTTCTGGTCGTGATGCCATTTTTCCAAATCCCTTTCTCTTAATTTTTCAAAAACCTTGCACTGCCTGGATTTTTCAAGCAGGTTTTTCCTTTTTTTGAGACAGAACCTGCTCGGCTTTAAGTCGTTCTATTTTTTTTATTTCAATTCTTACCAGGAGCGCGTCAATAAATTCGGAGTGGTTTATTATGTCATTTGATGACACTGTCTCCAGCATTTTTTTCCCCAGATCATCATTTTCCTTTGTTATCTCATTTTTATAGGCAACTATATTTTCATCTATCTTCCTCAGAATGCCCTGTGCCCTTGCAAATTCGATCGCGGCCTTTTCTTTCAGGTGCTGCCTGTAGGACAATAAAGACTCATATCTGAATTTAAATTTCAACCGGCGTAGCTCCTTTTTGCTTAATTGCCTTTGGCAAGAAGTTTTGTCATCTGCGCAATCGAAGTTTCCATCGTACTGCCTTCAAGCATGTCCTGCCTTAAAAAACCGTTGAGGGCATCTATCATATCAATGGCATAATCAGTATTTCTGTTATTGCCTCTTTCATAGGCACCAAGGTTTACCAGATCTTCTATTTTTGTATAATCTGCAAGTATTCTTCTGAATTTATATGAAAGGTCAAGATGCTCCCTGTTTACAACATCTGTCATCAATCTGCTTATGCTCGAAAGCACATTAACTGCGGGGTAGTGACCTTTTGCGGCAAGGGACCTGTCAAGCACTATATGTCCGTCGACAATGGATCTTACAGCATCAGCTATGGGTTCGTTCATATCATCACCTTCGACGAGAACAGTGTATATGCCTGTTATCGACCCGTCGCATGTACTCGTGCCCGCCCTTTCAAGAAGTTTTGGAAGGTGAGAAAAGGTGCTTGGCGGGTAGGCCTTGCTTGTAGGAGGCTCGCCGGCCGAGAGCCCTATCTCTCTGACTGCCATCGCGAATCTGGTGACGGAATCCATCATTAACAGTACATCCTTATTTCGTTCCCTGAAGAATTCGGCTATAGCGGCAGCAAGGTATGCACCTCTCATTCTTATCAGAGGAGAAGTATCGGATGTGGCAGCAATCACAATAGATCTTTTTAATCCCTCAGTTCCGAGGTCGCGTTCGATAAATTCCTTGACTTCTCTGCCTCTTTCTCCAATAAGGGCAATAACATTGACATCCGCTTTTGTAAATTTCGCCATCATACCGAGAAGCTTGCTTTTTCCAACTCCCGAGCCCGCCATTATTGCAGCCCTCTGGCCCTTTGCCAGGGTGTTTAGACAGTCTATTGACCTTACACCGACGGTAAGAGGCTCCACAATACGGTTTCTACATAACGGATTCACTGGATGAGAGTAAAGGGGAATAGTATTTTCGCCCTTTATCCGTGATCCCCCGTCAAGGGGGTTGCCAAGTCCGTCCAGCACCCTGCCAAGCATATCAAAACCGACATCAAATGTGGCAGTAAAGCTTTTTGCCGTTATTGAGCTTCCGGGTTCAACCCCGTCGGATTTTTCCAGTGGCATAAGAAGGATATTCTGATCCCTGAATCCTATTACCTCGGCACTGATGGGTTCCAGCATATTTCCCGAAAGTATCTGGCAAACCCCTCCAACAGGCATTGCAGGTCCATTGCCCTCGATAACATTGCCAACAACCTTGGTTACCTGTCCTTCAACAGTAATCGGGCACATTGAACTTATTTTTTCTAAATATCTGTCAAGGGCAATTTTCATGGTATATTACTGGTAATCAAGTGATATTCCTTATCGATGACCTTTATTATTTCATCGAGCTGATCATCAATAGTGGCATTTACTCTGCCGAATCCTGTTTCAAGCATGCAGCCCCCCTTCCCAATCGATGAGTCTTCTGCAAGCTGAAAATGACCTCCTTTTGTCAGTTTGGCCAGATCCGGGAGCATTTTTTTCACCTCTTCCATATCATCAGGATTGATTATTATCCTTACCTTTCGCTTATCGGTCAGGAAATTGGCTGCTGTTTTTATACTGTGCTTTATTATGGAGTCACTCGTCTTTATCTCTTCCCCGATAATTTTCTTTGTGATGAGCTGGATAAGGCTGAGCATCTCTCCTTCGGAGTCACGGAATATATGAACCTTCAGATCCTTCAGTTCTGTCAGCAGGGCTTCATACTGTTTTCCCATTTCTTCCAGTTTGGATTTTTCAAGATCAAGACCATCTTTCTGACCCTGTTCGAAACCTTTTTCATATGCCTCTTTCTCAAGTCTGGCTATTCTTGCCTTGAAGTCTTCCTTTACAGTGGGATCTTCATCTTCAATAAGGGGAGGACTCCATGAAATTACCGAATCATTTATGCCAAATGTTGAACCGGACGAATCTCCGCTCTCTTCAGCAGCTATTTCATCCGTCTGAAAGGAATCAATGTTGAACAAAGGCGAGAAATCTTCTTTTACCCGGTTAGACAAGGACCTCATCGCCTCCCTTGCCGCCAAGTACTATTTTGCCTTCCTCCTCAAGTCTTCTGGCAGCCTTGACTATATTGAGCTGGGCCTGCTCAACATCCTTCAGTTTGACCGGGCCCATTACTTCCATATCTTCCTTCATCATTTCAGCGGCGCGCTGACTGATATTACTGAAGATCTTTTCAGCCAGTTCTTCAGAGCTTGTCTTGAGGGCGAGGATCAGTTCATCATTGCTGACTTCCTTAAGGAGAGCCCTGATAGAACGGTCGTCAAGAGTGACAAGATCTGCAAATACAAACATTTTCTGTCTGATTTCATCTGCAAGTTCTTCCCTCATACTTTCTATTTTATCGAAGATATTATTTTCGGTCTGATGGTCCAGGTTATTTAATATTTCCGCTGCAGCCTCAATCCCCCCCTGATTTGCATGGGTTTCATTCCCCATGTCCGACAGCATTTCATCCACAACTTCATGGATTTCCTCAACTATTTCGGAAGGAACATCATCCAGATCCGCTATTCGTATTACTACTTCACCCTGAAGATGTTCAGGAAGCGACTTTATTATTTCTGCAGCGGTCTGGTGTTTCATGTTTACCAGTATAAGTGCGATGGTCTGGGGATGTTCAGTCATGAGAAGGTTGGCCAGAACAGTAGGATTGTAGTTGCTGAGTTTTTCAAATGATTTTTCATTGCCCTTGGAGAGAAGATCTCCGAGCAGTTCATCGGCCTTTTTTAAATCAAATGCCTTAGGCATTGCCTTCTGGAGGAAATCCTTGCCGGACAGGCCCATACTCCCGTCGCCCATCTCCTTCGAAAATTCATCCATTACAGTGGACACAGTGCTAACATCGATCTTTTTGATCATCGCCATCTCTTCGCCGAGGATCTTCACTTCCCGGTCATCGAGATGGCGGAATACTTCAGCTGTAAAATCATCTCCCATTACCATCAAAAATATGGCAGCCTTTTTTTTGCCATCCATAAATGCCCTGTTTTCCAATTAGCTCACCTCATTAAGCCAGGTTTTTATAATGTCCGCTGCAATGTCAGGGTTCTGTTTTGTCGCCTCAAGCAGTCTGGTTTTTTCATTTTGCCTTTCCTGCAGTTCGCCGACGGAGTGGGATAATTCATCATGTTCTCTTCCCCTTGGAAGCGCCCTAGTTGATACATATTCACTGGTCTGATTGAGCCATTTTTTAAAGGGTTTTATTGCAATAAAGAAGAACAGTGCAACAATAAAGACATTCAGGATAGGTTTGCTGGCTTTTTTAACATAGCTCATCCAGCCTTCCGGGCTGGGTGCTCCTGACATGTCTCCAATCTTTTCTTTTTCAATATTGAAGGCGACATTTGATACTGTAACCTGATCTCCCCGGTTGGCATTGAATCCTATTGCATTTTTTACTATATTCTCGAAGGTCTTCATCTGCTTGCGGTCAAATCCTTTGAATACCTTTTTTGCATTTCCTTGCGCTTGCGCACCTGCGGAAGTTTCATAGGGTCCGTCTATGATAACAGAGGCTGAAAGACGCTTTATCTCCCCGGATTCATCGATGATATTACGTTCTACCTTGTTGATTTTATAATTCAGTATGGAGTTTTCCTTTTGATAAAGATTGGATGAGGACTTGGAACTCTCGGCACCTGTCTGGACACCCTGGCCGAGCAAGTCCGGGGAACCTTCCGGAGTCTTATTACCTTCGGTCGAACTTTCCTTCTGTCTCTCCTCACTAAAGACTACTGCGCTGTCCGGATCATAATTCTCTTCGGAGGTCTTTATCCTTTTGAAATCAACATCAACCGATACCCTTGCCACTACCTTGTTTGCACCTACCACCGGTTCCAGCATAGACTCTATCTGTTTTTCATAGGTATCGGCAAGTTTACGCTTATAATCGAACTGGTCACTGCTGATATTTTCCATGCTGTTTTTATCATGACCCTTTGTGAGTATTCCCCCGTGCATATCTACAATTGATACGTTCTCAGGCTTTAAGCCCCGAACCGAACCTGAAACAAGGTTGATTATTCCCTGCAACTGTCTGGGGTTCAGCTCGCTTCCCGGATGAAGACGCACAACAATTGATGCGGTTGCCGGTTTTTCTTCTTCGGCAAAGAGTGATTCACCTGCGGTCACTATGTGTACCCTGGCCTTATCAATGGAATCAAATGCCATAATGGTCCTTGCAAGTTCCCCCTGGAGTGCCTGCTGGTACTTGATTTTTTGTTCAAATTCAGTTGTTCCGAATGACATATTGTCAAATATCTCAAACCCTACAGTCCCTCCCTTTGGCACTATACCTTCGGAAGCCATATCCAGGCGGAGTTGAAGGACTTTGTCATCAGGTACCTCAATAGTGGCTCCGCCATCTTTAAGCTGGTAAGTTACCTTGTTTTCTTTCAGCTTATCAGTGATTTTTGAAGCTTCCGTCGGGTCCAGGCCTTTATAGAGTACCTGATAATTAGGCCTGTTCGTATAAGTAAGCAATGCAATAAATCCGCCTACTACTATACCGAATGTTACCAGAAAGGAAATTCGCTTTCCGGCCGGTATTGCCTTGAAGACCTCTATTAAATTACCTACACCTTGCGCCATTTCTACTCCTTGTAGTCGTAGTTCATTAACAGTATGCTGCCTGCTGGTTTAAAAATTCATCCTGGTGATTTCCTGGTAGGCATCTAAAAGCTTGTTTCTTATCTGCAGTAAAAACCGCAGGGATATATCGGCCTTTTCCGCTGCTATCATTACTTCATGAATATTGTTATTTTTTCCCGTGGCGAAGTCTTCAGTCAATCGGTCGGATTCTTTCACTTGCTTATCCACGCTGGTGACAAACTCAGAGAGGGTATCCTGAAAGGAACTGCCAGTATTTGCGGTTCCTTTATTTACCTGTACTGAACGGGAGGAAAAATCACCTAAATTACCCTGTATTTCTCCGATACTGCTCATATGAATTCCTCCTATTTGCCGATTTCAAGGGCCTTGACAGCCATATCTTTAGCCGCTTTAATTGCAGATGCATTTGCTTCATATGACCGGTTTGCATTGAGCATCTGGACCATTTCCTCTACAAGGTTCACATTGGGAAGGTGGACATAGCCGTTTTTGTCTGCATCAGGATGGGTTGGGTCATAGATCTCTTTAAGCGGCCCCTGGACGGGAACTATCTTGGAAACCTTTACACCGAATATCTGCTTGTCAAGAGAATCGTTCAGCTTGTCTTCAAAGGAGCTTTCTATCGGAACAGTCCGGAATATACTCGTTTTCCTTCTATAGGGGTTTCCATCTTCCGCCTTTGTCGTATTTGCGTTTGCAAGGTTCATGGAAATTACGTTTAATCTTTCTCTCTGTGCTGTCATTCCGCTTGCTGCGATATCCATGCATTTTAATAAATCCATATTTTATGCCCTCGATTCAATTACTGCTTTCAGGAGTGCAAACTTTTTGGAAAGCAGGTTGGTGGATGCTTCATAAAGGAGATTGTTCTGGGACATCTTTGCCATTTCGGTATCGATATTGAGCTCATTCGGTTTCCCATACTCCCTTATCAGTTTGTACGGGTTGTAATTGTTTTTCATGATAGCCTCACTACCTGAAATATGCCCCGGTTCCGATGTGGCCAGTTTAATGCTTTTGTTATCAAAGGCCTTCTGGAGTTCCTTTTCAAACGGGATCTCTTTCTGGATATACCCGGGTGTCTCGGCATTGGCGATATTTCCTGCAATCACGCTCTGCCTGATCGCCCTGAAATCGAGCACCTTTGAAAGGAGTTTTGATGTCCTGTCCATAAACATGTTTTTTGCGGGATTTATATTTTCCATACTGCCTCCTTATTTCTATTTAGTCTTCTTGCAAAAGAGATACCAAATGAAGACCATTATTTTTCCTGTCTTTGTTTTGAATAAAAGGATTCCTTCTGAAAAGGATCTCTGTCTTTTTCAGATCTTTGCTGGTTATGCAACCGATTGTTATTTTAACTATTTTTTGTGACAGAAGATTTTCTTCCTCTTCAGGGTAAGAAAAACTTAAATTCTCATGACCCTGAAGGATAGACCATGTGACAAAATCTACATCAGTTTCAGGTATGAAAATCAGGTAAAATATGTCGAAAAATTGACGGTTATTGCGGACCCGAATGTGTATACTGATATCAGTTTCCTTTATGTCAACTTTCAAACATACATTCTTTCTGATTTATGAGGAGTGAACAATATATTTACCGGATTTACATCCCGGGTAAGAACAGTGCCGGTGTACCATTTCGAAACCGGTTTATGGCCAGTCAATTAATTGACGATATTCGTACAGGCCTATGTTTCGGGGAAATCAGCATCATATTCGTGGAGTTTGTTTCTGAGTGTTCTTACGCTGATGCCAAGTATTTTAGCTGCGTGGGTTCGGTTCCCTTTATGGTCATCCAGGGCCTTTATGATCATCTTTTTTTCCATTTCTTTCAACGGGATAATGGACTGATTGAAGCTGTTATCTGCTGATGAATGATCTTTAGGGCCGGAGATAAATTCCAGGTCTGAGGCGGAAATTTTTTCCGAATCGACCAGAAGTGTACATCTCTCAATAAGGTTCTCAAACTCTCTTATATTTCCGGGCCAGCCTTTTGTTTTAAGATAAGAGATCGCGTCGGGAGCAATGATTTTTAACGGAACATTATTCAGATGGCAATGTTTTTCCAGAAAATAATCGGCAAGCGGTGCTATATCATCAGCCCTCTCTCTCAAGGGGGGAAGAAGCAGTGGAACGACATTAAGTCTGTAGTATAGATCACTTCGGAAATTACCTTCCTTGACTTCATCTTCCAGTTCCCTGTTTGTAGTGGCGATGACCCTTGTGTCAACAGGTATTGCATACTGTCCGCCAACTCGATCGATCTCTCTTTCCTGCAGCACTCTCAGTAATTTCGCCTGGATGGAGACATCCATTTCACTTATTTCATTGAGGAGAAGTGTGCCCCCGCTGGCCAGCTCAAACTTGCCTTTTTTCTTGTTGACTGCGCCAGTGAAAGCTCCTTTTTCGTGCCCGAATAATTCGCTTTCCAAAAGATTTTCAGGAAGAGCCGCGCAGTTTACTGCTATAAACGGACCGTCTTTTCTGTCACTGTTTTCATGGATGTATCTCGCCATAACCTCTTTTCCGACCCCTGTTTCTCCTCTTAATAAAACCGTTGATCGGCTGGGAGCGATTTTTTTCGCCATAAGGAGCAGCCTTTCCATAGAAGGGTGGGAGGCTATGAGTTTCTTTTTTTTATTTTCGTTTTTTGGTTTGTTGATTTGCGAAACAGTTGGAACATAATAATCATCCAGTACTGCTTCAAGGGTTGCCCATAATTTTTCTGATGAGGATTTGCCATTTAGATATTCAAATGCGCCCAGCTTTATGGCGTTTACCGCATCTTCAACATTTGAATGAAGGGCGATAAGAATGACCGGTAGTAGCGGCATTTTGCCTTTTACATCTTTTAACTGGGAAAAGACGGATTCGGAATTGCCGTTTATCTGACCAACCCACAAACGGGGTGACAGATTGTTTAATCTTTCGTTAACATCCATATCTTTGTCGGATATCAGCACCTTGAATCCACGGTCCTCCAGGCGTTTCCATATTTCTTCGGGGATGGAAATATCGGAGGCTGTCCAGAGTATATTATTCGACAAGTCAGTCATTTTTTATCGGTGTTCTCCCATTGATAAAATCTTCAGTTGTTTTACAAGTGCAATCGATCCCAGCTTCATTTGAGCTCTCTGCTGAAGGATGCTGTCCCCGCCACCCTCTGTAATATCATTGAACAATGTCTCTGCCTTGGTGTCTTCTCCTGTTTTCATGTATGCCATTGCCTGTCTGAACCTGATATCCCAGTATTCAGGAGACCCTGAATCAAACTCATTTTCAAACCCCTTTTCAAACGCCCTTGTTGCCTCCTGGTACCTGCCTTCAGCATATAATACGTTACCGAGTTCTATATATGCAGACTGAAGTGTCTCATGATCCAAATGATTTTCAAGGCTGATATCAATGCTGTGGTTGAAGGCATTCCTGGCCTCACCGAATTTTTTCCGCGACCTGTAGGAAGTTCCCAGGTTAAGGTATGCCTGCGCGGCATCCTCAGGAGGCAGATCCTTTATATTCTGTATTACATGACTATAAAGACCTTCCGCATCTTTATTCCTGCCCTTGAGTTTATACATGTCGGCAAGAAGAAGATAAATCTTTTGCATATCCTCAGGTTTCATTTTTTCATTTCTGCCTTTTTCAAGCAGGGATATTGCCTTGTCTGTTTCACCCATGGAGATATAACTTTCTGCCAGTCCCCGTATGTAACTTCCACGTTTGTCAGGCGGCAAGTCATATGATTTGATCTGCTGATAGGCCGAAATGGCTTCTATCTGGCGCCCGAGCTTTTTATAGGCTTCTGCGACCGTTAAGAGTACTTCGGGACTGATTCTGCTGGCAAGCAGGTCTGTATTTTCTTCATAGAGATATACCAGGTCTTTATAGAGTCTTATTTCTTTGAGCCGATCCATCTCTTTTTCTATGGAATGTACAAACAGACGTTTTGCATCCTTCCGTGTTTCCGTCTGGACAGGTTTGTCTACAATTGCCTTCAGGGTCTTTATTGTTTCGGCATATTCCTTGTCTTCAAATAACTGATAGGCCTTTTCCAGTACTGCTAGTTCACCGATTGACTCATTTGATTTGTTCTTGCTGAGGTTATCAAGTATGGTTATATCGGAAAAATACTCTGCAAGCCGGAGTTTTGAGATTGAGGCTCCTTCACTTTCAGGATAGTAATCGATAACCATCCGGTAATATTTTTCAGCCTCTTTGTCATTTCCTTCATTATGATAGGTATCCCCGATACGGGATAACAGCATATCGTCGGTTTCCTTCTGACCTCCGATATTTAAGGCCCTGAACAGATATTTCCTTGCCTCGGCATAATTTTTTAAGTACAGATCGTTTTTTGCACTCAGGAGAATAAACTCCGGATATTTCAGATATATTCCGGGGTATTTTTCATCTATTTCCCTAAGTTTTTGATCCGCCTGCTCATACAGACCTATTTTGTGGTAATAACTTGCTATCCAGAGATTTGCTTCCATTGCATACTGTGATCCGGCATAATCCTGGAGAAGGACTTTAAAATCATTGATAGCCTTGTCAGGCTGGTCAATCTGTAAAAATATCTTTCCCCTTGTAAGATATGCAAGCGGCATATAATCGGAGTTTTTGCTGCTGATGACAATGCTTAGATAACCCAGTGCCTGGTAGCCATCGTTCATACCCGAAGCCAGCCTTGCCATTTTGATATAGGAAAGGGGAATATTATGCGAGTTCTCAAACCTTCCTATTGCATTCTTATAGGCCAGGATAGCCTTTTCACCTGCAGCTTTGTCGCCTTTTTCCCACTGGTTGTAATAAAAGTCTCCCCGCCAGAAGGAAATTTCCTCACATAAGCCTGACTTCTGATATTTGTTCAGGAACTGATTGCACAATGCTATTCCCGTGTCATAATCATTGATTTCCTTTGCCTGCCGTATTCGGCCAAAAAGAAACGCCTCTTCAGGACTGAGTTTGTCAACATCAACATCAATATCTTCACTGCCGGGGAGTTTTCTTTTAAACAGTGGCTTTATATCTGTCCGTATTTCCGGTGCTGCTGTTGCCAGCTTTTTTTCTTTTTTCTCTTGCCCGGAGGAAGGAACAGGCCCTGTTCCTTCTTTTTTAATCTTCATATGCACAATGTTTTTAGAGGCATTGTCTAATTTTTCAGTTGTTATGGGTTTGGCAATACTATGATGCTTATCGTCGTTAATTTTACCATCAAGCAAAGCAGTTATCCTGCTGTCAGGATTTTGAAAAACATCCAGTACCAGCCTGTTACCGACAGACATCCAGAAAATATCAACCTGATTGGGTTCGGATTTGAGGTCCAGAGACAAATCTGTGGATTTATTCTCTTTTTCATTTACCTCGACCCGCCGCAGCCATTTGTCAGAAGAATATGATTTTGTTTTGATATTTTCTGATGAGGCATCGAGCATCAACTGCATGCCAGGACTGTTGTAGCGTATGCCCCATTGGGGTTCTGTAGCAGAACCAATAACCACCCTTGCCGCATTTTCCTTGAATCCAATGAGTATATCTTTTATTAAGTCGTGTTTTTTATGAATATCCGACTTGTTATCGTCATCAGGGTTGATTTCAATATTTACAATAAATACTGACCTTTCACCAATCCAGGCACACTTAATCTTTCCATAGGTGCTTTCGGGCGCCAGAATAAATCCGGTGTTTTTTGATGAGCCCATATTATCAAGGTGAATAAAGGGTGTTTTTTCTATCTTCGTTTTAAGCTCGTCAGGTTTAGTGGTGTTCGGGAATGAAAGAGAAATGTCTTTTTCTCCTGAGGGCTTCATGAAAAATAAAGGCTTTTTTGACATTTCAAAGGAATATGTTATGGACTGTTCCGATACAACCGAGTGTACATCATAAAGCCTGTTCTGCTCCATAATGTTTGAGGGCAGGTTTTGGGGAACCAGGAGAGCGGAAAACATAAATCCTGTGGTCAAGATGTTGCGCAATTTTCTCATTTTTTCTTCTTATCGGCTATTGTTTCCAGAAGGCGTATGATCTCTTCCTGTTGTCTAATTATCTGAAGGTTGGTTTCAACCATAAATTTGGTAGATATAGATATTTCCCTCAGGTATTCAGTTGATTTATCGTTGCTGTATGTGGTTTTGTCATTATTGCTCAATGAATCGTAAAACTCTCTGTTCAGCTTCATATAAACACCTTCAGGCAGACCGTTTTCAGAATCTGAGTCTGCCGCGATGCAATACACAGTTATTCCGCAGGAAATGAACATGATTAATGCGGAAAATGACACAGCCTTTATAAATAGTCTTTTCATTTTTAGACTCCCGGTGAAATATATTTCATATAAAGGTGAATAGCACATCTTATGCCATTCGTGGTTTTTCTCCTGTCTGGAGTTTGAATATATGTATAACACATTTAAATTATTGAATATTTATGGTGCTTAGTATGCCTTGCAGTAAAGGCACGAGAGATAAAAATAAAAAAAGTGTCAACCAATTGACGTTGAAATACTGTTTTATAAAATATTCATATCCTAAGACAAAATATTGTCAGCAACTCGCTGCTACAATAATATTTTAATGATTTTGGTCTCCATTTTACGTTAATAACCATATTGGCATCAGAATTGCTTCTTAGAAAATAAAGGAGAAATTAAATTGAATACAATTGACGTGCTAGAGAAAAAGAAAATCAATTTTGAAAAAATTAAAACCCTTGCGGACCAGCAGCAGGAGCTTGTTTTTGATGATCGCACGCAGGAGTTCCTTTTTTTATCCGATAAAAGAGAGCACATTAAAAATAAAATAGAATCTGATCATAAAAAATACGGATATCTATTGGAAAAGGCGGATAAAAAAGAGAGGGAAATGATAACTGCAATCAACAGGGAGATTGCTGAAGTTATTGAGTCAATAATGGCTGTTGATAAAAAGATTGAACAACTCTTGAGCGAGAAGAAAAACAGCTTTCTTACGGAAATAAAGGAATTGAAAAAAGTACGGAATGCGGTTAAGGGGTATGGAAATAAAAAAGCATCGGCCAATCCAAGGTTTATTAAAACTGTGGGATAGGGATTAAATTAAAATTATACTATTTAATCTGGACACCATCTTTCCATTCACCTTTGGTGATCTTGCCGTCCGGAGTGATATAGGTTCCTATCCCGTCCATCCTGTTATCTTTCCATGTCCCTTCATATCTGCTGCCATCAGGAAAGGTCAATGTGCCGTATCCGTTATATTTACTGTCTTTCCATTGGCCGTCATATACCCTTCCGTCAGGAAATGTGTAGACTCCCTGATTGATATATTGGCCATTGTTCCACTCACCTTTGTACTTACGTCCGTCAGGCCAGACAAATAAACCCTTGCCCTGTATTATGCCATCCTTAAGTGTGCCTTCGTAGTATCTTCCGTCTGGATATGAAAGATGTCCATATCCGGTTATTTGCCCGTTTTCAAAGTGTCCTGTGTACTTTTTACCATCGGGCCAAATAAGGGTTCCTTCACCGTTCCATTGTTCGTTTTTCCACTCTCCTGAATAGATTCTCCCGTCATTGTAAGTCATTGTTCCTTTGCCGGAAATCTTGCCTTCACTGAATGAACCCCTGTATACAGACCCGTCGGCCAGTTTGTATCTTCCTGTGCCATGAAAAAGGTCGTTTTTAAAATCACCCTTGTAACTTTTACCATCGGGCCATATAAGAGTACCTTTACCGTTTTTGAAATTATCCTTCCATTCACCCTCATATTTCACTCCATCGGCATAGGTTATTGTTCCGAATCCATACTTTTTGTCTCTGTAAAACTCTCCTTTATATTTTTCTTCTCCGGGGATGGTCAATATTCCTTTCCCCTGTCTCATTCCATTAACAAAGGTCCCTGTGTATTTGGCGCCGTCGGAATACAGCATGGTGCCGTTTCCTGTTATCCTGTTTTCCCGGAATGTTCCTATATATTTCGAACCGTCCTCAAGGTCATATTCACCCAGCCCGTTAAACATGCCGTTTTCGAAATGCCCTTTATATCTCCTTCCATCCTTATATAGAAGCAGACCCTCCCCTGATGGGATATTTTGTTTGCATTCCCCGTGATATACACTGCCATCGGGATATGAGATCGTTCCTGTCCCGTTTAAAACAGCATTTTTGAAAATCCCTTCGTATTTTGTTCCGTTTTTAAGGAGGTAAGATCCCTTGCCGGTCATCTCATCGTTTATAAATTGACCGGTATATACATCTCCCCCCGCCAGTGTTAATTCGCCTGTTCCATTTCTTTTTCCGTTACTAAATTCTCCTTTATACCTGCTTCCATCACTATATTCCATCAGGCCTTGGCCTTCGATAATGCCGTTCTTCCATTCTCCGGAATATCGGGTTCCATCTGCTGAAAGATAGTCTCCCTGCCCATGCCTCAAACCATCTTTCCATTGCCCCTGGTATACTGATCCATCATTATACGTCATTGTACCCTGGCCGTTCTGGATGCCGTCTAGAAATTCACCTTCGTAAATGCGGCCATCAGGATAGTATATTTTCCCGCTTCCATTATACTTCCCCTGTTTAAACTCCCCCTCGTATCTGATACCGTCAGTTGCATCATACTGTCCGTAACCGTCGATACAGTCACCCTTTATACACAGTTTGTCGCCGCATCCGGTAAAGAGGATGCACATACAAATGGCTGCTGAGGTTAGAAGAGCGGTAAATGGTATTGTTTTTTCTGCATGCATTTTTTCGAAAGCTTTTATAATTTTATACTTTTTAATATATCAGAAGAAAAACCGGAACGGAATAAAATATCTATTGATAACTTCAAGGGTTGTATAAAAAAAAGCTTGAGATGATAAACAGTAAACCACCTCATGTATAAAGAGGCGGTTTATAGTCTTTTAGAAAACATAAAGTATTTCGAAAAAAAAATCTCCCAAAAGAAAAATGATATCTTTTTATAAAGACTAATCCTTATCCTTTTCGGCAAGTTTTTTCATGATTTCACGATTACTCTGTTCACGCTTTTGGTCTGCTTTAAAATTCGCCTTGTTAGGCCTGATTTTATTAGCTCTTATGGCTTTGGTTTTTTTTGCATTGGAGCTCATGGTAATATTCCTTTCAGAAACTTTGGTGTATCCCCAGGATACTTATGATATTTTCTATTAAAAAAAAGGGTAGTGGAAATCAGCCTGATGATTTTATAATACCCTGATAATTATATGCTATTTTTTGGAGGCTTCCTCTTTTGCCCTCAGTTTCAACCTTTTTTTCCTGCGATGCCTTCTTCTTTCTATTTCTCGTTTTCTTTCACTCTTTTTATGGCTTCCCATTGAAAATTATGTCCTCCTTTTTATCTCTGGATATTTATATAAACGGATGATAATCTCCTCATAAATTCAAAAACAATAATAGATATATGAAGTTATTGATTTAGTCAATTCAAATATGTAAATATTAAATATCATGTCTAGAAGTAAAAAAAGCAGATTTTATTATGGCTGGATTATTGTGGCCATTTCGTTTCTAACTTTATTCTTTTCCATCGGAGTCAGGGTTTCCTTTGGTGTTTATTATGTTGCAATACTCGATGAATTTGGCTGGACCAGGGCAAATACAGCCGCAGCCTTTTCTCTGGCCATGTGCGTACATGCCCTTTTTGCGCCTGTGTCCGGATATCTGATCGACAGATTCAGCCCAAGATATCTTTTCCCGGTTGGTGCCGCTTTTCTGGCTTCCGGTCTTATTGCATGCAGTTTTATAGGCAGTATATGGCAGTTGTATTTATTCTGGGGCGTTATGACCGCTATCGGCATAAATATGACAGGATTTGCCCCCAATATGACTATCATTCCCAGGTGGTTCATAAATAAAAAGGGACTGGCCAACGGACTTGCTGTGTCGGGCATAGGCACCGGCTCGCTTGTTGTGGCAACAGCCGTTGGATTCATCATAAAAATAGCAGGATGGAGAAATGCCTTTCTGGCAGCGGCAGGGGCAATATGTCTTATAATAATACCTGCTGCGGCAATTTTTCAAAGGCGATCTCCCCAGGAGATAGGACTGCTCCCGGATAATGAAAGGCCTGAAAACAATGATCCAGGTTTCACAGAAACAGAACCTGATAACCGGAGTATCAATATAATATCCATGAATAAATGGAGTGTTGGCCGTGCAATTAAAACTGCACCGTTCTGGTGGATCAATCTAACTGCTGCATGCCACGGTTTTATGGTCAGCATGATGGTCGTTCATCAGGCTATCTACATTGTGGATTCCGGCTTCAGCCCTTTGCTGGCAGCCTCTATGCTCGGGCTGACCGGAGGTCTTGGATCTCTTGGAAATACTTATTTCGGGGCACTGTCCGATCGTATCGGAAGGAAGGGATCTCTCGCCTTTGGAGCTTTTATAGCCTTTTCAGGGATGATGTTTTTTATATTTCTTAAACAATATCCTTCAAGCATATTGCTCTATCTTTTTACCGTGCTTTACGGGGTAGGGCAGGGGGCTTATTCGCCGATATACGCAAGCTGCATGGCAGACCTGTATGCCGGGCCATCCTTCGGAAAGATAATGGCTACAGTGTCTATGGCATACGGCATAGGAGGAGCATTCAGCTCATATATAGGCGGGTATCTTTATGATATCAGCGGGAGTTATTTAATACCTTTTACACTCCTTATGATAAGCATATGCGTGGGGGCCTTTGGAATATGGATGGCGTCTCCTGAAAAGCGAAAACTGCAGTATCAGTAAAATGTCAGCGATCAGCACCCAGCTATCAGTTTAAGACATTAAAAACAAAAACTTAGCTGACTTCTGAGAGCTGATCTCTGAATGTTCCATCCGGAAAATATCTCTTTCCGGATACACGCTAATCTCTTTTCTTTGCCTTTTCTCTTGCATCCATTGCAGCTATTGCTGCCATATTGATTATATCCTGCAGCTCGCTACCGCGATGGATCGCATGGACCGATTTTTTAAATCCCAGAATTATCGGGCCTACCTTTTCAGCCATGCCAATCCTGTTTAACATACGGCTTGTTATGTTGGCGCTGTTGAGTTCCGGAAATATAAATACATTGGCAGCCCCTTTAAGCGTAGAAAATGGATAGTGTTCATTTCTAAGTTCCGGATTGATGGCAAAATCAATCATCATTTCACCGTCAACATTGAGATCCGGGTCTATTTCTTTTATTGTCCTGACCGCCTCTGCAATTTTATGGGTCTCCTTGTTCCTGGATGATCCAAAGTTTGAATAGGACAGCAGTGCCACATTCGGCTCGATATTCAACTCCCTCACAAATTTTGCCGTCTGCAATACTATCTCAACCATGGTCTGTGCATCCGGTGAAATGTTGACAATGGTATCCGCAAAGAAATAGAGTTTCTTGTTTATCATAATCATATGCAGTGAGCAGATCCTGTTAATTCCCGGTTCCTTATCGATAAGCTGTAATGCCGGCAGGAAAACATTTGAATAATTGCTTGTAATGCCTGACAGCATGGCATCGGCGTCCCCTGCATTTACCATAGCCGCAGCAAAATAGTTTCTATTGCTCCTCATGAGCTTAAACGAATCATCTCGCGTAAAGCCTTTCCTTTCACGCTTTTGAAGAAGAGCTTTTGCGAATTGGTCAAGCTTGTCATATGTCATTGGATCAACAATCAGCAGGTCACGCACGCTCACATGAAGTTTCTTTTCTTTTATAACTGCCTTAATGCGTTCCCTGTCGCCAAGTAATACCGGGATGCCAATTCTTTCATCTTTTATTGCCTGGGCTGCCATGATGATAAGCGGGTGTTCCCCTTCAGGAAAGACAATCTTCTGCAGTTCTTTCTTTGCCTTGTTTATGACAATTCGCATTACCTGGCGGGACATTCCCATAAGTTTTTCAAGCTGATAACGATAACCCTCGATATCCTCAATAGGTTTTCCTGCAACACCGGTTTTAGTAGCCGCTTCGGCAACTGCCGGAGTTACCCATAGCATTGCACGAGGATCAAAGGGCTTGGGAATAATATAGTCGCTTCCATAGGTAAGCGACTCTACCCCGTAGGCCTTTAACACCGAGTCCGGTACATCCTGTTTTGTCAGCTCGGCCAGGGCATTTGCCGCGGAGAGTTTCATCTCGTCGTTGATTTCAGTTGCCTGACAATCCAGCGCGCCTCTGAAAATATACGGAAATCCCAGGACATTATTAACCTGGTTCGGATAATCGGAGCGGCCTGTCGCAATTATAGCGTCCGGACGAGTTTTTTTAGCAAGGTCATAGTCGATTTCAGGATCAGGATTGGCTAAAGCAAATATAACCGGATTCTTCGCCATTTTAAGAAGCATCTCTGGTTTAAGAGCATCCTTTACTGATATCCCTACAAAGACATCAGCCCCGACCAGCGCCTCTTCAAGTGTCCGGCAGTTTGTTTTAGCGGCAAGTTCTTCTTTGTATGGATTCATCCCCTGCTTTCTGCCTTTGTAAATTACTCCCTTACTGTCACATAAAATGACATTTTCCTTTTTTACACCTATTGCGAAATGGAGTTTACAGCAGGCTATACCTGCCGCACCGGCTCCATTGTATACAATCTTTACTTCGTCAATCTTTTTACCTGTTAATTCAACTGCATTTAAAAGGGCGGCAGTGCTTATTATTGCTGTGCCATGCTGGTCATCGTGAAAAACAGGGATTTTTAACTGTTTCTTGAGTTGTTCTTCAATATAGAAACAATTGGGTGCCGAAATATCCTCCAGATTTATACCCCCGAAGGTAGGTTCCAGTGCCTTTACTGCCTGTATGAACTGGTCAGGTGTGTCCGTGTTTAATTCAAGATCAAATACATCTATATCAGCGAATTTTTTAAATAGTACACCCTTGCCTTCCATGACCGGTTTGCCTGCAAGGGACCCTATGTTACCCAGGCCAAGAACCGCGGTCCCGTTCGTTATTACCGCGACCAGATTGCCTTTTGCAGTATATTCATATGCCAGCTGCGGGTTTTTCTGTATTTCAAGACAGGGGTATGAAACCCCCGGACTGTACGCCATACTTAAGTCTCTTGATGTAAGTAGCGATTTTGTTGCCTTTATCTCAATTTTGCCAGGTCTGACTTTCCTGTGATATTCCAGAGATTCTTCTTTACTAACAGCCATATATTTTTTATCCTCAAAAAAGTTAAAGTAAATATTTACATTCTTAATATGTGTTCCTGCATTAATACATGTTTGCATTTTCTTCTAAGTCGATGGGATGCTGAACACGTATTATTAAATTAGATATTTGGATGATAATGGTATGCGTTGTTAATGTCAAAAAATATTCAGTAATTTCCGGTTACCCGGCTGCCGATTTTAACCGGTCTTGAACCAGCTTATTAAAGCAATGCATAATATCGAATGGTATTTCCTAACTTCTGTCTTGTACCGATGCCTACGAAAACATAACGTGTAAGCCAGTCATATTTGCCTTTTTCAACCTCAAATACAGGGTTGGCACGTAGATAATATTCGTCAGGGGAAACCTCCGGCCCGTTCTCAAACATCCATGCCCTTATTTTTTTCATTGAATCCTTGTATCTTCCCCACAAAAAACCACGATTTTGCATATAAATCAGGGTGCCGTCGTCTGTCTTAAGCATGTAGCGCGCATTTAGTTCCACTGTGTCATCCGGCCTGAACAGTGCATAGTCACCACCGCTATTGGGTATAATTTCCCCGTTCAGATATGGTCCGCTGATCACTCCCTGGTCGAGATATACTGCGCCGCGGCCTGCACCTGACGGCATATTGTTTATATTCTGTACACGCGGGAAGGTAACTGTAATTTCAAAACAAAAATGCATTTTAGGGTCTCCGGGTGCGGAAACGCCCGGAAGAGAGTTGCGGTAATTAAGTTCTGCCATATCCAAATCTCCTTTCAATTTCCCTGTATTCGGGACTAATCACAGAGTGTGCTGATCGTCGTATTAGTAAGATAAAAGATGTTGAGTAGTTCTTTGCAGCGAAACTTAATTCATGTTTGGAAAAATAGCAAGTAGATGCAGGATTAGAATTCACACCTGATTTTTGCAGGTAAAGATGCTGACACCTTCCATTCCCGGTCTTTCTGTATGGTGATCAGGTCGGAACTATCTGTATTGAAAACCCTTGAAGAAGACGGATGAAAGCGGTATGTCACAGTGTATCCCTTAGCACCCGGCGATCTCCATCCCTGAACAGTTCCGGCCTGGAAAAGAGGCTTCATTCCTGCACAGCATGAAACCAGAAGAAGTATCGCAATGGTAAATATTATTTTAGCTGCCTGTTTCTTCATTATCTTTTACCTCCATAGGCCAGTAACAAAATGCTCAACAGACGAGCTCTCTTATTGGCGGGGATACCTCTTCTTGCAAGCCTTTTTGAGGTTCTGTCAATTTTTCCAATCCCCTTTTCCCATTTTATCTTTACCGGCTGAAAACTGTTTTCAACACTTGATACATTCCGGACATCTAAAGCCGGGGTCAGACTGATTTGTGAATCTATTACTTTTACCTTGTATCCTTCTCCAATCCCTTTATTGGATGCTCCTATTGGTGTCACAGGAATGAGTGCTATTGCCATGATCATAATAAGCAATAATTTTTTCATGATATGTCCCTCCTGTTTAGTAAGATCCAAGGCCTTAAACCTGTCATTTGTTAATAACTATCTTCAATCTTTATGCCAGTGAACATACATTATGGGTCTTGAATGGGGGTATGTTCTGTAACCATCTAATATTAAAGGTAATAAATATGGTTAAAAAATAGTTAAGGCATAAACCGGATTAAAAATCATGCTTTGAGAATGGGCTGATGCGGTATTTTTGAATAGAAGTGTATAATATTGTGTATGTTGGATTATGATTTATTGCTACCTGTATTAAATAGTGTCCAGGTCCGATTTCACTATCTACTTATCACATAGAGGCAGACCTGTTTCATTGTCCTGTTTTCTTGTTAATTCAGTTCCGAAAAATGCATAGACACCATCTCTTGATTACACAATTTTATTAACAATATCGGCTAGCTCCGATTCTTTTGGCTCTCTTGGATTTGTAGGAGCCTGGGCGCTGTCAAGGGTCTCTTTTATAATAGTCTGTAAATGTATTTCTTTATAACCGAAGTCCGAAAGCCTGGCAGAAAGACCAATTTCGTCAAGCAGCCTGACAGTTGGCTCTTTATTTACATCACCACACATGGAGTATGTAATCCCCTCTTTTTTAAAAGAGTCCATGACCGGTTCTACAACACCTGCCGAAACCAGATAGTGTCTATCCAGAAACGTTCGTTTTTTAATGAAAGCTCCATCCGAAAATCGTCTCTTTCTGGATGGACACCAGATAATTATCGGTAAGCAGTAAAGGGCGATTACATCCCAGACCGGCAAGCATTTTGCCGGTTTGAGTAAGTATGCCTTTTCCGTGACGCTTGTAGGCATGTCAAATTTAATTTTCAGATCATTCATCTTGGCAGCCCGATTACCATGCATGAAATTATTTTTCTATCTTTATTCCGGTTTTCTTTTCAATATATTTAACCATTTCGCTTATACTGCTTCGCATACCATTAAATTCCGCCGCCTTTTCCCATATATCTCTCCCTTTTAATGAAAAGGGGACATCCAGTCCAAGATCTTTTGCCTTATTAACAGCGATATTTATATCCTTCAGCATAAGGCGGAGCTTAAAAGGATCGTCAAATTTTCTGCTTGTAATTCGCTGCCTGAACTGGGTCCTGCTTATCCAGGACATGCCGGTTGATTCATTGAGCACATCAGTCATAACTTCAGGGTCAAGGCCGGATTTTTTACCAATGATCATGCCCTCGGTTGTTGCCAGAAATGTCATCGCAGTAATCAGGTTATTTATACTCTTCATGACATGTCCTGCCCCCAGCGGCCCCAGGTGAAAGACCCTGCTGCCCATGATGTCCAGTAGAGGACGTACGCGGGAAACCGATTCTTTCGCGCCTCCAACCATAAAGACGAGTTCTGCTGCCTGTGCACCCCACTGTGCCCCTGAGACTGGAGCGTCCACCATATCTATTTTTTTGTCTTTCAATATCCCGGCTGTTTCAATGGTCAGGTCAGGTTCTGATGAAGATGTATCTAAAAGGAGTGATCCCGGTTTGAATCCTTCAATCAGCCCATTATTACCGATTGCAACTTCCTGTACCGGTTTGCCTGAGGGAAGCATAGTGATGACAATATCAGAACCTTCAGCCACGGTCCTGGGATTTTCGGCAACGGATACATTTTCATAATCTCTTGCTATTTCACCGGCAGGGTCAGGGTTAAGGTCATACACCAAAAGGTCATATCCTGCTTCTGCAATATGCCTGCTCATTGGAGTCCCCATGATGCCAAGGCCAATGAATCCTATACGAGGTTTATTCATTTTACTGCTCCATACGTAAGTTTGTATATGTCTGAAGAGAAATTATTATGCAAATAAAGATCTTACCTGTAAACCTTGCACCCTGAGCCTTGCGCCTTTCTTTTTTAATACCCGTGGGTTCCACTCAGTATATGCTGGTACATCCCGCCGTCACATGGTATGTTTGCGCCTCGAATCCAGTTGCTGCCATCGCTGCACAGAAAAGCGACCAGGGGGGCAATGTCCTGTGGGCGGCCCGGCCTGTCCATTACCCTGCTGTCCTCTTCGGCCCTTTCACCCAGAGTTTTTAAAAAGTCAGGAAGAATAGGGGTTTCAACTGGCCCCGGACTTATGCAGTTCATCCTTATGCCCCTGTCCCGCCATGTCCAGCGGTTAATCATTGTCCAGACAATGAGGGCTTCCTTGGAAAAAAAATAGGAGCGACCGTCTTCATTGGAAATTCCTATCCTGTCGCAAAGGGCCTCAACACCATCAAAATCCCGCAGGGCAAGCAATTCCTTTATCTGGCTTCCGGCCTTGTACCATTCGAAACCGGCCAGGGACGCCATATTGACGATAGAGGCGTTATTATTCAGCTTGTCAATCATAAGCTCTGTAAAATGTCTGAGCCCCAAAAAATTAACTTTTATTACCTTTACCCTGTCTTTTGTCGGGGGAAGGCCTGCAATGTTGCAGATCGCGTCGATCCCGCCGGGAATATTACCGACAGAAGACTCAATTGACTCGGGGTCTGTTAAATCAGCCCTGATATAGTGATCGATGTCTTCCCGGGGCTTATTCAGATCAATCCCTATTACTGTTCCCCCCTGTTTTTTAATTTCTTTTACGCTTTCTGCCCCTATGCCGGAAGCAGCACCGGTAACTATGATCTTTTTATTCGCCAGATCCATGATGTCCCCCATTTGTTTCGGTTAATACTGTTATTAAAAAGATACAACTAAAACAAACGTTAAATTGCTTTTTACAGGATTAATGTTATTTTTATCATAATACTGATTATGACAGGAATGTAAATATGATTGAGGTAACACCCAGGGCTATTTTGCTGCTTAAGGACTTTTTTAAAGATAAAGAGATAAAACCTGTCAGAATATTTGTAAAACTTGGCGGATGCGGCATCCGATCATTTGGAGTTGCAGTTGAAAAACCCAAAAAAAATGATGAGACGTTTTCTGTCAACGGGTTTACATTTATCATTGAAAAAGGACTTTTGGATCAGCTCAAGCCGATAAAAATAGATGCGGACAGTATATCATTCAGGATAAGCGGGAACGGAATCCAGCCAAACAGCGGGTGTGGGACGTGCAGTTACATGTGCGGCCTGAACGGAACTGCAAGATGTTCCGGAGACTGCCTGAACTGCCGTCTTCCATGTGCTCATGGCAAAAGGATAAGAGCGACAATAAATAGAAATCAGAATCCCGACACCTAAAAGAGATATGTTAAAAGAAAAAGCGGCCAGAGCAAAACTTCAATTGATGCCTTGATAGTGGATCATGGTTGACACCCAAGTTCTTATTTATATATGTTAGTTTTCCATATCAAACAGAAAGGAGTGTTTTAAAGCCACTTCAATATATTTTAACCCTTATAATGGAGAACAATTATGGCGATGACCTTGAAACAGCTTGAAGCAGAGGTAATAAAACTCAAAAAGCAGGTGGAGGAAAATGCAAGAGCAAAGGACTACCTGGAAATATGGAAGCTGCAATCCACCTATGCTCATCTCTACCACGTGGGGAGAAATTCGGAGGTTCCCGATCTTTTTGCCAGGAAGACCCCGGGAGTAACCATGGAGATAGAAGACAGCGGAGTATATGAAGGTATCAAGAGTGTAAGATATTTCTGGACAAAAGTATTTAGCCCTGATCGTATGCACCTCAGTCCGGGCTTTCTTGGGCTGCACATGACAGTTAATCCTGTTATAGAGATCAACAGGGATGGTACAAAGGCAAAAGGATTGTGGATGTCCCATGGTTATGTATCTCTTGGAGGGGCTGCAGATAATCTGAAACAATTCCTGTGCCTTGGTAAATATAATATCGAGTATGTTAAAGAAGAAGGTCAATGGAAATTCTGGAAATTCCAGTATCGAATTACTTTCATGTGCGACTACCTGAAAGGATGGGTTGATGAACCTGTCTGTGCCAGCATTGCAGGAAATCCGGCGAACAGGCCTGACAGCCCGACGACCTATCATATGCCCTACAGCCGCTACAGGATAAATACACTGGAGCCTTCACCTCCCGAGCCATATAACGATTAATATCAATCCCAGGAGGAGAATAAAAGATGATGAGCATGGAAGAAATGGCCGCAAGGCTGGAAACTCTGGAAAAAAAGGTGGAGGAGCTGGATGACATCAACAGGATAAAGCGTCTTCACAGGATCTACAGTTATTATGTAATGTATATGATGAGGGATGAAATAGCCGACTGTTTTGCCGATCACCCCGATGTGGCCCTGCACTGGCTCGAAGGTACATGGCTGGGTAAAGAGGGTGTCAAAAGATATTTCGGTGTAGGGACCGACCGCCCTGAACCTTCCCCTGATTTTATACACCAGGTCATGCCGGTTGCCGGGGCAATAGATGTAGAACCGGGAGGGCAGAGGGCAAAGGGAAGATGGTATGCCTTTGGCGGTGTAAATATTCCAAGACCTGACAGGCCGACAAACGGTTCCTTTGTGGGTGGAATGTATGAAATAGATTATATAAAACAGGATGGTGTATGGAAGTTTCTTATAGTGAAATGGGTAATTAACTACACTGTTCAGTGTCCGGAAGGAAGCTGGAATTTTCCTGAGACAATCGGCGAAGCAATAAAAAATTTCGAAGCACCTGAACCGGATATCCCGGCAAGCATGAATGATCCCAGGTTTATGACCGGTTATATCCTTCCTTTCCATTTTAATCACCCGGTCACCGGCAAATCGGCATGCGAGAAAGTCAAAAATCTTAAATTGATTGCTGCAAGAAATGAAAAGACCGGCAATGGGGTTAAAAAGAAAAAAACCGATAAAAGAGGATATTAATACCTGAATTTTGCACCGGATGTTGTAGTGAGACGCTTTTAAAAAGGATAGAAAATGGCTGATAAAGATGACAATAGTAATATCGTGTCAGATATAAATTCAAATCCGCCTGCTACCTCCGCATCCTCGGCAGACAAAGAAAAAACCCCGGAAAACATTCTGGAGTTTGAAAAACTCATATCAGGCTTTTCAGCGGTTCTGATAAATGCCCCTGAAGAGGACCTTGAAAATGAACTTAACAACTGGCTCAGGAAATTTGTCGAATTTCTCAAGGTGGATAGATGTATTGTCAATGAATATCCGGATGATCAGAAAACAACTCATCTACTGATGAAATTATACTGTGCCGGAGGTTGATACTGTTCATGTTGTTGATCAGTATACGCCATCCGATGGCGTGATCAGTGAACTTGAAAAGGGTATTATAATAAAGGCTGAAAAGATACCTGAAGACCTGCCACAGATATTCCGGGGAGGTTTAATAGAAAAGGATAAAACCAAATCAGTTGTTATTGTGCCCCTTTCTGTTGGTGCCGAAGTGATAGGCAACCTTACATTTGCCAGTTATCTTTCTGAACATAAATGGTCTGATGATATGCTCAGACGGATCAGGCTTATCGGTGAAATAATAGCAAATGCAATCTTAAGAAAACGTTCTCGCGATGCGCTCCTTGAAGAAATGCAGCGCCGGAAAATGGTCGAGGACAGATATTCGTCAGTAATAAGGAATGCAAATATAGGATTCTGGATTTCAGATGAGAAGCAAAATATTCTGGCTGTGAATGATGAGTATTGTCGCATGTCGGGCTACAGCCGTGAAGAACTTCTGTCAATAAATATATCGGATATAGATATTTCCTTTGACGCATCCAAAGCGGGTATTACAGAAGAAATACTGGGTATCGGGTCTTCCCACCATGAAGTAACACATAGGAAGAAGGATGGGAGTTTGATGGACCTGGATGTGAGCAGCGCTCTACTCAGGCGGGAAAACCTTCTTTTCAGTTTTATGCGAGATATTACAGAGCTGAATCGAGCAAAAAGAGAGAAGGATGAAAGACTTCAATTTGAAGAGCTCGTTTCAGAATTTTCCGCTGAACTAATAAATATAGCACCGGATCATATTTATGATGTACTTAAAACCTGGCTTGAGAGATTTGTTGCATTCCTGAATGTGGACAGAGGTATAGTGATTGAATATCAGGCCGATCAGAGAAATGTACATGCGCTGATGCATTATACTGTTGCCGGTATCGATGTACCCATTGAAGAGAACCATGAAACCCCGGAAGATATTATTGTTGAACTCAGAAAAGGAGATATTATAAGAGCTGAAAAAATACCGGAAGACCTGCCTCCAATGTATCGTGGAGGTTTATTCGAAAGAGATAATACCAAATCAGCTGTTATTGTCCCACTTTTAACCGGAAATACGGTTTTTGGCAACATTACATTTACCAGTTACAGAGAAGAACGTAAATGGCCTGATGCCCTTGTAAAGAGAATTAAGCTGATAGGTGAAATTGTCGGGAATGCTATCCTGCGTTTGCGTTCATATGAAGCCCTGCTTGAGGAGATGGAATGCCGCCATTTGCTGGAGGAGCGATATTCGTCGATAATAAAAACTGCCAATGTGGGATTTATGATTTCCGATCTGAATGCCAATATTCTGGAGGTTAATGATGCCTATTGTGAAATGTCCGGATACAGCCGTGATGAATTGCTTGGTATGAAGATTTACCAGTTGGATATATCCGGTGATCCAGATAAAGTAGATAAAGACAAAGATGGCATATTTAAAACAGAATCTTTTCATCATGAGACAAGCCATATAAGAAAGGACGGCAGAGTTATTAATGTTCTTGTAAGTGCCAACCTGCTCGAAAAAGAGCAGATTATCTACTCTTTTCTCAGAGATGTTACTGAGTTGAAAAAGGCGAGAAAGAAACTTGAGGAACAGCTTGAATTTGAGGGACTTGTATCGGAATTTTCCGCTGCCCTTATTAATGTGAAGATCGATAATATCAAAAACGAACTGAATGTCTGGATGGAACGTTTCGCCCGATTTCTAAATATCGATAAATGTTCTTTGGGTGAGTTTGAAGATGATTACAGGCTGTACAGATTTATTTGTAATTATATAAACCCAAAGCTGGATACTCAACTTGTCCCGTTCTCCCCAACACCAGTGAGCCCCTACGGATTTACCGAGTATTTAAAAAAGGGCGAAACTATTCTACTCGAAAGTGTGGATGTGGGCTCTCCAGAATTTCCAAAGCATTTGATTCAAAAATTAGTTGAAGATGGCACAAAATCTCTGCTTATGTTTCCGTTGATATCAGGGGATGCCCTGCTTGGCAGTATGATATTATCAAGTGTAAGCAGTGAAAGGAGTTGGCCGCAGGAACTGGTCAAGGAACTTAAACTCGTAGCCGAAATATTCGCCAATGCGCTCATGCGGGACAGAAGGGACTATGAGCTTGATAATTACAGAAAGCGTCTTGAAAAGATGGTAGATGAACGAACTGCGGAACTTAAGAGCGCTCAGGGAGAGCTTGTTGTAAGCGAAAAGATGGCAACCCTGGGGAGATTGACTGCTACGGTCAGTCATGAATTACGGAATCCCCTGGGCACCATAAGGTCTTCTGTTTTTTCCATTCAAAAGCGTTATAAAGGGCAGGATAAAAAGATAGCCGCTGCACTGGACCGGGCCGAAAGGAATATCAGGCGTTGTGATATGATAATAGAAGACCTCTTGAATTATTCCAGAATCCATGATTTAAAACTGGAACCGACGCAAATCGATGACTGGATAACCGAGGTGCTTGATGAAACAGTTCTCCCCGCGGGAATTTCCATTCTAAAAGATTTAAATACATGTGCAGCAATTGAAATGGATCGTGAGAGGTTCAGGAGAAGCATTGTTAACATACTCACCAATGCCTGTCAGGCGATTGAAGAAAAGAGGGCAAATGAATCCGGATTTATTCATGTAAAAACATGTCGGGATAGTAATAAAATAATAATAGAGATATCGGATAATGGCGTTGGATTTGATATGGCAGATAAAGATAAGCTTTTTGAGCCGCTTTTCAGCACCAAGGCCTTTGGTGTAGGACTTGGAATCCCGATAACAAAGCAGATAATCGAACAGCATGGATGGGAAATGGATATAACCGGTGAGCCTCAAAACGGGGCTTCAGTGGTAATTACCATACCTGTGGATTAAAAAAACATTTTATAAAAAGGTCATTGTATGGAGAAATCATTATGAATAGCCTGAATATTTTTATTGTTGACGATGATGTTGATTTCGCAGAGAGCCTCGCGGATATTTTCGAGATGGAGGGGCATATATGCGAAAAGGCGCATGACGGGGAAACAGCAATAAAAAAATTTATAGATAACGAGTATGAATTGACCTTTATGGATATAAAGATGTCCGGGAAAAACGGCGTCGAAAGCTTTCTTGAAATACGAAAAATAAGACCCGATGCCAAAATAATAATGATGACCGGATACAGTGTTGAAGATCTCATTAGCCGGGCAGTGGAAAACGGCGCCTGGGGAGTCCTCCATAAACCTCTGGACATGGATGAGATCCTTAAAATGATTAAAAAGGTAATGCCAACAGGTATACTGATTGCTGATGATGACCCTGATTTTGTAAACAATCTAAAGGATGTGCTCGAAGATTCAGGTTTTATTGTCTATCAGGCAAAAGATGGAAAGGAGGCCGTTGAGCGTGTACAGGAGAATCATGTGGACATCCTTATGCTCGATTTGAGGATGCCCATACTTAACGGTCTTGAAACGTTTCTATTGCTAAAGGAAAAGGGCATTGCCCTTCCTACAATTATTGTTACGGCCTATGCAGACGTTGAGAATAACACGCTCGAAAAGTTGAAGTCCTATTGTGTTAACGGAATATTGAATAAGCCCTTTGATCCTGAAAGTCTTATTAAAATACTTAATGACCTGGTGGAAGACCCGGAAAAAGTCTGTTATTGAAAAAATATACAGGGCTGTGCACAGCGGAATCACCCTGCCGCGCTACGGCAGGGTAGATCATTCCGGAGATGATTTTTATTTTTTCAGAATACTTTCGGTAATTCCCTGTCTCAGTTTGATAATCTCTTCAGGTTTGTATGGGAAACGTACATCATGACCGGGGTGCCTTGACATGTCATCTCCTTCTGCCATACGGTATTTACCCTGAAAAAGAACATGCATCCACACACTCATATTTCGTTTTTAAATCAATCGACGCCCGGATACTGATCCGTTCTGTCCAGATAATACAGGGTCGCCCCTACAGGAGCGAATGAGAGACTCAATATATTGAAAACAGGCACAAGAAACAGTAAACCGAAACCGACGTGAAATGAGAAGTTATGGACAAAAAAATTGAATCGTTTGTTAAATTTTACAAGACGTCTTGAAGGCACAAGGTCCGTATTGTCCCAGGATAGAAATGCCGCAGCAATAATTGATGACAGTATGGTTAAAAACGGACCAAAAGGTGTAAGCCAACCGATTACCGATAGAATCACAAGTATTAAAACCGGTATAATTGCCCTCGGTATCTCTTGTTTGATCAAAAAGATAAGCTGTCTGAAATATGAGATATTGTCCTGTTCTTTGATGTGCCCCAGCCTTATGTTTTCTATCATCCTTGACATCTTGTCCATTATCACAACTGAAAATATTATCTGCGAGAGCAGGTAGGATAATAATGTAGACAGTAATAGAAGGATCATTATTATCAACCACGACACGATATACCATAACCAGACTATCCAGAGGCTTTCCGGCTTCATCCATACTGCCGAAATAATGGCCTGATGATAAAGGAAGACCATACTGCCAAGGCCAATGGCTGTGAAGACGACAACAAAAAAGCGTATTAATCCTAATAGAAGGAGCTTCGGTGACCTGAGCCCTATCTCCAATCCCCTCAGATTATATTTTATGCCGTCTATTATTTGCATTTTTTATTTCCTTTTTGTCAGGTTGGTCTACCCAATGTTTATTTAGGTGTAAATTGAATAATGATATTTTTTTGACTTAAGGCTTATACCATCAATAACGTGTTTTGTACAGTCATCGTGATTTCTGTCAAGTAATTGACGAAAAGTGCGGATTGATAATGTTGATAACAATCTCCAATAAATTTTCAGGTAGAATAAATACAATATAAAGATAATTAACTACAATTTAGGGTGTAATTATTTAATATATTAATATTTGCTAAGTAATATTACTATAAAATATTTATAGCTATCTTAGATATATTAAAAAAAAAGATTGATATTTTTTTAAATGAAGTTTAAATATTGACATTAATATTACTAGAGCCAAAATATTGGCGTAAAATTTTTTTATGGTATCATCTGATGCAGGAGAATTATCTATGGCTAAAGCAAAAATACTGGTAGTCGACGATGAATCAAAGATCAGAGAATCATTTTCAGACATCTTAAGTCTTGAAGACTTTGAGGTTGATACTGCTCAAAATGGTGAAGAAGCCATTAATATGATCGATGATGACTTTTATGACATAGCCATTATTGATCTGAACATGCCCAAGGTTGATGGAATGGAGGTCCTCAAATACCTGGTTGAACATTCCATTGATACTATCGGGATTATTCTCACAGGTTATGCCACTATAAGAACTGCTGTTGAAGCCATGAAGGCGGGCGCTTTTGACTATCTTGCCAAGCCGGTAAAGATGGAAGAAGTGATAATGGTCATAAACAGGGCACTGGAATTCAGGGACATCAAAAGAGAAAATGTTGCCCTTAAAAATCAATTGAAAAAGAAATACAAGTTCGAAAATTTTATTGGCGACAGCCCGGGGATGCACAAGGTTTTCAGGGTGATCGAAAAGGTTGCGGATACGGACAGTACTGTCCTTATTCTGGGCGAATCAGGAACCGGAAAAGAACTCGTAGCCAAGGCTATTCATTATAACAGCATGCGACGTGACAAACCCCTTATCCCTGTAAATTGCGGTGCGATACCCGAAGATTTACTAGAGAGCGAACTGTTTGGTCATGAAAAGGGCGCCTTTACCAATGCTATTAGAACACGTATAGGCAGGTTTGAAATGTCAAACGGCGGCACCATCTTCCTTGATGAAATAGCGGAGATGAGTCCCCACCTGCAGGTCAAGCTGCTTCGTGTTTTGCAGGAGCAGGAATTTGAAAGGCTTGGGGAACAAAAAAACGATAAAATGTGATATCAGGGTAATCGCGGCAACAAACAAGGATCTGGATAAACTCGTGCTGGAAAATGAGTTCAGGGAAGATTTATATTATAGATTAAGGGTTATTCCAATTCAAATCCCCCCGCTTCGTGACAGGCGGTCTGATCTTCCATTACTTATCCGCCATTTTGTCGACCTTATGATCAAATCAAGAGGCAAGGAAATAAAAGGTGTTTCAAAGGATGTAGTAAAGGCCTTTATGAATTATGACTGGCCCGGAAACGTAAGGGAGCTTGAAAATATCATTGAACGCATGGTCATCCTCACAGATGCCGATGAACTGACTATCCAGGATGTGCCTGACAAGATCCTGCAAAAACAGAGGACCGAAGAAGTCGGACCATCGATGATTCCGGATGATGGTTTTTCACTCAATAATGCCATCAATGAGTATGAACGTCTTCTTATTATCAGGGCACTTGAAAAGGCTGACTGGGTCAAAAACCGGGCGGCTAAACTATTAAATATGAACCGGACTACTCTTGTAGAGAAAATAAAGAAACAGGGAATAGAAAAACCTCGCAGTGCGGCCAGTTGATAAACAGAGGGATCATAACATTTTTATCAATCAAGTATCTTTAACACGGAGCCGATATCAGGAGAGTGATTTTGTCGATGGCTCTCTCCATTTTTTCTTTCCTGTTTTATAAAAATATTTAAGTTTTTTTTTTTCTGAGCCGATTGGATAAGTGGAGGCAATGTGTTTTGATCACTACTTACCAAATAAGAAATGTGCTCAGAATATATGGTAATCAGCTTAAGAAGAAGGCTATGATTGCCAATGAAGGCGCATCGGTAAAGAAGAAGTCTGTTGATGTTATAGACATATCAGGGGAAGCTCGTGAAAAAGACGTGCTCAGAAAGATGACTGATAAGGTAGTAACACAGCTGACCAGTATTGATTTGCAGACAACTGAGGAGTAGCCGGGTTTTCATATAATAACAGATCTGTTCTCAGATCTTGAAGGGGGCTAAAAATGAAAATAAATGAGATATCAAAAAATATGAACCAGATCGGGAATCTGGATTCCTCCCAAACTAGCAGACTGAAGGAAGCAGGTAATGTAAACAGTCAGGCGGCTGAAAAAGAATTTCAGAAAGGCGCCCAGGTTGATATTTCCAAAACATCCATTGAATTCAGCAAGGCTGCTGAAAAGATGGAAAATGTACCCCGGGAGCGAACTGAAAAGGTTGAACAGCTCAAAATGATGGTAAAAAATGATACTTATAATGTGGATTCCAAAAAGGTAGCCGAAAAGGTGCTGAACGATTCGGTTACCAGTATTATTTAAGAATATATTTTTTAAAAAAACACCACCTGTCGAGATTGTTCTCCGGGTGGTGTTTTTTTTGTTTTTTACCTTTCTCTAAACATTTTATATTACTTTTTGAATTACTTCCCTATGTATGTAACTTAAAATACTTGACAAATAGGTGTTGTTATATATACTGCATTTTTTAATTTTTTGCCGAAAACTCAGGATTATTTAATTATGCTTTAACCCTGTGTTTTTATTTGAAAATAGAATTAGTAAACCAGATGATAATCGACCTTAAATCAATTCCCGGCGAAGGGATAAAAATATTTGAATTTGCCCTTGACAGGGATTGGTGGGCTCCTGAAAAGAATAATGATCAGATAGAGGCAATTGAATCACCGATAAATGTCAAAATAGAGATTTACAGGGTTGGGAATAAATTTGTTCTTAACGGCGTCTTAAAAGGAGCCTTGTGTGTTATTTGCGACAGATGTCTTGATAGTTATAATCAGGAAGTAGAATCAGCTTTTAACTCCTTTTTGATCCCGGCACCGGAGGATACCGAAAAGGTTGAGCTGGAACTGATGGAAGATGATATGGAGATTGTTTTTGTCCATGATGATGAAATCAATCTGTATGACATAATTCGGGAACAGCTTTATCTTTCATTGCCAATAAAATGTCTATGCAGTAATAATTGTCTGGGATTATGCGCGAAATGCGGATGCAATCTGAATAAAAACTCCTGTGATTGTTTGAAGGAACAGGGGCATCCGGGTTTTACGATACTAAATAAATTAAAAAACTAGAAGGAGTGGGAATTAAATAAATGGCAGTACCAAAAAAGCGAAAATCAAAATCAAAACGGGATATGCGTAGGGCCCACGATCATATTAAGATGCCAAATGTATCTTCTTGTCCTCAGTGCCATGAGCCGGTATTATCTCATCATGTCTGCAAAAACTGTGGCAGCTACAAGGGACAAACAATAATAGAGACTAAAGAAGAGCTTTAGAATGATCATTGCCGTGGATGCCATGGGAGGAGATAATGCTCCTGAAGTGGTTGTTCATGGGGCCGTTCATGCTTGTGAGGAGCTGAACTGCGAAGTCATTCTTGTTGGAGATTCGACTGTCATTTCACCTTATCTTGAAGATGGTATAAAAAGGAAGATGGTGACAGTTCATCACTCTAGTGAAATTGTCGGTATGGGTGAGTCTCCTATGAAGGCATATAAAGAAAAAAAAGATTCGTCTATACGGGCTGCTTTTGAACTTTTAAAGAGCGGCAAGGCGCATGCGGTTGTGAGTGCCGGAAATTCCGGTGCGACTATGATAGCAGGGATACTGACTTTGGGAAAACTCGAAGGTGTAGAAAGACCTGCGCTGGCATGCGTTTTACCTGGTGAAAAGGGTGATGTAATAGTTATTGATGTCGGGGGTAATGTAGATTGCCGCCCTAATCATCTTTACCAGTTCGGTATAATGGCCGAAGCCTTTGCTGTCTCATGTCTGGGAATCGAAGAACCCGGAATAGGGCTTTTAAACATAGGGGAAGAACCAGGAAAGGGCAACGAACTGGTGAAATCAGCCTATGATATTTTTAATAAAAGCCCGTTAAATTTTTATGGAAATATCGAAGGCCGGGATATATTAAGCGGCAAGGTGCAAATTGTCGTTTGTGACGGTTTTATAGGAAATATTGTCCTTAAATATTCTGAGGGGCTTGCCGAATCAATAGTCGCCAGATTTTTAAACGGACTGGCAGGAAAAGCTTCTGGTATTTTAGAAAAGGTTTTTCTTGAGGAGTTTAAAGAAAGCCTTGATTATGCGCAATTTGGTGGCGCCCCTGTACTGGGGATCAATGGCGTCTGCATAGTCTGTCATGGAAGTTCCTCTGAGAGGGCGATAAAAAATGCCATAAGAATGGCGTTTAGTTATGTAGAAAATAATACAGGCGAAAAGCTTTTGAACAGCCTTAAGAATTACAGTTTTATATAATTCAGAAGCATATCAGATCTATATTATAAGGTGGAGAAAAAAATGGAAAACTCACAAAGGGTGGTTGTAATAACCGGAGGTTCTAAAGGCATAGGGCGGACAATAGCCTTAAAATTTGCAGAAGAAAATCCAATAATCCTTATAGCTCATTATGATCCTGATGAATCAGCTTCTGACGAAACACTGACCATGCTTAACGAAAAGGGCATAAAATGTGAAAGTTTCAAGGTTGACGTATCATCCAAATCAGGTGTTGAGGCTTTTTTCGAAAATATTCTAAAGCAATACGGCAGAGTTGACGCCCTGATCAATAATGCCGGAATAACAAGAGATTCACTGCTGATGAGAATGTCTGAAAAGGACTGGGACCTGGTATTGAATATCAACCTGAAAAGCATTTTTAATTGCACTCAGACCATAATCAGATCAATGATCAAAAACAGAAAAGGGGCAATAGTCAATATAGCATCTGTTTCCGGTCAGATAGGAGTTGTCGGACAGGCTAATTATTCCGCATCCAAGGCCGGTATTATGGGATTTACAAAGGCTGTTGCCAAGGAGGTTGCGCCAAGAGGAATAACTGTTAATGCCGTTGCTCCCGGTTTTATACAGACTGAAATGACCGATGCACTGCCTGAAAAGGTAATAGATACCTACCTGCAGCAGATACCGCTTGGAAGGCTTGGAACCACTCAGGATGTTGCGGAAACAGTTTACTGGCTGTGTTCAGAGTCTGCTTCCTATATCACGGGTCAAATTATTCATGTAAATGGTGGCCTTTATATGTAGGCCGTTTTAAGTAATGATGTTTTATATGGTGTTTATTTTTTAATATTTTTTAAGGAGGAATAGGTTAATGTCGGATATCGAAGAAAAGATCAGGAATATTATCTGTGAGCAGTTGGATGTTGCAGAGGACGATGTAGTTCTAACAGCTTCATTTGTGGATGATCTTGGTGCAGATTCTCTTGACCAGGTTGAGTTGATTATGGCCATGGAAGAAGAGTTTGATGTGTCAATACCTGATGAAGACGCGGAGAAGATCACTACAGTTAAGGATGCCGTGGAGTACGTTAAAAAGGCAATGGCTTAATACGCCGGCATCATATTCAGGAGATTGGGAATATAGAGGGGTTTATTGATATGAAGAGAAGGGTAGTTATTACCGGTCTTGGGATGGTTACTCCTTTAGGTACAGGGGTGGAAAAAAACTGGGAAGCATTGTGTTCCGGTAAATCAGTCGTTGGGCCTGTCACAAAGTTTGATACCTCAGAGTTTAAATCAAAGATAGCCGCTGAAGTTACGGATTTTGATGCAGCCGATTTTATGGACAAACAGCAGTTAAGAAGATTTGATATCTTTATCCATTACGGCCTTGCATCGGCCCGGATGGCAATGGAAGATTCCAGCCTTAAAATAACCCCTGCAAACTCTAAAAAAATAGGATGCCTGACCGGTTCAGGCCTGGGCGGACTGTCCATGATTGAAAGTTATCATCAGATTCTCCTGGAAAAAGGCCCGGGAAGGGTAAGTCCATTTTTTATTCCAGGTATAATTCCCAATATGCTCCCAGGGCAAATCGCCATTGAATATGGCGCACAGGGACCAAACTCATCCATTGAAACTGCCTGTGCAGCAAGCACCCATGCTGTTGGCGAATCATTCAGGCTGATCCAGGATGGAATAGCCGACGCAATGATAACCGGGGGTGCAGAGGCAGTTATCACTCCGCTGGCCTTTGCCGGGTTTTGTTCAATGAGAGCCCTGTCCACAAGAAATGATGAACCTGAAAGGGCTTCCCGTCCCTTTGATAAAGACAGGGATGGGTTTGTGATGGGGGAAGGTTCAGGCATACTCATTATAGAGGAGCTGAACCATGCCCTTGAAAGGGGCGCTAAAATATATGCTGAAATAGCCGGATATGGTCTTTCAGGAGATGCATATCATGTTTCTGCGCCCCATCCTGAAGGTGACGGAGCAGTAAGTTGTATGGCTATGGCAATTCAATCAGCAGGGTTAAAACCGGAGGATGTTGACTATATAAATGCACACGGTACGTCGACCCAGTTGAATGATTTGTCCGAAACAAAGGCCATGAAAAAATTATTTGGAAATCATGCATATAAACTCGCCATCAGTTCGACAAAATCCATGACCGGGCATCTCCTTGGGGGTACCGGCGGAGTCGAAGCGATTTATTCTGCATTGACGATTAAAAACGGAATGATACCGCCGACCATTAATTACGATACTCCGGATCCAGAGTGTGATCTTGACTATGTTCCCAATAAGGCGAGAAAAGCCGATGTGAAGGTGGCAATGTCAAACTCATTTGGTTTTGGCGGAACAAACGCATCGTTGCTTTTTAAGGCTTACAAGCCTTAAACACGCCGAAAAAATTCTCTATGAAAAGAGGTATCAATGAAGATCATTATTGGTTCAGACCATGCCGGTTTTGATTTAAAGGAAAAATATAAAAACCTTCTTTCCAATGAACTTGGATATGAGGTAACGGATGTCGGTGCATACAGTGCCGATTCAATTGACTATCCTGATATCGCCAAGAAAGTAGCGGGTGCTATTTCCTCCGGTGAATTTGAAAAAGGTGTGCTGATCTGTGGCTCAGGGATTGGTATGTCCATCGCAGCCAACCGGTTCAAGGGTGTTAACGCCGCCCTGTGTCATAATATTTTCACTGCAGAATTGTGCCGCAGGCACAATAACGCCAATATCCTGGTTGTTGGTGGCAGAGTTACAGGTGACGGTCTCGCGCTCGAAATACTTAAGGTTTATCTTAAAACCGATTTTGAAGGCGGCAGACATAAGATGCGTGTAGATAAAATAGATTGTTGAGGTGATTCTGTTGATTGATAAAGAGCTTTCTCAAGTTGATCCTGAAGTTAAAGAAGCGATAAAAAGGGAAATAAAAAGGGAACAGGACTGTCTTGTTCTCATTGCTTCTGAAAATTATGCGTCGAGGGCCGTAATCGAAGCACAGTGTAATGTAATGACAAATAAATATGCTGAAGGTTATCCTGGAGCGAGATATTACGGCGGCTGTGAAAATGTAGACACAGTTGAGGCTCTGGCCATTAAGAGGGCGCAAAAACTCTTTAATGCAGAGTATGTAAATGTCCAACCCCATGCAGGTTCGCAGGCAAACATGGGTGTCTATTTTGCGGTTTTAAAGCCCGGAGATACCATTCTCGGAATGAATCTGTCTCACGGCGGTCATCTCACCCATGGAAGCAAGGCAAGTTTTTCAGGTAAGATATTTAAATCTTTTTCCTACGGCCTTGATCCCGAAACCCAGACAATCGATTATAATCAGGTTTATGAACTTGCAAAGGAGCATTCTCCAAACATGATCGTTGTCGGAGCAAGTGCATATTCCAGAGAAATTGATTTCGTGCGGTTCAGGGAAATAGCGGATGAAACAGGCGCATACCTGATGGCGGATATTGCTCATATTGCCGGCCTGATAGCCGCCGGTCTGCATTCTTCACCCATAGGAAAGGCCGATTTTATCACATCAACAACCCATAAAACCCTGCGCGGACCCAGAGGCGGATTGATCCTTTCCAAAAAGGAACACGAAAAGGAATTAAACAAAAGTATTTTCCCCGGTATACAGGGAGGCCCTCTCATGCACGCCATTGCGGCCAAGGCTGTCTGTTTCCACGAGGCCCTGCAGCCTGAATTTATCGAATATCAGAAACAGGTAATAAAGAACTCAAAGATTCTCGCTCACGAGATGAAAAATTACGGGTTCAATCTGGTTTCGGGCGGAACCGATAATCACCTTATACTTGTAGATCTGACGTCAAGGGATATAACTGGACTTGAAGCTGAAATCGCTTTGGGAAAGGCAGGAATAGCTGTAAATAAGAATACTATACCATTTGAAAAGAGAAACCCGCAGGTAACCAGCGGTCTAAGAATAGGAACTCCTGCTGTTACGACGCGCGGTTTCAAGGAAGAAGAGATCAAAATTGTAGCCGGATTGATAAGAAAGGTCCTGGAAAATATCAACGATGTTAAAATCCAGGAAGATATAAAGGTCACAGTAAAGGAACTGTGTGCAAAATTCCCTGTTTATGGTTATCTCAACTGATCAGGATATAAATATCGAGGTAAGATAATTGTCAAGACCTTCCTGGCCCGAATATTTCATGGCAATAACAGAGCTTGTTGCCAAAAGATCAACATGCTTAAGAAGACATGTTGGTGCCATTCTTGTAAAAGATAAAAGGATACTGGCTTCCGGATATAATGGAGCCCCTTCGGGTCTCAGACATTGTGATGAGGCAGGTTGTCTCAGGGCTGATTCCGCAATCCCTTCGGGTCAGAGACATGAATTGTGCAGAGGCCTTCACGCGGAGCAGAACCTGATAATACAGGCAGCTTATCACGGTATATCCATCAACGGATCAGTTCTTTATTGTACTAATAAGCCCTGTGTGATATGTACCAAAATGATAATAAACGCAGGAATCAGCAAGGTATATTATGCTGAAGGTTACGATGATCCTTTGTCGGATCAGATGCTGGCAGAGGCTAATCTCGAAATCGAAAGGTTGAGTATATGAAATGTCCCTATTGCTCAAAAATCGAAAATAAGGTTATAGATTCAAGGTTAAGCAAGGATGGACGCACGATAAGAAGACGAAGGGAGTGTCTTGATTGCGCCAGGCGTTTTACTACCTATGAGAGGCTGGAAGAAATTCTGCCGATGGTCGTAAAAAAAGACGGCAGGAGAGAGCCCTTCAGCAGAGAAAAGATTATAGCTGGAATTCAGATGGCCTGTCAAAAACGACCTGTGAGTATTACCAGGATAGAAGATTTTGTTGATTCACTGGAGGTTTATTTTCAGGAACTTGGAAAAAAAGAAGTTGAGAGCAAAGAGGTTGGGGAAAGGGTAATAAGCAGCCTTAAGGACTGGGATGAAGTAGCCTATGTCCGGTTCGCTTCCGTGTATAGGCAATTCAAGGATATTAACGAATTTATGGCAGAGCTCGAAGATATCCTTAAGACCAGAAGAGAAGGAGGAAGTTAATAGCGAGCCTCTGCCCCGCTTCATTCCTTCCTGCATCACCTGTCGCTTTTATGATGTTTAACCCCTTTCCTGATAAAAACAGTTGAGAGATAAAGATACTATATATATGAAAAAAGCCCTGGAGATGGCATCCAGGGGCGTTGGGAAGACATCTCCAAATCCTGCTGTCGGAGCTGTGATAGTAAGGGATGATAAAATAATCGCATCCGGCTACCACAAAAAGGCGGGGACAGATCATGCGGAGGTAGATGCTCTTTCCAATCTTAAAACCAGGATAACATCCCGTGATATAATGTATGTGACCCTGGAACCATGTAACCACCAGGGCAAGACACCGCCATGCACAAGAGCAATAATTGAGAACGGAATAAAAACTGTGGTTATAGGCATGAAGGACCCGAATCCTGATGTCAGGGGAGGTGGGGCTGCATATTTAAGATCAAAAGGGGTCAGTGTAAAGACAGGGATACTTGAGGAAGAATGTAAAAAGGTACTGGAATCATTCAGCAAGTATGCAAGAACCCATAGACCCTTTATAACTGCAAAATCGGCACTCACGCTTGACGGGTACTCTGCAACTTCAACAGGTCACTCCATGTGGGTGACAGGAGAAAAGGCAAGGCAGTATGTTCACCGGTTGAGATCCGAAACAGACGCTGTGATGGTAGGGGTTGGTACAGTCATAGCCGATGATCCTCAGCTTACATCAAGGCTTACGCGGGGGAAGGGGCGAAACCCCCATAGAATCATAGTTGATACCCATCTCAGGATACCTCATAGTGCCAGGCTCCTGAATGATGATTCAGCAGTTTTAAATTTTATTGTTACAGGCGATAGGGTCAGTAAACAGATGGTAAACCGGATTGAAACGGGTAACACCTCTGTTATAAGATGCCCTGTAAAGGATGGTCATGTCGATCTTGACGCAATGATGGACCTTCTTGGAAAGAAGTCCATAACATCGATATTGTTCGAAGGCGGGGCAGGGGTGATGGGCTCCATGATAAGAGAAAGGCTGATAGATAAGTTTCTGATATTCAAGGCGGCAAAACTGCTGGGGGGAAACGACGGAATCCCGATGGCAAGGGGAAAGGGGCCCGTGTACATGAGCGACTCTCTCAACCTGACGGACGTAAAAGTAAAGAAATATGGAGAAGACGTCTTAATCTCGGGTTATCCGGTTTATTAATAACAAAGGTATGGCAGATGTTTACAGGACTGGTTGAAGGAACAGGAAGAATAAAGAACGCCCGGCTTTCCGGGGGGGATATGACTATTTCAATAATGCCCCTGTTTGATATGTCAGACTGCCGTATAGGCGACAGTGTCGCTGTAAACGGGGCATGCCTTACTGTTACTGAAATGAATAATGGTCTTATCATGATGTACGCCTCAGGAGAGACTATATCCAGAACAACTCTTGGTTCACTAAGGAACGGATCGGAAGTAAACCTTGAAAGGGCGTTGCGCCTTTCGGACAGGCTTGGAGGTCATATTGTTTCGGGACATATTGACGGCATTGGTAAAATAACAGAAAAAAAACAGATCAGGCGATCGTGGCTTATCGGGTTTTCAATCGATGAAAAGTTATCAAGGTACACTATTGAAAAGGGATCAATTACCATAGATGGCATAAGTCTTACTATTAATGTTTGTAAAAAAGGTTATTTTGAGGTTAATATCATCCCCGAAACAGGGACTTCAACAACATTGTTGAAGAAAAAGATCGGTGATCAGGTTAATATTGAAACCGATCTGATAGCAAAATATATTGAAAAATTATTTATGAAGGAGAGGAGTGCTGAAAATAATGTTGCTTCTTCATCCATTAGCATGGAGATGCTGAAGCAGTCCGGTTTTGGCACAAATATAAAATGACCATATCAAGAATTGAAGATGTAATTGAAGATTTAAAAAATGGAAAAATGATAATCCTTGTAGATGACGAAGACAGGGAGAATGAGGGTGATCTGACCATGGCTGCCGAAAAGATCACGCCCGAAGCCATAAATTTTATGGCTAAATACGGCAGGGGTCTTATCTGCCTGTCCCTTGAACCTAAAATAGTTGAACAGCTTAATCTGCCTCTTATGGTGGATAACAACAAGTCTCCTTTCAACACAGCCTTTACCATATCCATAGAGGCAAGAGAAGGTGTTACCACGGGCATATCGGCACATGACAGGGCAAGAACCATACTCGCGGCAGTGAAAGATGATGCCAGGCCCGACGACCTTGTTCAGCCTGGTCATATCTTTCCGTTGAGGGCCAGGAAGGGTGGCGTTCTCTTCCGGACAGGCCAGACAGAAGGTTCGGTAGACCTTGCAAGACTTGCCGGCCTTAAACCCGCAGGTGTCATATGTGAAATAATGAATGATGACGGTACAATGGCACGTATGCCCGATCTCATTGATTTTGCTGAAAAGCACGATCTCAAGATAGCGACAGTAGCCGATATAATAGCATACCGGATGAGAAATGAATCCTTTGTTCATATTGTTGCCGAAACGGTCCTGCCAACACCGTTTGGGGAATTCAAAGCATATGGTTTTGTTAATGATATTGATGACTATGAGCATCTCGCCCTGGTAAAGGGAGATATAGATCCCGAGAAGGAAATACTTGTAAGGGTTCATTCCCAGTGCCTTACCGGCGATGTTTTCGGGTCATATAGATGTGATTGCGGTAATCAGCTGGAAAAGGCCATGCAAATGATTCAGGATGAAGGCCTTGGTGTGATTCTTTATCTCCAGCAGGAAGGAAGAGGTATTGGTCTTGCGAACAAGTTGAAGGCCTATGCACTTCAGGATAAGGGGCGTGATACTGTTGAAGCCAATGAAGAGCTTGGGTTCAGCGCTGATCTTCGTGATTATGGTGTAGGTGCACAGATGCTTGCCTCACTTGGTATTAAAAAGATGAGGATGATGACCAATAATCCTAAAAAAATAAAGGGAATTGAAGGATATGGCCTGATCGTAACAGACAGGGTGCCTATTGAATGTGAGCCAAGAGCTGAAAATATGAAATACCTGTTGACCAAGTGCCAGAAGCTGGGGCATATGATGCAGATAGGAAAAGAGCTAAAATAATTAGGAGGAGACAAAAATGCCAAAAATACTTGAAGGTATTATATCAGCCGAAGGTTTTAAATTTGCGATAGTTGTAAGCAGATTCAATGATTTCATATGTTCCAAGCTGGTCGAAGGTGCGATGGACGCCCTTAAAAGACATGGTGCAACCGAAGATAATGTTACACTCGTAAAGGTCCCGGGAGCCTTTGAGATACCAGTAGCCGCAAAAAGGCTGGCTGCAAAAGGTGGATTTGATGCCATAATATGCCTCGGTGCTGTAATAAGGGGCGCCACGCCGCATTTTGATTATGTTGCTTCTGAAGTTGCCAAGGGAATCGCGGTTGTATCCCTTGAAAGCGACATTCCTCTGGCCTTCGGCGTTTTGACTACCGACAATCTCGAACAGGCAATTGAAAGGGCTGGTTCGAAGTCTGGAAACAAGGGGTGGGATGCTGCAATGGCTGCAATGGAGATGGCAAGCCTTTTTAAAAATTTGAAGTAGAGTTAACCTGTAAGGATTAAAATAGATAGTCGTAATGGGAAACAGAAGAAAAGCCAGAGAACTGGTAACGCAGGTCCTGTTTCATATGGAATATAACCCCGGGAATCCGGATAAAAGTTTTGAATTGATTTGTGAGAATTTTAATGCTCCGAAATCTCTCAAGGCCTTTTCAAAAGAGCTCGTTCGGGGTGTATGTGAAAATAAAAGCCATATAGATGAGCTCATAAAAAAGGCCTCCAGGAACTGGCGACTGGAACGAATGTCCAGAGTGGACAGGAGTATTCTGAGACTCAGTGTCTATGAGATGTTGTTTATGGATAATATTCCCCACAAGGTATCAATAGACGAGGCAGTTGAGCTTGGGAAAAAATATGGTACTGAAGAATCAGGCGCCTTTATTAACGGCGTGCTGGATAATATTTATATGACAGATATTAAGGATGAAAATCGGGAAGTATAAACGAAATGCGGCTTGATCTGAGATTTACAAATCGTCCTCTTGAAGATCTCTGGTGCCAGGCAGTGGTCATGCTTTCGTTCAGGATTCAGGATAAAATGCCAAAAGCCCTGAATGCTATTGATAAAAAAATGACAGGAAGTATGAGTAACATTCTTCAATCCGGAATCTGGTCAGGTGCATGTGGCGATAAACTGCTGTTTGCGACACAGAATTCCATAAAAGCGGACAAGCTTCTGATCCATGGGCTTGGCGAAGAAACAATGTACAGCCTCGATCTCCTTAAAAGAGAAATAAAGGATGTGGGAAACACCCTGGATAAAATGTGCATAAATGAATTCGGTTTTTATTTGCCAGAGGTGCCTGGACCTGAATCGGAATATATTATTCATCTGGAAACCGCAACAAAGTGCATTGCCGGGGTATTTTTGGATAAATATAAAGATGAGGCTGACTATGTATTAAAGATGTATATATCCATCGATAATAAATATACCGGATCAGTTGAAAAAATAACCAATAACCTGAGGCATTATTTTTCACCTTTTTCGGATCTGACCATAATACTGGACAAAGGTACCGGCTATCCGGGCACCGGCATGTCCGAGTTAGCCGCATAAACACTAAATGAACAGGAAAGGCAAAGAAGGATTGTGAAGTACGACCCAAAGACAATTGAAAAAAAATGGCAGGAATACTGGGAGAAGGAAAAACTTTTTGAAGTGAAGGAACTCCCGGACCGGGAAAAATATTATCTTCTGGAAATGTTCCCGTATCCCTCCGGGAAGATCCATATGGGGCATGTGCGCAACTACACAATAGGTGATGTTGTAGCGAGATATAAAAGGATGACCGGCAAGAACGTGCTCCACCCGATGGGCTGGGACGCCTTCGGGCTTCCTGCTGAAAATGCTGCCATCGATAACAATACGCATCCTGCCAGATGGACATATTCCAATATTGACAATATGAAGGCCCAGCTCAAGATGATGGGATTCAGTTATGACTGGAAGCGTGAGATCGCCACCTGCAACCCTGATTATTACAGGTGGGAACAGCTTATTTTTATCAAGATGTACGAAAAGGGTCTTGCCTATAAGAAACGGACCCACGTTAACTGGTGCGAGAGCTGCCAGACTGTTCTTGCAAAGGAGCAGGTGGAAGACGGATGCTGCTGGCGCCATACAAACAAGGAAGTAATCCTTAAGGAGATGGACAGCTGGTATTTTAAACTCACTGACTATGTAGAAGATATCCTTCAGAAATGTGATGAGCTGACCGGTTGGCCCGAAAGGGTTATAACCATGCAGAAAAACTGGATAGGTAAAAGCTTTGGTGCAATAATCAAATTCCCCCTGGCAGATTCCGATCAGGTAATTGACGTCTTTACTACAAGACCCGATACAGTCTTTGGTGCAACATTTATGTGTTTTGCCCCGGAGCATCCTTTGCTGAAGGATATGGTTAAAGGTGCTTCGCAGGAAACAGAAGTCCTGAATTTTATTGATCGCACCATGAAGGTAGACGGTTTCATCAGAACTGCGGATTATACTGAAAAAGAGGGCGTTTTTACAGGGAGGTATGCTTTAAATCCCCTGACCGAAGAAAAAATCCCGATATATGTAGCCAACTTTGTACTTTATGATTATGGAACCGGTGCCATTATGTCGGTGCCGACCCATGATCAGAGGGACTTCGAGTTTGCCGAAAAGTATAATATAAAGAAGAGGGTTGTTATAACACCCAAAGACAGGAATCTTTCCGGAGATACCATGACAGAGGCATATATGGAGCAGGGAGTTCTTGTCAATTCAGGCCCTTTTAATGGAATCGGAAATATAGAGGCACAGGAAGAAATAGCGAAATATCTCGAATCAAAGGGCATAGGGCATAAAACCGTGAATTACAGAATAAGAGACTGGAATATTTCACGCCAGAGATACTGGGGCGCTCCAATCCCCATAATATACTGCGATAAGTGCGGAACTGTTCCTGTAGATGAAAAGGATCTGCCCGTTGTGCTCCCGCTTAACAAGGAACTAAGAGCGAGCGGCGGTTCTCCTCTCCCCTTTGAGCCTGATTTTTATGAAACGACATGCCCGAAATGCAAGGCAAAAGCACGGCGTGAAACCGATACCATGGATACATTTGTCGAGTCGTCATGGTATTTTGCCAGGTATGCAAGCCCTGCTTATGACAAGGCACCTGTTGACAGTGAAAATGTAAAATACTGGCTGCCTGTCGATCAGTATATCGGTGGTATTGAGCACGCTATTCTGCACCTTCTTTATTCGAGATTTTTTATGCGAGTTCTGAAAGACCTGGGGTATGTTCACATAGATGAGCCCTTTAAAAATCTTTTGACCCAGGGCATGGTATGTAAGGAAACCGAAGAATGTCCTGAACACGGATACCTCTTTCCTAATGAAGTAAATGATGACAAGTGTGTAAAGTGCGGTTCGCAGGTGATCAGGGGCAGAAGCATGAAGATGTCAAAATCGAAAAAGAATGTCGTTGATCCTGCCCAGCTTGTCGATGCCTACGGTGCTGATACTGTGCGCATGTTCTGCCTGTTTGCATCTCCGCCTGAACGTGATCTGGAGTGGAGCGACCAGGGTGTGGATGGTGCCTACAGATTTCTGAGCAGGGTCTGGAGGCTTGTTACCGATAATATAGATTTTCTTAAAAATGCTCCTTCAATCAGTAATGCCGAGGGGCTTGACGATGACCTGAAGTCGATAAATCGTAAGGTTCATGAAACCATAAAGAAGGTCACAAATGATATCGAAGACAGGTTTCATTTCAACACAGCCATCAGTGCAGTCATGGAGCTCATTAATGAGATTTACAAATACCTGAATGACGGGAAGAAGAAGGATGAAACATCCTGGTCGGTGATAAGGGATGCTGCCGAAAAGACCATTCTCCTGCTTTCTCCTGTTGTGCCCCATATAGCCGAAGAACTGTGGCATATGCTAGGCTATGAAGGTTTCCTGCTGGATGCCCGGTGGCCGTCCTATCTTGAAGAGGCTCTTGAGGTTGATAAAAAACTCCTTGTTGTACAGATAAACGGCAAGGTGAGAAGCAGGATTGAAATACCTGCGTCTTTTTCGGATGAGCAAATCGAGAAAGAGGCCATTAACGATGAAAAGGTAAAGAACTTTATCGGTGATAAAAAGATAAGGAAGGTTATAGTTGTTCAGCAGAAGCTGGTTAATATTGTTATTTAGGAAATAACATAATGAATCTTACAAAATCTGTAGTTGCTCTGCTTTTAATTTTATCTGTTACTTTTTTTTCCGGCTGCGGGTACAGCTTCAGGGCTAACGGCAGGCCGGTTGGTATTGAGATTAAAAGCCTGGCCATACCTATGATCGAAAGTCCCTCATCCGAAAAGGGTTTTGAGGCGGATTTTACAACTGTCCTGAGAAATGAATTCATAAGCCATTCCCTGGTCCCTCTCAAAAACGAGGATCAGGCAGCCATGCTCCTTAAAGTTCAGGTCTATGAGGTGACTACCCAGCCGTTGACATATGATTCCGGACAGACAACGATTGCGGGCAGGATTGTTACCCATGAAACCACAAGCAGCAGAAGGCTGATACTGCGTCTCAATGCAAGCCTTATTGACAGCGCAGATGGAAAAACAGTGTGGAACGACAGCTCAATGACAGAAGAAGCCAGCTTTAACGTGACATCTGACCCGCTTGTAAACAGGAAGAACCGGAGAGAAGCATTACTAAAAATCGCACGGCTCCTTTCCGAAAGAATATATAACAGGACCATGGAAAGATTTTAATGGCCGGTGATCTTCAACCAGATGACGTAATAAACTCACTGGAAAAGGGGAGGCTTGCGCCCTTTTATCTCTTTTATGGCACCAATGAATTCCTTGTCGAGAGAGTACTGGGAAAATTACGTGAAGATTTCATTCCTGAGAACTCCAGAGATTTTAACCTGGAGGTATGCTACGGCGGTGAAAGCAGTCCTTCCGATGTTGTGAACAGGGCGCAGACTGTTCCCTTTCTGGCATCCAATCGTCTGATAATATTACGAAGAACTGATGCCTATAAAGCTGATCAGCTCAATAAATTTATTTCCTACCTTGAAAAACCGGTCGAATCCACCTGTCTTATTTTTTTATCCGAAAAAACGGATTTCAAGAAAAAGTTCTACAAGACTTTAAGGGCCTCAGGTTATGCTGTCAATTTCAGCGAGTTGAAGACCGGCCAGATCGTCCCATGGATACAACGTACAGCCAGGGAAACAGGCCTTAACATTGACAGAAACGGGTGCGCCTTTCTTCAGGAAGTTGCTGGAAACAGTCTCCGGGAAATCTATTCGGAGCTCGAAAAACTGAAGTTAAGTTATGGGGATAGAAAAATCGGAGAAAAGGAAGTCAGGGAGCTTGCCATCAACAGCCGGATGTTTTCCATATTTGAGCTGATGGATGCCTTTTCGGGAAAAAAAATTGAACAGACCCTTTCTATTCTTTCAAGGTTTCTGGAGGAGGAGGACAAAAAAAGCGCACCCCTTCAGATTATCGGAATGCTGAACAGGCAGGTTGGACTGCTGTGGCAGGTGAAGACATTAGCCGCAAAGAACACCGGCGTTAGCGGAATAGCGTCAAAGCTGGGAATTGCCCCCTTTTCCGTGCAGAACTTTCTTAAACATTCTAAAAAATGGACATCCGAAGAGCTTGAAAGGGGTATTACACTGCTTTATGAAGCAGACAGATTGCTCAAGTCCGGTTCCAGACCGAAACCTGTACTTGAGAATCTGTTTCTATTGCTTTGTAAATAAATTTATCAGGATGCCGCAATCTGGTTAATCTGACGTGCAAGACGGGATATCTTACGGGAGGCTTTTTTCTTATGGAATACACCTTTAGAAGCACTCTTCTGTATTATTACAGTTGCCTTTTTCAGTTTTTCAATGGCCTTTTCCTTATCGTTTTCGGAGACAGCCTCTCGTACTTCTTTTACAATATTTTTAGAACGGGTCTTGAAACCCATATTCCTGAGCCTTTTGACTTCACTCTGTCTTGCCCTTTTAAGAGCTGATTTATGATTTGCCAAATTAATTACTCCTGTTGTTAAGATTAATAAACGTTCTTTATTAAATTAATAGATTAATACTGTCAAGATAAAAAATAAATATGAACAATTCTTCTGAAAAAATCAATAATAAGGAAAAAGGCAACCTGGAAAGGGCTGCTGGAGTTGTGTCATTTTTTACTCTTATAAGCAGGGTTATGGGCCTTGTCAGGGATATGGTAATTGCTTCTTACTTTGGGGCTACAATATCGGCTGACGCCTTTTTTGTGGCATTTCGAATACCCAATATGCTGCGCCGATTCACTGCCGAAGGGAACATGACCATTGCATTTATTCCCGTTTTTACAGAATACCTCAAAAATAAATCAAAAAAAGAGGCATTTGAACTTGCCAGAATCATCCTGACGTTGCTGTCGGTCCTGCTGGTCGTGATAACTATTGCCGGAATCATCCTGTCTCCCTGGATTGTAAGGCTGATGGCCTTTGGGTTCGGAGGAAAAGGTCCTGAATACGAACTCACGACACTGCTTACGAGGATTACGTTTCCATACATATTCCTGATAAGTATTGTAGCTTTCTTTATGGGGGTTCTTAACAGCCTTAAGCACTTCGCCGCTCCGGCTGCTGCGCCTATTTTATTAAATGTGGGCATAATTGGTACAACGTTTCTTGTAGCTCCCCATCTTTCGGAGCCTATAATCGCTACTGCCATTGGAGTACTGGTTGGAGGCGTACTTCAGGTAATTCTTCAACTACCGATCGTCTTCAAAAAAGGTCTGTCAATCATGCCCATGTGGCAGCCCGGGCATCCTGCCGTCAGAAGGATAGGACTGCTTATCCTGCCAGCCCTTTTCGGGTCAGCCGTTTATCAGGTAAACCAGTTAACAGGAACACTGCTTGCTTCCTTTCTTGTAAAAGGCAGTATTTCATGGTTGTATTATGCTGACAGGCTTGTTGGATTGCCCCTGGGAGTTTTTGCCATATCAATAAGTACGGCCGCCCTGCCTTCCCTTGCAAGACAGGCAGCGGACAAAGATAACAGTGCCTTTCTGGATACTCTTGATCATGCAATAAAAATTACTTTTTTTATCAATCTTCCTGCCATGGCAGGGTTGATAGTACTGGGTAAACCCATTATCCAGCTTTTATTCCAGAGGGGGGCCTTTGATGTCTTTTCAAGGGACATGACTGCAATCGCCCTGATGTATTATGCCCTTGGGCTCTGGGCATTTTCCGGGGTTAGAATTGTTGTGTCAGCCTTTTATGCACTTCAGGACACTGTGACACCTGTAAAAGTATCGGTTGTTACATTCCTGGCATACCTTTTCTTTGGTTTAATACTCATGGGGCCTCTAAAACACGGGGGGCTTGCCCTTGCACTTTCTCTGTCATCCTCTATAAACTTCATACTGCTTGTTTTTCTTTTAAAAAGAAAAATGCCTCAGTGGACCCTGACTCCGATTATTGTGTCCATCTCTAAAACATTTCTATCGGCAGTTATTATGGGGCTCAGTGTATATTGTCTCAAGTATTTATTATTCCCGGGTAATCCTGATGCGGGCGTATTTAAACTAGCAGTTGAGGTAGTTATCCTTATTATCTCCGGAACCATTATTTATTTGCTGGCAGCCCTTTTGTTCGGGTGCAGAGAAATTGGTGCTCTTTCCCGGCTGATAAAAAGAAGAATTTGATGTCTTGTGTAATATCTGAATGGATCTTTTAACAATCTTAAGGTGCAAAAAAACGTAGGGGCACAATTCATTGTGCCCCTGCAATTCAATATTCTGCAACCGGTTTCAACGCGGGTGTTGTTTACGACTTTACCGAAGCAAGTATGACCTTTCCAAAATCCAGAAAATCTATTCGTTTCATGAGGTCATAGTCATCCATGCTCTTCATCATATCCCGGGTCTTGGAATCCATAAGACTTTTCGTAATTCTGCCATTAAAACATTTTCCAGGAACACCTGTAACGCCGGTTATTTTTGAGAGATGATCGTCAATAAGCTGTTTTACATTTTCAGGGCCCGTAGGCTTCATCATGTTTCCCTGTACACACCAGAAACCCCTGATCTTGTTTTTTAGAACATTTTTGTTTTTTGCCAGGTAATCCTGCATCTCCTGAGATACCTTGGCCATCCGGATTGAACCTCCAACCACTATATTGTCGTATCCTTTGGGATCGGGGTTTTCACGTACATCAAATACATCTGCTATTCCGCCCAGACCCTCGCAGATCCATACACCGGCATCACGGCTTGAACCGCACCATGTGCTGTAGATGACCGCCCATTTTTTATCGGATTTTTTTGGATAATACTGAAGGGCCATACTCTTATCGGCGATTGCCATTGCACCCAGACCAACAACACCTGCCTTAATAAAATCACGTCTTTCCATTAAAATTATCCTCCTTAGTAAATATGTTTTGATTTTCTATTCTTCTTTTTCAGATTTGGGTCCCCCTGGCCCGGGTCCATAACCTTCTCTATATAATTTTTCATGGGCGCCCTTCAGATTTTCTATTATCTCTATCTGCTGGGGGCATTTTTCTTCACATTCTCCGCATTCAACACAATTTACGGCATTCTGGGCTTCACCTAAAAAGCCATTGTAAATCATGGTTGCTATCTCATCATCATTGAACATGTAAGAGTCATTATATGCCGAGAAAATCATAGGGATGTTGACTCCATTAGGGCAGGGCATACAGTAACCGCATCCGGTGCAGTCTACCTTCATCAGTTCCCTGTAGGCATCTGCAGCCTGGCCAATTATATTAATTTCTTTTGTTGAAAGGCTGTTCGGTACAAAATCATCAGCAAGTCCGATGTTTTCCCTGAGCTGTTCCATTGAAGACATACCGCTTAAGATAACAGACACTTCAGGATGATTGGCAACCCATCTGAGCCCCCATTCGGCCGGACTGCGTTTAATTTCAGCGGAATCCCATATCTTCTGTACTCCATCAGGAATCCTCTGGGTCAATCTGCCTCCTCTCAGGGGCTCCATTATAATAATGCCGATGCCCTTTGCTGCTGCATATTGAAGCCCTTCTTTTCCTGCCTGATAATTTTCATCAAAATAATTATACTGGATCTGGCAGACTGCCCAGTTGTGGGAATCTATGATTTCTTTAAATACATCTGTTTTATCATGAAAGGAAAATCCCACATTTTTTGCCCTTCCGTCCTTTTGTATCCTGTCCAGGAACTCCAGAGCATTTAAACCCCTGGCCTTTTCCCATGTGTCCTTGTTCAACCCGTGGAGCAGGTAGAAATCCAGATGATCTGTATCAAGTTTTGAAAGCTGATCATCAAGTATCCGGTCAAAATCTTCATATTTCTGGATCATTGATACAGGCGATTTGGTTGTTACAATTACCTTGTCTCTTTTTCCTTTTAAAGCCTTTCCCAGCACCAGCTCACTGTTCCCGGCATGGTACATGTAGGCTGAATCAAAATAATTAATGCCGTTTTCTATGGCATAGTTGATCATTTCGATTGATTTTTCCTCATCGACAGCCCTTTGCCTTTCAAAGAAATCCTTTGGCGGATCCTTCTGTTCAAGCATTGGCAGCCTCATGCAGCCGAGGCTCAGGACCGATGCCTCAAGACCGGTTTTACCGATTTTTCTGTATAACATTTGAAACCTCCATGGTTAAGGCTGACAGTCTCTAAATTGTATCCATCCGGAAAATAACATGTGACTAATATATCCACATTAGCCTGATTTTAAAAGCATATTTTTATGCCTGTGATCAAAATGAATGAATCCTGATGAGATCATATCAGCCCGAAGATTATTTGAAGTGACTTGAAAACTGCATAACTGGCTACAATTTAATGAACGTGCCGTTATTTGTCAAATAAATTATCTATACTCGCCTGTCTATAATCCCTTTTCAACACACATTTCCAGCAATATCCCTATATGTTTTTCCATGGTTTCGGATGCGAGTTCCGGGTCACGGTTTTCTATTGCCTTGAATATTGTTATATGCTGATCAAATGTCATTTCATCGAGCTTTTCATCCTTGATGAGGGTGGGGAAGGCCAGGTTCATTCCGTAGTACAATACATCGTAGAAACTCTTCATGAGGTGAACCTGTACTATGTTTTTTGTTGCATAGGCTATATTCATATGAAAACTGAGTTCGTTGTCAAGATCCCTTTCGAGGCTGTATCTGGTATCAAGAAGCCTGTTGAGGCTTTGCTCTATAATTTTTATATCCTGCTCGGTTGCCCTCCTCGCTGCAAGGGCGGCACTGTTTGATTCAAGAACAAGCCTTACTTCAAGGAGATCTACAATGGTAAAGTCCTGGCCGTTCAACAACTGGAGAAGAGGTTTTTTATTTTTTCTTGTATCCTCTCCCAGTACAAAGGTTCCAACCCCGCGTCTGCTTTCGATCAGGCCCTGTTCAATGAGTTTTTGAATGGCTTCTCTTACAGTGGGTCTTCCCACATTGAAGGCTAATGCCATCTCCCTCTCGGACATAAGTTTTTCACCCGCCCTGAGTTCACCTCTATAGATCATGTCTCGTAACTGTTCATATACCCTGTCGGATATCTTGACTGATTTGATTGGTTTGAACATGTTTTTCCTGCATTCATTTAATTAAGCTGAAATTGGTAATACCACGTTACCAATGCTCAGTCAATAGATATGTTTTCGTGAAAATAATGATGTTTCAGGTCTATAATATTGTATAATTTCTTGACTGTTAAATTACAGGCCGGTATTATTCCTAATCTTTATGTAATCTTACCGCATTACCACAAATGGCAAAAATGATGGGAAAATGCCGTAAAAAATAAGTTTAATACCCAGGGAGGATGGAAGTATGAGCGCCAATAATATGAAAAATATGTGCACTGACGAAGCCGGAAAAGAGCTTGTGCTGCAGGGAAATATTGCCTTTGCAGTCGGTTGTGTAAGAGCCGGTATTCACAGTGCTGACGGATATCCTGGTACCCCGAGCACCGAGGTAATAGACAGGGGACTTAGCCAGGTTCAGGACATGATAAACGTAGGATGGTCTGTAAACGAGGCTGTTGCCGCAGGAGTAGGTTTCGGCCATACACTGGCAGGTGCTGATGTTGTCGTAACCATGAAGATTCCCGGACTTTTCCAGTCGGGAGACATATTTACCAGCGCGTCCTATTTTCATGATAAGCGAGGTGCTCTGATATACTATATTGCAAGTGATTTTACACCGAGTTCGACCCAGCATGTGATTGATCCAAGATATCTGTTTAAAACCTGTATGGTTCCGGTAATTGAACCGAGAACCCACCAGGAGATGATGGATGCTCCCGGACTGGCAGCCGAGATAGGACGAAAATACAAAACACCGGTTGTTATCCTTGCAAGCGGCGGACTCTGCCACAGTGAAGGCCTTGTCAGGCTTAATGAAATCAGGAAAAGAGAACTTATGGATATTCCTGAGGATCTGGCAAGGTTTAATCTCCTCCCGACCATGGCAAGAGAAAACTATGATGCAGTCATGGACGAAAGGATGCCCGCTCTTGAAGAGATGGTAGAAAATACACCTCTGATCGAATGGTCAAAGGCCGGGGAAAAAGGGGAGTTATTACATACGGTGTTAATACCGCCTATGTTAAAGAGGTAAGGGATTTTTACAATGTTGACATGGATATACTTTCCCTGCCCCTGACAAATCCGCTTCCCATGAAAAAGATTAAAGAGTTCTATGACTCAATTGACGGTGATGTTTACGTGATTGAAGACGGGTATATGTACCTTCAGGAAGCAATGGAAAGAGAAGGCATGAAGGTGATCGGTAAAGAAAAATATTCCAAGATTACCGAATGGTCACCAACCCTTATCGCCGAAAAACTGGGTTTTGATATTGAGCACAGGGAGTTCAAAATCAAGCCTGTACCAAGACCTCCCATGATATGCGCTGGATGTCCATACACTCTTTTTGCCGGTATTATTGCAAAGCTGAAAAAACGCGGCAAAATAGAAGCTGTTTTTGGAGACATAGGATGCAACGCACTCCTTTATTTTATGGACGCACTGGAGACAGGCGTTGCAATGGGAGCCAGCGACAGCCAGCGGCAGGGATTTGTTATTGCAAGACCTGATAAGGCCGCAAAATGCATAAGTATTATTGGCGATGGTACCGAATGCCATTCCGGAATGGATGCAACGCGTAATGCGGTATTCAGGAAGGTCCCCGGTGTAAAGGTAGTCCTGGACAATTTCTGGACCGCAATGACCGGCGGCCAGCCTTCCCCTGCTTCACCGGTAAACCTTGCAGGTGATGAGCTTGATTTTGATCTTGTGAAGGCCCTGGAAGGAAACGGGTGCAGGGTCCTTGTTGCAAGCTCATATGATAAAAAAGAAATACAGCAGACAATGAAAGAGGCACTCTCTATTGCCGAGAACAATGAATTTGTCGTGGTTGTGGTAAGGGGCTGCTGCGTCAAGAAACAGCCCAATTCCAAAAAGGGCATTCGCCTTAAGATAAACCATGAGAAATGTGAAAAATGCTATACCTGCCTCATGTGCTCAGGCATTGAAAAAGGCACGGACGATTTCCCGCAGTATAACAACCTCTGTTCCGGTTGCGCCGGAGAAAACCCGGCGTGCCTCCAGATGTGTCCCTTTGATGCCATTGAATTTCTGGATGAGAGCGATAAAAAAACATCTGCCGCCGCCAGTTTTGCAGAACCGCCCGAACTGATCATCCCGGAATATAATATTGCAGATTTTCCGGAAAGACTTACTCTGGCTATCAGGGGTGTCGGAGGGCAGGGTAACCTGTTCTTTGGTAAAGTCCTTACCCAGCTTGCATTTATTGCAGGTTATTCACAGAAAAACATTGTAAAAGGTGAAACCCATGGTATGGCCCAGATGGGCGGACCTGTTATAAGCACTTTCTCATGCGGTAAAGTTCACAGTCCTGTACTGTTCCCTCAAAGTGCAGATTGCCTGATTACCATGGAAGTAAGTGAACTTTTAAGATCCGGTTTCCTGGAGATGCTCAGGGAGGGAGCCACCATACTTATTTCAAAAACAAAGGTAATTCCCCCTGTAATTACAGCCGAACAATATCCCTCCGAGGAAGACATTGCAAAGGCGGTTGAAGGTTTTAAGGTAGTTGAAGTGGATATCCTGGCAAAGGCAATGGAGATAGGCGACCCCACAGGAAAGATTGCCAATGTCGTTATGATAGGCGCATTGAGTAAGCTTCCTCCCTTTGAGAGCTCCCGATCGAGTTATGGCTTAAGGCAATAAAGAATGTAAGTCCCAAACCTGCTATATGGGCTGGTAATTACGCAGGCATTCAATGCAGGGAGGGAGATGGTATGAAAGACAATTTGTACAAGCTGCTCTTTAAACCTGAAAGTATAGCCGTAATAGGAGCCAGCAATGACAAGCTTAAAACAGGTGGAAGGGTTACAGATAATATAAAATCAAACGGTTATACGGGTAAACTCTGGGCGATCAATCCGAAGACACCGGATATAATGGGGCTCCCCACATTCAAAAGCATCGCTGACCTCCCGGAGGCCCCGGACCTGGCGTATATAGCCATCCCGGCTCCCTTTGTAAGGAGAAGCCTCGAAGAGCTGGCTGCCAAAGGAACAAAGGCAGTTATTATCCTTACTGCCGGATTTGGAGAAAAAAATCAAGAAGGAAAAGAAGAAGAGCAGAGGTTCCTTGATATTGCACAAAAAAATGGAATGACCCTGATAGGTCCCAACTGTTCAGGGTTTTTAACCACATCCTATTCAGGGGAAATTCGCGGGTCTGATTCCAAAACTCAAAAAGAGCCGGATCGATATAATAAGCGGTTCGGGCGCCACAGTGGATTATCTCATGGAACAGGCTACAATGAGGGGCCTTTCATTCAGCAATGTAGTGAACATGGGTAACTCGATACAGGCTGGTGTCGAAGACATCCTTGAGCTTGTCGATGAAAACTATGGCCCGGAAAATTCAAGACTGATCCTCATGTACATGGAATCAGTCAAAAAACCCCTGAAGCTTTTAAAGCACGCAAGAAGCCTGACAAAAAAAGGCTGTACTATTATCGGTATAAAATCAGGTGTTACTGCCGCAGGTGAAAGGGCGGCCGCAAGCCATACAGGGGCAATGGCATCACCTGATACTGCCGTTCAGGCCCTGTTTGACAAGGCAGGAATAATAAGGGTGCAGAGCAAGGCCGACTTGATTGAAGTGGCATGTATCTTTACTGCCCTAAAAGGACTTGTTACAGATTACAGGGTATGCATCCTCACGGATGCAGGAGGGCCAGGGGTTATGCTTTCTGATGAACTGGGAAGGCAGGGGCTCAGGCAGCCTATCCTTACCGCAGAGACCCAGCAGAAGCTGTCCGAGGTGCTTCCGCCGGAAGCCGCCATAGGCAACCCGATTGATACCCTGCCGAGCCGTACACCGGAGCAGATGGACAAGGTATTCAAGATACTGAATGAGACGGAAAAAGATAATATAGATGTTATCTTTGCCATAACCGGTAACTCGGGCATGACTGATAACTGGAAGTTGTATGAATCCATAATGAACGGAATGGATACATGCGCTATACCCATCATCCCCATTATAAGCTCTGCCACCACGTGCCAGGACATGATCGTGAAGATAAGGGAATCCGGAAGGATTATCTTCCCTGACGAAGTTCCGGCAGGCAAGGCGCTCGGAAGGCTAAGCCGCAAGCCGGTTCTTTCCGAACCAATGGAACTGCCTGGTGATTTTGATAAAAGCAGGATAGAGCAAATCCTTAATGACCAGCCTGAACAGCCTGATCCTGAATCAGTAAAGGAGATAATGGCCGCTTCCGGATTAATGCTGCCTTTCCAGGAGGATGTCTTTGACAGGGCCGGCCTTGCCGCCGCATGTGAAAGGGCAGGCTACCCTCTCGTGATGAAGGTAATAGGTCCGCTCCATAAAAGTGATGTGGGTGGAGTCAAGGTTGGAATTCAAAACCTTGAAAAAGCCGAAGCAGCATGGGATGAACTCATGAAAATTAAGGATGCCAAAGGTGTCCTTATCCAGCAGATGATAGAAGGTACGGAAGTAATACTTGGCGCCAAAAAGGAAGACAGGTTCGGCCACCTGATCATGTTCGGCCTTGGCGGTATATATACCGAGGCCCTCAAGGATGTAAGTTTTGCCCTTGCTCCATTAGGCAGTGAAGAGGGTATGGCCATGATCCAAAAGATCAAGACCCTCTCGATACTGAAAGGCATACGCGGTCAGAAGAGTGTATCACTTGATGTTCTCGCAGACTATCTTGCACGCCTGAGCCTTCTTGTGCACAACTTCCCGCAGATCGAGGAGATAGATCTGAATCCTGTAAAGGGTTATGAAACCGATCTGTATGTTGTAGATGCACGAATTATTCAGAAGAAGTAGTTTTATCTCTAGCCTGCTTCGCTAGAGTCCACAGAGACTTCAGAGAAAACGTAGGTATTTAATTGAAGGGGCACGATCCGCCGTCGCTAAAGCTATGGCGGGACAGGCGCATCGTGCCCTTAAATTTAGTTTAATTGAAATAAAATTAAATATTCTGTTATTTCAGATCTCTCTCCTCCAGGTATCTCAATAGATCTGCCATTGCTGTTGTCTCATTTTTACCGGATAGCCCCCTCCTGATCTTTACCATCTCATCATACTCCTCTTTGTCCAGCAGGAGATGCTCTTTCCGGGTTCCGGACTGAAGAATATCGATTGCCGGCCATAATCTTTGTTCGGCACATTTTTGGCTGAGTACCAGATCCATATTCCCGGTGCCTATGAACTCCTGATAAATGATATCATCCATCCTGCTTCCGGTGTCGGTCAAAATTGTAGCAAGAATTGTCAGTGATCCTCCATTATCTATATTACGCGCTGCGCCAAAGATCCGCCTGGGCATTTCCATTGCATTTGCACCCAGCCCGCCGGTCAGGGTCTTGCCATGACTTCGCGTATCGGAATTAAAGGCGCGTGATAAACGCGTCAGCGAATCGATAAACACTACTGCATCAGTGCCTGTCTCGGCCAGACGAATTGCAGTGTTGATGGTCATTTTAGTTATCCGCAGATGTTGAGTAACACTCTGGTCAGCAGAGGATGAAAGCACATAAGCCTTTTCGAGTCCTCTTCGGAAGTCGGTAACTTCCTCTGGTCTTTCATCGACCAGCAATACAAAGACCACCACCTCCTGGTGATTGGCTATGATTGAATTGGCCATGTGTTTCAGGATTGTCGTTTTACCGGATTTTGGAGGCGCAATGATCAAACCTCTTTGGCCCCTCCCAATGGGCACGATCATATCCAGCGCCTTTCCAGTGATATCATCAGGCCCCTGGGCCATGTTGAGCCTTTCAGACGGGCTGATACTGACCACACTGTTCAAGGACTTTACTTTCGAATATTCCTCTATTGGCCTATGATTTATTGTTTCAATTTCAGTGAGCTTCAGATTTTTATTTTTACCCTCACCTTTGACACCTTCACCTTCAATGAAGACACCTTCCTGAAGGTTGAATTCTCTTATCAGGTTAACTGGAACAAATGGGTCTTCCGGTCCTGGCTGAAAATTATTTTCAATTGATCTTAAAAAACCAAACTTTCGATCCAGTATTTCCAGATACCCTTTTATTTTATTTAACATTTTACTCCTGCCTGTAATAAATTTTTAGATAAACAAAAACCTTTGTAAGATAGGCTTAATGTCCATACTTTGCAGTAAAACTTGCATTGCGTTTTATGGCCCGGTCCGGTTTATTGGGTTACCATGTCTTGTGCATGAAGTTTTTCAGGAGAGAATGGTTTGACCTTTTGCCAATCTTTTGACTCATGTTCAGCTAGCCACAGATCATAAGTTTTTTGTAGATTCATCCATAATTCTGGTGTCGTTTCGAAAGCTCTGCCAAGACGAAGAGCCATATCCGGCGTTATAGCCCCTCTTTCATTTATGATTTTTGATAGTGTTTTTCTGGACACTCCAAGCGAAAACGCCATTTCTGTGATTGTTATGGATAAAGGTTTTAAATAATCTTCCAGAATAATTTTCCCTGGATGTGTTGGTTTACGTCTCATTCTATTCATGTCTGTACCTCGCTAATGGTAATCATCATAGTCAACAAAATAGGCATCACCATCAATAAACTTAAAAAAAATTCTCCAGTTACCAGATACCTTTACTGCATATTGACCTTTTTCATCACCTGTTAATTTATGAAGATTTGAACCCGGATAATTCATATCCTTTACTTCATTTGCAGCATTTAGTCGGTCTAGAATTAATTCAAGCCTTCCTGCATGGTCAGGCGTTATGTCATTTTTATTTCCAGTATAGAAAAAGTCTTCAATGCCTTTATGTTTGAATGATTTAATCATAAAGCTAATTGTAACCGGGAGGGTTACATATGTCAATAATTATGAGAGAGGATTAGATTTATTATTATACAGCGAAGGCGATATTAACAGGCCTGCGGTGCGTGCCGTTAAAGGTTATTAAAAGATTAAATATCGCGAACCTTGAAAGCCCGCTTCGACAAGATAATAGCATGCCCTTGTTTAATGATTAATTGTGGCAAGCGTTGTAAAGATTTCATTAACAATGGTTGCTACTCTTTTATTTGATAATGATTTCGGAGAATAATTTATTTATTCCCTTTTCTTGAGCGGTGCTACAGTCATTAAACAAATCAATGATTCTTTTTTTAGACCAATTCTTCCTTCCTATTCCAGGAGCCAGTGTGGTTTGATCAGTCATATAGAAAAATTCTTTACCTGTACTATCGACGACTGATATTTTATTTGAACTGCCCGGAGGCGACAATGAATAGCATGTATTCCCTCGAATTTTATAGCGTTATTGTAGTTACATATTGACAACATCAAGTGTGCATATTTCATATAATGTTTTATGGCATAACAGGGAGTGAGAAGCGGGCGTTTTATAACGCGGCGCCTCCACTCAATTATTAAAAGCCGATTTTGATTGCTATTCACCGGCTACGTATTTTTGATAACCAGTTATTATTAAACAAGAATTTTGATTTCAATTTTCTATTTACCGAAATTGCTATTGATGGCATTTTCGGTAAATAGAGTTTATTCAGCTCGAAATATTAATTTCGATACTGGCATTCAGCGACAATAGGATTTAGTTAACTGCTTATTATTACAGGTTAATTATGATTTTATTGTACTATTTAGCGGATTTGGCAACATCGCCATTTCCGCTGAATAGCATAGATGATAACTTTTGTTCTATTCTCTTTCGGTTTGCTGGGGATTATGTATTGCCTCAGTTAGTTTTTAAGATCTAAAAAATCTTTCAGTGTTTTGCAATAAGCTATGAGGTCCCGCCCTTCGTGCGAAAACTCTTTCCAAAAAGTGAGACTTAGCTTCTGGGCTAAGTTTCTTGATGCGATATTTGGTTTTTCAATAACTGCAGTGATGAAGTCGAGTTTCATTTTCTTAAAACCAAAAGCAAGCGCTGCTTTGCCGCTCTCATAACCAAACCCTTGTCGCCATTTTACCTTTTTGAATGCATAGCCAAGGTTTACCTCCGGCATAAAATCGATGTGGTGCACACCACAAAAACCGATGAGTTCATCAGATCTCTTTTCAACCACAGCCCAGTCACCAAAACCATGCTTTTCCCAATGACTTTTCATTTTTTGTATTCTTTTTAAGGCATCATCTTTGGTTTTGTCAGTTACTCTCCAGAATCTCATAACCTCTGGATCACCAACAGTTTGAAATAGATCAGGAGCATTATCATCCATTAAATGTCGTAATATCAATCGTTCTGTTTCGATTTGCATTTTTTTTTGATAGCCCAACGCTTGGCTTCATGGGAAGCCGACGACCCATCAGGTTTTCCGGTGAAAGCAATTCGTTATATGATTTTTAATCGTCCCATGGTGTTGAGCAACTCGCCTGCTCAAACTGCCTTGTTCGTTAAAATATAAATATATCCGATCTGCGCTACCATGTCTTGTTATTTATCTCCATTTTCTGTTATCAGTTTTTTATTTTTCTGGCTCCATATTGCCCCTGACAGACCCAATATTTCGATAACCAGTACGTCAAGGTATTTTACCGAGCATTGTGTTTATTGGTTTCTTAATGGTCCTATACGAGAAACTAAGCTTTCTCATATGGGATGAAATTACTTCCGAATAAAATCCTAAGCCGGTTTCTTTTGCTAAAATATCGGCTTCTATATCAAATGAATTATTTTAAATAGCATAAGAGTTCGGTGGTAAAAAGATTCGCGGTCTTTTCTTATTTATGGAATCCAACAATTCCACAATAAACGTTCATATTCGTCCCAATGCATCGCTGCTTCAGGAGGAGTGACTATTTCATATGTTTTTTTTAGAAGACTCATTCATTATCCTGATCATTTAAAAATACAAGTTATTCACTTGATCCAGATATCTTTACATTTTGAATGTTATGCAGAAAGATAATCTGGTTTATTCTCGGCTAAATAAGATTTAAAGGCAATTTTAAAGATAAAGAGGCTAAATAATAACTATAGAGATAGAAATAATCAATCTTATATATTTTTCATCCGGAAAGAGATAGTTTCTGTCTGGAGCTTTCAGCGGTCAGTGATCAGTGTTCAGTCAAGTCTTTGATTTTAAAGCTTTTAGCTGTCAGCTGAATGCTGATGGCTGATAGCGTTCATTAAAAAAACGAACGTTTTTGGATAAACACTCGTTAGCATCACTTATCATGGTTGAATAAATGGATTCCATATCATAAAATATAGGCTCAACATCATCTTTACGGGGGTAACAAACATGCAGCTTACGAAAAATGTCTATATTGAAACAGGTTTTATGGGGGCAAATGTCGGCTTTGTTACAACCGATGAGGGCATCGTAATGATTGAAACACCCCAGTTTCCGAGTGATGCTGTAAAGTGGCGTGAAAAGATCCTGTCTACCGGTACTCTAAAATACCTTATTAATACCGAAAGTCATGGTGACCATATTATGGGTGATTTCTTTTTTGATGCGCCTTTGGTTTGCCATGAAAAGACCATGGAGGCAATCATGTCAACTGATCTGGCCTTTATGATGGACCGGATAAAGATGGAAGACCCCGAAGGATTCAAACTTATTCAAAACTACAAGATCAAGAGACCTTCCATTACTTTCAGTGATAGAATGACGATCCATATGGGCAGCCACAGGTTTATCCTGATTAATCTTCCTGGTCATACCGAAGGAGAAACCGCAGTATATATTCCTGAAGAAAAAGTGGTTTTTACCGGCGATAACATCAACTACCAGGTTCCCGCCTTTATGCATGAGTGTGTTCCCCTCCAGTGGGTTGATTCAATAGATGCGGTTAACAGTCTCAATGTTGATCATATCGTGCCCGGGCACGGCGAAGTCTGTAACAGGAGCTACCTGGGAGAATGGAGAGAGTTTATTCTGGAATGGATAGGTACTGTCCTGGACGCCATTGATAATGGCTGGAGCAAGGAAGAGGCCATAGAAAAAATTAATATGCCTTCGAGGTTTATCATGCCTCCGGGCGCCCCTGAAGATATGGCTGCAATGCTGTGCCGCATGAATGTATCCCGCTTGTATGATCAGTTAATATAATATTAATTTATTAATCAGGAGGAGCGGAGTATGGACATTAAAAGTTGTAATCCATTTTGGCCTGTTATGATTTTTATGTTTTTAATTTTTTTTAGTTTCCCCTGTTATGCAGAGAATAAAACCTCTGACAAATCCATTGATGCAAAAGTAAAGCAATTCCTTAACGCACATGAATACGGCTGGCGGGATATGAACGTTCCGGAGGTAGACGGTCAGAAATTATACGACCTCATAATAAAAGGCGGGTATAAAAACGCCCTTGAAATAGGCACCTCTACAGGGCATTCCGCAGTATGGATGGCCTGGGCGTTAAGTAAAACAGGCGGGAAGCTTATAACGATTGAGATTGATGAACAGAGATATAATGAGGCCCTGTCCAATTTTAAAAAAGCCGGTTTATCGGACTACATTGATGCAAGGCTGGCAGATGCGCATCAACTGGTGAAAGAGTTAAAAGGCCCCTTTGATTTTGTTTTCTCCGATGCTGATAAAGAATGGTATAAAAACTATTTTGTTGATCTTGATCCAAAGATAGCAGTTGGAGGATGTTTTACGGCTCATAATGTATCTGATTCTATGTGGGGAAGAGGGCAGAGGGGCACAAGAGAATTTACCAGTTATATAAAGTCACTCACGACATATAATACAACCTTTTTTTCGAAAGGATCAGGCCTGTCCATCAGTTATAAGGTGCGATAAAAGATTTCCATAGGATAATTTCTCTGTTCGGATTCAAATAAAAAATAACTGGTTTTATCGGTACCTGGTATGCGGTATGAGGTATGGATGAAAAAACTCCGGCCGTGAATTTTCATGGCCGGAGCTGTATAATCCTACTGGTCTATTCTCACAATCATCACTGGTATAGGTGAAAGTTTGACGATGCGGTGTGCTACGCTTCCCAATAGCACTCTTTCGATGCCGGCCCTGCTGTGTCCCATGACAATCAGATCACTTCCGTTCTTTTCCGCATAATTAACTATTTCATCTGCCGGATTTCCGGTAAGTACCCTGGTTTTTACATTCATTCCTTTGAATTCCTTTTCTGCAAAGGCTTCTATCTGGTTTTCCGCTGCAAGAATAACTTCAGCCTCAAAGTTGGCAAGTCCTGCAGAAGGCACCTCCAGCGCGCTGTAATAGTGGCCGACACCAACTACATAAACTATGGTAACCTCGGCTCCAAATTTTTCTGCCAGAATTTTCACATGATTTGCTATTGTTTTTGACTCATCACTCAGGTCGGTAGGGAAAAGAATCTTTTTATATCCTTCCATTTTATATCCTCCTTTCTTTCTCATTAGTTGATGCTGTATTAACTATTACCAAATTCCAGAAGATCTCTAATATTTAAAATAATAACAGAATTTAATTTTTCCAGCAATAGCTCTTGAAATAGCAAATAATTACAAATATATTAACTCTGTTTAACAGGCGAACAGTATTTTTACTTTTATTTTATCTTATTATTTCAGTTTAAAGAGAAAAATAGAATATGGACAGAAAAGAAAAACTGGCAATAGCATTAGGCAGCGAATTGAGCATGCAGATCGAAGGCATGGACGAGAAGTTCAAATCGATTCTGACTGGTATAGAAGCCCCGACCTATCTGATGGTACGTATGCAGATTCCATCAAAATTCCGCAATCAGATAGACAGGGGGACAAGCTTTATTGTCCGATATGTCTATCTTGGAAATGTGTATGGTTTCAAGACAAAATCACTCGGTTCGGTTGATAAACCCTACAAGATTACCTTTCTTTCCTATCCCGAAATAGTTGAAAGCCTGAATATCAGAAAGGCGCAGCGTGTAAGCTGCTTTATACCGGCTGTCCTGGAAATCAATAAAAGAAAGCTCAGGGGGCTGGTTATGGAAATAAGCAGGAGTGGAACCCGCTTTAAGATAACTACTGACATAGAACTGATTAATCAGGTCAAAATAAATGATCCTGTTAAGATCTCTTTTCCCTTGCTCGGTTTTGAAGGTACACATAATTTTAAGGGAATTATTAAAGGCATAAATAGTGACTCGATTGGAATATCGTTTGGTATTCAATTTGAGGATATAAAACCGTCCCATGAAGGCATGATAGATAGTTATGTCAGGGATGTCCTTGATTTACTTTAAATTTTGGGGGATTAAATATGAAGGTGCTGGGGATCAACGGAAGCCCGCGGAAAGACGGGAATACTGCAATTATGGTAAGAAACGTTCTTGATGAACTTGAAAAAGAGGGGATAGAAACTGAGTTGTATCAATTTTCAGGAAAAACGATACACGGCTGCAAGGCATGCATGAAATGCTTTCAGAATAAAGACAAGCGGTGTGCATTCAATGATGATGATTTTAATCAATGTCTCGAAAAAATGATTGATGCGGATGGAATAATACTGGGTTCGCCGACTTATTTCACTGATGTAACATCAGAAATGAAGGGTTTGATAGACAGGGCAGGCTTTGTGTCTTTTGCAAATGAAAGATTCTTTCGGAGAAAAACCGGCGCTGCTGTTGTAGCAGTTAGAAGGGCAGGAAGCATTCATGTCTTTGATACATTAAACCATTTCTTTTTTATTTCCGAGATGATGGTGCCCGGCTCCAGTTACTGGAACATGGGGATTGGCAGAGAAAAGGGTGAGGTTTTAAAGGATGACGAAGGTTTAAAGACCATGAAGGTCCTTGGTGAAAATATGGCATGGATGATGAAGAAGCTGTATACTTAAAATAAGGTCGATCATCAGATTTGACCATAGCGGCGGTAATAATAATCATTTCTGAGGGCCAACAGGTTTAAGGTTTGCGGTATAAGGTAATGCTTTATGGAGCAAATTGCTTTTCCGTAAACCTTAAACCGTATACCACAAACCGGATTTTTAAATCCCAGAACAACAAAAAAATCGACTTCGGCCGCTTGGGCTAATATTTCCCATATTCCTTCGTCGCATCAACCCACACCTTGACCAGATCTTTGTTGCAATAATCCATTGCAGACCCGGCAGCCATAATAAAACCGCCATTTTTCCCAACTGTTTCACACATCTTTTTTGTATATTCCCGCACCTTTTCCGGCGTACCCGTCTGGAGAAGTGAAACCGGGAAGCCGCCTGTAAGGCACATGATATCTCCTATGATTTCCTTAGCCTTGAACATGTCTGTCTTTTCAAAGGAACCCCTTGTTTTTCCCTTAGGAAGCTCTCTGAGATAATGCAGACGATTGTCCCAGATTCCTTCATAAAAAGGCGCCGGTATCAGACCTGCATCAACCATATCCAGCATAAGTCCCTTTAACTGGGGCCAGTAGAAGGTCTCGAACTGTTTAATTGACATAAACCCGTCCGAGCCCCTGTGAAGAGGCATCATGATAACCTTACCACCCGTCATCCCGGCACTGTGAATACACGACTTGAGAGTTATCTTCCTGGCTTTATCCATGGCTGCCAAAAGCTTTTCGGGCTGACGATACATATCCATCATCGAGCCTCTCATTGCCCTGAGGGTGTCACCGATAAAATCAAAAGGCGCGGCAGCAATTCCTGCAAAATCGTAGCCCGAAGGAAAACCGAGTTCGGCCATACGCTGTGCATTTTTAATCGGTCTGTCCCCGGCTTCAAGCATCGATTCTGCTGCTTCAATCAGGGCTCTGAGCGCTGTCTGAACCTGCGGTGCATTTAGTACACCGATAGTCGGCAATGCCCCGTGTCCCATTACTGCTGTAGCAAGAGGCGGCAGCATCGCAAGCCCTTCAAGCATACTGAAACCCCTGGGGAGAAATTTTCTAATTGCAAAGTCACTCGGGTCATCGATAAATTCATCATACTCATCTTCCTTCATGTATTCGCCTTCCTTGAACTGGAAGGGCTGATCATCGGGTAATTCATAACCGGGCCATTTTGTCATCCGGTCACCGAGTATCCTGTTGACCTTTCCTGGAACTGCACCGCCTGATATCCTGTCAGGTTGATAGTATAGCGCACATTCTTCGAGCAGCTCCTGTGCCCTGTCCGCGTTGCCTTCAAGTTCGGCGTACGATATTCCGCCTATACGCGCCAGCATATACCCGAGATTCAAAACAATGGGAATGCGGTCCGGCTGTTTCAAATCGTAGGCATCCTGTATCCTCTTTGCCCTTTCAGTTCTTAGTTGTTCAGGGGTTTCTGTCATCTCGTGTCCTCCAGTGGGTAGATTACAAATAAAAAAACAATTATAATATGTGACCTAAAATCAATATAAAAAAAATCTTGAGGTATGTTCTCATGGTAAAACTAAAAATATAAATAAGGCAGTGTTATGTCAACAATATTGATAATAAAAGAATTCTATATTAGAACCTCTTAAATAATAAAAAAGGAAGGCAGCTTTATGGATCTGTTTCATATCCTTGCCATAATCATAACCCTTACTGCAATATTCAGTTATGTCAATCACCGGTATTTCGGCCTGCCAGTGACAATCGGTGTGATGACTATTTCGCTCATATTTTCCCTGATCTTTATAGGTCTTAACAGGGTGGTTCCGGGGCTGGAAAAAAGCGTTCAATTATTATTGAACAGCATCAATTTTGACGAGACCCTTCTTCACGGAATGCTGAGCTTTTTGCTCTTTGCCGGAGCACTTCATGTAAATATACAGGATCTTGCAGAACGAAAAGCAATACAATATGAACCGGTACCAAGTAGATGTACATAACAA
>CAWFFS010000013.1:0-156447 GCA_963815145.1 uncultured delta proteobacterium
ATGGAGGTCTTATACAATGACCTTCATAGTGCATTCCTTCACCCTCATCTGCGTAATCGAACATTGTAAAACTCCTTTGATAATTTGATTCAAATAATAAATATAATTAGCTGAACGCGTGATGTCAATCGGGCAGTCCCCTGTGGCTGCCCGATAATGCATATTGAGGATTTCGATTATTAATTTTTTATTATAAGTCCCTTGCAGGCCATCTTTTCGTAAGGTATATTTCAATAATGACTTTATTTTTCAATTTCCCATTTCACCGACTGAATAACTCAAAATAAAGGAGACCCCCATGGCTCAAGTTGCTGAAGGTGTATATTTTATAGAAGGCCAGGACGACATGATACCTGATTCACACGCCTATATAATCGGTAAACCGGAATCAAAGGATCTTTCCATGATAGATGCAGGGCTGGCAGGAAAGGGGAGATACAAGCTCGAATGCGATTAAAAAGCTGGGGATAGATATCAGTCAAATAAAAAGGATTATCATGACCCACACACACCTTGATCACATAAGCGCTCTCCCGGAAATAAGAGCCGAGATTCCGGATGCGGAATTATGGGTACACTCAGCCGAGGCAGAACTTCTGGAAAAGGGTGATGAGAGGGGTGTGTATGGCATGGACATGTTTAAAAATATGTGCCAGGCCCAGTATGGTTTGAAGGACGGAGTGTTTAAACTGGCAGTCGACAGAAAGCTCAATGATAATGATATACTTGAAATCGGTGGTATGTCATGGGAAGTGATCCATATCCCCGGTCATTCATCAGGTGCAATTGCCCTTTATCAAAGAAAGCAGAAGATACTTATTCCCGGGGATGTAGTATATGCCGATTATGCAATCGGCAGATTTGATCTCTATGGCGCCGATCCATCCCAGCACAGGGATTCTCTGTACCGGCTCGCGGAACTTGAAGTTGATATGCTGTTGCCGGGGCATAACAGGATTATGACAAAAGTCCCCGAAGGTTACATCAGAGATACTGCGGAGCAGTGGGGAGGCTATCTTGCATAGTTCCTAGTGTGCCGATCGACGAAAGTTTGGCGAAAATATATAGAAAAATATAATAAACACGCAGAGCAGTGCACCTGCTGTCATAAGTGAGTCCGGAGTGCCGATGCTCTCTGCAAGCGCGCCGAACGGTACTGCGCTTAAGGGCATGATTCCGAATGTCATCATGGAAAGACTGACCATCCTGCCCCTCATTTCTTCAGATGACTTTATCTGCATAAGGGTGTTGTTGAGTGACATGAATATCGAGCTCATGAAGCCCACGACAAATATACCAGGGAAGGCGGTATAATAGGACCCGCACCTGGAAAACATGAAAAGGGCAAGCCCCCATGCAAAACCGTTTATTATAAGAAATACTCCCCTGTTTCGGATATGCTTTACCGAGGCAAGAATCAGGCTGCCAAGGAGTGAACCAAAGCCCATTACTCCCTCCATCCAGCCCATACCGAGTGACTGGGCATTAAGTGCTTCCCTTGCCCATGCCGGCAGGAGTGTGACATATGGAAATCCAAAGATGGCAGGAACAAGTGAAAGAAGCACAAGCCCGAGCATAACAGGGTTACTTTTTGCGTATTTGAAGCCTTCTGTAATATCCGCAGTCATGCTTTTATTACTTTTACCTGTTGCCTCTTTTCCTGTTTTCAATAACGATGTGAAAAAAAGCGCGATCAACTGTACCACTGCAATGAGGTAAAAAACCCCTGACGTCCCTATGAAAACAATTAAAAAACCGGCAAGCGACGGGCCTACCAGCCTTGTGGAATTATTTGCCGAATTACTGAGGGCAATCGCACTCATGAGTTCCTCATCAGGAACAATATCGGAAATAATGGATTGTCTGCTCGGCATGCTGGCGGCTACCACAGAGCCATTGAAAACACCTATTACGATAAGGTGCCAGTACCTGATAAGGCCTGTATAATCGAGTGTAGCAAGTACAAGGACTGAAACACAGGATAACGCCTGACTGATAATCATCAACCTGCGCTTTGGAAATCTGTCGGCAAGTGCACCTCCAAGCAGGGATACAACAGTCATCGGCAGGGCGAATGCCATGGTAACAAATGTCAGAGCAAGTGGGGAATCGTTTGTGAGTCTCAGATATCAGCCATGCCCTTGTAAGCTGCTGCATGCCTATTGCCATAAAAGATGCAAAATTAGCCAGTAGCAGCCACCCGCAGTCCACATATTTGAGGGAGTTTAATGCAGTGGTTCCATGAATAATGCCGTATAGGATATTGGTATTTTTTATTTTTAGCGGGCCCGGGCTGTCAACATTATTTAATGAGGGTGGATCGGAACGCAAAGTACTCCTCTAGTATTACAAATTTATTTTCAGGGAAAATAATATGGATATAAAAAATAAACCCGGATCATATGATAAATATGATCCGGAATTCAATGATTATTTAGCGCTGTGAATTAACTATTCATGTCTGAGGGCGATGATCGGATCAACTTCAGCAGCTCTTGCAGCAGGGTATATCCCGAATACTATACCAATTCCTATGCTTATCACCAGTGGAAGTATAATACTTATCGGCGTTATGACTGTGGGCATTCCTGCGAAAAGGGTTATTAAAAGGGGGATAAATATCCCCACTCCCAGTCCTAAAATTCCGCCTATTGTTGAAAGCACTACAGTTTCAATGAGAAATTGAACTATAATCTGTTTCTTTTTTGCACCTATAGCCCGTCTTATTCCTATTTCGCGGGTCCTTTCAGTAACCGATGCAAGCATTATATTCATAATACCGATGCCGCCAACTAGCAGGCTTATGCCGGCGATTGATCCAAGAACTACATTAAAAGTTCTTTTCGTTGCTTCTGCCTGGCGAAGAAGGGCAAGAGGCACACTCATTTCATAATCCAGTTTACTATGAAATTTTTTTAACATTGCGTCAATACCCTTTGAAGTAGATTCCACATTTGATATGTCATTTACCTGAATAATAATCTTGTGAAGCTCAACCGAAGTTATCTCCATAGAGCCTGATGTACGTTTAATATTAACATCACCGTAATATTCCCTGGCTACCTCTAAAGGTATATATGCATCAACGTTCTGGTCAGGAAGTTGCACGTCTGACCCGGTACTGGATTCGCTCTTTACTATTCCGATAACTTTAAAGATGTTATCTCCAATTTTAAGATGTTCCCCTATTGAACCTCTTGTGGCAAGCAAGCGTCTGGCACCATATTCGGTCAAAACTGCTACTGCAGAGCGCTGTATCATATCAGTCTCCACAAGTATCCTTCCGGCTTCAACCGGTCGCCTTACAAGCTCAAACCAGTCCGGAGAGGTGCCTACTACTCTGAGTTCAAGCTTTCGATCGCCAAGCCTGCCCTCTTTACGTACTTCTTTTACCGGAACGGCAGTCTGTATGGATTCAAACGTTCTCGATATCCGTTTAAAGTCCTTATATGTCAACCCAAATACAACTGCACTAGGACGGCCCATAGATGTGTTAGAATCATCTTCCCTTGGTTTCATGGAGCTGATTATTATGTTATTACTTCCTACTTTTTTGATCTCATCGAGGGCTTTTTTACTTGCACCTTCACCAACTGAAAGCATGGCCACAACACTGCCAACACCGAATATAACACCAAGGGCTGTTAAAAAAGAACGCAGTTTATGTAAGAGGAGATTCTCTATGCCCAGACGTACATCACGAAAAAATTTTGTTTTTGTTATAATCATTCTATTCTCTCGATTACGCCATCTTTCATATAAAGTATGTTTTTGGCATTTTTAGCTATGTCAGGTTCATGGGTGACCATTATTATGGTTTTACCATTTCTATTGAGCTCTTTCAGCATTTCAATAATCTGGTCCCCTGTTGCCGAGTCCAGGTTTCCTGTGGGTTCATCAGCAAGAAGGATCTGAGGATCATTTGCCAGTGCCCTGGCTATTGCCACGCGCTGCATCTGCCCGCCTGAAAGTTGTGCAGGTTTATGATCCAGACGGGCACCGAGCCCTACATTTGTTGCCAGTTCTCTCGATCTTTCAGCGCTTTCAGCGGAGTCCCAGCCAAGATAGTAAAGAGGCATCTCAATATTTCTCTGTACTGTTAACTGGGAAACAAGGTTAAAACTCTGAAAAATAAAGCCCAGATGCCGCAGCCTGAATTCGCTGAGAGAATCATCATCGAGCTGACTGACATCTTCACCTTCCAGTAGATATCTGCCTTTTGTAAGCCTGTCCAGGCAGCCCAGTATGTTCATCATTGTACTCTTACCTGAGCCGCTCTGTCCCATGATTGCCCAGAAGCTTCCCTTCTTAAATGCGATATCGACCCCGTTGAGGGCTCTTACCTCCTCTGTCCCCATGGGATATATCTTATATGCATCTTCAAGTTTTATTACTACATTATCTGCTTCCTGCCCTGTGTTCATCTGGGCACCCCTGCTGGAAAGCCGTTAAAACCTCCTGCACCCTGTCTGCCACCGGGCTGACCGCCGAAACCGCCCTGGCCGTTTCCGCCAAATGACGGCATTTCAAATTCATCAGGCGTAATAAAGCCGTCTCCATTTTTATCCAGTCGCTTGAACATGTCAGCGCCCATCCTGAATTCGCTTTCCGCTATCTTGCCGTCTCCATCCCGGTCACTCATTTTGAATATTTCGTCTTTAGAAGGCATCCGCCCATTGAAACCGCCCTGGCCGTTTCCGCCAAATGACGGCATTTCAAATTCATCAGACGTGACAAAACCATCTTTATTTTTATCCATCTGGTCGAACCTGTCAGCACCCATCCTGAATTCGCTTTTTGACAGCTTCCCATCTCCATCCTGATCCATCCGCTTTATAATGTCTTCCTTTGAGAATCTGGGCATATTGCCGCCCGTGTTTCCTGTCGAGCTTCCAAAGCCACGGGGATTTCCTCCCTGTGAAGGAGAGCTTCTTTCCTGGACCTGTGATTCAGTACTGGCGACTTTTTCTTGATTTGTCTGTTCAGGAGGAGGAATAGTTATATTATCAAGTATTTCATTCCCTGTTTCCGCCATAGTGGCCTGTTTTAAAGGCGGCGTAAGAGATACGACTTCTCCTTCTTTGAGTCCTTTATTAATACAAATCATCTGGTTATTATCAAGACCTATCTCTACCGGCCTTGGTTCCAGATCGTTACCATCCACTAAATACACAGTAGGTTTTCCATTAACCCTGATTACTGACTGAACCGGCACATAGACAGCGTCATCGTACTGGGCAACAATTATCTCTGCCGAGCAACTCATACCTGATTTAAGCAGATCATTGTTCTTGGAATTTTGAATTTCTATCTTTGTGTCGTATACCTTAAGGTCAGGACTCATAAAAGATGCTTCAGCATCGGGAACCGGAGCAACATATGAAACCTTTCCCTGAAAAATTTGACCGGGTAATGCTTCTATTTTAATCAAAACAGGCAAACCCGGACGGACTTTACCAAGACTTGCCTCATATATACTGATTTCCGCCATAAATCCTGTTGTGGTAGGTAAGGTTATCAATTCCTGGCGCTCCCGGACGCTTGAGCCTTCGGCAAGTGGTTCTGTCGAAGAACGAACCTGCCCCTGCGCTCAGTACTTGTGGCGTATAAGGCCAGGCCATCAGCAGGAGCATATATCTTTGTCTTTGAAATCTGTGTTATTATTTTCTTTAATTTATCCTTTTGCTGATTGTATTCAGCTTCCCTTGCCTTGAGGGTTGCCTCTGCCTGAACCACATCTGACTTGGCTTTTCTTTGTGTTCTCTCAAGTGCCATTTCTGCCTGTTCTACATCACTTGTCAACTGCTTGACCTGTCTTGTATGGGTAAAATTTTGAAGGAGTTCCAGTTCGTTCTCGGCAAGCTTCAGACTTAATTCCTTTTGTTTTTCCGCAAGTTCATCAGCCTGGAGTTCACTCTGGGAAAGATATTTTTCGGAATTTAATTTTGTAGACCAATTCAGTGTGTCCTTTGCCCTTGTAAATTCTTCTTTGGCAAGCGTGATCTTTGATTCAGCTTCTTTCAGTTGGTTCGGGTACTCGCCCTCATTATATTTATTGAGATCCTCTTTGGCAAAGTCATAGGTGAGTTTTGCCTTGTCAACATCACTTTTTGCCTGATTCTTGGATACTGCAAGATTTTCACGGGCGCTTATAAAGGATGCTTCCGCGTTTTGAACCTGTATTTCCTGATTTACCTTCTGATCTTGCAGATTGCTGGAATCAAGCTCAACGAGAAGGTCTCCCTTTTTAACCTTGGTACCCTCGTCAACTATATAAATAATGGAAGTATTTCCTTCGACTTCATTCTTTACGATAAGTTTTTCTTTCGGCTGAATTGTACCTGATTCCGTGACACTTATTCTTAAGGGACCTTTCTTTGCCTTAAAAGTCGGCATATTATCAGTCACTTCTCCTCCTCCGAAGAGCATGGAAAATATCCATATAATAAGTATGAAAAGGACACCGCCTCCGATAGCTGAGTTACGCGGATTTGTTTTAATATATTGTATTATATCATTCTTGTTCAGCATTATTTTTACCCTCCGGGGAATATTCAATTAATAAGCCTTCTTTATCTGTATGAATCAATCCGGTATTTTCTTGGAATTGAAGTTCAGCGATCCGGTAATCAACAACTGCCGAAGTAAGCGAGTTTTTTGCAGTCAGGAGTGATTCCTCTGCTTCAAGAAGGTCACGAACCTGGGCGCGTCCTGCCTCAAGAAACAGGTTTGTACTGTCTACACGTTTTTCCGCAACAGATACCGCCCTTTTCTGTATCTTCAGGTTTTCTCTTGCTTCTGACATTGTCCGAAGGGTTTGACGGACCGATAGTTTAATATCATCCTCAAGCTTCTGGAAACTGCGTACAGTCGATTCAAGAGAAATGTAACTTTCCCTGTATGCAATTCGTTCCGCTGTTCTTTCAATGGGAAGATCGATGCTTAAAAGTGCGCTGTAGAATCCCATATCGGGGTGGAATTCTCCATTAGGCAAATCAGCCGTCGCGACGGAGGATCGTGATGATCCGGCGCTGGCCTGTCCCAGGAATGTGAGTTCTGTTCCAAGGGCATCGGCCTTTATAATCACATTCCTTTGTGCATCATAGATTTTTCCTTCGGATACCTTTAAATCAAGACGATTTTTGAGGCCCAGTTCAATGGCCTTTCTTTCATTCATTTCCAAAGGACCGGCGTTTGATTTGTCCGGTTTTTTAAGTTTAATTGGTGTATCTGCCGGAGGAATTACACCCCCTGTTTCCGATACATCATCTGCACCCGTATTCGGTATGATAGTTTTGATATAGGAGATGAGTTTGTCAAGGTCAGACCTGTCAAGCTCAATATTGGCATCCGGTGGAAGGCCAAGAAGTTCTTTAAAAGAGTCCAGCCTGTTTTGGTATTGCGTTGTTGTAGAAATCCAGCGGCTTCTGGCCACCAGTTCATTCTGAACTGCCTGGTCCACTTCGATCTCGGCAAACTTTCCCGCATCTGCAAGCCTGCGGGTCCTTCTTACTGATCTGATAAGGTTCTTATAATTTTCAGCCGAATTGTTGATCTGGTCGATCTGCATTAAAACATTATAATAGCTTGATGCAATATTGACCGCAAAGGTCTTCTTATACCTTTCAAAATCATAAACAGCATAAACTACATTCCGTTCGGCCTGTGTAAGATTTTCGGAGTATATATATGTCTTTGATCCTCTCAAAAGCGGAATGGTTATTGATGCATCACCGGTAATACCGGAAGACGAACTTCTGTGTGGTTTAAGCATACTCGCAAGGTCAACTGCAAGGTTTGCCGCCAGTTTACTCCCGTCCTTCAACACTTTGCTTACGCCCAGGCTCCCTTCACTCACCATACCTTTGGTCGTGTCCGTGTCAACTCCACTTGTTTTATCAACACTGAACGTAGTATCGCCATTGACTTTGGTAATGAATGAGTAATCATTTCTGTTGAAATCAAGCGTAAGCGCCGTTTTGAAGAGATTTTCCTTTTGTGACTGATAGTCCGGACTGTTTTCGGCAGCTACCATCAGTGCCTGTTTAAAATTAATTAAAAGCGGTTTGTCCTTTGAAGGCACTGTAATTTTTTTATTCGAGGATTTTACAGGTGCCGGGTAATTTTTTTCCGGCCAGTGTCGTATTTTTTTTAACGCATCTGTTCCAAGTGATTCATTTCCATACATTGCCAGTTCCTGTTTTGTGAGCAACCGTCTCCTCAGGATATCGCTTGGTCTCTCGATGCTGAAATTATCGGATTTGCCCAGAACGTCATTTTGTGCCTTCTTAATAATGGATAATGCGGTTTTATCTGCCTTGACACGATGATATTTGGCTGAACATCCGGAAATGATTGCAAGAAGGGATAATGAAAGTAAAAAGACCAGGAAGAGGGATAGACTCCATCTGGAATCTGATAAAATAGTTAATTTTATTTTCTCATTCAGTATATATTTTTTCATAAATGGCCTTAATAATGTAATTGATGCAAAAAAACAGCGTGTTTGATACATCAATAACGCATATTAATCAAGTTTAATAAAAATATGTGTTAAAAAGATCCCAGAATATATTATGGTTATTCTCAATTAATCTTTAATATGTTTTTATATCTAACAATAATTATGCCAAATAAAATAATATGGTTAAATAAGTTAAAAATAATGTAAAATAAGTATAAAAAAGTTAAATAAAGTAACATGAATGCGGCATCCTGTGTATTATATAATCATAGAATAGACTGAGTGGGTATAAAGTAATCAGTTGGGTAGGCAATACATAGCTCTCGGATTATAGAAAAAGAGAGGAGGGCATGCCGGATTCCGGAAAGGCCTGTTCAGTGAAATATTAATGTATTCATTAAAAAAGGATTTAAAAAACCGGCAGACGAGGTTATAAATTAATCAACAGGAATCAACTGCAGGCGCCTTTATCTGAATCGCTGTACTGGAAGGAGGAATAATTCAATGTCAGTTATATTTATCTCGCGGGGGACCATGTCAGGTGTTCATTTGCTTATGGATTGTCTGCGTGAGCGCACGGAAGTCCGGCTGATTTCACACGAAGATATGGAAGAAGTTGTCAATGGACACGGAGACCTGGCAAAACGCATCGTAGAAAGGCTTGATAAAGCCACGTCGGCATATGAATCGTTCAGCGAATTGCGATGGCCCTATCTGGTATTAATGAGAAATGCGCTCCTTGAGGAAATACGCCAGGATAACGTCGTCTATCTCGGCTATTCCGGCCATTTTTTATTGCCTTCGATCCGGCATTTTGTCAGGGTACGCATCGAAGCGCCTCTGGGTTTCAGGGTTACCATGACTATGAAGCGACTCGATTGTGACGATAAATCAGCCCGTGATTACATAACAGGGGTAGACGACCACCGCGTGAAATGGGCGCGGTATATGTACGGCAGAGATATCCGCAACACCCTGCTCTATGACCTCACACTGAACCTGGGGAATATGAGCCTCAACGCTGCCTGTAGCCTTATTGAGTGCATTATGTCGGAAGATGATTTTCAGGCTTCTACTGAGTCCCGGGCTGAGGTGGAACGTCTGTATCTTGCAACATGCGTTGAGGTAGCGCTGGTCACCGATCCCCGGTTACAAAATCTGGAGATAAGTGCATCAGTGCAGGACGACGGCATTAACCTGATCGGACCCTATCTCGCGGAAAAGGATCTTTCGGTAGTTAGAGAGGTTGCAGGAGGCGCGGCGGGAGAAAAGAATATCATATATACTCCCGGCTATTCACCAAGCCTGGACCTGGATGGTCATTACGGAATTCATAAACATAGATAAAAATAAAACCATGTTCCCGAACGTGGTTTGCCACTCGAGAAGAAGGAGTTTGCAATGGATAAAGATACCTTTCAAGATCGTATTGCTGTAACGCTGGAGGCAATACAAGTATTGCTGGAACGTTCTTTGAAGACACAGGAGGAAGACACTGAGATCGAAAAAGCGATTCGGGATCTGGAGCAAAAGCGAACCGAAACGACCTCGAATTTGCTGGAGCATACTGCTTTAACCAATACTCTGGCAGAGCAGCGAACAGGCATGTCAAAAGAAAGGACAGCTCTTGTTCGCGAACAGACACGCCTGTCCACAAAATCCACCGAGCTTTCGGGTATTCGTACGGAGTTGTCTCGCGAAAGATCTTCTTTTGCAGGTCAAAGGACCGACCTTGCGGTATTGCGTACCGATCTTTCCCGCTCCAGGACAAGCCTTGCCGAACAGCGTAATAAGATGGCTCACGACCGTACGATGTATTCGGAGAAACGCAGTAATCTAGCGCATCTCCGGACAGTTTTTTCCAATATGCGAACGGCGCTGGCCCGTGGCAGAACACACCTTGCTCTCATTCGAACAGGGCTGGCGTTCCTGTCCCTGAGTATTGCCTTCTTTCGCATGTTCGGTATCTCCTGGTGGTCTGTTTTCGATGGACTCCTCGGTGCTGGAAGTCTGGTTATGACGTTCTTCGGACTCATAGGATATTTCCGTTCATTCCGTGTCGTGAAGTCGCTTGAAAACATGCTCCCGGCAGATCGCAGCGTGTAATATAGCGTTTCATACAGGGAGCCAACAAGCAACCCGGAGAATTGCATGATTATTCTTCCTGCCTACTTTGTCCTCAGCAGCAGGCAGAGGACATTGTTTTTCAGGATGGGATCGTTTGTTAACCGGCCATCACTGATATGAAGTCATAACGTTACCTGATTTTATCACAGAACGGTTCCAGCCAGATCACATCATAGGGCTGCATTGTAATAAACAGCATTCCATTCTCGGCACGGAATTCCGTATCGCTGACAATATCAAACCACGTCGGATTTTGGGTTTCCGTGACCGATACAGGTATTTCAAGGTGACAGACCTTATCTGTTATATTTGTAATAGCAAGCAGGATATCACCTTCTGTGCTTTTTCTTAGGACAGAAAAGACATCGGTCGAGAGCATCAAAACCTTCTGATCGCTGTTTGGATGAAATGCCATTTTCCGTGTTCTTATAATTATAAGGCGGCCAAGCTCCCTGCTTATCATCGATATCTTTGATAAAGGATTACCCAGTTCTTTTATAATGGCTTCGGCATCCAGAACTGTTCTGTTGATATCCCTTTTTGAATGGTGTGAAAGAACTGCTGCTATATCATTGCGGGTCCCGATAAGGCTGTGTAAATATATCCCCGGCACGCCCTGCATAACAAGGGCAATTGATCTGGATGCAACAAATCTCTTGACGTGAAAAGCAAGATCTTCTTCATCGTTGCCCGACCTGTTCAGGGCGCTGAACCAGGTGATATTCAGTTCATATGGAATATCGGTTCCATCCGGACCTGTCTTACAGGTTACCAGACCTCCATGGGCCCGGACCCTGTTGATAATAAACTCCAGATCATCCGGAGAGAGTATATTATTTACCGCCATCACACCAATGCCGTCATGGGAATCCAGAAAGTTGAAGAATGTTGCTCTGCTTGAAGGTCTTTTAAGGGTCATTGCCCAGTCAGTAAGGGCTGTAGAATCCATCCGGTAAAAAGTATAAAGCACAAGGGGAGGCAGAGCAAAATTATAAACCATCTGTGCCTCATCCATGCCATTTCCAAAATAGGCAATATTCTCTTCATGAGGTACATTTGTCTCCGTGATAAGGGCCACACAGGGCGCGACAATATCCAGTATGTCGCGGAACAGTTTGACTATTTCATGTGTCTGCTTAAGATGCACACATTTTGTTCCGGGTTGAGACCAGATGTATGTGACTGCATCAAGTCTTATTATATCTGCTCCATGCCTTACATACAGGAGCAGGATTTCTATTACCTTAAACAAAACGTTGGGATTGGTATAGTTGAGATCTATCTGATCTGATGAAAAGGTGGTCCAGACCCATTTAGGCCCGTATATTGTCCGGAATTCGGTTGTAATGTCCGATGTCCTTGGCCTGAATATCATCTTTCGCTGTTCATCCGATAGTTCGTCATGCGAATTGAAATTGATAAAGAAATCCCGGAAATAAGGTTGACCGTCCAAAAAGTGCTGGAACCATCTGCTCTTTGCGGATGCGTGATTTATTACACCGTCAAACATAAGCTGGTAGTGGCCTTCAAGGCTTTCGATATCTTCCCATGTGCCAAGCTTCGGATCAACCTCTTCGAAATCAGTAATAGAAAATCCCCTGTCTGAAGAGTAGGGAAAAAATGGCAGTATATGTAGTGTGTTTATGGTTCCTTCAAGATAGGTATCGCAGAGTCTGGCAAGAGTAGCCAGTGGTGACCTTTCATGCCCGTGGATAAGGTCGCCGTAGGTGATAAGTATTATATCTTCTTCAGTAAACCTGTTTTCAGGATCGAATGCCTCTTCACGCTGAATCATTTCCAGAGGTTTGTGGGCATAATATACCTGAAGGATACGTTCAAGCTCAGGCATGTTTGCCTGTGCTTTTTTATCGCCATACAGGAGGGTGAGCCTTTTAAGCAGTTTTTCTCTTGATGAAGGAAATATTTTCAGTAAAGGCCTGTTGTAATCAGGTTCTTTGTTATGAACCGTTTTGGTTGTCTTAAACGTCTTTCTATCTTTAAAAACCGCACTCAACCGGCTATTTTCTCCTTCCTGTTGTTGTGGCATATCAAGGTTGTCATCCTGACTCCGGAAAATCAACGCGACAAATACCGAGATAGATATTGCTAATGAGCTTTAGGGGCACGATGCATCGTGCCCTCACAATTACTAACGCAAAGGCATCAATCATTTCACCGCAGGAATTTTTACTCCATCAGGCAGCCCGTCAAAGCTTGTTACAACGGTTTTTATGCCTTTTTCCTGCATTGCTTCTTCAGCACGAATAAGGGGATTATAATTCTGCAGGTTTCTTTCACCGTTGGGCGCGCCTGCCTTGAACCAGAGCTTTCTGGATACAGCGCCGTAAATCAGTGGCATGTATGGCAAAAATTCCGATGAACCCTCGGTTGAACGATGGGAGAAGAATGCAGTTGATCCAATCTCCCTTATATTGTCGATGGCCTCTTTGAGGCTTTTGACTCCAAGGACCTTCAGGTCCTTCATTACTTTTTTAATATCTTTTCTGGCTGCGAGGAATTTCTCAACACGCTCGACATCTGCAATACCCAGCACAATTTCCGTCGCAAGACAGGTCTCTGTAAAGGTCCCGGCCTGGTTGAGCTTGATCAGTACTGAATTTCCTGCCCGGTTTTTCTGCTCAGGTGCGGCAAGGAAAGGGATGATAAATCTCATCTGGGTCACTGCCGCATCATCAATAACGATCTGGACCCTATGGCCATATTTTTCATTCATGAGTTTATGTGCTTCGATATCCGATTCTGAACCCGGATCTTCCATGGTTACGAAATTATTGGCACTCTTTACTATGTCGGCATCGAATTCAATCAGTTTCTTCACGGGTCTTTATTCCCAGTCCGGAAAATCTCATATCATAAAGACCCTTATCCCTGAGTTCTCGGGATTTTTGTATTTCGCTGAATGCATTATCAGTACCTATTGCATAGTCTGAAACGCCAAGCCCAAGCTGTTTGGCGCATTCCTTTATTCTTGCAAGACCTTCATAGTTGTCCTTTACCGGAAAGACAAAACCTCTTTCCTTGGCCGTACCGGTAGGAAGGCCGTCTCTCACAAGATTCTTTTCAAACTGTTTGAAGAATTTTATGGCCTGGGTGAAAACGCCCTTGATGGTTTTTTCTTTCATGGCGAAAAAGAACATTTCCTGTATGTCCTGTTTTGTCCCCGGCACATGCTCTCCTCCGCATACCATGTTGAATGCAATGTTCGGCATATAAAAGGTTTTCATTCCCCTTGGAGCGAGCAGCTGCCATGCCTCGTACCCCGATGCCTTAAGCAGGGTCTGAAAAAATACTGTCGAAGAAGCCAGGCATGCATTGCCACCCCATTTTTTCTTGTTCGGGCCGGCCTTTTCTATAAGTTTAAGGTCAAATTCCTCGACCGCCTTGAGGATGTCCTTTGGGGTTTTGATAATAACTTTTCTGGGTAAAAGAGGTGCTATATTTTTTTCTATTGATTTTAAAGCCTTGTCATTAGGTATATATATCGCCTCATTTTCGCCATCCGATGTTCCTTTGGCGATCCCGTTTCTTTCCTCGATTGTCCAACTCTCACGGCCTCTTTTTACCTTTGCTGTCATGACACCTTCAATTGTGTATGCGGCATAGGAAGATAGTATTTCTCTACCCTTAAGTTTAAAATTTGAAACTATTGTTTCCCTGGCCATTGTTTCCTCCTTTTATTATTTCTGAATGTATTTACTAAAGATTCTTAATCATTCTTGTTGAATCGATTTTGGACAATACTGATTCTTAATATCTAACATGTTAAACTGTCAATGATCTTTTTTGTTTCCTGGGCAATCCTGAGCTCTTCATTAGTGGGCACTACAAGTACCCTGACCCTGCTGTTAGTTCCATTGATTTCTCTTATTCCCTTTTCAGGCGAATTATTTCTTTCGTCATCAATGATAATGCCCATGTTCTCCAGGCCCGCGCAGGAAAATTTGCGTATATCAGGGGAATGTTCTCCAATACCTGCGGTGAATACTATCGCATCAAGGTTACTTAAGGCTGCATAATACGCGCCGATGTATTTTTTAATACGATAGGTGTATATTTCAAGGGCAAGCACAGCCCGTTTATCTCCGTTGTCCCGCTTGTTGAATACTTCTCTCATGTCATTGGTTCCGCAGATGCCCTTAAGACCGCTTTCCTTGTTGAGCAGGGTATCTATCTGCTTCAATGACATATGCATATGATCCGCAAGATAAAAGGGCAGGGCAGGGTCCACGTCGCCGGTTCTGGTGCCCATCACAAGTCCCTCCAGGGGCGTCATGCCCATGCTTGTATCCACGCATTGCCCGTTTTTAAGCGCGGCAATGCTTGCCCCGTTCCCAAGATGGATTGTAATAATATTCAACTGATCCAGAGGACGGTCCAGATATTCCGCACACTTTTCTGCTACGTAGGCGTGGGAAGTCCCGTGAAAACCATACCTTCTTACACGTTCCTTTTCATACAGATCATAGGGAAGGGCATACATAAAGGCATAGGGTGGAATGCTCTGATGAAATGCCGTATCAAAGACGGCAATCTGTTTTGAGTCAGGAAAAACAGAGATTGCAACTTCAATCCCGATGAGATTCGACGGGTTATGAAGCGGGGCAAGGGGGATATTTTGTGTAATTGCCGCTACTACCTCTTTATTGATTATTGTCGGCGCCTTGAATGTTTCCCCCCCGTGAACAACCCTGTGGCCCACCGCAGATATTTCCGAACGGTCACTGATTACTCCGAATTCCTCATTGATAAGATAATCCACAATATGTTTAAAGCCGGTCTGGTGATCACCGATATGTCCTTCATAATTTTTTATTACAGTTTGACCATTATCTTTAAAGATATTATGAGAAAGATACCCGATTTCCTCACCTATCTTTTCCACTACTCCCGAGCAGAGCACTGTCTGATTTTCCATGTTGAAAAGTTGATATTTTATGGACGAACTTCCCGTGTTTATTACTAATATTTTCAAAATTAAACCTCTTTTCTTTCATTCTTAGATTATACCTTTTTTACCTAATGCCTGGATCGCGGTTATGGCTACCGTATTTACGATATCTGTTACAGAGCACCCGCGGCTCAAATCATTGACAGGCATTTTCAAACCCTGAAGCACCGGCCCGACGGCCACGGCTCCTGCTGATCTCTGGACCGCCTTGTAGGTATTGTTGCCGGTGTTCAGGTCGGGAAATATGAAGACCGTTGCCTTGCCTGCCACCTCACTCTCGGGAAGTTTTATTTCAGCCACTTCCGGATCGATTGCAGCATCATACTGTATCGGGCCTTCTATTTTCAGCCCCGGAAAATGTTCCTCGGACAGTTTCTTGGCTATTTTTGCTGCTTCTCTAACCTTTTCTACGTTTTCACCCTTGCCCGACTCACCGGTAGAATAGGACAGCAAGGCTACAACAGGGTTTATACCGAAGGTTTTAGCTGTCTGTGCCGAGTTTATTGCTATTTCTGCAAGCTGTGAAGCTGTAGGATCAGGGTTAACCGCACAGTCGCCGTATACCAGGACTCGATCTGACATGCACATGAAGAATATGCTTGAAACGATCGATATGCCGGGCTTTGTCTTTATAATTTCAAACGCCGGCCTGATTGTAGCCTGTGTGGTATGTGCGGCGCCGGATACAAGACCGTCTGCATGACCCTTATGTATCATCATGGTTCCAAAGAAACTGACATCGGTCATGATGTCTCTGGCCATCTCTCTTGTTATTCCCTTGGTTTTGCGCAGTTCATAGTATGCCTCTACATACTCGTCATATCGCTTGCTTTTTTTGATATTCGAGTATTTCCGCTCCTTCGAGATGTAATCCGAGGCGCATCATCTTTTTCCTTATTTCAACTTCATTACCAAGGAGAGTCAGTTTGACCACATCTCTTCTTAACAGTATTTCTGCCGCCTTCAGGATTCTTTCATCCTCGCCTTCCGGCAGGACAATATGCTGTTTTTGCAGTTTAGCCTTTTGAATGAGGCCATACTCAAACATTTTAGGTGTTACTGTTGTGGTTTGTGTCTCTATTATCTTTTCGGTAAGATCGGATACCGAAACATTTTTTTCAAAAAGCTCAAGCGCCCTTGTAATTTTTCGGGTGTTTGTTGGCTCAATGACGGCATGGATATTGTCGACCATCCTTGCTGAATTAAAGGTGTCTGTTTCAACACTTATTATGGGTACCATATTTGATAACCCTTCTATAAGTTTGCAGATGGTTTCCTCGGGCCTTAATCCCCCCGTAAGTAATATACCCGATATGGCCGGCATTGTTACCGATGAGAGGGACGCCAGACATGCTATAATAACATCCCCCCTGTCCCCCGGTGTAATAACCAGTGTACCGTGATCAATGCCCTTTAAAAAATTCCTCAACTGCATTGCCGCGACTATGATGTTATGTGCGTGCCGGTCCAACTGATCATGACCATAGAGAACCCTGGCATTCAGTATATCTACTATTTCACCGATGGTAGGGTTTCCAAGGTATTTTTCGTTGGGGATCGAATAGATCAACATACCCGCGTCCTCATATTTTCGATCGAGATAGTTGATAATCTCTTTCTCGTTTGACGGGTTGGCCCGGTTTACTATTATGGATAATATCTTGCATCCCTTTTCATTAAGAGATTCAACAGTAACCTCAATGGAGTTAAAGGTTTCACCTGGTGTCTTGTTATGTGCGGTAGCAACCAGCAGGACCGGACACCCAAAGTTGTTTGCCACCTCGGCATTGATATCAAATTCAAGCGAAGATGTGGAACCCTCAAAATCGGTTCCCTCGCAAAGAACAAAGTCATAGTCATTTTCGATCCTGTTGTATTTATTAAATATGCGTTCAATCAATTCATCCTGCTTTCCAAGAGCGATCAGCTCATTTGCTTCGGCTATCGTACATCCGTACATATCGTCATAGGGGACGTCCAGTTTGAAGTATTTGGATATTAAATCGATGTCATTATCGGGTTTCCCGTTTTTATCTCTTATGAGCGGCCGGAAAAATCCTACTCTGTTGATGTTTCTTACTAAAAGTTCCATTATTCCAAGACATATTGCTGATTTTCCACTTCGTGATTCAGTGGATGTAATATATAGATTCTTTGCCATTTAAAATCCTCCATGAAAAGGCATGGTAATATTTATTCTTTTCTCAACGTTAGTTCCGTATTGTTTTTATTTAATCGGATTTCAGAGAAATGATGCAGAAATTATACCATATTTGCAGTAAATTTATTATAAAAATTGTTGAAAAGTAATTTTAATCTTCATCTATTTAAATGTTTTAAGTCAAATCATTTTTTAAAATCGGTTATCATATTTTATACTCATAATATCTATTATCAACTTTTAAACAGGTTCTACAATTTTTTTCTTTACAGTTGTGAAAAATTTCCATAAAAGAGTTTACGAAAATCCTTCGGATATTGCCAGAATATACCCGAAGGTTATATATTTAAATCAATCAGGGGTTTCTGATTATTGATTTAAAAAAACATCGAGGTATTTTTGAAGATTTAACCATGGTTAGCCAGTTGGGGCTGACTATGGCGGGTTGTATCCTGTTTTGTTTTGCCATAGGTTATTTTCTGGACAAGTGGCTCGGGACAAAAGGCCTGTTTATTACAATATTTATTATCCTTGGTGTTATTGGCGGCGGGGTTACTGTGTACAGGCAGATAGATGAAGTACTGAAACTCAGCGATAAAAGCAAAGAATCTGGCCCGGGAAACGATAAAAATGGATGAAGAGGTAAAAAAGACACAAAAGTTTTATTGCAACAAAGCAATGTTTTACGCAATAAGCATTACTTTTATCCTTATCATTATAGGCCAGAAGGCCATTGGCAAGGGTCTGATGCTTGGAACTTTGTTCAGTGTGTTTAATTTTGTCCTGATGGGAATGTTGCTGAGCCGGCAGATTGAAGGTGCTCAGAACAAGTGGCATGCCAGATACACATCTTTTCTCTCTATATTTTTAAGATTAGTAATACTGGCGATTCCGCTTGTAATATCCTATAAGTTTCCAGAAGATTTTAATATTATCGGAGCAATAGCCGGGATACTGATGATACAGTTCACAATACTTTTTAATAACCTGGTAATTGACAGATTTTTAAAAACAAGAAAGGCATAGTCAGGCTGATACAATGGAAGAGTTAACAAACGTTTGGCAGCTACCTTTTAGCATATTCGGATATCATAACAGTTTTATGGTCCTTAATATGACATCCCTGATCATGACATGGATCGTAATGGCGATTCTGATCCTTTTTTCATATTTCGCAACAAAAAAGGCCAGTCTTATTCCACACCCTGTCCAGGTGGTTGCCGAATTTTTAGTAAATACCTTTTATAACCTTGTTGTCGATACACTTGACGAAGATAACGCAAAAAAATATTTTCCCCTGATATGTTCGCTCTTCCTGTTTCTTCTCCTGTCCAACTGGTTAGGAGTTATCCCCAAGCTGGCAGAACCTACCAGGGATCTAAATACCACACTCGGGATGGGTATCCTGGGGGGAATTATTTCCCATGGATCAGGTATCAAGGTAAAGGGGCTAAAGGGGTACCTGAAGGAGTATTTCAGCCCGATGTGGTTTATGGCCCCGCTGAATATTATAGGTGAACTGGCACAGGTCGTGTCCGTCTCTTTCCGTCTTTACGGTAATATTCTGGGTGGTGCCATTATAATAATTATCGGCACTCAGCTTCTAAGAAGCTTTATTGCACCGCCTTTTATGGTCATGTACTTCGGCCTGTTTGTGGGACTTGTTCAGGCTTTTGTATTTACTATGCTAACTCTGGTTTATATTTCTCTTAAGGTAAAATAAAAAATGTTTGAAGCTATATATGTTACAAAAGCTGCCCTTTATCTAGGTGCCGGATTATGTATAGGTTTTGGAGCTATTGGTGCGGCAATTGGTGAAGGATACACAGCCGGCGCAGCCAATGAGGCAGTCTCCTACAGACCGGAAAAGTCCGGTGAAGTTTTAAAAAACATGCTTGTCGGGCAGGCTATCGCTGAATCGGCAGCCATATTTGCCCTTGTTATTGCAATAATCCTTATATTTTCCAAGTCCCCTTCAGACAATTATCTTTTAACCTGGAACTATATTGGTGCAGGCCTTGCAATGGGCCTTTCGGCGATTGGCACGGCAATAGGGTCAGGATTTCCCGCAGCCAAATTGTGCCTTGGTGTAGTGAGACAGCCTGCCTATAGTACAAAGCTTATGACAACCATGCTGGTAGGTTCCGCCATATGCCAGACAACTTCTATTTATGGCATGATTGTAGCATTGCTTCTTTTATTTGTGGATACTTCCAGTCTTCCGCTTTATCCAGGGTGGGGAGCTCTCCTTGGTGCGGGTCTGGCAGCGGGCTTTGGTGCAATCGGGCCCGGAATAGGTGAAGGCGTGGCAGCGGGGGCTACCGTAAAAGAGATGTCAAGAAACCCGGAAGCCACGGATGTCCTGACAAGAACGATGCTTGTAGGTATGGCCGTTACGGAATCAACTGGTGTGTACGCACTTGTTGTAGCACTCCTGCTGATTGCTGTTTAACATGGATTTTTTAGGGGTATGCGGTTTTATATCCCTGTTTATATATTCTAATTATTTTTTAGCTTTATGATTTAAAATATCATGATTTCCAAGGAGGATTATTATGGACGTTAGTGGAGCTGATTTTGTACGTGGTTTTGCATTGCTGGGCGCTGGTATCTGTATGGGGCTGGGGGCAATAGGACCCGGAGTTGGTGAAGGTTTTGCAGCAGGCAAGGCATGTGAATCAATAGGGAAGAAACCCGAAGAAGCCGGTCTTATTACCAGGACAATGCTCGTAGGTCAGGCAGTATCCGAGTCGACAGGTATTTATTCGCTTGTTATTGCCCTTCTTCTTATCTTTGTTGTGTAATCATTTTCCGGTGGTAACAGCCAATGATAAACGTTAATGCAACTATTATAGTGCAGATCATTAATTTTCTGATTCTGATGTTCATTCTGAACAGGATACTGCTGCGGCCGATAAAGAATACTATAGAAAGACGCAGCAGGAAAATAGAAGAAGAAACAAAGCAACTGGACAATCTTCAGCAGGAAACAAAAGAATTAATAGCAAAATGTGCATCCATTGAAACGAAAGCAAGAAAAAAAGCGGTGGAACAGAGCAATCTTCTGAAAAAAGAGGCGGGTGAAAAGGCTGAAGATATTTTCAACAGGGCAAAAGACGAGATCACTGGCATGAGACAGGAGACTGATAAAGAAATCGACAGCAAGATAGAAGAGGCAAGCCTTTCGCTAAAGAAGTTTGCCTCAGATCTTGCTGAAGAACTGACTGAAAAAGTCATTGGCCGGAGGTTTGCCAGTTGAGTGAAAAGAAAACAAATATTAAGGGTATGCTGCTTAAATACTTTTTATGCTACCTAGCCGTCATCCTGGTTGTTTTTCTTATAGCTTTTTATATTGCTCCTGCGGGTGAACGTGAAAAACTGCGAGCCGAAATAATGCTCTTTGTAAATTTCGGGGTGCTTGTTTTTATTTATGTTCGATTCGCCAACAAGCCCCTTGTAAGTTTCCTGCGGAGTCAGGGGGGCAAGATAGGTGAAAAAATCAAGGTCGTCGAGGCAGATGTTAAAGAAGCCAGATCCAGGATGGAAGAGGAAGCAGAAAGGTTAAAGAACATTGATAACAATCTTGCAGCTATTTCTGACAGCATAATCGCCGCCGGTAACAGGGAAAAGGAAAATGTCATAGAAAAGGCACGGGCACTGGCAGATAAAATGATATCGGATGCTAAAAAGGAAGCGGAATTTAAATTGATGGCTGCAAGAAAGAGATTCAGCGAAGAAATGCTTGATGCAGCCATCAGGATTACCACGGAAAATATTAAGCAGAATATAACCAGAGAGGATGATGAGAAACTCATAAATGAATTTTCTTCCGGTCTGGGTGATGAGCAGATTATTCCTGTGTAATTTTAGTCTTTGATTTTATTTTTGATGTCGTTTTTGCCAACCTGGCAACTTTCCTTCATTCAGGTTGAGATTCCGAGTTTCGGTAGAATAACCCCCTGAAGCAGGAAATATGCGGCTATTATCAGTATAAACCAGAAAATTTCCATTTTTATTTTATCCTTTTTAATTAAAATACAGGGATTCACGATCGTGGATCCCTTTTTTTATGGCTCACGGCCATATTTGTTAATTGGCTCAGGAGAATCCGTTCTTTGACGAGCATCCGGAAAGGCCTGATTCTCCTCCCTGACTTATACATGAAAAAGAAGAAATAACTCTTTTAATTTTTTTTTCGCCACATTTACTGCAGACTATATTTTTTTCGTCTTCGGAACTAATCACCAGCTGCTCAAAACAATTTCCGCAGCTTTTACAGCTATACTCATATATCGGCATGAAAGCACCTCCTTCCTATTCTGAAAATATAAGTATTTAATATCAACAATTCAACAGTTTTATGGGATTATACTATCTTTTTATTAATATAACTACTCCTGCCGGAGTTTCCGCTGTTCCATGACAAGTTTTGCCCCGAGATTAAATGCATTTTCACAATCAACAGGAAAAACTTCTTCACGTCGTTTTCTCTTTTTTACCTCATCAATGCCGTCGGCAACAAACTTTGAGTAATCGTCAAACTGATATGTATCATAACTCATCAATGACTCGGCCTTTCCAAGGACCATATTCATTATATGTTCGTTTGAACTGAAAAGTCTGTCGTATCCTACCTGGGGTGCAAAATCTTCGGGACAATTCATGGTATAAATCATTCCAACCCCTATTTTTTTGGGGTAAAGGGTCTTCGGTGGAAATGTGTAGACCAGGTAAGGAAAGAGCAACCGTTCTATAAACGACCTTAATTCCCCGGTAACATCTCCGAAATAAATTGGAGACCCGAGAAAAATGACATCAATATCTTTGATCTTTTCATAGACAGGGGTCATTCCATCCCTGTATCCGCATTTTCCATAACTTTTTCCATCCTTCGTCTTACAGGCAAAGCAGCTGATGCAGCCCTTGAACGAATAATCATAAAGATGAACTATCTCTGTTTCCGCTCCCTGAGATTTTGCTCCTTCGAGAGCCTTTTTTAAAAGGGTTCCTGTATTCCATTCCGTCCTGGGACTGCCATTTATAGCTATTGCTTTCATATGATTTTCTCCATGATAAAAAATAAAAAATTGAAAGACAAACCGATATCCTAAAATAATTAAATATCAGATGACTTAAGTTTATATAAAAGATATATATTACAACAATTCTATTTTTTCAAATGAGTAAATCCACTTAAATGGAATAAATCAGTAAGGTTTTAGATGAATCCGATTTTATATGTTCAAAAGAAAACAAAAGGACTGTTCTACGGCTGGTATATTGTCGCAGGGCTTGCAACCATAAGCATGGTTTCGGTTGGTATAGGAGGCATGAACCTCGGACTTTTTGTCATTCCTATGAATGACGAACTGGGGATTACTCAACAATTTATCGGGTGGTCACAGACAGCCAGGCTTATTGGATTTTCATTATCCAGTTGGTTTATAGGACGTCTGCTGGATAAATATGGCGCACGGATTCCCATGGCCATTGCTGCAATAATAATGTGCATGATCATGGTTGCTCTCTCACTTATGCAAAACGGATGGCAGCTTGTAATACTGATCTTTTTAAGCGGAATAATTGGTCTTCAGGGGGGTGGAGGGAACCTTTACCAGAGTGTCCCTTTGTCCAGGTGGTTTGTCAGAAAGAGGGGAAAGGCAATGGCCATCTCATTTTTCGGGACAACACTCGGGTTGTTTTTATTTACCCCCCTTTTACAGGCAACAATTCTCTACATAAACTGGCGCTTTGCCTGGTGGTTTATAGGTGGCAGCAGCTGCATTGTTATATTCATTATATCCCTGGCAGTTATCCGGAAAGATCCCTATTCGATGGGACTTTATCCTGATGGCATTGCCCCGGAAGAAAAAATAACCGGAAAAGAAGATGACCGAAATATCAAAGTTGAAAATATTGAATTTTCATGGACCAGGGACCAGGCCTTGCGATCATTTACCTTCTGGGGCCTTGTGTTGATCCTGGGATTCAGGATGCTGGCGACCAGTACAATAAATGTATTCAGGATACCATATTATATAGAATCCGGTTTTTCACCCATGCTTGTATCATTTGCAGTATCTGTTGAAGCAATCGTTTCTGCTGTTGTTGCCCTGTTAACCGGCTGGGCCATGGACCGCTTTCCCGGAAGGTATGTGGTATCTGCGTCGCTTGTTGCATTGGTATTTGTATTTGTTGTCAGTATTAATGTAAGGACCAATTTTGATGTTTTTCTGGCGACATCGCTTTATGGTGTTGCTGCATCCAGTTTTATGGTGTCTACCAATACCCTTTGGCCAAACTATTTCGGCTCCGAATATATCGGGAGCATCAGGGGACTTGTGATTCCGTTCGCAACTGTTTTCGGTTCAATCGGAGCACCTGTCACAGGGAGGATAAAAGATCTGACAGGCAGTTATATTCATGCCTGGGTTGCTTCTATAGTAATTGTTGCGGTATCCATTGTATTAATGCTTTTTTTAAAAAAGCCTGAGCTGGTCGGTGAGGCACATAATCCCTCTTAATTCGACAGAACTGTTTTGATTTTTTTGAAAAATCAGGTTACATCTTATTAGTGGTAGAGACGGGTTTCAAACCCGTCTCCTATAGATAATGGAGGATAAAATGGAATTCGAAGAAATTGCATCCGAAATTCACAGGATTATAACGGGCAGAAAAGAAAACAGGCAGGCGGTTCAAAAGATTGCCTCCATACTTGGTAAATCCCAGCAGACCATATATGACTGTCTATACGGCCGTATCAAGATAAATCTGGATTTTATCAGGGCAGCGGTCGAAGCAACCGGTGATCCTGATATAAAATCATTTCTGGAGCCACCCGGTTGGGTTCTGTATAAAAAGCCACGCACTTCGGAAATGAGCCACAACTTTGAAAAGGAAGTAAATGATATTTATCTGGCAGTTTCTCACCTGTCGGAATCAATAAAAGAGGCAATAAAGGATGGACGGATAAGCCAGCGGGAACTGGCGGAACTCAAGAGACTCAGGGTAGAGATTGCCAAACAGACCGATGAAGTAATGATGCTGGCCGAAGATATGTACAAAAAAAAATTCTGAAACTCTATATCTCGGCCTTGATTTACGCTGTTTTTTTAATATCTGTGCGGCAGTCATTCCATATCTATTGCAAATTCAATCCTTGACACATATTATGAAATCCGATAGGTAGCAATTATGTTCAGACTCTGATTTTATTATCTGATTAATAAGGAGGGGAGTTATGTTCAATAAAAATATCTATGAGTTTCCTATTCTTTACACAAATCCCATACCAAAGATTGCTTTGGGATGGGGCTCTCATGAAACGATCGCAGACGAATGTCATTCAAATGGTATTAAAAAGGCCCTGATAACGACATCAGGTCTCAAAGGAACCGGTATTGTTGATCAGGTAAAGGGAGTTCTGGGTAATGGCGGAGTGGCATATGAAGTATTTGACGGCATAACCTCCAATCCTAAAGATCATGAAATAATGAGCGCCTACAAGGTCTTCAAGGAGGCAGGATGTGACGGTATTGTTGCAGTAGGCGGGGGAAGCTCCATAGACGTCGGGAAATGCATCAGGGTTATTGATGCCAATGGCGGCAAACACGTAACAAATTTCGTGGCCAGGCTTGACCCGCCCTGGATGGAAACACTCGCAAAACTGAAACCATGCCTAATTCCTCAGGTTTCTGTGCCCACAACCTCTGGCACCGGCGCCGAAGTAACGTCCTGGGCTGCAATCAGCAACACGGGGGAACGGGCCAAGGTGCTTGTCGGCGCACCGAATATACAATCGACAGTCGCTGTCATTGATCCGCTTTTCATAAGGCTCCAGCCTAAAAATATTGCTGCATGGACAGGTTTTGATGCCATGGCTCATGGTTTTGAAGCGTTTCTTACAAAGGTTCAAAGTCCATATTCATACGGGATTCTTATACGGGCAATTGAACTGATCTATAAAAATTTAAGGGAATTCACACATAACAGGATGGACAGAGAGGCCTGTGAAAAAATGTGCTGGGCCACAACAATGGGCGGTATCGCAATAGGCTTTGGCGCGGGCGCCGGTATTGTACACGGGCTCGGCCATCAGATAAGCGCCATCACGGACTGCCATCACGGGCATATAAACGGTGTTCTCGTCCTCGCGGCGGAAAGATACAATCAGCCGTCTGCACTAGAGAGATTTGCAGCAATGACCAGGGCCTTTGGAATCGATACCATGGGAATGTCACAGCTTGAAATGGCTGACAGGTGGTTTATGGAAATGGAGCAGCTACTGAGGGATGTCGAGATACAGCCTGGTTACCTGACAGAACAGTTTGGTTTCAAAGAAGAAGACATTGACCATGTTGTAAGCGTCTATTCCAACGACTTCTGCAGCCAGGGCAACCCCAAGGAATTGATCGTACAAGAGGTAAAGGATCTTCTGAAGAACCTCCTGGATGCACCATTTTAATCTTTATTATACTGAGCAGGCCTTTAAGGCCTGCTCAGTATATTCCTCATAAACCATGAAAGATATGTTTATCAGATACGGGAATGAGAAAATATATTTCAATGTCCCGGAATCATGGAATGTTCTTACCCTTGCGGCGTTCGAGGATCATCCTGCTTTAGACGGTATAGCGCAGCTTACAGGAAATGCATTGAATAATCCGATCGATGCCGCGACTCTTGAAAAACAGTTAAAACCTTCGGATAAAATAGCCGTACTGATAGAAGACAATAGCCGGAATTCACCTAAAAAACACATATTGAAGATATTGCTCGACCGTCTTGATAACCTGTCGATACCACGGGAAAATATAGCGGTAATAGTTGCCCTTGGTACACATCAGCAATTGTCCAGGGAAGAAATGGAAAATACCTATGGCCAAGATATTGTCAAAAGATACAGTTTTTATAACCATGACTGCAGATCGGATGATCTTGTACCTGTAGGAACGTTAAAATCGGGTACTGCTGTAAAGATAAACAGGCATGCATACGAAGCGGATTTAAGGATAGGTATAGGTTCCATTTTCCCCCACCCTTTGAATGGTTTTGGCGGTGGAGGAAAGATATTATTCCCCGGTATAGCCAATTTTGATGCCATACTCGAGCACCATCTAAAATATTCATTCAGAAATGTTGTGCTTGGGTCTCTGGAAAAAAATTCCTTTTACGAAGAAGTATCATCCATGGCAGAGGCTGGTAAACTTGATTTCATCATCAACAGTGTGCTGGATCATAATGATAACCTGTACGATGTTGTGGCCGGTAATCCCATCGCAGCTCACAGAGAAGGTGCAAATATCTGTAAAAAGATAATAACCAAAACATTCAAGATGAAGTCCGATATAACCATTATCAGTGCCTTCCCGTATACACAGGCCACGCAGCTCATGAAACCCCTGGAGCCGGCTTCTATTATTACAAAAGAGCCAGGGGTTGTTATCCTTGCGGGAAAATGCACCTCCCGGTTCCTGCCTGAGTATCTCAATGCATGTTATGCATTCAGAATGAAAAACAGGGGAAATTTGAAAAAGGCCCTTTTTGACTGCTTTGACAACAATCAACGGATCATCAGGGATGGAGCCCCGGAACTGAACATGTCCCTTGCCCAGGTGCTCCTGGCTGTCGACAGTTACAGGGTTATTTTGTTTTCAAAAGAAGTCCCACCTGATGAAGCTGCAAAACTGGGATTTATGCATGCCGGGTCAATGGAAGAAGCTATTAAGATCAGTGAACTGTATGTAAAAGATCCTTTGGTAAATATCGTTCCTTCGGGTGGTGTTATTACTCCTGATTTACAGTAAATCAGTTAATATCAGCAGGTAAATATGAAAAACAATATAAATGCTATCCTCATACATGGAGATGATAATGTTGTCACGGTTACAAGTGCCATTGGAAAAGGCAGTGTGCTTGTATTTCAGAAGGGTGAAGATATCATCGAGATTAAAGTAATTGAGGATATTCCCGTGTTTCACAAGGTCGCAGTAACTGATATTAAAAAAGACGCTCCGGTATATAAATATGGTCAATTAATAGGAAAGGCTGTTAGCTCTATTATTAAAGGAAGCCATGTTCATGATCATAATATCGAGAGTCCAGTGGATTAGAGGATAACAATATGGAGTTTTCAGGGTACAGAAGAGAAGACGGGCGCATCGGCGTAAGAAATCATGTGCTTATAATGCCCACTGTTGCCTGTGCCAATGAGACATGCAGGATCATGGCACAAAATCTCCCCGGTGCTGTAAGCATGGTCAACCAGAACGGCTGCGGCGAAGTTGAGCTGAACCGGAAGATTACCCGGAAGATCCTTTCGGGCCTTGCCGCAAACCCGAATGTGTTTGCAGTCCTTCTGGTTGGTCTTGGCTGCGAATTGAACCAGGCTGATCAGATGCTTTCCATTATCCGGCAGAAGACAACTAAGCCTGTTGAGGTGCTGCTGATCCAGGAAGAAGGTGGTACTCTCAATACCATTAACAAAGGTGCAAGGATTGTCAGGGACCTTATTATCAGGGCGTCCAGCTGTAAAAGAGAGCCCTTTGATGTATCCAGCCTGATTCTTGGCCTTGAGTGCGGCGGATCTGACTCGACATCAGGACTCATTTCCAATCCCGTGGCAGGAAAGGCTAGCGATATGCTTATAGGCATGGGCGGCACCGCGATGTTCAGCGAAACCCCTGAGATAATAGGGGCAGAGCACCTGCTGGCAGAAAGGGCTATCGATCCTGAAGTCGGAAAAAAGATATTCGGTATTGTCAGCAGGCTTGAAAAGGATCTTGAAAGGGTTGGAGAGAATGTAAGGTCAGGCCAGCCTTCTCCGGGCAACAGGGCAGGGGGGCTTTCTACCCTTGAGGAAAAATCGCTCGGGTGCATCCACAAGGGAGGTACTACTCCTGTAATGGAGGTTATCGATTACGGAGATCTCCCGACAAGGAAGGGCCTTGTTATCATGGATACACCCGGGTACGATGTCCTGTCCGTGACCGCAAAGGTGGCAGGGGGGTGTCAACTGGTAGTATTTACCACCGGCAGGGGGAACCCTGTAGGCAATCCGATTGCTCCGGTATTAAAGGCAACTGCAAACAAAGAAACCTTTATTAAGATGAACGACAATATGGATTTTGACATGAGCCATGCGCTTGATGGAAAGATATCCATAGACGAACTTGGTGAGGAACTGTTTAAAGAGATAATCGCTGTAGCAAACGGCAAAAAGACAAAGGCAGAGGTGTATGGGTTCGGTTTTACCGAGACCGTGATGAGCAGGGCCTGTGATTATGTATAGAAATGGTATAAGGCGCAGGGCGCATGGCGTTATGAATCTTAGTACAAATTGGCCTAAATAAAATAGGCTATATTTTTACCACGGAGGACACTGAGGACACGGAGATTTTATCTTTCAAGCTTTTACTCCGTGCTCTCCGTGATCTCTGTGGTGATTATAACAAGGTATGTAATATGTCACTGAATTTATGAAATGAAGTACTTAGGATAAAGAAAATATGACTAAAAGCAAAAAACTGAAGAGTATGGAATCGCTTTCCGGCCAGGAGAACGCCGACATCCGGAATGTTATCAAGGGCATGGGATATTCGGATGATGATCTTGATTCCGGAAGACCTGTTATAGGTATTGCCAATTCATGGAACACCGTAATCCCCGGGCACTTCAATTTCAGGCAGCTTAGTGAACAGGTAATAAAGGGCATTCACAGGGCAGGGGGAACGGCCTTTGAATTCGGCGTGATCGGACTGTGTGATGCCATTGCCAAAAACTATTTTAATTATGTGCTGCCATCGAGAGAAGTGATCGCAGACTCTATAGAGATAATGGCAAATTCAAACCCCTTTGACGGCCTGGTGCTCATGGCCTCATGCGACAAGATAGTCCCCGGTATGCTGATGGGTGCTGCAAGAGTTAACATCCCGGCTATTGTTGTGAACAGCGGCCCTATGCTGGGAGGGATCGAGTTTAACGGAAAAAAATCGGATTCCACCTCGGTTTCCGAAGCCCTTGGCATGCTCAGGTCGGATAAAATAACTGGGAGGGAGTTTGCAGATATCGAAAACCTTTCGTGCCCTACTTGCGGTTCATGCTCGTTTATGGGCACTGCCAATACAATGTGCTGTCTTACCGAGGCAATGGGCATGAGCCTTCCTGACAGCTCCGGTGTCCCTGCCGTATATGCCGAAAGGCTCAGGATGGCTGAAAAATCAGGGGAAGCTGTGTGTGAACTTGTCAGGAAAAATATCAGAGTCTGCGATGTAATAAGCGCTGAGGCCATAAAAAATGCCATAAGGGTGTGTATGGCAATCGGCGGATCGACTAACGCTATACTTCATCTTACCGCCCTTGCTTACGAAGCGGAACTCGGTATAGATGTACTCGATCTTTTTGACAGATTCAGCAAGGATACCCCGACTATTGCAAAGGTGAACCCTGCAGGTAAAAACGACATGGAGACCTTCTGGAGGGCCGGAGGTCTCCCGCGTGTAATAAAAAACCTTAAGCCCTTGCTGGACATGGATGTTATGACCTGTACCGGGAAAAAGATGACGGAAAATATTTCGGATTTTTCTTTTGTCTTTCCTGAAAGCAAGGATGTTATACGCCCCATTGAAGATCCTTTTTCGCATTCCGGGGGAGTTGCCGTTCTGAGGGGAAACCTTGCACCCAGGACCGCAATCAGCAAGCCGGCTGCCATTGATCCCGAGGTATGGAGATTCAGGGGCACGGCTGTTGTGTTTGATTCCGATGCGGATGCGATCAAGGCTATCCTTGGAAAGAAGATTAAACCGGGAAACGTGGTAGTGATAAGGTACGAAGGCCCAAAGGGCGGTCCGGGTATGGTGGAAATGTACAGGTCTTTAAAGTATCTTAATGGCATGGGGCTTAACAAGACCACGGCGGTTATAACCGACGGGCGTTTTTCAGGCACCAACAACGGCTGTTTTGTCGGGCATATTTCGCCAGAGGCGGCAGAAGGCGGCCCTATTGCCATAGTTGAAGATGGAGACGAGATAACTATTGATGTAACAAAAAACAGTATCCATCTTCATGTTTCGGATGAAGAGATAAACGCCAGGCTGAAAAGATGGATGCCTCCCGAATCAAAGGTGAAAAAGGGCTATCTCAGTATTTATTCGAGGCTTGCCTCTTCTGCGGATGAGGGGGCAATAATAAAAAACAGGTAGCAGTCAGCTTGCAGCAAAAGGCTTTTCGATTTTGATGATCACTCCAGAAGCAGGTCCCATCCCCGGTTAAAACCGATAACCATCGTGGGTTCAAGACTGCTTTTTTTAGGTTTGTCACAGGCGACTCCTGCGTATTCGGAAGAAAGGCCTTCCGATGCCCTGGCACACGCCGGGGTCAGATAAAAGGGATAATATCCGGAATCCGAGGGTTGACCTGCAAACATAGCCATATCCGTCGGCATACCCGCTTCATGAAAAATATCTCTGAATTTTGATTGTAGACGCTTTATTTCTCCTGATTTAACCTGATCAGTGCTTAGCATAATTTTTGTCCAGGGCATTTTTATCTCCTTTGGTTGGGGAATTGTATATAAATTACATTATTATTGTATTTGCAGTCAACATGGCTTTACTAACGTATGTATGGTTATCACCGGCGGACAGAAAAGCCTGATTGGCAGGCCGGATGCGCCCGCTCCCCTGGATGTGTATCCATTCATGCCTTTAAAATTCCAGGCCCCTACGGAATACAGTCTTTCACATTTTGCCTTTGTCACAATAGGTCTTCCGCCGGGAAGGCATAGCTGCCCGCCATGCGTGTGGCCGCAAAGATAATAATCAACCCTTTTCCTCTTTGCCTCTCTTAAAAGTCCCGGAGAATGTGCGAGAAAGATTGTAAAATCATCCTCATGTATATGCTTTAATGCCCCTGAGATACTTGCACAGGTATGAAAAGATGGATTGTCCACGCCTGCGATCCATATACTGTCCCTGTCAATGACCAGTTTCTGTGATTCGTTTATAAGCATCCTGATACCCATGGCCTCCAATTCTGGTACCATATTAATACTGTCATGATTACCAAGAATACCAACGGTGCCGTACGTGCAATTCACTGCCGCCATTATTCCCTTCATTTTATTTATTGTGGGTAGACAATCACCGTATGATAAAAAACGATAATCTCCGGTTATAACGCAAAGGTCATAGTCCAGATGAGATATTATTTTTGCCAGGGTTTCTCCATTGTCAGGGATACCATCAACGTGGATATCCGAAAGATGGAGAACCCTTAAACCGTTGAACTCGTCAGGGAGGTTATTGAAGGAGACCGTATGATAATCGACTTCGTATTTTATTGTATTCATTCTCGCCCTGTCGTAACTGCCGGCGAGGATAAAAAGTAATTTAAGCAATATATATTTGGGGTCCATGTCTTCACTGTAAATCACTTTACCCATCAGTCGTTTGAAGAACGAATGCCATTTTTCGGCCTTCAACCTGTTTATCAGATATTTGTTTCCCAGGCGTTTTTCAAGTTGAGTAAATATTTTATCAGCATTATTAACTGTCATTCTTGAACTATCAGGCTCCATATAATATACTGTTCGGATCGGACTTTATATAATCTCACATTAATAAAAAGTAAAGCGCATGAAACTAAGAACCAGGGTTATATTTATATCTCTTATATTGATTGTATCAATTGCATCGGATCAGATCACCAAAAGGATTGCCCAGACACATCTATCCGGGTCCGGGGCGATTTCATTTTTTCATGATTTTTTTATTCTCACTTATGCTGAAAATACCGGCGGTTTTTTGGGGTTTGGATCCGCTGTTCCCGGGAATATACGATTCTGGGTATTTTCAGTCCTGGTAGCGGTTTTCCTCATTTTACTGTTCGGTTATCTGATCTTTTCAAAGACTTTTACTACCCGTCAGATTTTTGCACTGTCTTCAGTGCTTGGCGGAGGGATAGGAAATCTGATGGACAGATTGATGAATGAGGGGCGGGTGACAGACTTTATGAATGTCGGTATAGGCCCTGTAAGGACAGGTATCTTTAATGTTGCAGATCTGTTTATAACCTTTGGTGCCATTTTTCTCTTTTTATTTCTTGTGACTGACAGAAAAAAAACAGATAGAAATATCTGATTCAGGGTAGTGTTTCAAAATCCGGTTTAAAGTATTCCAGGGCCATGATTGTTGGCTTCACCAGTCTTCATCTTTTCAATCCTCTTATTATAGACATTGATAACCTCACGCCTGTCAAGCATTCCAATCAACACGGAGTGATCTTCATCTTTAACAACAGGTATTGATTGAATATTGCGTATTGTGAATTTTTTAAGTACTTCATTCAGGTCTTCAGAGGGTGTGGTAAAAATAATCTCTGGCGTTGCGATATCCCGCATTAATACCACATCGTCTATTTCCTGTTCAAACAGCACCCCACGGATATCATTAATAGAAAAGATCCCGGTCAGGTTCTTATTTTCATTGACAACCGGAAAATAATGCTGATTTGAATCACTGAAGAAATGTTTAAACTGGCTGAAGGGCATATTCTCAGGAATAGTCTTGAATTTACTGAAGTAGGGAGTCATGTCCTTCACCTTTATTTCTTCAAGCACGTCAACAAAAAATTCACCGCGATGGGCATTCGAATCTAACTTGCTTTTTACCTGTGTGATATAAATCGTCCATCTGCGCGACAGGATATACCCCAGGAGACATACAAGAAAACTTGGCAGAAGCAGATGATATGAATTTGTCATCTCGCTGACAAAGATAATGGTTGAAATGGGGGCGTTTGATACAATGGCGAAAAAACCTGCCATGCCTACAACAACAAATGAACCCGGATGTTGTACGACGCTGGGCAATAACCGGTTGAATATCCTGCCTACCGCACCCCCAAGCGTGCCGCCGATTACAACCGATGGTCCGAATACACCGCCGCTGCCGCCCGATCCTATTGAAAATGAAGTGGTCAGTATCTTGCCAAAGGCAATCCCGAGCAGAAGCAGGGTAGGGAGTTGGTTGTCCAGGGCCATCTGGGCATAGCCGTACCCGAAGGACAGGGTCTCGGGAAGATAAAAACCTATAATTCCTGTGCAAAGTCCGCCAAGGGCAGGTTTAAAATGATTGGGGATTTTTATCTTTTTGGAGACTTTATTCACCCCGTAAAAGCACTTGATATAAACAATGCCTGCCCCTACAAGCACAAGTGCCAGTATGGTATAGGGGGCAAGCTCCACGGGATTATCGAAAATAAAATCCTCGGTATCAAACAGTGATCCCCAGCCAAATTCCAGACAGAAAATGCAATAGGCCACTATGGAAGCAATTCCGGTTGGTATAATCACATCCGATTCGAATTCTGGTTCTCTGTAAAGCACTTCTGCGGAAAAAAGGGCGCTTGCAAGCGGAGCACGAAAGATACTTCCTATACCCGCACCCATACCTGCTGCCATCATGATTCTTCTTTCACGGCTTCCCAGTTTGAGTTTGGTTGCAAGGAAAGAGCCAAACCCTGATCCTATCTGGGCAATCGGGCCTTCTCTGCCGCCGGAGCCACCGGTTGTAAGGGTAAGCGCAGAGGCAATGGTTTTTATAAATGGTATCCTGCCTCTGATAAGTCCACCCTTGTTATGATAGGCGTCTATGGCGGCATCTGTTCCGTGCCCTTCGGCTTCAGGTGCAAAGGTATATACAATCCATCCACTGACAAGCCCGCCGATAGCAGGTAGAATTAAAAGAATCCATCTGTTGAACGGGGTGGAAGAAGGGGCAAAGAGCTCCGATTCACCTACTGATGGAGGAGGTCTGTAGCCTGCCAGATAATCCAGAAAAAAATGTGATCCTACCTGACATAGATACTGGAATGTGATCGAACCAAGCCCGGCTATTACACCAATTAAAAAAATGTAAAACAGACCCGAGGCTAATTTATTGATTCTTGAGGTTATATAAACCGCATTGCCATTGTGATTTATTTTTTCATCAACCATTTGGAACTACGGATTACCTCTTGTTTATTACATCTATACGTAAATATAACAACGTATCAGACGAATGATATGTAAACAATGATTTATAGATATCTTTCATTTCAATGTGCACTATTATGAGGCCACGCCTAAGCGTGCCCTTTTTTTATGATGGGATTTAAAGTCAAGATATATCCTTTCAGTCGAGATGAATATTGAAATTCTGCCCGACACTAGCATAAAAAATGAGCCTGAGCAAGGAAGGGTTTTTAATATTTAAAAAGAAATTATCATAAAGATTATTTTATCAGGGCGCGTCGTTTCCGCAGGATAAAATATGCAAGGAGAACATTACAGATAGATAATATTAATACAACCGCAATGAATTCTTTATAAACAAAGTGAAAAACATTAATTCCTATAAAGACCACACCTGCCTGCAGAAGATCTCCAACCCTCTGTCCAAATGATTCGATAGTCGCTCTGGCCTCATATTTTTCCTGCCTGTTCATGGGCAGGTAGAGCATCTGTCTGGTAGTATTAAGCAGAGAATAATCAAGACTGTTTTCGGATATCTTTACAATGCGCAGTAACGCAAGTGCAGGTACAAAGATAAGGCTGCCGTATCCAAGTAAAACTATAATCGGCGTAAAGGCAAAGGCAAACCCGAATCCGGCATGCCTGATTAATCTGGAAACAAGGAAAAACTGTATGACTGCTCCTGCAAGATTAACAATGGCAAAAAAACCACTGTAGAATTTTCCTATGTAGACGCCTTTTGCTATTGTGATAGTTCCGTTCATTACACCTGTCTCAAATTCTCTTACAAGTGTTGATGAGAGCAGATATTCACCTACGCTGTTGATAAGATTAAACAGAATAACGAAGAATGCTATTGTTAGTAAAATACGGCGGGTAAGTACAAGTTGAAAGCAGGCAAAAAATGATGCTTTAGTTTCATGGATCGTCGTGCAGTCCTGTAAAAGGCATTCGGGAGGAAGCGTCCTGACGGCATAAAGGGCAGGAACAATGGACAGTGCAAGGGTTGCGGATGAAAGTAAAATCAATCCATGAGCACTCATATAATTTACGAGTACACGGCTTATGGATGACCCGACCCATGCCCCTATTGAACCTCCAAAGGCTATTATGACAAACAGCCGCTCACCCGCTTCCCGGGTAAGAAGATCGGTTGCAAAGGCCCAGAACTGGGCAATGACCAGAACACTGTATACCCCGAGCCATATAAAAAACACCACAGAAATATGAAAACCCATAGAGGCGGCTATATAAAATAATACAAGGATTAGAGAGAAAAGTATTATCATTGAACTCATAAAACTGTTACAACTGTATTTCCTTGAAAAATTTCCATAGACCGGCAGCAGGAGAATAAGGAGAACCGCCTGCATACCCACTGCATAGCTTCGTATCTCGGCAGTTCCTTCTGTGAGTATCAGGATTTCTCTGGCAGGTTTCAGAAAATAGGTGGTCATCAGAATGAGAAAAAGCGAAAAAAACATACCGATGATACCTTTTCGTTCTTCCGGTTTTGTATCTACACCAAGAAACAAGGTCTGCATCACCAGATTCTTTAACCTATTTATCAATATTATATCCTGCCAGATGGTTAATCGGTTGTATTTGCTTGCTTCAGAATCAGATTCCTTCGTTTAATGATCGCTCTGATCTGCCCGGAGGTCAGATAGGGCGAAAGATTTTTAGTCAGGTTATCGATTGTTAATGCTTGAAGTTTTTTTCGAAGAAGGTCAGATACATTCAGCGGAACATCCCGGTATTGTCGTGTCCGACCTCCATAAAGCCGGAATGCCCTTGTATGATCAATAAGAACCAGCATGAAACCGTTCTTTGTCCAGAGGAGATTGGTTAGGTTCGGGTCTACATTGTATATAAGGGTATCGAAGATAAAGCGCAGCCAGTATTGCTCATTTTTTTTGCAAAAGCTGTCAAATGGAATTTTATCTTTCAGCCTGTCCCGTTCATTTATGCTGTTTTCAACCCAGTACTGAAGTGCGCCTTCAGTACCGTCTATTTCACGTATTACAGCGACCGGAACCATCTGGAGATCCAGCATCCTGTCAAGCCGGTATGCTGCAACATCATATTCATACCTGTCCGAATCATTATATTCATCCCAGGACACAGGACGGCTGTCATAGGTCTTGAACACTGCATGTATTGTTTTATCTCCTTTCTTAAGGGTAATTTTTACCGGTCTTGTAATACCGGTGCCTAAAGGCTTTTTACCTATCACCTCACCTGTGCGTAAAAAGTCCTCCAGTTCTGAATCGCTCATGCCTGACAGTTTTTCTGAAAGACTGTAATGTTCTATGTCCGGACTTACATATCCAGGAGTTCCCAGATAATGAACCTTCAAATTATCCTTATTTATAATCAGGGCAGATGCCTGCCCCTTGAAATAACTGTGCAGCATACCGGTATCAATCCGTATAGCCATTCCATCCATGCGCTCTATCACCCTGTGAGTTTCAGTCGGTGTATGTCCGACCACGATACGGGCAGCCCTGACATGTTTCAGGAACCTTTCCGTGTTGAAGGATTCGCAATTGGGATTACACAAAGATGTCCCACGGTACCATACCGGGCTGTCATAACTGAATATCAGCGTCTTCTGTTCTTTAATGAGATCCAGTACATCATTAAACCACGCCGGTCTCTTATTTGGATCGTAGTTGACTGCTGGATCGGCATCTATCAGTTTTTTTGCCTTACTGTTCAGGTATGGCACACGATCGTAAAACCCGACATATTCCGGCAGAACGCCTGCGTTTCTTAACCGCTCAACAGTTTGAAGATAGTTGTTGAGGTCTGTTTTTCCTTCTTCATTTATTTCGGAGAGAGATTTCTCTGAGATTTCAGCGGAAATTCCCCCGTGAACAAAAACAGTATCATTTATTTTGAGAATAAACGGCTGTTTCAAAATCCATTTTCCTATATAACCTTCCGGGCTAAATGCCCTTTCATAAGCTATAAAGCCTGGAGGATACAGTTTATCGAACTCGTCACTGTAGTTTTTATCATTTTTATCTTTATGGTCCCTTAAATATTCCTGACGTAAATGTTCGCGATCTTTCTTTGTCGCTTCACCTGTAAATGCGGCATAATCCGCTTGAGTAATATAATCCCGGTTCCCGGTCATCTCCATCAGTTCATGGTTTCCCAGCACCACGTGTACTCTTCCCCCTGACTCAGGGGCCTGTTTCTGCAGCTTCATTATGAGATCTACTACATCACGCGAGCCAGGCCCCCTGTCTATGAGGTCACCCAGGCTTACAAGGAGAGTATTCCCACCCGACCAGTTGAGGCTGGTGTCGATCATGCCAGTTTCTTTAAGCAGTGAGACCAGTTCGGAATAGGCGCCATGTACATCACCAAAGGCGACTATCTTTGCATTGGTGGTAATATCAAGGGGATTGTCTTCTGCGTAAGCTATGGGCAGGATAAAGATGAAAATAAAAATGGATAAAAGAAAAGACCTTGGATATCTTAACATTTTATTCTCTCTGGAAAGGTTAATATTTCTTTAAATTAAACATTTCTCTTTCCAAAGTCTATAGGCATCATGAAAAAAATGTTGTTTCCTTAGTGTCAGAACTTAGGGGCACGCGCATAGCGTGCCTCTAAGTTCCAGCTGATTGTGAAGTCTATATATGTGAATGGCTGTGTTTCTTTAATAAAAATATACCCTAATTTTTGAAATGGGCTATGGTCTGTGCAAGCATAACGTGCTGTTCAGGACGGAGATTCAGGGTTTTCCTTACCAGGTCTTTATCAATCATTGCACGCACTATACAGGCCAGATTTTCCGAAGCACACCAGAGATAAACGTTCTGTGCTATGCATCCTGTATTGGCATATGACCATGTTTCCTCCGTATCCTTCATCCTCCGGCCGCCAAAGCTGGCTTTCGCATAGTCTGCGACATAGATAAGATCGACGGGCGCCTGGGTTACAAATGGCTGCTGACCGCTGATTTTACGCACGTCCTCTTTACCCAGGACCTTTAATGTCTGATTGATCGGGTCATACAGGTAGTATCCATCTGCAGTAGTAACATAGATATCTATGTTCTGCCAATTGGCTGCGGAAGGTGCGGTGCGGTATCCATGTTCACGATTTACTCCATCCGCTGCCCAGAGCAGGTTTGAAATCTGCTGCATGGACAGCTTGGTGTCCGGACCGAAGTTTCCCCTTGTGCTTTTCCTTAAACTCAATGCCTTCATTAAAGGCATCCCGCCGTTTTTTTGAGGCGCAGGAAGTTTTATTACCTCTTCTGCGGATGCAACGCTGGCACTAACTATAAAAAACAAACCAATTAGACATAACATCATTATTTTTTTCATAGTTATTCTCCTCCCTTTTGTTTTAAACAGTTTAAAAAATTATATGCTGGCTACTCCATAAAGGCAATTCGGTCTTAAATTTTATTTTATCGGTAGATAACCGAAATGGCCATTAAGAATAGGAAACTTGGTGTCCCTTGTCAAATTAAATTAGTATTTATGAGTTTGCAGCCAGGATTTATTGTAAAATAAATTTTGAAGAAATGAATATTTGTTATATAATCGCCTATCGATACAAATTATGGATTTTTAGCACATAACGTCAACCATTTGAAGGAAAAGAGAGTATAGATGAATGTCACCCGGAACCATGTCCTTCCGGATGAGATCAGGATCTTATTCCATCGGCCTGCAGACGAAAGGAGCTATTATGAAAAAGAACATTAAATTTATCTTGAATCATAAGCCTGTCCAGTTGAATGTAGACCCGGATCGGATGCTTTTGTGGGTTCTGCGTACCGATCTCGGATTAACAGGACCAAAATATGGATGTGGTGAGGCTTTATGCGGTGCATGTACTGTACTCGTCAATAACGAAGCTGTCAGGTCGTGCCAGACACCAATAGAAGAGGTTGAGGGAAAGGAAGTAGTAACAATAGAGGGACTGGCAAAAAATGATAAGCCTCATCCTCTCCAGAAGGCCTTTATGGACCACGATGCACTTCAGTGCGGATATTGTACTCCCGGCATGATCCTTAATGCCTATGCGTTTCTTGTTTCAAATCCTCGACCGACCCGGGAGCAGATAATAGAGGCCATGGATGATAACCTGTGCCGCTGCGGTGCCCATAAAAGAATCATAGAGGCAATAGAATCGGCAGCAAAGGAAATGGAAAGGAGGTCGTAGAATGGAACGTGATAAAACATTTATATCCAATACTGACGGCAAGTCCTCCGGGTTTAAGCTTAACCGGAGGGGATTTCTCAAGGTAACAGGTGGCGGTATTTTTATGTTTTTTATGCTTGGAGATTTATCGGTATTTGCCCAGGGAGAGCAGCCCGGACGGTTCAGGATAAGTTATCCTTCGGATTTCAATGCCTATTTAAAAATAGGGGAAGACGGCAGTGTGGCGTGTTTCACGGGCAAAATTGAAATGGGACAGGGCGTAATTACTTCCCTTGCCCAGATGCTTGCCGATGAACTGGATGTTTCCATTGATTCGGTGGATATGGTTATGGGCGATACCGATCTCTGTCCCTGGGATATGGGTACGTTCGGATCAATGTCAACAAGGTTTTTTGGGCCTTCACTCAGGAAAGCCGGTGCAGAAGCCAGGCGTGTGCTTCTGGAATTGGGAGCTGAGCAGCTTAAAGTTCCTGTTGGGGAGGTTTTCGTCAATGACGGTATAATATTTTACGCGAAAGATAAAAGAAAGTATATTTCATATGCTCAACTCGCAAAAGGAAGACGAATCGACAGGCATATAAGGGAAGGTATCACGCTTAAAACACCTTCTGAATTCAATATTATGAACAGACCTGTAAATCACAGGGATGCACTGCAAAAAGTAACCGGCAAGGCGCTCTATTCCGGTGATATACGTATTCCGGGAATGCTCTATGCAAAGATACTGCGGCCTCCCGCACATGGTGCCAAATTTATTGACGCAGATCTGTCGGAGGCAAAAAAGGTGGAGGGTGTACATGTAGTAAGAGAAGGTGATTTTATTGCAGTTCTGCATGAATCTCCTGATGAGGCGGAGAAAGCCCTGTCAAAAATAAAGGCCAGGTTTCAAAGGGAAAATACAGGCATTGATGATAAAAATATCTTTGACCATCTTCTAAAAGTTGCCCCCAAGCCACAGGTTGTTGCCAGTAACGGCACCATGGAGCAGGGCGAGAAAACGGCGAGCGTTCTCTTTGACGAAACCTATCTGGATGGCTATAAGGCGCATTCACCAATCGAACCGCATACGGCGGCCGTAAAGATCGAGGGTAATAAGGCAACTGTCTGGGCATCAACTCAGACCCCATTCCCGCTTAAAGATGAAATTGCCAAAGCTATTGGATTTCCCCCTGAAAATGTACGCATAACGCCTCCTTTTGTGGGTGGTGGATTCGGTGGAAAATCCATGAGTATGCAGGCAGTTGAGGCAGCACGTCTTGCAAAACTAACCGGCAACCCTGTAATGGTGGCCTGGAGCAGGGGAGAGGAGTTTTACAATGACACTTTTAGGCCTGCTGCCATTGTAAAGATAAAATCGGGCATAGACGAGAAGGGAAATATCTGCCTCTGGGATTACAACTGCTACTTCGCAGGAGAAAGGGGGGCACAGCAGTTCTATGATATCCCCAACAACCGTACAGTACTCTATGGTGCTGGCTGGGTAGGACCTCCCGGGACACATCCCTTTACAACCGGTGCGTGGCGTGCCCCGTCGAATAACACCAATACCTTTGCCAGGGAATCACAGATGGATGTAATGGCGGCAAAGGCTGGAATTGACCCGGTAGAATTCAGGATCAGGCATCTTCAAGATGAAAAGATGAAAAACCTGTTAAAGACCGCTGCTGAAAAATTCGGATGGAAGCCTTCGAAAAAACAAAGCGGAACAGGGTATGGCGTTTCCTGCGGAACGGATGCCGGAACCTATGTGGTTGCTATGGCCGAGGTTCATGTGAACAGGGATACCGGTGAAGTAAAGGTAAACAAGGTTTTTTGCGCCCAGAACATGGGACTGGTTATAAATCCCGAAGGCGCAAAAATCCAGATGGAGGGATGTATTACAATGGGGCTGGGGTATGCCCTGAAGGAAGATATCCATTTCAAAAACGGGGAAATATTTGACCTTAATTTTGATACATATGAAATACCGCGGTTCTCATGGCTGCCTGAAATAGAGACTTTTATCGTGGATGCCAGGGAAGCCAGCCCCCAGGGCGGCGGTGAGCCGGCGATCATTAATATGGGTGCTGTTATTGGAAATGCTATTTATGATGCGGTTGGAGTCAGAATGAGGCAGCTTCCCATGTCACCTGAAAGGGTAAAACAGGCGTTAAAGAGCTGATATGATTTGGATTGCTGGATTGAGCGGAATTAAAATCGGGCGGACGCAAGGCCCGCCCCTACGAGGTAATATATGAAATTATTGGATCAAATTGTGTGCAGGGGCCGACCTCTGTGTCGGCCCGGTTTTTTAAATCTGTAGGGGCGGGCCTTGCGTCCGCCCATGCATTGTTAAAGTTCCGCACAAACGACTTTTACGAATTTCCCGTTCTCCAGATGGTAATGAATGAACTGCGGAATCTCTGCTGTCTGTCCGACTTTGAGCGGTGTAAGCTTAGGCCAGTCAGAGGCAGCCACTGCATCGGCCGTTAATTCCTTTACTCCCTCAATCTTTACTCTGACTTCAAGCACGACATTATTTTCATCAGAAACAAAACGGTCCACGATCACGCTTTCTTTGATATAGGCATGGAGGAAATCATAGAACTTCTTTACTGATTCCCGTGTTTTAAAGGAACCGCCGATATGTACCAGTTCAAATTCATTATCATCAGCGAAGTAATCAAGAAAACCATCATAATCCCTGCTGTTAAATTTTTTCAAGTAAACATCAAATTCATCACGTGTCATATCTACCTCTTCTTTATAAAATTTTTTTTTAAAATTTATAATTAGTGACCATACAAAAACTGTCGTTTTTATTTGGCAGCGGTCAGCGTTCAGCTTTCAGAAAAAACATCCAAAATAAAGAGCTGCTGACAGCTGATCGCTGACTGCTGAAAGCGTTTATATCGCCCGGCCAATACGTGAACCATCCCCTATAGCATCTATTATAAGAGCAGGATTCCCGCAGTCGCCAATCTGATAGACTTCAGGGGCAGTGTCCTTCAGGATTTCCAGAATCTCAGTGTTCGGCACCATGGGAAGCGCAGGCAATATGGTATCTGCCACCAGGGTTTTTTTCTCTCCTTCTCTGGTAGTGATGGTCAGCCCTTCATCTGTTATCTCCTCATACCTGACACCGGAAAACATCTGCACACCCTTTTCCTCCAGCCATCCAAACAGGCGAACCTTATGATTTTCAATAACCATCGCTCCCATTTTCTCGGCTTCTTCCACTACTGTTACATTTTTACCGCGTTTGGTCAGAAATACGGCTGTCTGGAGGCCGTGTATGCCGCCGCCGATAATGACGACATTTTTACCTATGGGCATCCAGAATTTAGTTGCCCATGTGAGCTTGGCCGGTCCTGCAAACCTTAACGCTTTCTTCAGCTTGCTGTTCAGATCGGCAGCCTTTACCACCCTGGGTGAATCGATTCCGGGTATATCCGGAATGGAGTACAGCCCTCCTGTCGCCAGTATGAGCACATCCGGTTTAATACTTCTCAACCAGAGCCTTATTAACCTCTTTGCCAGGTTGATCTTGACGCCCAGCTTGGTAATCTGGATTTCGAGATAGCGGACAAGGGCCGGAAGATCTTCAATATCAAGCCCCTTGATCGTGGCCGCCACGGGTACGGATCCCCCAAGTTTATGTTCTTTTTCATACAGTACTACTTCATGTCCCCTTAAAGCCGCTACCCTTGCGGCCTCCATTCCTGCTGGTCCGCCGCCGACTACCATAACCTTTTTCTTCTTTTCCGCGGGTTTGATCTCGTATTCACGTTCTTTTGCCAGGGAAGCATTTATGCGGCAGAATGATTTTCCAAATTCGCCCGGAACATATTGTGTATGTATTGCTTCGATGCAGGAGAGACAGCGTGTGCATGGAGCAATGTCCTCCATTCTTCCTTCGTAAGCCTTGTTGGGAAGATCCGGGTCGGCTAACAGGCGTCTGGTCATGCCTATAAAGTCTGCTTTATCATCCTGCAGGATCTTCTCTGCCATTTCAGCGTCGATGCCTGCCGTGGCAATCACGGGTATATTAACTGCCTTTCTGACCAGTGCGGCCAGGGGCACCCAGAATCCGGCCCCGCTATGGCTTCCATCCAGTTCTTTAGGCAGTGGGTCCGGAACCTCCGGATAGCAGACCGCTTCGGGCCAGTTGATTAAGCTGTACAGCGGACCCATGCCATCGGCCTTGGGATGAAGGTTATCAGCACCGGCTAGCTTCAAAAATCCGCCCGAACTCCTGGCCCTCCTCGGGTGTTATGCCGTCGTCCACTCCATATTCGGCAGCATTATAAAGGACACCAATCGGAAAGTCCTGCCCCAGGCTTTTCTTCATTTTCTTAAGGATCTCAACCATGAATCTGGCCCTGTTCTCCAGGCTTTGAGGGCCGTACTGGTCCTTGCGTTTATTCCAGTGACGGGACATAAAGGTGTTGCCCAGGTGCTGCGTACCGCAGTGTATCTCCAGATGGTCGATCCCGGCCTCCTTGAAACGCTCCCCCGCCTTTACGAACTTTTCCTCTATTTCTTCAATTTCGGCAATGGTTGCCTCAACTGTTTCGTCGCTCAAGAATCCATACACGTTCTCTCTCATCACCGAAGCAGCTATCGGAGGGCGTCCGGCAAGCGACGCCGGGCACCAGGGGCCGGCATGCATCATCTGCACGGATAACTTGCAGCCGTATTTGTGGACGGCATCTGCCAGTTTTTTGAAGCCCGGAATGTATTCGTCAGAGTCAATACGCAATCCATCGGGCATCCTCGCGCCTAATGGATAATCAAGGTAGGCGTTCCAGAGAATAACCATACCCGCGCCGCCTTTGGCTACCGCTTCAACATAGTCAATGGTTCTCTGGTTCATGTGGGCATCAATGGGGTCATGGGTATTCATTTCTGCCGCAGTCTTTATTATCCGGTTCTTTACCCGCATCTTCCCTATATTATAAGGTGAAAACAGCTTTTCAAAATGCGCGTTACCGCTCATTATTAATCTCCTTTTTTGTTCCAACACTATTTTAATAATAATCCTCTCTTGTTTTGCGGAACGAAGTATATGGAGCCGGACCATGTCTGTCAATATTAAATCCCTCCGCTCCATATTGCTGGTCGATGCAACAGCCGGAAAACGAAAAAAATATTCTCCTAAGTTATTGAAGACGCGATAACTTTACGATATTACTGAATAATCTAAAAAAATACCGTTTGAATTTAATTGACATATTAATACTATCTGCTTATTTTAATAAGATGTCTAATATATTTATTTTACTGGCTTTTTAAAAAGATTTTAAATGGATACAGCTTTTATCACCAACATACAGGGTTATTCAATTCATGACGGTCCGGGAATCAGGACAGTTGTTTTTTTTAAAGGATGTCCCCTTGCCTGTAAATGGTGTGCTAATCCGGAATGTATATCGGGAAAACCCCAGGTGGGCTTTCTTGAACTCCTCTGCAAAGGATGCGGCAAATGCGTTGAAATATGCCCAAATGGTGCAGTCAGTACAGAAGCGGGAAAACACCGTATAGATTATTCCCTGTGTGATGCATGCGGAAAATGCAGTGACAACTGCAGCTATGACGCCCTTGTACAATATGGCAACCCAATGACTGTCGATGAAGTCTGGGATGAGGTCAGGCGCGACAAGATCTTTTATGACTCATCCGGCGGAGGAATAACCGTATCCGGAGGTGAGCCTCTGCTCCATCCTGCTTTTGTTCGGGGTTTGTTTGAATTATGCCACGGGGAGCAGATCGGCACCTGTATTGAGACATGCGGCTTTGTAAATCTCGAACGATTTCGGGAAGTGATCCCATGTAACAGACATGTTTCTGTTTGACCTTAAGCATATGGATTCGGATATTCACAAAAAATACACAGGCCAGAAGAATGAGAAGATACTTGAAAATGCGGCTCTGTTGATAGAAAACAACGCGGATGTTCTTTTTCGCAATCCCCTGATTCCGGGAGTGAATGATACAGAATGCAAATATAGAGGCAACGCGCAATTTCTGAAAAGCCTGGGTAATAGGGCAATGAGACTGGAGCTTATGCCCTTTCACAGGATGGGCAAGGATAAATATAAGGCGCTTGATATGGAGTATGCCCTGGGTGACCTGGAGATAATGGAAATGAAGACATTGAGAAAATAAAAAATGCATATATTGATCGTGGAATAAATTGTACAATTTCACGGTAACAGTTTAAACAAGGAGAATTAATATGAAGGATATTGATACGGGCCTGCTTGGAAAAATTGATGAGCTTACCCTGAGTGAGCGCATCCGAAACTGGAAAAAGGCGGTAAATTCGTCTGAGTGGAAGCTTTTTGCTGACAGGGCAAAATGGACTGCGAAATCATGGCAGGAAACAGAAGGCGAGGATATCCAGATTCGACGTGCCAGATTGCTGGAAAAAGTCCTGGAAAACATTGAAATCCGCATCCTGGACTATGATACAATTGCAGGACGCCTGGCTCCGGATGTCATAGGGTGCGCTACTTCATTTGACATATCAGGGGACTATATTCCTGACCTGTGGAAGGACAAGGCAGCACTCAACGTTACCATGGATGCGAACGTAGGCCTGGACAATGAAAGCATCGAGATCCTCCGCAACAGCGCACGCCTGTTTGCCGGTAAAACCGCGCCCGAAATGACATACAAGGCATGGGAACAGGTTGCAGGTTCATGGGCAACGGATGCTGAAAAGGCAAAGCTCAAGGATCCTACAGTCGATGTAGGGAATATACGGCCAGTGCACATCAGTTCTCATGTGGGAAAAGATACTCAGTAAAGGGGTAAGGAGTTTTATTGACGAGGCCAAGGCCCGCATAGAAAATTTTAAAAAGAACCATGAAACAGATATAGACAAACTCTATTTCTGGGAATCAGCAATTATTGTTTGTGAAGCTGCAATAAAACACGCCAACAGGTATGCAGATCTTGCAGCAGAGCATGGCAGAAAAGGAAGCGGATGAAGCGCGCAAGGCCGAGCTTCTTGAAATCTCCCGCATATGCAGACAGGTACCGGAGTTTCCGGCAAAGAGCTTCCGTGAGGCACTCCAGTGCATGGCCATTATCGGCGTGTGCAAAAATTACGAAAACCCCATGCATAACAATCCCCAGTGGGGACGCGGTGACCAGTATCTCTACCCCTACTTTATAACTGGATATAAAAAGCGGCGCCATTACCCTTGAGAAGGCATCGGACCTTCTGTCTGAACTCATCGGAAGATGGGGAACACAGACCTTTGTAGCTGCTGAGAGCCTTAAGGAATCCCACCAGATTAACTTTGCAATCAATAATATAATGGTGGGCGGTGTAGATAAAACAGGTGTAGATGCCTCAAACGAACTGAGCTACCTGTTTCTCCACGTGGTAGGTCTGCTGCAGCTTTCATCCCCTACTGTCGGCCTTCGCTGGAACAGAGAAACACCGGAATGGATGATGCACAAGGCGATCCGCACAAACATAGCCACCAGGGGCGGTATTCCTCTGTTTGAAAACGATGAGGTTGTGATCTCTCATTTCGTAGAAGACGGCATTCCTGCTTGAAGAGGCACGCGAATGGTGCGGCCTTGGATGTGTATATCCATGCCTGCCCACAAGGGCCGAACACTACGGGGCAGAGGGTGTGGCGGCCTTTAATATGGCTGCCTTGCTTCACCTTGTGTTTCACAACGGCGTTGATATCAACGGTAAACTTACAGGTGTTGAGACAGGTGACCCGAGGGAATTCAAAAGCTTTGACGATATCTACAATGCACTCATGGAACAGATAAAATACATAACCCGCCGCATCTTCTGGCTTGCTGCAATTGCCAGAAAGGAACAGCCCAAGCACATGAGGCTTCCCTTTTTTCGGTAATGGGAATTGAAAAAACCATGGAAAACGGCCAGGACCTGCTCATTCCCGCACCCTGATTACTCCATGTTCGGAATATCTGACAGGGCAATAGTAGATGTTGCAGATTCTCTCATGGCTGTGAAAAAACTGGTGTTTGAAGAAAAGAAACTTACCCTGGCCGAACTGCTCGACACCCTTGACAGCAACTTTGAAGGCGCAAGGGGTGAAGAGATCAGGCAGATGTGTATTAAGCAGCCCAAATACGGAAATGACATAGATGAGATCGACAGCCTGGTGGGTAAAATAAGCAAAGACTCCTACGATATCATAAGAAGCTATGACAACTCGCCCTACAGGAAATATCTCGTGGCAAGAGAAGGTCTTGCATGGCATTACTTTGGCGGCCTGGGTGCAGGTGCGCTTCCCAACGGAAGAAAGGCACTTGAACCACTTAATGACGGCTCCCTTTCACCCATGCGCGGCGCAGACAAAAAAGGCCCGACAGCAGTGCTCCGGTCAGCTTTAAAGGCAGGCTCCAAGGAATCCTACGCCTCGGTGCTTAACCAGAAATTCTCGTCATCCATAGTACAGAGCGAAGAGAGTATCGGTAAATTGGTTGCCTATACAAATGCCTTTATGGGAAATAACGGCTCCCATATTCAATACAACATGGTTGATACCAATGAACTGAAAGCAGCTAAGATAGAACCGGAAAAACATAAAGATCTGATTGTTCGAATAGGCGGTTTCAGCGCCTATTTCACACAGCTTTCGCCCGGCATTCAGGATGATGTAATTAACAGGAGCGAGCATAATCTGTAGAGTATAACGTGAGGAAAGGCAATGTATAAAAAGGTTTCCCATATCACAATGGTAGTTGAAAATCTTGAGCGCACATTAAAGGCGTATGAAGGGCTTTTGAAACTTACGCCCGCCGGAGATGATCCTGTAAAGGAGATGCCCGATGCACGAATGGCAATGATATCGCTGGGAGAATTCGGTGTCGAGTTTATTGAGCCGGATATGGATAAAGACAGTCCCTTTTCCCGTTTTTTCAGGGAAAAGGGTGAAGGGGTATTCGGCTACTGTGTTTTTGTTGAAGACTATGACAGCCATATCAACCACCTGAAAGAGCAGGGGGCATCACTTGAAGAAGTGGAGCAGAAAGATTTTTTCCCTGATAATCCCTTCAGGATCGCCTGGGTCCTGCCCGAAAACGGCGTTGGAACCCGTGTTGAGCTGGTTGATTATGATGCTCTTCCGGAGTCGGAGAAATAACAATTAAAGGAGTTAATATGACAGATAAAAAAGCGGTAGTATGTACCAATCTTATCGTGCCAAAAGGCGTCCATGACTTTGAATCCGAAGATCTGGCGGAAAAAAACCCGGCGGATGATCCTATCAAACGGGTTATTTATATGGATGACAGTGTTGTTCCCGGGTCTTTTTATGTTGAAGCTGCCTGGGCAGTAGACTCGCTTCCTGAGCGGGAACATCCGGAACATGCGCATGATTTTGATGAGATATGCGGTTTTGTTGGAAGCGATATGGGAGATACAACCGATCTCGGCGGTGAAGTTGATTTCAGCATAGGTGGCGAAAAAATGACCATCACAAAAACCTGCTTTATCTTTATCCCGGCCGGAGTAAGCCACGGGGGCCTTAATTTCAGGAAGATAACAAAACCTGTATTTCAGATAGCCATGTCACCCATGAAGAGATTTGTAAGCGATCCTCCAACCTGATTTATTCCACTGGCGACAATATTTTTAATCATGCACAAAGGGCGAAATATTTTTCGTCCTTTGTTATTAAGGGGCTGCTGTTTGTCTATGACCAGGGCCAATAAGCGTCAACGACAGAATTGATCTCCTTGTACAGAGGTTGACAAAGATCAGAAGCCAAAATATTATGTCTCCCTTGTAAAATACACGAAACCCGGTTTCGCTGATAAACCTTAGATTTACCCTATTGATAGAAGGAGAAAAAATTATGCGTTTAAAAATGATAGTAATTGCAGTCGCTGCTTTTTGTCTTTTTGCGGTTCCGTCTTTTGCAGCCAATGTTACCGGAACCTGGGAAGGCCAGATGGCTATGCCGAAAATGCAGGGTGCTGGTCCCGCTGATGGTAGTGGCGCCATGAGACCTATGAAATATGTCTTTAATTTAAAGCAGGACGGTACAAAACTGAGCGGATCTGTAAAGGGACCATTTGGACCTGTGAGAGAATTCACAGATGGCAGGATTGAAGGTAATAAGATTTCCTTTTCCTATAAGTTAAAGGGGCTTCAGGGAAAGGATATGACAGAGATGACAGTAAAGTGGGATGGAGCTCATTCAGGCGAAGAGATCACTTTTACTTTAAGTGTGGAAGGAGCAAAGGGCGGCCCGGCTGGTGGAATGCCTCAGATGCAAGTAGTCGTAAAACGTCAAAAAGAATCGCACAAACCATAGATGGGAATATAAAGTTCGCCTGTGGAAAAAACAGTGTGATAAACCCCGGGAGAAATCCTGCTTTTAAGGGGCTTTTAGATAAAATTAGGTAAAAAAAAGAACTTCCAACATTCAACATCCAAAGTTCAATGAAAGGCAGAACACATTGCCTTTTCTTTGTTTTTTGTTTTTAATTGGAAGTTGAAAGTTGGACGTTCGATGTTGGACGTTTGTGTTTTGGAAAGGATAAATGGAAAAAGGGTATACCTTTTATATCATTTATAAACCGTCCAGTTATCCATCCTCAAGCTTTCAATTCTTTTCAGGCAGCGTAAAGCTTCTCGGCCCTTTCCTTAAAGGCCTGGACCAGAGAGCTCATAGCCGTCTCGAATACATTGTTGAACAGCCTATCCAGAAGATGTCCGGCGAATTCGAAATTCATGTACAGACGCATGCGGCAGCCATTTCCTTCGTCGGATCAAAATGCCAGCTTCCCCTGAGAAATCTAAAGGGACCATTATGAGTCTGTACATCTGTCGTACAGTGTAGGGCACTGTCTCCGAAGCTCTGATTTTCGGCATTCTGACTCCTCAAATTTTAAAGTCGTCTCCATTGACATTTTCCATCGCAGCCAAAACCCCGGCGCGGCTCGTATGAAGCTTTAATATTACAGGACACGGATTGCACCGATAAACACGGATCTTTTTTTATTTTAAAATCCTGTAAATCCGTGTTCATTTGCATGCCCTGTGGAATGCGAAGCAAATTCCTCTGGGGTGTCCAATTTTTTGTAGAGTCTTTTTTAAAGGGCTTGTTAACCTTTTGTCAATTAATTCTCTCAAAAAGAACACTTATACTTTTGCGATCATGTATTCTACGGATTGCGTCACCAAACAGGGGTGCAACTGAGACAACCTCCACCTTCGAGGAGAATGGCTCAGGCTGCGTTTCAATTGTGTCAGTGATAAAAAGCTTGCTGATGTTACTCTGGTCAATTCTTTCTCTGGCTCCTACGCCGAAAACACCATGAGTAACCATTGCCATGACTTTGCCGGCCCCGAGTTCTATAAGTTTGCTGGCAGCATTAACAAGTGTCCCGGCAGAGATCGTGAAATCATCTACCAGCAGTGCAGTCTTTTGCCGAACATCACCTATAATTTCAAGTATCTCAGCTTTTTCATCATGCGATTTCCTACTTTTGTTGGCAATTGCAAGGGAAACACCGAGATAGTCAGCATAACTTCGTGCCTTCTTGGCAAAACCGGCATCCGGAGAGACCACGACCATGTTTTGTGAAGCTTCTTTCATGACAGCATCACAGAGAATAGGAAGGGCATACAGGTCATCGACAGGAATCTTGAAAAAGCCCTGTATCTGTGGAGCGTGAAGATCCATCGTTACTACCCGGTCAGCACCAGCAGCTTCAATGGCGTCTGCACAGACACGCGCTCTTACAGAGACACGAGGTTCATCCTTTTTGTCCCCTTTTGCATAACTGAAGTAGGGAAGCAGCACAGTTACCTTTTCAGCGCTGGCTCGTTTAAAAGCATCGATCCAAAACAGCAGCTCCATAAAGTTGTCATTTACAGGAAAGGCCGTTGATTGCACAAGATAGACATCCCGCCCTCTAACATTTTCGCAGACACGAACGAAAGTATTTCCTTCAGAAAATCGAAGCACTTCACCTTTACAGGTCGGAACGCCCAGGTGGCTGCAAATTTTAGTAGTTAGATCCCGACTCCCACTGCCACTAAAAATCATTACATCGGATTCAGTTGCCATTGCCTTTACTCATTATATGGTGCAAAGGTTATTCTAGCGTATATCCTGAATATCATTTGAAATGCCTTCCTCATAGGTGCTCCACCCTGAATTGATGCCATAGGGAGCTCTGTGGAATATTGCTTCAATGCGGCGGATCCGGCCGTTTTCTATCTTGAACAATTCTGCCAGCTGCCAGGTCCAGTGTATAAAATCATGATCAAAGAATGCGAAGGAAAAAACTATACCCTTTTCCCTGTCAACTGCCACAAACCGGCGGTCACGAATACGGGTAACTATCCCCCTGACCCCTTCCTCGAACTGCTTTTTGCAGGCAGTGCGGGTCTGTTCACCTGTCTCCTTATTGGTTTTTAAAAGCACATCCACTCCATTCTCGAAGCGGACACAGTCATCTGTAAAAGGGTAATAGCCCTTTCCATCATTATTTTCGAGCCCGGTAAAATAATAGTTTGCGGTTTTTACAAGGTCTTCCCTGCTCATGCGTTCATTTTCAGGAATGCTTTGCTTAAAAATCGGGTGCGGCGCTCCCATTGCCTCGACAGCCGGACCGGTAGGAGGAAAGTCTCCGGCACTGCTGTTGACGCTGTCCGGCCTGATCACAAGCTGTTCTATTTCAGTGATATGGTTATTGCGGATCTTAAGGCGCAAGGCAAGGGCTGACACGGATTCTTCTCCGCTTCGCACTGCCTTTTCACGTACTGTACCCAGAAAGGCAACCTGTTGAGTTTCCACATCAGGCACATAAAATTTGTAGTTACCTATACCGCTCATGCTGTACCAGAGGCCTTCATTGCCAAAGGGCAAACGCACTCCGTCTTCTGTAAATTTCAGATCAGGTGCGAACATTTCAGGATTTTTATCCTGATCCCGCATTGCAACAAGGTATCTGTCTACCCATTTTTCCAGGCAGGTTCGATCACAGGTTTCTTTGGATTTTGATGTGGCGGGGATGCAGAAAATTATAAGAAGGCAGGATAGAATTAATTTTTTTAACATTTGTTTTACCTCTTACTGTTAAGGGCTGCATATAAAAAGGTTATCTGACCCGGGTTCGTTTTTTCGAAAATTGAATTTATTCAGGTTAGCATTGTGTGTCAACACAATTATCCCGGATCATGCGGCAGGAATCGCAGAAGATAGAAAGGGGCGATATTTAATATTTTAATAACTCGAAGGATATTGAATTATCGAACATCCCGGTTTTCTGATTAAAGGAAAAGCAGAGTTCATCAAAACCGTGAGCTGACTTTGATTTCAAGAAGGCTAAATCCAACTGGTTACGAGCCACCCTGGCCGTTACAATCGTATCAGCTACCCAAACCTTATAAATGTTTATATTGTCATGCGGTTCTGTCAGGTTTGTGATAATGATTTAATGTCAATCGAAACACTCTTTAAAAAGAGCGTTTCGATTCATATCCCGGTTCCGGACTCCTCGTGAATTTATCACTTAGAAACCACAGGATTGTTTTTCCACGTGAATTCCACACTTTGAGAGGTCTTGCCCACATTAACCTTGTGAACTCCTTTCCGGTTACCGTAAGAAGCAACGACCTCATATTGGCCCTCAGGCAACTTCACCCAGAACCAGGGGCCGTTCGATTCCTTTCTAAGAAGGACCTTTCCGTCCGGCGTTTTGATCTGCACCGGGATGGAGGCAAGGTACCACCCTTTCCGGGTGGCGAAGATGAGTCGCAGGTTATAGTGCTTGATGCTTTTTTGCATCGCAGCCCTTTCCTGGATGCCAACACCACCGGTCTCATAGGTTATATTTTTAACATGTCCTTTCTCGATTGAGATCCCGGCAAACTCACCCGTTGGGATCGTGGCGGCCATGCCCTTTGCAGAAAACATGAGCATCATGCCCGCCACTGCTACCATCGTTATCATCATGTACCCTAACTTTTTCATTTTAATTTACCTCCTTAAAAAATTCAGAAATAGTCAGTCTACTCCTTAAATATGATCAATCTGGGATCATTCTGCAATACTATGGATGTAGTATATTTTTAGTAAAAAGTCCGTAGACGAATCCGGAAATGAGGGCCATGCAGAAAATACTTCATCCTCGAGTCAGGAGACATTGCCCTTTCTTTGCTTTTTGTTTTAATTGGAAGTTGAAAGTTGGAGGTTCGATGTTGGACGTTTATGTTTTGGGAAGGATGATACGGGACTGATAAGCGTCAACGACAGAATTGATCTCCTTGTACAGAGGTTGACAAAGATCAGAAGCCAAAATATTATGTCTCCCTTGTAAAATACACGAAACCCGGTTTCGCTGATAAACCTTAGATTTACCCTATTGATAGAAGGAGAAAAAATTATGCGTTTAAAAATGATAGTAATTGCAGTCGCTGCTTTTTGTCTTTTTGCGGTTCCGTCTTTTGCAGCCAATGTTACCGGAACCTGGGAAGGCCAGATGGCTATGCCGAAAATGCAGGGTGCTGGTCCCGCTGATGGTAGTGGCGCCATAAGACCTATGAAATATGTCTTTAATTTAAAGCAGGACGGTACAAAACTGAGCGGATCTGTAAAGGGACCGTTTGGACCTGTGAGAGAATTCACCGATGGCAGGATTGAAGGTAATAAGATTTCCTTTTCCTATAAGTTAAAGGGGCTTCAGGGAAACGATATGACAGAGATGACAGTAAAGTGGGATGGAGCTCTTTCAGGCGAAGGGATCACTTTTACTTTAAGTGTGGAAGGAGCAAAGGGCGGCCCGGCTGCAGGGATGCCTTCGATGAAAGTAGTTGCAAAACGTCAGGAAGAATCGCACAAACCAGGGAAGGGAATGTAAAACCCGCCTGTGGAAAAAACAGTGTGATAAACCCCGGGAGAAATCCTGCTTTTAAAGGGCTTTTAGATAAAATTAGGTAAAAAAATGAACTTCCAACGTTCAACATTCAACATCCAATGTTCAATGAAAGGCAGAACACATTGCCTTTTCTTTGCTTTTTGTTTTTAATTGGAAGTTGAAAGTTGGACGTTCGATGTTGGACGTTTATGTTTTTGGAAGGATAAATGGGAAAATGGTATACCTTTTATATCATTTATAAACAGTCCATTTAACCATCTTTAGGCTTTCTATCACTTTTAAGCATCATAAAGCTCCTTTGCCCGTTCCTTAAAGGCCTGGACCAGAGAGTTCATAGCCGTTCTCGAATACATTGTTGAACAGCTTATCCATAAGATAGCCGGCGAATTCGAAATTCATGTACAGGCTCATGCGGCAGCCATTCCCCTCGATCGGATCAAAATGCCAGCTTCCCCTGAGGAACTTAAAAGGACCATCTACGAGGTCCATTTCTATTTTCCTGTTAACCACATGTGTGTTCCTGGTAGTAAAACCAGTATGAAAAGCCCCATACCCAACCTGGATTTCGGTCACCCACACGCCATCCTCATCCTGGCTTATTATGTGCGAATCTGTGCACCAGGGCAGGAACTCCTTGTATCGATCCACATCCGCTATCAGTCTGAACATCGGTGGAGCCGTGTAGGGCACTGTCTCAGAAGCTCTGATTTCCGGCATCCTGACTCCTCCTGGGCCGATCAAAAGTACACCGATTAAGAATTGATTACATTATGCCTTTATGATTGAGGCTTCCCCGCTCCTCAACAAAGCGAAATCGAAGTAAAACGAAACAGGGGCAGGTCTTCACGGGCTGTTGCCCAAACCAGACTGTGACCACGAGTTATACCTTTGATTGATAATAATTCACTTTTCAAACCGGTTACGTATTTTATTAAATACCTCTTCACCTGATACCGGTGCTATTTTCTCGGTTAGCAGATCTTCCAGATGCCTTTTAGCTTCTGCAACCCATTTCTCATCGTTTCCCTTATCCAAAGGGTTCATGCTTCGAAGAAGAGAATCTACCAGTAAAGCCCTTTCCTCTAAAGGGAGAGAAATAGCTTCATCTATCAAATCTTGTGATTTTGTCATACGTTACCTCAATAAATATAGTATCTTAGATAGTTATTTATTATTAAGTGAGTACAAAAATGCAAGGAAAAACCAGCCCGCGTCGCTTGAAAGCTTCAGTCTTCGCAAGGGCTAAGCCGGGACAAGGTGCTGTGCCAGAGAGATTAACCGATTCCTTTGAAAGACTCGATAACCTGACACGCTTCCTGCGGTGTCACAATCTGGATATTTTTGTATTCCTTTTTCGATAACAGGTGATCATCCCCAGAGATTATGAGGCTGACATTATTCTGGACAGCAAGGGCCAGGAAGATGTTATCAAAGGGATCTTTTTTAATAATATCCGGAATGTTCTTAGGGGCAGGCACATAATGGATAAGGTTCATGAAATATGCAAAAACCTCTTCAGGATTTGTATTTAATTCCTGAAACCTTTTTGAGAATTTCACATAATTTAATGTCCTATTCAGTTCCTCAGTTGTTTTTTCACATCCATAAGCAGTCAGCAGCCGGTCCCTTATCCACCTCATGATCCGGTTGGGAGGACCGCCCCAGAGAAGCCCCGATACTGCAACATTTGTGTCTATTATGACTTTCATATTTTTCTAATGCTGTGCACTATCCGGGAGATTTCCCTAAGATCAGGCTGGCTGTTGTCTGATACACTGTTTGCGCGGTCAAGTATATCAGATGGGACCTCTTCGAAAGGGACAATTTTGAATAAAGGCTTTGATTTTTTAAGAACAATAATTTCACCGGCCTTTTTAAGATCTTCGGAGACAGAAGAAAATCGAAGCCTGAATTCTTTTGCGCTTATGTATTGAGTCATTTTGAATCTCCTTAAAGTTACTTGAAGGTTAACTTAAGTTAATCTGGAGTTGATCATAAGTCAACTCTATTCCTGGTGGAGCTTGTTAACCGGAGGTCAGCCGTCTTCGCTTGCTAGCTACGTCGTGCCAGGGAATAAATGCAGGCTGCCGTCGTCGCCGTGGCATCAGTCTTCGCCTAGGCTACGCCTGGACAAGATGGCAGGACAGGGTAGGTTTTTAGGGTTTTGACTCTTCTATCTGAAATCCAATTTTGCGTTTGGGCTTCTCTTCCTCAATCATCAACGCTTTAATAGCCTCAAATACTATTTGAAATTATTTATCATATTTCTTTTCTAAGGCAAGTAATTTTCTTTTTAGATCTTTGTGGGTAGAAAAAATTTTTCGCAATCGAACAAATGCCCTCATTATTTCAATTTTAACTTGAATAGCTCTATCGATGTTTAAAACAGATGATAACATAGCCACACCCTGTTCGTAAATGCACGAACTCGGTTTGAATACTTGATATTTGAGGATGTCACATTTTGTGATATGTTCCGAATTCCCTCACGGCTCAAGTCGAACATAAAATCATCTGGAATTCTTCCGATATTTAGGCTAACTGCCTGGTTTAACACTCTCGTTTCACTTCCAGAAATGGATCAATCTTCCAGTAAAAGATTTAGTGCAGGCTGATACTTCGCTGGATCGATGGTATATTCTACAGTATCGCCCGTAGAGGTAAAATAGTAGGCCATGCTAAAGTTCTGCCTTACAACGCCGGTGCATCTCGATTTTGCTCGAAGGATTAGCTGGACGGAATAGGTTTCACCCGGATCCAGATCAGTTTTTTGTCCATCCCAGGAGACTCGTCCGTTCGCGGCAGAGGTGGCAGGCGGTGTCGTTTCAACAAGGCTGAAGCATTCATCTGTAGAATCTGCAGCCAGTATGATATTTCCCGGGATTATTATGGGGCTGGTGTTCTGCCCGTAAAGAGTCAATGTCATTTCCTGGCCTATGCGTATATGGCCCGCCTCCGGTGGATCCTAACCAATCTATCCGATTTGAATAACCGGGGAAATACAGACGGCCGTTTCGAACAATACCCGCATGGTAGGTAGCGGAAGGCCCTCCACTGCCGGGCTTTCCGCTGACGCGGTAGCAGTAGATGCCTTCACTGGCAAGCGGAGAATATTCGATAAATTCCCTGCCGCCCCCCACTGAGACATCCGCCGTCTTCAGGACTGTTCCCGATGGATCCAGTAATTCCAGTACCACATCTGTAACAATGCCGTCTGCTTCCGGATCGCCGTTTACTGCTAGAAGTATAGTATCGCCCGCTCGACCGTGGAAGCAATAGCAATCCACGTCTCCAATCGGATCAATTGCCCCGGCATGGGTAAATCCGGACGGGGTTCCGGTTGCCGGCGTATCGTTGGGCTCCACCTCAGGCTGCGTGGCTGTGATGGTAGTAAAATAACGCAGGGTGTAAGGTGTTACTGTGTCGTCATTACCATCTTCGGTCACTTGAAGGAAATGGGGTTGGTTACCGCTAACGAAGCTTTGAAGAGCAATACCTGACCCGAACTCCCATGATCCTGTATCCGATTGAACAGATACCCCGGAGTTATCCAGGGCGGAAAGGGTAGCCAATTTGCTTCCGCTGGATGCCGATGTATCCAGAAGTGCGATAAAGCCCCATGTGTCGTTGATGCCATTGAGCGTATAGATATCGGTATCCCCGATCGGATTGATATTTCCCACCATTTCCTCTTTTACCGAAATGAAAGTGGCCGTACCCGTTGTATCGTTGGGTTCGATTTCATCTGTCGCAAAGGCTGTTCCTGACAATGCTATCAGGCTCAGAAGAATGTAAAACACTGTAAAGGGGGATCGATACCTTTCCATCTTGACCTCCATTTTTTGACATGTCACAGCCGAACAGCTGTGCAGTCTGCTAAATACATGTTAAAGTGATCAGTCTCTTGGACACAGACCAATAATCATCAACCAGATAACAGTTATTAATACAAAGGATTAACAGTCGGAGCAGTACTAATGACAGAAATTATACAATTTTTTAATTTTAGGATTTTTTTAAAATAAATTCAAGAGTATCTTCAATAACTGTAGTCGTAATTGAAGAATTCAAGATTCTGGATTCAATATTCAAAATTTCCACCTTCGCCAAAGCATCAGTCTCAGCTAAAGCTTTGACAAGATGGCAGAACAGAGTAGGCTGTTAGGGGAAGATATAAAGGCGGGGTTTCAGGATTCATCTGCCGTTCCTGAAGTGGTGTGATGGCTGGGGCGAGCCAAGTTAACCTGTTACGCAGAGACAATTCAAAAATGCACAATGGCTTGGTTAACTATCTTATAGCTGCCAGGATAATGTGTTGGTGTAATATGCCATTGGCAAATAAGAGTAAAAACCTGTAACACCCTGATATTCAAATTAAATATGTTTTCTTCCCTTTGGCACAAATCATGCTAAATATATAATGTACAGTAATAAACCGGTAGAGGGCGAAATTATGAATAAAATCAGCCTGCCATTCAGAATTAAACAGGTATGTTTATCAATCGGCAGGAAGCACGTGGAGTCGGCCCTGGATTTTGTATCAAGCCTAAAGCTGGAGGTTACAGATAAAAAGCTGCGAAATATAAACGAAGGCTGAATAAGATATTAATCACAGATTGAGGAGGCGACTATGAATACTTTTGTTGAAAGGATGATCAGGGCTGCAAAACTGGATGTCAGCCTGTACGAAGAGGTGGAGGCTGATAAGACAGCCACATTGCAGTCCATGATGGTAATTATCTTGTCAAGTGCTGCAACCGGTATTGGCGCTGCCAGGGCGGGGGGAATTGCTCTGCTGTCAGGGACCCTTGCAGGACTTATCGGATGGCTGATCTGGTCTTACCTTATTTTTATCATAGGTACCAAAATATTACCCACAAGAGATACATATGCCGATTACGGTGAGTTACTTCGAACTATAGGTTTTGCCAGTTCGCCGGGTCTGATAAGAATCCTGGGTATAATTCCCGGACTGGCCTGGGTTTCTAATATAACGGCCAGTATCTGGATGTTTATAACAATGATTATTGCAGTAAGGCAGGCACTTGACTATAAGAGCACTGCCCGTGCCATTGGAGTATGTGCAATTGGTGGAGTCGTTTATATCGTTACGCTTAGTATATTTTACAGCCTGATCAGATAAAGAGAGAATTAAGGAGCGTAAAATACCGGAAGTCGGAAACCAGTTCAAAATAAATTCAATATTGTTCTCAGCCAGGGTTGCGCCGGGACAAGACACCGTGACAAGACGCAGCGGCAGGTAGGCCTGAACCAGAATGCAGATATCAACCGGTTCGCATGAAAGCCTCGATAACCTGACACGCTTCCTGCGGTGTCACAATCTGGATATTCCTGTATTCCTTTTTCGATAGCAGGTGATCATCCCCTGAGATTATGAGGCTGACACTATTCTGAACAGCAAGGGCCAGGAAGATGTTATCAAAAGGATCTTTTTTAATAATATCCGGAATGTTTTTCGGGACAGGCACATAATGGATAAGGTCCATGAAATATGCGAAAACATCTTCCGGTGTTGTATTTTAATCCTGAAACCTTTTTGAAATTTTTACATGATTTAATGTCTTATTTTGAGATAGAGTTATTATTCACCCTACCTATCTACACAAACGGCTCTCCATTCTAAACCTATTAAGCCCCCAGTAAATCGCTCAACTCCCGGTAGTGCAGCTTGATATTTCTATAACTTTTAACAAGAGTCAATGCCAACCTTACCCATCCAAACAGCCCCGAAGAGGCTGATTTAAAAAGATTCACAAAGGTTGAAATTATTAAGCAACTCAGGTTAAACATCGCACCAAAACGTTGAACAGTTTTTTGTGCATCCCGTATGTCTTTTTCCGGGACATCATAATCAGCGATTACTTTTGTATCAAAATCCTTTGTAATAACCATTGTGATGTACGGACTTTTAATGTCAATAAAGCTTTTTAAATATTGTGACATTGAATATGCAAAAGAAGTATAAGCCAGACGAACGGCTTTATACGCCTTGTTGGCAAACCGAAAAAAGCCGCGGTATAAATTCTTTGTAACCTCAACAACTTTTGTAATCCCCTTTTTAATCCACCGCCATAGCCTTTTAAGTCCATCATAAATAATCATGCCGAGTTTTTTTGCATAATCAAATGCTTTTTCAATTTCCAGGGTAGTATTCTTCATTTGTTCAAATTTTTGGGCTATTTGTTCACTGTAATCTTCCTCTTTGTTCCGGGTCCCATCACTATAGACTTCCGGTTTTATAAATGACCTAAACAACTCCGGGGTTATTTCCTTTATATAGTTTTCGATTTCATCTTTTTGCAGGCCCAGTGTCATCTTCCAGTATTTCTTTATCTCATTTTCAATTGTATGGTCGTATTTCTCTTTAGTAAGTCTTCGACCATTAGGCTCTATACGATATTCAGATTTAAAAGGTGCTTCTCCTCCAAGCCCCCTGGCAGGGTAATTGTCAAGGCCATCGATTTTAATATCCCCTCCAAAGAGCCATATCTCTATTTTAGCGACATTAACCAGAAAGGAACGTTTCAGATCAATTATATGGGCGTTTTCAGGATTATTAAAACGGGGATCATAAAAACTGCCATTTTCATCGACGGATTTGGCGGCTTTTTCCAGAAGGATATCCGCATCAAACAGATACTCATACAATATTATATCCGGCACCGGTGCATTATAGTCATCAATAATGTTAAGGCACCATAGAATTTTTTTGAGTTTTTCTTTTGATGATTCAGGGACTGTGGAAAAACCGGCGTTGGGCGTTCCATTGGCAATACCATATGCCCATAACCTGAGTTGTACAGCACGCCTGAAAGCACGGCAGAAGCTGCCATCATCATTTTGCCAGCGATTTATCTCTGTATCCGATTCAATACCAACCAGAGCCAGCAGTGCGCGCCAGGTTTCATCACCTATCCATTCATCAACAGTTAAACCAGCCTCCTTTTGAAAGTTCCTGACTGCCAGTTTGAATCCTGGACTATTTTGAATTCCAGGGGAGTTTTTTCTTGGCTTTTTTTCTAAATATCCTAACAGGAACAAATATTCGCCCATGGTAGAAGCGTTTACCTTATTCATATTTTTACGGACTGGTATTTTCTCAAGATCAAGCTCAATAAACTCACCGGGCCTCGGTATAACACCGACATATCTGTACTGGTAGTCTAGTACTCCATCTGCCTCAGCATCTTTGAGACATTGAAAGGTGTTTGCCCATTGATCATACAATGGGCTTCCCTGAGAAGGAAACGGGTAGGATGACATCTCAACACCTTAGTCAAAAATGCCTTTAACCATGGACATAAGACCCTGGCGTGTTTTTACTCCACCTTCAACAGCGGCTTTATGTAACTCCAGTGCAGATGAAGGGATACCTGTGTCGGATGTTACAAAATTATACGAATCACCATCAAATTTATACAGTGATTCGGCAACAAGTTTGATCGTACCATCAGTCTTTGCTGTCTGAATGGCTGTCTCAATTGTTTCATAAGTTCGACCATCTTGAGGATCTTCGGTAAATTGAATACTTCCGGTAAAGGTCTGTACATGCAATGAGGTTAAATCCTTAATTGCCTTGTCTATATTTTCCAGGGCAGTTTTTAATTTGGACATAATTCCTCCTTATTTAAGGTTATCAAATAGTTTATTTAAAAAACTGTCTTTGCCTTTATAATATTTTAAAAGCGTAGCCTTCCATGATATGGGTATACTTTTCAGCAATAAAATTTTACCTGTATCCAGCCAGCCTTTTATCATGCTGAAACTTTGTTCCATCGAAGCTTGTCGTAGGAGATCAATTTCTTTAAGAGAAAGCAAACCCACATAATTATGGATTGTACGATCACCTTCTTCAAGTTTCTGTTTTAAAGTTAAAACTGCTGATCGAAGTCCCATTAAATATTTCCAGATTCAAGAATGGTAATATTTTAAACATGTGAAACTTGGATGTCTAATAAATTTAAAAGTTTTAAACAGGGAATACTATAAATAACTAAATAGTGCCCAACCAGAAACGGCCCTTTTGAACAATCCCTGCGTCACACTCAGATTGTAATCCTCGAAATACTTCAATGTATTCTTTTGGTTACAATCTTTGCGTTCCTTGATCTTGTTCAATTCAAGATTCTTAAAAACAATCTATGGTTTATTGTTTACAGTTTCTTATTTCGAAAACTTAAAATCGATAAGAATTAAAAAACAGTGAATTATCATACCTGAAAAGATTTAATGGATTAGATTTTAGACTAATGGAATAAAAAAACAAGGAGAAAATATAAAGACAGAGGTCAGATATCGGATGTCAGAAATTAAATTCAAGCCTGGTGAAATCCGCTTTGCTGTTATAATTATAAATTTCACTGGCTAAAGATTCAAGATAGTAAAATCAGTTTATGAATGTCACCGGTGTAACTCTTTTTTTAGAACCTGTAATAATCCGGCGGATAAGAGGAATACTGATAAGAGCCAGAAGCAGAGCTGATCCATTTATTGAATCTTTTTCCCCTTTCCGATTGGAGGTAAACCGCGATGCCAGTATCCCGACCTCGTACAAAATCAATATAGGAACCGCCATAAGCATTAAATTGAAGGCATCTCCTGTTGGCGTAAGAATTGCCGCAAGTATAAAAGCTATAAGTACAGCGTATTTCCTGTTTTTCGAAAGCATAACGGGCGTTACTATTCCCATTTTAGTCAGTAACAGGATAACTATGGGCAGCTCGAAAACAGCACCGAACGAAAGAATAAATTTGAGGGTGAAGTTTATGTATTCCCCAATAGATATGAGCGTCTTCAGACCCTGTGTTTGATCCATCTTGTATTCAAGCAAAAACCCCAGGGCAAAGGGCAGAACAATGATAAAACAAAAAGCCGCTCCTATGATGAAAAATATGGAGGATACAACGATGAACGGCCCTAAATAACGTTTTTCATGGGGAAAGAGACCGGGTGCAACAAATTTCCAGGCCTGGTAAAGTAACACCGGCAGTGACAGAACAACAGCTCCAACTACCGAGATCTTTATGTGCATCCAGAAACGTTCACCGGGCGCCGTAACAATTAAAGATGCGTCCTTAATTTCCGACGGTACAAAGTTTAAAAAAGGGAATGAGCCCTGCAGGATGAGCTTTGATTTCATCGGAAGTACCATCAGATTATACAGGTACTCTGAGTAAGAAAAGAGGACTACAAAAAAAACAGCCACTACAATAATGGAAACGATGAGCCTGCTTCTTAACTCGGTGAGATGCTCGATAAAAGGTGCTTTTTTATCAGTCATTTTTTTATTCTTCTTTAATGACTCTTGAAAGTCTTCATTAATAAAAAACAAAACAACTGGATTCCCAGATCGAGTCGGGGAATGACGTCATAGGGGGACATCACCCTCTACTCGATCCTGGTTTCATTAATCGTTTTAAGTATTGCTTTCAGCTTTTTTATCTTCTTCCCTGTAGGCAATCTGTTCAGGCTGTTCATCACGTGTAGCCTTTTTAAAATCTCTTATGCCCTGTCCGATTCCTCTGCCTATTTCAGGAAGCTTACCAGCCCCGAAAATAACCATGACTATTATAAGGATAACTATAAGTTCCGGCATTCCAATACCAAACATCTTTTCCTCCAATTAAATGGGCCGCAAGTTGGGCCGATAATTATATAGTTCTATATATGAACATAACATGGCCGGTTCTTCAGGCCGTGTTTACTGCTTCGTTTTACTCCTGCTGCTTTATCAGCGGGCTGCTGAATATCAGCACATTGCCATTATTATCTTTTATACGAAAATCACGACTGCCGTAGTCACGATCAGCTATATCTCCAAGAAACTCGACCTGCTTGTTTGAATATTCTTTATATACGATATCCACATCACTCACAAAAATTACGCAAACACCTGTACCGGAATATTCTTTACTTCTTTCTCCGAATTCAATAATTGTCTGATCTCTGGCAACTACAGCATAAGGGGGATTGCTCCAGACAGTTTCTATTTCGAATCCCAGTTTTTCCTCGTAAAACTTGGCTGTCTCATAAGCGTCAGTTACAGGTAAAATCGGATTAACACCCCAGAAGAGCTCATTCCCTGAAAATTTGTCTTTTTGCAGGACTGATACGTCCAGTTCGAAAACCGCAGCAAGGCACTTTAAAGACTCTAATCCTGCATTATGCCCGCGCTCAATACGCTGAATTGTTCTGACACTAAGTCCGCTAAACTGGGCTAATTGCTCCTGCGACCATCCTTTTGAAATTCGCAATTTTTTTATCATGACAATTCACCTCATCAGGAAATTCATTTAACTCGCAATATATCATATTCTTTTGAGGATGATAACGACACAAACCCGACAATGCGTAAAAACCGGGACAACCCTGTAACTTCCCGACAGATTACCATAGAGGCACAGAGATCACAGAGGTTTTATTATTTTTCATTTACAGGGAGATGCCGGTAAATGAAAAGACACTGTCCAGTCTACGACTGGAGGTTTCTATTTCCTGAAGGGATGAGACCTTTTAAACAATCGGTATTTATCCGTCGAGGCATTGTGGCAGATCACCCGATTGTTTAAAAATGTTTTCTCCGAGACATCCGCCTGTCCCGCCATAGCTTCAGCGACGGCGGAAATCTCGAACGAGCGAAGCAGGTGGGTGGTGAACCTGTTTTTGTATTCTCATGTTGGATTTAATTATATCAATTAATTATGCCTGATAAGGTTATAATAAATTAATATTTAGAAAAGTAATGAATTTTATTTTTAATTCATAAACTATTTTTCCAATAATTTTGGAAAATACTGAAAAGATATTAAAGATCTATCATCATGTGACGATATGTTTAATGAAAAAACCATGTTATTAGTTAAATGTTTTGATCTGCTGAACCGGAAATCCAGGACAAATCCTGGGTTAACACCGAAAAACACCTGCTGTTACCGATAAAAATTTATCCGGCGGGGGTACAGCCGGATGAAGCCATCGACGACACCGACCACGAAATTTATGGTCGGACTTATCAACATGGGATGACACTTTTCAATTCGATAAGAGATGAGCAGTTTTTATGCGGACACCTGCCTGATCCAGGGACAGGTGCGGCTTAATAAAAGGAGGTTTAATTGTTAAAAATACGCAACCGGGCAATCATGTTAACAGGGATTCTGGCCGCCTGTCTTTTTATCTGTGTACCCCGCGCCGATGCACAAACATCCCAGGTGCAGTATTGCACGGATGATGCATCGTCCCTTACATCCACTGGCAGTTCCACATTTTCGCTGGGCAATGATTGGGAACTGACCGCAGACAATATCGGATGGTGCCGGAAACAGAACAATCATGATGTGGACAATATTGTTGTGGCACGGGGAAATGTTAAAATAGGAAAAAAGGACAATGAGCCGATCCTTGGAGTTGATTTCAGCGAGATGTCTATCGATGATCTCAGCCAGGTGACCGTGACAGTTGAGAGAGATGCGGACAACAAGGTACTGGTGGTTGCACCCAGTTATTCCGGCCTTGGCATGCAGCTTTATGCCTCGGATATAATAAAACACGGTGGCAGCAGCAGAAAGACTGCGATCACCCTGATCAGTGATTTCCCCTGGCGGTTTTATCCTGACGCAGCGTCATCCAATCTGGTCCTGTACCCGGCATTTTTCAGACCGATACTGACCGGCGTCAGCGACGGCACCTTCGGTTTTACCGCCAATTTTGCAGATGCCATAGAGTATAAATTCACTGAAGGGTCCCTAAACCTCCCGATACCCTTTAACGTAACCCAAAACAGCGTGAGCACGGTGGCCGGTCAGGAACCCACTGTCCTGATTAATATCGGAACATGGTTCGGAAAGGTATTCGGGCTTCCGCTGGAAAACGTGCCAGTGACCCTGTCCCAGGTCTCAGGGGAATCCACCGCAGAAGTGAAGTTCAGTGTCGGTGAAGCCCTCGGCAGCATCACAGGTGATTTTCTGGGCCTCTTCTCCCATGCCGCGACAATCGAGAAGGTCTTCAAGAAAGTTAACTCCACAGACAAACTGAAGCTTGCCACAAAAAAGGCCATCGTGTGGGGAGATAAAAAAATCGTCAAATACAGCAGCTCCAAACTTTCACCTTTGTTAGATGACACCCGTACAGGGTTTTTAAAGGATATTGAGGATGCCAAAGCCAACAAGGGAGAGGATCCCCAGAAGCTGTTAAAATTTTTGGGCCGTTTTATCGCCCTGGCAGACAATTCCGAATTCGACTATGATTTCATCAATCAGGGTATACAGTTAAACCCGCTCTATGTTCAGTTCGGCCTGTTTGAAGCCATGGGGGATTTCCAGGGGGATATTTATGGCGGGCTTACCAAACTAGGTGACCCTGCATACTATTATCTGGATATGGTGGGACTTGATATTACCATGCCCTATGAACTGACTTGGGCTTCGGCTGCCCCTTTTTACGCGCTGGAAAAAATTCCGCTACCGGAGAATCCGTTTCAGGTTGGCCTGGGTATTGTGGAAATGGGCGGCAAGATCACCGGCATGGCAGACCCGTTATACGACGTGTTTCAACTGGCCGGCAGGGGCGGCGAACATGTGGATTATTCCAAATGGCATGTGGATGCTGAAACGGAAGGTATAGTGGCATTAGAGGACAGCATGCAGCTGATTAATGAAACACAGACCGCCATGCTACCATGGCCCCTTTCAATAAAAACCACGCTTGATTTTAAGCTCGGGAACCGGAACGGGATTGCCGGAACCGGCACTATTTCTATTTTTGATCTTATATACGGAACCGGATCATGGCATTTTTTTATCGGCGACAATGCTGCTCCCGTGGACTTCCAGGCCGGGTTAAGCGCCAATTTTCTTGGCGCAGATCTGTCCGGTACCTTAAGCAATTATTTTGACACCCAGAAGACATTCTGGATGAAGTTAAACGGTGAAGTCGCCTATAGAGTCTTCGGCCATACTCTGGGAGGGTTACCAGCGGAAATCGATCTTTCCATGAATCAGACTGCTGTCACCATGCATGCCGGATTTAGTTGGGGGGCCTGCTTCTGTTTCTGGGGCCACTGTGCTGTACACGGCGGCAGCAAGGGGATATCTCACAGTATAGATTTTCATTCTTTGTCTGAAACGGCCACTGCGCCGGTAATTTCATACGGCGATAATACTATTTACACAAGTGATGCTCCGGCTTCCGAACATCATATAACAGTGGGAAGCGGGAATGAAAGGTTGACTGTTTCTGCCACGGGCAGCCCCGGGACTTATCCGGTATTCGAGGTGGATGGTCCGGGAGGGACACGCTATTATATGCATGAAACGGAAAATGACGGCGGCGTGCCGGTCGTTGATGCAAACAATGCAGCAACCGAAGTCTATCCTGTTTCTCAAGTCAGCACCAATTCCGTTGATGACAAAGGATTTCTCGTGGATGCCGATACCGGAACAACACTTTTTGACCTGGAAGATCCGCAGCCGGGTGAATATGTTGTTCGTCTGGCACCGGGTTCCGTGACAGGTACCCAGGTTGCGGCCGGTGTCACGGCTGCCATGGTTACCATAGGCACAGCTAATACAGCTCAGCAGGACATAGACATCAACGAAACGGAAGATAATGATTTCACGGTCTCTGTTCTGAGCCAGAACACTCATGCCAATACGAAAATCGGCATCTATGCACGTCCCACTACATTCAGGAATTCCATCTATGACAGCTGGCATGAAAGATATTTCAGCGCCACTGCCGATGCTTCCATGCGTGATTATTACACTGATTCAGGTGATTTTGATTATAGCACGGACGGGACCTTGAATGCTGACGGAACATTGGGGCATCTGGAGGCCACTATCCACGATTTTGAGAGTGTAGTCGTACCTGAAACGGATATTATCCAGCTCAATCCGCCGGCGACCATTGAAGAAACTATCCGGCGTCAGCGGAATACAACCAGTATAAAGCTCGGTGAATTTTCCGTCAGCGCGGACGGTGAACATCTGCTGAATATTCATCTCAATGCCAGGGCCGTATCCACGGGCCAGTATCAACTGCTCGCGCGGTTTGAAGGCCGTAAAGACGCGGAGTATGTGGAGTTGCCCTATGTTATGACCGTTCATGGTGATGCACTCCTGCCTGCCCCTGAAATTACATCGGTTTCCGAAACCGGTTCCGGTGAGGCACTGATCCAGTGGCGAAGCAATGTGGATGCAGCGGACATCGCAAAAGTGCGCGTTTTTCTGCATGATGAAGCCAGTGGGAGCAATGATGAGGTTTATCAAACGTCTCTGGATTTTGATGCCTCGGAACAGTTGAAGATTCCCGGTCTTAAAAAAGGAAAAACATACGGATTTTCCATTGCGCTTCTAAAGGCAGTCAATAAAAAGGACGACAAGGGAAAAACACAAACCCTGGATTATGCAGGGCTTAGGAGCCAAACCGTCGAGTTCACTCCCGCAGGGGATGATTTTGTCGGGTCTCCGAGTGTAAAGCTGGTCGACCATGAATCATATGCCTCTTTTATGCCAAACGGGGACCTTTTCGTTCGCCTGAGGGTTCTCAATGAGTCCGGCACAGATATGTCGCCGGCGCCGGTTCGTGTTTACCTGAACCATCGGACTGAAGAAAATCTTCTGGCTGAATTTAAGACGACCCAGACAGGTTCATCTTTTTCCGATATTCATATTACCATTCCATTTGAACGATTAAACGCCATAAAAGGCGTCGAAAACACGATCCCTTCAATAGTATATGACATTGATACCTCCGGCCAGAATGAACTGCAGACCTATGACAACGCCGGTGTTATGGAAATAAAAAATACCGATGATTTTTTAGCGGTAAAGGCCAGTAACTCAAATCCGCCTCTTCTATTGAACCTGAAAAAAGGATGGAACCTGGTGGGGGACGCGGTCATGGAAGACGATGTTTTTGATAAATTTACCGACAGTATCCCTTACGCCTTCGACGGCGGCGAAATGAAGGCCAATTTTCGAAACCAGAACCGGGGCGGCGGATACTTTATTTATCTGCCCAGGGATATGCATATTCTGTTGACAGGAACACCTTATGTCCCGGATTTTGAACATCTCAATACCGATAAATGGCAACTGCTGGGAACCGGTGTGGATATTTATAACACATTGGGAAATACTGATTTCAGTCCCTCTGCCCACACCTATACGCCGGGAACAGGCTGTAAAAGCGTATATGCCCTGCAGCGTAGTAGCGAAGGAGAACCCGGATGGGTTGAAAACCCGGATATCATCAATGCCGGCAGCGGCTTCTGGTGTATAAAGGAGTAATGATGAACCTGTTAAAGTCTATTTTCAACATAATACTGACCACGGCTGTTCTGACTGTTTTATCCAGCGCCAGCGGCTGTCACGATACAAATTCTGCTACCAGTACCCAGGATGCATCTGATGTGGTTGAAGTAAATCCGTTAGGCGCATATACAACGGAAAACCCGGTGGAACTGACTCAGGCCAATTATACTGTGCCCCCGTCTGAAACCACCTACGGGACCTTCAGCCTGGACCAGGAATCCACTGTCGGGTACGTTATTTCAGACGGCACCATCGAAATTCTTGATGAAAAAGGCACGCCGGTGATGTCAGATATCTTCTTCCCGGTGGACAACACTTATAAAACCCTGTCACTGGGACCAGGGACATATCAGGTTCGGGTTCAGAACAGCACCCGGGAAGATATATCATTTTCAATTTATTCGACAGAACTGCCATTAGACTGCACCACCATCCGTTCGAGCGGACGTATTCTGGTCAACGCCAGATCCCATGAATTTATGGAAATAGACATTCCATCCCGCAGGACCAGGGTTAATTTAAGCCTGTCGGACGGTGCTGTCACACTCTTCGACCAGGACCTGGTTGAAATCACCCCGGAATCTACCCTGGTAGATAAAATGCTGCCTCCCGGCCGTTATCTCCTGCTGGCAGATAATACGAAATCTCAGACCCGTGGTGCGCTTCAGGTTGAACTCACAGCAAGTAGATAATTTGACAAAACAAGAGGAACTAACTGATTTGGGGCGCCCATAAGAAATTAATCCAGCATGAAGTTATTTAGTGTGCATCCAAAAACGTTCACCGGGCGCAGTAACAATTAAAGATGCGTCCTTAATTTCCGTTGGTACAAAGTTTAAAAAAGGGAATGAGCCCTAACAGTATCCGGTTTTATACCGGTATTCTGCTGATGGATATCAATCATCTCTTTAAGGGCAGCTCCATCACCAACTGATCCCGGAGTTACTTTGGTCGCAGTAATTATTTCATTATTCTCATTTACTACACGGTGTGTCTTGTAGCGAAACTTTGGTCTACTGTTACCATACCCGGTTACCGAGGCATCAGGATCAGCAGTTGATATATGCTTCTTGTTTATGAGTGTACTATTATGAAAACCATTACTGATAATGCATGCCGAAGTATAAAACTGCTGGTGATACAGCAGGTTGGATCGTAATGTTTAACTATATATAAAGGCGACTTTTTGTCGCACACGGTGAAGCGACAGGTCATTTTTTCCTATGGGTGATAAACTGTTGGAGCATATTGATCCACTATGTTTGATTCTTTTACAGCAACACCACGTTCTTTTATTATATTATCCTTTAGCAGACTAAAGACTGTTAGAAAAGCAGGCTGTAGGCTATAGGCTGTTGGGAAAAGAAAAAGATAGAGATCTGAAGTCAGTCGCGCCAGTATCAACATACAATTCGAGACAAAAAAATTTCATGGATCACTCCTCGAAATGACAGGAAGAAAACAGACTATTGGTGATTTGACTGTAGTCTGAAGGTAACATATACAACTGTCTAAAATGCTTCAGCTTTCGGTTCAGATTGTGATCTATTGCGGCGATCCGGATCTTCTCTGAATTGTCCACCAAAATCTAAAGGTCATTGATCTGTTAAATCTTTTTTGAATCAGAAGAGTAAAATCTAAAAAATTTACGATATGGAATCTGGTTAACATTAGGGCAGATTTATTTAATGATTTCCATGAAGTAACCAATGTTAATGTTCAGAGAAACCGCGTGTTTAATATTTTTTATAGGAAAAACTGGCATACAAATTGAATATAGTTAGTGTAAATCGGAATCACCAACATGGGGTGAAACTTTTCAATTCGATAAGAGGTGAACAGTTTTTTTGCGGACAGCTACCCGGACCTTGGGGCAGGTTCCGCTTAATAAAAGGAGGCTTAATTGATAAAAAAACGCAACCGGGCGATCATGTTATCAGGGATTCTGGCCGCCTGGCTTTTTATATGTGTTCCCCACGCCGATGCACAAACATCCCAGGTGCAGTATTGCACGGATGATGCATCATCCCTCACACCCATTGGCAGTGCTACACTTTTGCTGGGCAGCGATTGGGAACTGACCGCAGACAATATCGGGTGGTGCCGGAAACAGAACGATCCTGATGTGGACAACATTGTTGTGGCACGGGGAAATGTTAAAATAGGAAAAAAGGACAATGAGCCGATCCTTGGAGTTGATTTCAGCGAGATGTCTATCGATGACCTCAGCCAGGTGACCGTGACAGTTGAGAGAGATGCGGACAACAAGGTACTGGTGGTTGCACCCAGTTATTCCGGCCTTGGCATGCAGCTTTATGCCTCGGATATAATAAAACACGGTGGCAGCAGCACAAAGACTGCGATCACCCTGATCAGTGATTTCCCCTGGCGGTTTTATCCTGACGCTGCGTCATCCAATCTGGTCCTGTACCCGGCATTTTTCAGACCGATACTGACCGGCGTCAGCGACGGTACCTTCGGTTTTACCGCCAATTTTGCAGATGCCATAGAGTATAAATTCACTGAAGGGTCCCTAAACCTCCCGATACCCTTTAACGTAACCCAAAACAGCGTGAGCACGGTGGTCGGTCAGAACCCCACTGTCCTGATTAATTTCGGAACATGGATCGGAAAGGTATTCGGGCTTCCCGTAGGAAACGTGCCAGTGACCCTGTCCCAGATCTCAGGAGAATCCACCGCAGAAATGAAGTTCAGTGTCGGTGAAGCCCTCGGCAGCATCACAGGTGATTTTCTGGGCCTCTTCTCCCATGCCGCAACAATCCAGAAGGTCTTTAAGAAAGTGAACTCCAAGGACAATCTGAAGCTTGCCACAAAAGAGGCCATCGTGTGGGGAGATGCAAAAATCGTCAAATACAGCAGCTCCAAACTTTCACCTTTGTTAGATGACACCCGTACAGGGTTTTTAAAGGATATTGAGGATGCCAAAGCCAACAAGGGAGAGGATCCCCAGAAGCTGTTAAAATTTTTGGGCCGTTTTATCGCCATGGCAGACAATTCCGAAATTGACTATGATTTCATCAGTCAGGATATACAGTTAAACCCGCTCTATATTCAGCTCGGCCTGTTTGAAGCCATGGGAGATTTCCAGGGGAGTATTTATGCCGGGTTTGCCAAACGCGGTGACCCTGCATGGTATTTTATAGATACACTGGGACTTGACATTACCATGCCCTATGAACTGACCTGGGCTTCAGCTGCCCCTTTTTACGCGCTGGAAAAAATCCCGCTTCCGGAAAACCCGTTTCAGGTCGGCTTGGGTATTGTAGAACTTGGCGGCAAGATTAGCGGCATGGCAGACCCGCTATATGACGTGTTTCAACTGGCCGGCAAGGGCGGCCAACATGTGGATTATTCCAAATGGCATGTGGATGCTGAAACGGAAGGTGAAGTGGCATTAGTGGACAGCCTGCAACTGATTTCGTCAACACAGAGCATCGGACTGCCATGGCCCCTTTCATTAAAAACTACATTTGATTTTAAGCTCGGGAACCAGAACGGGATTGCCGGAACCGGTAATATTTCTTTTTTTGATATTATATACGGGAGCGGATCATTCCATTTTTTCATCGGCGACAACGCTGCTCCCGTGGACTTCCAGGCCGGGTTCAACGGCAATATCCTGGGTGCAGACCTGGAAGGTACTTTCAACGGTTTTATTAACACCCAAAAAACATTCTGGATGAAGTTAAACGGTGAAGTAGCCTATAGAATCGCCGGCCATGATTTGGGCAGCTTACCCGCGGAAATCGATTTTTCAGTGAATCAGAACGCTGCCACTGTAGGTGCTGGATTTAGTTGGGGGGCCCACTTCTGTGCTTTTCACCACTGTCTCATACACAGCGGCAGCAAGGGGATATCTCACAGTATAGATTTCCATTCTTTATCTGAAACAGCCACTGAGCCCGAAATTTCATACGGCGATACTATTTACACAAGCGATGCCTCGGCTTCCGAGCATCATATAACAGTGGAAAGCGGGAATGAAAGGTTGACTGTTTCAGCCATGGGCAGCCCCGGGACTTATCCGGTGTTCGTTGTGAGCGGGCCGGGAGGAACAAGCTATTATATGCAGGAAACTGAAAATGACGGCGGCGCGCCGGTCATTGATGTGAACAGTGACGCAACCGAAGTCCATCCGATTTCTGAAGTCAGCGCCAATTCCATTGAAGATGACGATGGATTTCTCGTGGATGCCGAGACCGGGACAACACTTTTTGTCCTGGAAGATCCGCAGCCGGGTGAATATGTTGTTAGCCTGGCACCGGATTCCGTGACAGGTACCAGTGTTGCGGCCGATGTCACGGCCGGCATGGTTACTATAGGCACAGCTAATACAGCGCAGCAGGCCATAGACATCAACGAAACGGAAGATAATGATTTCACGGTCTCTGTTCTGAGCCAGAACACTCATGCCAATGCGACAATCGGCATCTATGCACGCCCCGCTACATTTAGAAATTCTATCTATGACAACTGGCATGAAAGATATTTCAGCGCCACTGCCGATGCTTCCATGCGTGATTTTTACACGGATTCAGGTGATTTTGATTACCGGACGGACGGGACCTTGAACCCTGACAACACGTTGGGTTATCTGGAGGCCACTTCCCACGGTTTTGATAGTGTCGTCGTCCCTGAAACGGATATTATCCAGCTCAATCCGCCGGCGACTATTGAAGAAACTATCCGGCGTCAGCGGAATATAACCAGCATAAAGATCGGTGAATTTTCCGTCAATGCGGACGGTGAACATCTGCTGAATATTCATCTCAATGCCCGGGCCATATCCACGGGCCAGTATCACCTGCTCGCGCGATTTGAGAGCCGTAAAGACGCAGAGTATGTGGAATTGCCCTATGTTATGACCGTCCATGGTGATGCGCTCCTGCCTGCCCCTGAAATTACCTCGGTTTCCGAAACCGGTTCCGGTGAGGCACTGATCCAGTGGCGAAGCAATGTGAATGCAGCGGATATCGCAAAAGTGCGGATTTTTCTGCATGATGAAGCTATGGGAGGCGATGATGAGGTTTATCACACGTCTCTGGACTTTGATGCCTCGGAACAGTTGAAAATTCCCGGTCTGAAAAAAGGAGAAACATACGGCTTTTCCATTGCGCTTCTCAAGACAGTCACCATAACCGACTCCAATGGAAAAACACGCACCCTGGACCATGCAGGACTTAGGAGTCAAACCGTCGAGTTCACTCCCTCAGGGGAGGATTTTGTAGGCGCTCCGAGTGTCAAGCTGGTCGACCATGAATCATATGCCTCTTTTATGCCTAACGGGGACCTTTTTGTTCGCCTGAGGGTTCTCAATGAGTCCGGCACAGATATGTCGCCGGCGCCGGTTCGTATTTACCTGAACCATCGGACTGAAGGAAACCTCCTGGCTGAATTTAATATGCCCCTGGCAGGTTCATCTTTTTCCGATATTCATATTACCATTCCCTTTGAACGATTAAGTGTTATAAAAAACGTCGAAAACAAAATCCCTTCAATAGTATATGACATTGATACCTCCGGCCAGAATGAAATGCTTACCTATGACAACGCCGGTGTTCTCAAAATAAAAAATACAGCCGATTTTTTCGCGGCCAAAGACAGTAACGTAAATCCGCCTCTTCTATTAAACCTGAAAAAAGGATGGAACCTGGTGGGGGATGCGGTAATGGAAGACGATGTTTTTGACAAATTTACCGACAGTATCCCTTACGCCTACGACGGCGGAGAAATGAAGGCCAATTTTCGAAACCCGAACCGGGGCAGTGGATACTTTATTTATCTGCCCAGGGATATGCATATTTTGCTGACAGGAACACCATATATCCCGGAATTTGAAAACCTCAATACCGATAAATGGCAACTGCTGGGAACCGGTGTGGATATTTATAACACATTTGGAGGTGCTGATTTCAGCCCCACAGCCCACACCTATACACCTGGAACCGCCTGTAAAAGCGTATATTCCATGCAGCGTCGTAGCGATGGAGAACCCAGATGGGTCAAAAACCCGGATATTATCAATGCCGGCAGCGGCTTCTGGTGTATAAAGGAGTAATGATGAACCTGTTAAAATCTATTTTCAACGTAATACTGACCATGGCTGTTCTGGCTGTTTTATCCGGTGCCAACGGCTGTCACGATTCAAATTCCTCTACAGGCACCCCGAATGCATCGGAGGTGGTTGAAGTAAACTCGTTAGGCGCATATACAGCGGAAAACCCGGTGGAACTGACTCAGGCCAATTATACTGTGCCCCCTTCTGAAACCACCTATGGGACCTTCAGCCTGGACCAGGAATCCGCTATCGGGTATATTATTTCAGACGGCACCATTGAAATTCTTGATGAAAAAGGCACGCCGGTCCTGTCAGATATCTTCTTCCCGGTGGGCAACAGTTATAAAACCCAGTCACTGGGCGCAGGAACATATCAGGTTCGGGTTCAGAACAGCACCCGGGAAGATATATCATTTTCAATTTATTCGACAGGGCTGCCATTGGACTGCACCACCATCCGTTCGAGCGGACGTATTCTGGTCAATGCCAGATCCCATGAATTTATGGAAATAGACATTCCATCCCGCAGGACCAGGGTTGATTTAAGCCTGCCGGACGGTGCTGTCACACTCTTCGACCAGAACCTGGTTGAAATCGCATCGGAATCTACCCTGGTAGATAAAATGCTGCCTCCCGGCCGTTATCTCCTGCTGGCGGATAATACGAAATCTCAGACCCGTGGTGCGCTTCAGGTCGAACTCACAGCAAGTAGATAATTTGACAAAAACTAGAGGAGCTACCAGCCATGGTAAATCTGGATAACAAGGTGTTTGAGTTAATGGGGTAAAACATGGCTTTGATAAAGGTCTAATTATTTCTATGCCTACTGTAATGATCCTTGGTAACGTTTTTCGTAGGGTGGGGTTTTACACCCCACCATAGTAGAGACAACGCATGCCTGGTCTCCGGGATATATATAATACAAAATACCGGTCGGGAATAAATCCCGACCCTGCTTAAAGCATATTATGGGTGGCTGTCAATCCGTCTCTGTCCTGCTGCCTATCCTGTGGTTATCTATATCTTCAAACATCTCACGTATTGACAGGGGCTTTTTGCCTGTAAGCATTTCAAAATCATTTGTATTGATGTATAAATAATCTTTTTGACCCCTGCCTCAACGGCAGCATCAATGGCATTTTTATGCATGTTGCGCCTTTTTTCTCCTACCTGAGGCGTAGATATCAAAAGGAGTGTGTCGCCACCTTTGAATGCGTCTGCCAGGTGTTCTGGATTTGTATAATCCGCATACCTGGCATCAATACCCTGGTCTTTGTATTTTTTTAATACTTCCCTGTTCGGACTTGTAAATATCAGGTCTTTTTTGTCCATTTTATTCAGGATAGTTTTTGCGGCATGAGAGCCGAAGTTCCCGTCAACACCGGTTATAATTATTTTGGCCATATAAATTTCTTTCCTATTTTAGCAGCCCTCGTCCGGCAAGACCCTCAGCAATATCTTCCAAATCAAAATCTTTTAAGGTTTCTTTCTTTGGCAGACCGGTCTCTACATCCCAGCCGCGCAGCTCATAATACTCATCCTTCAGCTTTTCAAAATCCTGCCTGTCAAATACCCTTCCTTCTACTGATACTATCTTATCATCTTTACCCGGTACGATACATTCAGGATCACAGAAAAGTTCTCCCTTTTTAAGCGGCTGAGTAAAATAGTAATCCATCATCTGGTCATCATCTCTTCCTTTCCACCCATGTTTCAGATGTAGAGCTCTCTGCATGTTGAAATTTCTCTCCCCCAGCCGGGTCAGTCCTGCTTCGTCCACATCCCTGCCTGTTACAGCGGAAAATATTTGCCATTCAAGCGCCGGCGTATCAGGGTTCGCTCCAAAGTACTCAGCCCATATTATCATCCAGCAGAGATCACACAGGATCATACTTTCCTTTACATAGGCCCTGTCCTGGGCCCTTTTAGATGCAAGGGCTTTCCCTTCCATTGTAGTAAAGTCAGCAGCTGCTTCGCTTCCCCAGATACGTTTTGCATACCTGCGAAAGGCATCACTTGAAAAATCAGCATTTTCTTTTTTGTTTGCCCAGTCTACCCATTTGAAAAGAGATGATACCGGTTCATGCAGGGTCTGTATCGCTCTTCGGGGTTCCATGGCATATATAAGTGCCGTTGCAGGCATAAGCCTTGGATCATAATCCTTTGTTTCACTGTTCCTGGTGGCAACAAAATCCCCGATTCGCTCTAATGCTTTTCCTCCTATGGTTTCAGCAGCCGGTATGGTGCCTTTTGCGAGAAGGTCTCCAAAACCTTCTCTTGAGGCAATCTTCGCTGTAAGCACTTCAATAAATTCAGGCATTCCAAGCTTTGAGAAGGGGAGTCCTGTCTCTTTTTCTGTCAGGATGCCTTCCTTATGGCAATAGGAGAGCCAGTCCACCATTCCATGCATTACCGATGTATCCAGTCCGTAATTATCGCAGAGCCTGGAAGCCAGCAATCGGGTATCACTATTGTCCCTGCCTGTGTATACCAGAATCGGTTTTAGATAAAACATCATGGCTTGACAAAAGGATTTGTATTTACGCCCGTTTGAATCCTTGTATACATAACGGCCGCATCCTACACCGCAGCCGTAGCAGATATGCTTTTTAAATGAATCATCTATTTTCCACATTCCTTCATCATGATCTGCTGTTTTATGTATCTCCCTGATTTGCGCGGCCAGTGTACGTAACTTGTCCCTGTCAGCGGCTACAGGTCTCATATCACCGGCAACTACAACAGCCTTAAGCATTTTGGAACCCATTACCGCTCCGAGCCCTGCCGACCCTGAAGAACCGTCTTCTGCAAGTATTGTGGCAAAAGATACGAGATTTTCCGCAGCTTTACCCATAGTCAGGATGCTGAAATCCTTTCCATTTTCTGTTTTTAAGGCATCGGTTGCATCAAAGGCCGACATACCCCACAGGTGCGAAGCATCCCTGATTTCAACCGTATCATTCTTTATATAGATGTACACCGGCTTGTCCGCGCTTCCCTGGATTACCAGTGCGTCATAACCGGCATATTTAAGAGTCAGACCCCATCTGCCTCCAAAGTTGGCAAATGAAAACGCTTCCCTGTCTCCCTGGGGTGATTTTCCGCAGATCTGCCATCTTGATCCGGCAAACCCTATAAAGCCCGCTACAGGTCCGGTCGCGCATATCAGACAGTTATCAGGATCAAATGCCTTTGTTTCCGGAGGAACAAGATCCCAGTATAATTTTGCAGCTATTCCCCTTCCGCCTATGAACCTGTCCGAGTAACCAGCAGTTTCAAGTGTAGTAGTGTTTCCGTCTGTCAAATCAACCTTAAGGATATTCCCGGCATAACCAAATTGCTTCATTCCATTCTCCTTGATAATTAAATGAGAGATATTACTTCTGGTAGCGACGGGTTTTAAACCCGTCGCTACATTTTGGAATTCACAACGTAATTCCAATTTTTATTTGAACCCTGAATCGTTTGCTTATATCTTAATTCAGCCCGCGAATCAATATACACCGTATTCCTTTGTAGCATCCACCCATGCCTTGACAAGTTCGGGGTTACAGCCTTCCATTTCAAGTGTACCTGTGCACATGATATACCCGCCGCCTTTGCCTACCTCTTCACATAATCTATGGGTATATTCTCTTACCTGCTGTACACTGCCGCCGGAAAGCATGGAAACCGGCATGCCCCCCATAATGCACATGGTATCACCGAGTACTTCCTTTACCCTGAAGATATTACTTGACTGGAAGAGCCCGGTTATCTTTCCCCTGGGGAATTCTTTAAGATACTCCAGCCGTTTATCCCATGTACCTTCAAACAGTATCCAGATATTTAAACCTTCATCAATCAGTTCCAGCACAAGGTCCCTGAACTGGGGCCAGTAAAATTTTTCAAACTGGGGAATAGACATAAACCCGTCAGAACCCCTGTGCAGGGGAATTCCAGCTTTATAAATCCCTGTTGCCTTTGCATTACTCACGGCGTGATTTACCAGTATTTTCCCTGCCTTCTCTTCAGCCGCCAGCAGCTTTTCAGGCTGGCGCATCATATCAAGAAAAATACCCCTCATGCCGCGAAGTGTATCGGACATAAAGTCAAATGGCGCTTCGACCAGTGACCCGGCCATGAAAGCAGGGGGAGGGAAACCAAGTCCGGCCATCCTTTGCATTGATTTAAGGGTTTCCGGTATCTGCTTAATAAGAATCTGACAGGCCTCCTGGATCTTTTTAAATGCCTTAAGCAGGGGAGGGGAGTTAAGAGATGCAAGGCTGGACAGGTTGTAGTATCCAAAGAGCCACATGCTGAGCTGGGGAAGCATTTTAAAACCTTCAAATGCTTCAAAGCCACGCGGGAGGTATGTCCGGATTGCATAATCGGACGGGTCATGAAGAAAATCATCGTATTCTTCAGCCTTCATGAACTCATGTTCGTCAAACTGGAAGGAGCCGTTGGGGCCAAGGCCGTATCCCGGCCATTTTGTCATCCTGTCTCCCATGATTTTACTTACAGCAGGGTTCCCCATAACCCCGGATATCATATCCGGTTCAAAATACAGGGCCAGTTCTTCCAGAATTTCCTGTGCCTTTGAAGGATTCTCATGCAGTTCCTGTCTGGTTATTTTCCCCATTTCAGCCATGAGGTAGCCCAGTACAAGAATAATAGGAATTCTATCCGGCTTCCTGAGTTCAACCGCGTCATTGACCCTTTTCGATCTGGCAAGATATTCGGGCGATGGCTGTTTTTCCTGCATTTCTGTTGGATCTGCCATGAAACCCTCCTGTATATTTTTGGCTTATGTTTTTTTTGAACAATACTAGAAAATAGAGGATAAAGGAAAGGGTTTTATTGTTTGATGTTTAAAGACCAATGAATATTGAACGGGCAAGCCTTGCCTGGCTCGACGTAGCCTTGGCGAAGGCGGCCTGCCCGTTGTTTGCCTGATACAAATCAAACCTGTCCTATTTCCCCTGTTTCCTTATTCTTCCAGTATCCGCGTGACTGGAGAGGCCAGTTGAATTTTACTGCCCCGGGCCTTGGACAGTCGTTAACACAGCAGCCGCAATACCAGCATTCATCCTGATGAAGAATAAGAGGCGGTTTTCCCTTTTCAGGATTGGGTATGTAGACATCTATCGGACATACCTCAACGCAGTGATTACACCCGTTGCACCTTTCCGGGTTGAATATCACCGGCTGGTTTGGTGTGGTAACGTTGGGGAGGGCGAAGAGTTCATTTTGCGACATGTTTTTTCCTCCGTGACTGATATTCAACAATTAAAAGACTCACCAGGTGGCATGTAAAATACCACCCTACGAAAACCTTGAAAAACGTAGGGTGGGGCTTTATGCCCCACCAAATTTTAGCATCTGGCAGAAAGACATCCCTGCCTCCTTACCCATTGTAAACCCCTTCATAATCCGGGTTATACTTCTCATACTGCTCCTTCATGTTTCCCCAGAATTTCTGCGGTTTATAATCGATTTTAATTTTATCGTTTTCAAGTTTTATTGTAGAAAATTTATTCCATTCCGGCGGATCCATCTCAGGATAATCTATCCTGTTGAAGCCCAGAACCATGCTGCTGGCCTTTCTTGCAAGAGACGCCTGAAGAATAACCTTGGCATGCTCGATCATGTGCAGGTCTTCAAGGCTCCGCATCAGTTTATGGGGGTCGAGGGCATAAAGCATTGGTACTGATTCTTTTTCAATCTTTTCAATCGCACCCAGCCCCATTCTGAAGAGCCTTTCGGTTCTGAATTCGCTTGCATAATACTGCATTATCCTTGCCAGGCCTGAATGAAGTTCTTTCCACTCAACGCCGCTTTCTCTCTTGATCGGGGCGTATACCCTTGCTTTTTCCTTTTCTATCTGGTCCCTCAATATCCTGCCGTGATCTATTTCCTTTGCAAATGCCGCGGCTTTTCTTCCGGCATATCTCCCGGTAGCAGCGCAATAGCTGTGGTCTTCGGAAGAAAACATGGTCATACCTGCGACATAGAGCCCGTCTAATGAGCTTTTGAGGTTCCAGTCAACCATTAAACCGCCGCTGCCAGGCTGCCGCCACTGCGGCAGGCTCTCTCCTTCAAGAAATTTGTAACTCTGCTGAAGATCCCTGCTTCCGTCAAAACCCGCCTGGTTAAAGGTATCTATAATAACCTTTGTTGTGGATTCTTCACCAAGCATCAGGTTCCAGGTAGCACGTCTTTCCACATCGGACATTGCCGGCCAGTCACCATAAAAGGGAAGTTCATATTCGCCCTTCATTATCTTCTCCCGGACCATGGCCTGTATCTGAGGAGTCGGGACCATTGCCCCTGCATCCTCCCAGCCCTGGATGGGTAAGGGAAGCCTCTTACCGTTTGCATCTACGAGCGGAAGATTTTCATAACTGGCATCACCTGCACCTGTATACCATTTATGTTTCAGGCCGGTTGCTATGCCTATGATTCCGGTTGCCTCCATGTTAACCAGTTCTGCACCGGCCTTCCATCCCATGATAAGACCGTCGCCTGATGCCGCGCGGGACATCATGCTCGACATTCCGCAGAGTTCACTGTTCATCAGCCACAGGGACCCGCCGCCGGCAGTGGAGACTATTGTAGCCTTTGATTTAAAGATCATAAATTCGCCCGTCCGGTTATTGAGTCCTGTGGCGCCTATAACCCGGCCTCCCTGGACCCCGTCTTCTGTAAGAAGGCTCGTACCCATGACCCTGTCGAATATCTGAACGCCGAGTCTTTTACATTCTTTTTTCAGGGTGGGTTTAAAGGTTGAACCCCAGACACGGATAACAACATTGTTGCGCTTTTCAGGAGGATTAAAGCCCGGTTTACCCATATCAGGGTCCGGCAGATAGCTGTGTATTGTTCCATAACGCGGGGAGATCATGAATTTGGTTTCATCATCCCTGCCTTCTGCGCTCACATATTCATCCTTTGTATCACGGATCTTTCCGCCCATCTGCTCCATTTCAAGGAGCGTGTCGTAGTCTTCCCGGCACTGTATCTGTATACCTATGCCGTTGGGGTAGGGGCGGTCTGTCATGTGGACTGCCCATTCATCCGGATCGACGCGCGAAAGGGGATTTGCCGGTGCATTGCACCAGTGGTCGCAACCGGGTCCGCCTGCACCGCTTCTTACCGTGTCGCTTTTTTCAACAAGGGCAACCTTGAGTCCGCTCCGTGCCGCACTGATTGCCGCCCAGCATCCGGCAATGCCGCCGCCAACAACAAGTATATCGGTTTCCACCTCCTGCTCCTCTTCATAGCGGACAGGGTAGGGCCAGTTAGGTGGTGTTCCTTTTTCCTTCAAATAATCATGCCAGTTTGCCATATCGATCTCTCCTTGTATTTTAGATCTGTCCTATTTCCCCTGTTTCCTTGTTTTTCCAGTAGCCCCTTGACTGCAGCGGCCAGTTGAACTTTACTGCACCCGGCCTCGGGCAGTCATTTACACAGCAGCCGCAATACCAGCACTCATCCTGATGGAGAATGATGGGCGGTTTACCCTTTTCCGGGTTTGGGATATAAACGTCGATCGGGCATACTTCAACGCAGTGATTGCACCCGTTGCACCTTTCCGGATTGAATACCACCGGCTGGTTTGGTGTGGTTACATTGGGAATAGCGAATAGTTCTTGCTGGGACATATTTTTACCTCCGAGATATTGATTCTATTTTGATAATGTGGCATATCATCAGCCGTCGCTAAGGCTATGGCAGGACAAGAATGCCACCCCGCTAAAATCTCTTAAAGCGTAGGGTGGGGTTTTATACCCCACCGTTCAACGTTCCTTACCCCTTATAAACCCCCTTATAATCCTGATTATGCTTCTCATACTCTTCCTTCATATTTCCCCAGAAGGCATGCGGCTTTTCGCCTATCCTGATTTTGTCGTTTTCGAGTTTGACAGTCAGGATCTTGTTCCATTCGGGCGGGTCCATTTCTGGGTAGTCTATCCTCTGGAAACCAAGGGCCATGCTGCTTGCCTTCCGGGCAAGGGATGCCCGAAGTATAATTTTGGCATAATCGAGCATGGTTAAATCTTCAAGAGTACGCATGAGCTTGTGGGGATCAAGCGCATAGAGTATGGGGACAGTCTCCTTTTCAATCTTTTCAAGGGCGTTCAGCCCTATGTTGAAGAGTCTCTCTGTCTTGAATTCACTCCCATAGTACTGCATTACCCTTGCTATACCTGCATGGAGTTCCTTCCATTCCATACCGGAATTACGTTTTGTGGGGGCGTAGACCCTTGCCTTTTCCTTTTCTATCTGGTCGCGGGATATTTTCCCTGCCCCGATATCTCTGGCATATGCAGCCGCCTTTCTGCCTGCATATCTGCCTGTCGCGGCCGCATGGCTGTGGTCAAATGGCGAGAACATCTGGGTCCCTGCGGCATACAGGCCGTCGAGAGAGGTCTTAAGGTTCCAGTCCACCATCAGGCCGCCTCCATGGGCAGGATCACGCCACTGGGGCATGCTTTGTCCCTCAATGTGCTTGTAACTCTGCTGAAGATCCCTGCTTCCATCGAAGCCTGCCTGGTTAAAGGTATCTATAATGACCTTTGTTGTTGATTCTTCACCAAGCATCAGGTTCCATGTAGCGCGTCTTTCCACATCTGTCATTGCCGGCCAGTCACCATAAAAGGGGAGCTCATATTCACCTGTCTCTATCCCTTTATTTATCTTTTTCTGAATATGCGGAAGCGGCCACATGGCACCGGAATCTTCCCACCCCTGTATGGTGTAGGGTACCCTTTTGCCGTTTGCGTCCACAATGGGGAGATTTTCATAACTGGCGTCTCCGGCGCCTGTATACCATTTATGTTTCCATCCTGTAGCAATGCCGATTATTCCGGTGGCCTCCATCTTGGCCAGTTCTGCTCCGGCCTTAAAGGCCATCACTGACCCGTCTCCGGACATATTTCTGTTGTACATCGTGGAGTACCCGGCTAGTTCGGTACTCATCATAAACAGCTGGCCGCCCCCTGCCGTGGCAAGGACGGTCGCCTTTGATTTAAATATAAGGAACTCGCCGGTCCGGCTGTTTATGCCTGTGGCACCGACAATACGTGAACCCTGGTCCCCGTTTTCATTCAAAAGGCTGGTACCCATCACCCTGTCAAATATCTGAACGCCAAGGCGTTTGCATTCTTTTTTAAGTGCGGGTTTGAAGGTGCTCCCCCATATCCTTATAACTACATTTTTTCTTTTTTCAGGAGGGTTGAAACCCGGCGTGAGCATGTCCGGATCGGGCCCGAAGGTGTGTATTGTTCCATAGCGGGGAGAAATCATGAATTTTGTATCGTCATATCTCCCTTCTGCTCCGACATACTCATCATCAATATCACGGATTTTCCCGCCCATCTGCTCCATTTCAAGCAGGGTATCGTAATTTTCACGGCACTGAATCTGTACACCGATTCCATTGGAATAGGGCGGCTCAGCCATATGTTCCGCCCACACATCAGGATCGACTCTGGAATGAGGGTTGGCAGGGACATCGCACCAGTGATCGCAGCCCGGCCCGCCTGCACCGCTCCTTATTGTGTCCCCCTTTTCAACGAGGGTGACCTTAAGGCCTTCCCTTGCCGCACTTATAGCAGCCCAGCATCCGGCAATACCTCCGCCTATGATCAGGACATCAGTCTCGATCTCCTGCTCCTCACCAAACTTAACAGGATATGGCCATTTGGGGGGGTGACGCTGCTCCTTCAGATAATCATGCCATGTTGCCATTTAAAACCTCCTTTGAGTCAGTTGAAATAACCTAATTTTAGAGTTTTATGGACAGAAATGAAACAAAATTAAAGAATAGTGAAGGAGGTTTAAAAGTCAAGGGAAATTCCTGGAAATGTTTGTAAAAGAGAGTATAAATCCTGTAACCTACAGTAGAATTGCATCTTAAATACTGGTTTTAATGTATTTTCTTATCTTTCTAAATAGATAATAATTGTAACTGTTTAACAGGTTTCAAATTAGTGCCCAACCAATAAATTTTTTTCATGTTAATTAAATGACAGATTTGAAAACACCTTCAGGGAGGAGTACAAAATGGAAAAGTCTTTGAAATACCATCACAGAGTGTTTATCGGAATGATTGGTTTTTTTACGATGTTAATGCTGGGGATGCCGTCATATGCGGATGATATGATGGATAAGGAAACCCTTAAAAATCTACAGGCTGCATACAATGGCGAGAGTAATGCCCATGCCAAATACATGGCTTATGCTCAGAAAGCCGATCAGGAAGGTTATTACAAGGTCGCGAATCTGTTTCGCGCGGCTGCGGGCTGTGAGGAGGTCCATCTTAAAAATCATGCAAAGGTGATTGAAAGCATGGGAGCTGTTCCAAAGGCGGATATAACTATCCCCGAAATTAGAGCAACCAGTGAGAATCTCAAGGATGCAATAAAAGGGGAGCTCTACGAAAACAAGACCATGTATCCTGATTTCATTGCCCAGGCGGAAAAAGCTAAAAACGCGGATGCTGTTTTGACTTTCACTCTTGCCATGGGGGCTGAAGCAGATCATGCGGCTTTTTACCAGAAAGCGTTGAAGGAAATCGACAGCTGGAAAAAGGTAGATGAAAAGTTCTATTTCTGCCCGACCTGTGGTCATCTGGTAATTGGGAAACCAGACTTCGAGATTTGCCCTCTCTGTGGCATGCCGGGAAGTAATTTTCTGATCGCCAGTTAAAGCAGTAAGGGCAGTCCAGAATCATCAGAGACCGAGACGCGGGAGTCCTGAAAAATACAGGTACATAGTTATTGCAACACGGGAAGATCCAAAAAAACTTTATGAGGTGCCGGGTATGAAGAAACAAATGAATCGTATAATGATTTCGTGCGGAATTATCTTTATGTTTGTATTCTTCTCCATCCCCGGAAGATCATCCGAGTCAGCTCCAAAGGAATATGAGGTGCTGGCCTGGAACGACCTGGGGATGCATTGCTACGATGCCGACTTTTCAGTATTTTCCATCCTCCCGCCCTATAATACAATCTGGGCGCAGGTGATTGTCAAAGGATCTCCTCCTCAGATTGTGACAGACGGTGTTGTTATCTCCTATGAATTTGAAAACAATACCCGTTCTTTAGATAAAACCAATTTCTGGCAGTATGCCGAAAAACTCTTTGGCGCAAAGCCTGCGATTGACACGGGGCTTAAGGGGAAGAGGCTGAAGGGCATAATGGACGCGGCAGGGAATCACTTTATTGCGGAGGGCATTCCCCTTACTGAAAAATGCGATGATGGCAGCACACTGCATTATCAGACCGCAATTGTAACGGCAAAGGATTTAAAGGGAAACATACTTGCCAGGACACGCTGCATTGTTCCTCTTTCCACTGAAATGCATTGCTCAAATTGTCATGACGATGGGAAGATAAAGGGTATTGCCACTAATAATTACCGGACGAATATCCTGAGTCTGCACGATAAACTGAGTAAAACCGATCTCATGAATTCCCGTCCTGTGCTCTGTGCATCATGCCATCCTTCAAATGCACTGGGAACAAAAGGAGATCAGATTTCACTTTCCCATGCCATTCACCGTCACCATGAATTCATTCAGAGCAGTCTCTCCGGCTGCTACAACTGTCACCCGGGGAAGGATACCCAGTGCCTCAGAGGGGTAATGTTTGCGAGGGGTATGAGTTGCATAAACTGTCACGGCAATATGCATGCTGTGGCAGACACAGGCCGCGATCCCTGGCTTGAAGAGCCGGACTGTATCAAGTGCCATCCTCATGGATCTGAACCGGGCAAACTTTACCGGATGTCTGCCGGTCATGGAGGCCTCTATTGCGAAGCCTGCCATAACAGCACCCATGCGGAATATCCGTCATCAATGGTTGAGGATAATATGCAGCCTGTTCGGCTCCAGAATACTTCCTTTCCCATAGGGAAATGCGACGTTTGTCATACGGACGAGGTAAAAGGCACTGTTGTCCATGCTGTATCAAGCTGATTTTTATCCTAAATCTTTTGAAGTTGGTGAAATTGGTTGTACTTGTGCCATGCTAATCAATTTAATTTTACATAATAACATCTCGAAAGGATGCTGTTTGTACCCATATTCCATTTTTTATTCCTGAAAAATGACAATATGCCCCTGTTTTTAAGCAATTTTATTTTATTCATTATAATTCCAGATAGTTGACTTAGTCCAACCCTGATTTACCCTTTCAACAAGGGCGACCTTAAGACCTTCCCTTGCTGCATTTTAACAGCCAAGCATCCGGCAATACCTCTGCCTATGATCGGGTAAAAAGGGAAAAATAGAGGAATTGCATTGCTTAAGATTATTAATAATCAACAGAAAAATATTTTACTGTAAAAAAATCAGGAATTTCCTGATTTACCTGCCTCTTTTTTCTATATATATTGAAATCGCCTGACTATTTCCAATATAGAAGAATATCAAGAAAGTACAGATCCGGATGATAATAAATCACATCCTCCAGGGACTATGCCATGGTTGCCATTGCTTTTAGGAGATGAATAATCCCGGACAGATATGAATATTTTTAATGGGGCTGAAGATATGGATATTATGAATCTCACATTATTACCGGGCAAAGAATATTCGATTAAAATCTATTTAGTAATTATCATTTCATTGTTAGCATCAGCATTCCCCAACATTGCATATGCAAACATACCGTCAAGCGAAAGAGCTGCCCTCATGGCTCTTTATAACAACACAGATGGTAATAACTGGACTGATAAAACCGGATGGAAAGATGAGGGAAATTTTAGACCGGAAGGGACTGAATGTTCCTGGTATGGTATAGAATGCGACTCAGGAAATACAACAGTTATAAAAATAAATTTACAAAATAACCAGTTAACAGGAGCCATACCACCAGAACTGGCTAATCTTAGCCACTTGGCATACCTTGACCTCTCTACCAACCAGTTGACAGATGGTATACCTGCTGACCTGGAGAATCTAAGCAGTCTGATATCCCTTTTCTTGTATGATAATCAACTTACAGGATCTATCCCCTCAGGGTTGAACAACTTGATTAACCTTGAAAATCTTTACCTGGGCAATAACAGGCTTTCCGGTACCATACCTGCCTCAATGGGCAGCCTAAGCAATTTAAAAGACCTTGATCTGTCTGGCAATCAACTCACCGGTTCAATTCCAGCAGAGCTGGGGAATCTTGCTAACCTGGAATACCTTCATTTGATCGGAAACCAGCTTACCGGTTCCATTCCATCAGATTTAGGTAACCTGTCTAAACTTAAAGGTCTTAGCTTGGATAGCAACCAGCTTTCCGGCTCAATTCCTGCAGAATTGGGGAACCTTTCAAATCTTGAGTTTCTTAGCCTGGGTTTTAATCAACTGGATGGTATCCATTCCAGCAGAATTGGGGGACCTAACTAATCTTACAAGCCTTAACATATACAATACACAACTTACCGGTTCCATACCCTCGGAATTCGGTAACCTGACCAAGTTGGAAGTCCTCATCATGAATAACAATAAGCTTACCGGAAGTATACCGGAAGGGCTATGTAACCTGGTAAACCTTCAAGATCTTCGGTTGGACAACAACCAGCTTAGCGGAGATATACCAACCGGGATTGGTGCACTTACAAAATTGACCCTGCTCTATTTATATGAAAACGAACTTACGGGTAACATCCCGGAAGGGATTGGGAATCTTACGAGTTTAAACTATCTTTGGTTGCAGAATAATGAGCTTAGTGGCAGTATACCGACTCAAATTGGGTCTTTATCAAATCTGAAAAATCTTTTTTTAGCTAATAACAGGCTTTCAGGTGCCATTCCAGCAGAAATGGGTAACCTGAGTAACCTTGTAGAGTTTTCATTGAATGGTAACAAGCTTTCAGGCGCTATTCCGGTAGAACTTGATAATTTAAACAATCTAAATGACTATGCCTCAACCATAAGTTATAACGCTCTGTATTCAAACAACTCCTCGCTTATAGAATTACTTGATTCCAAAAGTGGCGGCTGGCAGGAAACTCAGACAATTGCACCACAAAATGTCACAACCGGTGATGTCACAGAAACCACCGTTCATGTGCAATGGTCCACTGTTGACTACACTGCCGATCCAGGAGGGTATGTGGTCTCTTACAGTAAAACTACTGGTGGACCTTATACTTATTTTAGTGAAACAAATAGTAAATACGTTACTCAAATGCTGATCACTGGATTAGATGTTGATACAACGTATTATTTCGTCGTGCAGACAAAGACTGACCCTCATTCGAATAACCTGAATACGGTTATAAGCGACTACAGTCAGGAAGCTACTGGTGCAACAGTTTTTGATGCAGACGGTGACGGCATGTCCAATGACTGGGAGATATCTTATTTTGGTGACATAGCAAGAGATGGTAATGGGGACTATGATAATGATGGCGTGACAGATCTAAATGAATTCAAGATTGGAAGCAATCCGACTCTCAAAGACACTGATTCAGACGGCATCTCTGATGGAGATGAGGACGCGAACCATGACGGAACAGTAGACGCTGGCGAAACAGATCCGACAAAGGCTGATACCGATGGCGACGGTTTATCAGATGGCGACGAGGACATCAACCACAATGGTGTCGTTGACTCGGGAGAGACAAACCCTCGTGCTTTCGACACTGATAACGATGGCATGCCGGATGGCTGGGAAGTTCAAAATGGTCTTGATCCTCTTGTAAATGATGCAAATGAGGATGCGGATGGTGATGGATACTCTAATTTAAAAGAATATCAAAGGAAAACAGATCCTAATGACTATAATTCCCAGCCGTCAAAGGGTATGCCGTGGTTGCCGTTGCTGTTGGAGGATAATTAATCAGTAGTTAAAAAGTCAGGCAGATAAAAAATAGTTATGTAATATCTGCCAAAGAATAGAGTTGTTTTACGTATCTTTTATGGTAGTTTATTATATGCCTGTAATTTGTGTGCTTTTAATTTGTTGAAAAATAGAATGAAATCAGGTATATGAAACTTCAATAAAACTGTATTCTTTTTGCTTAATGCTATAACAATAATATTCTACCCAAAAAAAATTATTGAAACAACAGAATCAGAATCGATGCTCTTCGGGAGGGAGCAAAGAAATTAAGAGGCTTTTGTATAAAAGCTAATTATACGCTGACCTGACTATTCGTCTGTCAATTCATGAAGGAATAGTAATCATGAACTGTTTTATAATTACCTCCCGGTTTATAAAAGACAAGAACCAGTTTACTGCCTTGCCAAAGGTTTCAGTATACTGGTTTTTTTATAGTTGTTGGGCCTTCTTGATGTAAATATTTGAATCTCATTATGTATTAAAATTTTCTTGTACTGGAGAATCATGGTATGCCTGATAAGACTAATAGATATGACGTTGCTCAGAACAATGAATCATCGGTATTACAAGGCCGATTAAGGCTGCCTATATTTTTTCTGATTTCATTCATGCTTCTCTTCTATAGCACAATAATTAAAGCATCTGAATATTATGTAAATGATCCTTCTACCAATCTGGATGTATGGTGTACATCTGGCGGTGATAATGCAAATAATGGATTAATGCCTGCCACTCCTAAAGCTACGGTTCAGGCTGTTATTGATTCCTATGATCTTGAACCAGGGGATATTGTACATATTGATACAGGAAACTATACTCTGACAACAGATATAGAAATTACCGAAACCGATCAAGGTTCAGAAGTCTCACCGGTAATATTTGAGGCATCGCCATATGGTGTTACCTTTTATCGTGGCTCTACTGCCTCTATGAATTCAATTTTCTACCTTAATAATTGTGATTACGTAATAATTCAAACAGCTATTAGCAATATATTTCCTTCTGAAGCACAATATTTTATGAGACTAACAGGCAGCTATTATGGTGTAAGACTTAATAATGCTAATCATTGTGTGATAAATAAACTTGAGATATCAGCGAATTCAGATACTGGTATAGATAGTATTAACAGTAACAGTATAAGATATTTGAATAATATTATTTATAACAATGGGCATTATGGGATTCGATTATATAATGCTTCAAACAACTCCATGATTTTAAATAATACGATTGTTAAAAATGCTTCTCATCAGTTTTTTTTAGACACCCCATTTGGAGTCACAGTTAGGAACAATATCATTTGGGCAGATGGCCCTGGAAATTATGGGCTGTATTATAGTGCTACTGTCAATGAAAAATCGTCAGAATATAAGGATTATAATTTACTATATACAACTAATGGTGCCTGTGTAGGATATTATAAGGGGAAACAGGTTAGTTTGTTTGACTGGAAAAATTCAACAGGAAACGATTTTAATAGCCTTTATCTTAACCCGAAGTTTGTTGATCCTGACAGTAGGGATTTTCATTTAAAAAGCACAGGAGGGAGTTACCACAATAGTAATTGGACTACTGATGACCTGAGTAGCCCGGGAATTAACACTGGAAATCCTTTGAGTGAATACAGTAATGAACCGGATAATAACGGTGCAAGGATCAATCTGGGAGCTTATGGTGGAACTGAGCAGGCCTCCAGGACTCCATCGGGAAGGGAGCTGGTATTTCTCAATTTATTCGGGGGTGAGATCCTGCACGATTCTTATGACATAGCATGGTCACCTGAAGGCCAAGGGTGGGAACCTGGGGACGTGATTACTATTGAGTATTCTGATAATAACGGTACTACCTGGAATTTGATCTCAGATTCAGTTTTGGCAGCAGATGGGAATTACACCTGGGATACAAGTTCTTTGTCTGACAGCCCTTATTATAAAATAAGAGTGACATTCAATGGCGATATAAATGTTTCTGAAGAGAGTGACGGATGGTTTTATGTTCATAATGGCCCTATTCACTATTATGTAAATGATGGTTCAAACACAAATGATGAGTGGTGTACAGGTGCTGGGGATGATGCAAATGATGGATTAACGCCTGCTTCTCCAAAGGCTACAGTTCAGTCTGTTCTGGAAACCTATGACCTTGAACAGGGTGATGTAGTTCATATTGATACAGGTACATATAATCTTGCAAGCGATATTGAAATCGATGAATCCGATCAAGGCTCAGACAGTGCTTCTGTAGTATTCGAGGCCTCTCCCTATGGTGTTGTAATGGATCGTGATAGTACAGATATGGATTGCAGTACTTTTTTTCTTTACAACAGCGATTATATTACAATTCGTACTGTTACCAGTAACAAATATCCGGGTCTTACACAGCATCATATGAAATTGATAAATGGCTATTATGGAATCCGCGAGTATGAAGCTGATTTCTGCATGATAACTCGGACTGAAATATCTTCTAACGTGACAGGTATCATCGTGGATAACAGTAACAATGGAACCTATTCCAATAATCTCATTTATGATAACTACTCATATGGTATCTTTATGAGGAGTCTTTTAGATAAAACTACAATTGTAAATAATACAATTGTGAAGAACGGTAAAAGCCAGATATCAATGGGTTCCGGATCAAATATTACATTTAAAAACAATATTATTTGGGCAGATGGCCCAGATAACTATGGAGTATATCAATATTCCGGATCAATTGAATATGCGGATCATAATATATTCTACGCTACCAATGGAGCATCTATCGGGTATTATAATGGAAATCAAAATACTTTATTAGAATGGCTAAGTGCGACAGGTCATGATTTAAACAGCCTTTCGCTTAATCCGAATTTTGTTGATATTGACAACAGCGATTACCATTTAAAAAGTACAGGAGGCAGCTATCATAACGGTGCATGGAGCCTAGATGTCGCAAGTAGTCCAGGACTAGATATCGGAGATCCCCTGGATAATTATAACAACGAACCTGATATTAATGGCAGCAGGATAAATCTTGGTGCTTATGGAGGTACTGAACAGGCATCAAAAAGTCCAACAGGTCGGGAATTGTTTCTTCCTGTTCTAAATGATGATGAGATAATTCATGGAATTTTTAATATTAGATGGCTGCCAACAGGTCAGGGGTGGCAGGCTGAAGACACTGTGAAAATTGAATATTCAAATGATAATGGATTAACTTGGCATACAATTGAAAACTCCGTTCCGGTAGAAAATGAATACTTTTCATGGGATACTTTCCCTAACAGTCCATACTACAAAATACGAATAACATCAAATGCGGAGATTAGTGCATCCACAGAGAATGTAGACTGGTTCTATATACATAACGGGTCTATAAATTATTATGTGAATGATGCATCCACTGATCTGGATGTGTGGTGTACAGGTACAGGAGATGATGCAAACGACGGATTAACATCTTCCACTCCTAAGGCCTCTGTCCAGTCAATTATAGATACATACAAGCTCATGCAGGGAGATGTCGTTCATATTGATACCGGTAACTACTCGCTAGTGAGCGATATTGAAATTACCGAAGATGATCAAGGGACAGAGACTGAGCCTGTAACATTTGAGGGATCACCCTATGGTGTTATTTTTACTCATCTATCTGAGGGTTCTGTTTTCCATTTGAATCATAGTGACTATATTTCAATACTCACTGCAACAAGCGTCAAATATCCTTCCGAAGCGCAATACCTCATGAAATTAACAGGTGGTTATCGCGGAATAAATTTGGATGAAGCTGATTACTGTAAAATAGAAAAACTAGAGATAACATCCAATTCAAATGCCGGGATCTACACAGATGATAGTGCTAATGTAATCTATAGCAATAACCTTATCCATGATAATGGATATTTTGGTATCTATTTAATATTTTCAGGTAACAATATAATTACAAATAATACTATTGCCAAAAACAATACTCAAATATCGATGGGTGGATCTGCATCACGTGTAATCATAAAGAACAATATAATCTGGGTTGATGGTAATGGACACTACGGAATATATAGATCTTATGGGACTATCGAACATTCCGATTATAATCTGATCTACGCAACAAATGGAGCAAATACTGGATATTATAGTGGCCCCCTGGCTACATTCTCAGAATGGCAAAGTACGACAGGTGAAGGTTTAAACAGCTTTTCACTTCAACCTGTATTTGTTGATCCTGATAATGAAAATTTTCATTTATCGAGTACAGGTGGAAGTTATCATAATGGCGTATGGAATACTGATTTACAGAGCAGCCCGGGGATTGATACCGGAGATCCTTTAGATGATTATAGCAGTGAACCTCAAGATAATGGCAGCAGAGTGAATCTTGGTGCCTATGGAGGGACTGAAACTGCATCTAAGAATCCATCAGATCGTGAATTAATCTTTAAAACACAATATGAAGGCGAGATTCTACAAGGAATCTTTAAGATAACATGGCTATATTGGGGACAAAAATGGCAATCAGATGATACAGTAAAAATAGAATATTCCAATAATAATGGTACTACATGGAATATTATTTCAGAGTCAGTTCCGGTAGAAGATGGATCTTATCTTTGGGATACATGTTCATTTCCGAACAGCCCTTTTTACAAAATACGACTTACAAGTAATCAAGATAATAATGCATCGACGGTTAGTGAAGGATGGTTCTATGTGCATAATGGGCCTATCAATTATTATGTAAATGATGATTCTGTTAATTTAGATGAATGGTGTACCGCAGTTGGTAATGATGAAAATGATGGATTAACACCAGCCACTCCAAAGACGACCGTCCAGGCTATTTTAGATATCTATAAACTTATGCCGGGAGATGTTGTTCATATTGATACGGGAAACTATCTTCTTATAAGCAATATTGAGATCTCTGAGACTGATCAGGGAGCAGAAAATGCACCTGTAATATTTGAAGCATCGCCTTATGGTGTTATCATTGATCGTAATTCTACGAGCAGCGGGAGTTATAGTTTTTATCTGAATAAAAGCAATTATGTTACAATTTGCACTGCTACAAGTAGTAAATATCCCGATGAAACACATCGTTATATGAAATTAACAGGCGGTAGTTACGGATTAAATCTGGATGATTCTGATTACTGTGTAATAGATAATTTAGAAATATCGTCAAACTCGAGTTCAGGCATATATGCTAAAGACAGCCTTAATGTGATTTACTCTAATAACCTAATTCATAATAATGGTACTTATGGAATCTATTTATATAATAACTCTGATTACAGTGAACTTGTTAATAATACAATAGTGAAAAATGGTCGAGATCAGATTTATCTGAATTATCCGTTAAGTATCATAATAGAAAATAATATCATTTGGGCAGATGTATCCGGCTATTATGCAATTAAAAGAGACTCCCCGTCGCCGGATGAAACAATTGCATATTCAGATTATAACCTGCTATATGCAACAAATGGGGCATATATTGGATATTATGGTGATACTTTAATAAAATTATCAGACTGGCAAACCAAACTCGGCCTGGATTTAAACAGCCTTTCCCTTATCCCGGAATTTGTTGATCCTGAAAATGGTGATTATCACTTAAAAAGCACGGGTGGAAGCTATCATAACGGTTCCTGGAGCAATGATGAGGAAAACAGCCCAGCTATTGATACCGGAGATCCTGCAAACGTCTACACTAACGAACCTCTGGATAATGGTGGAAGGATCAACCTTGGTGCATATGGAGGCACTGTTCAGGCTTCCAAAATGCCGTCTGGCAGGGAAATTATTCTTACTACTCTTTTTGGCAGAGAGATTGTTAATAATGTATTTGAAATAACATGGTCAGTTAAAGGGGGAGGGTGGCAGACTGATGATACTGTAAAAATTGAGTATACCGATGATAACGGTGCCAGCTGGAATATTATTTCAGAATCTGTCCCTACGCATAATGAATCATATTTATGGGATACAACTTCACTGAAAGACAGCCCTTTCTACAGGCTGAGTATTTCATGCAACGAAGAAACTGATTTGACTGTATACAGTGGAGATTGGTTTTATATTCACAACGGTCCGATTTATTACTATGTCAATGATTCATCAACTGATCTGGATGAATGGTGTACCGGAACAGGTGATGATATAAATGATGGATTAAGTCCAGAAAAACCAAAAGCTACAGTTCAGGCGATTCTCGATACCTATGATCTTGAAGCCGGTGATATAGTTCATATAGATACTGGAAATTATATTTTAACAACTAAAATTGAAGTGGCTGAATTTGATCAGGGGACAGATGTGGCTCCGGTCCTTTTCGAGGCCTCACCTTATGGTGTTATATTTGAACATGTATCTGTGGTTGATACTTTCTACCTTAACAATAGTGACTATATTACGATTCAAACAGCTTCAAGCCTCAAATATCCTGAAAAACCACAACATTACATGAAACTTACAGGAGGGTATCGTGGAATATACATGAATAATGCTGATTACTGTAATATAACCAGGATTGAGATATCCTCGAACACTGGTGACGGGATATCTGCCATCGATAGTGAACATGCAAATTACTCAAACAATCTCATATATGGCAATAGTAAAAATGGACTTTTTTTATATGGTGATGCAGGTTACAACATTGTTATGAATAATACTATTGTAATGAATAGGAGGGCTCAGATTTCTACGTCTTATTTACAGAATGTCACATTTAAAAATAACATCATCTGGGCTGACGGTGTTCTGAGTTATGCGATGGACCTCCATTCGGGCAACATTTTATATTCTGATTACAATCTGGTCTACATAACGAATGAAGCTAGATTTGGGTATTATTATGATACACTGGAAGACTGGCAGACGGTTCAAGAATATGATTCAAACAGCTTTTCACTTGAGCCGGGATTTGTTGACACTTATAATGGAGACTTCCATCTAATGAGTACCGGTGGAAGCTATCATGATGGTTTATGGTCTATAGATGGAGAGAACAGTCCAGGTATTGATTCCGGAGATCCATTGGATGACTACAGTAGCGAACCAATGTGGAATGGTTACAGAATCAACATGGGTGCGTACGGTGGGACGGAACAGGCATCAAAGACGGTAAAAACTGATTCTGATGGAGATGGTATTCCCGATTATATCGAGGATAATTCCTTCACAAACTCCAGTGATGCAGACACAGATAATGACGGCATCCTGGACGGGGTTGAGGACAGAAACCACAACGGGATAAAAGATACAGGGGAAACAAATCCATGCGATTCTGATTCAGATAATGACGGGCTCTCGGATGGACAAGAGGATATAAACCATAACGGAATTGTTGATTCAGGAGAGACTAATCCCCTTAATGCTGATACAGATTATGACAAAATGCCGGATGGCTGGGAAGTCCAGAATGGTCTTGATCCTCTTGTAAATGATGCAAATGAAGATGCGGATGGTGATGGTTACTCTAATTTAAAAGAATATCAAAGGAAAACAGATCCTAATGACTATAATTCCCAGCCTTCAAAGGGGATGCCATGGCTGCCGTTGCTGCTGGGAGATGAGTAAGCTGGACAGATTTGTTTTTAAAGACATTCATAATTGATAGAAAACAAAACTGGTTTGCTGACTATTCATCGAACTAAGTAAACTGTTTTTGACAGGGTTCTCTCTAGTGAAATAAGAGAACTTGAGGTATCTTTTTTAGGATTTTCCGTAATGCTTATCAATCCATGACTGGTATTCACCGCTTTTAACGCGGTCAATCCACGCAGTATTTTCCAGGTACCATTTGATTGTCTTTTCAAGGCCGGTTTCAAATGATTCCGCAGGATGCCATCCCAACTCTTTCTGTATTTTTGTTGAGTCGATGGCATAGCGCCTGTCATGGCCGGGGCGGTCCTTTACAAATTTGATCAGCTCTCTTCTTGATCCAAGGGTTTTCGGCTTCTCTACTTCATCGATATAATCGCATATCAGCTCGACAATACGGATGTTTTCCATCTCATTGTTTCCGCCCACATTGTATGTTTTCCCCCTTGTTCCATTTTCCATGATCAGCTTTATCGCGCTGCAATGGTCTTTAACATAAAGCCAGTCCCGTACATTTTTCCCGTCCCCATACACAGGAAGAGATGTCTCAGAGAGCGCATTAAGAATCATGAGCGGGATAAGCTTTTCCGGGAACTGGTACGGCCCGTAATTATTACTGCAGTTGGAAATGGTTACCGGGATGCCATATGTCTTGTAATAGGCCCTTACAATATGATCTGAAGAGGCCTTTGATGCGGAATAGGGGCTGTTCGGCCTGTATGGTGTGTCTTCTGTAAAAAAACCTTCGGCCCCGAGACTTCCAAAGACCTCGTCCGTGCTTATGTGGTGAAAGAGATTGAGGTTATCTCTGTATTTTCTGGCGCATTCAAGCAGGTTGAATGTGCCTATTATATTTGTATGAATAAAATCGGACGGACCGGCAATGGACCTGTCAACATGGGATTCCGCTGCAAAGTGGCAGACCGTATCTATTGAGTATTCCCTGAATACAAAATCTATTGCATCCATGTCGCATATGTCAACCCTTTGAAAAATATACCGGTCAGGATATTCTTTTTCCAGGTCTGTGAGGTTCTCTGGATTGCCGGCATACGTGAGCTTGTCAATATTGATGATCCGGCCCGCGAAATCCGATTCCTGCATCAGATATCTTATAAAATTACTTCCTATAAAGCCGCTTCCGCCTGTTACCAAGAGATTATTCATAATACATTAATCCTTAAAGACAGCGCCTGTATTGGCGGAGGTTACAAGTTTTGCATACCTGTAGAGATAACCCTTTTTGACCTTGTAGTCGGGCCTTGTCCATTCCGCGGAACGCTTCTGGATCTCCTCGTCACTTAGCTTTACGTTCAAGGTCCTTTCGGGAATATTTATTTCAATGATATCTCCTTCCTTAAGGATACCGATAGGGCCTCCCTCCTGTGCTTCAGGCGATACATGACCTATTGCAGCCCCTCTCGTTCCTCCGGAGAATCTGCCGTCCGTGATAAGTGCAACTTCTTTATCAAGCCCGACACCGGCAAGGGCCGAGGTAGGTGAAAGCATTTCCCTCATGCCGGGTCCTCCCTTCGGGCCTTCATAACGTATAACAATAACGTCGCCCTTATTGATCTCACCCTCCATAATGGCCTTCATGGCATCTTCTTCACGGTTATAGATGCGGGCAGGACCCGAATGTGAAAGCATCGACGGATCAACCGCCGATTTCTTGACAACCGCACCAAGCGGTGCAAGATTTCCAAACAGGATTGCAAGCCCGCCGTCCGGAGAATAGGGCGCATCGATTTTTTTAATAACCGTATCATCCAAAGACTCTGCAGAGCCGACTACTTCCCTGACTGTTTGTCCTGTAACAGTAATGGCATCAGTATGGAGCAGATTTTTTTTCATCAGCTCTCCCATTACGGCCCTGATACCTCCTGCTGCATGAAGGTCCTCCATATGAGAAGAGCCTGCGGGTGATATCTTGCACAGGTTGGGCGTCTCCGCGCTGATCCTGTTAAAGAGTTCAAGCTCCAGTTTTATATCCGCTTCATGTGCAATAGCCGGAAGATGCAATACCGTATTGGTTGAACTTCCAAGGGCCATCTCAACATGCATGGCATTTTCAAAGGCATTCATTGTAGCAATGTCCCTGGGTTTGATGTCTTTTTCTACAAGGGCCATTATCCTTTTTCCGGCTTCCTTTGCCAGGCGCTGCCGCTCGGCCATGACAGCCGGGATTGTACCGTTCCCGGGAAGGGCCAGCCCGATTGCCTCACTGAGGCAGTTCATGGAATTTGCCGTATACATGCCCGAGCACGATCCGGCTCCGGGGCAGGCGCTTTCCTCCATTGCAGCAAGTTCTTCTTTGGTAATTTTCCCGGCCTTTCGTGCACCGACGGCTTCAAACACGGTGATCAGGTCAACTGTTTTATCCTTTACTTTGCCTGCAAGCATCGGGCCGCCGCTTATTATCAGCGAGGGTATATTCAGGCGAAGCATGGCCATAAGCATGCCGGGCACTATCTTGTCGCAGTTGCAGACAAGGACGAGCCCGTCAAAGGGAAAGGCTGTAGCCATTATTTCCACTGAATCGGCAATAAGCTCCCTGGAGATCAGCGAATATTTCATGCCTTCGTGGTTCATGGCAATACCATCGCATACGCCAATTGTGGAAAATTCCAATGGCGTACCTCCTGACATGGCGATTCCCATTTTTATTGAAGAAACAAGGCTGTTCAAGTGTATGTGCCCGGGTATAACCTCATTGGCGGAATTTGCTATACCTATGATAGGCCTGGCTAATTCGTCATCAGTGAGTCCCATGGCCTTACAAAGAGACCTGTGAGGTGCCCTTTCAATTCCTTTTTTCATCTTATCTGATCTCATTTGATTCCTCCTTAAAAAATCAAAAAAACTCTCCGCCCCTGGCGATCGGGAATCTTCTTCCATATCCGAACGCCTTTGAGGTGATTTTAAGGCCAGGTGATGCCTGCCTTCTTTTGTATTCGTTTATTACTATACGCCTGAATGTATCCATAACTGTCTGACGATCATAACCTTTTTTAACAATCTGGTCCATGGACAGGTTTTTTTCCACTATACATCCAACTATCTCATCGAGAATCTCATAGGGAGGAAGAGAATCCTGGTCCGTCTGGTTCGGCCTTAATTCCGCCGAGGGCGGACGATCTATTATCTCCTGGGGAATTATCTCTTCGTTCCTGTTTATGTATCTTGCTACCCTGTAGCACAGGGTTTTTGGCAGATCCGAAATAACCGCCAGTGCGCCGCACATGTCGCCATACAGGGTACAGTATCCTGTTGCTGTCTCGGATTTGTTGCCTGTTGTCAGGAGAAGCGCGTTGAACTTATTTGACATGGCCATGAGCAGGTTACCCCTTATCCTGGCCTGCAGGTTTTCCTCTGTTTCGTTTTCTCCAAGACCCTTGAAGGCAGGTGACAGGGCGGTTTTAAAACTATCGAAAATATCTTCAATGGGAATTTCCTCAAAATTGATTCCAAGGTTTTTTGCCAGGTCCCTGGCGCACCTTTTACTCAGCTCCGAAGTGTATGGGGAGGGCATGCTTATTCCGGTAACCCTGGCAGGTCCAAAGGCTCTCATAGCTATGTAGGCCACAAGGGATGAGTCTATACCTCCGCTCAAACCCACCAGGACCTTTTTGAAGCCGCATTTGGTAACATAATCATATGTTCCCATTGTCAGACAGTTTATGATCGATTCTTCCTCGACATGCCATGGGTCTGTTATGGTTTCGTATGTTTTTTCACTGTCCCAGATAAGATGATCCGGCCTGAATTCCCGGCCAAGGAGTATAAGGCGTCCGATCCTGTCAACTGCCATGCTCGATCCGTCGAAGACCAGGTCATCGTTTCCTCCTACCTGATTGCAGTATAGAATGGGAACAGAATATTTCCGGGCGATTTTGTCCAGAACCTTCATCCTGAGAGAAGGTTTGTTTATCGTATATGGCGATGCCGAGATGTTTACAAGGATATCAATACCTTTTTTACAAAGCTCGGATACCGGGTCAATACTGTATTTGGGCAGGTTTTCAATATCGCCTACATTCCAGATGTCTTCACATATTGTAACACCTATCCTTTTACCTTCCAGTTCGAAAAGAAGGCTCTCGTGAGAAGGTTCAAAGTAACGGGTTTCATCAAAGACATCGTAGCTTGGCAGCAGTTTTTTTCCACCGGTGCTTACAATTTTGCCATCCTTGATAAACGCCGCCGCGTTGATAAGAGCCTTTCCCTTTCCTGTCAGGTTTTTATCCACAAATCCGCATACAATACTGATATTACCGGCTTGTCTTGAAAGACGTTCGAGGTATTCAAGGTTTCTTGTAATAAAGTCCGGTTTTTCCAGCAGATCCTTTGGGGGATAACCCATAAGAGACAGTTCCGGAAAAACAGCGACGGAACATCCGGAAACCGATGATTTTTTAAGAGCCTCGGAAACTAGAAAAAGGTTATGCTCAAAATCACCGATAACCGGATTAATCTGGTTGATAGAGATTTTCATAGTCTATAAGTTCGAAGTTAGGAGTTACTAAAGTTAGAAGTGTCAAAAGTTCGGAGTGACTAAAGTTCGAAGTTCGGAGTTGAGTATGAAAACTCCGCACTTTCCACTTCGCACTTCGAATTTCCCACCTTTAAACGCTTTTTCCGGCTTTCTCAATCGCCCTCAGTAACCCGGGCAGTTTTTCTTCCATATTTAATGTTATCTGTATGGTCAGAGCCCTTGATATTATGGATGACGTCCTGGGTAAAGCTGTTTTCCGGTAGCTGCACCTTTTATCACCTTCGGGCGTTTTAAAGGGATGACCGCTTCTTATCAGGCTCTTCCCCTCAAGGAGATGTTCCCATCTCTCATAATAATGCCAGTCATTATCATACCAGTATACAGCGCCATAACCCTCTTCGGCCATGATTTTATTGAATTGTCGGGCTGACTTTTCATCAGGAAGAAGAAAGATCATGAAGGTCGCAGTATCGCCCGACGGATCGGGGATGTGGCGGAATTCAATGTTACTGAATTGTGAAAGTACCTCTTTGATACGGGCCTTGTATTCCCTCTGTATCTTCAGGATATTATCAAGTTTATTCAGTTGAGCCATGCCAATGGCCCCCTGCAGTTCCATCATCCTGTAATTGAAACCTATAAAATTTCTTTTTTCAAGCCCCCTGCCTACATTCGGGTTATGATCATGTCCGTGGTCATGGTATTCGGAGGCCCTGGTATGAAGCTCCCTGTCATTTGTCAGCAGCATGCCTCCTTCGCCTGTCGTAATGGTTTTAACTGCGTCAAAGGAGAAGGTCCCTGCCTTTCCGAATGTTCCAAGTGCCCTGCCATTACAGGTTCCTCCGCATGACTGTGCCGTGTCTTCAAGGACAGGTATTCCGTGTTTGTCGGCGATATCTACTATTTCCCGGATATTGGCATGCGATCCGCACATATGAACAGGGATAATCGCCTTTGTCCTCGGTGTTATCTTATTCTCAATATCCTTTGGATCGAGGCACAGGGTATCATCTATCTCTGCAAAAACCGGCACTCCCCCTGCATCAAAAATGGATTCCCATGTAGCGATAAAGGTGAAACCCTGGGTAATTACTTCATCACCCGGGCCAACCCCCAGCGACGCAAGACCAACCTTAAGCGCCGCAGTCCCTGATGATACTGCAAGGGCATAGCCTGCTCCGCAATAATCGGCAAACCTTTTTTCAAATTCCAGGACCCTGCTGTTGTCTTTGTGCTCGTACCTGAGCAGCATTTTTTTTGACAATGCCTTTTGTACTGCGTCAAGTTCTTCCTGGCCGATAATTTCATATCCTGGCATTTATTGTTCCTTTCAAATGTAAAATAAAGTCTTAAGTTCGAAGTTCGGAGTTTTCCACCGATCATCTTTCATAGGCATTCCGGTATATATCCATTGCAGCCTCTACGGTCAAGGGCCTGGGATTGTTTGCTATCGGGACTGCTACCTTCATGGCGGCCTTTGCCATTTCCGGTATGGAGTCTTCCGGGATATTCAATTCTGTCAGCGTCATCGGTACTCCGATGTCCTCTGCAAGCTCGAACACTGCCTCCGAAACAAGGGATGCATTTTCTCTGTTTGAAAGGCCTTCCATATCCTGCCCCATGTATACGGCCATATTGCAGAATTTTTCTATATTGCCCGGGTAGTTATATTCAAGTACATAGGGTAAGAGGAGGCCGTTTCCTATACCATGGGGAACATCGTATATTGCACCCATCGGATAGGCAAGGGCATGAACAGCTCCTACTCCGGCCATAGCGAGGCCCATCCCGGCAAGATAACTTCCCATCATCATATTTTCACGATATTTTATATTCTTTCCGTCAAATACCGCACCCCTGAGATTTTCCATTATCAGCTCTATGGCACGCAAAGAGATAATCTCACTCATGAAATGGGCCTTAAGAGATGTATATGACTCTATCGCATGTGTCAGCGCATCCATACCTGTATAAGCGGTAATCATCGGAGGAAGGTCAAGTGTCAGCTCAGGGTCAAGGATGGCAGTATGAGGATAGATAAGAGCACTGTTTATACCGCCTTTTATCCTGGTATCCCTCTGTGTAAAGACTGCGGTCAGGGTTGTTTCGCTCCCTGTTCCCGCTGTAGTGGGAACCATTATTGTCGGGATACCGGGCTTTTTTACCTTGTCAATTCCTATATATTCGACTGCCTTACCACCGTTTTTCATCAGCATACCGATTGCCTTGGCAATATCCATGGTACTGCCTCCGCCTACGCCTATTATACACTGAACCTTTTCCTTGAGGGCAAGTTCTGTCCCAAGATCGGCTATTTTAGGATCAGGTTCAGGTGTAACATCTGAAAACGTAAAGACCCGGACGCGTTCGGATTTTAAGGATGCTTTTACTTTTTCCGCTATAACTGATTTTGAAAGGGCCTGGTCAATCACCAGGAGGGCCTTTGATGCACCAAGATTTTTACATTCAACGCCCAGTTTTGAAACAGCTCCCGAACCGAATACTGTTTTTTTCACTCCTTCTATGGTTTTAATATTATTCATATATTTCCCCTTTGATAAATATTTATCAGGATTAACTAATTATGGATTTTAAAAACATGCCGGAGGCATTTCCTCCGAAGAATATGATAAAATTGATTACATCAATCCCGGGAATATATCAAGATATTAAATCCTGTATTAATCAATCGGTGTTTCTGTATCTGGCATAAATATCGCATAAATATTAAATGGACTTTTCTCCGCTGCGTTTAAGGAGAATAAATTTATCACGATTTCGTTGTGCAAATGAACGAAACATTTAAAGAGATTGGCATTTTATTTGAGGATCACAAATAAAGCTCAAAATAATAACCTGTTAATTTGATGTCAAAAAAACGTCGCATTAAGTCAAATGAATGACTGATTTTGGGCGCAATCATTATGAAAAAATTGAAAGAGCACAACCTTGTTCTATTATTTCATGCACCTGATCTGGCATGAATATAGCATAAAATATCGTGCGAAGCATTTCCTCGCTAAAAAATATTTGCGAAATGTTGTTTAAATTTGGAGGATTGTATGGCTGAAAACAGAAAAAATACTAAAAAGACTGTCAAACCCGGGAAAGAGCTGACCGAATCTATGGTTGAGAAATTTCAGGCCAGGCTCGTCAAGACAATTGGTCAGGATATCAATGAGCTGGCAATTGATATGAAAGGTGTCAATAATGTTGATTCAACTGGACTGGGACTGCTTATTGCTGCCAATAACTCCCTGGACCAGGCAGGCGGACACCTCTTACTTGCGAATGTGCCGGAAAAAATTGAAAACCTTCTCAAGATGATCGGACTTGATAAATACTTTGGTATGAATGCGGCGTAACCCTGTGACCACTCATGTGGTTATCGTTTAACATATTGGAAAAGCAATAGAAAGAATGTGTAAGCTGTTTATAATCATATTGTATAAATAGCAATGGAGGATGTTATGAGTATTCAGGATGACGAAACTTTGAGACTTTATGTCGAAGAATCAATTGAGCATTTAGCAGATATTGAAAATGATTTGCTTGCCATCGAAGAAGGAGGTGCGGATATCGATGAAGAACTTGTAAATAAGGTCTTCAGGGCTGCACATTCAATAAAGGGCGGGGCAGGATTCATGGGGTTGAACAATATCAAGGAACTTTCCCATAAAATGGAAAATGTACTTGGTATGATCCGTGAAAGAGAGATGGTTCCCAATCCGGAGATAGTCAATATCCTTCTTCTGGCTTCAGATACCCTGCGAAATCTGTTGAATAATGTGGGAGCCAGTAATGATATGGATATCGATGAGCATGTCAATGCACTTATTGCCCTCACTACAGGCGCAGTTCCCGAAAAGAAGGCAGAAGTTCAGCCGGATAATATTGATATCCTTTTCGATAATGGAAGAATGTTATTCACAGTATCAGGTTCTGATCTGAAAACTTCGCGAAATAAAGGACAGTTTATCTATCTGGCAGAATTTGATCTTGTGCAGGATATCGATAAAAAGGGTTCCAATACAGCCGAACTGCTGAAAAGGCTCAGCGAAAGCGGGACAATCCTTTCTACTGAGGTTGATGTGCAGTCGGTCGGTACACTCAATGATTTCTCCGCTTCAAACAGGTTGCCTTTCCTGGTACTCTTTGGAACCATTCTCGAACCGGAAATGATAAACGCCCTGTTTGATCTGGATGAGGAAAATATCCATGTACTGGGGAGTGATAACCGGTTAAAGAAGTTAAACGAGGTAATAGAAAACCAGGCAGCATCGGAAGAGGCAGGCCCTCCAGAGTTTCAGAACGTTAAGGAACCGGAAGAAGAGGCTGTTGAAGATGATGTTCATTCTTCCCCGGCTCCGGAGGCTGCAACTGAACCATCCGCTGCCAGAGAGACTGATTCATCGACCCAGGGCGGTACAAAAGGCGCGGAAACAAGTCTGCGGGTCAATGTAAGTCTGCTGGATTCACTGATGACCCTTGCCGGTGAGCTTGTACTTGGTAGAAACCAGTTGCTTCAGGCAATAGGGCAAAAGGATCTTCGGTCAATAGACGGGACAGGACAAAGGCTGGACCTTATTACATCCGAGATCCAGGAAGCAATAATGATGACAAGAATGCAGCCCATCGGGAATGTATTTAACAAATTTCCCAGGGTTGTAAGGGATCTTGCAAGAAACTTGAATAAAGAGGTCAAGCTTACTATCGAAGGTGAGGGTGTAGAACTCAATAAGACTATTCTCGAGGCAATTAATGATCCGCTTACACATCTTGTTCGGAATTCGGTTGACCATGGTCTTGAATTACTGGGTGAGAGACAGCGAGCAGGCAAGGAGTCTGTAGGGCATGTCATGCTCAAGGCATATCATGAAGCCGGTCAGGTAAATATTGAAATCAGTGATGATGGTAAAGGCATAAATCATGACAAACTGACCAAGGTGGCCCTTGAGAAAAATTTGATTACAGAAGATCAGGCGATTGCAATGTCCGAAAAGGAAAAGATCAACCTGATCTTTCTACCTGGTTTTTCAACAGCGGAAAAGGTAAGTGATGTGTCAGGTCGAGGAGTGGGTATGGATGTCGTTAAGACCAACCTCGATAAACTCGGAGGAGTAGTTGATGTAGATTCCAGAATTGGTAAGGGAACGACTATAAAAATCAAACTTCCGCTTACTTTAGCTATTATTCCAAGCCAGTTGATCAGTGTATGCGGCGAAAGATACGCCATCCCCCAGGTCAATCTTGAGGAACTGTTCAGAATTCCTGCAAACCAGGTAAAGGACCGGATCGAAAAGGTCGGAGATGCTGAGGTCGTCAGGTTGAGAGGAAGTCTTCTCCCCCTGATAAGACTTTCGGATGTTATCGGGCTGGAGAGAACCTATTTTGATCCGTTCGAAAACGTTGAAGTGAAAGACAGGAGAATAAATATTGCTGACAGAAGGGGCAGGAAGAGTCCTCTTAAAAGGTCTATGAAAGACGATGATCTAATCAGGATGATAAATGATGGTGATGAAGACCGTAACGAACCGGAAACCGGTGAGGAAATTAAAAATAAAAGAAGAGAGTCAACCGACAGAAGGTATCATGCTGCAAGTGCCGTAAATATTGTTGTTGTTTACACAGGTGCATTGAAATACGGGCTGGTGGTTGATGAATTGTTCGACTCCGAGGAAATTGTTGTCAAACCGCTTGGCAGGCATCTTAAACGATGCAAGGCCTACGCCGGGGCAACTATAATGGGTGATGGCCGTGTAGCCCTGATACTTGACGTCGCCGGGATATCACAGATGGCCAAGTTGACTTCAATGGACGGGACGGAGAGAGCTGTACAGGTTGCAAAGGAACAGAGACTGAAAGGGCAGAGGGATATCCAGTCTCTGCTTATTTTCAGAAATGCCGAAGACGAGCAGTTTGCAGTTCCGCTTGGACTTGTTGAAAGGGTTGAGAAGATAAAACGCTCAGATATAGAAAATGTCGGCGGTAAAAACGTAATTCAATACAGGGGCGCAAGCCTTCCGCTTTTTGCAATTGAGCAGGTAGCCAATGTTAAACCACTTGCAGATAAAGAGGATCTTCTTGTCATTGTTTTTTCAATAGGGGGAAGAGATATCGGTCTCCTGGCAACGCCACCTCTTGATGCAACCGAAGAAGCCCTTGTGGTTGACGACATGACTCTTAAACAAACCGGTATAATGGGATCGGCTATTATAGGTAACCAGACAACCCTTATGGTAAATATCTTCGGGATTGTAGAGACTTTGAATCCGAACTGGTTTGAGAAAAAAAATACGGTCATGGTCTCTGAGAGCAAAGCCGCTACCGTTCTCTATGCGGAAGACTCCAATTTTTTCAGAAGTCAGGTAATGGAATATCTCAAAGAGGACGGGTACAACGTAATCGAAGCTGAAGATGGTGTAATCGCCCTTGATCTTATAGAAAAACATGTCGATGAAATATCGCTGGTTATAACTGACATAGAAATGCCGAATATGGACGGTTTTGAACTGACTTCCAGGATAAGATCTGATGAAAGATATAAACATCTGCCGGTAATTGCACTTACAACAATGGCCAGTGACGATGATATTAAAAGAGGCGGTGAAGTCGGTATTGACGACTATCAGATAAAGCTGGACAAGGAAAAATTAATGAAAAGTGTATATAATCATCTTAGCAGAAAATAGGTAAAGACCGTGATAACAGACTGTAGTAAAATTTTTTACAGTATAAAGGTATATTGGTGGATCAATGATATGGGAGGTATTATCTAATGGCTAACCAAGTCGAAAATAAACAATCAGAGAATAAAGTAGTGGAACTGGCAACTTTTTATGTTGGTGATTCGCTCTGTGGCATGGACATTCTGAAGGTGCAGGAGATTAACAAACTGCTGGATATGACAGAGGTTCCGCTTGCTCCTGATTATGTAAAAGGAATACTGAATCTAAGAGGGCAGATAGTCACTGTTATTGACCTGGGAAGCAAGTTGAATCTGGCGGATACGAAAACCGGCAGTGATACCCGCAACATAATAGTAAATTCCAATGGCGAATATATAGGTCTTCTTGTGCGTAAGATTGGAGACGTGGAACGCACTGAAGAGGAAAACATTGAACCTCCTCCTGCCAATATAGGGGGCATTCAGGGAAGGTACTTTGAGGGTGTCTATAAAAAGGAAAAAAGCCTGATAGGCATAGTCAATGTTGAGGAAATACTTAAGGATGACGGCAACTAGAAACCGCAGATCAATAAAGTTTACAGAACCAGGTATCGGTAAATACTCTCGATACAGAGAATATAGCAGATTTATGAGATTTAATGGAAAAGAAACCTCTTAGAATACTCGTAGTTGATGACACAGTCGTTTATCGAAAAACTGTAAGTGATATACTCGCTGATATTCCTGGCGTGGAAGTAGTAGGGACAGCCAATAATGGCAAAATAGCCATGATGAAAATAGCTTCCCTCAAGCCTGATCTTCTTACCCTTGATATAGAAATGCCTGAAATGAACGGGCTGGATGTATTAAGGGCAATGAAGACAGAGGCACCCGATGTAGGGGCCATCATCCTGAGTACATTAACCCATAAGGGGGGAGATCTTACGATAAAGGCGCTCGAGCTGGGCGCTTTCGATTATGTCACCAAACCGGAAACAGGAAGTATCGAAGAAAGCAAGAATCAAATAAAGAAAATCCTTGCCCTGTTAATAAAAAGTTTCTCCAGACAGCTGGAGATGCGTAATATACTGAGGGGCTCAAATTACAACAAGGCGTATAAACCAACTGCCGCATCATCCTATCTGAGAGATGCCTCATTAAACAGAAGGCGTCAGAGCGTTTCACAAACAACACGAAAAATAAAGGCGGAGATCGTCGGAATAGGAGTGTCAACAGGAGGTCCAAAGGCACTCTCGGAGATGCTGCCAAAAATTCCGGAAAACATAAATGTGCCCATACTGATTGTCCAGCATATGCCGCCGATGTTTACCGATTCGCTGGCAAAGAGTCTCGACGCTCAATGCGCAATAGCGGTGAAAGAAGCAATGGATGGCGAGGTTGTTCAACCGAACATTGCATTTATTGCTCCCGGTGGAAAACAGATGAAGATTGTCGCAAGCGCCGACGGGTTGAACAGGATAATCAGAATAACCGATGATCCGCCGGAGAATAGCTGCAAGCCGTCTGTAGATTATCTGTTCAGATCGATTGCCGAGCATTACGTTGGTCGGGCTGCCGGTGTAATAATGACGGGCATGGGATCTGATGGAACGCTGGGTTTGAGGATGATGAAGAGAAATGGATCCTACATCATTGCACAGGATGAATCCAGTTGCATTGTATTTGGTATGCCAAAGAAGCCTATTGATGAGGGTATTGTGGATATAATAACACCTCTTGATAAAATTGCTGATGAAATATGCAACAGTGTAAAACCTGTTTAGAAATCAATCAGGTATAATTGTTCCGAAAGTATAAGGATATCATTCATTCATGATCAAAGTAACCCCGAACGAAATAAAGGTATTTACAAAATATATATATGATATTTCAGGGATCTACCTGGATGAGAAGAAGGCATATCTGCTCGAGACCAGGTTAAAGATGATCATAGAAAATGAGGGTATATCTTCATATCTGGAGCTGTATCAAAGGGCAAAGACAGACAGCAGCAGGAAGCTTGAGAAAAAGATAATAGATGCTGTGACTACAAATGAAACCCTGTTTTTCCGGGACAAGACGCCCTTTGATATGTTCAGGCATAAAGTAATGCCTGAACTGATCGATAAACGAGCCGCCCAGACCTCCGGGCTTATGCCTATTAACTTGAGAATATGGAGTGCTGCCTGTTCGACAGGACAGGAGATTTACAGTCTTGCTATAATTTTGAAGGAACTGCTTCCGGATCGGAAAAAGTATAATATACGATTGCTGGGGACAGATATTTCTGACGAAGCTGTAGCAAAGGCCAGTTATGGGAAATATAATAAATTCGAGATAGAACGCGGGCTCGACAAAGAAAATCTGCAAAGATATTTTTTACCGAATGAGAATTCATGGAAAATAAAGGATGACATAAGGGCGATGGCTGTTTTCCAGAAGCGGAATTTGATGGAGCCGTTTACAGGAATAGGCCGGTTTGATGTCATATTTTGCCGCAATGTGGCAATCTATTTCAGTATTGAAGACAGGAAAAAGCTCTTTGAAAAAATAGCAAGTGTACTTGCCCCTGACGGATATCTGATTATTGGTTCAACGGAATCTCTGACAGGGATATGTCCAATGTTTGAACCTCAGAGGCATTTAAGGGCTGTATTTTATCAGTTGAAATCAATTTAAGTAAAATTATACACAATCCGATATGCTTAGTATGAAATCTGGGAAGTCATATATAATATGGATGCCTGAAAACGGTTCCGGAAAATCAAGGCAGTTTATAATCGGGCCCGGATATTTATTGGCATTGTTGATAGTCCTTGCGGTGTGTGTCCTGTTGATCCCCATATTCCAGGGGCATATTCAGAAGTTGAATAAAAAGATTACACACCTGGAAAATAAAGACATTAAAATGCAAGCCGAAATTGCAAGTCTGAATTATCTTAAACAAAATCTGACACGTATAGAAAATAAAGACAGGCAGTTGAGCGAATATTTTGGATTTAACGAAAACCGGGATACACCTGATGAATTACTCGGAAAGGGAGGGACATCTGACATACCGGATACCTCTGTGAACAGGAAAAGCACGGGACCATTCTCTGGTACGGATAATTTGTCTATCCACCTGGAGACTCTCGAATCCAAATTTAAGAATTATGCAAAATTGCTTAAAACAAAGGAAGACATACTTGATCATACCCCCAGCATTCTCCCTGTTGAAAAAAAAGGCACCACCATATCATCCGCGTTCGGCTGGAGAGTGAATCCTTTTTCAAAAAAGAAAGAGTTTCACGCTGCGCTTGACATTGCAGGAAATAAAGGGATGAAGATATTCGCTCCGGCAAAGGGGATAGTTCTGAAAGCAGGACATGATAAACGACTTGGAAATTATATTGTGCTCAGGCATTCGGATCAGATAAAGACCATTTTCGGCCATTTGAGCCGTTTACTGGTAAAAGAAGGTGATGAGGTCACCCGTGGTAAAAAGATAGGTCTTATGGGGAACAGCGGTCTGTCAACAAGCAGTCATCTGCACTATATGGTGGTAAAAAACGACAGGGCTGTGGATCCCATGGAATATATCCTGGATGCGGGAAATGGTTTATGATCTCCATGCTGCCATCGCCGATAAAAAAAACGATATTTTTTTTAATTGTTATTGCAGTCTGTATTGTCTCTGCCGGGATATCATATTCTTCCACCTTCCCGTTTGATGAAGATACCGTTTTTTGCAGCTATTTCATGATAAGCGGGAATATACCGTCAGAACAGGATATAGAAGATCTCTGTTTTACGATTGATAAACCGGCCTATACGTCTTTCAAGCCGTCTGAGATGTTTTCAAAAAAAAGTATAAAAAGGGAAAAAAGCAGAATCGAGAAAAAGATAAAGTCTATTGACAGTAGTTCTACCCTGATATGGAAGGTCAGGTTAAACCTGTCGGACAAACATGGTATTGACAGATATTTCAGCATGGCGGCAATTAATGATAATATGCCTCAGCCTACTCCATATATAAGTTCACGGATTTCCGCAAAGGGACTGCGTCTGATTAAAAACGCGGTTATATCCCTGTTGAACACAAACCGTGGGATATTAAAAAAAGAAACCGAAGTTATTATAAGTCTCAAACCTGAAAAGTCGGAATATGGATATCAGAAGCGATATATTGTTGAACAGGATGTAACTCTGCCTATCAGATATGTCATTTTTCTACCTACAGAAGTCCGGATACTTGACGAAAAATATACGGTTGAATAGGTGCCTGCCTGAAAAGTTATGAAAATATTATTGGTTATTTGTAACATCTTGAATTAATTGGTGATTAAAAATGAAATATTGTAATTGATTTGGTATGTATCTTGCTAGAATGTCTAGCAGGAAAGAATCTATTATTATGAACAGAAGGCGGAGGAAAATTAAATGGGAAATGTGTTAATGGGTGATCTTGATGGAAAAACTGAACGACTTGCCTTTGATACACATGAAATAGAGCAGATTATAACAAGATACAAGGCCAGCGTTGTCTCCGGAACCGATGGCCTGGATTATATCGAGTACATGGGCAAAATATTTCCGGTACAGGGCATCCAGGATAATGACAACATAAAACCATATTTTATAGTCCTGAAATCAGGAGTTGCCTATAATGCAAATGATTACCAGATGCTGTTTAATACTGAAGAACTTCCGAACAGCCTGTTATCGGGTATTGATACATCCGGGAAAAAGTATCTGTGTAAAAGATATATGAACGGTTCGGCACCAATTGAACCTCCGGCACAGAAACCTTCCGGTATTAATCCTCAAAATCTTACATTTGATGATACCGAAAACCTTAAGGATGTAATCAATAAGCTGAAAAAGGGAGAATTTTTCGAATTACTCACCATGGAGTTCTCAGATAAAATAAAAGGAATCGCCAAAGAACTCATTGACTTTAGAAAAGATATACAAACCAGAATCGAACCTGATATAGTTGAACTGGCATCAAAGGATATTCCTGAGGCAAGCAATCAGCTTGAAGGGATAAACGAAACCCTCGAAGAAAGCACCATGAAGATTATGGATATCAATGACGCGCAAATGGATGCTGCAGGCAAACGCTTTAAAGAGCTTGAACAGTTACTTGAAAGACGCAGTGAAGGAGAAGGCGATCTGGTAGTTGGCATCAGTCTTGAAGAGGCCATAGGTGCGATAGAGGGTCAGATGACCTTTTTAAAGGAGGTTGAGCTGCGGTCGCTCAATATGATGGAACCGTTAAGCTTTCAGGATCTGGTGGGCCAACGGATCCAGAAAATTATCAAACTTGTAAGATCTATGGAAATTAAAATAGAAGAATTGATTGTTTCATTTGGAATAAAGCTAAAGAAATATAAGGAAGACCCCGAAATAACCTATGAGGAACTGAATAAAGACGTGGATGAATTCATGTATGAATTAAAGGGACCTCAGAGGGCAGGGGAGGGGCTCCATCAAGAGGCTATTGATGATCTTCTCAATAGTCTCTAAACAGGAGATAATAAAGCAGATATTTTGACTTTTTCATAATATAATAAAGGGATTTAGGAGGATATAATATGGGATTTGATACTTCAATAAAAGTGTTGGTGGTAGATGACTTCGCTACTATGAGGAGAATTGTGAAAGGGGTTCTGAAACAGCTGGGATTTAATGATATTCTTGAGGCTGAGGATGGTGCCTTGGCACTTAAAGAGCTCCAGAAGGAAAAGGTCGGATTGATCGTTTCTGACTGGAATATGCCTAATATGACCGGTCTCGATCTGTTAAAGGCGGTAAGGTCGGATGCCAAACTTAAGGATACTCCTTTCCTGATGGTTACTGCCGAAGGTCAAAAGGAAAATGTTGTCCAGGCCGTGCAGGCAGGTGTAAGCAATTATATCGTAAAACCTTTTACACCGGAAACTTTCAGCGCCAAGCTTGAAAAAATATTTTAAAAGAGGAAAATATTTTCTGTCTGGCAGGAAGATAATTCCCTTTTGGGGCATCAGTTATAATAATTAAATACATATAAAATGTTTGTAATATTTATGGCTGATGGATGTAATATGCTGAATATACGGGGTAAAAACCATGCCGGTAATTATCGGGAAGAATGATTTTATTATCATATTGTTTTTGGCAAGCATATTGCATTTTATAGAGACAGTTTAGATGTAATAATATTTTAATAATTTGAAATTGAAATCCCTTTTATGATTTCAGTTATATTTTCCTGATTCGGACCAACAAACCGGCAAAGGAGTAGAAAAATGAAAATCAGTGATATCCAGAGGCTGCTTATCGAGCAGCAGGGCAAGGTAAATAAGAGCAGGAATACGGACGCTGGCAGTTTTCAGCAGATAATGGATCAGGTTACCTCTCAGACTCCAATAAATAATACTTTGCCTCTCAGCATAAATCCTGTCCAGATCATAGATAAACCAGCGGCTACTGCCCCTGTTGACGGGGCATCGGAAACAAGCGGGAAAGATATGGTGCTGGGTTCTCTAAAGGATACTCTGGATTTAATAGATTTCTATGCCGGAAAACTGGGTGATTCGTCTTTCCCTACAGAAAACCTTTCATCCCTGGTTGATCAGCTCGATGACAGGCTCACTGCAATAAAAGGCATGTCATCCGCGGAGGATATGCCGGAAAAACTGAAACCTGTTGTTTCCGATATAGCAGTTACTCTTGGAACTGAAATCGAACGATTCCGAAGAGGGGATTATGTTTAATCCGCCATAGGCGGACGAGGATCTGATTCCCCACCGCTTGCTGCGTTACATTCCTTTATAGATAACCCGCTGCTCCGCGGCGGAGTAGTTCATTCCCTGATGGGAACACAAATGGAAATCATTGCTTCTGGCACTTCATTAATTTTGACGAGAATACCTTCCGAGTGAAATATTTTTAATATCAGCATCAAATCGGATTGATTATTCGGTGCGGTCAGGTTATCGGAGTCAAGGTCAGTACTTTTATAAATATCATTAATCGAATCGGGAAGACCGGATATTTCAGCGCTTACAAAGATTTTCAATAACCCATCTTTTATTTCTGTCCTGATATAAAGAGAATTTTTCTTCAATTCTTCCACTTCCTCTACAACTATCTGAAGAAGCCAGCTAAAGGCAAGAACCGCATTTTCCGGTAAATTGGATACCAGTGGAGGGTGTTTATCCAGTTTAAGGGTAGTTTCTACATTATGTTTGTAATAAAGGTTTGAATTTAAGAAGGATAGTTCCTGCTCAAGATACTCATTAAAATTTTGAAATCCGTTATCCGCATGCATTACTCTGTTGGATGATGTCTTTATCATAGTGTTCAGGCGATCGAGCTCTTCTTCAATCCTTTTCAGGCGGGTCATGATATTACTTTCTATCCAGCTGTTGTCACCGGTTTCTTTTTTCAGCATATACTGGCTCATTTCAAGGTCAAGTCCGATATTCTGCAATGGTCCGTTGATATTATGTATCAGACCTCCTGTAACCTTGCCCAGTGAAGCCAGCTTGAACAGACCGATCAGGTCATTCACGGATAACTCCATCAGTTTTTACCCCCCTGAGTTTTCGTATTTCTTATATCCATCCTTTGCTTCTGAAATACAAGTTTGATTATTGAATCGCGGGCATCATCTTTCATACACACTATGTGTGCCGCGTTTACATATTTATCTTTCTTTTTTGTGACCCTGAGTATTTCCGTTATAAGCTCCATATTATACTGGGTAACACCCGGCAGTATCAGTTCCATTAAAAGAAACGTCCCTTCTTTAAACGCTTCATCTGAGAAAAATTTTACTCCGGACGCACTTATTTCCATTATATTGTTGTTATTGCGCGAACTGCCGGAGGATTTTGACAGCACCTGTTCTATCAAATAATCGAGCTTATTGTTAAGCAGCTTGAGTGCCAAAAAGAGCTGCTCATCTTTAGATCCGATTGTTGTTTCTTCGAGAAACGAGTCTATCGGGCTGGGTATTCCGCATTGTTTGAAAAGTGTAGCGCCCATTCCGTTTTTCAATACTTTTATTTCGTCATCGGTTAATATCTTCCAATTAACAGGTACTGTCATTTCAACTCTGAAATGTTCGCGTTTGTTGTTATCGGACATGTAATTGAACTCCTGGGATTTTTTTCCAGCCGGATATTAAATAAAAAAAGGGAGTATATTATAAATTCCATTCGAATGAAAAGAAAAAACAGTTTCGGCTTAAAAAGTACCTGATACGTTGATCCTGATTATCAGTTTGCTAAACTCTCCAGATCATGATCAGCGTATTCTGTAAATACGTCTATGGATGCGTCGACGATATCAGGATCGAACTGTGTGCCTTTATTTCTTATCAGCTCTTCAAGGCATTTTTCGACCGGGATCGCTTTTCTGTATGCCCTGTCAGAGCTCATGGCATCAAAACTATCGGCTACAACAAGAATTCTTGATAAAAAAGGGATATTTTCTTCTGCCAGACCATCCGGGTATCCCTTTCCGTCCCATCTTTCATGATGATTTCTTATGATTGCCAGCTCATCCTTATCCAGTCCAAGAGGTGTAACGATGTTAACCCCTATTAAAGGATGAGATTTTATTATACTAAATTCCTGTGCTGTCAATTTGCCGTTTTTATTAAGGATGCTGTCATTGACACCTATCTTGCCTATATCATGCAGAGGCGCACAGGTTCTGAGCCTTTGAAGGTCGTCTTCCGAACAGCCCATTATCTTCGCTATTTCAAGGGCGTACCTGGTTACCCGTGAAGAATGCTGCTGTGTATATTTATCCTTTGCCTCTATAGCACCTACCAGTGACATAAGTGACGCCATAAGACTCTGCATCAGGTTGTCATAGAGAGCCATGTTCTCGATATTGAGTGCAGTTCTTTCAGCCATGAATTTTAAAATGAATTCATCTTCCGAATCGAATTTTCCTTTACCGGCTTTTTCGCCTACCAGTAAAACTCCAAAGGGCTCTTCTCTTATATTAAATGGAATCGACAGATAGTTGCTGCCTTTAAGCCCTTTTATACCGCATTCTTTTTCAGCATTGATGCCAAAGTATGTTTCAACCAGGCGCTTCGATATATTTTCCCCGGTTATCCCGTTTTCCACCGCTACATGTACCCCTGGTGTTGTATTTTCAATACCTTTTTGTGAAAGGAGGATAAAATCATTTTTATTTTCATCGTCCCGAATAAGAAAGCATGCCTTTTTTGCCTGGCATGTCTCCATACTCTTATTAACTATAAACCTGCATAGATCTTCGGTTTTGTTTATCCGGGAAAGAGAATCGACTATATTGTACATCATTGCCTGGTATCTTATTCTCTTTTCGAGCTCATAGTTAAGTTTTTCGACTTCCCGTTTTTCTTCGAGTTGCTGGCGCAGCCTCCAGTTATTTTCCATAAGTGTCTTCAAGCGACTGATCCTTTCAAGAATAATTTTTATATCCTGAAGACGAAAAGGTTTTACAAGAAAATCCGAGGCCCCGCTTCTCATAGCCTCGATAACAGTTTCCATAGTCGGATAGCCGGTCATTATAATGACATTTGTCAGTTGATGATTTTCGTGGATACGTTTGAGTGTTTCAAGGCCTCCTATTCCGGGCATCATGAGGTCCATGAATATGTAATCGAAGAATTCGCGACCCATTTCTTCAAGGGCTTTTTCACCTCTGTCCAGGATAGTTATACTTTTGAAATTCAGGTGTTCAAAAAACATACCCATGGTTTCCCCCACCATCGGGTCATCATCCACAACCATCACGGTCATGGAATCGAAATCCTGATCCATTACTGGTTCATGTTGCTGAATAGCTTCGACTTGCACAGTTCAAATTCCTTTCCAGTTAATAGGCCTCTTTCTTTAAGTTCCGTAATTCGTTCAAGATCATCAAGAATGGAAGATTTGCCATTTGTCACTGTGCTCGAATAGTAATAAGGCAGCATACTGCCCGCTATCACCGAACGATTATCCTCCTCATTCTTTTTTATTGATTTTTCATCATCTATTTCAAGTAGTTTCTTCATCACTTTCAATTCTTCATAGGCATTGTGAAGATCCTCAATAAGTTTTCTGTTTTCGAGCATAAGCTTTATCTTCTCACGGGCATTATTGACTATTATTTTGATCTCTTCCAGTTTGAATGGTTTGGTAATATAGTCATATGCTCCTTCCCTGATAGCCTGAACAGCGGTTTCAAGTGAGGCAAACCCGGTTATCAGGACCACAAGGCTGTCAGGGTCTATTTTCCTGCTTTCGGTCAAGACTTCAAGACCGTTTGCTCCAGGCATCATCAGGTCTGTAATAATGAGATCAAATTTTCTGTTCTGGCACAGGTCAATTGCCTTTTTGCCATCATTACAAATGGTTACATTGTTTTCCTGGTCAAAGACGGTTTTAAGCGCAGATAATAAAGTTTTATCGTCATCAACAATTAATAAGTTTAATTTCATATTGGTTCTCTAATGTGGCTACAAATAAAAAACAGTTTTATATTTTTTTATCAAAAAACGTACCCGCTAATTCTTCCATCCGTGAAGCCAGATCAAGCAGTTCTTCTGGAGGAATCTCCCTGATAATCTTTCCGGTGTCCCTGGATATAACCTTTACTACTATATGTCCTGTCTTTTCATTCACCTGGATTTTAAGGTCACTTTGTATGGACTGAACATAGCTGTTCATTGCCTCTGCAATCCGGCTTATTTTCTCACTTGTCGCTTTGTTGACCTGTTCTGCAGCCTGAGACACTTTTTTAAGATTGTTTAAAAAGTAGGCAGCGTTATTTTGAGTCTCTGATACAGATGAAGCGGGTGTAACTGCCTCGGGCTGCTTTACTGCCGGTTCCTGTGTAATACTCTTTATTGCTTCCATTTTGACAGTACCTCCCTGTACCATTTTTCGTAATATGCATTTTCTATACTGGCTCTGTTACATTTATCGGCAGGAACCTGTTGAATCTTGAACATTTTCATCATGTTTTGTTAAAGTAAACAGGTTAATTAGCCCATCCAGAAAGAGACAATCTCTGGATGGAGCTTTCAGCGGTCAGCTATCAGCGTTCAGCCAAGTCTTTGATTTTTAAGCTGACAGCTGAATGCTGATGGCTGAAAGCATTCATCAAAAAACGAAGGTTTTTGGATGGCGATAAGTCTAAATCTAGGATGATGCCATTCATTATATTTATACGAACGTTTTCTCAACTAATAATGAATCGGAAAGGGAAGATATTATTTCAGGCATTTGCGGATTTCCTGAGCATCACACCGCCACCTGATGTGAAAGCCTTCTTATTGTCTGATTTGAGCCATGGCTTTCTTGTATTGGCTTTTCTTTTTCCGGTAATATGCCTTCCCAGGAGCTATTTAGTTCACTGAGTATTTTTATGCATTCATCGAAAACCGGATAATCCTTTTGTATGTCAGCCTGAGTAATTCTTCTTATTATATATGAGTATAATGAATCCAGTCCTTTTGCAATTTCACCGCCCAGTTCTAAGTTAAGACTTGCCTGAAGCTCACTTATAATGTCCAGTGCATTTTGCAGGCTGGCGGTCTTCTTTTCGATTTCTCCGTTCATAAGATAATCCTTTGCCTGCATGAGGCGAAGAATGGCCCTTTCATAGCACATAATGATGAGTTCAAGCTTACCTGCTGATTCAATATTTGATCTGTTGTATTGGTTGAAAGCCTTTCCGTAATTCATTTAATCCTCCGTTCATGCATTTTAAATTTAAAGATAATATCGATCCATTAATGATTTAATAAATATTTATTAACAAAAAATTGCTTATCTACCTACTATCCTAAAGAATTTATCTGACTTGTAAGCCATTGGCTCTGGGATTGAATCTTTGAAATAGCCGTTTCCATATTTACAAACTGGTTCGTCAACGCCTGCTGTTTTTGGTCCAGATGGGCCTGCATTGTTGAAATATTGTCATCAATATTTGAAATCTGATCGGACAGGGAATTCTCTTTAACGCCTATATACCCTTCATATGGGTCAGTTATTGAAAAAAGGGCATTGTTAAAAAGTGCGGCTACTCCCTGAGTTAATTTAATGTTACCGATTATACCTGTGGCAGAACCTGTATATTTAATAACAAGGCTGTCTATGTTTGTATCGCCACTATTTCCCGTAAGATTTTGACCTGTCCCGGTGGCAGCCTCCCCGTTTATTGTTCCGGCAACATCAAGACCATTGTTCACGGTCACAGGTGTTGACATACTGTTATTCCAGAGACCTGAGTCGGTATTCTCTGCTACCGTAAAATTGTAGCTGCTTCCATAGTTGTCATTTATCAATTGCAGATGATCGCTCCCGTCATTTGAGGCAGTTATATCCATTGCATATCTGCCTTCCTGGCCCCCGCTGTTACTTGTCAGAACTGATCCGAAGATATCAACCTGGTTGGTAGTTTGTGTATAATCAAGTGAAAATGATAAATTGCTTGCCCCCTCTGAATTATCCATTATTTGGAGCTTGCCACTGCTGTCTATGGTGGCAGAAACATCTCCAAGCGTTGATTCAATTTCCGAAAGAAGGCCCTGGATTGTATCTGTACCTGTATCATTTATTGTATATGAACCTGCAACATTAGTTCCATTGCGTGTTGTTCCTGTGAAATTAATGGTGTCACCATTTACAAGGTTCGCTCCGTCAATTGAACCCCATGTAGTAGCAGAAGTAACAGGGGATGCGCCTGCTGTCACCGCCGTATTTCCGGCTAATGTTTGGGTATAAACTGTATCCAGTTCCGTATTTACGGCATTAATAATGTCAGATATGGTCATGCCAGCGGTGAGTGTTATATTTGCTGTCTTACCGCTGTCTGTAAGGGTGAGGTTTTCATCACTTGCAAGTGTTCCACTCACAGCAGTATCGCTTGTGGTACTGTTTTTAGTGGCAGCCTGTGTAATATTAACCTCATAGTCTCCTGCCTGCGTATCCTTGGTGCTTGACACATACTCCATTGTACCTGAATCGGAAGACCCGGTGGTGGAAAATAATTGCTGAACATCATAGAAGTTTGTTCCAAGAAATCCACCTAGTTTTGAACTGTCAACACTGAGTTTGCCGTCATTATCAAGATTGATACCTACAAGACCAAGTATGGAAAATCCGGAAGATACTCCCCATACGGGTTGGACCAGGATAGATGAAAGATCGGATTTTACCGATGACAAAGTCCCGTCGCCGAACAGAACGCCACCAGGCTTATTTTGATCAGTGTCATAGCTTTGCTGTGTATTTATGTAGGATGACACTTTGTTGTAAGCGGATACAAATGTATTTATCTTGTCTGTAATCCCGCTTATATTCCTGTCAACATTAAGAGTAACGGTTGTGGAAGCATCCGCATCCTTTAAATTTAAAGTTATACCGCTAAGTACATTATCTATACTGTTATCACTGCTGGTAGTTTCGATACCGTCAACTGTAACCGAGGCATCCGATCCTGCAACTATTTCACGTTTTCTGATAATGTCTACTGCGCTGAAGGCTCCCCAGTCAAGACTTCCACTGCCTACATTTGAAGTGAGACCGACCGAAAGTGAGCTCCCACCGGTTTGCATGTCATCAACCTCGATTGTACCATCAGAGGTTACTCGGGCAGATACATTACCAAAGGTTGTTTGAATATCAGATAACAGGTCCTGAACTGTGGAAGATGAGCCTATCGAAAAAGTATTGCTAACAGTGTTCCCCGTGTGGTCGGTACCGGTTATGTCTATTGAATCACCTGATGTCCAGGAATAATAGCCATCAATATCGCTTAAAAGGGTATCAGCAGTTATATTATTCCCTGAGGTTGTCATGGTGTTTGCCGAAGATGTGCCCTGAGCATCACTGACTCCCTTTGTCAATACTCCAAGGGTTTCAAGTATATTTTGATTATCAGCAAATGTCTGTGTTCCATCTATCTGGAGCTTGTATTTTGTAATGCCATTTTCAGTGTCTGTGACCAGAGATGCGGAAACATTTGTCAATGCATCTATTTTTGATTTTATTGTATCAAGAGAATCAGTGGAGAGGTCAATATCGACACTCTCGCTTCCAATCTGGACTGTTCCGGACTGTGTTGTTGATAGCCCCAGAAGTGATTTGATATCCTGGGTGGTACTTGAAAAGCTATCTGACTGAGCACCTCCGGTAATACTATTTTTCAGAGAAGGAGTGTTATCCTTCCAACCGAACTGCTCCAGGATATCGTTTGCGGATCCGTCCTGAAGCGATATTCCCGATTTGCCTGTGTTATTGCTTGTCAATATAAGACGGTAATCATTGGAGCCGTAGGATATTATGCTGGCGGTAACACCTGTCGGGGTAGTACCGGAATTGGCATTGTTAATCCTGTTTCTTATATCATCAAGACCGTCGGTCGCGTTTATTGATATTACTTTGCCGTTTATTACAATATCACCCGCATAGCTGCTCCCCACTGCATCCGAATAACTTGAAAAGGATGATGAAGAAAGTTTCTGGGCTGTTGCGACATTATTGACCTTAATTGTATATGTCCCCTGTGACGCAGATGAGGTGGTGTCAATTGAAAGGAGGTCTGCCGCATCAACGTTTGAATTGTCAGATGTCATGCTCGATGTGAACATATTAAAACCATCGGGATCAGCCAGGTCCTGGGCGGAACTATTCAATGAGAGAAGCATCGTATTAAAGGACTGCCATTCCTTAAGCTGAGCCTGATAGTTTGACTGTTCTGTCTTTTTCGCATTAATCGGCTGTGAATCAACTGCGATCAGTTGACTTACCATTGATTTCCAGTCGATGCCGCTTGCGAGGCCGCTTATCATACTAGTTGAGGCCATATTCCCTCCTTACAGGGGTGATGGAAAACAGGAAAATGTTTCCTGTTGTGCCCATATAATCGGAAAAAAATTCCGAAAACTTAAAGAAAACTGGTACGTTAATAGGGAATTGCAAAATATTTGCCAGAAAGATAAAAACGTTAACCGCGAAGACGCGAAGAACGCTAAGAAAAACAGAATTTTATTATTGAAGATTAAAACTGGTAACGTGAATTAGATGGCAGATAACCGAATACCAGTGCCATGAACAACGTAAGTCTTTACTGATTCTCATTTTTCTTGGAGAATCAGTAAAAAAATACACTTCTTAGCGACCTTTGCGTCTTAGCGGTTCTGATCATGTTTTTTTGCATTTATAGATATGGCGTAAAAATTATGAAACCCCGCCTCCGGTATACGGAAACGGGGTTTGTTTATTGTTTTTACTTTCAGCCTTCAGCCTTCAGCTTTGAGCTTTCAGCTTGAACCTCTATTAGCGGAACAGTGACAATATCTGCTGTGGAGCTGAATTTGCCTGGGCAAGCATGGCAGTGCCTGCCTGCTCCAGTATCTGGTTCTTTGTAAAGGTGGTCATTTCATCTGCCATATCTACGTCACGGATTGTTGATTCCGCTGCGGTAACGTTTTCAATTGTGCTTGACAGGTTAGCCGCTGCATATCCCAGCCGGTTTGTATAAGCACCAATACTGCCCCTTGTGTTATTAAGAGATGAAATAGCCGCATCAATTGAGTCCAGAGCTCTCTGGGCACTGGAAGCAGTGTTCAGGTCTAATGTGTCTATGGAAAGGGAATTGGCTGTTGCATTTCCTAAACTGATACTGATTTGATTATTAGACTGGTTCTCCGAACCTACCTGAAATGTCGCATTACCAGAAGCCTCTGCCTGAACAGTTCCATCCATACTGCTGTTAGCGTCTTGGTTTAGAGTGAAGGTCACCCCTAAAGAAGCCACATAAACATCTGTTGTATTACCTGAACTCGGCCTTGTAAAATTGACAGTTTCTGATCCGTTTGATGTAGTAACTTCTAATGTGCCTGCACCGGCTGTTGTTACAGTAGTATCAATAGTATATGCTGTGCCAGCTTTGAGACCGGCTACACCGCTAAAGCCATTGGAGGCAGAAATAGCTGCCGCAGTTGATCCTCCAGATGAAACGCCTACGCCGAATGATCCGTCAATAAGTTTTGTTCCTGCATATTCGGTTGAACCCGCGATCCTGTCGACTTCATCTATAAGCTTTTGTGCTTCAGCATCAATCTTGTCCGTATTGGAGCCGGCATTTGCTGAAGAGGCCTGTGTTGCAAGTTCTTTCAGTCTGGTCAGCATGTTGCCTATCTGATCTGTAGCACCTTCAGCAACCTGAAGCAGTGAACTGGCCTCCGAGGTATTTCTTGAAGCAACCTTGTAACTGGCAATATCTGCCCTGAAAGATTGAGAAATAGCAAGACCTGCTGCATCATCCGACGCCTTGTTAATCCTGTAACCGGATGAAAGTCTTTCAAGTGATTTGCTCAATGCGTTATCGGACTGTAAAAGGTTTCGATGAGCATTCATTGCCGAAATGTTGTTTTGAATTCTTAATCCCATAATTATAATCCTCCATGATATAAAATAAGTTTTTGATTTGCCCTATATAGGCATTAAATTAGTTGGCATCCTTGCCAGTGGCGTTAGTGTGTAAAGATAAGATATTTCACCTGCCTTTCTTACACAGTCTGTGCCTGATTTCAAAAACTATATCGGATGGATAATTTTGAAACTTTAAATAAAAATGAATAAATTTGTATGAAGTCTGAAGGGATCTAAATATCCGCATGGATAGTTAAGTTTAAAGCTGGAGAATAGCCGTTATCTGGTCTCTAAGTAGCTTATCTGATGGGGCCTTGAGAAGAGCCTTTTTAAGGATTTTTGTGCCGGTTTTTAAAAGGCCTACATTTATAAATACTGCCCCTATATCGGCCATAAGTGATGGAGTGTTTTCTGCAAGCCTGAGGCTTAATTCAAAACATTCCTGAATATAGTGTCTTGGTCTATTGGTGTCCCTAAGCACCCTGGCAGCATGGAGGAAACATTGGGCCAGATCCTCTATACTATTCAATTCTCGATCTTCTTTTACTCCAAGCAGGTACAAGAGTTTACTGCACTCACGAACACATGACTCAATATCCAATTTCTCCAGATAAACCCTGCTTAAGAGGATTGGCGGGTAGGGGTTAAGATAATCGAGATTTTCAAGCCTTTGAACAACCTCAATTGCCTTCAGCCGGTCGCTAGTAGCCAGAAAAGAAAAGGCAAGATTTGATAAAATAACTTTATTCAAAGAATCATCTTCACATTCAAGACCACTAAGAAAGGATTTTACTTCCTGAAACCGACCCATCTCTCTTAAGCATATGGCCTTATTTATGGTAACCCTGATATCGTCTGTTTTCGTGGATATTGCCTCAAAACAAGATAGCGCCTCTTCAGGTTCATTTTCTTTCATTTGAAGCAAGCCAAGAGAAAAAAGGCACTCAATATCTGAACTGTCAACCTTAAGTGCTTTCTCTAAAAACTCCTTCTGTTCAGTATCTTTTCCCGCCAGTTCATACACTGATGCGAGTAGTTTTTTTGCCTGTAAGTCTTCAGGTTTTGTTTTTTCAGCCTTTAGAAAATTGTTTTCAGCCTCAGATAGCCTGTTTTTGCTCAGGTAGTAATTTCCCATCCTCATATACAACTGATGTGTGTCCGGGCATAAATTAATTGCGGATTCTATTTCATGGGTGGCATATTCATCAGGTCCTTCATCCATAATTAAAAAGGCATTCAAAAGATGGAGGCTCCATTGTGAACCTAATGTGTTATTCACAATCTCTCCAAATTTCTCCGGATTCTTCTGGTAGTTTTCTTTAACCTTGAGATACTTATTAAAGTATTTATCAAAAAGAGTTCTGTCATGTTTTTCATAGGCGATGATTGAAAGAATATAGTAAGAGTCAAGATGATCTGAAAAAAGTCTTGTTCCTTTTTCAGCAAGCTCCCTGGCTTTTTCTAACTTTCCGAGGTAAAGGCATGATGATGCAGCTATGTAGATGGACCATAAATAATTCTGGGAGTATTCATTTTTTTTTTCGGAAAGAGTAATTGCCATCAAAGACTCTTTGAGAGCTTCCTCGTACATATTCTCGGAAAGGTATGATGCGCTAAGAAAATGATGTGGCCTCGGGTCATCGGGATTATCAACAATATCCAATTTTAGAAGTTTTGTTGTTCGGTCAAATTTTCTAGCCATACTCGTCTTGTCAAGATTATAACCATGGTGGAATAGTCTGATGGGACGACATATTACCTTTTTAATGCCTACTATATAATTATGGACTCTGCCTCTGTAGTAAAATCCACGGTGATTTCGAAAAAGCCTGACGGCATTGTTATATGCCATTGAAAGACCTTTATTGAAAATACATTCCAGTGTTACGGCTATTGCATCTACCTCATTTTCCGCTTCTGTCACTGATTTTCTAAGTAATTCTCCGCTTCCTGAAAGGAGCTCTTCATCAGCGTCTATATACAAGATCCAGTCCATTTTAGCATAACCGAATGACTGGTTCCTGTGCTTGCTGAAATGGTCTTCCCATGGATGACTGTATATTCGGGCTCCAAAGGATTTAGCGATTTCCACGGTTTTATCCTGGGAACCGGTATCAACTATAATTATCTCATCCACATATTCCTGGATGCTTCTAAGGCACTGGGCGATGAATTTTTCTTCATTCCTGACAATCATGCATGCTGATATTCCGGGAATTGATTTGGATTTAATATAATTATCGTTCATTACTTACCTTAATTTGTATTTATTATAATGAATATCATATTCTGTGATCCTGACAAAATACGGTTATAAAATATTTTAGACATTTGACTGTTTCCCGGACAGGAGGTGGGCATACTTTATTTTAAAGAGGCCAATCAGTTTAGTGAAGTTATATGAATATTCGGAATCTTCCTTAAGAGTGAATGATATTTTATTGAACACCGATAATAGTTCATTCATGTTATTTATAGTAGTGGAAAGATGTATTCCTAACATATTTATCAAACTGCTTAATATGTTGATTATGTCATCCAAAGAATTATTTATAATATATATTTCACAGAGCTTTAGAAGAGGAAGTGTTGGATCATTCATTAATGATGCAGCTTTTTTGAAAAATGCCTCAGCATTCTGCAACTCTCCCATATCATGAAAAACATTGCCTAATTCATACCAGACGTACCCTGATCCAGGGTTTTGTTCCAATATTTTCATATAACATTCAATAGCACTGGCAGGTTCATCCTTTCTTCTGTGTATCTCTGCTTTTTTGAGGAGGTAGCAATCTTTAGCATCAGCATCCTCAATGGCGTCTTCAGTTACTTTTGTAGCCAGATCAAGGTCATCGAATTCAAGGCAAAGATCAATCAGCCTGTTAAGGACTACCGTGTCCTTGCTGCCTTTACTGAAAAGCCATTCAAGACTTTGTTTTTCATCAGTCGGTGATCCTGTTTTTTTGTAATATTTTGCAAGGACATACATCGCTTCAAGATCATCATGTGAATGTTCCAAAGTTTTGTCAATGTAGTATTTTGCCAGTTGATAATCCTCTGTTCTGTCGAGATGAAAGGAGCCGATTTTGAGAGAGATGATACGTTTATCATCCGAACAGTCAAATGCTTTGCCATAGTAATTGTTCATCTGTTCCCTGTTGTTAATAAAATAATAGGCATGGCCCAAAAGGGAATAGATTAGATTTTCTTCCTGGAGAGTATTATTTACATTGATATTAGCTTTACTTGAATCTGCTTTATACTGATGCAATAAAGATAGATATTTATCACTAAAAAAGAATACGTTCTGCCAATCATTTTTTTCCGCTGCAATAACTGACAACATATAGAAGGAATCCAGATGATTACCTGACATCCTGTATGATTTAAGTGCCAATTCTTCGGCCTTTTTCAGATTTCCTAACCTGTAGTTTGCCATGGATGCATTAAAATGAGCCCATAAATATATTGGATTATTGTCTCTCTGACTTTGAGCAAGGGATATTGCCAGTTCAGACTCCTTTGCCGCTTCACTGTCCATTTTCATGGAGAGATAGGAAACACCCAGATAATGGTGGTACAGAGGGTTCTGAGGATCATTGGTTATTTCCTGTTTCAGGAGTTCAGTGGTCCTCTTGAATTTTACTTCGTACTTTTCACTAGCTACATCATAACCGTAATGGATTAATTGTATGGGGGAAAATAGATGCCTGATACCTCCTATGACTCAATTATGGACAGTTCCCTCATAATGGATGACACCATTGTTCTTGAACAGTCTCTCAACATTATGAGAAGCAGTTTTTGAACCCATGGAATAAGTGCTGAGTATCATGACATAAATAATGTCTACGTCCCTTGCAGATCTAACGGCTTCGTGGAGCTTTTCACCTCCACCCTCTACAAGTTCTTCATCAGCATCTATCTGAAAAATCCAGTCGCATGAAGCATACTTGAGGGCCTGGTTCCTTGCCTTGCTAAAACTATTCTCCCATGGATGATGATAGATCTTGTCAGTATATTCTCTGGCGATTGCTACTGTATTATCCTCTGACCCAGTATCCACGATAATGATTTCATCCACGAAATCACATACACTTTTAAGGCAATTGTTCAGGAATTCCTCTTCATTTTTTACAATCATGCACAATGATATTGAAGGTCTCGATGAAATACCCGAGTTCTGCAGATCTACATCCTTGGAGCTGATTTTATTTTGACTTGATAGATTCATTCTATATTTACTTTCTTTGGTTCTGTTGGCATCTGAATCAATCATGAAAGGGCAGAGCATTGTTTCATGATTTATTGTATCTCTTTAAGAAGAAGGGAGACGAGGTGTATGTTCTCCTTTAAGTTAGCAACAAGGCCCGAAGCATCCCTGTACATACTTACGTTTTGGGCTGCAAGTTTTTGAAAGTCCCTTTCATCGATATTATTTCTTGCCATCTCTATATACTTTACGACAATATCAAAATATTGTGAGGTATGACCTGAAAGAAAATCCTCTTTTTTCTGGAGTTCTACCCCTATTCTGGCTATCGAATCGGAATTTTTCTTCAGATCGGATGATTGATTATAAAGTTCGGTGCACATACCAAGTAGCTCTCTTAATAGAGATTCAAGATCATCTATTACAGATAAAAGACTGTCTGATAAAAACCGTAAGTTCCGGTTCATTCATAGTCCGTGTGAAGAATCCAATGAAGTCACGGGCATAACTGATCCTGTCATCTTTCTCTATTAAACGGCCTGTCAGGCATGAGATAAAAGAAAGTTTCAGGATAAGCCATACAATGGTGTCCATGGTCAATGGTTTTTTAATAGCTGGAATCCATTCAAGAAAACCCATTGGATCAAATCTTGAACGGTTTGCCGCAACAGTTTGAGGAAAACCAGGGGGAGCCTCCTTGGTACGCACCATAATGTTGTGTCTGCTATCTATCAACCTTAGTACTGCTTCAACGGGTATGGAATCAAGGCATCTCTTGTGACTGCAGATGGCGGTACCCTGGCATGGAAAGCAGTCTATAATGGGATGAAGGACAAGGTTATTTTCTCCATAAGGACCAGTTTCTACAAAATGCGTTGAAAAGAACAGAGCAAGAACAGGAGCTCCAACAGCCGATGCCAAATGCATGGGGCCACTGTCATTGCACACTATCAAGGAACAACGGGACATCACAGCGGCTGTCTGCCCCAATGTGGTATGCCCTGTCAGGTTTAGAACATTTTCCCCGATGGCATCTTCAATCCTCTTTCCTAGCGATTGTTCTGATTTATTGCCGAATATGACGATTTTTTTATTTTGTCTGGTAATGAGGGATTTTGAGAAGGTAATGAAGTTATCAAGAGGCCACATTTTGTGGGGACCGCTTGCGCCAGGATGTATCCCTATCAACTCTTCCTGCTGAGGTAAAAAATCATGGAGAATATCATCGGCCCATGAATGCTCCTCCCTGTTTATTGTATAGAAAAGAGATCTTGAAATATTATGTGTTTTTACAATATTACTGTTGATGTCAACCCAGTTAAATAGGCTGTATTTTCTGTTTGGAAATGATGAAAGAGTATAAAAAAACCATTTGTCCCTTGAAATATATTCCCGGTTTTTCGTTACATAGAACCCTGTATTATTTTTACCGTGGGCTAAGAATGCAAGAATTGCCGAGGGAAAGGAGAAGCTCAGGTTTATAACCCAGTCCCATTCCTGAGACATGACAGAGCCAAGGTCCTTCTGTAGATATTCAAGTGCTGAATTTATGGACTGTTGATGAGATTTTTTTGATAACTCTTTAATCTCCTCTTGGTGAATAACAAATATATCGTCAATAGAATCCTGTCTCAGAAATACTTCCTTCCCAAGGGATGAAGTGATAACAGAGATTTGAGCTTCAGGAAATAGCACTTTGACTGATTTGGCAATTGGGGTAAGCTGTAGAGCATCCCCCAGTCTCAGGATCTGGATGATAAGAATTTTCAAGATATTTCCTCTTTTGTGAAGTTCACCCATAACCTTATGAAATACTGGATGATAATTGCATTGTACATAATCACGATATAGATAGCTCAAACAGAAATCGATACATTGCCTCATTATCCTCCATCTGTGGATTCCTCTTCTCAAGGATACTAAGGTGAGATGCAAGATCAAAGTATATTTCCTCTACGCAGTCTAGAGATTTATTTGACTTACTGTTTATAGCTTCTATTGATAATTTATTTTTCTTCTTTTTTTGCATTATTGAACTTTATTAAAAAATAATTTCAAAATTAAGAAAATTTTATAAAATGGACAAAACAAATAAACACGACGGGTTACAGGTTATATTCATTAAATATGTTTCTATAGTTTTGTTAAACTAGAAATATTATTGCTGTGGTATACTTATGCAAGAAAGGTGCCATTTAGGTAGCCGATGTTGTGTGAAAAATTCATGTAAAGTTACCGAGATACACAATGTTCCTGTTTACTACACATCTTGTGATAATATCTCGACATTTAGAGTGTTTAGATATTTTTAAGTTAGGGAGTGTCAAAATAATGACTTTTTACGCACGTATGTTAATTAATTATTTGTTTTTTATGAGATTTATAATGGCACGTTATTTGCAAATTAGTTATCCGCGGGTCAGGTGTTATTTGAGGAAACCATAGATAGTTTTATAACCGAGTATAGTAATTTACTAATCTCTATATGATGTTTCACCAAGTAATCGATTAATTAAAATATTCTATTTGCAGGTTTTACGTTGCATTAACTGAAAAGGTTCTTAATTATGAATATCGACATTTGTGAGGCTATAAAAACTGGAGAAAATTATTTTTTAGATGGAAATTATGTTGAGGCAAGGAAATGGTTTAAAAAAGCTGAGAAGATTGATCCTTCTCATGTAGAAGTTCTCAACAACCTTGGTGTAGTCGCGTTTCAGAGCGGTGACCTAGATTCTTCCGTAAAATATTTTTCAAAATCTTTCAGAATTGACTCTCAGAATCTGGATACTGCCCAAAATTTAGGCAAATGTTATCATTCTAAAATGGAGTTTTATGAAGCAATTAAGTGGTATAAAAAAGCGCTTAATTTAGATGATAAAAATTGGGACATTCTAAACCATATTGCTGATTGTTTTGTTAATATGGAAAATTATGAAAAAGCAATAGATGCATGTCACAAATCGCTTAGAATTAATCCCGATCAAGAAGATATAATAGCGCTTGAAAAACAGTATAATGCAGAGAAAAAAAATCGAACTAATGCCGAAACATCCCAGAATACCGTCTTTGCGAGTCCTCTCGACAAGGAAACAATTGTATCCCAATTTCAAGAGATACTAAATTATATAGTAATTGGAAAGTACCCCCAGGCAATAGACAAGATAATAAAGTATTTTTCTAAAGAGATTGAACCCCTTGAATATTTAAACTCTCTTGGAGTTTTTAATTTTAGTGGGAATATTCCCTTTGTATTCGCACATGCTTTTTTAAAGATAGGAAATATAAATAATACTGAAATATTTATTAACCTAGCTAAGGGCGCATATGATAATGGAATAGACACGCTTTCGCTGTTGGAATGCGACAGTTACTTAAGGAAAAACGATTTTGAAACATTGAATAAACTAGCTTCAGAAATATCTGCTGAAAAGCCAGTGATTAAAGAAGTCCGTCAACTACTATCCGACGCAGCAACGGTAAAACAGGAAAAAGCAAATCATGAGTACATTATGCGGATGCATAAAAATAATAATTTTAATCAAGATGTTTTTTTTGTTCTTGGCCTCAAGGCTATAGGTCATGATGCCCACGCAACCTTTCTCGATGAAGCCGGAGATGTAGTATTTGACGCGGAAGAAGAACGTTATGTTAGAAAAAAGCATTCCCCTAATCGACCTCTAAACGCGATAATCTCCGGAATGAAAAAAAATGGAATACACCCGGCGCAAGTCAAATATATAGCTTTTTCATTTTCAGCGCCTGAATACATTGATGCACAGAAAAAATGGGAGGATTATTACAGGTCAAACGGACATTCAACTGATCGTTTGCAGATGGTGCACATATCCGGAAACTATGCTGAATTACTTATGCAGCAGGAAAATTATCAGAAAGAACTGTTCCCTAATGCAGAGGTTATTCATGTAAAGCATCACTTTGCTCACTGTGCAGGAGCATTTTATTCTTCACCTTTTGAACGAGCTGCAATCCTTTCGGTTGACGGTCGTGGAGAATTTGAAACTGTAATGCTAGCCAGGGGTGAAGGCGATAATATTGAGGAACTGGAAACAATATTATCGCCCCATTCTCTTGGTTCGTTGTATCAGTGCATAACACACTGGCTTGGATTGAGTGCCCGCAATGAAGGAAAGACCATGGGGCTATCCTCTTATGGTGATCCAAATGTCTATTACAATATATTCAGGAAATATATTGTAGACTATGATGAGCAAACTGGTTTTTTCCAGATCAACAGGGACATAATTAATCCAGATGGGGATCTACTTTATGATTACACTAAATTTAATGATATCTTTGATATCCATATGAAGATGGATAATAAAAATCCTCAATCCGAATTTGCAAATGTTGCTGCGAGTCTCCAGCGAATAACAGAAGAAATCATCATGAAACTGGTTGGTCATCTTAAAAAAATATCTGGTGAAGAATACTTATGTATGACAGGTGGAGTGGCCCTTAACAGTGTAGCAAACGGTCTTGTTTTAAAATCTAATATTTTCAAGGATGTTTCTATGCACCCTGCCGCCCATGATGGAGGTACAGGACTCGGGGCAGCATTGTACGTCTATTATAACAATGTGAAAGATCACCGAGTAAGAAAAAAAACATGGTGGCAAATGAAACACCCTTACCTTGGCAATGAATATTCTGATGAAGATATAACAGAAGCAATAAAATCAGTAGGATTCCCTGTCAGGAAAACAGAAAATGCCCCGGCATTTGCTGCAAACAAACTTTCAGAAGGAAAAATAGTTGGATGGTACCAAGGAAGGATGGAGGTCGGTCCGCGAGCTCTGGGCAACAGATCTATTCTTGGACACCCTGGCATACCGGGAATGAAAGATGAAATAAATAGAAGAGTAAAATTCAGGGAATGGTGGAGGCCCTTTGCTCCTTCAGTTCTCCTTGAAGATTGCGGAATATATTTTGATAGCGACCACGAGTCTCCCTATATGCTGTTTGTTTACAATACCAAAGAAGAGATGCTTGATAAGATCCCTGCAGTCTGTCATGTGGATGGTACAGTTCGTGTACAGACCGTCGATAAAACAGTAAACCCAAGATATTATGAGTTAATCAACGAGTTCAAGAAATTAACAGGAATTGGTCTTGTTTTAAATACATCAATGAATATCAGGGGAGAGCCTATAGTCTGTACACCAAAAGAAGCTGTTGACTGCTTCTTAACCGGAGGAATGGATTATATGGTTCTTGGAGATTATTATGTTTCCAAGGATGATCTTCCTGGCTTAGCCCTGATTGATGAGTATATGAAGAAAGATTCTATTATTTTAAATATACCAACACGAACCGGAAGGATAAATGGTTTTATAAATGTCGATGTTCCTGTAAGTGGTGTATTTAACGATGTGAATTCTGATCTTGCGGAGCTAAAGGAATTTGAAAGCGGGTCTGTTGATCTGATCCATTCACATTATTACTTTCAGACACTTTCCATGAAGCGTATACATGATGTTTTTGAGGAATGGAATAGGGTGATCAAAAAAGGCGGCGACTTAATAGTAGAAGTTCCGTCTTCTGAATACTCATTAAACGAAGATGAGATGAAAGAATTAGCCAGACGAGATTCCCTGAGAAACAAATCAGTCGGAATACATCAAGAAATTACAAAGACCCCATTAGGCATTAGGACCCTGAAGGTAATATTAAAAAAATTTGGGTTCGGCAATATCGAGCAGGTGTCGGAATCCTTATTCCATCCGGAAAAAATTGGATCTTTCACTTTAAAGGCCGAGAAACTGGAAGATGTTTTTTAAAAAAGTGAGACAGAAAAGGAAAAAGATTTTGTCAGCGTAAAATGCCCCTTTTGTGATGGGGATGGGAAAAAGATATTGTCAACACCTCATGGGAATTTAAAGGAGTGCGATTGCGGATTGATATATGCGACACCCCGGTTAAAGAAAGAAGCATTTTACACTTTATATGGTAATTATTTACCTTCAGATGTTCAGGCTACCTCCATTGGCAGAAAAATTTAGTCGAAAAAATCAAGCTGGCTACAGAGGACCTGAACAATATTGAAAAACATAAAAAAACAGGAAGGCTTTTGGATATAGGAGCTGCAGCCGGTATATTCCTCAATTGTGCAAAGGAACGGGGATGGAAAATAGAGGGGACAGAGCTAAGCAGGCAATGCATTAATTATGCTAAAAATACCTTTGGTATAGAGTTAAAACAAGGCATGCTTGAAGATCTTAAGTTGGAAGTAGGCATATATGATGTAGTAACCATGCTGCAGTCAATAGAACATCTGCCTGATCTGATCAGTGATCTGCGGAAAGTTTACAGTGCCCTTAAAGAAGATGGTATTCTATATATTACTGCTCCTGAACACGCACTTGACCGCGAGAAATTAAGGAAAAACCATATGTTGCCACACCATATCTACAATTTCACAAGAGATTCTTTAGAAAAGGTGCTGTTAAAAACCGGCTTCAAATTAACAAGCTATGAGGGTTTTATGGCCAGGTCAGGTATTGAAAACATGAATGTAGTTGCAGTAAAAAATGATATTTTATGATACAGCAGGAGCTACAAGTAAGTAATAAAAGGCTTTCATTGAAAAAAAAAGACCACCTGCGATAACAACCGGTGGTCTTTTTTATTTTATAATTTAAAAGTACTGGATACAGAAAGGGCGTTCAGCTTTTAAAGCTTTAGAGTGCCTTTTGTAATGCCCATTTCAAGAACCTTTTTAATTTTAGATTTTTCTGCTATTTCGTCGGTGCAAGGATTGTTTTTATCCCATTTTGGTATCCCGGCCAGTGTTATATTTTGGTAGAAACTCAATTCACCAAATACCTTAAAACCTAGCTTTTTATAGAATTTTATTGCGTTTAAATTATCTGCAAATACTTCAAGGTTAATTGTTTCAAGATTTAACTCAGAAAATCCCCAGTTTAGAAGAGCCCCTGCCGACTTTGTCATTAATCCTTTTGGTCCCCCAGTAAGGCCTCTGATGATCCGCCCAAATTCAGCGGTTTTTTTATCTGACTGAACGTCGTAGATCGCTAACTGTCCGAAGGCCTGCCCAGGGGGAGTTTCTGCGAAAAACATGATATCGGAATTATCCTGCTGATAATTTTTAATCCACTCCATCACTTCATCCGCGCCAGGTTTAATCCAGGTAAAAAAGTTAGAATAGTATTGAATTCTCCATTTTGAGATCTTTTCTGCGTCGTCTCTGACTGGGAAAACAGGTCGCAGAATTATTTTCTCTGAAGTATTCTCAGTCACTGTAATAAAACGAGTGTTCGAGGAGATTTTTTTAAAATCATCTATGATTTTACAGGGATTTTTCATCAATGGCTCTGCATCGATAAAATTTTCTTATAGTATTAATGATCATCAATACTTCGGCGTCTAAAAGATCCGGATAGAGAGGCAAAGTAAGAATCTGATCAAATATGTTTTCAGCAACAGGTAGGGATGGTCGGTTACCATAACACCTGTACATGTGAATGGGTTTATAATGAACGCCTGTATTGATTTCATTGTCCTTAAGGAATACGCTCAAACCATCTCTGTCCTCTGCCTTTATTTCGCACAAATGCCAAGATGATTGAGATTCTTCATCATCTGGGGGAGGCATTATAATTTGTGAAACATCTTTTAATCCTGAGCGGTACATATTTACAATTTCAAGACGCCGTGCATTCCCGATCTCCAGTTTTTTTAACTGCACGAGACCTATTGCCGCAGCAATATCATTTAAATGAGACTTTAGGCCTATTTCATCTACATTATATTCCCACCAGTATTTCTTATCGATGGCTGTTCTATCCCATGTCCCTTTGTCAATTCCAAGCCATCTGTTTCTTTTTGCTCTCATGGCCATATCCTCATCATTTAAAGTTATGGCCCCACCTTCTCCCATTGCAAGGTTTTTAACTGCATGAAAACTAAAACATCCTATATTTCCAAGACCTCCTACCGGGGTACCTTTGTATTTTGCTCCTGCTGCATGAGCGCAGTCTTCGATGATCGGAATATTGCCGGCAATATTTTTCAGTTTATCTATATCTACCGGTCTGCCTCCGTAATGAACAACAATAATAGCTTTTGTACGGGTTGAAATTTTTCGTTCAATATCAGAAATATCTATGTTGAAAGTTTCAGGATCAATATCAGCAAATATAGGAGTTGCAAGGTTATATGCAACGCAATGGGCTGTCGAAACAAATGTTAAAGTCGGTACAATAACCTCATGCCCGTAATTGATCCCTAAAAGTCTTAAGGCCATATCCAGAGCGGCTGTACACGAGTTAAGCCCGATACAGTATCGCGTTTTGGAGAAATCTGCAAACTCCTTTTCAAACTGGGCTGTTTTTGGACCAAGGCCTACCCATCCCGATCTAATTACTTCACTTACAGCCTCAATTTCTTGATCATCGTAATAAGGTTTGAATACCTGGATCATTATTTTTCTCCTTTTTCAGGTTTTTTATCGCGTATTTCAGTAAAGATATTTGGTAAGAAAAAGAGGCTTAAACAAATATATTAACTGAGGTAGAGGCTTTAAAAAACTATATTAAATGTCTGTTTTTTATTGGGGTTTCAATACTTTTTCTATATTCAGCATATTGAGAATATAAATTTAGCATGATTTTGATACGAGCATCCCACGTATGATTTTTAAGTACCTCATTTCTTCCCTTGCGACTTATCGCCTCACGTTCATCGTTGTGAGTTAAATAATAATATACCAGTTCTATGGCTTCGGGAACAGAGTTGAACCATACCAGGTGCTCTTTGTTCTGAAATATTGATTCCATTCCAGGGACATAGTGTGTCAAGTGAAAAGCACCGGATGCCATTGTATTAACTGCTCGCCGCCATGATGCATACATGCGTACATCGTTTACACCATTGATACCCAGCACTATTTTAGACCTGGAACACACGGTGGCAAATTCTTCTTCTGTGGCAAAAGGGTGAATATAAAGTGTTTGATACCCTTTTTGCAGAAGGTAATCCCATTCTTTTCCATATAAATGAACATCTAGTTTGTTTTTAAGAAGTTCTTCAATCAGTTGGCGCCGCTTGGGGTATCCATCATGGGGAATATCAAGGTTATTACCCATAAAAACAACGTCCTGGTCCTGCTCCACATTCCTAGGGTAAAAAATATTAGGATCAGAGCCAGCGTCCCACCACCCTGCAATGTTCTGTACCCCCGCATTCCTGTACTTTTGAAGAATACGTTCATCAGTAAGGCTGAATAGTGTGAAATCCGTATGTTTCCCTATATCCACAACCCAAGGTTGAGGATTCCATCTGAAGTCACCGTAAAAATGTACTATACAGGTTTCTATGTTCTCTTTTATTATCTTCACAGTCATGCCAGCTATACTCTCACATTTTCCCAGGTGGATCATATCGGGTTTGATTTTGAGAGCCTTTTCAATCAGCATCTTATTCATGAATTCAACACCATATTGAGCTGCCAGACCACGGTAGTCAAATGACGTAACATCTGCTATTTTTCTGTATGACTTGAGCATCCCGTTTACATTACAGGTTGCATGGGCTGCACTGATTGTATCCACATACAGTATTTTAAGTCTGTTATTCTCAGAATTACTCTCTCCATTAACCTTTGGAATCGTATATATCTTTTCTTTCTTTTTTGCAGACTTGATATCTTCAGGAATAGCAGACAGGAATTGAAGCGCTCGGTCTTTAAACGTGTGTGCGAGCGCGATCTCTCTTCCTTTTTTTGTCATTTCATATCTTATGTCGGGATTTTTTAGATAATAGGAAATAATATCTCTCAAATCCTCAGCGTCACTGTATTGAGGCACGGCATCACCGAATATGTCATGAATTCCTGTATTTGTATCAGATAATGCGAATCCTCCGCTAGCCAGAATATCAAAAATTTTAACAGCCACCATACCTTTTTTAGCCATATCAGGGTGGTGGTCGTTAATCGATATCACTGAAGAAGCGTATAATTCATTTAGTTTCTGATTATCATAATATAATCCCCCGATATTTTTTTTTGGTAAAATCTTATCCCATCCGTTTCCCCAGACTTTAAAATTAAAGGGGATATCTCCGATATCAGAGATTATTTTTCTTCCTCCATAAGCCCTTGTATTGCCCACAAAGACGACATCATATTTTTGAGGCAGATAAATCGGTGTTTTGGACGTAGCTCCTATCATTAAATCAATATCTTTGTATCCCATGGCTTTAAGGTTGGGAATAAAAGAGGAGGAAAGACAGAAAATTTTATCAAATACTTTAAGATTGCTAGATGTGACCATGTCAGGATGACTGTATAGCCATACCATGTTAAAAGAATCTTTTGTTAATCCTTCTATAGGTGATCCAAATAGATAAATTACAACATCTGCCTTACCGTTAACTACCTTTAACCCGAAGTGAGAAAATGCCTGCTCCAATTCGAATTTGACCCAATGGTCTCCCCAGAGTATTCGACGGGATGGATTATTGTCAAAATCCGATGGCGAGATTATCTTTATTGTTATATTACTATCAATCCTTGGAGATGAAGCATTGAGTAAGCTTAAAGACTCTTTAACTATTTTTTGGGCAGGGTTGATGTTCAGCGATTTGACTAAAGATGAAATAGCCTCATCTTTTTTCCCTGTTTCTAAATAGGCCATTGCCAGCTGGTTAATAATGTTTACATCATCTGTTCGTGACTGGATTAAAAATTTTAAATGATTGATAGACTCTTCATATCTGCCGCTGCCTTGAAGAAGATTTATTATATTTAATCTGGAATCAGTGTGGTTATTATCCACATTAATCGCTTTCTTAAAAAACTTTTCTGCTTTCTGGATATCACCTTTTGAAAAAAATATTACACCAAGATTATTTAAAATTTCGGTATTTAACGGATTGTTTTCCAATAACTTTAAGAAAAGAATCTTTGATTCTTCGACTTTTCCAGTTTTAAATAATGTCTGACCTTGAGTTATTTTTTTGTTCAGCGTTTCGCTTGAATTTTTCATCAATATAATCCCCTTATCGAAAGTAATAAAAAATATAAGATAACAATCATGAAGTTAGCTTATGCGATTCCGATATATTCATTATGTAAAGAAGAATTTATTAAACATTCCTGCCATGATACGATGGAGACCATTTACTCAATCCAGTAATTCAAAATTTCAATATGGCAGAAATTAGTATTCATTGCATTTTGTGCTGTGGTATAAAAATTTAACGTACCAATGGACCTTAATGTATTTTCAGGTTTCATAACTGAGAAGGTACAGACATTGCCCCCTATTTTTAGTGCTTCGCTGACAGCAGATAGAATATTAATAGATTCGCCTGAACTATTTATGGCAATAAACATGTTTTGTGTCAGTAAATTGAGTATAGAAATAACGCGCCAGTACTTAAACTCTATGGAGCTATAATATGGTATACAAAAATCAAGGACGTGCAAAAACCGGGGCAGGGGGATATGTTATAAACTGAAGTTTCGCACCTTTGGATCTAACTTGTGTTTTCTATAGGGGGAGATATCTTCCTGAAGCATTTCAGCTTTTTCCATAAGCATCACTGACTGTTCTTCATCGCCCATTTGTTTAAGCAAATTGCCGGCTTTTAGATAGGGCAGTTCATAATCCGGATGTATTTTTAAGGCATTTTCAAATGATTGAATTGCCTCCATTGCTTTTCCTTGCTTTGCGAAAAAATCACCCAATATCAGCCAGCTTTTAATGCTGTCAGGCCGAAGTTCAAGGGCTTTTATGAGAACATTAATCGGATCAGCTAAAAGTGCAGAGCCATAAAGAAATGGTAAATAATTCAAGGGTTCGATAAGGGACGCTTCATTAAAATACTGTAAGGCCTCATCCCTGTTTTCTTCAAACTGCATTGTAGAAAGGCCCTGTTGAATCATGATTTCATAGTTGCCAGGGTTAAGTTTAATATGCCTTCCAGTTGTTACTGCCCCATCAAGTATGCTTAGAGTGCGAAACTGTTCAAGTGCCTTAGATTCTGAATTTTCCTTTCCGGAAAGATCTGCAAGCCTGTCTTTATATATAGAGATTCTTTTTCCTGCATGATCATTTTCAAGTCGGTTATTCAATATATATTGACGGCTTTTTACACTTATTTCAGATAAAAGAATTGGGTTTTCAATAATTGTTTCAAGTATATTTTTCAGCTCGTTGCCATTATTAAACAGAAAACCGGTCTCTCCGTGTATAACGCTTTCTTTATATGGCTCCAGGTCACCTACCACTGGGACAACTCCTGAAACAGCATACTCAATAAATTTTACATCCGATCTTGAACGGTTAAATGCGGAATTTCTAAGAGGGGCGAGACCTATATGAAGCCCATTAATAAAGCTATAGTATTCATCTATCGACCCGGTTTTAAAATGTTTCTTCTTTGTAGAAGGTATCTCGTCAAATAAATGCCATATTGGTTCTGAACACATAAGGTGAAGTTTCACATCCGGCCTGGAGATAACAAAATCGATCAAAGAATCGGCAATATTTTTTATGTCTTCCAGGTGCCCATGTGATCCGCCCCAGCCTATAATTATTTCACCATCATATTTTTTTTCTTTTACAGTCGGCACAACGGATATTTGATTTGGTAAAACATAAATACTATCATTTAAATATGAATAAATTCTTTTCAATTCTTTACATGTTACCTGGACAATATCGCAGAGGTGGGCTAATCTTTGAAAAAGGGCCTGATTTTCTGGGTTTTTATAGAAAAAATAAACCGGATTCCACTCAGGGATTGCAGTAAGGTCATCGGCAATTTCATATACTGTTAATTTTTTATCAGATTTTCTTTTTCTGATAACAGGAAAAAGGTCAGGGTCGCAGATATTTTTTAGGATAAGCACATCAGCCTGCTCCATTATTTCGAATTTTTTTCTGTGTTCATTTGTAAAGTTTATAACATACACACCTTCTATGTTGGACATTGCCAGCCCCGGAGCGTGTGTTCTGTAATAGTAATCACCTCCACCTGAAAGAGGTGGCTCGGCCTGTGCTATCAATATATTTTTTTTATTATTTGGCATTGGTATTAAAAAATATTTTTAAGCAGACCTTGCGAGTCCAATATCCTGATCCATTTGAACAGGATTTTTCAGATCTTCCTGCCACGATACCATGGATATCATCTCGTTAATCCAGTAATTCGTTACTTCCATATGGCAGAGATGTGCACTCCAGGCAGATGAGGCAGGGATATAAAAATTTAATGTTCCGATGGATCTTAAGGTATTCTCCGGATTCATAGCGGATAGTGTACAGACAATTCCTCCAAGGTTGTGGGCTTCTTTTGCAGCGTATATGACATTCTGAGATTCACCTGTGCTGCTTATCGCTACAAGCATATCTCCTGCTGTCATTCTTTTCCTTAGAGGTTCGGAAAAGATCTTTTCGTAACCAGAATCGCTGGCGATTGCCGTGATTAAAGCAAAATTAAAAAATGTTTCAGCGCGTATTCCTGTATTCTTTGCAAGGTTTGCTGAAACTTCGTTTGCTATAGATGCGCTGCTTCCATTCCCAATAAAGTAAATAGTTTTTCTTCTTTCCAATGCTCCGAGGGTGTAATTCTGTAACTGCTTAAATGCTGTGTCGGTATCTATATCCTGTCCTTTTATATCCCTGACTGATAATGATAAAAGGAGATCTTTAGTTTTATTTATATGTGTCTGCCAATTGTTCATTTTTTATATAGTCCTGATTAAAATGAATGCTGAAACTAATTTGAAGTAATCACTTTATTTTTAAAAATTTTGTCACTTCCATTTTTACCAGTTCTGCAATCCTTTCGGTAAGTATATCTATAGCCGTTTCATCATCTACTGGTTTTTCATTCTTATGCCCATTGTTGAAATAGTCTCTTATTTCGGAGATGCTCTTTCCTGAATTTCGTAAATCCTTTATTCTCTCCAGCACTTCAATATGTGTTTCGGTATATCTCCTCTGGCCGCCGGAAGTTCTCAGTGGAACAAATATTCCATCCAGTTCCTTTTCCCAGAATCGAAGAGTAGGTTTCGGAACATCTAATCTTTCACTCAGTTGCTGAATAGTAAATTGAGGTGAATCTGAATAGTTTTCGCTCATAGCCTGTTCAATAGTTTGAAATGGTAATAAGTGTTATTTATGTGTTTCAGGGCAGGCTCCGCCCCTTTGATTTACATATCTATTTGAAAAATACTGCAAAGGGTTATATGGATTCCCGCCCCCCGACTTCTCGAGGGCATGCTTCGCGGGAATGGCGCTCTACAGCGGTTCTCGGATAGCCTGCCAGGAGAGCTAATTAAAGGTGAGTTAACTTCAGCTTTAACTTTTACTTGAAATATGCAATATGAATGCCATTATGGTTAAAATGGATAAAGTACAATAAAACCAAATATATGAAGAATATGTTGCTTTGTTTAAGTTAGGAAAGAGTCACCTGTATGACGGTTAAAGGTGCAAAAATTTCCTGGTGGGTAATGCTGTGTCAGTAATTTGACTTTGATAAAACGGGATGAAAAAATGAAAAATACAGTTTCACCACAGAGGCGCAGAGAACACAGAGGGTTTATTATTTTTCATCTGTCGGGAGGCGACAACAAATGAAAAGAACCTGCCCAGTTTCTCAGTCTCTCATACTTCAGGACTTTATCTTTCCAACTGCCACAAGATAAAGCAGGCGGGAGTCTCCATCAAGATCAAGCAAGTTCATCGCCTCATCATCATAAAATGCTCCTATACCGCAGCATCCAAGGCCAAGTGACGTAGCCGTAATATAAAGCAGTTGGCCGATTTTGCCCGCATTCATCATGGCGTATCTGTAACCCCTTGGACCATATTTTTTATCTAATTCATCAATGTTGCATGTAAATATAAAATGCAGACCGGCGTTTTTCAACCATTCCTGGTTGAGGCATGTATGCGCGATCTTTTCACCGAATATTCCTTCCTGGATTACCCCAAATCTTCTTTGTGTTCTATCAATAGCGTATAGCCCCGGAGAAATGTTGTCTATTTTCTCTGCAAAGAAAGCTATATTTAATAATTCATGACCGGAGAGGTTCCCGTGGCTTATTTGGGAACTGCCAGATATTGTGTCAAGGATTGCCATGAAATCATTTCGGTCTATGTTTTTATTGATGAAATTCCTTCTTGACCTGCGTCTAAAGAGACACTCAGGATATAGAATGTTGTTTTCTGAATTATTTGAATCTTCTATGGTTATCCAGGCTTGTGTCGGAAGAGGTGATTCTGGAGGTGAATTGTTGATGACTTCTCTATGCGGTGGAATCTTACCTGTTTCATGTATTTCCCGTATGGATGGATAATCAATGTCCCTGCCGGATGTAATGCTCGCATCAAGGATATTATCTGGCTGGTCGTTAACCGCCGGTTGGATATCTTTATTTTGATTTTCCATGCCGGCTATACTAATTATTGAAAGAGCAGCTTCTCGAAACTCATCAACTCCAATCAGTTTGTTTATTTTTGCGTCGTCAAAATCATAAAATATATTAAAAGGCATGCTTAATGAATTTAAGGCAAGTATTAGATTTTCCATAACATGTCCTGTGTCGAGAAGATGATATCTGTATGCCCGGTCACGATATTTCCATGAACTCCTGAAGAATATTGATGAAAGTATAAATGATACTATGGGTTCCATTTTTGACTGCGGAGAAACAGTACTGCCTACATATTCTGAAAAATCGCCTTCTCTTAATGTTGTAAGAGAATGGTTCATAAGATTATAGTGATACACTCCGTCATCACTGCCCTCTGCATTTTTGATCATTACATAAATTTCAACAGGGTAGAGGGCTCCGGCCGAAGCAGCACTCCTGTAATAATAAATCCCTCTTGAAAATTTTGACTCGGCTGTAATGCAGTATGTGAGGCGCATAATTGTTGAGAGTGTTTTGATATCAAATGGTTCTGAATAAGATGGTAAATCTATGTTGCTTTGAATAGAGTTGATCGGAACACCAGAAGGTATTTGGATAGCCGGGAGAGGTATGTTTTCAAGACCTTCATATTTCTTGTAAAGCAAAGGCTGATTGTGCCAATCAAGCTGATGGCCGGAAAGTTTGTCTCGCGAATAGCTTGTGCTATCATGGTATTCTTTTGCAGTTTTTATCATAAATATTTCCTTTTTTTGCTCAGGATAGCATGAAAAAAATGATTTGAAAACGATTTCAGATTTTAGTTATTTAACTGCTAACAGAAATAAATATTTTTTATTAATGGTGTTTACTCATTTATTAATATTAGTTGAAATGATAATTGGAGCATGTTAGACTAGTCTAAAACTGGTCTAAGGAGTATATTATGGAAACAATTGGTGCCTATGAAGCAAAAACACATTTGCCTAAATTACTGGATAGAGTATCCAAGGGCGAAAGAATAACTATCACAAAACACGGTATGCCTGTCGCTATATTACAGCCCCATGATAAACAAAATACAGTAGATACCAAATCAGTTATATCCGAGCTTCGTGAGTTCAGAAAAAAACATAGCCTGGGAGACCTCTCAATTCGTGAAATGATTGAAGAAGGGCGACGATAAATGAAAAATTTTGTTGTTGATAATTCTGTGGTTATGTCCTGGTGTTTCGAAGATGAAAAGAATCAATATGCTGATAATGTACTGGATTTTCTTACAGATGCTGTAGCGCTTGTCCCACCAGTATGGCCCCTTGAAGTTATGAATATATTATTGGTAGCTGAACGTAGAAAACGCCTGACCGAAGCCGATAGCGTACGCTTCATAGCCCTGTTATCTCAGCTTCCCATAACTGTTGAATATGATTCTCCGAAAAATTTTATGAAGGATTTGCTGGCTTTTGCAAGGCCGAACAATCTTTCAAGTTATGATGCGTCATATCTTGATCTCTCGATGAGAAAAGGTATTCCTATAGCCACCCTCAATAAACAATTGTCAGTTGCTGCGAAGAAAGTATCAGTTCCAATACTTTTCAGTGAATAATATAAATTATATTCTTAAACTTTGAGACTTCTCAAAAATCCTGAAAAAGATTTTAAACCTCCTCAAAATGTCTCCTCTTATATCGAATGTTTTTCCAACCGTGTATTTTCCTGCTTGACTTACAGTTATTTTTACAGTAGCTTTATTTTACTGTAAGTTTAGCTGTAAAGATGGTAGCCGGTATCTAAAGATTAAGTCAATGACAGGGGAAAACCCGGCTTTATTTTTGGATGCCACGCCACGGTTCACCCGTATTCTTGTCAATTCACGGGTATTCCGGCGCGGATGACTAAATAGCGACTGAAATCTCAATACAGGAGTGAAGGATGAAACTGACAGAAAAACAAAAAGATTTTCTTGCATATCTATCTGATTATATTGATGAATGGGGGCAATCGCCCAGTTTTGATGAAATATGCTCACGTTTCGGGTTCAGTTCCTACAACACGGTAACGACCTATCTGAAACTCCTCGAAAAAAAGGGCTATATACGCCTTCCGGACAAGAACAGGAAGCGTTCTGTCGAGGTCATAAGCCCTGTTGAAACAAGGCGTTTTGAGGTTCCGCTCCTGGGAAAGGTTGCCGGCGGAAAACCCATAGAGGCTATTGAAAACTATGATGTCATAGAAGTCCCTCCTTCAATGATTGGAAGCGGAGATCACTTTGTCCTTGAGGTAAACGGGTTTTCTATGAAGGAAGAGGGCATAATGGATGGGGATTTTGTAGTGGTAAGAAAGCAGTCATGGGCAGAAACCGGTGAAACAGTAGTTGCCCTTATAGGCAACGAGGCAACTGTAAAAAAATATTATAAAACAGGTAAACATGTAGAGCTGAGGCCTGCCCATGAGGGAATGGAGTCCATATATGTAGAGAAGGGAGATCTGCGCATAGAAGGTAAGGTGGTTGGGGTGTTGAGGTTTTATAAATAAAGGGCGCAAGGCGCAGGGCTCATGGCGCAGGGTTTTTAAAAACAAAAAACATAAAACCTTAAAGGAGCGAATGATGGGAAATTTTGAGAAACTCAAAGTTTGGAGCAGGGCAAAAGATTTGGCAGTGTTTGTTTACAAAATCAGCAGCCATGGAGAACTTGCCAGAGATTATGGCTTAAGGGATCAGATAAGACGCTCTGCGGTATCTATTCCCAGTAATATAGCCGAAGGGGACGAACTGGATACAGATCGTCAGTCCATAAAGTATTTTCATATAGCAAAAGGTTCTTCCGCTGAACTCCTCACTCAATCGATTATTGCTCATGAGATAGGTTATATGGATGGAAGTAATTTCGATCATATCTCCAAAGAATGTCGTGTTATATCGGGGATGCTTGCAAAGCTTATTAAAGCCAGGGCAGGAGATAGCAATGACTAATTCCTTTAAAATAGATTCCTCCTGCGCCTTGCGCCCTGTGCCCTGTGCCACCTTGTCTAGCCATAGCCTTTGGCGACTGCGGATACGCCATTATAACCTCCTTCGATAATTGCTTATCTCATGTATTTGGAGTTTGTTTCTTGGCCCGCAACATCATACATCTTCACGTCCCATCACTTCCAATTACCCTGGAGAGGCTTAACCATCCTGAACTGAGGAACAGACCTGTTGCTGTGGCGCCGCCCCAGTCGGACCGTGCCCTGATTTTTTCCGTGTCTTCAGAGGCCAGGAGGGAAGGCATATTCAAGGGAATGGCTATCGGAAAGGCGTTGAGGTTTTGCCCGGAACTGATCGTTCTGCCTCCCAATCCTGAGTTGGTTGAAAAGGGGGCAGAGCTTCTTTTACGCGCGGTGGCCGAATATACACCCGTATGGGAGCCGTCAAAACCGGGGCATATTTATATGGATGTGACAGGCACCGAACGTTTGTGGGGCAGGGCAAAGGACGCTGCATGGCGCATACGCCGCGACATAAATGCCCGACTGTCTCTTTCCGGTGCTGTTGGCGTGGCAGGCAACAAGATGGTATCGAGCATTGCTTCAAGGCTTTTGGCTTCAGGGGGGATAATGGATGTTGATCATGGTATGGAATCATCATTCATGGCGCCGCTTAAGGTCGATTACCTTCCTGGTATAGGGCATATCCGGAGCAGGATACTTCTAGAGGAGCTTAATATCTCTTTTGTAAAAGAAATAGCCGGGATGGATATCGGCAGTTTAAGGCTGATATTTAAAAAACAGGCATGGGTAATTCACCAGAGGGCAATCGGGATTGATCCCACTCCTGTGCTTCCCCCGTCATCGGAGCCTGAAGTAATGGAGTCAGTGACCCTTGACAGGGATATTAATGATGATGAAAGACTCCTGTCCGAGCTTTATATCCTTGTCGAAAAATGCGCCTTCAGACTCAGAGAAAGAGGGATAAGACCTGGATCAGCAGGGCTCACTATCAGGTATTCGGACCAGTTGGAGAGCACCCGGAAGGTACATCTTGCTTCCGAGGGATACTGGGAGAGCGAGCTCTATCCTGTTATTGAAAGCCTGTTTTTCAAGGCCTGTGACCGCAGATGCGGGGTAAGGTTTATGCGGGTCAGATTCACTGACCTTTCAAAAATGGCAGGGCAGCTTTCATTGTTTTCAAGGCCTCATCCCGAAATCGCTAAGAGAAATGAGGTGTCGGTTGCCATGGATCAGATCAGAGGGCGATATGGAGACAGTGCTATCAGATTTGGAAAAACAGGCGCAGGGCACATGGCGCAAGGCTCAAGGTAAAGACAGTAAAATAATTTTGCAATGCAGGCTATGGTAACTCAACTTTTATTTGCTTTTAGCATTTAATAATTATTTGTAGTTAAAATCTTTTCCCTTGCGCCCTGTGCCCTGCGCCTTGAGCCTGTTATACAACCCTTAAATTTTAATGGATATTCAATGGATAACGTTATGCCAACGCCTTTCATCCACCTTCACGTCCATTCCTCCTTTTCCAAAGGCTGGGGCATGGGCACTATTGAGGAGCTTTGCCATGCGGCTTTAAACATGGGGATGAATACCTTTGCCCTGACCGACACAAATGGACTGTACGGGTTCATTTTTTATCTTGAAGCAGCACTGGAGATGGGAATCAGGCCCATTGCGGGAAGTGAAATCACAACGGGCAACAGCAGGGCAGTGCTTCTTGTAAAAGACAGGGAAGGGTACTCAAACCTTTGCAGGATTATTTCGGCCAGGAAGTGCCATGAGGATTTTGAGCTCATTGAGTCCCTGCGGGCATACAGAAAGGGGCTTATTATATTTTCCGATGACTTCAGGCTGTTAAAAACGTTAAAGCGTGATTCAAACAGGGATATATATGTGGAGATGTCACCGGGATACAATATGCACAAATGCCTTGCCTTTGCCAGGGCAAGTAAGCTTCCTCCCCTTGCGACCAACAGGGTTTATCTTATCGATAGTAACCAGTTTCAGCTTCACAGGATATTGAGGGCGGTTGATCTTAACACCAAACTCTCCAGGCTAAAAAGAGAGGATTGTTGCATGGAGCATAATTTTTTTAATTCCGCTCAGTCCATGATCGATCAGTTCCCGCATGCCCCTGATGCAGTGATCAATACAATAAAAGTCGCAGAGCAGTGCATGAAGGACTGGGATATCTTCAGCCTTACATTTCCTGATTTTGAAAATATGGATAACAGGCAGGCCTATGACAGGCTCTATATTGAAACAATAGAAGGCTGTAAAAAGCGTTATGGCGGGATTACTGACAGGGTGAGAGAACGTATTGACCATGAGATGAAAATCATAAAGGAAAAGAACTTCAGCCATTATTTTCTTGTAGTGGCGGACCTGGCAAAAAAGGCCCCACGTTCCTGCGGCAGGGGAAGCGCTGCAGCATCCATTGTGTCATATGCACTTGGAATAACCCATGTTGACCCCATAAGACACAACCTTTTTTTTGAAAGGTTCCTGAATCCGGGCAGGGTTGATCCTCCGGATATAGATATTGACTTTGCATGGGATGAGCGTGACCAGGTCCTGGATTATCTCTTTTCAAGACATGGGAACAAAAAGGTTGCCATGGTGGCAAACCACAACACCTTTGGAGCGAGGTCTGCGGTAAGGGAGGTGGCGAAGGTGTTCGGACTTACGGAACAGGAAATAGGCAAAATAACCGAAAGGATAGGGTTTGGGTGGCGCCTGAAAAAGGTGTGGAAAGAACTCAAGGACCACCCCAGGATGCGTGATATTGAATTCATTGATCCATGGGATGATATCCTGGAAACAGCCGTGCAGTTGGAAGACCATCTCAACCACCTGTCGGTCCACTGCGGTGGTGTGGTTATCGTACCCGATGAGATCAGGCGGTACTGTCCTGTGGAGATATCTGCCAACGGCGCCCAGGTGCTCCAGTGGGAAAAGGATTCAGTGGAGGAGGCCGGTCTTGTAAAAATAGATATCCTGGGGAACAGGAGCCTTGCCGTAATAAGGGACAGCATCAATCTGGTAGAAAAAAACCATGGAATCAAAATAGACTATGCCGGCTGGAATCCCATTGATGATCCCGATACAGTAAAGATTTTTTACATGGGCAATACATTCGGTGTGTTCTACTTTGAGAGTCCTGCCACAAGACAGGTCCTTACAAAGGTTGCAAGCGGGATTGATTTTGAGGATTACATCAAAATGGACCACTTTCATCTCAATGTTGTTGTTACATCCATTATAAGGCCTGCCTCCAACCAGTGCATAAGGACATGGGTCGCAAGGCTCCACGGCCAGCCCTGGGGTGTCATTCATCCTCTGTTAGCGCCGGTTCTCGATGAGACACTCGGCGTCATGGTATTTCAGGAACAGTTGAGTCAGGCGGCAATATACATGGGAGGGTTTGATGCTGCGGAGGCAGATATGCTCAGAAAGGTGGTCAGTAAAAAAAACAGGGAGAAAAAGCTCAGGGATTTTCATGAGAGATTTATTGCAGGTGCATCCGAAAGGGGGGTAACGAGGGATTTGATCGACCGCGTGTGGGAAATGATGATGGGGTTTGACGGGTACAGTTTCTGCAAACCCCATTCGGCAAGTTATACGATGGTAGCATACAAATCTGCCTGGTTGAGGGCCCATTATCCTGCCGAATTCATGGCTTCTGTTATTTCGAATGGGGGAGGGTATTATTCAACCTATGGGTATGTATCGGAAGCAAGACGTATGGGATTAAACATCCTTCCTCCGGATATAAACTTAAGCGAGATAAAATACACCGGAAAGGATAAAGATATAAGAATAGGCTTCATGCAGTTAAAGGATCTTTCCATAGAGGCAAAGGAATCGATTATATATGAGCGCAGTAAAAACGGCCCTTTCAGATCCATTCACGATTTTTTAAAACGCATGTCAGGCAGGGTTCATCTCCAGGATTCAAAAGTGCTTATAAAGGCCGGGTGTCTTGACAGTATAAGCAATGGCGTCAACAGGCCTGGCCTCATCTGGCAGGCGCTCAAGCTTTTTAATAAAAAGGGAGAATCAAAGACAGAGACTCTCTTTGATTATGTAAAAAGGCCTGTCTCTATTCCTGGCCCGGCATTAATCAGGGATGACTACTCAAAAAACACAGTACTCAAACATGAATCCGAGGGCCTGGGCTTTATCTTTTCTGTACATCCGCTTACGCTTTATGCTGATCTTTTAAAAAAGATCAGCCATGTTCAGGCAAAAGACCTGCCGAAATACGTGGGGAGATATGTAACCATGACAGGGTGGCTTATAACAGGGAAAACAGTTAGAACAAAGGATGGTGACCAGATGAAATTCGTTTCCTTTGAGGATACAACAGGTATTTATGAGACCGTGTTTTTCCCGAAGATATATAACAATTACTGCCACATGCTCAATGCGGCAAGACCCTATATACTCAAGGGAAAGGCGGACATGGACTTTGGTTCCATAAATGTAAATGTACAGTGGCTGGGGTTTCTGGATCGATATAAGAGGTGATTTTTCCGGTATCGAAATACATTGTCAAAAAATGGCATATTTTATGCAAAGTTAATATTCGCCTGTTATTTTAAGTAAGGTTAATCAACTATTTAGCAATCAGGATATGTCAAAAAACTCTGCAGATCCAACAAACTTAAGTAACTGGGATTACCTTGATAATATCCATTCGGGTATATTCATAATAAACAGGGAATTCCGGATCATTAAGGCGAACAAATACAGCATGTCCCAGATGGGGAATACTGTTGAAAGTATTCATCCTGAAGACACATGCTATAGTGTCCTTTTTTCGAGGTCTGCCAGATGTGATGACTGTCCTCTTGTGCCGGAAGATGACCGGGGCATTTGGGAAAGATCTTTTATATTGAATAAAAAAGGAAGCGGGATTTATCTGAGGGAGACGATATCTGTCCGTGGCGAAGTCATATTTTTGACGTTTCATGACAATATAAATGAAGTTTTTTTACAAAAGGAGATGGATACAATAAGAAATGAACTTGTAGCCAAAAATATTCTCCTTAACAGGTACAGAAGCGGTAATGAAGAAACCAGTGTGCTGAACCGGATAATAGACAATCTTCCGGACGCGCTTGTAACTGTTGATAATTCAATGAATGTCAGGATAAGCAATAAAAAGGCAAAACTTGAATTTCCCATAATAAATGTTGGAAAATGCTATGAATTTTTTGGTGGCAGCAAACCATGCGAATCGTGTCCTGTTGAAGAGAGGACATCAGGGATTCAGGACTATAAAACAAGTCATTATGTTGATGGGAAATTTTTTACAGAGATAATCAACGGCTTCAAGGATGAAGAAGGCGGCCTGCTTCTTTTTAGAGATAATACACGCCAGATAGATCTTATAGAGCAGATAAGAAGCCAGAATGATACTATCAGCAGAAAAAATAAAATTCTGTCGAGCCTGTTCAAACTCGAAGCTAAAATGCAGGCGGATAAAAATATAAAAAGCGTTCTTGAATATTTTATTGACCTGTTTTTGCCTCTTTATCAGTCAGAGTCCATTGTATTGATTATCAGTGATATAAGGGTAGGAAGCGTATGGTTTTCCCTTGGCAGGGGCATTGGGGATGAACAGATAAATATACTCACCCAGGCCTATTTTTCCAGGGACATACATACTATTGAACCGCACGTTATCCCGGAGGAATCACTCCCGTGGCCGGATACAATCCAGATAAATCTTTTAGGAAGAACTGACAAGCTTGTCGGCATGATATTTGTGAAAGAAAGCGGTGCAGCGGACGGAGCTGAAATCATAGATCTTTTCAAGGACCCTTTATCCGCCTATATGCATAACCAGATTCTTATTAAACTTTTGAAGGAAAGGGCTGATACAGATGCGTTAACCGGACTTTATAACCGGAGATACCTGCAAAAAGCCCTTGAGCATGAGAAAGTCAAGCTGGAGAAATACGGCATTAACTATTCCATTGCTGTTATCGATATAAACGGGCTGAAGGATGTTAATGATGTATATGGTCATGAGGCGGGAGATCAGATGATATCTTCTGTTGCTAACTGTCTGAAGAACTCAACAAGAGAATCGGATGTCGTTGCCGCACAGGCGGTGATGAGTATGTTGTGCTTCTGACAAACACGGATAAGGACGGTGCGGAAAGATATATAGAAAAACTGAACAGGGGAATTTTCAATGATTTATATATTGATTTCAGCGATAACCAGAGAATCCAGGTGAGTGTAAGCGCCGGAATTGCAGCATCGGATATATGGTCTCCCGATGAACTGATAAAACAGGCTGACAAGCTTATGTATGATAATAAAAGAAAGTTTTATAAAAATAAACGCATGATGCAGGGCCAGGGTGAAATAACGACCCTGGAAGAGGTTAAATATAATATAAGAAAGACAATGTTGGAGCAAAAATGATGTCGGATAGAAAAAAAATAGATAAAAGCATAGCATCTCTTTTAGCGGCTACCGAATCTTTACTGATGGGTGATTTTGAAGAGGCTAAGGTTGAAATTGATTCTGAAGGCCTGATATCAAACCTTGCCCAGAAAAATAATACAATGATTATTAATATGAAAACAATAGAAATACCCTTGTCAAATGCAGGTGAACAGGCACCGAACGCAATAACGTGTGCAGAATCGGTTATCACGCTGATGGCGCAATCCACAAACGATGTCCTGAATACCTCGGATCAGCTTGTTGAATCCCTTGAAAAACTTGAAGAAGACCTGAATGAAATGGATGGCAGCAGTGAAAAATTATATGACCATTTAAAGGAAAAACTTCCTTCTCTGAAGACTGGAATGTTTAACATAATATCCTCCCAGTCCTATCAGGATGTAGCAAGGCAGAAAATGGAGTCCCTGATAGACGACCTTAATAATATCAGGAACTGGCTGATAGATGCCCTTGTTATACTGAATATCAAAAAGGATTCTTCAGAGGCCAACTTGAAGAAGAAAGCAAATCTACTAAAACAGGTTAAAAATAAAACCATGCCGGAGAATGCAAGACAGGATCTTGTAGACGATCTTCTTACCGAGTTCGGGTTATAAGCAGAATCACTATGATTTTCGTCGGAGATTATATCCGACCGCAATAGCCTATGTAGGGGCGGGCCTTGCGTCCGCCCGAGACCAAGGTAGCAAATGACTATCATCGGGCGGACGCAAGGCCCGCCCCTACAGAGAAACAGGGAATTTGTTTGTTGGTCCTTATGGATTTATGAAACCGGTGTGTTTTGTAATAATATAAAGGTCAATACCCCTGCAGGATAGGGAAGGCAAAACAGCCTTCGATGATGTAGAGACAAGGCATGCCTTGTCTCTACTAGGTGGTGTATAAAACACCACCGTACGAAAAAATACCCGGCATCACCTCTCAAATGTAGATACCTTAAAGCTGAAAAACTATGTAAATTATTTCCAACCTTGGAAATAAATTACATAGTTTCTGTGTAAAAGATTACACAGGTGCATGGAGTTCTATGATTAAGGTATTTATTACTCATTGGCTTAAACTTTAACCTATTGAAAATACAATATAAAACAACTTGTATTTATTATTTTCTTTTTAATGGTACTTTGGAATAATAATTGCA
>CAWFFS010000014.1:0-455281 GCA_963815145.1 uncultured delta proteobacterium
ATATATTGGCTCGCTGCATCGGTGGAGTTTTACACCAAATGTTGTTGATTGTAGAGACAAGGCATGCCTTGTCTCTACACAACCCTCTGGCCTATTATCTTCAGGGCTTTGTGAGAACCACCCACATGCCGGTGTCATCATCAATGATCCGGTAATGGTTCTCGTCGCACCCTATTTCATTGAACATTTTTTTAAAGCGTTCCATGCCTTCATCATTCATCTTCTTTGCGTAACACTTCCACTCAGGGTCCCGCACCGCCATCTCCCGGATCACCTGATCCCGAAGCGCGAGGCTTCCGAACCACCCCTATATAAGTTGCACCGCCCGCAGCCAGCACCCGCCAGATTTCCCTGAACACACCTGCCAGATCCTTCCAGAAAAACATAGAGCCCCGGCTGACGATAAGATCAATGCAGCCGTCTTCATAGGGCATATTGTGCACATCCCCCGATACGGTGCGTATTAGATTCGCAAGTCCGGCTTTGGATATATTGTCAATTGCAATCAAACGGGCGTCTTCACTAAAATCAAAGGCCGTCACTTCAAGCCCTGGGGCCTCAACAGCCATTGAAATGGCCAGCATTCCGGGTCCGCTGCCCAGATCCAGACACACCCCTTCAATACCCGTAGCTGCAAGGGCGTTTCGTGCAATCACCGGATAAATCGGTGCGAAAACAGTCCTTGCAATATCATTCATATAAACAGCGCTTTTTCGATCAAAGTTTACCTTTTTTGTCTGTGTCCAGTTATTTTCCATATTTTATTCTCCGTGTTTACCCTAACGTTAGGGTTTATTATCAGGGCATATTCCCAAAGGCCGCCACATAAATACCCATTAAATTTTCTCAATATCAAATCCTTCCAATTCACTGTCTTTCATTTCTTCACCGGACAGAAGATGCCGGGCCTGTCGCTTTCTCAGATTCTTAAGTAGAACATCCCTGCAGCCGGTATCTTCGAACCGCATACCGAAAAACTCTCCATAAAAGCTGTCCGCTTCCTTCTGCATATCAAACCGGAAAACTTCCGGATGGATAATGTTCGCAAGCCGCATTAGTCCGAGAATCCAATCCGGATTTGTTGAACAGCGAAAGGGATACAGACCATAAACCTTCCGGTTTTTCACCGCCGGCACGTCCAGCTTATTTTCATTGCAATAATCGATAAAATCTTCGGCAGGCCAGGCAACGGCATCGGAAACAATAACTATTTCCGAATTCATCCGGCAAAACTGCTCCCCGGAGATGGTTATACCAGGCCGCGGCTCACGCTCTATCATGGCGTTTGTCAATGCACCGCCGGCAACTTCGATGAGTCTTGATTCCATTTTCTCCGTGAACATTGCGATCAGTGGATGGCCCAGAGAGCAGTATACAGCCGGTTTTTCGAAGCCCCCTTACCCTTGTTTCGATATCCCTCATACGGTCAGATACGTATTCCCTGAACAGCTTTGCACGGGATTCACTGCCGGTGAGTTTTGCGAAATAATCCACAGTATCAAAATAAGATTCGATCCGGTTCAGGCGCTCGTAAAGCTCCTGGATAAAATCCTCCTTTAAAAGCAGGATTATAACCTCATCAATGCGCGTCCTGTCTGTAATACCAAGGACACCCAGGATGGCACGGATCATATTAAGGGCATTTATAGTCCGGTAGCCCCCGAAATAACCTGTCTCCCGGACTTTTGTATCGTGGATCTTTCCGTAAACGGGTAATTCAAATCCGCAACTGCAGCGTCCTTTGGGCCGGTGTTTAAAAAGGTTGGAACACATGGGCCCGAAAAATCCTCGTTCCATTATCTTTTCTCCGCAATCCGGGCAGCGGCTGTTGAGATAGTCGGTTCCCGGTGTATTGAAGAGATAGACGTAACGAAGTTTCTCCTGCAACCGGCGGCATATTGCCTCGGCTTCCATATAGCTGGGCTCCATGGCTATGGTGGCGTCCCCGAAGGGGATAAACCGCATAACCTGGAAAGGGATGTCTCGGGACAGCGAGGCAACAAAATCAGCAGCTTTGCATATCTCCTGCTCACCATCTTTCCGGTAAATCGCCGACACTTCGATGTAGATACCTTTTTCATGAATCATTCGAAGATTCCTGAGGATTGGATCGACATTCCCTACTCCGCAAAAGCGATAAGCCTCCCGGCTGGTCCCTTTGAGCCCAAAGTTCACGAAATCGAGCACGGGCATCAATCCCTCCAATGCCCATTCTGTCATATATCCGTTTGTGGAGCAGCCCGCCAGCAGCCCGTTTTCCTTTGCAGTTTTCGCGAGCCGGCGGAATGTAAAGTAGGACACTGTCGGCTCGTTGAAGCAGAACATTACACCAATACAGGATTCTGCCAGTGCTCTTTTAATGACATCATCCGGAGTCATCTCCTGAAACGAACCTTCAACAGCCGAAAGATGATCGGTCAAAATCTCCGATACGCACCCGTTGCATTTGAAATTACAGCCCACTGTACAGACCTGAAGAAATTTACCCCGGGGGTGATAATGTACCATTGGCATGCTCTCAATTGCAGTGTCCACTGCTGCAAGATATCTTCCAGGGTAGCGTTCCCGAATCTCCCCATCAACATGTACATACATTCCGCACCCGCCGATTCCACTTTCCTTTATATCACAGTTCATTTCACAAATTTTACATCGCATAGCCACCCTCATATCCGCAGCCTGATACCGGCCAGGAAATTAAACCCGGGCTCCGGTCCGCTGGTTTCATAGTAATCATTGTCCAGGATATTACGCCCCTGGAAAAAAAACTCTGATTCTACACCTCTTACAAGTTTCAGTTTCTGTATCAATTGGACATTCAGAAGAAAATAATTCGGAAGTTTCTCCCATTCGTAACTATTGTTTTCCCAGTACTGATGCGCGGTATAGGACGCCTGTACGTCGGCAGTCAGCCCGGAGGGAAAGCGATAGCTAGCCTCCATGTTAATACGGTGCCGGGGACGTCCCTGGAGTTCGCGGTCTCCGTTGGACTTGTCCACCGTAACAAGATATGTATAGTTTAAATCCAGCCTGAATGAATCAGTCGAACTCATGCGGAAAGTTGCCTCGGCACCATAGATAGTTGCCTTGTCGATATTGACATAGACAGTGTTGTCATCAAGTTTGATCGTATTGATAAGATCATCAATATCATTATAAAAAAAGGCTGCCTCCCCATTCATGGTTTCTGAAAAGATATGTGATACGCCTGCCTCATAGGCAATTGCCTTTTCCGGATCCAGGTCAGGATTCCCGCCTCCGAATGTACTGTAAAGTTCCTTCAGGCTCGGGAAGCGGGTTTTTTTACCTACGGATGCGTGAAACCTTGTTGCATTCGCCATATCAAAAACAATGCCTATCTGTGGATTCAGAGTATTCATTTGGCCGGGGGCCGGCTGGTCGGCAGTCCGGGTCGGCTTAAAGTTATCGTAACTCAAACCCGCCGAAACAGTAATCCGGTCTGACTGTTTGAACTGGTCTTCCATTGCAAAGGCATAGGTCCTGGCTGCATATTCCGCCTCAGGCTGCCACCCCGTATCTGACCAGCCCATGATGACATTCCAGCAGTCGTCCGTTAGGTAATTACCTTCCTTGTGATTGTCCTCCATATAATTTATACCGAAACGCAGACTGTTTTGACTCCCTATATTTGAAATCGTCTGGAGTTCACCGCCTGTGGAGTGATCGTCATAATAGCTTTTTTGAAACCATTTCTTTCCGGATGTGGTGTGCGCTGCATCCCAGCTCACATCAGTAATGCCGTCATTATGGCTGACGTAAAACACCCGGCCTTTCAACATAAGAAGATCACTGAACTTGTGCTGCCCTACGAGGTCAGTCTGCCATTGCCGCCAGTGGTCGTATGCCCAGTAGCGGTTAAAAAAAGTGGGCATTCCTCTTTCATCTTCCACATAATCAAAGGAAAGATATAGACTCGAATCACCACCAGGGTCATACCCTATTTTGGTATCGAGGCTTTTTTTCGTATAGTAGCTCAAATTGCGCTTTCCGCCATCTTCGTTATAGGGCGTTCCAAGGCCTGTTACAGGGTTATCAGGATTAAAATCACCGGACAGCCGGTAGCCGTCGGAAGTCTGATACCCGCCCGATATCCAGTAATTAATATTGCCGGAACTTCCTCCATGACTCATAAAATAATGAGCGGTTCCGTAGTCTCCAAACGAGGCACTCAACGATGTCTGAGGATGATCTCCGCCTTTTTTCGTGATGATATTTATAACACCACCCATGGTGCTGGAACCATAGAGAACCGAGCTGGCTCCCTTGATGACGACAATTTTCGATATATCATCCGCTGGCAGCATGGAAAGATCCACTGTCCCGAAGTAACTCTCCCGTGCCGGAACACCGTCAATAAGCACTTTAACCTGATTCTGCTCAAAGCCCCGTATGCTCACATGCACCTCACCCTTCCCGACGTTTTGAACCGATACACCCGGGAGAAATTCAAGCGCTTCGGCAGCGTTGCTTGCTCCCTTTGCAAGTATATCTTCCATGGACACCTTTGTCACAGTGGTCGCCAGATTCGAGCTGCCCCTGTCTGCTGATACCACGACCTCCCCCAGTGTGAACACGTTATTGTCCGATATTTCCTCTGCAAGGCCAGAGGTTATTCCCATCATGCTGATGATGAATGTAAAAGCCAAATCTCTCTTCCATCTCTTCATTTTTTCCCTTTCAGTTCATATCAATTCAATAACAGCTCTAGCGTTAGGTGACCGCATCAGCTCCCAAAACCGGTTGCCCGATCGGATTTATTCCGACCGGGGTGGCTTCCGATTTAATATCCGTATCGCTTCATCATCCGTAAGCTGGTAGTGATAAAATTTTGAGTAGTAGTCCTTTAGCTCCTTCTCAATATTCAGGTCAGCAAAAAGATCGGGATGTAAATGCCTGGCAAGATACAGGATCAGGATAAAAGACTCGGTACTGAAATGAGTCCAGTAGAAAAGCCCCTGGGGACACGGCAGTACCCTGTTTTTCCGGATTGCAGTAATGCCTTTGAATTGCGGATTTTTCTTAATGGAATCGATCGATGGGCCGGTGCTTACAATTATGAACTCCGGGTCCCATAGAATCATCTGTTCTGTGCTTATGGAAACGAAATAGGCAGAATCCTCAACCGTCATCATGGTGCCGCCTGCTGCCTGTATAAGCCAGTAGGCGGTAGTGAATTTCGACTGGGTTCCTGCAGGACCGTTTGCCGCTCCCGAATAGCAAAATACCCTTGGGCGCTGGGCCGCGGTCATATCCCTGGTTACTGCGAGCACTTTCCGGATTTTCGCATCCACATATGTACAATAGGCTTCCGCAGTTTTATCAGCGTCTCCGCCGAGCACCCTTCCATAAAACCGGATTTGTGAATAATAGTCCTGGATAAAATCCTCCATGGTCTTCTGCCGCTTACTGCCGTCATAGGCCACCACCACAGGTATCCCTGCTGCCTTCATGCTTTTGATCTGCCTTGCGAAGGGCTTGAAGATTACCAGGTCTGTCCCTAGGTTCAGAAGCTGCTCCACATCCGGCGAAGTAAAATTAGCCACTTTGGGGATGTTTTTTAAATGAGGATTAAGTTTGTAATCCCAGGGCAGCATCACATTGGGTACCAGTACCACCCGGTCGGCAGCCCCAAAGGCAAAAAGTTTTTCATATGCAGGTCCGTCGAGACAGGCTATTCTCCGGGGGTTTGCTGGAATTTCGATCCTTCGGCCTGTCATATCTGTAATCACACGGGTGGTCACATCCTTACCCGAAGCCGCGTTCAATGAGGTGTTCTGGAAAATCCCGGCTGCAAGTACCATGAACATAAAGATCATCCAACCTCTTCGGCGCCATCCCGTGTCCTTTTTTTCAGTATCTATTTTAAAAATATCTCTCAATTAAAATCCTTTTTCTCTTAATGTTCCGGCTGTTCGCTAACGTGAATCCCGGCGTTTTTTCTGACTAAGAGCAACCCGAAACACGCGGCGCCTACAATATCGGTCAGGATTCCAACCGGAACTTCTCCGCCCGGAAGGGTCCTGGCAAGGGTATCCATGGAGAGCATAAAAATACCCCCTAACAGGGCGGAAAAGGGAACCAGTGAAACATTGTCCGTTCCCACCATCATTCGCGCCATATGGGGAACAATTAACCCGACCCAACCTATTTCACCGCATGAGGATGTAGCCGCCGCCACCATAAGTGTAGAAACAAGAATATACACAAACCGTCTGCAGGATACGTTAATCCCCAGAGCATTTGCCTCTTCGTCTCCAAGGGTCATGGGGTTGAGGCCCCAGCGCAGAAAATAACTAATCACAAGTCCTGCAAGAATAAGAGAACCGCTCCGGACAACATCCTGCCATGACACACCGTTGAAACTCCCCATGGTCCAGAAAACAATAGCCGGAAGCTGTCCCAGGGGGTCTGCTTTACATTTGATATAGGAAAGTCCTGCCCTTGAGATGGCAGTCACAATAACACCCGCAAGAATCAGGGTGGTTATCGAATTGTTACCCCTCTTTCCGATCTGATAAGCGATACCCACCGCGGCAAGGCCGCAGATAAAGGCCGATGACTCCAGCACCAGAGCTGACGCCCCGAATAGCAGTGCGATTCCTGCACCAAAGCTGGCGCCTGATGTGACGCCCATGATTCTTGGAGAGACCAGGGGATTTCTGAAAATCCCCTGAAGCAGCGTACCTGAAACCGATAGGGCGGCACCGGTTATGACTGCCATAAGAATCCTGGGCAAACGCACGGACCAGAGTACCATGGACGACTGCGTAAGAGATGGATTTGCCTCCCCCGCACCGAAAAGGTGAAAAATAAGATGCCCGAAGGTTCTCAAATGAATGGGATATTTTCCGGTTGATACCGCAAGAATAAAAAATACCGCCAATCCGAATAATGCCACTATATATGCCGATTTAGATCTGCTGATTCCGTTGCCGTTCATCATTAATCCGCTAAATGCCAGTTCGTGCCGCAGTTATCGTTTGAAGGAATCACATAACAATTTCCCCGGCATCCATTTTCAACGGATACCTTCATACCGTACATGGATTCAAGAGCATCAGCTTCAAACACATCCGACCTGGTGCCCTTTCGATGTATTCGTCCTTTTTTCAGCATCACCATCTGAGAACAGTAACGTACGGCCAGGTTAGGATCATGCAATGTCACGAGAGTTGTCAGGTTCTTCTCACGAGTCACTGCCGCCACTCTATCCAGCACAAGGTGCTGGTTTTTAAAATCCAGATGGGAGGTTGGTTCATCCAGAAGAAGGATTTCAGGATCTTGAAACAGAGCCCTGGCAAGCAAAATCATCTGCCGTTCGCCACCACTCATCTCATTGAATCCACGTTTACCCAGATGTGATAATCCGAGTTGTGACATAATCAATTCCGCATCACGATAATCCTTCCGGGATGGAATGGCAAAAGCCCCCAGCCGTGCCACGCGGCCCATAACCACTATCTGAAGGGCGGAAAAGGAAAATGCCAGAGCAGTCATTTGCGGCACTACAGCCATTAATTTGGACGCAGTGCACCTCGAAAGGCCCGCTACGGCCTGCCCCCCGATGAAAACACCGCCGGTGCACGGTTTTAAAAATCCGCTTATACATTTTAAAAGTGTAGTCTTTCCCGAGCCGTTAGGTCCAAGAAGCCCGCAGATGGCTCCCTCTTCTACTGAGAAATCAATATCCTTTAAAACCGTTCTTTCCGCATAACCGAAACTGAGATACCTGACCGAAAGAGTCGCCATATCCGATATCCTTTTCCAATTTTAATTATTCGATGACTTTATGAGAAAAATTGTCTGTTAACATGCTTTATAAATATATGTTAAATATGACACATGTCATTTATAAAAGTATTTTAAAGACGTCAAGTTATTTTTTTATCGTACACTTAGCGCTGACACACGAATCGTAAAAAGAAAAGCAAGTCTGGTTTCCAAAAGGTTGATTTAAACAAAGAATGTTAATAATCTCAGCGTGCTAAACCACTTCAGACTTTTTTTCGCCCTGCAAGGACATTCCTGCTTGTAACACCCAATATTTTAAAAATTATTGACAGAAAAAACATAAAAGATCATAAATGACGCTTGTCATATGCCACAAAATAGTGGAATAGTATGGAAAAAATTCGACGTGAAAACTAATAATCTGATCAACTGTTGAGCTGGATATTTTATGTGAGTATCATGGCACCTGAAGACAAAATAATAATATTAATGGCTGACGATGATGAAGATGACCTCTTTCTCGCAAAGGAAGCACTTAAGTTGAGTGAAGCATCGGCATCTCTGTACTCGGTTGAGAATGGTATAGAACTCATGGCCTATCTTTCAAAAAATAAACCACCTGATATAATCCTGCTGGATCTCAATATGCCTCTCAAAGATGGAAGAGAAGCTCTTAATGAAATCAAGGATGATCCCGGCCTCTGTAATATTCCCATTGTTATCCTGAGTACTTCACAACTGGAAAATGATAAATCTTTTGCAAAAGAAGCAGGAGCAAGCATGTATATAACCAAATCGCCGATCTTTGATGAGTGGGTAAAAATGATGAGAATTGTTGCGGAGCTTGGGAGAGAAAAATAGTTAAATATAATTTAAGAGGAGGGCTGAAAATATGGCGATCGAAAACAATATGAGGAAGTCCGGATTATCCCTGATTGGGAATATACCGTGGGGCAGTCATTTTTGCCAATTCTATAAAACAAAAAAAGATCTGCTCAATGTACTGATACCGTATTTTAAGGCAGGTCTGGAAAATAACGAATTATGTGTATGGGTTACATCGGAGTTTCTTACAACTCAAGAGGCACTTGATGCTTTAAAGATCGGAGTACCTTCTTTTTCCGAATATCTGAAAAATGGACAGATTGAAATATTTCCATATACTGACTGGTATCTTATAGGGGGCAGTTTCGAACTTCAACGCACGCTCAATATGTGGCTGGAGAAGCATAACAATGCCATTTCAAAAGGATACTCCGGTGTAAGAGTAAGTGGCAATCCATATTGGATTGACAACAAAAAGGACTGGGATGATTTTACAGAATACGAGGCTGCAATCAACACAGTAATAGGGGAAACAAAATTACTGGTGCTTTGTACCTATTCTCTTGTTAAATGCGGAGTTGTAGAAATCCTTGATGTTATAAAAAACCATGAATTTGCACTTGCAATGAATCAGGGAGAATGGCAGCTGATCCAAAGATCTTCATTAGCAGCATGCTAACATTCAAATAATCATTAACAGTTATATATAAAAACGAATTCCAAGAGCATAGTAATAATGGAGAAAATGCATACCATTTATTCGGAAAAACGACCATCAGGGATATCTTTAATTGATAGTCTGATGTGGGGGACTAATTTCTGCCAGTTTTATGAAACAGAGGAAAGTTTATTTGAAATCATCATACCCTATTTTAAAGCAGGTCTGGAAAATAACGAATTCTGTGTGTGGGTAGTTTCCGATACATTCAACAAGGAAGATCTCATCAAAACCTTTGGGAAATTTTTCCCTGATATCAAATACTGCATGAATAAAGGTCAGATGGTAATCATTCCCGAACAGCTATGGAAAATGCAAAATGCCGGAATTGATGAAGCGATTCTGTCCAGGCTTGACCATGCTATTTTGAGTGGATTCGACGGATTAAGATTTGCATCTAACGGAGTAAATGATGAAAAGGAGTTAAAAATAGATCTCCTTAAAAGGATGGAAGCCATAAGCCGATTTAATATTATTTCTCTTTTCTATTACCCTGCTGGTTATTTTGACACAATTGGCCTTATGGAAGTTGTAAAAAAACACAAATTTGCTCTTGTCTGGAATGCAGATCATTGGGAAGTCATAGAAAGCTCAGGGATCAGGAATGTAGAAGATGCGCTCAAGAGAAGCGAAGAGAACCTCAGCGCCCTCTTCGAGAACATGTCAGAAGGATTTGCATATCACAGAATAGTACTTGATGATAATGGAATACCCTGCGATTACATTTTTCTGGAGATCAATGAGGCATTTGAAATGCTCACAGGGCTAAAAAGAGAAAACATCATAGGAAAAAGAGTCACTGAAGCATTGCCTGGGATCGAAAAAGATCCCACGGATTGGATAAACAAATATGGAGGTGTTGCTTTAACAGGAAAGCAGATAAATTTTGAAAATTATTCTGAGCTACTTGATAAATGGTATTCTGTTTCCGCTTACAGCCCTCATAAAGGATACTTTTCTGTCATTTTTAACGATATTACAGATCGCAAGAAAATGGAAAAAACCTTAAAAGAGAATGAGGAAAGGCTCAGAATCACTCTCAGGAGTATAGGGGATGCGGTAATTGCTACTGACAGAAACGGATTGATAACTTTTATGAATCCGATTGCCGAGAATCTAACAGGCTGGACTCTGACCGAAAGCCTGAACAAAGATCTGGAAGACGTTTTTAATATCATAAATAGAGATACACGCCAGCAGGTAGAAAATCCGGTAAAAAAAGTGCTGCGATGCGGAAACATAGTTGGTTTGGCAAATCATACCAGACTTATTGCGAAAAACGGAAATGAAATACCGATCGATGACAGTGCTGCACCCATAAGGGATGATAATGGAAATCTCACCGGGGTTGTACTGGTATTCCGGGATGTAACCGAGCGTGTATTAATGGAAGAGGAGTTGTATCGTTCCAAAGAAGAGTGGGAGCTTACCTTTAATACTGTCCCTGATATGATAGCAATCCTGGACAGGAAACACCAGGTTCAAAAGGTGAACCGTACAATGGCAGATCGACTTGGATTGCCCCCCGAACAGTGCATTGGCCTTCATTGTTATGAGGTAGTCCACGGGACAAAAGAGGCTCCGGCATTCTGTCCACACTCTCTGACATGCGGTGATGGAGAAGAGCATATTATTGAAGTACATGAACCTCGAATCGGTGGTGATTTTTTGGTGAGTACAACAGCTTTATGTGATAACGAAGACAATGTAATAGGTACAGTGCATGTTGCCCGTGATATTTCAGATCTTAAACGCGCTGAAAAAGAATTAAGAATTGCGAATGATCAGCTTGAAGACAGGGTTAAAGAAAAGACAGCAGAACTTCAAATTTCCAATAAAGCCCTGGTGGATTACACTATAAAACTGGAAAAGCTTAACGAAGAAATGCAGGATTTTGTATTTGCTGCCGCACATGATCTACAGGAACCTTTAAGAAAAGTTCAGACATTCAGCAACATGCTTTTGGAGGGGCCCGCTAATTTACCGGACAAGACAGTGGAAGAATATCTGGAGAGAATGAATGCTTCAGCAAGTCGTATGCGACAACTGCTGAATGATCTTCTTCAATTTTCAAAAATAACCACTAAACCAAAATCAGTAACGCCGGTTGATCTTGGAAAAATTGCATGGGAAGCAGCCGGGCTTTTTGAAGAAGACCTGAAAAAATCAGATGGCAGACTGGAAATCGAAAATCTACCTGCCATTACGGCAGATGAAACTCAGATCCTGAGACTCTTCCAAAATCTTATCAGCAATGCCTTAAAATACAGGAGCGAGAAAAATCCCTGCATCAAAATTTATTCAAAAAACAATGGAAATTATTGTGAAATATTGGTGAAAGACAATGGGATAGGATTTGACCAGAAATATAATAATCAAATTTTTAAACCCTTCAGGAGATTACATCCCAAAAATAAATTTGGCGGGTCGGGCATAGGTCTTGCGATATGCCGTAAAATCGCTGAATCGCATGGAGGATCAATCAATGCGGAGAGCGAACCGGGCGAAGGTTCAACCTTCATAGTACGGTTACCCTGTGAGAATTGAAATTTCTCATCAGATTACAGTGATCGATTATCAGGATCACTGACTCTTCATTCTCCTTGTGAAAACCTTAAATTAATCTCTTTCAAACACTCCCTGGTGGCTTCGATGGCATCCTTTGCATCTTCCCTGCCCGGCAGACCTTCTGCCAGTGATCCAGGCAGGGTATCGGGATAGCGGGTAGGGATATAAAAGATATCCAATTGAGATATATCCTCCCGTAGAGATGAAAGATATTCCACAGGTAAGAGGCAAAGCAAATCTACGATCGAATGAGTTCTGGGAAGACTTTTCCCAAGATTTGCAAGTATACCTTTAACACATTTTTCTACACATTGCTGGCTATGAAAACAGACCTGATTATAAATTCCTTCCCGAAGAGCAAGTTCTGCCATCTGTAGATCCTGCCTGGCAAATTCAAACCATCGATCACCTGCCGCGTTCATAGACGACTTTCCCTTTGCCAATGATCTCTTCTTTGAAAAATGGGCGTTCAGCACAAAGCTGGTCAAACTCCTCAGGTGTGTATACCATGATATCCATACCGACTTTTGGTTGAAGCAGCTTGCGGAGTTTTTTAATTCTCTGAAAAAATGACAGGTGAGTCCTTTCCACGACCACAAGATCAATATCTGACCACTCATGAACCGCGCCATTTACCAATGTCCCAAATAAAATAACCTTTTCAGCGTCACTTTGCTCGGTTAGCATACTGAGGCAACGGCTCATCTCCTGATCAAGCATTTGTTTTCGTTCAGCGGAATATTCTTTTTTGGTGGATGAATCTAGTCCGTTGCCTATCTTACTCATCTTGCCCTCGTCCTTCATTTTTCTGTATAGGAAAGATTTTCCATATTATTGCGGGTAATACTTATTGTATAAAGAATAAGCTATTTATTTAAGATCGGTCAAGAATTTTTCCTGATATGGTCATAGCTAACCCGATCTGCCTGCCGGAAGTGGCCTCGGCGAAATCTGGACCGCGGGATCCAGCAGTTTTTCATTCTCTCGCATGTCTGACTAGTGAAACCTCATTTGATTTTGTTTCACTGAGGCCCTCTGCGCCACCTGTCTCGCGTTTCTTGTCGGGACGTCTTGTCCCGGCGCAGCCTTGGCGAAGACTGAAGCTTCTCCGACCACCATTTTATCCCGCCATAGTATTTTAATGAAGGCGGAAGCTTTAGCGAAGGTTAGCGTAGACCGAAGCTTAGGAGCGGCAGATGCCCTTTAAAAGGTGGTGATCCGTCATGAAAAAAAATATAGGAAGTGATTTCGATGATTTTCTTAAGAAAGGAGATTTGCTTGATGAGATACAGGAATCGGCCATAAAAAGAGTCCTTGCCTATCAGATAGAACAGGCGATGAAGGAGCAGAAGATTACCAAGACAGATATGGCTAAAAAGATGAAAACCAGCAGGTGTGCACTGGACAGGCTCCTTGATCCTTCAAATGAAGCAGTTACACTCCTGACCATGAAAAAAGCAGCAAATGCAGTAGGGCGCACACTTAAAATAGAACTTACATAGTGATGAATAAATCGTGAAAAATGGAGGGTCCGATGCTTTTCTCTGCATAATACATCCGGGCCTCATACCGCGACTTGCCTGTCACGCCATCTTGTCGGGCCGAAGTCTTAAAACGAAGGCGGAAGCTTAAAGCGAAGCCGCGGAATCGCGGTATCGCGGTATCGCGGAATCGCGGAATCGCGGAATCGCGGTATCCAGTGCTTTTTGATATTTTCTTAACGGCCCTCTGCCCTTTGCTTTAATCTGGCTTATTTATGATTGATTAAAAAATTGAAAATAGCTATTATTCCAATGCGTCAACGAGAAAAGACCTTTTTATTCAATATCTTTTAGAATATCCGTCTCGTCTTTCATCGTATAATTCAAAATGGAAAGATAGCCGGAACTGATAAAACGACTTTTATACATATCGTGCAATGGAGTGCAGTATGATCACACCAGATCAATTCCGCGTAAATGAAGCATGGATAGCAGTCAGAGTTAATGAAGAGTTTCTGCTTGTCCAGGATGAACCTTACGATATCTATGTACTGATGGATGCTGCAAGCTGCTATGTAATGGGATATGTTTTATCACGTGTGGTTGATGAAACACCCCTGGAAAAGGATGTGAAAGAACTCTTCCAAACAGCGTTTGAAGCAAAAAATCAGTGGGCGGATATGTTAATCGTAACCGAGGACTCTCCTGCGGATGATGCATTCAGGAAAGAAGCTGAGCAAAACGGGATAGATGTGAAAAGAATTAATGAATCCGACCTTGAAACTATCCTGGGTCCTTTGAAAAAAACATTTGCATCAGGTTTTATGCGAGGGTCTGAATATCCAGGCAATTGAGACAGGTTGGTCAGGTTATTAACCCGACATCATTTTATTTGTGTGCCCGAAAAGGAAAATGACCAAAAAAATCCGTGTCAGGTCTACATAGTTGACAGGTCATGATCCAGTTTGTCAACTATGTAGGCCTGACACTCATTATCTTTTTCAGCTTTTCTGCAGCCCAGAAACATAATATGCTCCTTGCCTCTGTTCTTTTCCTGTCCCGGGCATTGTCCAATATTTCTTTCGTGGTTAAAAGTGTTAATGCAGATACACGATCAATAAGCTTGTCCAGATTATAGCCTTTTGCCTTCAGAATGGTCTAATGCCGATCTCAATTCATATTTTCATGTACGTCCCCTAATCCACTGGTGAATTCAGCAAGCAGATTATCGCCTAGCGAATCGATGACTCGTCCATTATGTTCTTCAATCAACCTGGAAATCAGTTTTTTATTTTCTTCAAGGTTTCTTAAAGTAGACGCCTCATTCTGTTCCATCAGCCGGCTGTAACCAGCAACATCAGTACTTAATATGCAGATGAGCTTGCGATTGACTTGTTCCTGGTTCATGCAAATTCCTTTTTCAGGTTTATTTAGAACCATAATCCATCCGGAACGTGCCTGTTCATGGATAGATTTTTAATTTTTTAAGGACGGAATTTTTTTATCTGTAAATCTTTCAGCATTTTGTAATGTTTATCATTAGCAGTCAGGATCGTTTGCCCATATGCTATTGCAGTAGCTCCTATCAGGGCATCTGCGATCTGAATAGAGTGACTCAGGTAATGCTGTTCTATAAAAAACATAGCTTTAACAGATATTTCTTCCGAAATATAGAGGATCTCTGATTTCCAGGCATGCAGGCTTTTACGAAGGGTATTCAACTCACTTTTGTTTCTCATGCCCTGGACCAGTTCGATATAGGTCACAACAGATATGGAGAAACTTTTGGAATTCTCAATAACATCAAATGCCTTTTTATTTCCCTTCATGTACCAGATAAGGACATCGGTATCAATAATCATTTAATATCTTCCTTTTCTACACGACCTTATATATTCATTAACATCCCCTACCTTATCATTATCTTTCCAGATTCCGAACAAATCTGATTTTGGTTCACCACCTTTTTCATTATTATAGGGTATTAATTTAGCACAAGGTTTACCGCGAAATGTAATAACTACCTCTTCTCCACGACTGACAGCATTTATTAATGCCTTTGAATTAAACCTAAGGTCTTTGGCGGTCGCCTCCATATAATCCTCCTGAAAATCCAAATTTATACTTCGAAGTATAAACTACATGATGTCTTAAGTCAAATATTGTATTTATCAACCAGGCATCCACTTAAAAAGGCAGGTCCATTTTTCTTATTAATCATTTCACAAGCATCAATCACACTCAAAATCATCATCACCAACCGGATGACAGAATTCACCCCAGTTACCGGTTCTTCGCCAGTAATCTACCAGGCCTATTTCCCGAACAAGATCCTTGAACCCTGGTAACCGGCGCATATCGCTAAGCTGCGGTCCCCAAAGTGCTTCATAAGTTTTACTTCCCGATTTACGAAAACATTCAAGGGCTAATTGGGGGTCACCTGACAGCGCGGCGAAGTTCATAAGCATAAGCTTTTCATTGGGTGTTGTATTAGAATTATTAAGTATTGTTTTTATTTCAGTCAGCAATGCTTTATCATCCCCTGCCAGGTGCCGGGCGATTTGCAGCGTGGCTGCAGACGGGTATTCACCATCCAAATTGTAAACTCTGGCAATAATGGTTGCAGCCGATGACTTATCACCCCTTATTAGTGCGATAAGCCATTCCATAAAATTAAAGAATGGCTCAAGTCCTTCTAAAGTCTGTCCATGACTATTCTCCGCCAGGGCTGAATCCAACTGGTTTAAATCAAACAGTGCTATTACCAATAATAAAGAATTAACTGAGCCTAGCGGATCCAGGCGCTTTGCGCGCTGAATGAAAGGCAGGGCTTCAATTATCTTACCTGCTTTTACTAACATCCAGCAAAAATCTGAATTTGGACGTGCATTCGTGGAACCGTTCATATCAATAAGTTTACGATAAATGTGGTCAGCCCCCAGCCAATTGCCGTCATTAAATAATTTTTCTGCTGTAATTCTTATCAATTCCGGCATATCTGGTGCCACATCCCTTGCGTGCTCCAGGGCTTCAACAGCCTTTTCACTGAAATCAACTGTCTGCCAGGTGGGTAATGTATTAATACTATTAATGTAGGCATCCCTCAAGTCAATCCAGCCCTTACCAAAGGCTGGGTCAATGAGCACAGCACGCTCTGCGTGATCAATAGCTGCCAGCATAGAATCCGGAGTAGTCTTTGTGAATTCAGCGACGGCCTGCAGGTCTTCATCAAAGGCCTCCACATTTCTAGTCATGCCCGGTTGGTTAAACGTCCCGGCCCCAAGAGTTATGCTTAATGCCGTGGTCACTGCTTTGGCTATTTCATCCTGAATCGCAAAAATATCCTTCAATTCGCGCTCATAGGTTTCTGACCAGAGATGATACCCGTCCGCTGCTTTTATTAATTGTGCAGTAATGCGTAGCTGTTTTCCTGATTTACGCACACTGCCTTCCAACAGGTAAGTAACTCCCAGTTTCTCGCCTATTGTACGCATATCTTCATTCTTTCCTTTGAAATAAAAGGATGAAGTACGGGCTGTAACCTGCAAATCTTTAACATGGCTTAATTTGTTTATCAATTCTTCTGTCAGGCCATCAGAGAAGTATTCCTGGTCCTTTTCTTGTGAAATATCTTCAAAGGGTAGGACTGCAATGGATTTGGGTGTTTCTTTTGAATCGGATGTAACAGGTACTTTTCCAGGATCAATAGAAGCCTGCTCTATCTTATCTGATCTGTGGGAATAAAAATTCCAACTGAGTAATCCTGCTATAATTATGATCAGGACTGTAAAAGCAGCAATGGTTCTATTATGGGATATTCCTCCTCTCTTTTTCTCACCAATAATCTTGCCGGCGTTAACAGCCCCAGTCTGAACCCTATAAACCCTCACAGGCTCAGAAATGTTTTTAACTTCATGCTCGCCCAGGTAGTCATACCCAAAGTCGAGTTTGGTTTTCACCTGATCATAGACATTCCTGGAAATGCATATTCCTCCGGGATCAGCCAATCCCTCAAGGCGGGCAGCAATATTTACTCCACTCCCATATAACCTGCCATTCTCCTCAATCACATCGCCCAGATTGATACCTATCCGGAACTGCATCCTGCGGTTTTCAATCAATTCGGCATTTTTGATCTTCAGTTCTTTCTGGATTTTTACTGCACAATCAACCGCCTTTACCGCGCTGCTGAACTCTGCGAGCAGGTTATCTCCGGGAGAATCGACTACCCTTCCATTGTGCTCTTCTATTAACCTGGATATCAGCTTTTTGTTCTCTTCCAGGTATCGGACAGTAGACGCCTCGTTCTCTTCCATGAGACGGCTGTATCCAACAACATCTGTACTTAATATGCAGCTAAGTTTGCGATTGACATCTTCCTGGCTCATGTAAATCCCTCTATCAGGTTTATTAAGTCCAGTAAAACAGATTGTTTTGAAAATTGTGTTAAATCGGATGGTTAAGGAATTCTAACCTTTTTGGATATTAACTGATTGAATTTATTATGTCAAAATAAGTTTCTGTTAGCGTAATAACATCTTTTCAAACAATAAACCTCGCCTTCTTCCCCTCCCTCTTATCATACTCCTCCAGGAATTTACCCTCCTTCGCAAGAGCTATTTATATCCATAGGAGGATAATACCTTTAATTTAATACCCAACAAATATCCGGAACAAACTAGGATATGCTTCGGTGGATTCCGCAAAAATCTTTATAAGGAAACAATCTTTATTGTAGAGATTCACTCCCGTCCTGGTACCTCATATTGGGGATGTAAAGCCTTCATTGACATAGCATGCTATCCGTGATATTGTGTTTTCATGATCGCATCATTTAAAGACAAAGCTACCGAAGATATCTTTAATGGTAAGTTTTCAAAGGCTGCAATGAAAATCCTTCCTAAAAAATTATGGAAAATCGCTTCACGAAAACTTGATCAACTGGATTCAGTCATATCACTTGATGAACTCAGAGTGCCACCAGGGAATAGATTAGAGGCTCTTGAAGGAAACAGAAAAGGGCAATATAGTATTAGGATTAACAAACAATACCGTGTTTGTTTTAAATGGGTTGATGATGAACCAAATGATGTCGAGATAGTCGATTATCATTAATATTTTACAGGAGTAATTATGATTAGAATACCAACACACAGGACACCAACTCATCCGGGCGAAATGCTTTTGGAAGAATTTCTTAAGCCGATGGGAATCTCTCAGAAGGAATTAGCTCAAACTATTAATGTTCCCTACCAGAGAATAAACGAAATTATTAATGGAAAAAGGGGAATAACTCCCAGCACTGCGTTACGGCTGGCAAAAGCTTTTAATGTATCTGCCGATTTCTGGATAAATATTCAGATAAGATGGGATTTATATTTTGCCAATGAGGCTGAGTCTAAAGCGTTAAAGAGTATCAAACCTTTATCTGTAGATACTGGAGTTACATCGGAGAACCAACAATCACTTTAGATTTGACAAAAAACTTAATACTATCCTGTATTATTAATTTAACCGGCTAATTCAATTCGAAATATCTGTGATATGTTAGCTCCGATATTTATCTATGATCTTTTGATCCACTTATTTCAAAAACTGATTGGGCTACTTTTGGGCTCTCTTTTGAAGATTATTTTTAAATTTTGGGTTTTGGATTTTACCAATCAGACTCGAATTATTAGAGTTTTTAATTCGTTTAATTCGTCGGCACCTTTTCTTTCAGTTCTTCAAACCAGTTTGTAACAACAACGATTTTATGGGGAGATTCCTGGTCGGATTTCTCAATTGTAGTATCAGGTATTTTTAGCATTAGAAAATTTTTGTTCTTGGGATGGATATCCCAATTTAAAGTAAAATTGTCCAACAAGTATTTTCCACTGAAGATTTTTACAGGTGATTTAAAACTGAATTGCTCTTTGGTTTGTACAGAGACTGCCAGTATTTCCTCACCATTTCGATAATACAGCTCATCACCGCCAGGAGACCACAGTGGTTGAGTTCCTCCTTTTGTTGATACTTTCCATCTATCTTTGTTCACATCCGGGAATGGGCATACATATACTTCGTTTTGTCCCTCCTGATTGGATACAAATGCCATCCATTGACTGTCTGGTGAAATCTGAACGAAAAATTCCTCATATTCTTCATGGAGCAAGGGTTTTTTTTCCGTTTCATCTTCAATGGTAATTAGCTCAATATCTCTTTTTTTTAAATCACTATTAAACGTTTCTATTACAAGTGCTTTCCCGTCTTTAGACAAACATGATGGATTTAGAAATTTATCGTTACTCATAAAAATACCATCTGCCTCTCCTATCCCACTGGCTGCTTTTAAATAAATTCCAGTTCCTGATTCTATTCTACTCGTTGAGGAATAAAAAATCTTTCTGCTATCATGTGTCCATGGTCCTAAGTTTTTTAAGTTTTTATCAAGATTAAACGGAGAGGCATTCTTACGGGCTATATCGTATACCCAAATCTTTGAGTCAAAACCTGGTGGATCGATTGTATAAGCGACTTTAGTCCCGTCAGGTGAAATTCTAACAGTTCCATAATAGTCTTCTTGCTCCAGTAGCAAGGTCTCCTTTCCACTTCTATCTACCCAAACCAGATTCGATTTAAATGAAGAGACGTCTGGCGGTCCAGGTATGTATGCCAGAGTACCTGATTCTGAGATAACAAAGTCACATATGTCATCTATCAAAAGAGCTGGAGTACCAGTTGTTTTAAGCTCATTAAGATTGAATGGAACAGCATATAGACTGTTTTCTAAAAGATAAACAAGATGTCCTGTCGAGAGATACCTTGCCTTATATCCAGCAAATAATCGTTTCTGTTCTTTTGATTTGAGATTGTAAATAACAATAGTAGGTGGTTGAGAAACAGTATCGGTAAAAAGTAAAATTTTGCCGTTTGATAGAATTTGCGGATACCCCGGTTCCTTAATATCTAAAAGCGTTTCCGGGTTCCCCTCGTTTGCAGGGATTTTCTTTATACTCCCTGCATCTGCATACACTATTGTATTATCTGAGTTCCAAACCGCACCGTAAAAGAATGGGGCAAAACACATTGCTTCCGGCGCGCCTCCCTCGATAGGAATCTTATTGAACTGCATACCCTGTACAACTCCATAACCTAACCATTTCCCATCATAAGAAAAGAATGGCTGGAATATGTTACCTTTCGTACCAGGAATACGCTTGGATTCCAGTTCATTCAGTGTGCGTATGTAAAGATTTTCAGATGTACTAAAGGCTATTTGACTGCCATCGGGAGAAATCGCGAGACACAAACCATAGTTTAAACCGAGATCATGGAATTCCTGGCCATCAGGCAATTCATATTCAAAACGAACAACCTGACGCACCTCTTGCGGTTTAGGATATAAAATGGCAATTGTAGTTCCTAATGCGACCACCAAAAGAATTATAACAGCAGACAGAATAGTGAAGGGATTTATTATCTTATTTGACTTACCATGAGGAACATACTTCTCAGTACTCTCACCACCCATCAATATATGATAAACCCGTACAGGTTCATTTATGTTCTTTACCTGATACTCTCCAAGGTAATCGTAATCCACCTCAATTTTACTCTTCACCTGATCATAGGCTGTCCTGGATATACAGATCCCTCCCGGTTCAGCAAGTCCTTCAAGACGAGCAGCTATATTAACCCCGTTACCATATATTCGCCCATCTTCTTCGACTACATCTCCCAGATTTACTCCTATCCTGAAGTGCATCCTGCGTGCTTCAACCAGGTTATCGTTTTTAGATTTTAATTCCTGTTGTATTTTGACCGCACATTCCACTGAATTAATAACACTGTTAAACTCGGCAAGTATATTATCCCCAGGAGCATCAACTACACGACCTTTATACTCTTCGACTAAATCGCTAATGAGAGTTTTGTTCTCTTCAAGGTTCTTAATAGTCCATGCCTGATCCTCTTCCATGAGTCGACTATAGCCAACTGCATCAGCGCTTAATATCGCAGTGAGTTTTCGTTTTGTACGCTCTTGATTCATTTCCTTTTCCCGTTAAAATCATTCACACATAAAATCATCATTACCAACCGGATGGCAGAGATTGTTATCTGGCCAGCCATATTTTTTCCAGTAGTCTATCAGGCCGATTTTTCTGAGGAATTCTTTGAATCTGGGTAGTTTTCGGACTTTTTTCATTACTGGAAACCAACAAGGAATTAAATCAGAGGAAATTCCAGTGCCTTTCTCCAACACTTCCAGTGCAAATTCAGTATCCCCGAAATATGCTGCCAACAGGGAAAGTCTGGATAGATACATAGAGCTTAATTTGCTATCGCTTTTATAATTTCTCCGCAGTACACCAAGACCCTTTTTTGGTGAGTCAAAGTATTTATTTCCTATATCGAAAATCGGATTGGAAGGTAGTATCTCATCACTTGACACTACATCGTCAAATCCAATTCGAGTAAATGTTATGAAATCATTATGAAAAGTCGACCAACCCTTTGATATCAAATTTCCCCTGCTTTTATATTCATCTTCAGCCCCCTGTCTATCACCAAGCAGGCTGAAAGTGAAATAATACCAGTTTAGAAATCTTTCGTTAATTGGATCGTTTCGCCGCATCTTCTCTAAATATTCTTGAGCTCTTTTGAATTTACCTACCACATTATTAAAAACGATAATATAATCATGATCGCCTGACAATGATTCGTCAATTAGTTCCAACGCCTTACTAAAATTATATTCTGCCGCAATCCATTCTCTTTTTGCTGCATTGATATAGCCCAAATAAATATATCCTTCAGCTAGCTTCGGCTCAAGTTCCATGGCTTTTTGAACGGCTATTAGACCCGTATCTATCTCTACAATAGCGCGATTGTAAGGGCCAAAGACACTTAGTAAGGTATGGTTACGAGCCTTTTCTACCCATGCGAGTGCAAACTTGGGATCTAAATCTATGGCTGCATCGATTGACACCAACGCTTGTCTCATCACTGTTAAATCGGTTGATCTTAGTCCTTTAGCATTCAGATATTTTTCATAGGCGACAATATTCTCAGTTCCACCTAATAACTTAAGTGACTCTATTGTTAACTTCAATTTATCCGCAACGCTAAGAGCAATATCTTCCTGTATTTTGAAGATATCTTTAAGTTCCCGGTTATATGCCTCGGACCAAATGTGTCGATCATCTGCTAAGTGAATTAATTGTGCTGTAATTCGCAGAGAATTTCCAGCCTTCCTGACACTTCCTTCAAGTATATAATCTCTTCCAAGTATTTTAGCGATCTCCTGAATCGTTTTGTCTGTTTTCTTGAATGCGAATGAGGATGTCTTTGAAGTGACGTGTAGACCTGATATTTTAGAGATATAATTAAGTATCTCTTCTGTTAAACCATCGACAAAATATTCCTGATCTTTTTCAGGTGAAAGGTTATCAAACGGCAATACAGCAATAGTAATGTTTTTTTGGCAGGATATTACTTCACTTTTCTTCCTTTCACTAATTGCTTTTCCAGTATTTTCTGGACCGGTTAACATGCGATAAACACCTATGGGTTCTGATATATTTTTTACAGTGTGTTCTCCTAAGTACTCATAACCAGCCTCAATTTTTGATTTGATATGGTCATAAGTCCTACCGGAAATACAAATTCCTCCCGCCTTTGAAAGCCCTTCAATTCTGGCGGCAATATTAACTCCGCTGCCATATATTTTGCCGTTCTCTTCAAATACTTCTCCCAGATTGATACCGATACGAAATTCCATTCGCCGGTTTTCAACTATGTTGGCATTTTTCTTCTTTAATTCCTGCTGTATCTTTACGGCGCATTCAACCGCATTTGTTATACTGCTGAACTCTGCCAGAATATTATCCCCCGGGGCATCGACAACACGGCCTTTGTATTCTTCGACTAATTCGCTGATGAGAGTTTTATTCTCCTCAAGGTTTTTAATTGTCCATGACTGGTCTTCTTCCATGAGTCGACTATAGCCAACAACATCAGCACTTAATATTGCAGAAAGTTTAAGTTTATCACGATCCTGGTTCATGTTGTTTTCCTGCTAAATTTATTCACACACAAAATCATCTTCACCGACCGGTTTACAGTTATCACCCCAGTTTCCGGATTTACGCCAGTAATCATAGATACCTTTATTCCGAATCCATGTTTTAAAAGAGGGTAACTGCCAGATGCCTCTGTGTATGGGATACCAAATAGCCTGTTTTACATTAACAGCTTCAGATTCCATAAAAGTCTCAAACCCTAATTTAGGATCTCCCAGCGCAGACGCGACATGTGCTATATCCATTCTGGTGTTGGGGGGAACATCAGGTCTTTTTGACAGGTCTCTCAACTTTGACAATGCAGCTTCTTTATCTTCTATCAGCAATATTTTAGCCAGTTCCAACATGGTTGTGTTAGGGTTGTCACCCTCAAGGCTGTAATTTGCATTAATAATAGCCGCTGCTCCAGATCTGTCATTGGTTTCAAGCGCTACTAGAAATTCAATAAGTGAATAGCCTGGGTGAACAAGTCCTTCTTTCAGACTGCGCTTAATCTCTTTAAGGGCCTCTTCTATTCTTTTTGAGTAAGACAATGCAAGTGACAACCAGAAAGATACACGTGCATCCAATGGGTCCTGCCGTTTTACGCGTTGAAGGTACTGTACCGCATCACGGTATCGTCTTACACTTATTAACATCCCACAATATGCTAATTTCAAGGCTGTATTCGTATTTACCTGCTCATCGAGTATTTTCCTGTAAATACGTTCGGCTTCCAGCAAGTTGCCGCTATCCTCATATTCCCATGCTTTTTCAACCAGCAATTCCGGCATCTCCGGTGCGATGGCCCGCGCCTGTTTCACTGCCTCAACACGCTTTTCCTTGAAATCATCTGTCTCACCTGGTGGGACATTGAGTGAACCAGCAAGATAGGCCCTCGACAGGTTATACCATCCAAATCCAAAGTCCGGGTCAATGTTTAAGGTTTTTTTAAATTGTTCAATGGCTGCAAGGATGGACTCAGGTGTGTACTTATCAAAGTTGGCTTTGGCACGAAGGAATTCATCATAAGCCTCAATGCTTCGTGTCATGCCGGGACGGCTGAATTCACCCACACCCAGGGTGATACTCAATGCAGTGGTCACTGCTTTGGCAATTTCATCCTGAATGGTAAAAATATCCTTTAATTCACGGTCATAGGTCTCGGAAAACAGGTGATACCCATCGGTTGCTTTAATGAGCTGTGCGGTAATACGTAACTGGTCTCCTGACTTGCGTACACTGCCTTCCAATAGATAAGTGACTCCCAGTTTCTCGCCTATTGTTCGCATATCTTCATTCTTTCCTTTAAAATAAAAGGATGAAGTACGTGCAGTAACCTGCAGATCTTTTACCTGAGTCAGCTTATTAATCAGCTCTTCTGTCAGGCCATCAGAGAAGTATTCCTGTTCCGAATCTGAGGACAGGTTTTCAAATGGCAAAACAGCTATGGTTTTTGTTAATTCTTTTAAATCGGATATGGTAGCGGATTGTTCAGGCGTAATAGAATCCTGTTCCATTTTAATGAGTTGGTTTGGATAAAATTTCCAATAAAATAATCCGAGGATAATTAATATCGTTGCAGTAAGAATAGTTGTTGAGATTTTGCGAAACTTCTTTATGGGCGGTATTGCCTTCAAAGACAAATTATTACCCGGTTTTAGTTCCTGTATGGCTTCCTCCGCCATAGATTCAGTTAATGCTTTATAAACCCGAACCGGCTCCTTAATATTCTTAACTTCATACTCACCCATATATTCGTATTCTACAGGGATCTTATTTTTGACCTGATCATAGGCAGTCCTGGAAATACAAATCCCACCAGGATCTGCCAATGACTCTATCCGGGCAGCCACATTGACGCCATCTCCATAAATCCTTTCACCATCCTGAATAACATCTCCAATATTAATACCAATGCGGAACTCCATTTTCCTTTTTAATAGCAATTCATCATTCTGCTCTTTCAGATCCTTCTGTACCTGAACTGCACATCTTACCGCATCAACAACACTTGGAAATTCAGCCAGTACATTATCACCCGGAGAATCAACCAGTCTTCCATTACTCTCAACAATAAGTCTGAAGATTATTTTCTTGTATTTATTAAGTGTACGGACAGTCCCCTCTTCGTCTTCACCCATAAGACGACTGTAGCCTGCAACATCAGCGCTAAGTATTGCTGTGAGTTTCCTTTTGAAATCCAGCCTGTTCATATTTCCCTCTTCAGGGTTTATTTCGTGCTTTTAAGCAGATAGATTAATCCTGCGTAAACCTTCCAACTGTAAAGATTCAACACGGCTAATATAGCTATAAATATTTTTCTACAAAAGTGCGAGCATTGAGTACATTTATCTTTTCATACCCGGTTAATTTTAATAGATGCTTATCACCACTGATAATTAACCTACAGTTACTCGCGACAGCACATTCTAAAAACTTATTATCATCAGGGTCTTCACATACAGAAATATTTATGCCCTGTGTATCTATAAACTCACTATGTATTGTTATCAAATCAATAACAGGAGTAATATTTACTGTTTTGTATTTAGAGGAAAGTTCCTCAGCTACTCTTTGGTATTCACTAAGAATTTGACTGGAAAGTACGATTTGAAAACGTTGGTTTTCATATGCTTTTAAAATTTGTGATGGTGGACCTGCAAAAAAAATCCCTGATATGAACACATTCGTATCAAGGATAATTTTCATTTTGATCTTTTCCTGGCATTTAAAATAGCATTTTTAACATCAGACTTCTTTAATCCAACCCTCTTTGCCTTTTTTCTTGCCTCGTCGATAAGATCGCCAAATTCATCAAGGGAAGGTAATGCAATATTTTTAAGAATAACAACATCCTTTTCGCCAACGACTATGAATTGAGTACCTTCCTTAAGATTTAATTCTTTCCTGATATTTTCAGGAATCACTACTTGCCCTTTTGAAGACATTTTGGTTGTTGAAACATTCGTCATTTTTAATCCCCGCTTTTATTTTCTTACTGGTAAGATAGTAATTTAAACCTGTTTGAAAATCAACTACTGAACTTGCCTGGTCCAATAAAATAAAAGGGAACAATTAAATATCATTCACACACAAAATCATCATCTCCAACCGGATGACAGAAATCACCCCAGTTTCCTGATCTTTGCCAGTAATCCACAAGACCCAATTTCTTAACGAGATCTTTGAACCCTGGCAACCGGCGCATATTTTTGTGAATCGGTCGCCAGATGGGATAAAAAGTAGTCCATTCCGATACATCCAATTCTCTATATGCCTGAAGTGCGAGTTCATCTTCTTCAAAGTATGATGAATATACTGCAAATCCTACGCGAAGATTGAAGTTTCTGTATGAAGGATCAGCCAGGATAGATCTGAGTTTAGCACCGGCGTTTTCAGTCGAAACGTACAGGGAATGAATGACCTGGTTTAATTTGTTTTCCGAATTCTTAAGCGATGCAAAATATTTATCCAAAACCGGCTGGTTGTTTTCCTCCATTGCCAATACATAAAGGCTATTGTCATAAATCTCGGGCTGGGTGGCAAGCTCTTTTCCCTTTTTGATAGCTACAGTAGCTTTATCGATGTTTCCGGCAAATTCATAGGCAAATCCAAGAACGAGATAACCCAAGGAATTCAAGGGTTCCTTACGAACTATACGCTGATAATAGTCAATGGCCTCCGTGGGTCTACCTACATTAAGATGAAGTGTGCCATAAGCACCATTCATACCTGTTTCATCCGGATTCAATGCGAGTGCCTTTTTATATAATCTCTCTTCTTCCACTATGTTGCCACTCAGGGATGCAGCAATTCCAAGTGCTAAATCAGTATCGGGATTGATTTCAATAACACGGGAAAGAGCTGATTTTCTCTTTTTGAATAACTCCTTAACTATTTCAGGATTACTATTCCATAAAGTCGCAGCTGCACCATAAAAATCTGCCAGAGTAGACCAGCAAATCGCAAAGTCAGGGTCCAGGGCAACAGCTTTCTCCAGTTGATCAATCGCCCGTTGTATATTATTACGTTCAACTAAAAAGTTAGACTTGGCACCAACCAGGTAGGCTTCATATGCAGCGGGATTTTTTGTCATACCAGGTCTACGACCCAGTTCACCCACACCAAGTGTTATCTGCAGGGCATCAGCGACCGATTTTGCAATATCGTCCTGTATGGCAAAAATATCATCCATTTTAAATTCATAGGTTTTTGACCATATATGTGCATCCCTCGGTGTATTGATCAACTGCACTGTTATACGAACCTGATCGCCGGCTTTGCGAACACTTCCCTCCAGAATGTAATTAACGTTCAGCATCTTGCTGATGGTGTGTAAATCCTCATTTTTCCCCTTGAAATAAAATGAAGAGGTACGCCCCCTGACTTCGAGCTCAGAAATTCGGGTGAGTGAATTTAACAGTTCTTCCGCAATGCCATCAGCAAAATATTCCTGATCCTTGTCAGGTGAGAGGTTTTCAAATGGGAGGACTGCAATGGTTTTTGGAATTTCTTTTTCTTCGGATATTGCATGGGCTTGTTTGGTATCCACAGAAGCAGGCACTTTGGATTGTACCTTATGAGAATATATAATCCATCCTGTTATTCCTGCGGCAATTATGATGAGGATAATAACCGCAGAGAATACTTTTCTGCTAAATATGTTTCCAGGATATTTCTTTTCTCCAATTACTTTCCCACTGGATTTTGAATCTGTCAGAATCCTATAGACTCTGACCGGCACAGTAATATTTTTTACATTATGTTCTCCGAGGTATTCATATCCAAGGTCGAGCTTTGTATGGATCTGATCATAGGCGGTTCTGGAAATACAGATTCCTCCCGGCTCTGCCAGTCCTTCAAGCCTTGCAGCAATGTTTACGCCATTTCCATAAATCCTGCCATCCTCTTCAACAACATCCCCAAGATTAATACCAATGCGAAACTCCATGCGGTGTTCTTCTATCAACTTGGAGTTTTTAGATTTTAATTCCTGTTGTATCTTAACAGCACACTCCACAGCGTTAATAACACTTGTAAATTCAGCAAGTATATTATCTCCCGGTGCATCAACTACCCGACCTTCATAATCACTTATGAGTCCACTGAACAGACTTTTATTGTCTTCCAGGCTTTTAATAGTCCAGGCTTCATCAGCCTCCATCATGCGGCTATAGCCGACTACATCAGCGCTCAATATCGCGGTGAGTTTACGTTTAGTTCTGTCCTGGTTCATTTTGTTTTCCTGTTTAATTTATTCACATTCAAAATCATCATCACCAACCGGATGACATAGATCCTTATCAGGCCAGCCATATTCTTTCCAGTAATCTACAAGACCGATTTCCCTTACGAATTCTTTAAATCGGGACGTCTTGCGGAGGTCATGCATTGCCGGATACCAGACACTAAATAAACCTCCAGCGTGTATTCTAAACCCTTTCTCCATTGCATCCATTGCAAAATCAGAATCACCGAAATAGGCTGCCCACAGTGAAATAAAAAAATTGTCTGAACTACTTAGATTCTCACTATCAGTATAAATTCTGCGCAATTCCTTCAACCCTTCTTCAGGTGACTTTAAGTAATTTTTGACCACATCAGAGATTGTATGAGACCAAACTATTTCGTCGCTGGATATAGATTCATCAACGCCAAGTCTTAGTAGCCATATGCACATAAAATATATAATCTTATTGTTATCATCAGGTTTCCATGGGTCCTTGAGTAATTTTTTAACGATTTCATTTTCCTCACTAAAACGCTCGTTATTACCAAGCAGGCCAAGCGATATAATATACCAAAAGCGGGAATTCTCGTTAAGAGGATCATATTTATTATTTACCGCCAAATATTTTATTGTTCTTTTAAAATGACCCACACAAGTAGTAAAATAACCATTAGAAGGATCTATTAACCTACTGGTTGACAGTTCGCTAGCTTTTCTGTAGGCCAGTTCTGCTCCGATCCATTCACCTCTAGCGAACTTAGCAGCGCCCAATGCATTATATGCTGCCGCTAATTTCGGCTCAATCTCAATTGCTTTCATTGCAGTATTAAGAGCCATCTCTTGTTCCATGAAAACATTATTTGATGGCCCGAATGTTACGAGAATATTGTGAAGAGTTGATTTTGTTGCCCATGCTAGTGCAAATCCAGGGTCCAGATCAATGGCGGTTTCAATTGATTCCAGAGCTTGTCTTGCGATTATTGCATTCGGGAGTACTTGTGCCTTGGCAATTAAATAGAGTTCATACGCTTCCAGATTATCAGTGCCACCCATCTGGAAAGCTTCCAGTGTCAATTTCAGTTTATCGGCGACATTGTTAGCAATATCTTCCTGAACAGCAAAGAGTTCTTTGACCCCTAGATCTTTATCGTATTCCTCTGACCAAATGTGAGACTCATCATCAGCTTTGATTAACTGAGCTGTTATACGAATTGTATTTCCAGATTTTCTTACACTCCCTTCAAGAACGTGATCAACACGAAGGACTTTGGCTATTTCTTGTACGGTTTTATTCTGACCTTTAAAAGAAAAAGACGATGTCTTAGCTATAACTCGCAGATTAGGGATTTGTGTAAGACTGTTAAGTATTTCTTCAGACAAGCCATCAACAAAATACTCTTGATCCTTTTCGGGTGAGATATCATCAAATGGTAAGACTGCGATGGTTTCAGGTGTTTGATTTTCAGGTTTGCTTGGATAAAATCTCCAAACAAGGAATCCAGCGATGATAATTATGAGGACAATAATTATATTTCTCTTGAAGAATATTCCTCCATGAATCTTTTTATTAACATCCTTTCCAGTAGCAACAATTCCAGTCTGAACCCGATAAACCCTCACAGGCTCAGATATATTCTTTACATCTTGTTCACCCAAGTATTCATAACCCAGATCCAGTTTTGTTTTGACCTGATCATAAACATTCCTTGATATACATATCCCTCCAGGATCAGCGAGGCTTTCTAGTCGAGCAGCGATGTTAACTCCGTTGCCATACAACCTGCCCTCCTCTTCAATCACATCTCCCAGATTTATACCAATTCGGAACTGCATTCTGCGATTTTCGACCAGTTCGGCATTCCTGATTTTTAACTCTTTCTGGATTTTGACCGCACAGTCGACAGCCTTTACCGCACTGCTGAACTCGGCAAGCAGATTATCACCGGGAGAATCAATAACACGGCCATTATGTTCTTCAATCAGTTTGGTTATGAGCTTCTTGTTTTCTTCCAGGTATCGGACAGTAGACGCCTCATTCTCTTCCATGAGGCGGCTGTAGCCTACAACATCAGTACTGAGTATGCAGCTGAGTTTGCGATTGACTTCTTCCTGGCTCATATAAATCCCTCTTTAAGGTTTTAAGACCAGCAAAGCACAATGGTTTGAAAATGTCATTAAATCGGATGGTTAAGGAATTCTAACCGGTTTGGATATTAACTCATTGAATCTGTTATGTCAAAATCTCATTGGGCTACTTTTGGGCTCTTTTTTGAAAATTATTTTCAAATTTTGGGTTATCTTGGAATTGAAGAAAGTTCGAATTATAACAATGGCGGATGACATATTCTTGTTGCATGGCCTGTTATCAATTTTCTCACTATCTTTTTTGGTCTTTGATATGACGCTTTATGTAGAGTAGGTAGTTTTTTTATTATTTTTGGGACTAGAACAGAGGCAAAATAACAACCTCCATTCTAGTCAAGATACTTTAATCTTTTTGTTCGTTTGAGTCATCTTTATCAGTAATTATTTCTTCATTATTTTCTAACTCGGTAGTTAGACGACGGTCAATCTCAACCATTCGTGCATCATTCCTCGCAATTTCCAATAAATTATCTTTTATCTGTAATTTATCAGATATATCATCAAGTCTTTCTGCTGATATTTTTTCATAAACACAATTTCCCAACTCTGCCAAAAGTCGAGTAATCTGTGTTTCCAGCCTTGCCTTTTCTCGTCGCAGTCGGGTGAGTTCTATACCTTCACCAGCTTTATCGGTGATCGAATGAACAGTTGCCAAGGCTGCATCAAAACCTGCATCCATACCTCTTTTTATCCTGTCCCATAGTTTCATATTGTTTTCCTCCCTTCTGTAAAATTAGTTATAAAAAGCGCCTTCATTGTATAGACAGAGTACTCCAATGAAAAAAATTCTTCTAGTATGCCTTATGAAATTTTTTTATCTGACGAGGTATTTTCTCTTCAACCTTTTAAAGTGTTACTAAACCTCACCTAAAAATCCAGTACAAACAATCTTGATTCATTATCTTCAGAATTTTTTAGGACGTCCATCGATCGATGGATATTGCTTGGAAACAAGTAATTCGTTTTCTAAAATTGTCAAGAGGTGCTTGGCAAAATATTTATGGAACTTTTCTTTTAATAAGTTGTCTATCTATAATTAGAGACTATTGTAAAAACTCTTCTCCTCACTGGCCTGTTTCACAGGCTAAACAGAGTATAAACAAGAGGAAGCTTTTCATCCTTTCTTTAAAAGGACAGTCGGATTTTAAGCTTTTACAGCTGTTTTAACTTCCGGCTGTCCACCTCCTTTTCTTAAAACAGATATGAATCAAGATTTATACTCAGGTAAGGTTTTAACGACTTCTACAAGTTCAGTAAAAAATATCCACAACTCTCCAATTGAATTATGCACGATATTATGATTAATTTAAAACAACTGAGTATATCTGAAATATCAGGTGAGGAGACTGAACAATGACGCAATCAAAATATAAAAAGTATTTTCTGGAAAAACCCTGGGGAATACAACTACCATTTTCTGAACCCGATGCCCCAACTTACATAGGTATCGGACAGGAAGCCCCTGTAGAAGGATGGGATGAACCGCTAACACAGGTCCTGCGTCCGATATACAAGCCCTTCAGGATGATAGAAAAAGCGCACATGCACACCAGTGCCGAGATACTTTATTTTATTGGCGGTAATCCTATGAATTTTGAGGAATTCGGTGCAGAGGTAGAGTTCGTAATGGGTGAGGGGGAGGAAAACGAAATATATATAATCAAAAATACCACATGGGTGTATGTCCCGGCTGGTGTTATGCATTGCCCCCTGGATTTCAAGAGAGTGGATAAACCTATAATGTTCGGGCATATTATGTTTACTCCCACATATAAAGCGAGTTCGGACGGTAAGACCTTTTCTTCTGTTCCGGAATAAACAAATTCAATAAAGAAGGTTTTTTGACAAGGAATAAAATGAATAAAATAAAATTGATTTTAGTTATTATATTATTAGTATTCTTTTTTTCGGGAAATCATTATTCCTTTGCCGGAGAATTGAAATGGGAAAATTCCGCGATCTCCGCCTTTTTAAGGGCAACGTCCGAAAAAAAGAAGATAGTGCTCTTTGTAGGCAGAAACAGTTGTGGAAATTGCAGATATATGAAAAACCAGGTATTCGAATCTATGAAACCGCCGGTTAAGACGCTGCTTGAGGATCATTTCGTCCTGTGGTTTTCGGATGCGGACAAAAGTACTGAATGGCGTCGTACTGCCAGTGGTTTAGGCAAGATTCCATTACCTCTTATCTGTATCATTGACCCGTACAGTGGTAAAGTTTACCTGGATCGATCCACAGGGATACAACACGGCCCTGAGTTTTACTCCCGTCTATTGAAATATACCGGGAATTAAAAAATATATAGTTGATACACAAGTGATCATTGCTGTTTATTCAAGTTATCTTTTTCTTCTATTTATCCATGATCCGGAATTTCAAAAATAAAAAACCGTGCCCTTTTGGGGGACACGGTTTTTTAATCCTTTTTTACAGTTCTGAATTTAGGCCCGGTTTAATAAGACCTCACCGATATTTTTATCGGTATCGGTTTTGATATCGATTATCTGCGACTTATAGCCATTGTATTCGATAGTAAGCTTAAAAGCCTTACCAGCAGGAAGACCCTTGAACTCAAAATCACCAAGGAAATCAGTTGTACAGGACTTTTCCACCGAGTCACCCTTGAGTGTTACCTTGACACCCTGAGCGCATGACTCCTGCTTGTCCTCAAAGATCACCTCGCCCGCTATCAGCCTGCCCGGGAAGATTCCGGTACACTACATTCGGCTTGAGATTATATGCCGGGTTAAGTTCCTGTGTCAGGTGCGGACTTCAGATTCTTTGAGATCTCGCTGTTCGGATCATCAAGATCCCCGAACAGGATCGCGCCAGAGGGACATGCCTCTGCACACCTGGGCTCCTTTGCTCCGTTCTCAAGCAAATGGACGCAGAAGGTACACTTCTGAGCTACATCCCTTTCCTCGTTCCAGGAGATTACCCTGTGAGGACATGAGTTTACTATCTCCCTCTTTCCCTTCGCCTTTTCAGGATCTATTATCACTATACCGTCAGGCCTGCGATATACCTCTCCGTTTGTCGCCATCTTTACACAGGTGGCATCCGAACACTGCAGACAGGGCTGGGCTACATAGTCCACCTTTACCTTCGGACACTTCCCCATCTCCTTCTCGGTCATCTTCATAAACGGCCTGGCTTCATTCTGCTGACCTACGGAATAAGGCAGATAATCATTACCCGTATATTCATCCTTACACGCCAAAAAGCAGTTGTAGCAGCCGTTGCACTTATTTATATCTATTACCATTCCATATCTGGACATATTATTAACCCTCCCACTTTCCTATTTCTATCAGACATGAGTTGGGTGTCATGCCCGGTGCGTTCTTTGACATCATCGTTGATGATGTCAGGATGTTTATACATCCTCCCCTGTCAACCGATCCCGGTTTGCCGGGCTCTATCGGATCATAATTAGCTGCCGATCCGTAGCTGTGTACCACTCCGGGCGGGACCCTCTCAGATATGACCGCTATACACAGAACCGTTCCACGGTCATTGTAGAGTTTTACTATATCATTGTTGTTGATACCTCTTTCTGCCGCATCAACCGGGTTGATCCTCACCGGCCAGTATGCATAATCATCCTTTATTATACGATGGGTGGGTATCTCATTCAGCCAGTCCGTGTGTTTGTCATACTGGGTATGGAACGTAAACCTCGGGATGGGGGCTTATTATCATGAGCGGATATTTCTCCCTTATCGCGCTCTTATGACCTTCCCAGGACTCTATATAATGCGGCACGAGCCGGTCTTTCAGTGTCATCCGGGGTGTTCTTTAACAGGCTCTGTGACTGGAACTCTATCTTTCCGCTGTAAGTAGAAAGCTCAGTAGCCATTCTCTTTTCCCCTCTTCGGGTTCATGGAATCGGGTGTGTCACAGGGGCGGCCTTCATAGAACCAGCGTAATGCAGGGGTAGGTTTGTAATCTTCCCCCGGGCTTATTACTATATATCCTTTCTTCTCAAACTCTTCCCAGCTCATTATCTTCGGCAGATCGGATATCTCATAATAGGCCTTGCACCAGTCAAGATCCGTCCTTCCGCCGTCTGTATACAGGTCCTTCATGCCAAGTCTTTCGGCTAAAAGGGTAAGTATCTCATAGTCCGGTTTTGAATCCCATAAAGGCTCTATACACTTCTGCTGACGTACTATTATCCTGAAGTTGCAGCCGTTGTTACCGTGGTTGCTGTAGCCGCCTGCTGCGCCCCATTCTCCCCAGTCATCCCTTTCAAGGTTTGTACAGGCCGGTAATATTATGTCTGCAAAGTTCGTTTCACTGCAGTACCAGCAGTCCTGGTTTACCACAAACTCCAGTTTCGGGCTCTGGTACATTTTAACCCATTTGTTCGTATCACTCATAGTCCCTATGAAGCTTCCGCCATATCGGTAGAACATCCTGACTTCGGGATATCCTTCCATGGGATATTCAAATTTCTGGAACTGCTGTTCTATGGACTGGCCGCAGAAGCCTGCGCCCGTCCAGCTGTCGGGAGGATTCAATATGGCATCCGGAAGGGTCAGTCTGTACAGCCTCTGTTTTGTCGGGTTGATAACCTTGGTTCTTGCCGCCCTTGTTATAGCCATTCTGGTATCGAGGTCGGCATATCCCGGAACATAATAACTGGTATCGGCCGGGGCATCCCATTGCGGTTCCCCATATGGTGTTTCCGGCCTTTCCAAGTCCCTGCATGGCCTGTAAAAGGACCATGAGTCTTGCCCATTCCGTTCCGTATGCAGTCCTGCATGCTCCTCCTTCTCCGCCCCTGGTTCCTGCCGCAAGAACGGTATTTTTAGACTGCCCATTCCCTTGCAAGAGACCTGATCCTTCTGGCGGGTATCCCTGATTCCTCTGCTGCCCATTCCGGGGTCTTGGCTACACCGTCTTCTTCTCCCGATACATATTTCCTGAACTCGTCAAAGCCCACTGTCCTGTTTTCTACAAAGTCCTTGTCATAGGTACCTTCTTCAATCCAGGTATAGGCTATTCCAAGGGCCAGTGCCGCGTTTGAGTCAGGATTTAATGGAAACCATGTGCCGTCCATGTGTGCTGCTGTATAGTTGAAATAGGGATCAAGAAATACCATCTTCACTCCCTTTTCCTTCAGCCACTGTCTCCATATTACCGAATCCTGGCCGCAGTATATCGCCCTTGTCGTATCAGGGTCATTGGACCAGAACACTATCATCTCCGCGTTCTTCAGGGAATCCTCAAGCAGATCGTACTGTTCCGGCATGCCAAGGCGCCAGAAAAATCCCCAGGAGTGTATTGCTCCCCAGTGCCAGCCTTCCCAGCTGTCCGGGTTGTCAAATACCGGCGTGTACTCCAGCATGTCCATAAACCGCGGAAACGGGCCCATCTTATATCCTACTATACCCCAGTTATGATGTGACGAGGTCAATCCTGTAATCGCAGGGCCGCCGTAGTTCTCTCTGATCCTTTTAATTTCTCCCGATACGATGTCCAGCGCCTCGTCCCAGCTTATCCTTTCGTATCCCGATTTACCCCTGTTCTGGGGATTCCTTTCGCCGTTCGGGTCAAAGTCCACCCTCTTCATCGGGTATTTTATCCTGTCAGCCGAATACAGCCTCGTCCTTTCCGCGTGCACAAACGGCGCTAAATTAGCCTTCAGCGGCGGTGTATATTTCTTCCCGCCTGCCTCTATCGTCCAGGGCTTGAAATCCTTCTCTTCCATCTTAAGCGGCTGTACCCGCGTAACCTTTCCTTCCTCCACGGTTACCGATATCGGCCCCTCATTCGTTAAATTGCTGTATACCTTTTCCATATCGCTTCCTTTCTAACAATTATCGTTTTCATCTGTTTCCATCAACCAGCCGTAATAGGTTTTCTGTACCACGGCCCTGATAAACGTTTCAGTATTGATAAGCCCCTTGATGGGAGATATCTTTTTTTTCAGAAACTCATACAGAATCTCCGTATTTTTTGTATGAACACAAACTATCATTCCCGACCGGTTATTCAGAGTCAGGGTAAAATAGACCTCCGGGTATGAATAGAGACTGCTGCACGCGTTTGCCACTTCCTTCGGATCCACATCCAGTATTATAAAGGCATTTGCAGAATAACCCAGCCTGGAAGGATTCGGGATTCCGCTGATTTTTATGATATTCCCTTTTAACAGAGCGGATATACGCCTGTAAACAGTCGTGACATGAATTCCCAGTTTTTCAGCGAGCGCAACAGGATTTGTGCGGCCGTCTTTTGCCAGTTCTTCGATCAGCGCCCAGTCGGTCTTGCTCAACTTTACCCGACCGTTGGAAAAGGGCTCTTTGTTAAAGAACCTGTCATAGCGTTTATGGACCTCTTCGACAAAATAAAATTCAGTATGCGTGATTCCATCAATTGTGTAGAGTTCATCTCGGATGAAATGATGCAGCAGATCCCACCTGGAAAAATATGCCATTATAAGGATATCCAGGCGACCTAAAACCGTCTGAACAAGATTGACATTGAAATGCCCGCTCAAAAGATTGCATACATGATCGATTTTGGTCGGATCGGCCTTGATGGCAACAACGACATTCGCTGAAAGGTCCAGCTTGTAAGGGTTCGGCTGTGCCCTTATAGTGATCAATCTGGACTCAATGAGGCCTTCCACCCTTTTTGCCACGGTCCTGGGTGTAATACCCAGCAGGGTTCCCAGGCTGGAATAGCTGACATTGCCGTCATTTTGGAGTTCTGCAATCAGTTTTAAATCCATCTTATCGTTTTTCACTGCCGGTCCCTATTTATGCCGAATGGAGGAAGTTCTGACTATATTCATGGGCTGAATAGTCGAGATCATAGTTCGACCTCAATAAATGCAAAATATATTCATTCTGTCAAGGCAATTACGCTCTTTTTTCTTATAAAATTGAAATTATTGCATATTTTTGTCTATTTAAAGGCGTTGCTGCACGCAATTTTAGGTAAAAATGTTATATTTCCTCCTGAGGCACGTCATTTTATCTTGACACCCAAAGATAACCTCTCTATATTTATGATTTTATTGAAAAAGCAAACTCTTATAAAGATAAAAATAAATCAGGAGGTTAACAGTGGCGGAAAACAAATATGAAATGTTATTTTCACCTTATCACATAGGTAAGGTCCAGTTAAGGAACAGGTTTGTCAAAACCGCAGCGCAGACATATTTCTTTGATTCAGGAGAAAAACGTGTCGGCGATATAGCCAAGGCATTCTATGGAGCAGTAGCAAAAGGCGGCGTTGGTCTCATTATAACCGAAACTCCTGCAATGGAATGGCCGCTGCTTGAAGATGGCGACCGCAGGTTCAGGGTCGATAATGATAAATATATTCCGCAAATCAAGGAATTGACAGACCTGGTTCACAGCCACGGTGCAAAAGTATTCACCCAATTCTACCATCGCGGACCCTGGGGAAAGGAATATCAGTTCATAGCCCAGCGCATTGCTGCTTCAGCAGTTCATTTTGTATCCGAATATGATGTACATCCGGATGATCCGCCGCATTCATTAACCGTTGAAGAAATAGAATGGTGGGTTGACCATTTCGCCAGTTGCGCAGTGAGGGTACAAAAGGCCGGTTACGACGGGCTCGAAATAAATGCAGGCGCGGACCACCTCTTTCACTCTTTTATTTCCCGTTTCTGGAACAGGCGCGAAGATGAATACGGCCCCCAGACAATGGAAAACAGGATGAGGTTCGTGATTCAGGTCATCAGAGAGATCAAGAAACGCTGCGGTGAAGACTGGCCAGTACAGGTACTCATGAATGCCTACGAATTCGGCGCCGGCGAACTTGGAATAACCGCTGAAGAAGGAATACAAATAGCTAAAGCCTATGAGGCTGCCGGGGTTGATTCACTTCATGTAAGAAACCATCTCCACGGGCACCATCAGGGATCATACCTTCACAATCTACTCTGGTATCCCGAACTCTGTATCCCGGAAGATCAGCTCTGTAAAGAAATGGACTGGAGCAAGAAGGGTGACCTGATCAATGTACCTTCAGCTGCAAGGGTTAAAAGACAGGTTACCAAACCGACTATCATGGTTCCCTCGGGATTTACAGCTGACTATGCTGAAATGGTCCTCCAGAGGGGCGATGCAGATATCATCGGTTTTAACAGACGCCTTTTTGCTGACCCGTTCTATCCTCAGAAGATAAAGGAAGGCCGCCCGGAAGATATTCAGCCGTGTACCCATTGCAACAACTGCGCAAAATTATACAACCTTGTAAGACAGTGCCGTATAAACGCTGCCTTCGGTACTACCAAGTACGAAATCGACAAGGCGCCGAAGAAGAAAAAGGTGGTAGTAATAGGCGGAGGGCCTGCCGGTATGCAGGCAGCCAGAGTCGCTGCCGAGCGAGGCCATAATGTGACGCTCTATGAAGCGGGCCATTACCTGGGTGGAAATCTGCCCATGGCATCAACAATAAAGAGTACTGAACTTGAAGATATCCCGTCAATCATAGAGTTCTTCAAGACCCAGCTTAGAAAACTTAACGTCAAGGTCAATCTGGTAAAAGAGATCAAGGCAGACATGATACTCAAGGAAAAACCGGATGCAGTAGTTGTTGCAGTAGGAGCCGTACCTGCATATCCTGACATTCCGGGGATTGACAGTCCCAATGTAATTAAATCAACTACACTGTACAACCTGCTGAAATTTGTCCTGAGATTTTTCAGTCCTCAGTTCCTGAACGATTTCAGTAAATTCAGGCTTCCTGCAGGTTGGAATCCCTTTAAGTCAATCGGTAAAAGAGTTGTCATCATCGGTGGTGCGATTCATGGATGTCAGCTTGGTGAATTCATGACAAAGAGAGGACGCCAGGTAACCATAGTAGAGCCCAATGAAGACAACGTCGGAAGGCTGCTTGCCCCCGAATACAAAAACCGCCTGTTTATATGGTTCAAGAAAAAAGGCGTTCAAATGTATTCAGGCGTTAAGCTGATCGGAATTACTAAAGAAGGATTAAAGATAAAGACCAAGGAAGGAAAAGAAATAATGATTCCTGCCGACAACATTCTTCCTGTCGGTTTTGAACCGAACACAGCTCTGTATGAATCACTCAAGGGCAAAGTACCTGAGCTTTATGCAATCGGCGACTGTGATGATCCGGCGATCATTCCGGAAGCAACAGGCGCTGGCTGGAGAATAGGAAATCAGATTTAATTTCTCACCGGTTCGATCTTATTAAAGTGTAAAGCCCCCGCGGCAATAACCGCGGGGGCTTTTGTTTTTCCGGAAAGTCTCACACCAGCCAAATTGTTCCATCAGCATGAAGAATTTATATGGACAAGAATTGTGCATGATGATAATTTATAAGGTTTATTGCATAACATTTTTATTGAATGATATTAAATAATTACAATAATTGTAAGATGAGACAATGATAAGAAACATAAATGGAATCTATTCCAACAGGGAATTACTTGAATGCATAAACAAATTCCCTTTGAGCCGGGTGCTGGTGATAGGAGATATGATACTCAATGAATATATCTGGGGAGATGTGGCTCGGATATCACCCGAGGCCCCGGTACCGGTTGTAGAAATTACCAGTGAGACAAGAAGACTTGGCGGGGCTGCGAATGTACTGAACAATATAAATTCCCTTGGCGGCAGTGCGCTCATATGCGGTGTAGTCGGCAATGATGAATGCGGGGCCTACCTGACCAAAAAAATCAGTGAGCTTGGAATCAGCACTGAAGGAATTGTCGTTGATAAAACGAGGCCAACAAGTATAAAAACAAGGATTATTGCAAGAAATCAACAGGTCGTAAGATTTGACCGCGAGGCCAAAAAACCTGTAGATCCCCCGGTAATGCGAAAGTTCCTAAAAGTTATTGATTTCAACCTTGATAATATAGACGCCATTATCATTTCCGATTATGGCAAGGGGGTCGTTTCGTCCGGCTTTATAAAGGCTGTTCAGGAGGTTACTTCGGGTTCGGATGTCATTATCTCCGTAGATCCTAAGACTGAAAACTTCAAGTATTACAAAGAGGTAGACATCATTACTCCAAACCATCACGAGGCAGGTACATTCTGCGGATTTGCAGTAACCGATGAGGATTCATTGATAAGCGCGGGCGAGCACATTCTTGATAAACTGAAATGCGGATCAGTACTGATAACCCAGGGGAAAGACGGCATGACCCTCTTTGAGTCAGGCAAAGATCCCTGTCATATACCCACGGTTGCCAGAAAGGTATTTGATGTCTCCGGCGCGGGCGACACTGTGATAGGCACCCTGTCACTCGGCCTTGCCTCCGGAATGAACAAGGAATCGGCAGCACTTATATCCAACTTCGCATCAGGTATTGTCGTAGGGGAAGTGGGGACCTCAACTGTAACTGCAAAACAGCTTAAGGAAGCCATTAAAAACAGGAAAAGGCCCAAACCGGATCAGAAATGAGTACACCGAGAGAATCAGATAAGGTAAAATTAATTTCCAGCCTCTTCTCTACCGAAAAAGATTTGATAGACAGGGCCATCGATGAAATGGCGGTGCTTTTCGGAACACCTGATGTCATCACACCCTGGCTGATGTTCGATCGTACGAGATATTACGAAAGAGAGATGGGATGGCCTCTGCACCGGCGCTTTATAACCTTCAGGGAATTAATTTCACCCGAAGAACTCGTAGATAAAAAGCTGAATACCAATAAGATCGAGGCGAAATATTCAAAGGATGGAAAACGGCTCATAAATATAGATCCGGGCTACATCTGCCTTGAACGCCTTGTGCTTGCAACAGGTAAGAATTATACACACAGGATTTACCTGTCCAGGGGGATCTATGCCGACCTTACCCTGGTATTCAATAAGGGCACTTTCAAACCCCTTGAATGGACCTACAGGGATTATTCGGATGCGGAATCCATCGAGTTTTTTAACAATGAAAGAGAAAAATACAAAAGCCAGCTTAGAGGCGTGGAAGGAGACATCTATTGAAAAGCATGACAGCCTATGGCCGCAGTGAATATGAAATGGGAAGGACTGTCCTCACTGCAGAAATAAAGTCACTCAACAACCGCTACAGGGACATCATTCTGCGCGTGCCGTCTGCCCTGCAGGAATTTGAAGATCTGATAAGAGCGGAAATATCTTCAAGAGTAAAAAGAGGACGGATTGAAGTATCCTTACAGTTGACCGGCAGCGAGGATACAACATATGAACTTGAGCTTAACCGCCCTCTTCTGAACGCATATCTGAAGATATATGAAGCGATGAATGATGAATTCGGCATTAAAGAGAAACTGAAACCGGATTTTTTTCTGCAGCTCAGGGACGCCGTGATTTCCAAACCCATGGAACTTGCCCCCGAAGAATCTAAAACAGCCATTGAAAAACTGATGGGGCAGGCGCTTGACTCGCTTGATACCATGAGAATACAGGAAGGAAACACCCTTGAGACCGACCTGTATAACAGGCTCAACCTCATCAAAGATTACCTTGAACAGATAGAAGGAAGGGCGCCCTCTGTGACCACTGAATACAGGGATAAACTGAAAAACAGGATAGATGCGATCTCTGAGGATATCGAGGTGGATGAGACAAGGCTTGCCCAGGAAGTTGCCCTGTTTGCAGGGAGGTGTGATATAACCGAAGAAATAGTCAGGGCAAGAAGCCATCTGGACCAGTTTCATACATATATGAAAATGGATGATTCAATAGGAAGAAGACTGGATTTTCTGGTCCAGGAATTAAACCGGGAAATCAACACCATAAGTTCAAAGGCCTCCGATTCATCCATATCGGCCAATGCCGTCGAGGTCAAGGCGGAACTTGAAAAGATAAGAGAACAGATACAGAATATTGAATAAAGGGAGATAGAAAATGGCTCAAAAACTGGTAAATGTCGGCTTTGGAAATTCAGTTGTTTCCAGAAGGGTCGTAGCAATTATATCGCCGAATGCGGCACCCATAAAAAGATTAAGAGATGAAGCCAGGGAGGACAGACGTCTGATAGATGCCACCCAGGGAAGGAAAACAAGATCGGTGATTATTACTGACAGTAACCATGTTATCCTGTCGGCAATCCAGTCGGAAACCATAGCCCAGAGATTCAGCCCTGACCTTGTCCTCAGTAAAGAAGAAATAGAGCCGGAAGAGGAGATATGAAAGGAAGAATATTCGTCCTCTCGGGGCCTTCAGGTGCCGGGAAATCAACCCTGATTAAAGGTATCAGACAAAAAATAAGAGATATCGGTTACTCTGTTTCGCATACTACAAGAATGCCGAGACCCAATGAAAAAAATGGAGCAGACTATTTTTTTGTGGACAAGGCTGTCTTCAGGGACATGATAAATAAGAATGCCTTCGTTGAATGGGCGTTAGTTTATGACGACTATTACGGAACTTCATATGGGACGCTTGAAGAAAAATTAAATGACGGGCAGGATATTATCCTCGACATTGATATACAGGGAGCAAAGAATATTAAAGAGAAGATTGATGGCTCCCTGCTTATATTCATACTGCCTCCTTCAAGGGATATTTTGGAAAAACGTCTCAGAAAAAGGGCCACCGATAATGCAGATTCGATAGAAAAGAGAATAAGCGAGGCCGAAAAGGAACTTTCAAACTGCAGGTGGTATGATTACCTGATAATGAATGACGACCTTGAAAAGGCGACAAAGGAGCTCGAATCCATAATTCTGGCAGACAGGTGTTCGAATAAAAGGATCATCTCTGAGGTTGAGGCCAGACTGGGCATATAAACGAGACGATTACTCCATGGGAAATTCATGGCAACAAAAAATAAAATACAGCTTATACCGGGCATCCATAGTGTAAGAGAATCCATTGCCAATAACAGGGGCAGCATACTTGAAATCTGGATTGCCAGGGGCAGGACATCCGCCAGAATCAGGGAGATTTCTGACCTTGCCCAAAAATATAATATCCCAGTCTTTGAAAAAGACATCTCCATCCTGGACACTGTTCTTCCCGGAACAAATCACCAGGGACTTGCGGCTCTCATCGAAGGCTTCGAATATACGGACATAAATGACCTGATGAATTCCATTCGCAACACCAAAGGAAAAAACCTCCTTATAGCTATTGACCACATCACCGATGAGGGCAATCTCGGGGCAATATTGAGAACAGCAGCCTTTTTTGGTGTTCACGGCATCATATTACCTAAAGATCGCTCAGCTAAGATATCCGAAGGTGTTATGAAAAGATCGTCCGGAGGATATGTCCATGTCCCTGTCTCTCTTGTGGTTAATCTAGGCAGAACGATTGACCGGCTCGATGAATCAGGATTCTGGATCATCGGAACATCCGGAGCCGGGAAGGAAAACATCTATGAATTTGACTGGAGAGGCGACATTCTTCTTGTCATTGGAAATGAAGAGAAAGGTATAAGTCCCTCGATATTAAAACGTTGCCACCAGACCTTAAAGATACCCGCTGGCGGGAATATAGATGCCCTGAATGTATCGGTTGCTGCAGGAGTTGTCCTCTCCGAAATATCAAGACAAAGAAATTATGCGGCATGACCTGAAAAATTACAGCCAACTTTTATTTTAGAACCTGCATAGCATGGTTTGCCTAATGAACATTACTGGTTAGTGGTGATTATTCAGTCTGCTCTCCCATTCAAACTCGGGTGTGGTAACAGAATGCTCAAGCCTCTGGATACGCCGTTCCAGGTTGCCGTAGCGGCGCTTGATACGATCGGTTGCCATCTCCTTTGATCGCAGATAGCTGTCATAAAACTCCTGTTCATCCGTATTTTCCAGCGGCACAACAGGCTCGGGTTTCAATATAAAGGCTGCAACAAAATAGAGTACCCCGGTGGGCCAGAATCCGGTAATAAAAAACAGTATCACGGTAAAGAAACGAATCCAGAATACCGAAAGACCAAAATAATCCGCCAGCCCACGGCAGACACCCAGGATCACACCATTTCGTGAACGGTATATTTTCCCGTGAGACAGCCCTTCAAACCGGTCCCGTGAAAAAAAATGTCGTCTCATGAATCTGGCCCCCCTGTCCCGATGATATCTATACCTGTTATATCCTCTCATTTTCTTTGTTCCTTTCCTGATCTTTCCCTCTCCAGCAGAATTGTTTCGAGGGATTCAACACGTTCTTCCATTCTTGCCAGCCCCTGATATATCTCCTGAATTATCCTGGCTTCATCCGACTGACTCTTCTGCCCTTTTGGGGAAACACCCCCTTTAAGTATTTTCAAACCCATCAGAATTGTACTTCCGATAACAGCAAGGGCAAGCACTATACTGCCAAAGACAATCACTACTATAAAAGGGGCCTCCATATTTTTTCCTTCCCTTGGTCTCAATAATTGCGCTGATAAATTACCCTAAAGTGATGAAAATTTCCTGTATCTTTCCTGCTCAAGAACTATCGTCTCAATATTTGCAATCCGTTCTTCCAGTTTTTTAAGACGAAGATCATAATCATTAAAGCCGTCAGCAGTTCTGTTTGCCTGTGCCTTATCTTTCGATTTTATCACTTTCATTATAATGATAAATCCGAAAAGGACTATAAAAAATGATATTGGTGGTCCGTAGTACACAATTGATACTCCTCTAATTTGTTTCAGGGCTGTTTATTGGATAAACACTCTTATTTCCTGAAAGAATACATCAAATATAAAATAATATCATCTTCTTATTTATCATCTTCCTTTGGCTTTTCGGCATTCTTGAGTTCACTCAATTCCTTTTCTATTTCTTCATCAAGGCCAAGCTGCTCGAATTAGCCTCAAGTGCGCCGCCTTTACCATAATTAACAAGATCCGCTTCCGCTTCCATACGCTCAATCCGGTTTTCAAGGTCATCAAAGCGATAAATTGCATCACTGCTTTCTACGCGCCTGATTTCTTCCTGTGCCTTTCTCTTCCTGGCTGCATGGATATGCCTCTGTACCAGCATCCTCTGTTTTTCTCTTGCAGAGGCAAGTTTATCCTCGAGCTGCCGGATATCACTCTGGTATTCATCAATAAGACTTTCATGTTCCTTCAGCTCTGCCTCAAGGGCTGCGACCCTTTCGGCATATTTCTTTTTCTGAATGAGCGCCTCACGGGCCAGGTCATCACGGCCTTTGCCTACGGCAAGCGGGGCTTTTTCGGCCCAGTATTCCACACGGCCTTTTACTTCATCTATATTCCGTTCCAGTTTCTTGCTTCCTGCCATGACGCCGGCACATGATGCCTTCAACTCCACCAGCGTATCTTCCATCTCTCTTATCATAAGTTTGATCAGTTTTTCCGGGTCTTCAGCTTTATCGAGCATTGCATTGATATTTGAACTTATAATATCCCTGAATCTAGTAAAAATACCCATATTAATTCCTCCTCGGCTTAATGTTTTACTTTTTATAAAAGCATTAACCATGCCAAATCTTATATTTTCTTAATCTCCTTGATATATCAACAAATTACAGGCTTGACAGCAGATTCGGACAGTGGTATTATTGGCCACCAATTCGCAGATAAAGCCATTAATTAGCTGTTAAAACCTATAAACAAGAATAAAGATTTTTTAAAAAATTACCGAAAGGATCCCCCTAAAATGGTACTCGCCAAACAGAGAATCGCTGAAAAAAATCCTCTTAAAACAAATGAAGCACTTGGTCAATCAGAAAAATTTCTTGAATTCCAGGAACTGCTTGCAAGGGTGGCACCTATAAACAGGCCGGTTCTTCTGCTTGGAGAAAGGGGGACGGGCAAGGAGCTTGCTGCCTCGAGACTGCACTATTTATCAAAAAGATGGCAGGGGCCTTTTGTAGCCCTCAACTGCTCCGCACTTAACCCGACTCTTATAGAATCGGAGCTCTTCGGATATGAAAAGGGGGCGTTTACAGGCGCGAATCAGCGAAGGTCAGGCAGGTTTGAAGCAGCAGACGGAGGCACGCTGTTCCTTGATGAAATCGGGACTATCCCCATGGAGGTGCAGGAAAAGATACTCAGGGTAGTTGAGTACGGGACATTCGAAAGAGTGGGGGATTCAACAGGTATAGAGGTTGATGTAAGAATAATTGCGGCAACAAATGCCGACCTCATTCACATGGTTTCTCAGGGTAAATTCAAGAGAGATCTCCTGGACAGGCTGTCCTTTGAAGTCCTATTTCTGCCCCCCTTGAGGGAGAGAAAAGAAGACATAATGCTTCTGGCCAATCATTTTGCCTCCAGGATGGCATTTGAGCTTGGAAAACAGGATATACCGGGATTCAGCAATGAGGCCACGAATGCGCTGGAAAATTATAAATGGCCGGGGAATGTGAGGGAATTAAAAAATATGGTTGAAAGGGCCGTATACAGATCCGAATCAACAGTAATATACGATATAAACTTTGATCCCTTTTCATCCCCTTATGCTCTTGAAAAAAATGATGTCAGGGAAGAGGTTGCAGCTGAACCGGTTAAAAAAACGTCTATACTGGAGGGCCTTTCCAACAGAACCCTCCCCGAAGCAGTCAACGAACTTCAGATCAGTCTGATAAACGACGCCCTCAAAAAGGCAAAGCATAACCAGAAGATTGCGGCGAAAAAGCTGGGCATTACATATCATCAATTCAGAGGGCTTTACCGGAAACTTTATCAGGATATCAATTAATCTTGTGGAGTCATTTACCTCAATAGACACCACTTTTTTTAAAAAACTCAAAAAGAGGCAAAAATATTAAAAAGAAGATTTCCTCCCTGATATTCCGGACCGCCGATTGTTACGCTGCTGTTGTTACGAAGTTTTATGACTGTCTGAAAAATTCGAGCGCTGTTTTTCAGTATTTCAATCTCAAGAACAACCCTGCTGCCTTCTATACCCCTTGCAGAGATATTCATTGTTCTTTGTTCCGGAAGAGAAACAGCCGCTTTATTATTTAAAGAAAGCCTCAGATCTTTTTCCCCAAGAAAATCATAGGAAGAATACCTGAATACAGATTGAAGCTCCCGTACGAACCCCTGCAATCTGGGATCTACCGAGTTTCCCTTTCCGGAGGCAAGTATGGTTTTCACAGTAATATTTATATCAGGACCGGACCAGGCCGATGAAGGGGCAAACAGTAACATGGCAAGAATCAATAACGAGACTGCCGGAAAGCCTGAAATTTTATAACTGGAGTTCCTTTTATCCATTTTCACTGAACCATAAAATTGTTTCATGGGTTTTAGGCGTTTCCAGGATCATTACAGAAGAACCTGATCCTGAAAGAGATGATACTATGGCTGTGGGACCGGCTGGCGCCGGGTTATAATAAAAAGTGAAAAACATCAATATAATTGACGCGGCAATACCCGCAGGCACAAGCATCTTTCTTGAAAAGACAACATTTTTCCAGCCCTTCGAATCAACCTTATTTTTTTTTCTTATAGACTCGACGACCCTGTTTTCAAGCCCTGCGAGCGACTCGCCGGGTATGGTATGGATAATGGAATTCAGGCCGGTGTGGATTTTGTCATAGCCTTTGAGCCTTGTACTGCACGATTCACAGACTGCAATATGTGTCCTGACCCTGATAAGCTCGTCCCCATGAAGCTCATTATCAAGATACCGGCTTATCAACTCGGTGCCACATACTATTTCACTGTCAGTCATTACTTTCAAAATCCTTAAGATATTCCCTTAATTTTTCTCTTGCGTAAAATATCCTGGAACTCACAGTCCCTTTATTAATACCTGTGAGATCGGCTATTTCCTCATAGGACAAACCCTCTATTTCCTTCAATACAAGCACTGTCCTGGCTTTTTCAGGCAGTTTATCCAGCCCTTTCTTAAGAATTCCGGAAATCTGTTTATTGCCAAAGGAGCTTTCCGGCCCTGCTTCATCCGATTCTATATCGAGGCTGCTGCCGTCCTGCCGGTCGAGAGACTGATGCTGCCACCTGAAACGTCTTTTCCATTTTCTTACCCAGTTGAGGCTCTCATTTATTGTAATTCGCCTGAGCCAGGTATAAAGGGTTGAATCTCCCTTGAATTTATCTATCCCGATATATGCCTTGAGAAAGACATCCTGAATAATATCCATGCTTTCTTCGACATCAAGGGTTATGCCATAGGCCACATTTCTCAATTTTGCCTGATATTTGTTAACAAGCTGCCTGTAAGCCCTTTCATTTCCATTCTTAAGGTCAATTAACAGCCTGCTGTCATCGATATCGGCACTTTTTATATTATTAGACACCGTTCGCGGTTAAATAATTCAATTTTAATGTTATGTCCGGTAATCAGCGTTTATGGATACATATTCATGTGTAAGGTCGCAGGTTGTAATCCGGTCATCTGAGGCACCCATATTTAATTTTATATGAAGGGAAAACTCGGGTCCCTTCATAATACCGGCAGCCTCTTTTTCTTTTTCCATTCCAAGCCCCAGTCCACCTTGAACTATTTTTACATCATTAATAAGGATATCGACTTTACTTTCTTCCATGTCTATACCGGACCTTCCGAGTGCACCCATTATTCTCCCCCAGTTGGGGTCCTGACCGTAAAAAGCTGTTTTTACCAGATTCGAATTGGCAACGGTCCTTGCGGCGGTCTGGGCATCGGAAGGACTGACCGCACCCTTTACATAAATATGAATAACCTTGGTAGCTCCCTCCCCATCCCTGACTATCATCGTTGCAAGATCATACATAATACCCTTTAACCCGGCCAGGAACTCATCGTAGGCATCCCCGTCAGGCTCATCATTATCGGCAGATCCATTGGCCATGATAAAGACAGTGTCATTGGTACTGGTATCACCATCGACGGTTATCCGATTGAAGGAGTTTTCAACTGCATGTGAAAGGGCATTTTTCAGGAGTGAATCACTTATATTTATATCGGTGAGGATAAAACAGAGCATTGTCGCCATATTTGGCATTATCATTCCGGCGCCCTTTGCCATACCAGTAATATTATAGCGTGTGCCTTTGACGCTCCCGCTGAAGGTGCTGATCTTGGAGAATGAATCCGTTGTCATAATCGCCCTTGCGGCGCCTTCAATACCCTCAGGGCTGAGATTTTTAGCAAGTTCAGGGATTGCTTTTTCTATTTTCTTTACATCAATCTGTGCACCTATCACCCCTGTTGAGGCAACAAGCACATCAGCCGGAGATATCCCCAGATTATCAGCAACCATACGTGCAGTTGCCCTGGCGTTAATTATTCCCTGTTCACCTGTGCAGGCATTTGCATTACCTGCGTTAGCTATTATCGCCCTTGCCTTTCCATTGGAAATATGTTCCATGCTGACAAGGACGGGTGCAGCCTTGACCCTGTTTGTGGTAAAGACAGCGGCTGAAACCGCATCCTTTTCGGAATAAATCAGTGCAATATCCGGTGCGTTGTTTTTTTTGAGGCCACATGCACAGAAAGCGGCCTTAAATCCATTGATTGCAATACCTGTTTCCATATAGAATTAACCTGAATAAAATTATTGAGCTATCGTGTGTTCAGCCGCCGGAATATTCTCTATGCCTGGGCTCCGCAGCATCTTTTATATTTTTTCCCGCTCCCGCATGGACAGGGATCGTTTCTGCCGACCTTTTTCCCTTCTCTTTTTACGGGTTCCTGCTTCACGGCAGAATCACCATGGCTTAACTGCATGGTTCGCTTTTTCTGCCTGGGCATCTCCTGCGGTTTTTCTCTCATCAGTTGTATTCTTGAGAGTGTCATGAGCACCTCTTCACTTATCCGGCTGTCAAGCTCATGGAACAGTTCAAAACCGTCTTTCTGGTATTCTTTTAAAGGATCCTGCTGTGCATACCCCCTCAGTCCGATACCTTCCTTGAGGTGATCCATGTCCTGAAGGTGCCTGATCCACTGATTATCAATTATCTGCAGCATTATTATCTTCTGGATAGATCGCAGTTCGGATTTCTCCACCCCTTCCATCCTTTTTTCATTGGCTTCCTTGATCTGGGTCTTAAGCATATCCGCCAGGGTTTCCGTTTTAAGTGCATCGAATTCTTCCTGGCCGATATCATCGGCGTTTATCCTGGGCCTCATTCCGAAGACCCTGATGACACTTTCCATCAGGCCCTGGATATCCCAGTCTTCCGGATAGGATTTGGGATCGGTATGGGTTTCGATAAGCTTATCGATCCTGTCTCCGACCCAGTCATCGATAGTTTCTTCGATGCCTTCACCCTTGAGGATACTCAGCCTTAAGGAATATATTATCTCCCTGTGTTTATTCATTACGTCGTCATACTCAAGAAGGTGCTTTCTCATATCAAAATTATGTTCTTCAACTTTTCGCTGGGCATTCTCAATGGCTTTTGATATCAGATTCGCCTCAATAGGCTCGCCTTCTTCCATTCCAAGCCGGTTCATTATTGAAGCTATTCGTTCGGCTCCGAAAATTCTCAGGAGATCATCCTCAAGCGAGAGATAGAATCTTGATGATCCAGGGTCCCCCTGGCGTCCGGCTCGCCCTCGTAACTGGTTGTCAATCCTGCGGCTTTCATGACGTTCCGTCCCGAGGATATGCAACCCGCCGAGATCCTTAACCCCTTCACCCAGGACTATATCGGTACCACGACCGGCCATGTTGGTAGATATGGTTACAGTCTTTTCCTGCCCTGCCTTGGCGACTATCTCCGCCTCCTTCTGATGGTGCTTTGCATTCAGTACTTCATGGGGGACTCCTGCCCTTTTAAGCATCTTGTGCAGGATTTCGGATTTTTCTATAGAGATAGTACCGACAAGAACCGGCTGGCCTTTTTCATAAAGGTCTTTGATCTCCTGCACTACCGCGTTGTATTTTTCTCTTTCTGTCTTGTATATGACATCGGCGAAATCCTTTCGGACCATTTTCTTGTTGGTCGGTATTACCATTACATCGAGTTTATAGATATTATGGAATTCACCAGCCTCAGTATCAGCAGTACCTGTCATACCGGCCAGTTTTTCATACATCCTGAAAAAATTCTGGAAGGTGATCGTAGCCAGTGTCTGGTTTTCTTCAGCAACCTTTACACCCTCCTTTGCCTCAACCGCCTGATGCAGGCCATCACTCCACCTTCTTCCGGGCATCATACGGCCTGTAAACTCATCAACGATAACTACCTCATCATCCTTCACAACATAATGGACATCCTTTTCAAAAAGCCAGTACGCCTTTATAAGCTGCTGTGTTGCGTGTAACAGCTCGGAGGTACGCATATAATTTGCTTCCAGTTCCCTGAGCTTTTCCGCCTTATCGGTATCACTCAGGCTTTCGTCTTCCCTTATATTATAGCTTCCTTCATCAATATCCGGCAGGACAAAATCCCCTGCCCCGCTCTCGGAAAGATACTTGATTCCCTTTTCAGTCAGTTCCACCGAGTTATTTCGCTCGTCAATGACGCAGTACAGATCCTGATCAAGGTCCGGCAGAACTTTCTGGCTCCGCAACATGCTCTCTTCGTTGTCGATCCGTTTTTTAAACGAATGATTTTTTGAAAGGAGGTCAAGATATCCCGGATTTTTAGGATCACCTCTCTTGATTCTGAGAAGAAGCTGGATAATTCCCCCATCCGCTTCAGGGTTTTTAAGCTTTTCTTTTACCTGATTCAAGACTCCCCTTATAACCGTGCTCTGATTCTTTTTCAGGCTGATAACAAGGGGCTTTGCTTCCATAAATATCTTGTTTTCACTGTGTTCCACAGGACCGCTTATAATTAAAGGCGTTCTTGCTTCGTCAATCAGTATGCTGTCAACCTCATCAACAATAGAAAAATAGTAATCACGCTGGACAAGATCCTCGACATCAAACTTCATATTGTCTCTCAGGTAGTCAAACCCGAATTCATTGTTCGTTCCATAGGTTATATCACATGCGTAGGCCTCTTTTCGTTCTTTGTCAGTCATGCCATGGACTATCACCCCAACGGACATGCCCAGAAAGTTGTATATGGATCCCATCCATTCGGCATCACGTTTTGCAAGATAATCGTTCACTGTAACAAGATTGACACCCCTTTCAGTAAGGGCATTCAGATACAGGGGCAGGGTCGCGGCGAGTGTTTTTCCTTCACCGGTCTTCATTTCAGCAATTTTGCCTTCGTGGAGGACAATACCCCCGACAAGCTGGACATCATAGTGGCGCATTCCGAGTATCCTCACCGATGCTTCCCTCACAACGGCAAAGGCCTCGGGCAAAATGTCATCCAGGGTTTCACCCTTCGACAGTCTTTCTTTGAATTCGCCGCTCTTCCCCTTTAACTGATCATCTGTCAGTTTTTTGATTTCAGGCTCAAATTCATTTATCCTATCGACAATCGGCTGTATTCTTTTTAATTCCCGCTCGTTCTTACTGCCAATAATTTTCTTTACCATGTCAACAATCATCATTTTTATTCCGGCTCCTGGTTCACGTGATGTTTTGTTTGTTTCATATTTTAACCATATGATATTAACAATGATTATGCTAGATTCAATCTATTTTTTTATAAATTGATCATAAATATCATATTTTTACAAAAAATGGTTGATGATGGGCACAGTATCACCCTATCAACCTCTTTTCAAAGGATATTTGAGGTATTACTTAATTCAGGATGTAACGGGTGGGATCAACCGGAACTCCCTCCACATGAACTTCATAATGGAGATGCGGCCCTGTTGACCGGCCTGTGTTCCCGGTAAGTGCTATGGTATCACCGCGTTTTATTGCCTGTCCTTTTTTTACCAGAATCTTTGACAGGTGACCATATCTTGTTTTCAAGCCATATCCGTGACTGATGGTCAGCAGATTACCAAAACCATATGTCTTTCCTGCAGCGGCGACAACACCATCGGCCGGAGCGATTACGGCGGTTCCGGTCCTTGCGGATATATCAAGGCCACTATGAAATTCCTTTTCATTTGTAAAAGGGGATATCCGATAACCGAACTTTGAAGTTACCCATCCCTTTGTAGGCCATATCGAAGGTGTGCATGCAAACATCGATTTCTGTTTGGAGAGGAAATCGTACAGTTTGGTCTTTTCCTTCGTCTGAACAGCTATCTCTGTTTCCAGATTATCAAGGGACTGATGCATCAGGCGGGCCAGTTTCTGGTGCGCCTTTTCAACCGAATACTCGGTGTCCATGAGGTTGGGATCGGATCCGCCTACACCCAGAAAAGGGGTATTGTCATCGCCGGGATCCAGATTTACCATTACCTTCAGTTTGTTATCGAACTTTTTCAGTTCGACCATTTTGCTGTTGATTTTGTCTATCTGGCCCGCCAGGGCTGCCAGTTGAGCCCTTTGCTGCTGGTTTTCCTTAAGAAGTAGCTTATTTCGCGGGACCTGTGATTTTATCTTATAGTAATCCTTGGCGCCCCAACCCAGAAAAGCTGTTAGGGCAATGATAAAAAGCAGCAGAAAGCTAAAAAATATCCGCGGAATTTTTAGTTGTTTGACGGTATTAATACCCTCAGGAAGTATTACTATTGTTACTTTTTTAAAAGACACTATTCTTCTATTCCTGTTATTTTATTAGTTTTGTCAACAATGAAGGTGCAACAATTTAATAATACCTTAAAGAAGTTAAGTTAATTAGCATAAAGCGCAAAATGATGTCAACTTTTATGTTTTATGCACCAGCGTCCGTCCCCCGGTTATCTGGTAGCAGTTTTTTGATCTTTTCTGCGATATATCTGGTTATCCCCCTGACCTGAACAAGTTCATCCTCGGTTGCCTGCCGTATCCCCTCAATGCTGCCGAAACGCTTCAAAAGGAGTTTCCTCTTTGAAGGCCCTATCCCCGGTATAAGATCAAGGGTGGACTTAAGGGTCTCCTTCTTTCTCAGTTTGCGATGGTATGTTATCGCCCTTCTGTGTACTTCATCTCTTATGCCCATAAGCAGAAGAAGCACGGGATGATCGCTTTTTAAACGAAGGGGATTTTTTCTTCCCGAAAGATATAATTTATCCCCCTTTGCACCCTGTTCTTTTTCTTTCGCAATGGCAACAAGTGCAGGTGATTCCTTTTCGGAAAGACTCTCGACAACCCGGCTTACTGCCATCAAATGCCCTTTCCCGCCATCAATAATAAAAAGGTCGGGAAGATCGCCTTTTAAAAGGCGCCTTGAAACCATTTCAGACATCATCTCATAATCATCTATACCCTTCACATTTTTTATCCTGAAATTTCTATAGCCTTCCTTATGCGGCCTGCCATCTTTAAATGCAACGATTGTGCCAACAGCCTGATTACCCTGAATATTTGATATGTCCATAGCCTCCATCCTATGGGGGATCTTATCCAGATTTAGCGTCGTTTTCGTCATCTCCATAAGATCTCCGGATGACAGAATCCCCTTTCTATTCAGGATATTTTCAGCATTTTTAACAGCCAGATCCACAACGCCCAGCTTTTTCCCGCGAACAGGGTGATGGATCGAAATTTTTTTTCCGGAAAGATAGGACAACCCGTCGGAAATGGACTGCATGTCATCAACAGGGTGTGAAATAAGTATACTTTTTGGCACATACCTATCACTATTATAATACTGTTTAAGAAATGCCTCTATTATTTCCGCCGGGGTTGTATGCTGCGTCTCAAACCTGAAATCCCTGTTTCCGGTAATAACCCCTTTTCGCAAAAAGAAGATAACCACCTGTGAAATGCCATCCTTCTGGGCAACACCTATTATGTCCTGATCTTCTTTTCGTGTAGAAGCCACGTTCTGATTTTCAATTGTTTTAAGTACTGCCTTTATCTGATCCCTGACCCTGGCTGCATCCTCGTATTTTTCATCTTCGGCGAATTTTTTCATATCCCTTTCAAGCTGCTTTACCAGTTCTCTGCTCCTGCCTTCGAGAAACATGCGGACATTATTTACGATTGTCCTGTACTCCCCGACAGGGACATCATATGTACATGGCCCCAGGCACCTGCCCAACTGATAATTCAGACAGGGCCGGGACCGTCCGGTCATGAAGCTTTTAGAACACTTTCTTAACCTGAATATCCTGTTTATAAGTCTCATGGTATTCCGGACAGAGCCCGAAGAGGAATAGGGTCCGAAATACAGGGCGCCATCATTTTTCATCTTTCTTACAAATTCCAGCCTAGGGTATGGTTCATTCGTATTTATTTTCAGGTAGGGGTACTGCTTATCGTCCCGCAGGACAATATTGTACCTTGGCATATGTTTTTTTATGAGAGTGCTCTCAAGTATAAATGCCTCGTTTTCGGTTCCGGTTAAAATAAATTCCAGATACCTTGCCCTTGATACCATCATTACTGTCTTGGGGGACATTTCCGATGGTGAGTTGAAATATGAAGAGACCCGGTTCTTAAGGTTCTTGGCCTTTCCGACATATATGACCCTGTCCGAGCCGTCTCTGAAAAGATATACTCCCGGTTCGACAGGCAGGTCCTTTTTGAATTCTCTGTTTGTTATGGTGAATCGGTTCTGTTCTGAAGGGATCATAATAAAAATTATTATCAGTATTTAAAGTTGATGTCTTGCACAATATAAGGTTAAGTGATAGATATTACATGATTCTCGTAATATTGCCATCTATAATTAATTGTGACATGCCAATGAAGCAATCCTTTTATCCCCGACTTATCAATGATCCCTTTTCCGATCCGGGGATATTTATACCGTTTTTACATGAGAAAAGGGCAATCATGTTCGACCTTGGCGAGTCGAATTCGCTTACACCAAGAGATCTCCTGAAGGTTTCTCATGTGTTTGTTACCCATGCCCATATGGATCACTTTATCGGTTTTGACAGGCTGCTCAGGATTTCTCTTGGCAGGGACAAAGAAATCCACCTGTTTGGACCGGCAGGTTTTTTCGGACATGTCGAGGGGAAACTTGCGGGATACACATGGAATCTGGTGGAAGAATACGAATATGAACTTGTGTTAAGGGTGTCCGAGATCCATAGTGACAGGATACTGACAAGAAAATATCTTTGTAAAGAGGGCTTCAGGCCAGGTGAAACAGAAACCGAAAATATTTATCAGGGAATCCTTATTAAAAATCCCAGGTTTCTTGTCAGGGGTGAGTTTCTTGACCATCGCATACCTTGCATGGGTTTTTCACTGGAGGAAAATTTCTCTGTAAATATCATCAGCGAAGAACTCAAAAAACTGAACCTCAATGTAGGCCCCTGGATTACCAGATTTAAAAAAGAGATTTATGCTAAAAGCCCCGGGGATATGGCGTTCTTTGTTACAAAGGAAGAAGGGGGCATCGAGTTGGAAAAAAGGAGATTCCTCCTTGGAGAGCTTTCCGCCAAAATAGCCAGAATTACACCGGGACAAAAAATTACATATATAACAGATGCGATAGGGAGCGATGAAAATCAACAAAAAATAATCAAGCTCGCAGGAAATTCCGATCATCTTTTTATTGAGGCTTCCTTCATGAACAAGGATGCTTCAACTGCAAGGGAAAAATATCACCTCACTGCTGCCGAAGCCGGCGATATTGCACGGAAAGCAGGTGTAAAAAAATTGACACTGTTCCATTTCTCTCCAAGGTACAGTCATATGAAGGATGAACTCATCAGTGAGGCAATGGCTGCTTTCAAAGGCTGATAATAGATAATAATTGCGAAAAGCTAGGCACCTGACTTTTCATTTTTTTCCAGTACAGTGTAAATTCGGGATAAGCCCAGATCCTGCAGTGTCTGACGTTTGGGATGACCAGTTTCAGTATCCCACCCCTCTATTGTATAAAATTGTGTTTTCCAGTGCTCAACTCCATCATGGTCCAGATAGAGGTCGCCACATTCGGTCCAGTCCCATCCGGAACCATTGAAAACCGGAATAACCGTCTGATAATTGGCATTGGAAGCCCCCGGCCTATACATATATCCGGAAAATTTTTCCAGATCACGGTTTTTACCCTGCATGGCAAAAATTGAACGAATTACATTCCAGATTTTTCGTCCAACTTCTATTCCGTCGGTAAAGCTCATACTATTTCCGATAACCGCGTCGATTAATCTAGGTTCCGCTTCAGGGGTCGCCCCTCTGCCATCTTTTGAGTTCCTGTTATAGGCATTAGCAAACACCCAGTCGCAGAAAAGCATTGATTCCTTATAGAACATGGCATAGTTTTGTCGCCACGCTACAAATCTGGCCTTGTGATTGGAATATATCCCGGTTTTGTATGCCTGTTCACCCTGCCAGCTATAGTCGAACAAAAATGGATCATCATCATTTGGAAGACATGCAGAGGTAAGGAGTTTGACATAGTCCTTGCACGTCATATTTTTAACAGGGCCTATTGATAAATCATGATTGTTAATATCCCGGGAATCCATCAAGGTTCCATAGGCCCATTCAACATTAGGCATAGTCCAGTGGTCCACATACCCCCAGGCCGGATATCTGAGAATGCCATCCAGATCATCTACTCTGCCGATTTTTTCAGCAAACCGGACAGTCCCTTCTGCCAGCAGGTCTCCGATGCCAATACGTTTGGCAATGGAAAGGGTAAAAATTTCAGCAAATTCAACCGAATCCCATATATCCATTGGAAGAGGATAAGTATCCACTTCTTTTCCCGGGCCGATAATTCCCATGTCATATGCAGCTTTCAAATACCAGGCTGTTCCTGTTTTTGATGGTATCGAAGGCTGGATAGGATGGCCAGGGGGACTTGGGAAACTTCTTGATCCGATATAGGATATTTCTGAGGCATTGATACCTAATTGTTGGACTAAATCCGTAGCGTTAAGCCTGTCCCTCACCTTCGCTTTTTTATAAGGAGAAGGAGGATTAAACCAGACCGATTCCGCGCAACCGTCCGAATCCTGACCATAAACAGGATCTCTCGAATGACAACCCCTGTTACATCCCAGGCAGCAGGATGATACATGCCCTACCCCTCGCCTTAATCCTGCCGGCCACCTGGACGCAAACCACTCTCGGACACTGAGTATATCCCCGGGGTGGGCTACCTTTACGGAGTTTGATCCGACAACCACTACTGCCTTCAGATTCTTCGATCCAAAAACCCCTCCAAAACCACCCTGACCACCACCTGATCCGCCATTGTGGATAAGCGAGGCTATGCGGGATTTGTTCTCTCCTGCCGGACCTATGGTCACTATAGCCGGTTGCTGCAGCGTATAGCCTTTACCAAGTTTCTGCCATTGAGAACCGTATCGGATGAAATCCCGTGAGCTGTGTTCTTTCCATATTTCTTCCTGAGTCTTCCAGGTATCAAGTCCCCAAAGGGACTTTGCATCTTCCAGAGTAACCTTGTCGTCAACAATGTTGATGTAAACTGGTGAACTTGATTTACCTTCGATTACAATACCGTCCCACCCAGCGAATTTTAGAAATGAGGCAAAAACTCCGCCGAAATTACTATGTGAGAACCAATTGACCGGCCATGACTGAGGGGCCAAACCGGAAACACTGGTACGCCCCGCAGAAGCTATCCCGGTCCCGGCAAGCGGACCGGACATAAGGGTAATTATGTTATTGGGATTAAAGGCATCCTTCAGGTCCCATTTACCAGGAGCCACACACAGATCCCAGAATATCGCAGCCCCGATACCGAGGCCGCCTCCGAATTCTTCATATCTTGAGGTTGCGATTTCGCTGATTCTTCCGTCAGTCAGGTTGACTCTTAAAATCTTACCGGTGTATCCGCCTCTCATTTTTTATTTCCTTTATTACTGTATGGCTTCCGCACATTAAAAACTGCCGGACCTTTACCCTGGCCGGAATAAAAATCTATGAAACTGAAAGCAGGCCTGCTGCAAAAAGCAGACATCATATATCACTGATATGTAATCTATCTTAAATTGGACGGGAAATGCTGTCAAGCTATAATTATCCGGCAAAAATTAAAACACTGCATACCTGGTTGCCGGTTACCAAACGATCCCATCCTGAAAAACAATGTCCTTTGCCTGCTGCGAGGGACAAAACAGCTAAAAATAAAACCTGGCTATTCTCTGGGTTGATTTTTGCCTACAGTTTCGGTGGTGTCCTTTTCACGAAAACATATACGCATATAAATACCCGATTGGTTCGCGGTTTTGAATTTTTAAGGATTATGTAATTATGCTGTCAAAATGACAAAGGGTTTTAATCCTTAAAAATCAAAACCATAGCATGGCGAGGTTCGGATATGTTTTCGTGAAAATGGGCAACGCCGGAACGGTAGTTCGTCCATTAAATGCAATTTCTTAACCGGAAATTACTGACTTCAATATATTATGTAGCAATTATTTAATTGCCACACAAATTTAAATTCCATATCCTCAAGAATTAAATAAGGACCTGTTATCACATTTTCATGTCGCTGGCAGCAATTGTATTTTATGGAAACACAATGTCCGAAAATGTGATATTATCATTTTATTACTGCCGGTTTATTTTGGCTTCCTGAATAGAAAAGCAAGGACATATGAGAGAACAATGGCACCTAAAACACACCAATGGATTAGATTTCGTGAAAGGATATCATTTCTGGAAGCGGAGATTCAACCAGTTCAGGATATCAAAGAGATCAAACGGTTACAGCGTATTTTCGGCTACTATTTTGATAAGGGCCTGTGGGATGAAATGGCTGACTTATTCACAGAAGATGCAACCCTGGAATATGCCCGTGACGGGGTCTACAAGGGACAGAAAAGGATCAGAAAATATTTTAAGTTATTGGGAGGTTCTCAGAAGGGCTTACGAAAAGGACAAATTAATGAGCATTTCCAGCTCATGCCGGTTATAACATTATCAAAAGACGGCTTAACAGCAAATGGACGATGGCGGGATCTCAGTATGCAGGGACAATACGGAAAGACCGCACTCTGGGGTGAAGGGCCTTGTGAAAATGAATACACAAAAGAAAACAGGGTCTGGAAGATCAGCAAAATGCAATGGTTTCAAACCATTCTCGTACCTTACGATGGCGGATGGGTAAAAAACGAGGACGTAAATCAGGGAAAATATATCTCAGGCATCTTTCCTCCGGATTTACCACCAACAACCGATTTCGGTTCCTGGCCGGAGACCTTCTTCCCTCCTTTTCATTTTTCCAATCCTGTTGCCACATATGAGAAGGATGGATCAACACCGCTACGATATTCAGAAACCCCGGTCCCGAAGTCCGCACCGACAGATATACTTCCTTCCAAGTATCAGAACTCAGACTCAAATGAACAGGATATATTGGGTAAAGATGCTCAAGTAATTGAAGGTGAAATTGAGCTTCTGGAAGCGGAAAATGAAATCGAGAATCTGCAACGTGCTTTTGGTTTTTATTTCGATAAAAAACTCTGGACTTTAGCTACAGACCTTTTTACTGACGACGCTTCAGTCGAAATTGGCGGAGATGGCGTTTATATAGGAAAAACAAGAATTCTCAAATACTTCAGGACCTTCGGGACAGAAGGCCCCGAAGAAGGGATATTAAATGATCATATGCAATTGCAGCCTGTCATTCACGTTATTTCGGATACTGAGGCCAAAGGACGCTGGCATCATTTTTCTCAGGAAGCTGTGGCAGGTAAAAATCATTTCTGGGGTATCGGGATTTATGAAAACGAATATCAAAAAGAAAATGGTGTATGGAAAATCAGTAAACTCCATCTGTATTCCACCATGCGGACTCCCTATGACAAGGGGTGGGCGAAGACAGCATTACCTCGATCAGTGCCTGACGATTCTTTTCCACCTGATTACCCTTCCAGTGTTGAATATGATAATTATCCGGTTTTTTTTATACCCCCGTTTCATTACGAAAACCCGGTAACAGGCGCAAGGCAAAAAGTGATAGAACCGGAACGCAAAGATTTACCGGAAAAAGAGTTAGATCTGCTTCTGACCGATCTGGAGAAACGGGCAGGTTTGCTTAAGGATGCCGATGAGGTGGAGCGGTTACATGTTATTTACGGCTATTACCTGGCCCGAAACCAGTGGGACGATTTAACAGGAATATTCACTCCCGACGGCACAATCGAAATTGCACAGAGGGGCGTTTATAAAAATCGCAAAGGAATAAGACGTAACTTAAATCTGTATGGTATCCAGGATGAGCTCCACGGGCAGCTTCATAATCATATGCAGTACCAGCCGGTTATTCATGTTACAGGGGATGGACAAACCGCTTATATGCGCTCAAGGGCATTTTCAATGATGGGGCACTATCAGGGTTTGGGTATGTGGATGGGTGGTATTTACGAAAACATCTTCGAGAAACGCGAAGGTATCTGGATGCTGCACAGGGACCAGGTGTTTAACACCTATTTCGCAGACTATGACGAGGGCTGGAAGGACCTGCAACGCCGCAATCCGCCCGGAATCAACAATGAAAATCCGCCTGACGCACCTCCCACAATTTATTTTGAAATGTATCCTTCACCCTTTTTACCGCCATTTCATTATTCGAATCCGGTGACTGGTAATAAATAGGTTTGAGTTCTGTTGATCTGTAAAAAAAAGGCCGCGTCCTGAAACGCGACCTTTAAACTTTTAAAAGAAGGGTTATTTGTATACCCCTGTATCGCAGGCTATCATATGGGCGATGGGGCGTGTAACGTTTTTGATGGTAAGGGGGCCGTGTTTGACTCCGGGCGGAATAAACGCCGTAAAACTCTCTGTAATATTATATGTTTCTCCATCAATGGAGAATTCGATTTCGGCTCCCAGGTCCAGGATGTCATCGTAGTTCAGTCCATAAAAGCACATCAGTTCACCGAATTCGTGAGTATGCTCCTCTTTGAAGTTCGGATTATCTTCTTTATAGTTTTCACCGAAGCCCGGAAGTATCCACATCATCTCATTATAAAAGGTTGCACCCTCAACAATATCAGCATCGACATGAGTCATCCTGACTACCTTTTCCGAATCTGTATTCAACCTGTATGAGGGAAGTTTAAGGTCTTTTTTATCATCAAATATAAAATACTTTGAATATTTTTGCTCTGACATATTTTATCTCACTTTTATTTAGTAGGTTCCCTGAATTACACCAAATATCATCGGCCTGTTTTATTCATAATTTTCCCCTGGCCCCATTGTGAAATGGAAAAGCGGCATGGTCATATTATGCATCTTTAATGGACAATGCACTACATTCTCGGGGATATACAGGACGAAGGATTTATCGAAAACATATTTCTCATCCTCAAGCCATATCTCAATTTGGCAACCAATGTCCTTCGGGTTATTCATATCCGTGCCATAATAGGAAAGCAGTTCCGGAAATGTATGCGCATGAGGCGGGATTCCGTGCTTTTCCTCTTCTCCGGGTTTTGGAGGCTGGATAACACGACCGGTCATTGATGGTGGCCAGAACCATACGGCTTCGGCATAAAACGCCCCCGGGATGACATTCGAATCCATCCAGACCATATGCTCCATCGTACGCCTCAAGCCGTCTTCAAGGGGACCGCGCCCCATTATTGCCTTTTCCCAGGCCCTTTCCTCTGGCAGTTTAAATCCGTCATAGAACTCAGTGAGGATATATTTACCGTATTTTCCCATTCTTAAATTCTCCTTTTTATACTAACTCAATCTTTTAAGGTACTCTGTTGACTATAAAAACCGTTTTTTTAAACGGAGTATAGAGTTTAAGGTATTACCTGTCAAGTTCATAAGCTGTTTTAGACGGAGCTTTTCTGTAACCGCTAAACATACCAAACACACCAATTTTTTATTTTTTTTTCAAAAAAGCATAAAAAAATTCTATCCTCTTTTTACATGCATTTCGTGTGGTCAGAGGTTAAATTCCTTGACAATAATCCGCATCAATGATAGCCAGATAGTTTTTATTTTATTAACTCCTTGTTCCGTGGATAATGGCATCTTACAACATGATCCGGAGTTTTTATCAAAAGACATGTGTCAGACGCCGGTTTTGCGGGACCAGAAGCAAAGCCCGAAAGGAGAGTAGTTATGAGGCATTACGAAATAATTTATATCGTCAACCCCAATCTCAACAGCGATGATTATCATGAACTGTTAAAAAAATACAGCGAAATCATCGAAAATAACAAGGGAGTTGTTATAAAAACCGATGAATGGGGTAAACAGAGGCTGGCTTACAGAATCAGAAAATTCTACAACGGTGTTTATGTTTATGTCGAATTTTGTGCCAAAGCCGAATCAATCGCAGACCTTGAAAGAAACCTTAAACTTGACGACAACATCCTGAAATTTCAGACAGTCAAACTCGCTGATCAGGCAGATCCTGAGGAACTGCTTCAAAAGATCCAAAATTCTGAAAACGCCAAGAAACAGACAAGTGAAGAGTCCGATGAAACAGACGATCAGAATCATCTTGATGGTCAGGCAGAAGATGATGAAAGCGAGGTAGAAGATGGAGAGGAATAATAAAAGAGGCGGATTGTCATTTCATAGAAGAAAGGTTTGCAGATTCTGTGCGGACAGCACCCTGCAGATAGATTATAAGGACCATAAGATGCTCAGGTTGTTTACGACCGAGCGCGGTAAGATAGTCCCGAGAAGAATTTCAGGCAATTGTGCAAAACACCAGAGAAAACTCACTGTAGAAATAAACAGGGCTCGAAATATCGCATTGCTGCCCTTTACAACAGCAACAGTAAGATAAAGGCAAAAAAGCCGTCGGGACATGACCATTTCAAACATATTGGGGTGTGCAGGATCTGTTGTATTCGCCCTGATTGCATATACATGGATCCCCTTTTTCGGACCGTTGGTGAGTTTACTTATACCACTGCCATTTCTCTTTTATCTAAGTAAATTAGGTCTGAACGAAGGCATCAAGGTATGCATTGCCGCATTTCTTATTATCGGGATTACGGCAAAGCTTATGGGGGAGCCTGGCCTTGTGTTTTTTTGTTTTGAACTGGGGACCCTGGGTTTTGTCCTGAGCGTATTATACCGAAGGGAATACTCTTATTCCCTTACTATTTTTTTAGCGACCCTGCTGATGCTTCTTGTTGGGCTCGCTTTTACGCTCGTTGTAATTGTAATCAAGGGGGCAACCCCTGTTGAAATAGCAGTCAGAGTCATACAGGCAAACATGGATGCCCTGGCAGGTGTATATGAAAAAAAAGGAATGAACCCTGAGGTAGTTAATCAGATTAAAAACCTTGGGCCGGTTATCATTGAACTGATAAAAAAAATATACCCTTCCCTTGTGGTAGTCGGAACCGGTTTTATCGTATGGCTTAATGTTGTAATAAGCAAACCGCTTTTTCGGGTCAATGGGCTTAAATACCCCGATCTGGGCCATGCGGATATGTGGCGGGCACCCGAATATATGGTCTGGGGGCTGATAATCGCCGGATTCGCAAAGGTACTGCCGATATCAGGTCTGGACTTTGTGGCAACAAACGCATTGATTATTTTTTCAGTCATCTATGCGTTTCACGGGTTATCAATAGTGCTGTTTTTTTTCAACAAGTATAATGTGCCGGTGTTGCCCCGGTTTATAATCTACTTTATCATTGCCTTGCAGCAGCTTTCCATGGTCCTGCTAGCAGTCATGGGCCTCTTTGATCAATGGGCTGACTTTAGAAAGCTGAACAGGAGCGATACCCAGGCAGCAGAATAGGTTCATTAAAAAATATTAAACCCTGCAGGCCGGCAGGGTAAAAAATTGATTTAAATATATTTATTCGTTATATTGACTCAGGCTGTCAGTTTAATTTTGGAGGAAAATCAATGAAAGTTATATTAAAAACAGAAATAGATGCATTGGGCCTTGAAGGTGACAGTGTTAATGTGGCAAGAGGTTATGCCAGAAACTACCTTATCCCCAAAGGATTTGCCCTTGAAGCAAATACGCAGAACATCAAAATGATGGAGATGCAGAAGAAAAAGATAGATGAACGAAGGCTGAAGGCCAAAGAGAGCGCTGAAAAGGTAAGGGATCTTATCAACGAGAAAGTGATAACCATCTCTCAGAAGGCCGGCGGAGAGGACAAGCTTTACGGATCTGTTACCACAATGGATATTGCCGATGCGCTGGAAAAAACCGGTTTCACTATCGACCGCAGGAAGATAGTCCTCAATAAGCCTATAAAAAGCCTTGGAGAGTACGACGTTACAATCAAGCTTCACCCAAAGGTAACAGGCAACCTTAAGGTTATTGTTACAGCCGAGGAATAAATATTTTCCTTTAATAGTTTCACCAGGGATTACTACAACATGAATCAGGCAAAAGAGAAGGCAGCCCCTTCATCTGTGAAAGTTCCTCCCCATAATATGGAGGCCGAACAATCAATACTTGGAGGGGTCCTGATCAATAACGAAGCCATGAATCAGATCATGGATATCCTCGCCCCTGAGTGTTTTTATCGTGAAGCCCATGCGCTGATCTTCCAGGGAATGATTGATCTTTATAATAACAACGAGCCCATTGATCTCATTACCCTTTCGCAGCACCTGACACAAAAGAACAAACTGGATAAGACAGGCGGGGTTGAATATCTCACATCCCTTGTAGAGGCAGTTTCCACATCCGCCGGGATCGAGTATCATGCAGATATTGTCCACGACAGGTATGTGCGGCGAAAACTGCTCTCCGAATGTTCCACTATAAGTGAATCATGTCTTCAGAACTGGCACACAACAGAAGAACTGCTTGATATGGCCGAGCAGTCCATATTTGATATCGCGGAAGAAAAAATCAGCGAGGGTTTTTCTTCCATGGAAAACGTTATCAATGAAAGCTTTAAAAAGCTAGAAAGCGTATCGGCGGAAGACGGTTTCGTCACGGGCATAACCACCGGTTTTGTGGACTTTGACCGCTATACTGCAGGCCTTCAGCCGTCGGATATGGTTATCATAGCCGGAAGACCAAGTATGGGAAAAACCGCTTTTGCCCTTAATATCGGTTACAATGCCGCCTTGAAAACAAAAAAAGGGGTGGCAGTATTTTCACTCGAAATGTCGAAGATGCAGCTTGGCATGAGACTGCTGGGGTTCGAGGCACAGATAAACGCGGCCAAATTAAGGACAGGGACGCTCCGGGACAGAGACTGGACCAACCTAACCCACGCGGCAAGTGTTTTATCGGAACTGCCTCTCTTCATAGACGATACCTCGGGCATAGGTGTCCTGGACATGAAGGCAAAGTGTAGACGCCTCCTGAAAAAAACCGAACTCTGCATGGTTATAATAGACTATATCCAGCTTGTGCAGGGAAGGAAATCCGCAGAATCAAGACAGATTGAGATATCCGAAATATCCCGTTCACTTAAAGCGCTTGCCAAGGACCTTGATGTACCGGTTATAGCCCTTTCACAGCTTAACAGAAAGGTGGAGGACCGCCCTAATAAAAGACCCCAGATTGCTGACCTGAGAGAATCCGGAGCCATAGAGCAGGATGCGGACGTAATAGCATTTATCTACAGAGATGAAGTATACAACCCCACGACAGATGAAAACAGAAACATAGCGGAAATAATAGTCGCAAAACAGAGAAATGGCCCAACGGGAGCTTTTAGACTGACATTTCAAAAAGAATTCACCCGTTTCAGGGACTATACTGAGGATCAGAATTATCATCAAGAGGTCTAGGCCATAGAAAAGATCCAGGGCAACATAACAGGTCTCAAGCCAAACCAGGCAAAAAGGCTTTCAAGATTATACCGCAGAAGGATACCTCGCCATGAAATTGTCACCAGGGAGATATTGAGGGAAATCGCCTCCATCTCCAGAGAACTTAACAAGCAGATTGGTCTTATCATAACCAGGCGCGGTGATGTCGGATATGTAATCGTCGGAGATGATAAAGGCATTCAGATCCCCGACCTGGGGAAACTCCGTTCAGGCACAGGGCGTCTGAACGGGTCCAGATGTATTCATACGCATCTGAACGGAGAAGAAATTTCAAGGGAAGATATCGCTGACATGGCACTCCTGGGAATGGACCTGATGGCGGTTGTACGTGTCGATGGAAATGGTATCCCCGGTATTATCGAATATGCCCACATCCTCCCCGAAAACCCGCAGAATGAAGGGTGGATTATTACATCGGTCGCCGATATCGGGCAGCTTGATCTTGATTTCGAGGTCCTGATAAAATCCCTTGAAGATGAAATTTCAAGGACTGCAAGTAAAAGCAGGGGGCAGGAAAAGGAAAAGGCAATACTTGTCAGCGTAACGACACAGCCCTATGAAAAGGCTTCCGAATCTCTTGAGGAATTGAAGGCACTCGCAGTATCCAGCAACCTTGAAGTTGTTGACAGTGTAACGCAGAGGATTAAAAAGGCCAATCCTCGATTCCTGATCGGCAAGGGTCGCTTGGGAGATCTGGTATTAAAATGCATCCAGAAAGGTGCCGACATCATTATATTTGATAATGAACTGACTCCCACACAGGTAAGGCTGCTTACCGATTATACTGAAATGAGGATTATAGACAGAAGCCAGCTTATACTTGACATCTTTTCGAGAAGGGCAGTAACACGTGAAGGCAAGATACAGGTTGAACTTGCCCAGTTGAGATACCTGCTTCCAAGGCTTGCCACAAAAAATACCGCGATGTCCAGATTGACCGGAGGAATAGGCGGCAGAGGCCCCGGAGAAACAAAACTGGAGATCAATCGCAGACGGGCAAAAGAACGGGTAACAAGACTGAATGATGAATTAAAAAAAATCAGGATGCAGAGGGAAAAGAGGAGAAGGCTGAGGAACACGAACCGGCTGCCGGTTATATCAATAGTAGGGTATACAAACGCAGGGAAATCCACGCTCCTTAACCAGCTTACTGAAAGCAGCATAGGGGCCAACAACAGGCTCTTTGACACACTGGACACAAGCAGCAGAAGACTCAGATTTCCCAGGGACAGAGAAGTTATAATTACCGATACTGTAGGGTTTATCAGGGACCTGCCCAAAGACCTCATGAAGGCCTTTGAAGCAACCCTGGAAGAACTGCATGATGCCGACCTTCTTCTCCATGTTGTAGATGTATCCAGTCCGAGAATGAAGGACCAGATATTGATTGTGGAGAAAATTCTGGCAGAGCTTGAGCTTTTATCTGTTCCGCAGATACTTGTGCTCAACAAAGCCGATCTGCTTGGCCATGAAGAAATCATGAACATTTCCAGGATTTATGACGGGGTAGCGATATCGGCAATAAAAAAAGAAAGCCTCTATCCGCTGCTTGGAGGAATAGAAAAATACATATGGGAAGAAGGTGTGTTTGTGAAAAATATTTCTTGAATTTAAAAAATGGAAAGATTATAGTTTTCCATATCATATAAAGCCCTTAGAGTTTATTATAAGGGCTCGTTTCGTACTGAGGGTAAAGTCTGACCGCCAGAATGGCATCCTGAGGTTTTGAAACAGTAACGTTAACTTGAAAGGAGGATGTCGTTATGGCAAACGGAACCGTAAAGTGGTTTAGTGACAAAAAGGGTTTTGGCTTTATCGAACTTGAAGACGGCAGTGGTGATGTATTTGTACATCATTCAGCCATAAACATGGATGGCTTTAAAAGCCTTGATGAGGGTGACAAGGTAACCCTTGAAATCGAGCAGGGTCAGCGCGGCCCGGCAGCAAAAAACGTTTCCAAGTTATAAAACAGGTAAACTTTTTATAGAGGCATCCTGGCACCAAAGTGACAGGATGCCTTTTTTTAGGTCAGGTATAATCATGAAAGCTAATGATGTTGACCGCACTCCGGTCGCAAAAGATATAATAACAGTATGTTCCAGATGCAAGCTGGAACTGAACCATATTGTGGTAAGACATAACGCCGAAGGTATTGTTGACCGTGTCAAATGCCATACCTGCGGCTTTGAACACAAGTACAAGCCTGTAAAGAAGACTGCTGAAGGCACCAAAAAAAGGAAATCCCCCGTCAGGAAAAAATCGCCTGAAAAGGAATATGAAGCCTTGATGGAAAAAAGCAGAGATAAGGTGCCTGTATCATACAACATGACGGCTTCATTCAGTGAAGGCGATGTGATTGATCATACGAAATTTGGAAAAGGCATTGTACTGGAGACCTCCTATGAGCGTGTCGGGGTTCTCTTTCAGGACGGTGTAAAAACACTGGCCGCAAACAAAAAATAATTAATCATGAGGCAGCGCTTTCAACGCTTTTCCACCCTGAAGACCTTATGAGTTTTTCATCCCGCGTTATTATAAGGGCCTCACGACCCGGAAGAGAATTAATAAAGGGTATGCCATAGTCAGGCGCCATGACCATTAAAGCTGTTGCCAGGGCGTCTGCCTCCATGGTAGTTGGCGCTATAATGGAAGCACTTGAGTTCAGGGCGGGTGAAAATCCCGTCTTGGGATTGGTAATGTGAAAAAATATTTTTTTCGGGTCATAGTAGTTTTCATAATTACCCGATGTCGCCACTGAAGAATCGGTTAATTCTATTACATCAAGATAATTTTTCTTTTTTTCAGGGTCCTGAATGGCTATTTTCCATTTCCTTCCATCTTCCCTGAGCCCCACTGCTTTTATATCTCCCCCGGCATTGATAAGATGATTGCTGATTCCATGATCCATAATTAACTTTGATGCCATATCTACTATATATCCCTTTGCAAGACCTGCCAGCGTCAGTTTCATGCCCTTTTCCTTTAATCTTATATTGCGCCCATGGACAACAACCTTATCAGACCCAACCAGCTTCAGGACTTTTTTTATCTCTTTTTCCTGAGGGACTTTATTTTCATTGAAACTGTTTTTATAGAGCTCGATTATAGGAAATACGGTAATATCAAATGCCCCCCTTGTGAGTTTATTATATGCAAGGGCGCTATTTATAACCTCAACAAGCTGAGGATCAGCATTGTCAAGAAACCCGTCCCTGTTTAACCGGGATATTTCCGAATTCTCGTCATAATGATTCATAATACCCGAAAGCCTGTTTATCTCATTGAACGCTGCATCCATTATTTTTTTATCATCCGCTCCCGGTTCATGCAGAAGGATAATAGATATTATTGTGCCCATGCCCAGCCTGGTACTGGTGTCCCTTTGGAGGCCTGTTTTGCTGAATGCCGGCGTGACAAAGGAGGGAAAAGTAGCGGCTATTCCCGCACCTGCTGCCAGTTTTAAAAATGTCCTGCGATTCATATTTTTATTGCCCATATTATACATCCTGTAATTCTTATGCCTTTTTATCAGACAGCAGGCTCATTCTCCCCTTTACCGACATCTATCCTTCCATACATTTTATGCAGCATTACAAACGCAATGCACCCCAGAATTATTGTCGGGAAATAGAATGATCCATGTAGGAGAATAGCCGCTGACAAGGCCTTTTCATTTGAAATATTATAAAAAAGAAAACCTTTTTTCACAAATTCGTGAAACGTCCCTATATAGCCCGGAGCAAAAGGTACCATAACCCCAAGAGCCGCCATGGACTGTATTATAAAAGTCGCGATAAAAGGAAGCTTTATACCGACGGCCATCTCAATAAAATAGATCTGGCAAAGAGAAAGAAACCACAACAGGGCAGACCACATTATCGCCTTTAGCCAATCGGATGAGCTTTTCAAAGGTGAAAGGCCTTTTGCAAAATTCTCTATTATATTCGACAGCTTTAATCTTAAATTATCAGAAACCATAAACAGCATTCTGTTCATTAATCCAATAAAAAACCTGGTATGTGCCCTTAATTCCTTAATCAAAACTATCAGCACCAGAGAAGAAATGAAAAGCACAATCGCGGTTCCATGTCTTGTCTGTGAAGTATTAGCCACTTCGTCGGGGAAGGTGGTAAACATCAGTCCGATAAGCAGAATAAAAAGAAGGGAGAACCCATCAAACAATCTTTCAATAACAATAGTCCCGAAAGCTGAACTTTTGCTGATTTTTTCTACCTGCCCCAGTGAATTTGCCCTGACAATTTCACCCAGTCTTGCCGGGAGAAGACAGTTTGCAGCAAAACCGATAAACACTGACAGCAGCCTGCCCGCGAATCCGGTTTCCTTAACAGGTTTTAAGAGAATACGCCATCGCCATGCCCTTATAAAAAACTGCAACACACACATCAAAACAGCCATCATCAAATAAAGGATATTCGAGGATGCTATTGATTTTTCCGTTTCCCTAAAATTAACATCCCTGAATGCCAGATATAGAAACAGGGCACTTAAAATCAGCCCTGTCCACAGCTTCCAGTTTATACTGTTTGCCGGTCGTTTAATTCCCATTTATCTCCAGTACTTTTCTTGCCCATGCCACATCCTTTTCAATCTGTCGGGAAAGTTCATCCCTGCTCTTAAAGGTTTCTTCATCTCTTAACCGGCTGATAAATTTTATGGTAAATTTTTCACCAACAATGTCCCTGCTGAAATCAAGTATATATGTTTCAATAGAAAGAGATGTACCGCCAAAGGTGGGATTTATCCCTATGTTACACACCCCGTTATACTCAACATTATTAATATGCACCTTTACTGCATATACGCCCTTTTTGGGGATCAGTTCATCTACCGGCGTCAGGTTAGCAGTTGGAAATCCGAGTTCCTTGCCTCCTCTTCCCATGCCGGTCTTTACAACACCGGTAATCTGATAATCTCTTCCCAAAAGCCTTTTTGCCTCGGCAATGTTACCTTCCTGTACAAGATTTCTTATGGAAGTGCTTGAAACAAGGGTATTATTAAGATGAATCGGATCGACAACATGGATATTGAAACCAAGGTCATTACCCATCTTTCTCAACAGATCAATGTTCCCCTGGCGGCCGGAGCCAAAATTGTAGTCATACCCGACCACTATCTCTTTTACGCCTATTTTTTTAACCAGCAGTTCCTGCACAAAATCATGGGCTGATATGGCAGCAAACTCCCTGTTAAACGGCAGGCACAAAATTACATCAATCCCGGCAGCATCTATCAGTTTTAATTTTTGTTCTACAGGAGTAATCAGCTTGGGCCCGTTCCCGGGTTTTACAACCTTGATGGGATGCGGTTCAAATGTCATCACAACAGACTGGCCCCGTATGTCGCCGGCCAGTTTTTTTACCTTGTCAAACAGGGCAAGATGCCCCCTGTGAACACCGTCAAAGTTCCCGATAGTCAATGCAGGGTTTCTTAACGGCTTTTCGAGTTCTTCTAAATCGGTAATAACAGTCATACTATAAACATGCTTCCTTCATTATTTTATATCATATTCATTCTGCCAGAAATCAACTTATTAGTTGACAGAAATCTTAAGATACTATAAATAAAGCGAAAAAATATCAACCCAATAATGTGCCGAAGTGGTGGAACTGGTAGACACGCTAGGTTCAGGGTCTAGTGGGCGTGCGTCCGTGCGAGTTCGAGTCTCGCCTTCGGCACCACCAAAAATAATAACCTGTTGTTTTTGCAACAGGTTTTTTTATTTTCTTACCTTATTTTAACTCAATTCCATCTTGAAGATGATGAAATAGCTTTGTACTTATCCACTGAAATAATTGGTTCATGTGTCTGCATTAAAATAAAAACGGCAGAGACTACCTGATAATCCGCTCATTACATTAGAGGATAAAAAAGCAGAGCTAGAAGGGGTTTCCTCTACCTTTCGTATATGCTTCCCAGGATGCCGTTGTTCTCTCCAAAACAAAGCCTTAAAACTGCTTGAGGATGTTTAGGTCAGAAGATGCACGAGTCATCTGAGAAGCATACTTCGTGCTGTAACTAAAAAATACCCCCATGTCAACCTTAACCCTAATCAATATTTTCCCGTCACAGCTGTAGCTGGATACTCTTTATGGGCATCAAGATTAAGCTTTTTTAAAGCCTTTTCACCTACCATAGAGGCCAGGATTCAGGTCCGCAACATAGCTGGGGAGATATATAAAGAAAGACTACTTGACACAGCTGTTACATTGTGGTACTTAATAAAAATCCAAAACATAATGAGCTTCCTCATTACCTCAAAAGTCCCCTAGAACTCCCAAAGTTTCTAGGGGACAGTCTTTTTTAGGCACCTTCAATAATGCAGAAAATAACAGAGCCGTAAAAATATAAAGGATATATTTTTCTCGGGTATCAAATACTATTCTCTGTTTTTTATCATAACCTTATTTTTCCCTGATCTTTTCGCATCGTATAACGCATCATCAGCCCTCTTCATAAGGGCATCGACAGAATCCCCTTCTTTTGCAGGATAGGCCGTGGAAACGCCACAACTTATAGATAAGGTAATATTCTCGTCACCGATGAATGATGTATCAAGATCCCGAACCATACGCTTGATAATCTCTGTGACCTGCCACGCATTTTTTATATCCGTTTCCGGAAATATAAAGGCGAATTCTTCGCCGCCATATCTTGCCACACTGTCATTTTTTCTTATTCTATTTTTAAAGGCCGCTGCGATTTTAGTCAGTACGACATCACCGGCTTTATGTCCGCAGGTGTCGTTTATCTTTTTAAAATCATCAATATCCACCATAGCCACTGAAAGAGGATAGTTGTTACGTCTAGAGCGGTACCACTCCTTATCAAGTAATTCATCCAGGAACTGCCTGTTATACAACCCTGTTAAAGCATCTTTACTGGCCAGCAGCTTGAGATCCTGGTTTTTTTTCTCCAATTCTTCGGCGAGTTTCTTTTCCCGCAGAAAGGCCTGGTTCAAATGATACATTGTAGCCTCATTCGATATGGCAATATTCAGGATCTCTTCATTGGCATCACGCATTATTCTTTCATAATTTCTTTCCGATCCGACATTAATCTGGAAATACGATGCGATTTCCACGAGCTGTGGGTGGATACCCTGGAGTAATTTTTCGGTTTTTTCTGCTTCTATTCCCATTAATGCATGGCTCTTATCCATAAACTTTTTGATGCTGTCACCCTTTTTTCCCAGATAAAAAATATCTCCTACAAGGGAACTCAAGTAATAGATGGGAGACACATCAGAAAATTTCGGATTTCCAAAATCATGAACCGGCTCGTCATGATGGTTCAGGATTGAAAGTCTGATCTCGTCGGGCAATCCCCATTTTTCGGCCAGAAAACTGCCGACTTCTACATGATCAATCCCCAGAAGATCTCTCTCTTCATTAAGAGGCAGCCTTCCATTACTTTCCATCTTTTCTATTAATTTATGAGACAGATCCCTGTCAAAGGCGTAGAATGCGATCAGACCGATGTCATGTAAAAGGCCATTGGTAAAGGCATCTTCGCGATTTTTATTACCGTTGAGAGCACACAGCTCCCGGGCCGCTATACCGCTTAAAATAGATCTCTGCCATATTTTGGATAAAAATGCAGATTCCGAAGGTGAAAATAAATCGACTACACCAACTGCAAGCGCTATATTTCGCACGGCGTTAAACCCAAGAAGCACAACGGCCTGGTCAATGGATGTGACCCTTCTTAAAAGCCCGAACGCGGACGAGTTTGTTATCCTCAAAATAGCAGTTGATAAACCAACGTCCTTTTTGATGACATCTGCTATTTGCGATATGCTTGAGTCATTATCCTGAGTGAGGTGCATCAATTTTGCAATTGAGCCTGATAAAACCGGCAGGTTCTTACCTGATTCAATCCATTCATATATGGGTATACTCAAATCACTTCTCCTTTCAGAATAGCCGGAATTCAAATACAACAACAGCATATAACCATTTAAAAAAATGGCTTTTAAACTGTGATCTTTATATAAATATTTTTCTTCAAATAAAACAAAGACATGAATACAAAATCACCCAAAAGTAACAGGTATTAATATATCGGCAGGAAAATAAATTTACTTAAATATTACTTTTCAATGGTCAGAATCGGTACAACCGATAAAAATAAAAAAGGCAGGGATAATGACTATCCCCGCCCTATATATTTAGTGGCTTCCCAAAATGTCGTTTTAATCCCCGAGGTGGATCTCCTGCATTACTTTAATGGTGAGATACCCGGCAGAAAAGATGCACGCACACCAGAGAAGCCTTATAAGTAATCATCTCAACTCCTGTTTTTTAAATAATAACCTTCGGAGGCTTTAAGCCGTCACATGGTTTAAGTGTTAAGTGTTGAAGTTGGATGTACCTAACTTTAATAAAAAAATAAGCATTAACGATTGGAGGTCAATGGATATTTTGAAAAAAATCTATATATTTTTGCTTATAAAACACCTTTTTCGGTTTTTTCTCCAGACCATATTTTTATAAAAAAAGACGATTCAAACCTTGACAATTTTATTGCAATGATTACGTTTTTGCGTCTTTATTGCATTAATCATATCAGCAACTTAGGCATATCTGTCTGACATGATATTTACTTAATATTTAGGCGAATTATTTTTATTTTTTTATATTCTTTTTGGATTAAGGAGGATAAAAATTATGAAGATCAAACCCTTGAATGACAGGATTCTTGTATTGAGAACCGAAGGGGAACAGAAGACTGCAGGTGGTATTTATATCCCTGATACGGCAAAGGAAAAACCGCTTGAGGGCAAAGTCATAGCCGCAGGACCCGGTAAGACTGATGACAAGGGGAATCTTGTACCTCTTGCTGTAAAGGAGAATGACAGGATACTCTTCAGCAAATATGCAGGTACAGAAATAAAACTCAACGGAGTGGAACATCTTATTATGAGAGAGGATGATATCCTCGGTATTATTGAAGGGTAATCAGAGAGGAATACAATTATGGCTAAAAAAGAAATAAAATACAGCGCCATAGCCAGGGAAAAGACTATGACAGGTGTCGACACACTGGCTAATGCCGTAAAGGTTACATTCGGCCCCAGGGGCAGAAACGTTCTTATCGAAAAGTCATGGGGTTCACCTATTGCTACAAAAGATGGTGTTACAGTAGCAAAGGAAATCGAACTCGAAGACAAGTTTGAAAACATGGGTGCCCAGATGGTCAAGGAGGTCGCATCAAAGACCTCCGATGTTGCAGGTGACGGAACAACCACTGCAACAATCCTTGCACAGGCCATTGTAAGGGAAGGATTGAAGCTGGTCACATCAGGAGTCAACCCCATGTCCATCAAAAGAGGTATAGACAAATCCGTTGCACTGGTAGTTGACGAACTCAAGAAGATTTCAAAACCCACCAAGGATAAAAGTGAAATCGCTCAGGTTGGAACCATTTCAGCAAATAACGACCGCACCATCGGCGACATAATTGCAGAGGCAATGGAAAAGGTGGGCAAGGAAGGTGTTATTACAGTCGAAGAAGCCAAATCCATGGAAACCTCACTTGAAATAGTAGAAGGCATGCAGTTTGATCGGGGTTATCTGAGCCCCTATTTTGTAACGAATGCCGAAAAGATGGTAGCCAGCCTTGATGACCCTTTTATTCTTCTTCATGAAAAGAAGATCAGCAACATGCGTGAGATGGTCCCGATTCTTGAAAAGATCGCCCAGTCAGGCCGCCCCTTTGTTATCATTGCAGAGGATATTGAGGGTGAAGCCCTGGCAACTCTGGTTGTAAACCGCCTGAGGGGAACACTCAAATGCGCTGCTGTCAAGGCCCCCGGCTTTGGTGACAGGCGGAAGGCAATGCTCGAGGACATCGCGATACTTACCGGCGGCAAGGTTCTGAGCGAAGACATGGGCCACAAGCTGGAAAATATTACGATTGAGGATCTTGGTACCGCCAAAAAAATAACCATAGACAAGGACAATACGACAATAGTTGATGGCGGTGGAAACCGCAAGGAACTCGAAGGAAGGGTAAAACAGATCAGAAACCAGATCGAGGAAACCACGAGCGACTACGACAGGGAAAAACTTCAGGAACGCCTTGCAAAGCTTATCGGCGGTGTAGCGGTTATCAGCGTAGGAGCCGCAACAGAGGCTGAAATGAAGGAGAAAAAGGCCAGGGTGGAAGACGCGCTCAATGCTACCAGAGCAGCTGTTGAGGAAGGCATTGTCCCGGGCGGCGGTGTTGCACTTGTAAGAGCCATCAAGGTTCTTGAAAATACCACCTTTGAGGGCGAAGAGCAGGCCGGACTTAACATAATTAAAAAGGCCATTGAAGAACCGCTCAGGCAGATAGCCAACAATGCTGGCTTTGAGGGTTCGGTTGTAGTGAAAAGCGTACAGGGCCTCACCGGAAACAAGGGATTTAATGCCGAAACAGGTGAATATGAAGACATGGTAAAGGCAGGAATCATTGACCCCACAAAGGTCACCAGATTTGCGCTGCAGAATGCTGCCTCGGTAGCAGGACTGCTCATGACCACAGAGGCGATGGTAGCTGAAAAACCTGAAAAGAAAAAGGCTGCCGCACCTCAGATGCCCGAGGATATGTATTAAAAACTGGGCGCAGGGCACATCCGCCTCCGTTTGCAGCTATGGTGGGACAGGCGGCTCAAGGCGCAGGGTTAAAACAGGATATCCGGTGCTGCCATGATTCAGTCAGGCAGTACCGGGCAACTTTTCAAGCAAGAATTTTGTCTTTCTATCTGATTGTACATTTCTATTACTGAGAACAGGACATTAATCACATGAATAAAAAGAAACTTCAACACTTCAGGAAAATACTCACGCAGCAGCTCGAAGTACTGCAGAATAAAAGCAGCCAGACCAGGGTTACGACACTTGCAGAATCTGAACAGATATCTGATTTTACTGACCAGGCCACACTGGAAACCGATATTGATATGAATATCCATATAAAGGAACGGGACAGTAAACTGATAATAAAGCTAAAACAGGCGCTTGAAAGAATCGAAGAAGGTACCTATGGCATATGCGATCAGTGCGGAGAGGAGATTTCGGAAGCCAGGATGGAGGCCAGGCCTGTAACTACAGAATGCATTGACTGCAAGAGGGAGCAGGAAAATCTGGAAAGGCTGAGAGGGGATTAGCCTTTATCAGCCTTCGTTGATTGTCATATCCAGTATTTTTTTAATATCGGCATTTAATTTGGACCTGTAGTATCTTACCGACTCATCATTTTCCATAATCATATCAAGCTGTCTGGTGTGTATAGTAAGATATCCTAGTATCTTCAACCGGCTTATCATGAACTCTTTATCAAACCTCTCTATCCTTGAAATGAGGTTATCTTCCTTGACCACGACACTGAAACCATAATCCTCAAGGATCGATTTAATTAAATGTATCCGGCCTGTTTTTCTGTTTTCATCAGCGGCTCCACCCTTGAACCGGAAACTTACATAGTTCTCGCCACGCCTTTCACTGACCATGGCCTCAATTGTTGAAAAATGAAATCCAAGTCTTGAGCTGAGGCTGCAATAGTTTTTTGATATCAGGAAATAATTGCGCTCCGCATATTTTTTTAAGGCCCCTGTTTCAAGATCACGATTAACCGTGGCACGGAACATGACCGACATCAATCCCCTGCCGTCCACGGGCGGAGGGCCGTCCCACGGGATTACGGTGATTCCATCCCAGAGGGCCAGCATCGGAATAGAAGTAATATCATCTATGTTTACATACCTGCCGGCCACTTCATGTCTGAACCCGTCATCCAGATTCAGTATCCACCACTGCATAGGGACCCTGAAAAAGAGCTGTTTGCTCGATCTCTCGGGAAAACTATGGTTCCTTCCAAAGCTGAACATCTCATCAACCGATTTCTCATGGCAGAACCGGGTGATGTCATGAAAGGTTCTGCAACAGGCCGGTCGGAACTCCATTGAGGAGGGGTCAAGAAGGTTCAGGGGGATAATATTTTTTGATGCATTTTTAAGGGCTTCAAATATCGGGCTCCCTTCCATCATATTTTTCTTTGGCTTCTCCCTTATAAGCAATGGTTCAATCTTTCCCCGGTAGACAGCCGTCCTGTCGGCATCTACAGTTACTACATCTCCCTCTTTAAAAATCTCAACAGCCCTTTCCATTCCGAATATTGCAGGGACCTTGAACTCCCGCGCCACATTCGCCAGATGTCCGGTTATGCTGCCCTGTTCTGTTATTACTGCCGATGTCCTGCTCAGGAGAACTGCCCACCTGGGCAACGCCTGCATAGTGACAAGCACCGCGCCATCGGGAAATCGCAAAAGGTCAGCTTCTTTTTCAAGGATAAACACGGGGCCGGATCCTGCCCCCGGACCGGCGGTGAATCCGTTTCTGGCAACAACACCGGCATATTCGTGTTCCGACTTTTCATCTGAAAAAACCCTGTTATCATTTACAATCTGCTGTAAAGGCCTGCATTGGAGTATCACAAGATGGCCATCGGGATCTATTGCCCATTCGATATCCTGAGGCGTCCCGTAAAATGTCTCAAGGTCAATCGCTGCCTTTGCAACCTCAACGGCCTCTTCATCTGTCAATGACTGTGCCTTGCTTATTTCACCGGTTGTATCCATTCTGCAGACACCTTCATCCGCATAACAGACAAACTTCCTGTCCTTTTGTGCGATATCCCTTTTTAACACTGCCATTGGGTTATTACGTGAAACACGAAAGAAGTCTGCCGGAGAACTGCCGTCAACAACAGGTTTGGGCAGACCCCATACTGAACCGATCAGGATATCGCTGTTTCTGTTATTTATGGGGTCGCTTGAATAGACAACACCACCGGAACGCGCATCAACCATACTGAGACATCCCACACACATGGCTATTGATTCATCTCTGATGCCCCTGTTCAGGCGATAGGTTATGGCAGCAGGGCTGTATTTGCCGGCAAGTATGCTCCTGTATGCGCTGATAATATTTTCCCTGCTTACGTTAAGTTCCGAACGGTATTGACCGGCAAATGAGACACCGGGCATATCTTCTCCAAGGGCACTGCTGCGCATGGCGACCTTTACGTTTTCACCATCCTTTTTTTCAAGAATACCATATTGATGCAGTATCTCTTTTTCCAGTTCTTCAGGCAACGGCGCCTTCAGGATGAGCTTTTGAATTGCAGAACTTGCACTGTAAATCTTATCAGGGCTGTCATCCTGGATGACCTGTAAAACCCGGTTTATTTCGGTTTGTATATCATTATATTTTACAAATCTTCGGTACGCATCTGAGGTTATGACAAACCCGTTTGATATTTTGTATCTGGCAGCAGAACCGATCTCGCCAAGATTCGCCATCTTGGTACCGACCTTATCGGTGAGTTCTCTGTTTATGTTTTCAAGCGGCATGGCTAAAAGGCCGTCATCCGTTTCGCCATGATATATAAGAAAAGGATTTATCTTTTTTTGTATATCATTGAACCTTTGAAGCAGTTCATCATACCTGCCTTTTGTCAGTTCATTGATATTTTTTATAATCTGCCAGACACTTGTCGATATGCGGGTACATCTTGATCTTACGTATGACATGCCGAAGGGTTTCGCACCCCTAAGGGCATTTTCAATCTCCGACATCAGTTCAAGGGCCTTGTTATTTGCGTTTAGAAGCAACTTGAAATGATGATACCTCTCACGAAAATCATTACGGAGTATCTCTGCTTCTTTAGCATCGATCTCTGATTTTTTGGAAAATATCCCTTTGATTCTGTTTATGAATTCAGCCATTTGAATATCAATGTTTATCCAACTGAAACCCCAATCCCTCAAAGAGATACATAATGGAAAAGCCATACCAGAGTGTATATAGCACGTAGAAGATGAGGGAAAAAATAACTACCCACAATCTTTCGCTGATTTTCTGGGGTTTTATCTTATAATAATTATATGACGTTTCAACAGCTTTTTCTTTTATGAAATCAACTGTTTTTGCTTCGCTGTATTTCTGTTGTTTCTTTAAATCCTTATCCATTTCCCTGAATGCGACCCACCAGTTGTATATGACCTGCCTCTCATTATATCCGTACTTTTCGGATATCCTTTCCCCGTCATTCCTGTACATCAGGTCCGAATCCTCAATGCAGTTTTTCAGGATTTTGCCAAGATCACCTGTTACTTTAAGTTTATTATCTCTTACCCCGACATCTGCCCCGCTTTTTACAAAGAGGCTGCGGGTCTGCTCGGCCGTTTGAGCGCTACCCATGTTAAGGGATACAGTGATGTTACGGCCTGTGAAATTTTCGGCCTCTGCTGTTGCCTTGGGGATGTAGTATGCCGAGCCCTTGGAAATACTGTTATAGAGGTCGTCCATATACTCAAGACCGTTTTGCCCGTTGAAGACAGGCGAAAAAATAATGACAAGCACGGCAATAAACAGAACCATTGCAACAATGCCCATGGAAAAAAGTTTTTTATTGGCAATCATGATATTGTCTCCTTTCCCCTGAGTGTATTGATGTTTTTGAGAAAGGTCCCGATCACCCATACAGTAAAGGCGCCTATGACAATAAAGAATGCATATATGCCTATTGAATTGAGAATTGCCCCGGTCTGTTTTGATATGTGTATAATTTCCATTTCTCCAAGCTTTGACGGCAGAGCGAATATCCTGTTAAGAAATCCCGAAATAACCGCCATTGCGTAAAAACCGTTTATGTAGATATCAGGCACCACCTTTGTAACCATGGCCCCTATCTGGATACCAAGAAGGGATCCGAGGAGCATCCCCATTGCAAGCGTATAAAAGATAAAGCCGTAGACTGCATACTGTGTAATGGCCGCATAACCTGCTGTAAAGACAATCTGGAAAATATCGGTCCCTACCGTTGTCATGGATGATACACCCATTACATACACAAAGATGGGGAAGGTCAGGAAACCTCCTCCAACGCCCATTATACCGGCTGCTAGACCTACCAGGGCACCGCTCGCGACAAGGAAAACCCACGATATGTTTCTACCGCCCGGCGTAAGGTTATGATCAAATGATACCATAGGAGGGATCTTTATAGATTGTACCTTTCCGGGCAGCCAGCCGATCTGGCTGTTTCGCTGTTTTCCGGAAAGCCTTCCGCCATATCTGTCGGCATTTGCTGATTTTATTGATTTTAAAAAATCCATCATTGCATAAGCACCAAGGGAGCCCAGCATCAGGCAGTAGACCGTTGTTATAAAGACATCACTCAATACAGGGTTGAGCGCATACAAAACACGGTTGATTAAGCCTCCTGCTGTTGCGCCTATCATGGCTCCTATTAAAAAGACCACTGCGAGGGGTATTGATACGTTCCCCAGTCTTCTATGGATTACACTTCCCATAATTGCCTTTGCGAAAATATGAAACAGGTCGGTGCCAACCGCGAGAATACCTTTTATACCGGCACTCATCAGGGCAGGAGCAATTATAAACCCCCCGCCCGCGCCGATGCATCCAGTGATCAGACCGGCGCAAAGCCCGATTAATATGGAAGCGACAAATATACCGGTAGAATAATAGGCCGGGCTGTAGGCCTCCTTTTTACCGAGCAGATCAGGCAATGCCCCTCCAATCTGATCGGCAAAGGCAATACCCCCGATTATACAGGGGATTGTCAGCAGGAATATGATTCCCAGACGTTTTTTGTCTCCCAGTATTCGCTTTGAGCATTCGAGCTCCCACCTTGCGTGAGCCATAGCCCCCATCATCATGAACCTACCAAGTTGTTTAAAAAAATTCATAATAAATTGTTACCTCCCAATTTTTCAATTTCTCCGCCTGCATGGTTTATTTTACTTGAACAGGTTTTGCATACCCCTGATCTTTTCTTCCTGTATAACCTTCTTCTTATAGGCGTCCTGGATTTTGTAAAGCAGTTCATCAAAATCCACCGGTTTCATAAGATAATCAAAGGCTCCCAGCTCCATGCCTTCAATCGCTGCCTCAGCACTTGCGTGACCGGTAAGCATTATGACTTCTATAAGAGGAAATTCTGTTTTAATTCTCCTTAACACCTGTATCCCATCCATACCGGTCATGCGCACATCCAGAAGAACAACATCGACACGGTTACATGCAAGCCATTTCAATGCCTCTTCACCATTTTCAATGCTGGTGATACCGAGGCCTCTTTTTTTCAGACGTTTTGTAAGGGTATTCGAGATAGTCTCTTTCATCATCAACCAACAGAATAAACGGGTTATTCATAATAAACCTCCTTTTCCAAAAGATCAGAAGCTGATGGGTTAAAAAACCCTTCGCTCACAAGATCAGGTTGAAATCCGCGACCGGGGAATCTTTATAAAAAAACTTGCCCCCGCGCCTAAAGAACTCTGGACAACGATTTCACCGCCCAGATCCTTTATAATCCCGTAACAGATCGACAGCCCAAGGCCCGTACCCTTTCCAACAGGCTTGGTTGTAAAAAAGGGATCGAAAATCTTCTGCAGATCCGGCGCCGGTATCCCAGGCCCGGTATCGGTTATTTCAATAACGATAAAATCCTTCTCAAGCCGGCTCGATATCTTTAACAAACCGCCTTTTTTATCCATGGCATCAAGCGCGTTATTTATTATATTAAAGAAGACCTGCTGCAATTCGGTCTGTGAAACGTTGACTTCAGGGATAGCCGATAAATGGACTTCCAGTTCTACGTTGGCATATTTTGCTCTCTGTTCGGATATGGCGACTATCTCTTCGATGAGTTCATTCAACTGTGTTTTCTGCACCCTGGAATCTGTCTTTCTTGCGAAACTTAAGAGTTTCCGGGTTATCTCCTTGCATCTGTGCCCCTGGGTCCTGATCTGCCTGAGCGATCGTTTAAACTCATCCTGATTTTCTTCAAAGGCTTCCTCTCCGTCTGCAAGGAGATCCTCCATCCATCCGGCCTCCTCAACCATGATGGCGACAGGATTGTTTATTTCATGGGCAATACCTGCGGCCAGCTCTCCCACGCTCGCGAGTTTTCCGGTCTCGATTATCTGTTCGTTCATGAGCCGTTTTTCGTTTTCGGACCGTTCTACATTTATTGACATATTTTTAAACCGGGCATAGGCCATCAATACAGTGGCTACGCTTCCTGTCAGGATAATGATAAGCGTGATATTTAATGCCCTAAAAAAAACAGAAAAGGCATCGGAAGCCATCTGCTGACAAACCAGGAGCCAGTCACCTCCTTTAAGGAAGGCCGCGACATATATGTTCTTCTCGAGGCCGTCTCTTTTATATTCCCTGAACTGAATCTCTTCAGGACCTCTGTAATTCAGAAACCCGGTATACGGAGGATCTTCAGGATTGACATTATATAAAGGCCTGGTCTGAAACTCCCCTTTGCGGTTCAGGATAAAGGCAAATCCCGTTTCACCTATACGTATGTTTTCGACGAGATCATTAAATGCTACAAAATCGATAGTTGACCGCAGCAGCCATGGCCTGTTGTCACGTATTGTCCTGACCGTGATGATAAAATGTGGCAGCCCCCTTAACCCCAGAAACACATCGCTTAAATAATAAGGGCTTTCCATTGCCTTTTTAAACCAGCCGGCACCTGAATAATCGGCCTTTCCGAGATTGAACGGACCTGCATATGCAACCTGAATACCTTCCGAATCAATAACCCCCAGATCAACAAATACCGAACTGTACTCCTTTTTAAGGAGCATGAGTTCTTCTTCCAGGAAGGTATAATCAGTTAACCTTTCAAAACTGTAACTCTCGGCTATAAACCTGATATTTCCCAGTTTTTCATTCAGAAAGCTGTCTATATTTACTTTGTGCTTTTTAACCAGTGTGGCAAGATGGTCTTCATTTTTTATTTTATAGGACTGGTAGAACTGATAGAGGATTATTCCGCTTACAAGAATCAGTGGTATTATAGAGATAAAAAGGACACTTAAAAACCTGTTTTTAAGGAATAACAGAAAATAATTTTTATCCCGAATGTTATCCATGATAATGTCCTGCGTCCTATCCCAAATGGGCACTTAAATGGTTTCAGCCTTTTTCAGAAGCGTGGCAACTACCTGTTTAAGGTTTTCGATGCCATGCCCCTTCTTTTCAACAAAATGGAGCGGCTTATACACCTCGTTATTATCCTCGGCGCTGTTGTTGTAGGAATGAAGGATAACCGGAAGTTTTGCCGTCATATCAATCAGGGTCTGCATTAGTGATTCATAGTCAAGGTCAGGCAGGTCAGGGTCAAGTATCAGGAGGCTTATCGAGTCATCGTGTCTTATGCGGTCAAGGATTTCGCCGGCGTTCTTTGCCAGTTCAATATCATACCCGTCTATCCGCATCTCACGTTTAAGGTACTCTCTTACATTTTTATTTCTGTCTGATATGAGAATTTTTTGTTTCAATTTTCTTTTCCTGCCTCTTGCCTGCATTCCTGTTTCTTTAACCGAAGAAATCAAATACATGCCTGTCCAGAAAACTGCTTACACCTGTCAAAATAGAACAGGAGCAACTAATATGCCAGACAGGACGGCAGACACGAACCTGTAAGTTCCTGTTAAATATAGCTATTCAGAATGATTAAATAAAATTTTAAAAGAAGTGGGGGACCTGAATGTCGGTTTTTTTTACAGCGTGTAAAAAGAATAGGCTTAGTTACGAGGTCTATTATTCATCTTTTACAGAGGTCTCAAGATGAATCTTGTATTTTTCAATCCTTGAATGCAGTGTTGGTCTCGAAAGCCCCAGAAGCCTTGCCGCCTTTGTTCTATTTCCGCCTGTAATGTTGAGCGCTTCTCTGATAAGTATCCCTGCGAACTGGTCCATACAGGAGTCAAAGACATTACCCTTGTTTTTCGATGACAGCTCTTCTCTTATCAGGTCAATAATTTCCCTGCTGCTTCCTGCCCTGCCATCTTCCTTTACAGCCATTTTTCCACTGATGGCCCGGGTTACATCATCTGTGCCGATTGGCGTGCCGCGGTTGAAGATCAATGTCTTCTGAAGTATGTTTGCCAGTTCTCTCACGTTGCCCGGCCATGGATAATTTACAAGCACCCTCTTTGCCTCTTCGGTTATACCCGGATTATTGATACCCAGGTCACTGGCAAACCTCGGCAGGAAATAATCCACCAGAAGAGGGATATCGGCTGCGCGTTTATTTAAAAGAGGAAGGCCTATGGTGACCACCTTGAGACGGAAATACAGATCCTCTCTGAACCTTCCTGCCGCAATCCCTGCTTCCAGATCCCTGTTTGTCGCGGCTATTATCCTTACGTCAACGGGAATGGTTGACCGCCCTCCAAGCCGCTCTATGCTCCTTTCCTGTAGCAGCCTGAGTATTTTTGCCTGTATGCCGGGAGGCATGTCGCCGATTTCGTCGAGAAAGATGGTTCCGTGGTTTGCCTGTTCTACCTTTCCGATACGCCTGTGTGTAGCGCCGGTGAATGCTCCTTTTTCATACCCGAACAACTCGCTCTCAAGGAGACTTTCTGGTATTGCAACGCAGTTAATAACAAGGAAGGGCTTGCCTGCCCGGAGGCTGTGCTGATATATGGCCCTGGCAACCAGTTCCTTGCCTGTGCCAGATTCACCGCGTATGAGGACTGTAGCATCTGTTGGGGAAACACGACCAATGGCCTTGTATACATCCTGCATAACACTGCTTCTGCCAATAAGTGCCTCGCCCGATGTATTATCAGCAACAGGGTTCATATTCACAGGTCGCTTCATAAACCTTGCTGATTCCATTGCCTGGCTTATGGTTGTGAGCATATCAGGCACATCGAACGGCTTTAATATGTAGTCAAAGGCACCAAGCTTGGTGGCTTCAATTGCAGTCTCCGTAGTACCAAAGGCCGTCATAATTATAACCGGGAGCTTAGGGTCAAACTCATTTATTTTTTTATAGACTTCCATCCCGTTCATTCCGGGGAGTTTCATATCAAGTACAACCACATCAGGGGGATTTCCCTGTATCTTCCTGAGCCCCAGTTCTCCCGAAGGTGCGGAAAAGACATTAAAGCCCTCTTCGTTTAAAAGTTTTTCAAAACTTTTTCTGAGCTGGTCATCATCATCTATAATAAGAATACTGTTCAATTTCTTTTTACCTCTTTTGGAAGGGTGATTATAAAGGTTGTACCTGCGCCTTCGGTGGACTCAAAGGTAAATGCGCCTCCATGATTTGACACTATACGTTCGGCAATACTCAGGCCGAGACCTGTGCCCTCCTCCTTTGTCGTATAAAAAGGCTGAGTCACCTTGTCCCGGATCTTTTCGGGGATACCGGGGCCGTTATCCTTTATCCTGATCACTAAAGCTCCCCCGATAGCTTTATTTGTCACCTGCTCTTCAGATACTTCGATCTTTCCTCCATCCCCCATGGCTTCACATGCATTCACCATAAGATTGACCAGCACCTCCTTGATCTGTTCAGGATCTAACCCGATCTCCGGCAGCTTGTTCGCACGATGAAGGACAACCTCAACATTACCCGATTCAAACCGGTATCGCAAAAGTTTTATAACCAGATCCACTATGTCAGAGGGGCTTACCATCTGCATCCGCAATTTGGGAGGACGGGAGAATTCCAGGAAATTCTGCACAATGGTATCTATATGACTTATTTCCTCGGATATGACATTAAAGTCCTCCCTCTGGGATTCGGGCATATCAAGCGCCCTTCCCATAGAAAAAAGCCTCATTTTAACCGAGGTGAGAGGGTTCCTTATGCTGTGGGCAACTCCGGCTGCAAGCTTTCCGACCATCGCCATTTTTTCGGACTGCAGGAGACTTTCTCTGCTCCGTTCAAGTTCATGGCTTGTCTGGTCCATGTTTTCAATAAGACCCCTTACACCCATGCTCAGGGCCTTCACCTCATCGGAAGGTTCGGGTGATGTATTCTGCCGGCTGGTTTCATGCACCAGAAGTCTGATTGGTCCCAGTACCTGCCTTATGAGGACAAAGGCAAGCACAATACAAAGTGAGATAACAAAGAGTATTGCACTGCCTGCTATGATTCGCAATTTTCTTGCCTGTGAAAGACTTTCATTTCTTACAGAGGTAATTCTTTTTACATAGAGTGCCTTGAATTTTTCGCCCAGTTCAAGGCTCCTGGAAAAATGAAGACGGGATGACCTGTGTAGCTCAGCCCCTGCCTCTTTCCGGCCTTCCTTATAAAAGGCAATGACCCTGTCTTTTAACTCGATATATTTTCGGTATTCCTTTTCAAGATCTTCCAGTGTCTTTTTCTCTTCGCCGGTTTCTACCAGGCCATTTGCCTCTTTGATTCTTTCCCTGAATATCTGCCGGTATTCTCCCAATTGCCTTAGCCAGTCAGGATCGCCGTCAAGTAAATAATATGTAACAAACCCCTTCTGGTTTACGAGGGATGTTTCAAGCTCTTCTACAATCCGGAAAGCCGCGATGTTTCTGTCCAGTAAATGGCTGAATATGCCTTCTATACGATAGGTATACCACACAGTTACCAGACCGCCTAAACAGGTGGCGAAAACAAGTATTGCCAGTATTATATAAATACGATTTCGAAGACCGAGATGTTTCATATTTACCCTGCTATATAAGCCTAATGTTTTATGGCCGGCTGGATTCACTGAATAGTTTTCGATGTAATTTTAGCCATATAGCATGAAATGCTACTTGTTTTCGTCTCCCATATCAAGCCAAATTGTAAGAATCCTGCCTTTTTTAAAAAGAGAATTTAGCGAAAACCCGGCGACAGGGGATAATTGTAAATCTGTCATTTATCTGAATTTCACATGTATATATCTTTTAATAAGAGGTATAATGCCTTCGGAGGCTATCAGAGATTGACATGTCATACTGCAATATATTATTAATTCCCGGTTGGGAAATATTGTTATTCTAATCTCCATAAAGGATTGAAAATGATTATTAAATGTCCGGAATGCAATCACGAGATAGAAGGTATTGAATGCCAGGAATGCGGCGAATCAACACCTGTGGAAAGTGTCTACTGTATTAATTGTGGAAAAAAGATCCGTAATGACACCACGGATGCGGTTGAAGATGGCGATGAAGGCTTTGACCTGGATGACAGGGTTCTTTGCCCCGATGGGACCTGTACCGGGATTATTATAGACGGGAAATGCAGCGAATGCGGTAAATCGCCTGAACCGGAAGCATAAATCAGATATAAAATCATTTGTCCTTTCGCCTGTCCGGCAAATGAATATTTTATCTATCAGCGCTATAGTTATTTAAAAAAGAATAGTACGTTAGAGGTAAAAGTATGTACGAACTTAAAACAATAGCTCAATTCGGTGCGGCTCACCAGTTGAGAAACTATAATGGTAAATGTGAGCACCTTCATGGCCACAACTGGAAAATCGAGATATATGTGAAGGGTGAAGAGCTCGACAAGGATGGACTGCTCATTGATTTCAAGATTATAAAGGACAGGACAAATGAAATCATTGAAAGACTGGACCATAAATTCCTGAATGAGATTGAATGTTTTACAGAAATAAATCCCTCATCTGAAAATATAGCAAAATTTATTTTTGATGAATTATCAAAGGATATAAACGACAGCAGGATAAGGGTAAGCAGGGTTACTGCCTGGGAATCCGATAACGCATGCGCAACGTATTCGAAGGAGTAAATATCCATGCCCATTTTCGCATTTATACCGTCCAGATACGGTTCAACACGCTTTCCGGGAAAACCTCTGGCAATGATTGCCGGAAAACCAATGATTCAGCATGCATACGGCTGTGCACAAAAATGCCCTGATATCTCCGAGGTATATGTCGTAACGGATGATGAACGGATATTCAACTGTGTTGAAGGATTCGGCGGCAAGGCGGTCATGACAAAGGAAAACCACCCTTCAGGCACTGACAGGATCGCCGAGGCGGTCGAGATACTTGAGCTTGATGATGAGGATATAATTGTAAACATTCAGGGTGACCAGCCGTTTTTTAAATCTTCGGTAATCTCCGAAATGGTAAAGCCGCTCAAAGACGATAGGGATATACCGATGGGCACCCTGAAATACAGGATAACCGACCCGGCGGAAATCAACAACAGCAATATAGTAAAAGTGGTTACCGACAACAATAATTTTGCCCTGTATTTTTCACGATGGCCGGTACCTTTTTATCGTGAAAAAACTCCGGAACAGAACTATTTCAAACACCTTGGATTCTATGCCTACAGAAAGCGGTTTATTCTTAAATTTAACAGGCTGCCTAGCGGCAACCTGGAAAATGCGGAAAAACTTGAGCAGCTCAGGGCCATTGAAAACGGTTACAGGATAAAAGTCGTAGAAACGGCTTATGACTCCATCGAAGTCGATGCGCCGGAAGATATCAGTAAGGTCGAAGAACTTATTAAGACTTTTAAAATATAACATGACAGACAAAATCTGGAGACTATTATCATCTCGTGAAAATGCCGAAAAGTTATCTAATGAAGCCGGTATTTCAATCATAAAGGCACAACTGCTGATAAACCGTGGAATTGTAAACCCCGGGGATATAGACTCATTTCTTTCACCTAAATTATCAGGCCTGATCGATCCGATGCTGCTCAAAGACATGGAGGAAGGGGCAGGTCTGATCATATCTGCTATCGAAAAACAGCAGAGGATAGCCATATTCGGGGATTATGATGCTGACGGCATTACCGCCACGGCCCTTCTTGTAAACTTCTTTTCCGAACTTGGGATCCCCGTGATACACTATATCCCTGACAGAATAGGAGAAGGATACAGCCTGAACATACAGGCTATCGACAGACTGGCCGAACAGAAGGTGAAACTGATCATTACTGTCGACTGCGGCGTGTCCAATCAAAAGGAGATAGAACATGCCCTGTCACTCGGAATGGATGTTGTCGTAACCGATCATCATCAGATCCCGGATAAATTTTCCCCGGTATGCCCGGTCATCAACCCGAACCGGCAGGATTCAAAATTTCCATTCAAGGACCTCGCAGGCGTCGGTGTCGCCTTTTTTCTCGCTGCGGGGATCCGTTTATGCATACGAAAAAAAGGCTGGTTCAGGCTCGCAAACGAACCTGACCTGAAGCAGTATCTCAATATAGTTGCACTTGGAACAATAGCCGATATGGTACCGCTTATTGACCAGAACAGGATAATGGTAATGGCAGGCATTGAGGTGTTGAAGAATTCGAGGTGGCTTGGTATCGAGGCGATGAAAAAGGTATGCGGACTGGACAACCAGCCTGTAACATCCGGGGACATTGCATTTAAAATGGCACCGAGGCTGAATGCCGCTGGTCGCATAGGGGACAATAAAACCGGCATCAAAACCCTTGTGACAGAAAACTACTCCGAGGCAATAAACATGGCCAGAGAGCTGAATAATATGAACAGCGAACGTCAGAAGATAGAAAGTAATATAATTGATGACATAGAAACAAATCTTATACCCGGGCTTGATCTGGCGAACAGAAAAATCCTGCTGCTTGCAAAAAAGGACTGGCATAAGGGCGTACTTGGAATCGTCGCTTCCAAACTGCTTGAACGGTATCACAGGCCTACTATTGTACTTACAATAAGAGACGGTATTGCCACCGGATCAGGAAGGAGTATAGACGGATTTAATCTTCATGAATCGATGAGCAGGCTTAAACACCTGTTTAAAAAATTCGGAGGTCATTATCACGCGGCCGGATGCACCCTTGAAAGGGACAATATCGAATCACTTTCAAGGGGCCTTGAGGACATCGCCCGGAGCGTACTCAGGGATGAAGACCTTATTCCGTCAATTACAGTTGATGATGATCTGAAACTGTCAGAACTGAATATCGATGTTGTCAACGACATCAGGACCCTTGAACCATTTGGTTCCGGGAATCCTGAGCCTGTGTACTATTCCGGAGATCTGGATGTCATTGATTCCTGGGTTGTAGGAGAAAATCATCTAAAACTAAGGGTAAGGCAGGGGGAATCCGTTCATGAGGCAATAGGATTCAATCTTGCAAGCATGCAGCCTGTACAGGGAAGTACAATAAATATGGTATACTCTCCCGAAATTAACAAATGGAACGGGAATGAAAAGGTACAGTTGAGGATTTTAGATCTGGAACCCAAAGGGGAATTGAGCAGGTTAAGAACTTACAATTAATAAAGATTTTATGGAGTAAATAATGGGTAAAAAACAAAAGACAGCAATAACACCTACCAGAGAAGAAAACTATCCCGAGTGGTATCAGCAGGTAATCAAGGCAGCAGACATGGCTCAGAACTCCCCTGTCAGGGGCTGTATGGTTATTAAACCATGGGGATGGGCGATATGGGAAAATGTACAGAAACATCTCGACCGGATGTTCAAAGAAACAGGTCATGTAAATGCCTATTTTCCACTCTTTATACCCTTAAGTTATCTTCAGAGAGAAGCGGATCATGTTGAGGGATTTGCTAAGGAATGCGCAGTGGTTACGCATCACAGACTGGAGGCAGGCCCGGACGGAAAACTCATACCCTCGGGCGAGCTTGAAGAACCCCTCATAATAAGGCCTACATCCGAAACAATAATCGGCGATATGTATGCAAAATGGATACAGTCATACCGCGACCTGCCCGTACTTATCAACCAGTGGGCAAATGTCGTTAGATGGGAGATGCGGCCAAGGATTTTCCTGCGAACGACAGAGTTTCTATGGCAGGAAGGCCACACTGCCCATGCCACGGCAGAAGAGGCAAAGGAAGAAACAATGAAAATGCTTGATGTCTATGCTGACTTTTCCGAGAACTACATGGCTATTCCTGCGATAAAGGGAGAAAAGAGCGAGGCGGAAAGATTTCCCGGAGCTGTTGCGACATACAGCATCGAGGCCATGATGCAGGACAGAAAGGCCCTGCAGGCAGGGACGTCTCACTTTCTGGGCCAGAATTTCGCTAAAGCCTCACAGATTAAATTCTTGTCCGATCAGGGCAAAGAAGAGTATGCATGGACAACATCATGGGGAGTTTCAACAAGGCTGATAGGCGGCCTTATAATGACACACAGTGATGATAATGGCCTTGCCGTACCGCCCAGGCTTGCACCGGTTCATGTGGTTATTCTCCCTGTGCTTCACAAGGATGAGGCAAAACAACAGGTAATGGAATACTGCGAAGGTCTGGCAAATGCACTCAAAGACATGACATATGACGGCGAACCAATCCGTGTAGATCTGGACACACGGGATATGCAGGGCGGAGAAAAGGCCTGGTCATGGGTAAAAAAAGGTGTTCCGGTTACAGTTGAAATAGGCCCCAAGGAAGTGGAGAACAATAGTGTTTACGCAGGAAGAAGGGACCTGGACAGGAAAGAGAGAAAGGGTATTTCAAAGGATGAATTTATTAATACCATAGGCGAAACCCTGACCGATATTCAGGAAAGCATGTTTAAAAGGGCCATGGCCTGCAGGGAGGAATACACCCGCAATATTGACAGCAAAGACGATTTCATTTCTTTTTTTACCCCGAAAAACCAGGAGCAGCCCGAGATTCACGGCGGGTTTGCGTTAACCCACTGGTGCGGAGAAAAGGCCCTTGAAGAACAGATTGCAAGGGACTACGGGGTTTCGATAAGGAACATCCCCTTTGATCATGCAGGTGAAGAAGGGACATGCATCTTTACGGGCAAAAAGAGCAGACAGAGGGTGCTGTTTGCAAAGGCGTATTAGGGGGAGCGCTACCGTTCAGAATTATTAGATACTCAAATAAGACTTGAGGATTATTTATCTTCGGATAGAGGCACAAGGTGCAGGGCACAAGGCCCAGGGTTTTTAAAAGAGGTTTTCCCTTGCGCCTTGAGCCATATATCCTGAGCCTAGTTTTTATTCTATCACTCCCCCGCCCAGAACAACATCTCCATCATAAAAAACAGCAGACTGACCAGGCGTCACGGCAAGCTGGGGCTCATCAAAGATTACCTCTGCCCTGCCGTCACCCAGATCAGTGAGAAGAGCCGGTGCCGCCTTGTGCTGTACCCTTATCTTAACATCAACTCTTTGAGGCCCCTCGAGCCTGTCCACTGATACGAGGTTGATATGCTTTGCAATCAGCCCCTTTGACATGATGTCTGATTGATCACTGACAACGATGCGGTTATTTTTAACATCGATTTCGGAAACATACAGGGGATTCGGGGCCGCTATTCCAAGCCCCTTCCGCTGACCGATAGTGTAATAGATAATCCCCCTGTGCCTTCCAAGGATTTCCCCTTCTTTATTTACAATATCACCCTCTCTTACCTCGCCTTCGTTGAAAAAGGGGGTATAGTCCCCGCCTGAAATAAAATCCTGGCTTTCCGGTCTTTCGGATGTATGAAGCCCTATTGATCTTGCGATTTCCCTTACATCCTTTTTGCTGTATTTTTCCAGTGGAAATATGATTCTGCCAAGCTGTTCCTGTGAGAGGGAGTATAAAAAATAAGTCTGGTCCTTTGATCTGTCCGCCGGCCTTCTCAACAGAAACCTGCCGTTTTCTTCGATTATTTTTGCATAGTGACCGGTTGCAAATTTATCAAACTCAATACCCGTTTCCCTGGCCTTTTCAAGCATAAACCCGAACTTTAGCTTCCGGTTGCAGACTATACATGGGTTGGGTGTCCTTCCTTCCAGATATTCGGTCCTGAAATACTTTATTACGTTCCCGGTGAACTCCCTTCTGAGATCGATAACATGAAAAGGTATACCAAGCTTATCGCATACGGATCTCGCGGAGGCCAGATCGTTTTCTTTATTCGGACCATAGCAGGCATTTTTGCCCTGCACGTCAATCTTAATATTCTCATCATATATCCGCATTGAAAAGCCCAGCACTTCATAACCTTCTTTTTTTAAAAGTGCTGCTGTAACGGACGAGTCCACTCCACCGCTCAACCCTACTGCCACCTTTAATTTTTTACTGATCATTTATTTTCCTTCTTCTGCCTGTTGATTATACCGAAGGCCTTTCCGTGTGTCCGCTCCATATTGTCAGGTCGTATCCTTCTTCCATTTTTATTACGTGAATTAACAATGGCAATGAAATATTCAAGGTAACCCCTCCAGTCATCAACATTACCGCCTGTGCTTTCAGCCTTTTTTATATATGCCACAGCACTCAGCAACAGAAAGGCATCAATGCTCTGCATGGTGACCCTTCTTAGGAAAAATTCCCGTTCTGTTACCTTTTTTCCATAGGCTAAAAGCCCTGCTACAAGCATGAACCTCACCCTTTTAATCTTTTTTAAAGCCATCTTTTTGGCCCTTTTAGTTAAAGGATCATCAGGTTTCTCCGCTATTGAAGGGGCTTTAAATAGTAAGAATAACGCTTTGAAAATCTTCAGCAGACCGCTGCCTGGGAATTTCTTACCCTTTGTCATATTCCTTATAAGAAAAAGAGGCGGATATATGGAATGAATCTCCGAAGTCCCTTGGAACACAGTTGTGACACGGAAATCCCTCAACCTTTTTTCATAGGGAAGTGTTTTAAGATACCCTGACCCGCCGTGCAGTTGAAGCGCATCATAGAGCACATCCCAGGCATTGGTGGTACTGAAGAGCTTTGCATGCGATGTTTCAACTGCTACCCGGATCATCGGGTCAGCCTCAATCATGCCTGCTGTAAAGGCCGTTATTGCCTTTGATAAAAAGGCATAGACCCTGGCCTTTACTATCTTTTCCTGTATCAGCTCAAAACCGGAAATAGGGACCCCAAACTGTATACGCCTGTTTGCCCTTTCGATCATCTCATCCGCAGACTGGTTCATCAACCCGGTGGAGGCAGCAGCGAGACCAAGTCTTCCGTAGTTGAGTATGGTCATTGCTATCTTGAAACCGTCCCCCGGATTCCCAATCATATTTTCTGCCGGGACCTTTACATTATTGAATTTAACCGGTGTCGTCGAGCTGAGGGAAAGGCCCATCTTTGGCATATCTTTTCCAACCGTGACCCCTTCCCAGCCTGTTTCCACAATAAAGGCCCCCATATAACCCGGCCTTTTTTTGTCAAGCTGTGCAAATACAGTCATGCCTCCTGCATAGCCGCCGTTCGTTATGTAGGTTTTGGTGCCGTTAATGATATAATATTTTCCATCAGGAGACCTCTCCGCAAAGGTTTCTATATGCTGTGCATCCGACCCTGTATTGGGTTCGGTCAGCACATAGGCAAAGATCATATCTCCCGATGCTGCCGGTGTCAGATACTTTCTTTTCTGTTCTTCAGTACCAAAGAGTAAAATCCCTTTAAGCCCGATAGAATGATGCGCGAGGGGAATGATAGCCAGCCCCATATCCCTGGCTGCCGCGCCTTCGATAATCCACAGATAGTCCCACAGGCTTAAGCCAGATCCTCCGTAGGCTTCGGGAATAGTAAGGGCAAACATGCCGGAAGACTTTAAACCCTTCCACAATTCCTCGGGTAGTTCGCCTGATTCTTCAAGTTCAACAGAGGGATATTTTTTTAAAACGGATAAATAATTGTCAAGTATGCCCCTGGCCCTTTCAGATACATCGGGGCCGTGGCATGAGGAAAACAGTTTTTCATCATAGATGCCGTTATACAATTTTTCTAGAAATCCGGATCTTTCCATGGCATACTCCTTTTACAAGTTTAGATTAATTTAATACCTCAGGTGTTATAAGTCAAAATAAAGGATTTGCGCTGCACCGGCTGCTTTTTATATTTTAACAAAAATATCCGATTGAGGTCCAGTGAATGGAAACATCCTACAGTAGACAGAAAGCAGGAGAAACCACGTGGCGATGGGTATGGGTAGTAATATTTGCCATCGGATTCGCATGGGTTGAGAGTGCAGTTGTTGTTTACCTGAGAGAAATATTTTATGCAGGAAAAGATATTTTTCCACTCGTGGTCGACTGGGAAAACGGTAAATATGTGGGGAATCACCTCACCCGGATCGAGCTTGTACGTGAATTTGCAACAATAGTAATGCTTGTTTCAGTTGGCTGTGCTGCAGGAAGAACCCGATGGCAGAAGTTCTGCTTTTTCATGATCGCCTTTGGAGTGTGGGACATCTTCTATTATGTGTGGCTTCGCGTAATGATAGGATGGCCTGAAGGCCTTTTTACATGGGACATACTTTTTCTATTGCCTGTTCCATGGGTAGGGCCTGTGATAACCCCCGTTTTGATAGCAGTTGCAATGACAGCATCCGGAACACTTATCATATACCTTGAAGAAAAAGGGTATGTCATCAGGTTTAAATGGTTCGACTGGACTATAGTAATGGGATGCGGACTCTTAATGATAGTAGCCTTCTGCTGGGACTGGAAGAACATCATACAGATGCCTGGAGACCCGAAAAGGACCGGAATACCCAATCCCTTTTTATGGAGGCTTTATCTGCCTGCCTTTCTGATATCGGTTTTATATTTTATCATCAGGTTGAAGAATAGTATCAGCAAGGCAGAGTTGTAGTGCGTCTCATCCAGTCTTAGACGCTTGAATCAAGCCCGAAAAGCGTAAGGAAGACAGAGAATATAAGAACATGAGCTAAGCGGAGATTTGCCCCCTCGCCACTTACATAACTGCCTTGATATTACTTGCTTCTAGAAGTTATTGAATTATAAAACTGGGTGCCCCTTTCTCCTTTCTGACTTTCTTTTTTGTGGACTATTCTTTGGCATCTCTTTTATTGACCTAAATATTTATTTCTAATATACTTATTTGACAGAAAACAATCCCCCAAAAGGCTAAGGCAAGAACTTAAATGAAGACAAATAAATTATATCGGGGAATGAAATGGACTTGGATGAAAAGATAATCAGTCAAGTACGCGAATTGCCTGAAACAAAAAAGGCTGAATTCCTAGAATTTTTAAACTTTTTAAGAACAAAAAATGATGATAAAGACTGGTCCGAATTTTCGCTATCATCTGCAATGGCCGGTATGGAAGATGAGGCTTCACCATACTCGTTTGATGATATAAAGGAATCATTTGAATGATTTCGGAAGGTCAAATAGTCCTTTTTAAATTTCCTCAAACCGATCAACAGGCCGGAAAACTTCGTCCTGCATTGATTATTCGGAAGCTACCCTCACAATTCAATGATTGGTTAATCTGCATGATATCATCCCAGCTAAACCAAAAATTGCCTGAGCTGGATGAGATTATGGACCCGGATAATTCCGATTTTCAGGAATCAGGTTTGAAGCTACCCAGTATAATAAGAATTTATAGACTCGCAGTGGTTAATGGTGACATTCTCATTGGTAAAATAGGTCAGATCAGCAACAATCGTTTGTTGCGCATAAAGCAAAATCTTGTCAGGTGGATACAAGGCACATAAATATCAACAAAGCCAAACCCATCCAGTACAGTTCTTGATATCACATGATAGATCGTCAGTTCGATCTTGATGATAATCCCGTAAATTCCGAGCATGATCTGACTTTTTTTCTCAATCAGAGTTACAATGAATCGTATTCAATACAGCCTTTCCAAATCCATCATTTATGGCTGCAGCTCGAAAACAATGGACACATGTCCATTACTTATCAGAGTTAATCAAGGAGGAAGCTAACCCAACTTCCGCAGTTTTCAGAAAAAAACATAAAAATGAGGCAATAAATCGAAGGCAGGCTCATATAAGTATCTGACAATATTTCAACAAGTGGTTTTTAAAACTGATTAAAAAGCGGATGTAGTGACGACCAAGAGCATTGACTTGATGTTGAGTCATGCCATAATCGGTTTGATTTTTTCAAAGTCGATAGATTCACCAATTTCATGCCACATGACCTCGAAAATGCATGAAGCAAATTGAAGTTTGGAAAATGTCGAAGTAATATTGCTTAGTATTAAGCAAAATGTTAAATTATAAAATTAAATTACTTCATAAAACGAGGAACCAGCAAATGCTTACCCGACTAAAGGTTAATGGTTTTAAAAATCTCATGGGTGTGGATATCCGTTTCGGTCCTTTCACATGCATAGCAGGAGCCAATGGAGTTGGCAAATCAAATCTCTTTGATGCTATCCGGTTTTTGAGCTTATTAGCAAGCAAAACCCTCGTTGAAGCAGCCCTGTCGGTTAGGGCTGAGGCTGGCAGCACATCGGATTTACGAAGCCTTTTCCATCGTGTAGGAGATGATTACTCGGATACAATGTCTTTTGAAGCTGAAATGATCATCCCTGCCCAGGCCATGGATGACCTGGGACAAATAGGAGAAGCAAGCATAACGATTTTAAGATATAATCTCGAACTGGGATACAGGGAAGATACTAAGAACAACACATCACCGGGCCTGCTGCAAATTCTTAAGGAAGAGCTTTCCCATATTAAGAAAGGGGATGCCAGTAAGCACCTGCTGTTTCCTCACAGCAGAAAGAAATGGCGTGATAGTGTTGTTATTGGAGCACGTCGTTCCCCGTTTTTTATCTCTACAGAAGGGAGTGGTGATGCACGCGTTATTAAACTTCACCAGGATAGAATAAAGGGGCGAACCCTTTCGCGTTCAGCAGCGAACTTACCACGAACAGTCCTATCCGCTGCCAATGCCGCAGAAAGTCCAACAGTGTTGTGCGCAAGAAGGGAAATGGACTCATGGCGTATCCTGCAATTGGAACCTTCCGCACTTCGCAAACCTGATGAGATAAATGCCTCACCTCATCTTTCCATTAATGGAGAGCATCTCCCTGCCAATCTATATAGATTGGCTCAAAGTACTCTAATAAATTCGCATAGTGATAATTCTGTCGCAGATCCGGAATTCATATACAGTCAGATAGCTAACAGGCTGGCAACCCTGATCGGGGATGTGAATAAAGTCTGGATTGATAAGGATGAAAAGAGAGAAATATTGACACTTCAGGTTCAGGGAACCGATGGAACAAATCACCCTGCCAGATCGCTATCTGATGGAACGCTTCGTTTTCTTGCTTTGTCTGTTCTTGAGATGGATGTCACTGCTCAAGGACTGATATGTCTTGAAGAACCGGAAAATGGAATACATCCCGAACGTATACCAGCCATGTTGCATCTTCTTCAGGATATAGCAACTGACCCTGATGAACCGGTTGATGAAACTAACCCACTACGGCAGGTAATTGTCAATACACATTCACCAGTTGTAGTAAGTGAAGTACCTGATGACAGTCTCATGATTGCTGAAATAAAAGAGGACTTCCATAACAACATGAGATACAAGAAAATCAGTTTCAGCTGCCTGCCGGACAATTGGAGAACCAAATCACCTGAAAAATCACCAATTATATCCAAGGGAAAGCTTTTAACCTATCTTAATCCCGCCTCATCCTCAGCATTAAGAGTCGAGCGCACTTTAAGGCGGGTCGCAGATCGATCTGATTTACAAATGCTACGCCCTTTCAGGAAACGGTCGAATGAATGAGATTCAATATACTTTAATCACAGACGGATCATCAGACCGTGCCTTGATACCAATCCTTACCTGGGCTTTACGCGAAAATGGAGATGTTAAAAAAGTCCAGTCCGAGTGGGCTGACCTCCGTCGTTTACCGGAACCACCTCAAGCTCTTTGTGATCGTATTTTATTTGCTATCGATCTGTTCCCATGCGATCTACTTTTTATACATAGAGATGCAGAGCAGCAAGAACCGGAAACACGATGTGCCGAGATTCATAAAGTAATAAACGAAGCAGCTACACAAGGTTTTTATACTCCTGCAGTTTGTGTTATTCCTGTTCGGATGACGGAATCATGGCTACTTTTTAATTAACCAGCTATCAGGTTTGCTGCCGGGAATCCCAATGGTAAGCAGAAGTTAGAACTCCCTGAATTAACTCAAATAGAAGACATACCAAATCCTAAAGAGGTTTTATTTGATATTTTAAGAGGAGCCAGTGGTCTTACGGGAAGGCGTTTGAAAAAATTTAATCCGGGAGAAGCCAGAGTCCGAATCAGTGAGTTAGTTTCAGATTTTTCTCCTCTAAGGAAACTAAAAGCATTTCAACAACTGGAAAAAAATATATCAACATTAAAACAAAATAACTGGCAAACAGATTTATTATTTTAAATGATATCTTATTTTCATACCGTGCTTTTCGCATGTCCCGACATAGTATGAATGTCTTTTACGAAGGCGGACGTGGTTCGAGGTGAAAGAAAATATTTCTTAAGCTTATCCCTTTTTTCCAAATAATATCCATGAACTTTAGATCCATTTTTTCAGGAGAATATTTTTTTATCCATTTTTAGAATACAGAATGGGAATTTCACTTTAACTTTAAATACCTTACTCTCAACTGAATTACTGACGAGCCCTCTCTATTACATCTTTATCCTCAATCACACTTATGACTTTCATTATCCCGGAATATTTAGGGCATGTAAGAGGATCAACTTCAGTGATCTTTCCTTTAGAAAGAATAAATTTAAATATCTTGTGTTTAAAAATCTCTTCCAAAAATTAGAACAAAGAATCAAGGCGTTGGGGAGGGATCGATCTCCGGATTCATTTTCAAACTCTTCGAGCATGATGAAACCTTGAAAGTAATCCATATCACGAACTCAGCATAATCCCTCCTCCTGAAGTGTGGCGCTTCTTCCATTAAAGTATGGTGTAAATTCCATAGAGTTGATTCCCTTATCCCTCGCCTTTCTTTCACTTTCACCCGTATCCCGCTTTTATACCCTAATAAAGGGAGGAATCAGTATAAGTCTCCTTTATAAGGGGGTATTTTAAGCATCAATTTGACGACACTTAACTGGTACAAATATTGCGTCGAGATATTATATTCGGGATACGCAGTCAATAATTAAAAACGGAGGAAGGATTTTATGAAACGATCTTATGAGTACACAAAGTTCTGTTTAATTTTTTTGATGGGTTTGCTGATTTTCTCTTTATCAGGATGTAGAGGAGACTCTTCCACTGAAGATGTGCCGCTGAGCACTGACAACATCAACTTGATCTTCGTGGTAAGTTCGGATCTGGCTTACAACGCGGACGGCGATATCGACCCAGACACGGCAAACCTCACCAATCAGGGGTTGCAGCGTTCGCTCCTCATGGCCACATACCTGAAAGAGAACGTGCTGGGAGGAGAAAACGTAACCAGCATTTACGCGCTCGCACCCATGACCCATTTACAGACCGAAAACAATTACCCAGACATGGCCGCAATCGGCTCCATTCAGCAGTTTGCTCTTCTCAACCAGCATACTGTGTCCATTCCTCCATCCGATCCTCCGAAGGATGATGACTATCCATTCTATACTGCTTACAGCTACCCCATCAAAGTATCATACGCAGAAGGTTCTGTGCCTGATGGAGTTGCAACGCCAGATCCATACTGCCCTGATTGCAAAGGGTTGGATTTCGACGACAAGAGTGATAACAACATTGATATAGCAACAGGTATTATCGATAAAGACATTCCGATTCCGGGATTTTATGTTTTTTCCGCGCCATGGGAGACTTCCAGTGTTTTGATGGATAAGATCAATTCGTATTATGGATATGCTCTTGATATACCGACGAATTACAGGGGGCCAAACATTGTTTATGCGATCACCCTATCACCTGATGGAAATGCGCGTCTGATTACCTACGATAGTAATTTGAATCCGCCTTCCACATATCCTGAACTCCCCTCGCCGGTTGTAGAAGCTGAATGTCCTAACCCACAGCAGACCTATTCCAAAATAGTGCTGGAAGACGGGGTTGATGGTATTGTCGTTCCTGCGAATATCAATAACAGCGAGACGGTTTACATTGTCCGGCATGCAGAAGCGCATCCAGATCCGAAGCCTGGTTTTGAAAACGGGAACTTTGTGGGGGCAGGACAATGGCGTGCGTTGGATCTTCCCAATGCTCTCTCCGACAAAATAAATCTTCCCGATGTGGCTTACTCCGTGGACCCGGCACAGTGGTACAAGACTTATAGTATCAACGTATCATACGTCAGGCCGTCATTAACAATATGGCCTTATGTTGTAGCCAATAATATGCCTTATCACTTGGTTTCCGGCTTTTCACTTATGGTTTCGAAGGAGGAGCAGGGACAGATGGCCAGTAACTTTTTCTTTACTGACGATACGTTCTCCAATCAGACTGTATTGCTCGCGTGGGAATCAACAAGGATTAAGCCGATAATAAATGAACTTCTTAAAAGCTATGGTGCTGGTGCAAACGACCTTCTCGATGAGGTCTGGCCAGTCACCGATTACGACACCATCTGGACTGTGACGATTGCTGAGAACGGCAATCTTACGGTGGAAAATAACCTGTGTGAAGGTATTGATACTGATGAGCTACCGGAACAGGCACCTCAATTCTGAACACTTCCTATGGCCCGGCTTAATAAAAAAGGAGGTACTGCATGAAATTTTGGAACTATAGATTGATCATTATGGGATATTAGAGTCGTGATAAAATGCATAGGCGCCTCCAAGTAATTATAGGTTGTGTTAACCATTGTGATATTGAAAAGTTAAGCATTATTATCCGATGGATGCGTTTTCAAGGGTTAAAATTGTTCATGATACCGGAAGCATGCGTGAATAAAAATTTAGTCCTATAGGATTTGTTAATAAGGTATCAATTATATCTTTTTCCTGGCTGCCATTTTCCTGAGCCTTATCGCTGATTATAATGACCTTTACTGTATCACCTACCTGCTTTTGATACTTTTCAGGTATTTGAATAGTCCCATTTTTTATTTTGGTTTTAAATTCGATTGCTTCCATAGAGATTTCCTCCATATGAATTTTCATGCAAATTCGTCTTATTAGGAAACCGGCTTCGTCTTTCCGTTTACCGGCCATTCATCACCGAATCTTTTATCGCCCCTGTGAAATCAGCTCTGCTGTCATTTATATGAATTTCACGAGGTAAACAATCAATCCATTTCCAGTCATCCCAACTCCTGGGTCCCCACTGTAATTCCTGGTATTTATTGAGGTCATTTTTCCGTCCAATTTAAGGGACCATACAAGAGATTCAGGCCAGCCGTGCTTCTCAGCGATTTGAGTCACTGTGAAGCTCTTCTCGATTTCGCTATTTATCGGATTTGGCAATGTTGCCTTTTCCGATAAGGCTAAATAGCTGGAAATACCACTTTGAAGGACATTTAATCGTTTGGATATTCGCTCTTGTAGCACCCCCAGACGAGCCATTCTGAATATTTTCAAACTATGATTGGCCTTAACTGCTGCCCTTAGATCAGACATGTATGAGTCTACAGATCTTCTTGTACTGCCTACTACCCTTCCAATTTTCTCTGAACTCAACTTCGGGTTTCTCAGGTACGCCCTTCTTGCAGTATCCTTTGCATCTTCATCATTGAGCTGCCTTGGATCGATTGCCTGTCTTGCAGCATAAAGCAGTGCATCTTCCCCGTTGAGCTTTTGCCGGAACTTCTTTTTACCAACACCCTTATAGGCTTTAAAACGATGAGCCTCGTCCAGGATGCGGTATTTGCCGGGTTCATCAGGGTGTTCTTCCAAATGAATGAGGTCAAATTTAAATCCATCCCTCATGTTTTCCGCAAACATGGATACCCTTTTATGATCAATATTGATTCTTGGTACATAATTGATGTCTCGTGTGTAGCCAGATATTAAGGCAAACTTTAAGAGAGGTTATCAGAATGGAAGGGAAGTATATTGCTTATTACAGAGTATCAACGAACCACCAAGGTAAAAGCGGACTCGGATTAGAGGTGCAGAAGGATACAGTTATGAATTATCTGAACGGAGGTAACTGGAAGCTCCTGAAAGAGTTCACAGAGGTTGAAACCGGGAAAGGTTATAGAGCAATGGATAAAAGGCCAGTGCTTCAAAAGGCCATTAAGTTTGCCAAGAAGAACAAAGCTACATTAGTGATTGCCAAACTTGACAGACTCACGCGGAATGTTGCCTTTGTCTCTGCTCTCATGGAATCAAAGGTTAAGTTCATATGTGCCGACTTCCCGGAAGCAAATGAATTGGCACTGCATATCCTGTCCGCTGTAGCTGAGTATGAAGGAAAGCTTATCAGTGAGCGCACCAAGTCAGCCCTACAGAGAGCCAAGGAAAGAGGCGTTAAACTCGGTAAGATTGAGAACCTACAGAAGGGCAATAAGCAGAGAGCTTCAGAGGCCAGAGAGTTTACCGAGAAGATGAAGCCAACATTTGAATCATTTATATGTGAAAAAGAAGGAAGAGTTTTCAGGTAAACCCTTATTACCTCAGTATTTCAACTGGCATAATCTCAGACATAAAGCCTGTTCGGAATGGGCGCATCAAGGCATGGTATTGGTTGAGATCATGGCAAGACTCGGACACTCAAATATTGAGACTACACAGAAATATCTGTATTCTTTAGGATTCTCAACTGTGAAATACACAAAGGGAGATCAGCCGGAATACTTAGAGCATCCCAATAAAGATGAACTTGAAGAAGTCGAGAAGACTGAATCTGAAGGAGATTCAAAACTTTACGCCTACTTATCCGAGAAGATCGGCTCTGAGTTGGCATCTGAAATCGTCTACCATGGCGGAGGTAATGGGACAAAGAAAAAGCTCAAAAAACTTGGGATTACATTTCAAGCTTTTATCTATCTAATATTATTTGAAATCATAATAACCCTTAATCAATTGGTCGAGTGTTCGAGTCACTCCAGGCCCACCAGAAGATAGCAAAGACCTGCCTTTACAAAGCAGGTCTTTTTTTTTATCATCGCATTACTGCAACTACAGGGGCTAAAAATAAATTTGTTTTTGTCGTCAAGATTGTATAACTTATAAATATATGAAAACATCACGCAGATATATAAAATTCATAACAGGTGGCCTGATCTGTCTTTTTACCATCCTCATGTTACCTAAGACCGGTATCCCGAAAGAGCTTGGATTCTGTCAGGGAGAAAAAATGACATTTGAAGTCAGATGGGAATTCATTCCCGCAGGCAAAGTAACTCTTGAAGTTTTACCATGCGAAAACCTGGATGGTTCGCCCGCGCTTCACTTCCGGTTCACAGCAAAAACAAGCAGACTGGTTGATGCATTCTACAAGGTTCGTGACAGGATAGAGTCCTTTGCTGACATAAATCTGACACACTCACTGCTATATAAAAAAAAACACGAGGGCAACGATTCTGTAAGGGAGTCCACTGTTACATTCGACTGGAAAAAGAAAGAGGCCCGATATACAAATTCGGAAAACGAGACAGGGTCTATACAGATCGATGAAAACACCTTTGATCCGCTTTCGGTATACTATGCCTTCAGGGTTGAACAACCCAATAAAAATAATGAAATAATAGTCCGCGTGACCGACGGAAAAAAACTGATAAAAGCGACCGGGAAGATAATTAAAAAGCAAAAAATAAAAGTCGCAGGAAAATCATATAACACCCTGCTTGTCCAGCCTGAAATAGAGGGGGTGGGCGGTGTTTTCAAGAAATCCAAAAATTCAAAACTGCGGATCTGGGTTACAGACGATAAGAGGAGGATCCCTGTGAGGATTAAGAGCGCAGTCACGGTAGGAAGCTTTGTAGCAGATCTTGTATCCTATACACCAGGAAATGAGGTCAACCTGGCTTCATCTGATGAGACAGATTAAACCTGATAATATTATTCGGAATCATCCCATAGATCATATCCGGGTCTGACACATCCATAGGGAAAAACCCTGCCCTGGACAGAGATCCCGGCACTGTGCACAGAGTCCGGATCACCCGACACCAGAGGGTGCCACCATTCAAGATCATGCCCCTCGGAAAGCCTCCTGTATGCACAGGATCGGGGAAGCCATTTGAATTCAGAGATATTCGCAGGTGTTATTTTCAGGCAATCAGGTTCAACCGAAAATCTTTCCTCATATAAAACACATGTACAATTACAGGTATCAAGAAATCTGCATGCTATAGGGGTTACTTCTATTTTTCCCGTCTGCGGATCTTCTGTTTTTTCGAGACAGCATTTACCACAATTGTCGCATAAAAGCTCCCATTCCTCATCATTCATCTGGTCCAATGGCTTTATCTTCCAAAATTGACTGGTTTCTTTTTTCATCTGTATATCTTGAATTACTGGTTGATACTCAAGTTTATGAAGGTTTGCTATAAAAATATCCGAATCGTCCGGAATATGACAGGGTAAAAAGATCAGTTAAATTCTGCCGTTGGATGGCATTTATTTTTTTTGTTTGGGCTTTTGTTTCTTTTTAAGACAGACCTTGTCTTTTCTTACAATAGCACAAAGCTTCGGGTGATCATAGTCCTTACAATTTGAGTGGTTGTATAAAGGACATTCGGGGTATTTTTGAGACATTTTAGAGTTCCTTACCTTTCAACATTATTACTATCCTTCTCCGTTCACCTTTTCTCTCAGGACCCCTGAACATTTGAAAACAATTACCCGTCGGGCCTCCAGCGTCAGGTCTTCACCTGTTGCTGGATTTCTGCCTCTCCTGTCCTTTTTCTCTTTAACACAGAATTTGCCGAATCCGGATATGAGCACATCTTCTTTATTCTCCAGCGTTTTCTTTATCTTCTGTAAAAGGGTTTCGATAATAGAAGCCGATTTACTTTTTGGGATATCAAGGTTGTTATACAAAGAATTCACAAGATGATCTTTTGTCAGGGTCATTTATCACTACTCCCGTGAGAATGAAGTTTTATTAATCAAGGAGACGATATTCCATTTTGTCGCTAAAAAATATAGTCAAATCGTTGATTTGTCAAGGAATAGATTGTTAAACAATCATTTATAAAGCCCGGATAAAAGCTGTCTGAGAGATGACAATACATAAATTGTATAATAATTATTGTCAAATTCGATAATACTGGTTATTATTTTATTTTTCCTGACTACTAATCTAAAAATCAACAAAAGCAGAAACAATACAAATGACAGAACAGCCTGAAATAGACATCTTAAAAAAAATCATTAATGATATGGGAAAAGAAATCTCCCTGTTAAAAGAGGAGAACACTCGGCTTAGGGTAAATGATGAGCAGTACAGACATCTTTTTGATAATACGCCGGCAGCCATTACACTTGCGACACTCAGGGGAGAACTGATCGCCGCAAATAAAACCATGACCGATATGACGGGATATTCCATTGATGAGCTAAAAAAAATGAACATGGAGGACCTGTACGAAACACCTGGGGACAGAAAGGCCCTGATTGAAATGTTAAAAAAAGAGGGCACCCTCATCAATACGCCGATGCGGTTGAAACGCAGTGATGGTTCCGGATATAATGCCCTCCTGACCTTATCAAGGATACATCACACAACAAAACCTGATCTCTATCAGTGTATATGCCTCAATGTCTCCGAACTTGATAAAATTGAAACAGAAAAAAGAGTACTCCAGGAAAGGCTTGATCAGACAAGGAAACTTGATTCTATAGCCGTACTTGCAGGCGGTGTGGCACATCAGTTCAATAATGCCCTTGCAGCCATAGTCGGAAACATCGAGCTTCTTGAAATGACGTCAAAAAATACAGATGAATATTCACGCTATATCATACCGGTAAAGGAAACCGCCTACCGCATGGCAGTTCTTACCGAACAGCTCCTCAATTATGCAAGAGGAACGGATTTCAAACCGAGGAATATTTCGTTGATCGATTTCATGAGAGATACACTGCAGCTTCTTAAGCCGACTATCAAATCCGGAATTATGCTTCATACAGACTTTCCCGAGCAATTACCCTTTATTGACGGTGATTTTTCAAAACTTCAGATGGTTTTATCCGCTATATTATCCAATTGTTCCGAAGCAATCGAAGAAACCGGAAATATTTGGATAACCTGCAAAGAAACCGTTCTTTCAGCAAAGGAAGTTAAAGAGATACCGGACATTGAACCGGGCCGGTATCTGGAACTTTCTATCAGGGATGACGGGAGAGGTATGGATAAGAATACACGAGACAGGATATTCGAACCATTCTTCTCAACAAAATTCTATGGTAACGGCCTTGGGATGTCAGCAGTATATGGCATCATAAAAAAACACGACGGAACGATACTGATCGAATCGGAAGAAAATAAGGGGACTTGTATAAAAATATACCTAAAGACGATCGAGAAGGCCCCTGATTTTACCGAATCGAACAACCTCCGGTTGTCAAAGGGGACTGGAAATGTGCTGCTTGTTGAAGATGAACCGGTTGTAATGGATGTCAATCAGGCAATCCTGGAGAAACTTGGGTTTAAGGTATTAAAGGCCAAAACAGGACAGGAAGCAATCAATATTGCAGAATCCTTTTCCGGAGAAATTGATCTTACACTGCTTGATGTTGTACTGCCTGATATGGATGGAAAGACGGTCTATTCTCAACTGACCGACCTCAGACCCGGACTCCGGGTTCTCGTATGCAGTGGATATTCCGCTGAAGGACCTGCGCAAAGCATTATTGATGCAGGAGCTCATGGCTTTATCCAAAAACCGTTCTCCTTTGGCGTTTTGTCAGAAAAGATAAAGGACATTTTAAACAACTGAAAAAGTCTCCGAGAGGATATCGGACAAACATAAAAACTCATCAAGGCTGATGGTTTCCGCTCTCCTTAAAGGATCAATATTACATATATCAAGGGCCTCTGATATGCTGTCCGGTTCAAAGTGATTTGAAATAACCTTAAGGGAATTTTTTATTGTTTTTCTCCGCTGGGCAAATGCCCCCCTGACTACGAGTTTAAAAACTTTTTCATCTTTCGCTCTGACAGAATGCGGCGTTTCCAGATCTATTGCAATAACCATTGATCCCACCTTCGGTTTGGGATAAAAGACATCCCTGCTTACTCGAAGCAGCTCGGTAATATTGGCTTCATACCTTGTCATTACGGTTAATGCACCATAATCCCTGGTCCCTGAATCGGAAGCAAGCCGGCGGGCGAACTCATACTGCAGCATTAAGAAGGCCCTGCTAAAATATTTTTTATTTGAAATCAATTTTTCCAGAAACGGTGACGATATATTATAAGGCAGATTGCCAACTACCTTCAATTTATTTTCTGATCCATAGGCCAGGTCAGTTATATCTGTCTTGAGGATATCATTATTTATTATTAAAACATTCTCTATATGCATCTCTTCAAGTCTTTGAGAGAGATAATCCGCAAGACGTGAATCCTTTTCAACTGCAACAATTCTGTTTACAGATGCTGCCATGGGGATCGTCAATGCGCCCATACCCGGCCCGATTTCAAGGACATCATCAGATTTATCCAGCCCGGCCGTTTCAATAATTTTAGTTATTATATTCCGGTCAACAAGGAAATGCTGCCCAAGCCTTTTATTTGGCTTCAAACTTTTATTATTTTCTTTGCTCATTGCTGTTTCAGTTCTGAATATAATTCTCTTATCAGAAAATCGTTTCATACCTTTTAAGTAAATGACGATTAATTAAAGGTTTATATGTCTTTGACAGGATATCGGGATCTTACATCAACAGACATATCCGCGTAATTGTTATTCAATGCCCTGTAGTACCCGGCGAGTGCTATCATTGCCCCGTTATCTGTACAGAATTCAGGTCTCGGATAAAATGCATTCATACCTGTTTTTTCGGCCTGTGACGTTAATTTTTCTCGCAGGGTCCTGTTACAGGCAACCCCTCCTGCAAGCACAATGGATGAGACATCTTTCATTTTACCGGCCCTGATCAGTTTATTTACAAGGACCTCGAATACTGCCTCCTGGAATGAAGCGGTAATATCCTCTACCTTTATATTATCCTGATTCCTGGCGTCCGGTTTTTCCCATTTATCAATATATAAAGAAACAGCGGTCTTCAATCCACTGAAACTGAAATCAAATGATTCATCAGACAGATACGCCCTTGGGAAGGCAATACTGTCTGCCCTGCCTGACCTGGACGTGGATTCGATTATCGCTCCGCCGGGGTATCCAAATCCGAGTATCTTGGCCACCTTGTCAAATGCCTCGCCGGCCGCGTCATTGAGGGTCTGGCCAAGCTGTTCATATCTCCCCGGGGCCTTTACATAGAAAAGACTTGTATGACCGCCCGAAACGGTAAGGGCTACAAACGGAAATACCGGATGATCATCCTCGAGCAGTATGGAAAGGATGTGGCCTTCGAGATGATTGACCCCAACAAGCGGAATCCGGTTAAAATATGAAAGCGATTTGGCATAATATAATCCTACCAGCAGAGAGCCGATAAGCCCAGGCCCAATAGTTACAGCGATCGCATCAAGTTCTTTCAGACTTACCCCTGCCCTGTCCAGTGCTTCATCAACAACAGGGACTATATTCCTTATATGTTCCCTTGAAGCCAGTTCGGGGACAACTCCACCATAGGGGTTATGAAGATTGATCTGCGAATTTGTTACATTTGAAAGGACCAGACTCCCATCGGTTATCACAGCGGCAGACGTATCATCACAGGATGTGTCGATTCCTAGAATATTCATTTACAAGATTTACTTCCTTCGTTATAAAAACATCGACGTTTTCATGTATACCTATAACTCCGGTTAAAATATTTTTCAATGCCGGATTCGCTGAACCGAACAACTTTTTCAATCCCATATCTTTTTGCCCGGCCTCTACAGAATACACTTCCGATAAAAGTTTCATGATCTTTATCGACAAAGTTTAATATACCATCTGATTACCGAATTATGCCATGTTTTTTTCTGAAAGCTGCCTCATCAATCTTCCTGAGTATTAATTTCAAGTGTTCGGCCATCTGTCCCGCCTTCTGATATCTTTTTTCAACTGCCTTTTCCAGGGCTTTATCTATTACCTTCTCCAGAACACCCGGCACCCTGGGGTTGATTTTTTTAACAGATAGATGCCTTTCCTTGGCAATCATAGATACGAGGCTTGTCATATCATCGCCTGGAAAAGGCTTTTCGCCGCAGAGCATTTCAAACAGCACTACACCCAGTGAAAATATATCCGATCGGCCATCGACCTTTTTCCCGGACACCTGCTCGGGAGACATATAGGAAGGAGTACCCATAATAACGCCTGTATTTGTCCTTGAAGAGGACATTATCCTCGCAATACCAAAATCTGTAACCTTCACTTCCCCGGTGTCATCAATCCTCATAATATTGGCCGGTTTTATATCCCTGTGCACAATACCCTTTTCGTGGGCATATTCGAGGGCTTCGGCAACCTGTACGATAATAGAAAGCGTTTCTCTGACAGGAAGGAGGTTTTTCTTTTCAGTATACATTTCAAGATCCCGCCCCTTTAGAAATTCCATTGCAATATAGGCCAGATCGTGATCTTCACCCGCATCATATATCGCAACAATGTTCGGATGGGTCAGGAGACCGGCTGATTCCGCCTCTCTTAAAAATCTTTTTTTCATTTCGTTGGTAAGGCTTTCATCAAAATCAGAAAGGCTAACAGTCTTTATAGCGACGGTACGATGTATTTTGCTATCCTCTCCCCTGTAAACGACACCCATGGCCCCACGCCCGAGTTCATCCACGACCTCATAACGTCCCAGGGTGGGCTTTTTATCCGTATTAACATGTGTGGACATATCTCCGGGATAACTGCTTTCCCTTCCTCCGGATATCACAGCAGCCCCCGCGCCCTTTAATTTCGGGGGATTTTTCATTAAACTCTTGTAGCCCCTCACATCAGTTTCCAGGATATCGGCTTCAGCCTTTTTCTTTTTTATTTCAGCGACCAGAACCCTCTTTAATATGATGAATAAATAACCTGCGGCAAGCATAATAAGTGGAGGCGATATCTCGATCCATGTATTTTTTTTGAAAAACAGAACCGTCCCGCATATTCCATAGGCCATAAAGAGTGCCAGTGTGGTAACAGCCCCCATACCGGCCTTTAGCCCTGGAAGGATAAAGACGAGATAAAGGCCGAAAAACAAAAGCACCCCTAATTCAATATATTTTGTCCAGTATGGTTTTAAGTAGAATGTCCGGTTCAGGATATTGTCAACAGTATTTGCGAGGATCTCCACGCCCGGCATTTGCCGCGATACAGGTGTAACCCACTGATCACCTGTCCCCCTGGCAACACGACCTATGATTACTATTTTACCTCTGAAAATATCCATACGGATTTTTTTTTTCAGAACCTTTGAAAAGGTTGTTTGATGAAAGGAAATCCCCGGCACTTTTTTCCAGTTTATAAGTGTTCCATTCTCATATTCGGTAACGGGCACTTTTATCCCTGAGGCAGGAGCACCTTTGAATTCCATATACCATCCGTTCGCGCCTCCCCGTGACAGCATGACTCTGTCAGCACTCACTCCCTTATATAACCTGACAATGGTAACCGCATAGGACGGCAGATAAATATCATCAAGATAACCCAGCGCATATTTTTGAACCCTCAAATATCCGTCACTGTCTGTAAAAAGGTTATTATACCCGACACCGGCAGCGCTTTCCGCAAACCTGCCAAAGGGAAGAAGAATGTTTGAATATCCGGGGATATCGCTTCCTGAACCTGCATCATCCTTCCCGATGACATTATTGATCGAATTTCTGGCAATGAAGGCTGGGATCTCTTTATCTCGTCTGCTATTCAGGTTGTCGATAAAAAACGGAAGGACTACGTTTCCGGCTTTTCTTATTGATTGTTCAAGTTTCCTGTCGTTATCCAGATCTCTTTCGACTTCGGTCATCTTTTTATAAAAAATGAGCCCGTTGTTTTCCTTCTGGGCGAGAAAAAGCCTGTCGAATTCATCCATCAGGCCCTTTACCGCAGCAAGCCCGGCATTTTTTTCAGGCTTTGAGAAAAATATATTGAGAGCGATTACTTTGGCACCAGCCTTCGAGAGGTTATCAATACATCCGGCGATAACATCCCTTGGCCACGGCCATCTTCCGAGTTCTCTTATATCATCATCAGTTATTGCTACTAGTTCGATATCATGGCCTGGTTTATCAGAGGCAGCAAGTTTTGCCCTCAGGTCATAACTTTTCATCTCAATCGGCCGGGTAAAATCAAGATTTCCTGAAACAATAATAAACAGAAAGAAAAGAGTTACCGCTGTGCCGATTACCCGATCAGAAAAGGTTTTTTGAAATTTCATATCAGATCATCTCGTCTTTATGTTAGCCAGTGTTTTATTAAACAGTTTAAAAAAATCAGAGCCTGATATAGGGTGTTATTTTTAGAAACAGTTTTTCACCAATACCGGGAAGATCCTTAAGTTCATTAATGTTTTTAAAACCATTTCTCTTTATTCTTTCCTCTTCAATGATAAGGGCGAGGGATTTTCCTATCCCGGGAATGGCAGTAAGGCCTTGAGCAGATTCTCTGTTTATATCTATGGGTATCCCGAGTGTAATCTTCTGATAAGCATACATCGCTTTTTTTTTCATAATGATAATCACTCCCGATTTTAATTACCTTTAATGTTATGCCGGTATTCCATTGAGGTTCACTGTTTAACAGCAATGACATATCTATTGATTGACCGGATAATTCTTTCTTTAGAAACTCTATCAGTTCGGTTTTCCCTTTAAAGGAATATATTCCAGGGTTACTTATATCACCTTCAAACCTTACAAAGACAGGTTTCTCAACCTTTTCGACACCATTAATATTTCCGTTTTTCTCCATAAAGGCATAATTAATGAGAAAAAGTAACAGTAAAATTAACAGATATCCGCCAGGGCTGCTTTTATTCTTCAGGCCTGTCATTGTCCAGACCAAAGGCCTCATGGAGAACCCTTACTGCCAGTTCAGTATATTTTTCTTCTATAACACAGGAGACCTTTATCTCAGAGGTGCTTATCATCATTATATTGATATTCTCTTTTGATAATGTCTCAAACATCATCTGGGCAACCCCTGCATGGGTTCTCATGCCGACTCCCACTATTGAGACCTTTGCGATATTTTCATCGCCAAGAACTCTTTCGGCACCTATCTCTTTGGCGACACCGCATAAGAGTTTCATGCTTCGATAAAAATCGGATTTTATTACTGTAAAGGTGAGGTCTGTCAACCCTTCATCACTTGTGTTCTGGACAATCATGTCCACCACTATGCCTTCCTTTACCAGAGGTCTAAATATCCGGGAAGCAATGCCCGGTTTATCAGGCACTTTTACAACGGTTATCCTTGCCTCATTTTTATTAAATGCAACACCGGACACAAGAACCTTTTCCATGTCTTTTGTCTCAGCAACTACCATCGTACCCCTTTCATTTGAAAAAGTTGATCTTACATGTACAGGGACGTTGAACTTTTTTGCAAATTCAACAGACCTGATTTCCAGAACCTTTGCCCCGAGACTTGCCATTTCGAGCATTTCATCATAGGAAATATAATCCATCTTCCTTGCCTTTGGACATATGTTGGGATCAGTGGTATAAACCCCGTTCACATCAGTGTATATTTCGCATACATCAGCTTTAAGTGCAGCAGCCAGTGCTACGGCAGTGGTATCAGACCCTCCCCTCCCCATCGTGGTGATATTTTCATCAGAGTCAATTCCCTGGAATCCGGCAACAGTAACGATCCGATTGTTATCCAGTTCAGTTATTATCCGGTTGGTTTTTATTTCCTGAATCTTCGCCTTTCCATGTATTTCATCCGTGTGGATACCTGCCTGAAAACCAAGCAGAGATTTTGCATCATACCCCATGGATTTTAACGCTATGCAGAAAAGGGCAATGCTTACCTGTTCACCTGTTGACATGAGCACATCAAGCTCCCTCGCATCAGGTTCTGCAGTAATCTCATGTGCAAGCCTTATCAACCCGTCGGTCTGTCCCGACATTGCAGACAGCACCACGACCACCCTGCTTCCCTCTTCATAGAGATCTATCACCTTTCGGGCTACATTTTTGATTTTTTCAATGCTGCCAACCGATGTGCCTCCATACTTTTGTACTATAAGCGACATTCTAAATTATTACTGCCTCCTGTTAAGATGTCCGGTTAAAGGCCATTTTTAATTTTATCCAGAATAAAGGAATTATCAGAATTTATTTCGATTGTTCTCTCATTTTCACCAAGTATATCTATTTTTATATTGATATATCCGCTAGGGAGGATTTCAGGACATCTCTCCGCCCATTCGATAACAACAACACTATGATCATGGAAGTAGTCATCCAGTCCTATTGACATAATATCGACCAGGCTGTTCAGCCTGTAAAGATCAACGTGATACATAAGGCAGCGTCCTTCATATTCGTTTACAAGAGAGAAGGATGGACTCACTATTACCTCATCGGGGTCGACACCGAGACCAAGCCCAATGCCCTTTGTAAACCAGGTTTTTCCGCTTCCCAGGATTCCGGAAAGTGCAACAACATCGCCGCCAGAAAGAGCATTCCCAAGTCTTTTCCCGATATCAATAGTTTCAGTATTCGAATTACTTAAATATTTCAATAGCTTTACTTCCTATACAGTTATAGATAGAATGATTTTAATATCTTTATTGAGCAGGGGCAATAGATAATTTTACCAAACCCGCTAAACAGAAAGGGATTTTATTCATGCTTCATTGAAGATGCATATGAGGTAAAAAAAACGATTTGCATATAAAGGCTGCTCCTGCCTATAATTGCGTTCTTTATTTTCTCACAGGAGAACATCATGAAAAAAGCCATCATACTGGTGGATATACAGAACGACTTTATTCCCGGAGGTGCACTTGAGGTAAACAGGGGGGATGAGGTTATTGAGGTAGCAAACAGGGCCATAAAATATTTCAACCATATTATTGCCACACAGGACTGGCATCCTGCTGATCACAAATCATTCGCCAGCCAGCATAAAGGGAAAAATCCCGGAGAATTTATTGAATTGAACGGCCTACCACAGATACTCTGGCCCGATCATTGTGTAATGGAAACCAGAGGTGCAGAATTCGCAACTGGGCTTAACACATGGGCTGTTACAAAAGTGGTTCGCAAGGGAATGAACAAAGAGCTAGACAGCTACAGCGGTTTTTTTGACAATGCACATGGCCATGCTACAGGTCTCGAGGATTACCTGAGATCACAGGATATAGATGACTTATATATCGTGGGGCTGGCCACGGATTACTGTGTAAAGTACACGGCCCTTGATGCAAGAAGGCTTGGCTTTGATACCAGCCTTATTACTGAAGGTGTAAGAGGAGTTGAGCTTACCCCCGGAGATTGCGATGCTGCCATAACCGAGATGAAAGAGGCAGGGGTTAAGGTTGTCAGCATAGAAGACCTTTAAAGAAGGCTGAAGCGCTTTAGGCTATAGACTATTAGTAAAGCAGGACGAGGCAGACTGAAGAACGTCAGGATTTTCCCCTTTTCCTACAACCTTCAGCCTTAACCGCTTCGGCCCGAGTTATTAATCTCCCGGTTGCTCCAGATCCAGCACCATAACCTCCTCGTTACTTTCCTTTACCTTTTTCCCTCTCCCCATTTTTTTAAATATTCCCCCTTCACTGAAACATTCCCATGCCCAGGGGAGCCATTTGAGTATCAGTGAGTAGGCAAGCCACAGGGCCCAGAGAAGCATAAGGCCCTTAAAAATAAATATGTGCAGGGACAATACCCATGGGGTGGGGAGAATTGATGCAACCCTGTCCTGCGTCCAGTTTAGTATAAAGTTGGATGACATGTTGCCCTGTATCTGCATATGGGGTATCCCCAGGAGCCCCCTTTGTATGGAGAACCACAAACCCACCGACACGCAAACAAACCACACTGCCAGAATGATCTGGGAAAGGTTGAAAGCCCATGCGTTCCGGTTCAGCGCTGCATGTTTTCGCACGCCCATTGCAATAAACCACCCAGCAATCATTATTGCAACCGGAGCGGATACCTGGGTAAGGCCCAGCCCCAGCAAAATCCATGAAATTGTGCCAAGAGGCGTCCATTTGACCCTGCCAAGTAATATACCTGCTATAATTATTACTATCAGATAACTCCAGAAGAGCACGGCAGGCCCCATAACCGGTCCTCCTGTGAACAATATCCACCGGTTTTGCGGCATATTGAAGGTAACATATGCGTTCACAACCCCTGTACCCATATCCACGGGAGGAGAAGATGTTAATATCCTGGAGCCTGTCTCCTGCTGCCATTCAAGTTCAACCTGCTGTGTACCTGGATTAAGCGGAATTGTTACATTTTGCCCCTGCTGGCTTATGGGCTGGCTCCTGCCTGAAATACTCACCTTCCTCAGGTTTGCCCCGGGAGGGAGTAAAATTTTATGCTGTCCTCCCTGGCTGCTCCTGATATTGAGATTCAGCTTTGACATACTGATGCGTTTTCCCGGTGTATAGGTGAGGGCTGCATTGTCTATTGTAATTATCTTTCCGGGAATAGCCTGGGGCCTTGAAACCCTGATGCTTACCTCTTCACCCTGCCAGGGCCTCCATTCAGGCCGCCACTGCCCGGAACTGTCCTGATGGTGGATAAGGGGGATACCAGAGAAGCTCACAATGCCATATAGGGCTGGCATCCAGGATCCAGGTCTCAGTCCATTCATTCGTGTCACTTGCCTTGAGCGATATCTCATTTGAAGGTTTAATGGTTGAGGTCCATTGTTTCTCCTTCTCGCCCGGAGACATGCTCAAAACAATGCTGTCGTTTTCGACCTTTACACCTTCGGTAATTACCGATTCCCCCTTTACCAGAGGGATTGAAACAACTACAGGGTCATTTGCCGGGGTAATACGACTTACCACGGTATGTATCTGCCAGTCGATGCCAAGGGAGATGATTCTTTCAACATGAAAAAAAGGAGGAAGAACAGTGCTGCTTTCAGATACCTCTTTGCTGCTCTTTTTTTCCAGCCTAACAAACTTGATACTCCCCTGCACCTGCCCTTCCCTGTCTACACCATAGGCTGCCCACCCCTTTACCTTGAGAGATACATTATGGGGAATCATTGTGAGTGGCACCTGAAATTCATTGGCAGCAGGCACCCTGCCCCTTAAGACAACATCATGAATGCCCTTTGGGACAAGTATCCACATGATTCCGTTTTTATCCCTGTACAGATTTTGGGCAGGACCTTTCCCAAGGTATACATCTTCTGCATTCCACATCATCGAAGACCCAGGTAAAGGAATGGCTGTTTCGACAGATGAATTCACCCTGAAGATAACACGAACATTATTATTATCAACAGACACCTCCATTTCAGGGCTGTCCGCGCAGTATGGAAAGCATTCATCTTTTTCAAGGAGCCTCGCCTTAAATTCCTTGAGTATTTCAGGAGGCGGGAAACCACCTGTGTCTTCTGCAAAAACCCTGTCGGCTGAGGGGAGCAGCAAACATAATATAAACATGGCAGATACTGCTGTTTTTAATCCATGCACCCTGATTGTTTTCAGATCTACAACAGACACTACCAGTAAGACGAGCAGTATAATCCTAACAAATGACAGGAAGAGGTTGCCGGTTGGAGATATGAGCCAGAGGCTTATCTTCTGCCCCGAGTCAACCGGACCGTTCCATCTCATATCATATGAACTCCAGCGCCACCGGGGCAACCCCGGTCCTGTCTGTATGAGGGCGTTAGGGTCCTGGAGTGTGACATTCCGGCTCTGGTCGTAATAACTGCTTCCATATTTTCTACTCGCGGTCACATCCGTTTCCCCAAGGGTAAACTCCTCTTTAGCTGAGTCCACCGCTTTTGACGATAAACGCCTGCCACTGGCCATCTTAGCCCTTTTGACTTCCACCTGCATAGGGACAGCAACATCAGCTTTTTTCGAAAACGTATACCCGGAATAATTTCTTGCATTCTCAAGCTGTGGATAAATGCCTGTACGTGCCTGTTGAACGATAAAGGGGACAACCAGGACAATAAGAACGATTATGGAAGCAAGCCTCCACAGTTCCACTATTTTTTTAAACCAGTTCTCAGGTATAAAACGTAAAAGGGCAGTGGCTGCCAGAAGGTTTATCCAGACAATCCTTGGAGCACCTGGTTCATGATAGGTAAGTATAAGCGTTATAAGGGCGAGTATCCCGTAACGTATATTATAAAGCTTGAATATGGCTGTCGAGATTACCAGCACCATGAAAAGATCGAGGAGATTCCAGCTCTGAAGCCATGTACCATTTATGGAATCAACACCATTTACATTGATAAGCCGCCATCCCGGAGGCAGATTAAGAGTGGCCGAAAGTTGCTGGACATTATGATCCCACCCAACCGCAGGTATACTGCGGTTACCTGATTCAATCCTGGATTCACCCTCGAGGTTTATATTCCCCTTTCTTATTTCAACCCCGGGTTTGTTATCTTTTCCATGGCCGGTTATCAACTGGGCAACACCATCCAGCACAACCCTGCCAAGCTTTACAGGCGGATTCATGGCAAGATACCACTGCCGGCTCATAGTTCCGACGATATTGTCCCTGAGCGTATATCCTTTACCATTAAAATCCAGCCAGATTGTCCTGTTTAATGTCAGTTGGTCAGGAGCAGGAAACGGGTCGCCCCTTCTTATCTGATCAATAACGAGTTTATCACCATTATTGACTATATATGCCGGGTATGACTTCCAATTACCCGGAAGATCGGTCTGCCCGGGGTCAATTCCCCGCAAGCCTAAAACTTTTATCATCCGCAGATTGTTTTCGGATTTCACAACCCATATTTCCTGGCCATATGCAGTGTTTACCGGGCCGATGCTGTTGACAGGCCCCTTCGATCTGGTTTTTATGTAGATATCCCACTTGCCGGGCCTTGCCTGAACAACTGCATCCCCATTTTCGCCTATAAGAACCGGCAGGGGGCTGTTTATCTCCATCGGGATAAAGCCGGCGGGCAGGAGACCGGCAAGCCTGACTTCCCTCGCCTGACCAGAAACATACAACCGTGCAAGGCTTGTTACCAGCATGGGAATATTATCATCTATCATCCTGAATAATTTTACATCGAGCCTGTCTTCTTCGGTCTTGGTCGTTCTCTTGTTTTGAAGCCAGAGACGGCCTGCATTGTCACGGAACGGTGATTCAACATGTTTATTTTTTATGACAAGATCAACAAGGCCGGTTTTTTCAGGAACGTTTATCATCTCCGGCATACTTTTCCATTTAAATATGCCTTTAACTATATGGCTGCCTTTTTTTAATAATATAGATGGGACACCATTTCTGTTTAAAACAGGCGCTTTTACCCCGTCCACAGCTAGGTCACTGGGCCACGCATTCATGTTGCCGGGAAGCGGGACCCAGCCTTCGGAATAGACGGCAAACTGCTGTGAGAAGTTTCCGCCCGTATCACTTAATTTTATTTCAAGTCTGGAAGGCCATATGCACAGATATTCATTCCCGTTATCAAAAGGATTCGGGCAGAAGAATTTTTCAGTCCCGTGAAGCACCCATGATTTCCATGGTTTTAACTGTGAGGGGATGTTTTTTTCATCAACCGTCTTTCCATTAACCGGAATAGTAACAAAGATTAAAAGCATAAAAATTGAAATAATGGATTTCAAACTCATATTGCCTCCTGACAGTATTATCAAAAAAGCCTGTTGTTTAATATGGGTATAATATGGTATGAAAAATTTATTAAAGTCTAGAATTCAATAGAAAACTGAATTATTGCAATGCATAATATCAAAAAATAAAATAAAATGTCATTTATTATATGCAGTAGAAAAAAATCAATGCCAAAGGTGAGTACTACGATCTGTATTAAATGTACCAGGCATAAAAAATGTCCTGACTACAATCTATTCAAACAGCCGCTGCTCTTCCCTGCAATAAAAAAAGAAAGATCAAACACCGGAAAAAGGACAAAAATATTACACAATCAGAAAAATAGCAAAGTTACTTCACAGGAAGAACAACTGGACTTTAAATTTTAAGCACCCAAACAACCTGCAAAATTGCATTTAATGGATGAACCAAGGTTCCGGTGATGCCCTTTTCACGAAAACATATACGCATATAAGTTCGTACCAGGTGTGCGGTTTTCTAACCGAAAATTACTGAGTAAAACCAAAAAAAGATCCTGCCAGCCGGGCAGGATCTTTTTTACCAGTTAATACTGACAATTTTTTATAAGCCTACCTCAGCCAGATCAGGGCCAAGGTATGTCCTCTCGTTTTCACCCAGGCAGCCCAGTGAAAGACAGATCAGGGTCCAGAGATGTACTGTATGATAACCGCCCTCGTAATGCTCGCTTAAATCATGGATCTGGGCATGGCAGTTATGGCACGGGGTTATACAATAATCGGCTCCGGTCGATTTTATCTGTCCGAATTTCAACCTGCCGTAATAACGTCTTGCATCGGCAAAGCCTGACTGCAGGTAACCACCGCCGCCACCGCAGCAGTAATTATTCGATTTGTTAGGTGTCATATCAATAAAATTCTCTTCGCCTACAACAGACGTTACAACAAACCTGAGATCCTCTGCAACAGGGTCACCAAAGGTCTTTCTAATAAGCTGGCAGGGGTCCTGCACGGTAAACTTTACCTTAAGGTCACGGTTCCATTCAGAATTGACCTTGAGTTTTCCTTCTTTGATCCACTGGGCATAAAGCTGAATGATACTCTGAATCTCGAAATTATGAGGTACGTTGAATTTTTTGAGTCCGGCCCGGACTGCAAAGAGTTCGTGGCCTCATTCGGTGTTGAGCCAGACTTTGCACCCCAGATCATCCACGGCCTTGGCCTTGACTCTTACGATATGTTCCCAGTGTTCGATGTCCTGGGCAAACATGCAGTAGTTTTCTGCTGCCCAGCCCTTTGTGCCGTATGTCCAGTCAGCACCGGAAAGATGAAGAATCTTCCATAGCGGAATCATTTCATCCGGTTCTGTTACAGGCTCCCTTGAATTCTGGTTGAGGAAATAATAGGCACCCTCTTTGTTTACCGGTGCCTGGAGGTCTTCCCAGCCTTCCTGTGTTTCCCTAACCTCCTCGAGCACATCTTCCACAACAAATTGGAAATCTTCTTCTGATGCACCCATGGCGCTGCATGTATCGCTTCTTAAAGCCATATTGCAGGAATCTACAATTCCTTTGGGTTTTTTCTCCGCCGGCCATGAGTTGCGCGCCAGGCCGATTATCCCGGCGATATCAACCTTCATGGGACATGCAAATGTACATCTCTGGCACATACTGCACATCCATACCCAGGGTGTGGTCAGTACTTCCTCATCCATACCGAGGGCAACCATTCTGATGAATTTTCGCGGGTCCATGTTTTCAAGGCCGGTTGCAGGACAACCTCCCGCGCAGGTTCCACAGGTGTAGCAAAGGTTAAAGTTACAGTCAGGAAGCATTTTTTCTACTTTTTTCCTGAATTCCGCCTTCTGCTCCGCTAGATTGATCGCTTCTTCAGGCATACAGTTCTCCGTATATGTTATTTGGTTTCTAAATGGATTCCCAAAATTAATTTTCTTGAAAAACAATGCCTACAAGCCATATTTATAATAAAATTACATTTTCAAAAAATAAAAGTCAACTTTCAAGTTTTTCTCACATCGACAAATATGGCAAAACTGCCCGAAATATAAATATTTTTATTGCATTAATACTCTAATAGTATATTATTCGTGGTTGAGAAAAAAATCACAAATAACCCGATTTTTTAAAACAAGCTTTTAGTTAAAACAGCAAATAATAATATGAAGGAGGAAGTTTTATGGATTTTCAATTAAGCGAAGAATTGCAGATGCTGCGTGATATGGCAAGAGATTTTGTGAATGAGAAGATAATGCCATTTGCAGATGAATGGGATGAGAAACATTATTTTCCCTATGAAGAAGCAATGAAACCAATGGGTGAACTTGGTTTTTTTGGTACAGTTATTCCTGAAGAATACGGTGGAAACGAGATGGGCTGGCTTGCAGCCATCATCCTTACCGAAGAGATAGCAAGAGGCTCCAGTTCCCTCAGGGTGCAGATGAACATGCAGACCCTTGGTTGCGCATACACCATTTACAAATATGGAAGCGATGAACTCAAAAAGAAATATGTTGAAAAACTGGTAACAGCCGAATACGTGGGCGGCTTTGGTATTACCGAGCCCAACGCAGGTTCCGACGTAATGTCCATGAAATCAACTGCAGTGGATAAAGGCGATCACTGGCTTATAAACGGTTACAAGACATGGATATCAAACGCATCAGTAGCCGATGCAGTTATCTTTTATGCCTATACAGACAGAGAAGCCAGGGGCAAGGGCCTTTCCGCCTTTGTAGTAGAGCCAAAAAACTTTAATGGCATTACAACCACAGACCTGGATAAAATGGGAACAAGGTCCACACCAACAGGCGAAATCATCCTTGAAGACTGCCAGGTGCCCAAGGAAAATATACTTGGAAATCCGGGAGACGGAGCAAAAATAGTTTTCGGTTCACTCAATCAGAGCAGATTATCTGCAGCAGCAGGCGGAATCGGAGTTGCGCAGGGAGCCCTGGAGGCAGCAATAGCATACTGTAAAGAACGTGAGCAGTTCGGTACGGCAATTGGAAATTTCCAGATGAATCAGGATCTGATAGCCCAGGTAGCCTGCGAACTCGAAGCAGCCAGATACATGGTTTACAAAGCAGCTATACAGAAGGATGAAGGAAACCTCGGAAATACAATCGAAGTTGCCCAGGCAAAGTACCTTTCCGGTGAAATTGCTGTCAAGGCATGCAACGTTGCAATGAGAGTTCTTGGTGCATATGGTTATTCAACAGAATATCCGGTAGCAAGGTACTATCGCGATGCCCCGGCCTATCAGCTGGTAGAAGGCTCAACAAATATCTGCAAGATGATTGTTGGCCAGGAACTTGTTGGTGTAAAAAAGGCTAAAAAGTAATTTAGATCCGCCCGACAGCATTTTTTCGGGGGATATTTTCCCTGAAATTTTAAATCAGGATTTTAAGGTAAATAAACGATCACCCATCCCTTAAAGGGTATGGGTGATCATTTTCATTTGAACAGAAGAGCTCAAAATAAACCAGGAGGACATAAATGAGACGTTATTTTGACGAAATGGAACCTTTAGGCAAAGCGCTTACAGAAAAGCAGATTGCCGATTCCCAGGAAAACATCGCTGAGATAAAAAAGGTCGAAGAACAGGTTGCAAAGGCTGTTGAAATTGTAAAAAATGCAGGTATTCCTGACGAAAAAATAAAGGCAAGAGGCCAGATGACAGTATGGGAAAGGATCGAGTACCTTGTAGATCCCGGAACATGGACCCCTCTTCACACAATCTATAACCCAAAGTTCAACGAAGAAGAGCAAACCAATGTGGTTGATGGTCTTGCAAAAATCAACGGAAAATGGGCCGTTGTAATCGGGTTTAATAACAAGGTAATGGCCGGAGCATGGATAGCAGGACAGGCTGACAACCAGCTCAGGGTAACCGACATGGCCAAAAGACTCAGGGTACCTCTCGTATGGATCGTAAACTGCAGCGGTGTTAAACTCCCCGAGCAGGAAGAGGTTTATGCTGACAGGAGAGGTAATGGTACAACATTCTTCAGACATGCTGAACTTGCAAAACTCGGTGTACCTATAATTGCCGGTATCTACGGAACCAACCCCGCAGGCGGCGGTTACCAGGGTATAAGCCCCACAGTTATCATAGCCCACAAAGATGCCAATATGGCAGTAGGCGGCGGCGGTATTGTCGGTGGAATGGCTCCCAAGGGTGGCTTTGATGAAGAAGGCGCTGAGCAACTAATAGAAGCAACCAGACATTTCAAGGAAGTACCTCCGGGAAGCGTGGGGATTCATCATGATGTAACCGGATTTTTCAAGGAAGTTCATGATACTGAGACAGGCGTTCTTGATTCACTTAAAAGGCATATGGACATGATGCCTGCCTATGATCCTGAGTTTTTCAGGGTTGCGGAACCCAAAGAACCCAAATTCAAAGCAGAAGATCTCAACAGCATAATAGCCTTTAATCAGAAACGCGGCTACAACTTTGAGGAGATGCTTGCACGAATGACCGATAACAGCGAACACATGGAGTTCAGGCCCGGCTATGGCCCGGAAGTTTATACAGGCCTGGTAAAGATCGACGGTTATCTGATGGCTGTAATCGGTAACAGGCAGGGCTTTTTGGGTGCAAAGTACCCGGAATATGCCCCCTACCCCGGAATCGGCGGTAAACTCTACCGCCAGGGTCTTATCAAGATGAACGAGTTTATTACACTCGCCGGAAGAGACAGGATTCCAATAGTATGGCTCCAGGACACTTCAGGTATTGATGTTGGCGACATTGCCGAGCAGGCAGAGCTTCTGGGTCTTGGCCAGTCTCAGATATACTCGATAGAGCAGACTGATGTCCCCCAGATCTGTATTGTTTTAAGAAAGGGGACTGCCGCAGCTCATTATGTAATGGGCGGTCCGACAGCAAATAACCACAATGTATTTACACTCGGAACACCCATGACAGAGATATACGTAATGCATGGTGAAACCGCGGCTGCCGCATCATACTCAAGACGTCTTGTAAAAGAAAAAGACGCAGGCCGTCCGCTCCAGCCGACTATCGATAAGATGAACCAGCTGGCACAGGAATATTATGACAAATCAAGACCCGTATACTGTGCAAAACGCGGTTTTGTGGATGAGATCGTGTCTCTTCCTGAATTAAGGAATTACATGAAGGCATTTGCAGGGTGCGCATACCAGAACCCGAAATCCATCTGTTCAAGAAATCATATGATTCTGCCCAGGCTTATCAAGGGTTAATTTTTATAATTTTTCATTCAAAAAGCGGGACATTTTTATGCCCCGCTTTTTTTATGGAGTATATTTCAGATGAACGCGGGCACCCTTTTATAAACGTAACACCTTACGGGCAGACAGCCGCCTTCGCCGAGACTACGTCGAGCCAGGCATCAGGTCTGCCCCTACTACTGATATTGATCATTCTTTTATCTTGTAGGGGCGGGCCTTGCGTCCGCCCGGTTAGATGATGAATTTGATACCCATCCATAAAAAACATCATGCTATTCAATTGATTCAATTGCTTTCGCCAGTATTAATAAACCCGCATCCATTTCATCCATTTTTATATTAAGGGCCGGAATAATCCTGACGCATTTCCCCTGAATCAGGTTCAATATCAATCCTTCAGAAAGACATTTATCCACAATATACGCTGCTGTTTTTTCATCTCCAATCTCCATTACGAGAAGAAGCCCCTGACCTCTGATCTCCATTATTATTTCCGGGTACTTTCCCTTCAACATGCCCAGCTTCTCAACAGCATATTTCCCCATTTTTTCAACATTCTCCCATATCCTGTTTTCTATCAGATACTCTATTACCGCACCTGAAACAGCACATCCAAGAGGATTTCCGCAATAAGTCCCGCCATGGTCTCCCGGTTCAAGCAGGCTGTTCACTTCCTCTGTCATGGCAAATGCACCGAAAGGAAAACCGCCCGCTATACCCTTTGCCATGGTAAGAATATCCGGTGTCACCCCCCTGGCATCCGATAAAAAGAAAGGTCCTGTCCTTAAGAAGCCTGTCTGAATCTCATCGAAAATGAGTAAAGCTCCTTTTTCCTTACACATGGCCCTGACCCCTGCCAGATAACCTTCAGAGGGCATGTTAATTCCGCCTTCACCCTGAATGGGCTCCAGTATCACTGCGGCTACACTGTCATCAAGCGCCGCTTCCATTTCAGACAGGCTGTCATATGTTACAAACCGGTAGTTTGGCATAAGGGGTTTGAATTTCTCCCGGTGTTTTGCCTGACCCGTTGCAGATGCAGTGCTTATTGTCCGGCCATGGAAACTCCTGAGAGCGGAGATTACATCCGGCCTGCCTGTTGCCTTCCGTGCAAGTTTTATTGCGGCATCATTGGCCTCAGCCCCGCTGTTTGTAAAAAATACCCGTGTCAGCCCCGAAGGTAATATTTCCATTAAAAGTTTTAAAAGCCTTGCCCTTGCCGGCGAATATGTAAGGCCGGAATTAGGGTTCTGCATAATCTTTTTTCCCTGCTCCGTGAGTGCCCTTACAATTACATCGTGCCCGTGACCAATACATGTGACACCCCATCCTGAAGTAAAATCCAGGTACCTGTTCCCATTTTCATCCCACACAAATACACCTTTTCCATGATCGATTGATATGGGTATTTTCCTGAAAAAACCGGGCATGTGTTTGTCTTCAGTTGCTATCGTCTCATCCATAGGTTCATTTTCTCCCTTCTTTTTTTCAAAAAAAAAGCCCCGGTACTTTTCTGTACCGGGGCCTGTATTATCTGCGAATTTGTCAGGGTTATAGGATTACGCTACCTGCAAAGATACGCCGGCCCCTTAAGGACCTGCGTCTACCTGCTGATTTATATGTTGAGGTACTGTAATATGCAAAATACATGTTATTAATCTTTTTCAGTTATTTTTTAAGGAATTTACTTTTTTTCCGCGTTAGAAATGACAAAATAGCCCTGTTGCATCTGAATGTCAACTCAACACTGCATCTAAACATGCTGATCCTGCCGTGAGAAATCCCTCTGTATCCGAAATCATGAGACATAAAATCGCCAGGGGAAATTCACATCAACCGCACAAATTACAATGGGTATTTTTGCCCCATATGGGGTCATGCGCCTCTTTGAGTATTTTTTTCCCTTATATCAATTAGATAAAGAGAATATTCCCTCATTTTGCTACATTATTACCCAATATACATTTACTGTCACAACAACCTTAAATCAACATAAGTAGCCGATTTTTCATATCATTCATTTGCCATTAAGAACAGGCACGACAATTGCTCTAATTATTAAAGCTGGTCATTATTATTTTTTGCCGGCAGTCCTGAAGCTATTATTGATATTAAGTATCAGGTTTTCTCACCTTTTAATAAGTTGCGGGCGTATGGAGAAAGAAAAAATAGTGCTTTTTTCCGAACCGCTGGAGATAACTTCAAAGGAACTTTCACTTTTTCTTGAAAAGCATGGAATCAGATTAATCAATGTCAGGAGTTTAAAAGAAACTCTCCTGACCCTTCAGGAAGGAAGAGTGGACGCGCTTGTGATCGACGCCGCCCTTCTTGAAGACGATTACGGGTTTATTTCGGTGATAAAGGGTATAGAAAAGGATCTGCCTGTAATTATCTGCGCAGAGAGCAATACTCCCGAACTGGAAAGCAAGATTCGACAGCAGAAGATCTTCTATTATCATATCAAATCATTTGGAATTGATGATCTTGAGATGGCCGTTTCAAATGCAATTAACGGTCTATCGCAATAACTTGGAGGCGTACAAGATGTCCTTGAAAGATAAGATCAAATCCGGTCAGTTTGTTGTTATTGAAGAATTCGAACCGCCTAAGGGGGCTGATTTCTCATCCTTTAAAAAAAATGCAAATCTGGTCAAAGGTAGAGTCGATGCGTTCGTTGTGCCCGAAATGGCTAATGCTGTTATGAAGGCAGGTTCACTGGGAGGGTGTGCATATCTGCAGCGTGAGGGGCTTGAAACCGTGTTCCAGGTCTGTGTGAGAGACAGAAACAGGCTGGCCCTTCAGGCGGATATTCTGACTGCAGCGGCCCTTGGAATACCCAATATAATGGCAATACAGGGTGAAGACATTCACTTCGGAGATCATCCAAAGGCCAGGGCTGTCAATGATCTTGATTCTGTCGAGCTGATTGAAATGATCAAAACACTCCAAAATGGAAAGGACATGGCCGGAATAGAGTTGATGGGTGCACCGGCTTTTTTTATGGGATCGGTTATAGATACAAACCCGCCTGGAGGCCTTTTGGAACTTGAGCTGGAAGGCCTTAAAAAGAAGATCAATAACGGCGTTGAATTTCTTATCACCAATCCGATATTTGATATCCACACTTTCCGACAGTTTACAAGGCGAATCAGGGATATTGATGTGGCAGTTATCCCCACGGTCCTGCTGCTGAAATCCGCAGGCATGGCCAGATACATAGACAGAAATATCAAGAACATTTCAATACCCCCGGAAATGATCAGAGATATCCAGAAGGCACCTGACAAGCAGAGGCAGTGCATAACAACAGCAGCAGAACTAATAGGCCAGTTGAAGGAGATGGGTATGGCCGGCGTAATGATTTCAACCGCAGGATGGGAAGACAGGGTTCCAAAGATACTTGATGAGGCAGGAATATAGCAAACAGCTTCATGGAACCACTATGAAGTTCAGGATCAATTCAATTGAACAGGGGAATAAACAGGAAGGATAATATGTCCGGAAACAACAAGATATCAGGTTCAGTAATGATAGTTGGCGGCGGAATTACCGGCATGCAGTCCGCTCTCGATCTGGCTAATTCCGGTTACTATGTCTACCTGGTTGAAAAATCATCCGCAATCGGCGGATTGATGTCTCAACTGGATAAGACATTCCCGACCAACGACTGTGCGATGTGAATTATCTCGCCAAAACTGGTCGAGGTCGGCCGGCACCTAAACATAGAGCTTTTAACTGGCACGGAACTTCTTGATCTCAACGGAACAAAGGGGAACTTCAGGGCCAGGATATTACAGGAACCAAGATATATCGACATATCAAAATGCACAGGATGCGGTGAATGTTCGACAGTTTGTCCCGTGAACCTTGCCAATGAATATGACTGGGGGCTGTCGTCAAAAAAGGCGACATTCAAATTATATCCCCAGGCAATACCCGGGGCCTATGCAATAAAAAAGAAAGACAGGGCTCCATGCAGGCTCGCGTGTCCTGCAGGTTTGAATGTTCAGGGGTATGTCCAGATGGTGGGCGAAGGAAAATATAAAGAGGCGCTGAATATAATAATGGACGATCTCCCGCTTCCCGGGGTACTGGCAGGATATGCCCCCATGGGTGTGAAGATGCCTGCCGGCGCTGTGAAGTGGATGAACCTGTATCTATCAGAAATCTAAAAAGACTGGCGGCTGACCAATTTGACCCCAGGGAGATTCAAATAGAATGCCTTCCTGAAAGAAAAGAAAAGGTAGCCGTCATAGGGTCAGGTCCGGCAGGGCTTTCCGCAGCCTATCAGCTTGCGAAAAAAGGTTTTTCATCGACAATCTATGAGGCCCTGCCAAAGGCGGGAGGCATGCTGAGGGTTGGAATACCAAACCACAGGTTACCTGAAGATATTCTTGATAAAGAGATAGAGGTAATAACCAGACTGGGTGTGGAGATAAAAACAAACACATCTCTCGGGAAGGATATAACAATAGACGGTCTCCTGAATGACGGCTTTCACGCAGTATATCTTGCGATAGGCGCGCATAAGGGCATCTCTCTCGGTATACCCGGTGAAAAATCCGAAGGCGTAAGACAGGGGGTGGACTTTTTAAGGGAAGTAAATCTGAAGGGAAAGGCGCCTGTCGGCAAAAAGGTTGCCATAGTCGGCGGTGGAAATGTTGCCATAGACGTTTCAAGATCAGCCATAAGGCTTGGAGCTGAAAAAGTTACTATCATATATCGCAGGACAAGATCGGAAATGCCAGCCTGGGAAGAGGAAATACAGGCGGCTGAGGCAGAGGGCGTGAACATACTCTATCTCTCGGCCCCCCAGGAAATACTTGCGGAAAATGGAAAGGTAACGTGCATCAGATGTATAAAGATGGAACTTGGCGAACCGGATTCATCAGGAAGGAGAAGGCCGGTGCCTGTACCGGGGAGTGAATATGATCTCGAAATAGATCAGGTGATACCTGCCATCGGGCAGACGCCTGATCTTTCCGCCTTTGAAGATGAAGAAAACATCAGCATCACAAAGTACGGCACAATAGAAGTTGACCCAGTGTCATACTATACCGGCAAAGAAGGGGTATTTGCGGGCGGAGATTTCCAGACAGGACCATGGGTGGCAATAGGCGCAATTGCAGCAGGAAAAGAAGCCGCCGAATCAATAGCACGCTATATCGATAACATTGATCTTAAAGAAGGCAGGGAGCCTGTTGAATCTCCGGAACCGGAATACCGCCCTATTCCCGAAAATGCAGTAAGCCAGGCAAGAGGGAAGGTGAAGGAACTGCCTGTAGATAAAAGGGAAGATAACTTTGACGAGGTTGAACTGGGTTATGATGAAGATACCGGCAGATCCGAGGCAAAAAGATGCCTGAACTGCGGTTACTGCTGTGAATGCTACCAGTGTGTCGACGCATGTGTTGCCGGTGCAGTCTGTCATGACCAGAAGCCTGTCGAAACGGAGATTGATGTGGGGTCGGTCATTCTCTGCCCTGGTGCCTCTTTATATGACCTTGAAAGCAGCGAGGCATTTTACAAATACGATAGCCACCCGAACGTCGTTACAAGTGCGGAGTTTGAGAGGGTACTGAGCGCAACAGGGCCCACCATGGGGCACCTTGTGCGGCCATCGGACAGAAAAGAACCCGAAAAAATAGCCTGGCTGCAGTGTGTGGGTTCCAGGGACACCAACAACTGCAACAACGGATACTGTTCTGCCGTGTGCTGCATGTATGCCATAAAGGATGCAATGATAGCCAAGGAGCACATGAAGGGAAAACTGGATACGGCCATATTCTATATGGATATCAGGACCTATGGAAAAGACTATGAGAAATATTATAACAGGGCAAAGGACGAGAGTGGCGTCAGGTTTATACGTTCAAGGATACACACGATAGACCCTGTCCTGGGAAGCGATGATCTGATCATCAAATACACGGATGAAGAAGGAAACTTCCAGGAAGAAAATTTCGACATGGTGGTGCTGTCCGTCGGATTCGAGATGCACAGCAGCAATATAGAGCTTGCAGAAAGAATCGGCATATCACTCAACAAATATAATTTTTCGGAATCTCCTGCCTTCAGTCCTGTTGAGACTTCAAGACCCGGCGTCTATGTTGCAGGAACATTCCAGGGGCCAAAGGATATTCCAAGCTCGGTGACCGAAGCAAGCGCGGCTGCCTGCGCAGCCAGTATTGATTTGAGCGCTGCAAGGGGCAGCGAGGTCAAAAGCATAGTTATCCCGGATGAAATAGACGTGAGCATGGAGGATCCGAGGATAGGGGTATTTGTATGCGACTGTGGTGTAAATATCGCGGGTGTGGTCAATGTACCGGAGGTTGTTGATTACGCGGGCAATCTGCCCTTTGTAGTACTCGCAAAAGAAAACCTGTTCAGCTGTTCACAGGACAACCAGGAAAAACTGAAGGAAATAATCAAAGAAAACAAGCTGAACAGGATAGTTGTGGCATCATGTTCCCCAAGAACCCATGAACCTCTTTTCCAGGAAACGCTCCAGGCCTGCGGTCTCAACAAGTACCTTTTTGAAATGGCCAATATCAGAGACCAGAACTCCTGGGTTCATGCCCTTGATCCGGTTGCAGCAACAGAAAAGGCAAAGGACCTTGTCAGGATGGCGGTGGGAAGGGCCGGATTCCTGACCCCTTTAAAGGAAAAACGCATATCCATTACCAGGCGCGCAGTCGTGATCGGAGGCGGTGTATCGGGTATGACAGCATCTCTGAGCCTTGCCGATCAGGGATATGAAGTTGTCCTTATTGAAAAGGAAAAACAGCTCGGGGGACTTGCCAATAATCTGACAACGACCATCGAGGGTTATGACATACAAAAACAGATTCTCAACCTTGCTGAAAGGATTCGACGGCACGAAAAATTTCAGGTACTGACAGAATCACTTGTTGTAGGTTTCGGCGGATTCAAGGGAAACTTTTATACCGAGGTCATGGTAGGCCCCAATATGTATGCCCGTAAAATAGACCACGGCGTAATAATCATAGCGACAGGTGCCAATGAATACGAGCCCACAGAATATTTCTTTGGTAAAGATCACAGGGTCTTCACACAGATAGGCCTGGGAAAAAGGCTGGAATTAAGGGGTGCTGATGACCTGAAGCAGGTGGTAATGATTCAGTGTATAGGTTCCAGGAACGATGAGAATCCAAACTGTTCGCGCGTATGCTGTCAGGGTGCCATAAAGAATGCACTCCATATAAAGGACCTGAATCCTGAAACGGAGGTATGGATACTGAACCGTGACATACGGACATATGGACTTCTGGAGGATTATTATACCGAGGCCAGGAAAAAGGGAGTCAGGTTTGTAAGATATTCAAAGGATAATCCGCCGGAAGTCAAGGTCTCGGACAGCGGTTTAAACGTCACCTTCAATGACCATATTTTAAAGAGAGATCTAAAGGTAAGGGCAGACCTGCTTACCCTCAGCGCAGGAATGGTCCCTGCGGACACTGATGAACTGGCCTCTATTCTTAAACTGCCCAGGAGTAAAGAGGGATACTTTCTTGAAGCACATGTCAAACTGCGGCCGGTTGATCTTGCCAACGACGGGATATTCCTCTGCGGTACGGCCCACAGCCCCAAACTTATCTCCGAGAGCATCTCCCAGGCCATGGCAGCGGCCAGCAGGGCCGGAACATTTCTTTCGCAGCTTGAAATCGTACTCTCTGCGGTTACAGCCGAAGTGGATCAGGACAGGTGCGCATCATGTCTCGTATGCGTCAGGGCCTGCCCCTATGATGTACCTCATATAAATGAAGAAGGGGTCAGCTATATTGATGAAGCCCTTTGTCATGGATGCGGAATATGCGCCTCCGAATGCCCGGCAAAGGCCATTCGACTTAACTGGTATGAGGATGAACAGATATTAAGTAAACTGGATACATTACTGGAAGGGGTTTTATAATGACCGATTTCAAACCGATTATTGTAACTTTCTGCTGCAATTTCTGAGGGTACACGGCAGCGGACCTGGCAGGTTCCATGCGTCTTAATTATCCTGATACCATCAGAATAATTCGTGTCCCGTGTACAGGAAAGGTTGATGTCATCCACCTTCTGCATGCCCTTGAAAAGGGTGCGGATGGTGCCTATGTGGTGGGGTGTATGGAAGGTGACTGCCGCTTTGAGAGGGGAAATCTCCGTGCAAGAAAAAGAGTGGAGCAGGCGGCGAAGATCCTGGACAGGATAGGTATTGGCGGAGAAAGAGTGCAGATGTACAATCTGTCCTCCGGTGAAGGTCCAAGATTTGCCGAGATAGCAACGGAAATGACGGCAAAGATTATGGAACTGGGACCCAACCCCATAAAGGCCGCGATCAAAAAAGCAGCGTGACCAAAAAGAAAGCGAGGGATATGAAATGATAGTTGCCGAACAGAAACCTATTGAAGAGATTATCGAAGAGGTCAAAGGCTTTAAGAAGATACTTATTGCAGGCTGTAACGAATGTGTGACCGTGTGCGAGGCAGGAGGAAAAAAGGAAGTAGGGGTTCTGGCTTCCGCCCTGAGGATGTATTTCATGAACCAGGGAAACAAGGTTGACATAGATGAAGTAACTCTTGAACGGCAGTGTGATCACGAATACCTGGAGGAGATTCGCAATAACATCGGCAATTATGAGGCAGTAGTCTCCCTTGCCTGTGGAGTGGGTGTTCAGTTTATGGCTGAAAAATACCTGACCATACCTGTTTTCCCTGGAGTAAATACAAGCTTTATGGGGGTGACCGAAGAAAGAGGTGTATGGACAGAGCGCTGCCAGGGATGCGGCCAGTGTATACTGGCAAGAACAGCGTCGATATGCCCTGTTTCCCGTTGTGCAAAAAGGATACTGAATGGTCCCTGCGGGGGATCAACCAAAGGGAAATGCGAGATATCAAAGGATGTTGATTGCGCATGGCAGTTGATAATAGATCGTTTAAAGGAATTGGGAAAGCTTGATGAATATGAAAAGGTTGCACCTGTAAAGGACTGGTCAACGGAAAGGGCCGGTGGACCACGAAAGATTGTAAGGGAGGATGTCAGACAATGAGCGAAACTAAGACCCCCAGCAAACTCGAGAAGATGTTAGCCAGCGGCAATATGGCCATCACATCCGAATGCGGACCGCCAAGGGGAAGCGACCCTGAAGCCATATTAAAAAAGGCAGAGATGATCAGGAATCACGTTGATGCGATAAATATCACTGACAACCAGACATCTGTAACCAGGCTGTGCAGTCTTGCTTCCTGCATACACCTTAAAAAAATCGGTGTTGAGCCTGTATTGCAGATGGTAACGAGGGACAGGAACCGTATTGCCATACAGAGTGATATCCTTGGCGCCGCATCCTTCGATATAAACAATATTCTCTGCCTCTCCGGAGATCACCAGTCTTTTGGTGACTGTCCTACCGGTCAGAACGTTTTTGATATCGACTCCATGCAGCTTATACAGACAGTAAGGCAGATGCGTGACGAGGGCAGGTTTTTAGGGGGAGATGAAATAAAGCGTCCGCCCAGGATGTTTGTAGGGGCGGCAGCCAACCCGTTTGCCGATCCCTTTGAGATGCGTGTTTCACGTCTTGCCAAAAAGATAGCGGCAGGTGTTGAGTTTATTCAGACCCAGTGCATCTACAACCTGGACAAGTTCGAGCTCTGGATGCAGCAGGTGCGCGACAGGGGACTTCATGAAAAGGTTCATATCCTTGCCGGAGTAACACCGCTCAAGTCAGCAGGGATGGCAAAGTATGTTGGCAAGAGAGTTCCCGGAATGGATGTGCCTGATGAAATCATAAACAGAATGAGCGGTGTCCCCAAGGAAAAGCAGGCAGAAGAAGGCATCAACATATGCATTGAGTCTATCCAGAGGCTCAAGGAATGTGAAGGGATAAGAGGCTTCCATATTATGGCAATCGAATGGGAGCAGATGGTTCCTGAGATAGTTGAGAGGTCGGGTCTTTATCCGAGACCCGTTTTGGATAATTAGAAATGCAGCAATAAGTAACCCTATTTAAGGAGGTTTTATTATGACCGACAAATATATTCTGGTAGTTGATGATGATCCGGATCTGGTGGAAACAATAGCCTTAATGCTTGAAAGTAAGGGTTGCGAAGTAGGCAAGGCATATGATGGCATTGAAGGTGAAGAGTCCATCAAGGAAAGGCGACCAGACCTGGTTATCCTGGACATCATGATGCCCCGGAAAGACGGCTATGCCCTTTGTGCCGAACTCAAGGCAGATGATGCAACAAGTGATATCCCGGTAATCCTTCTTACTGCAGTCGGGGAAGCGGTTCCAAGCACAAGGTATTCCCACGCGGACGGCATGAGCACCGAGGCGGACGAGTACATACCCAAACCCATCGATACCGAAGGGCTCTGGAGCGCGGTTACAACATTTATTTAATCCGGTGTAATATTCGGGGCAGGAGTTTTTGCTAAATGAAGATATTTTTCACCTGAATATACCCGAATAAATATTCATCAATATGAACCGCGGAGTCCGGGTGAGATGACAGAGGCTATAAGACTTGGAGGATTTAAAGTCTTAAAGGGTGTAGCCAGATTTTCTCTGGTAATACCGGAGAAATCAGGCATTACCCCTGCCCTGCTTCTCAGGTCAATTGCTGAAAGGAAAATTAACCTGCCCTACCTCACATCTTTTTACAGGGATGGCCACTGGGGGCTTAACCTGCTTGTGGAGACGGGGAAAGGTTTACAGACCTCATTAATAATTGAAGAAGTTATTGGTAAACCCTGCGAACATACATCCGAATGTGTTGTTTTTTCTATCTTTCCACACAAAAAAGATCCCCTGGTACTCTGTAACCTTATAGATGCCTTTAAGGAGAACAGTGTTAAACCTGAAGCCCTTGCAATATCACCATCGGCAATCTCGGTTGTTTTGCAGGAAAAGGACCTGGAAAGGGCAAGTGCATCGCTTTTCGGTCCTTTCAGCTTCAGTGCCTACCGGACCCCTGAAGACTGGAAACTTGCACAGAAGGGAAAGGAGGAAATATACAAGGAGGTAATTGCAACATATCAGGAAAAAAGGCCCAAGGTGTATGGGCTCGAATACTATGAAGGGCAGGAGATAGAGCATATTGATTTTCAGTCAGAATCTATTTCGGCAACAGAGTGCTTCACAAAAATAGGCCCGGATGAACGTATCCTTACCTTCTCGGCGTCATACCCTGACCCGGGTCATCGCGAAGAAATTCTCGGTATATGCATATCAGGAGCCAGGGGCTCGGAAAATCCCGATAACATTGTTTTTTCAATGAACGGTCCGCACTTTGGCGATCGCTACGGCATATGCTTTGAGATGCTGGAATCGCTTGAAAACAAGGGAATCTACCTGCCCGGGCTCAGCTGCACCATCGCTTCAATCACAGGTGTTGTAAATATTGATAAGCTTGAAAAAACAATTGCAGGTATCAAGGAATGTTTTGATGTGCCGGTGGTTGTTAAAAAATAGATTTGGAAAAATATTATTAAATTTAATTATTGATCTTCGGTATTATTAATCAACCGATGTAAGGTTTCCGGTATAGGGTTTATGGCCTTTTAAAAGACGAACTGAGCTTGAACTAAATCTTTCTTTATGCATGCAGATAAATTAACAGTCATTCCCGCGCAGGCGCATTGGTATCAATCTAAGCCATGCAGCTGGTTTAATTGTTCTCAGTATTTTATTCTTTTATTTCGTTTTTCATTGCAACAACCAGACAAAACATATTTACCGATGTAGGGGCGGGCCTTGCGTCCGCCTGATAAAAATTTCCAATTATCTAATGTGGTTAGTATTATTGCACAACAATGGTAGAATATCACGGATTTTTATGATGATGTCGAATTGGATGAATATGTAATTATGCCCGACCATATTCAATGTTATAATCGTCATCAATCGAAAAAGACGGGCGGACGCAAGGCCCGCCCCTACAATACCTGATACAATTTGTTATTTTAAATTACGATCATCGGTGGAATACCTCAGATACATTAAACGCAACAACCGTATTTTTGCGGTGAATTCCGGCTGTGGTCGTTCTAATACCATAGCCTTCCGCAATGAGATAGTTTCTACCTGCTATCTATATCCGGCATTAATATTACCCTGTCTTTTCAATATGTTTTAGCTTGACGCCAATGCGCGCAGGCGGGAATCCATCAACATAGTTGTATCAACTGTCTATCCGCCACATCCTATATGTACCATCAACCGGCCCCTTGTAATAGCCCTCAAACCGATCTTTGCTAAGCATACCATCGCCTGTATACAGCCCTTCATCAGCAGTATAGGAGAATTTGTTATTTTCCAGTACACCATCCATAATATGCATCGGTTCATTCAGCGTTTCTAAATCTGCCAGGATCAGCATTCGATATTTATTACCGCCGGAATGGCTTACCCTGGCGAAAAATTTAAATGGATTGCCTTTAGAGTCAGTCCCATTACCTTGCCAGTTTCCAATGAATGAATAATTTTTTTGGTCACTGTTTGATTTTTCCTTGGGATTTGTACATGAACTCAGGACCAGACACAAAGACAGTAAAGCAATGGATTTGCAGTTCATTAAAGACCCTCCTTTTCTGATAATTATTTTTATAGATAAATATAATTATACTGCAGAGGGTATGACATATAATGTCGTGGTAAAAATTTAATTTCAAAATAAAAGATATAAACCTTCAACTGCCTTGATACTACTGCGTTATATGAGTTATTTGATTGGAATCCAGATTTCTTCTGTCGCTTCCGGATCTGTTATGTCAACAATTTTCAGAAAAGACTGCATTCCATAAACATTACTTCGAACGGCAAATGTTCAAATGATTTTGTAATCCCTTCTTTGAAACCAATGTTTAAATACCAGTTTTTCAATTCATGCTGTTTCGCAATAATACCAATGCTGATTTTTTTACATCCAAGTTTTCCGGCTTCATGAAATATGTGGTCAACAAGCATCCTTCCGAAACCCTTCTTTCTGTTTTCCGGATCTACAGCCAGTCTTTCAAGATAACATAACTCATGATCAGCCTTTTCCAGAGCAGCACAGCCTATGTCTTTTCCATCGGATTCGAGTATAAAGTATATGACGCCTTTTTTAAGATCTGCATTAATCCACTCATCTGTACAATTAGATGGATGTTTAGGGCAATTGGCGTTGTTAAGACCAAATTTATCAGCGACCGTCTGATAGGACGTTTTTATTATTTTTGTCAGGGTACCTGCGTCTGAGATTGTTGCCTGTCTTATTTTCATTTCATTCACTATTTAAGATTTCCTGTTTTATATAAAATGGCAGTTATATCATTCCTTTTCAAAAAGAAACAGGTCTATAGGTTCATCAACACCCATGCCTTTTGCACCCACGGAATAGGATACTATAGCATTCAGCCCGGCCCTGAATTCCTCCTGACTTAACCGGGCAAGAACGGAATCTCCTCCGGCAGCAACCTTATCGGCATAGCTTTCCCAGTCAGGTGCAATAGTTTGTGTGACAACCTTTGAGGCTATCATCCTGAATCCGGCCGACTCAAATATAGCTCGGGTATTTTTAAAATTGAGAAGAATCTCTTCAAGTATTGCACGGCTGGAAGGGAAAAAAGGTACATATGGATATAATGATATTTGTTCGACAGTACCGGTCCTAAGTACCGCAACTCCATGTTCGTTAAGAACACGCCTGCATTCACGGAGTGAAGCACCAGGATCTCTAAAGTGATGGAAACTCATTGACATAAAAACAATATCAACAGATCCGGAAGGAAGCGGGATGGATTCGGAATGCCCGCTCATATATTGAACACGGTCATCCTTCCTCTTTGCACGCGCCTGCTCCAGCATTTTACCGGAAGGATCAATACCGAAAACTCTCGTTTTAAATCTAGTAGCAAGCCCTTCGGAGAATCGGCCTGTACCGCAACCCAGGTCGATAATCCCGTTGATCCTTTTTCGGCCCAGCAGCAAGTCAATTTCATTCATCCAGAGCTCAACATGCTCCGGGCCATGGTCGCGCGCATAATCATAGCCTGCCGGTATGTCGGTAAGATCATAGTCCATAGGATTTCCGGAAGTATAAATTACTGTTTTTTATCAACTTAATATTTCAAATAATTAATAACTATATGCTGCTGTTTACCCATTTTGGCAGTACTGCCAAAATGGGTAAACATGAATCAATTCATTCCGGAATTTTTTATTTTCTTCAAGAAAAGCGCCTTGATTAACTCTACACGTTTTCTGTTCACGCCCAGGTCGCCGTACCCAACCCGTGATGCGGATCTAAAATGTATTTCATTTTTGGCATAATCAATCCTGCATTCCAGGTCGTCAACAAAACCGAAAACAGATGAGGAAAAAGTGGCGGCAATATATTCCCTGCTTTCTTTTTGTATTTTGCCCCCGGCCTCCTTAATCGATTCCCGGAGAATTTTCGGGGTGTCTGCAGTGATGACAGGAATTATTACAGGCTCAATGTAATGATCTGCATCGCTTTTATACTCGCTGCATACACAGTTTGGTTTGGCCGGGCACTCGGTTAACCTGCCTTCTGACATTCCCGGTGCTTCACCTGAGCGTGAGCTGTAACCAAGAACCATTAACGCAATGAAAATTAATATGATGAGTAAAAGCAATATTATAAATATACGTTTCATCTATTTTCTCCGGCAGCCCATCTACGAGTTCGTTTTGATATTTGCTTACTTCATCAGAGATAACCTTCACGGTTCAAATTCTTTATCTTCTCTACATATATGAAAATTCCAATAAAAGGAATATTTATTGTCAACTGTAACCGGTACCTTGATGCCGGCCACTATTATATTAATAATGCAGGGATTATGTTAAGATTCTGGATTTGATTTTTGCGCTGAACTAACAAGACAGGTGATGACGAATAGCACGGATATAAACGAAGATGGTGATATTGCTGCCAGTTTGAGAGGCGATGGAGATGCTTATCGCCGCCTGGTCGTGAGGTACCAGAATCAAATCGCCGGCCAGATGCAGCGATTTACGAGAGATCGGGATGTTTTGGAAGAACTGGTGCAGGAGGTGTTTGTCCAGGCATACCTGGGATTAAAAGGGTTCAGAGGCAGGTCTCCGTTTCTTCACTGGTTGAGACGAATCGCTACGCGCGTAGGATATCGGTACTGGAAAAACTTGAAACGGAAAAGAGATCAGGAAACGGATTTACAGGAAAACCTGCCATATCTGCCGGCCGACTCCGAATCTCTGTCTTCCTATGAGGCATCGGATCTTATTTTTCACTTATTTAAGAGATTAGCTCCGGCAGATCGGCTTGTGTTGACATTGTATTATTTTGATGAATACACGACTGAAGAAATCGCATCGCAAACCGGATGGACACGTACGTTAGTAAAAGTCAGGCTGTTTAGGGCGCGCAAAAAATTGAAAGCGCTCCTGAAAACGGAAAGCACAAAGGATGAAGAAAATGAATGATCGTATCGGAATAATCAGAAGACTGGCACTCAAAGCCAGTATGGAAACGGCTCCTGAAATAGATGTCTCGCAATCAGTAGTTTACAGACTGAATAAAATCCCTCCCCAACCGAGATGGCCAATGATCTTCTTTGCCTCCAGTGCAGTAACCGCAGCAGTTGTTGCCCTGCTTATCAGCATACCTTTATTTGATTTCCTGTCAGATCCATGGAGTGTGTGCTTTGCATCAACAATAGCTTTTCTTATATGAGAGGTGATCAATGGAAAAAGATATGTCAAACGAAATTATACCAAACCCGAAACGTCACCGGGTTTTAACCGTTCTCCTAATGCTGGCTGTTTTCGCCTCTGGTGTCGTTATCGGCGGCTGCTTTATGTTGAAGATTGTTGTCAATTGAGCCCAGGAAGCAGTGCATTCGCCGGCAAAAATAACCCAACGCTTCGAACGAAGGATAACGCGATATCTTGATCTCAGCGATAAGCAGTCCGTTGAGGTGGATAAGATCATCAGACAGAATATGTCCGAGCTAGAATCTCTGCGATCTGAGATCAGATTAAAATTGCTTCAGCAAATGGAGAAGATCCGGACGCAAATTATTCCGCTTCTCACACCTGAGCAGGTAGACAAACTGGAAAAACGATTTAATCGAATTGAAAAAAATTGGCTTCCATCGCAAACATCATAGTGACTGTTAAATGTGAAAGGTTCATTACGATGAAATATAAGTCCTCAACTCAATCCTGGAGAGAAATTGAGAAATTATTATCACAGAGGAGAAAAAAATGAAAAATTTAAAAGTGTTTATCCTGTTTATGTTTATTTTGTTGATCCAAAACAATGTATTTGCGCAACAAGGTGAGTTCAAGAATTCGACACCGGAACAAAGGGCCGAGTTGATTACAAATTGGATGAAGAGTGAATTGGCGCTCGATCCGGCGGTCGTAACCGAGGTTTATAATATAAACCTCAAATATGCCAGGATAGATCAGGACGTGATGTCATCAAACGGCGGCAGATTCAGGAAATTCAAAGAACTGAAAGCAAACAGCAAATCAAAAGATAAAGAATTGAAAGCCGTGTTTACCAGCGAACAATATAATAAATATCTGCAGAAAAAAGCAGAGCTCCGTAAAGCAATAGGAGAAAGAATGAAAGAAAAGAGAAATCAATGAAACGCATACTTGTCCTCTCCATGGCGCTGTTCCTTTTATCAGGATGCATGATAGCCGCGAGACACGCTGTCAAACGAACCTCAGCGGGAATGCCGGAGCCCTCCATAGTTGTGACGGGTAAGGCATATGCACCGCCGAAGGTTCGCGAAGAAATGGAGGAGGTTATCAGGTCGGGTATTCCCGGTGTTACCATGATCGTCATGAAAAAGGGAAATCTCCTCTTCAGGATGGATGCCGGAAAGATCGGACCTGAGACCCGGTACCCGGTAGCTTCAGCTTCCAAGTGGATGACAGCCGCTCTGGTTATGACAGTGGTAGACGAAGGTAAACTATTACTGGATGAACCTATTTCAAAATATTTGCCTGAGTTTCAAGGTGAGGAGGGGAGAATCACCTTACGCGAGCTTCTGGCACAGACTTCAGGTGAAGGAAGTCTGAAAAGCATGGTCGATATCCTTCAGGATCCGCGCATAACCCTCGCACAATCGGCAAAAGAAATCAGCAGACATCCGCTGGAAGATCCCCCCGGTAAAGTTTTTAAATATGGCGGACCCGGATTCCAGGTCGCCGGTGCGCTGGTCGAAGCAGTAACAGGCAGGCGCTGGTCAGTGCTGTTTAATGAGCGCATAGCACATCCCCTCGGAATGACGCATACCTATTGGGAACATCTTCCGCGGCGGGGAGTTTCACCCTCAGACACGTTAAACCCGCTTTTACAGGGAGGCGTTGTAACAACGGCCGACGACTATATGCGTTTTCTGACTATGCTTGCGTTCAGGGGGATCTACGACGAACACAGGATTTTGTCGGAAAGGGCAATAAATGAGATGGAGACGGTACAGACCCTCGGCAAACCGATGGTCTATCTCCCGCGGGGAGTGAAGACTGCTATGCAATACGCCATGGGAAACTGGTGTGAAGCCTGGACCAGTGAAGGTGAATGCACCATGGTATCGAGTCCCGGTGCCTTCGGCACCTACCCCTGGGTTGATTACAAAAGCGGACTTTATGGAATTTTTTTCATGAAAGGACGCCTTCCCCATGTTGTCAAATATTTAACCGGGGCACGACAGGAGATATTGTCAAAATGGGGTCAGGCTGTGACTGCTTATTGATTATTAGATAGTCTCCATCCAGTAACGAGATTTTTTGGACAAGGTCAAGGAACACGAAGATTGCAACCGCAGGAATACACTGGAGTATTTCGAGGATTACAATCTGAGCGTGACGCAGATATTGTTCAAAAGGGCTGTTTCTGGATGGATACAATTTAAGATGTGCGCGCAGGATCCTCAATGGTAATGTTAAGTCTGGCCTCACTATCTTTGATTATCGATTTGAGTTTTGGTATTGCGTTATCCTTATCTTCAACCCGGATATGTATATCCATCCAGCCCATACCGGTGCCAATACGGGTTATCTTGCCTACGCCTCTTTCTCTGATAAGATTCCCAATTTTGTCCCTGATTGCCATATCCTGCGTGGAAGCAAAGTCATCACCGGGCCATTTGAAAACTATCCTTAGAGTGTTATGCGCGTCAGTTTTGCCGCCCGCTGGAGACTTTTTCACAGCATTAGTGGACCCATTATCCCCGCAACCGGCGGCCAGTAAAAAGACAAGCACAAACAGCAAAAAGGCCCATTTCTTATTTTGTTGATTTCCTGTCATTTACTTTTATAAAAAGTCTCCTTTTGACTCATTATATTTACTTTGCTTGTTTCAGCCTTTCAGTCAACCTTTGATCAGAGTGTCATTCAGTCTTATTTTATAAGCTACAAATAGGAATTATTTAATTCATATTAATTACTTGTCGTGGCCTGATCCCATTTTACCCAAAAGATACCATTTTCTAATATTTTATTAATCCTTTTTTTTATTTGACGATAAAACATTAGCGGAAATTAAACATGTCGGCTTTTAACATAGATAGAGGTTCTAATTTTTTTTAAAGGATATTTTAGATTAAAAAATTACCAGTGAATAGATGCTTTAATCTGACGCATTTTCAGATCTTATAAATTTGACAAAAATTAATTTATTATTGGTTAAATTTTCCTATTTACTGCCCTCAATACATAGTTTTTTTATTCAAGGTGAATATTATATACGGGAGGATATAATATGGGTTGGAAAGATTTAAAAATCATACACAAACTTGGTATTGGATTTACCATAGTACTTTTACTTTTAGCGGCTGTTTTATTTTTCAGCATCAACGGAGTCAATAATATTGTAAAAAATGCCAAAGAAGTAATCTATGGAAACAAGCTGGACGGATTCCTGGCACAAAAAGAGGTTGACCATCTAAAATGGGTCGAAAAACTAGATAACTATATAAATGACAAGCAGAACAAAGCCCTTGATCTTGAAAAAGATGATCATAATTGCAGCTTTGGGAAATTCCTCTATGGAAAAGAGAGAAAAGAAGTTGAAAAAAAAATACCTGATATGGCTGCCTTAATCAGTCAAGTTGAGATTCCACACAAAAAGCTTCATGAATCTGCGATTAAGATAGAGGAAATATATAAAACAGCTTCTGCATCGGATGCGGCTGCTAATACTGCAGCTTTTGAAAAGGCAAAGCTTGTTCAGGACGAAGAGACAATGCCATCACTTAAATCTGTGCAGGAGATAATTGCAAAAATCAGGGCAAAGGCTCGCAAGCATATATTAACCGATGAAGCAATGATAGGAGAGGCTTCTGATACCAGGACCAAAGTAATTGGGGTAGGATTATCTGCCATAATTATTGGTATAGGACTGGCTTTTTTAATCTCAAAAGTTCTGTCTTCTCAATTGAGGCGTACCTCAAGTTTTACTGAAGTGATCGCGGCAGGGGATCTTTCAAAAACCATCGACATAGTTCAAAAGGATGAGATAGGGATGCTTGCTTCTTCCCTGAACAGCATAATTTTGAATGTTGGCAGGATGGTTAAGGATATAAAGGATGGAATTACCACAGTATCCTCATCTTCAACTGAACTATCTGTAATTTCAGAGCAGATGACTAATAGTCTGGAGGAAGCTACAGCTAAATCAAATTCAGTGGCATCTTCTGCTGAAGAAATGAGTGTTAGTATGGCTTCTATATCAAGTGCCTCGGAGCAAACTTTTAACAACGTTAATATGGTGGCATCAGCAATAGAAGAAATGAATACAACAATCGCAGAAATCTCAAGGAATGCCTCTAACACGAGCGTAAAAACAAACGAAGCAGTTGAAAAAGTCAACGAAGTGTCCTTAGAAGTTGACAAACTGGGAATAGCAGCAAGAGAAATCAATAAAGTAACAGAGGCTATTACTGAGATATCAGACCAGACAAACCTGTTGGCATTAAATGCAACTATAGAAGCAGCCAGAGCCGGTGAGGCTGGAAGGGGTTTTGCAGTTGTAGCAAATGAGATTAAAGAACTGGCAAAGCAAACTTCAGAGGCAACGCAAGAGATAAAGCAAAAAATAACCGGGATACAAAATTCAACGCAGGGGACTGTAAACGCCGCAGGAGTTATAAAAACAATCATCGATGATGTTAATGAAATGGTTATTTCTATCGCCTCTGCAGTGGAAGAGCAGGCTGTAACAGCTAAAGATATTGCCAGCAATGTATCTCAGGCTGCTCAAGGAATAACAGAGGTTACAGAAAACATGACTCAAGGTAAAAATGCTTCTGTAGCAGTTGCGAGTGATATTGTTGAAGTAACACAGGCATCAAATGAAATATTGAACAACAGTTCTCAATTAAAGTTGAGTGCATCAGAACTGAGCCATCTTTCGGAAAAACTGGCACAGATGGTTACGAAATTTAAAGTATAAGAATTGATTAAGCGTAAAGCGGGACGATACTCAATGATTTATAACGGCAATTAACAGGCCAGCTATGCCAGCCAGTAAAAGCCTTCAGAAGTTTAAATGATACTGACCTTTATAGATAGATTCGGCAAGACAGTAAGGAGGTCCTTGTTTAATGACAGTTTAAAAGCCGTTTTTATTGCCATTTGGTGGCTTATTTAATTTTTGTAAGATGCTATTATTACGAAATAATTTTTATTTAAATTTTCTATTTGGCGGAAATGCCAATATCAGCAACATAACACCAAATAGGGATCAATTTATCCCGGATCTTATTTTATTTAAAGCCATTTGGTAAATTTGGCAATGTCGCCATTTTTACCAAATAGCTTATGACACCCATTCCATTTTGGCTTTATTGAGCCTGGTTTACAGACTGGACGCCGTTGGTCCCCTTTAGCAGTCCCCTTTACAGAAGATTGAATATTGTGAACCTTTAAAGCGAAATCGGATAGACAGTAAGCACGCCGTTTTGAATGATATGCAAAACGCACTGATTTTCAACTAAATTTCTAAACAGCGGTTTGATGATGTTAGCTGAGTTTTTTGAGATTTATGTAACTTGTTTCAAATCCTGTATCAATTTCTATTTCTGTAACAGAGGACACAGGCTTTTCAAATTCAATAAAAGGTTATAAGGTAAATATGACTTTCTGGAATAATGTTTCTAACACAGTTCTCAGTGGCTAGGAAACCGAGTCCACCGAATAAAAAGGTTATGCAATCGCAGTATGAGCATTAATCAAAAGGTTATTGATAAGCTGTGCAGCTTTCTGCGCTCCATCAAGAGGTATCTGTTTCCATTTTACAGGTTTACCTATATTTTCAATAATGGTTTGTGCGAGGCGATCCGGCGTAGTCTGAAAATACCTCATCTTGATCCCTGCTCCATGCCGTTCCAGGCGCTCAGAAATATAGATTTGTTGGTCGAATTGATTTTCAAGTGGAAAGTAAATAAATGGGCACCGAAGTGCGGTTAGTTCGACAGTTGTTGTCCCTCCACCTACGACGACCGCCATATCACAGGCGGCATAGTGTTCGTAAATATCGGGCAGATAACTTTTAAGTTCAATTTCTTCGTGAAGCTTTGGAGGAGTGAGTCCATAAAGCTCACCACAGACGCAGATCATTTTTAAATCATGAATGTCTCTTTTAATAATTGTGTATGCTTTACCACATGTTTCAATTAATTCTTTCCCGGCGGCGGTGCCGCCCGTCGCACAGATGAGAAGAGGTTCTTTTCCATATCCGAGTTTGGCTCTTATTTTGCTTTTATCAACATAATCAGTAGGATCAAAGCGGATGATATAGCCCAGAAAATGATAATATTTTCTCGCGAATTCTCGCCTGTTAGGTAAAAGAAAACCAAAAGGCTTATCAGGAACATCTTCTAATTCTCCGACAAACAACCGTGTCATATGAGGTTCAATCAATTGAGAAATGTTTTTAGAGGTGAAACGGTTTAAAAGATAGATACCAATCCGCTCAAGAAGGCTATTTGTCATAGCTTCCAAACCTATGAAATCCTCAATCATTACCATTGGGCAATCCAGATGAATTTGTCCTTTTATCAAATCTTCAACAATTTCGAATGATTCGTCGCCAATTATTAAATCGAATGAATGCTTGCTGATTACTTGTTTAAAAAGATTTGCATTATATTTAAAGGCTTTTTTTGTTGCCCGTACATATTTCATCAGATTTAGGCTATAATTGGTCAAGGCAGGAATTGCGGCTTGGTTGTAATCAGCACTTGATTGGGATTCAGAGAGAAGTCTTTCTTCTGTTTGTTGAAGCACCTTTGTTGCCAAAGGATGGGCTAACCAGACTAAATTTACATCTGGATTTTGACTACGTAGTTCTTTCGCGATGGCTATGTCACGGGTGATATGACCCATCCCGCCCTGCCAACTTAGGAAAAGAACTCGTTTTGAAACCATTGCATCCTCCATAACGCGCTCTTCAGTTGCAGCGGCTAACTGTCGGCTGCAAGAGCAAGGTTAGAATTAATTATCCCAAAATTCGCTTGGCATAGATCTAAGCAGGGATACGCCATCTTCTCCGGCATCAATATTTTCGACTATACTTTTAAAACAGATTCCGATATTTAGCTCTGAATCAATAAATTTAGTCAAATTTGGTTGGGCGGCCTTAGCTAGTAGAATAGAAAAAGCAGAAACTCCCGAATAGACATTAATCCATTTTTTTACTGCCGAAGGAACAAAAACTGGTCCATTGCTTTGCCATATGTCAGTATTTGTAAAAGACGGGCCGCCATGTGTATAGGAGCTTAATTTCGAAAATAATCTTCTTGCGAATCCCCCATTATCTTGCTGAGACTTCCTTTTTTTCTATCTAAATAAACTATCATTTATCTTGTTTTCCAATGCGTTCTCTACTTTAATAATAACCGAATGGTTCTGAGCATTATCTGCAGCCCATCCAAACTTTAATTCATCGACCCCGTTTAGCCAGTTAGAAAACATATTAATATCATTTGATAATGACAAATGGAGACCGATTGTCATTTGTTCAACAATATTTCTTAAGGCTGAGAAAGCCAAGCGATAGAAGCCTGTCAATACATTGTAAATTGATGCTTGAAATTCATCAATTGCGTTACATGCCACATGAGCTATAGGCGATTTTTTAGGATCTTTAACCGATTTTTGAAGAGCAAGAACTATCGAGACCCAATCCGCCCACCTCTCCCAAAACACATTAAAAACAGAACCAAAATAATCTGACGTCCTAATGCTAACATCATCTGGCAAGGAAACTATATCGCGCCAAGTATTAGCATCAATTAAGTCGGTTGGAGATTCATCTGGCTTATTCGTACCAACTGCAAAATTCTGTGGTAGTAATTTTTTTCGAATTATACGAAAATCAAAATTAATATGCCGATGGTTTTTTATCAAATATAAAATTTCATAAATTAAATTTCGCATCACTCTATTCCATTTCTAATCCAGCACATAAGCCCCGCCGAGGTCTCCGCAACAAGCAAAGAATCCTCCTGGGTCTTGTGAAGCGGTTAAAAGCCGATTTTGATTGATATTTGGGGACCATGTAATTTTAATAACCACCTATAATTACGAACCAATTTTGATTTTATTTTTATATTTGGGGATTTTGCCAGCACTGGCATTTTCCCCAAATAGGAGTTTTATTTTCTATTTTCATTTTTAATTATATTTTACTATTTAGCGTTTGGCAACATTGCCGGATCGGCCAAATACCATTCTTCAACTACTACATTCCAGCTTATAGTATAGGATCACTCGCGGGGGATGGCACAGATAGAAGCGACGCGCTATTCCTCGTCGAGTGCATCCTTGTTGTTGGCCGCTACTTCCTCAATCTTCTCTCTCACCCAGCGGTCACTAGCATGGGACTTTCGCAAGCTAAGTAGGCGAAGTAGACGGAATGTTCTGGCGAACTCAACGATATTTCCTGTATCTTGGTTTAGTCTCATTGGGTTACTTGGTGGTCCCCACTCGGCAAATATAAAAGGCTTCTCGAAGTCGTATCCCACCTCCAGCAACTCGTCATAGCGAAGCTCTTCATCTGCCTCTCCAACTCCATACTCCAAATGGTATCTGGATGAGATAGCGGCTTCAAGCACTGCAACGAATGCCATGACGAGATCGAAGTAGACCTCAATGTCGCTGATGGTTGGGATTTCGTACTCGTGCTCCATCTTGTTTCGAAGGAGATTGAATCGATTCATTGTCCGAGATGAAAAGACTGCGGACGCATTTAGATATTCAAGCTTCTTGTCGAAGCCAAGGTTCCGAGCCTTGAATAGTTTATAAACCTGGAACACATGTAGAAAAATGTCAACTTGGCAATCTGCTGCACGCTTGAGGTGAGATATACAGTTTATGAGAGCTGAGTTATCATGCTTGGAGAGGTATGTTGACAGTTCTTTGTCGGCGTAATACAGGTAGTCGCGTGGGTAGATGTCGTACTTAGGGAAGCGTAGATTTTCCCAGCTTCCCCCTGACTCCTCAAGTATCCCCCACTTCTCTAGAATGTACCGTGCGAGTTCTGTAATTGTATCTGTCTTTGTCATATTCTCAGGCCAACGCACTGGTTAACAGGCGCGCGGCGAAGTTTCCGCGCGTCATGTTGAACCTGATGTTATATTTATTTTTATTGAGATCGTTCTTTTAATAAAATAGTTTTCATTTTTTGAAGCCTTTTTAGTCTTTGAACAACTTCCTCATATTCTCCAGTGTTAGCAGCCTTCGCTGCTTCATCATCGATTAAATCCATTATGGCGGCTATTTCACCATTTATCGCGGCTAACTCATAATCAATTTCTTTCCGCTTTTTTTGTTCGTATTCAACATTGTTAACTTTAGCCAAATTATCTGTAGATTTTATTAATGAATCAATTTTCATGTTTAAAAGTTCAAATCGGTCTTCAACAATACCTTTACTCACTATAGGAGTCCCAATCGATGAGAGGCCAAAGTATTTCCAGAGTGAATTAGAACTATTGTTTTTTCCCCATGTTTCCGAGATATGTTGGCTAAGATGATCAACCTCATCATCCAAAGTCCAGGGGACTAATAAAGCATCATAGCTGTAATGATTAACAATTGAATTGTCGAATGGAATAGAAGGGGTTTTATCATCCTTTACATAGCAAACAGGTTTGTTTAAAGCAGTTCTAATACCTAGCTCGAAAAACACATTTGGATTAAGGCTAGAAATATCACAAAGAATTAAATCAGAAGTTTCAATATTCTTTATAATTTCAGCTTGTATTAAATCTGAACCTTTAGCAATTGGCGCTATTGGTGTAAATTTTGCTTTTTCGACTGCAGGGATAAATAGGTGGTTTAACACATGAATGAAATGATCAGAATCATCGGAATAAATCGGAATAAGGTGTTCAGGTGTTGTGATTGGCATTATGATAAAACATGTACTCATATGTTCCCCCTCACTATTACAATTAAAATATAACGACAAACTAACGAGCAAGCGGTGCCTGCCTTTAAAGGATATTAAATGATTTAATGTCACAAACCTATACAGGCTGATTTGGCGAAATAATAGCTTGTCACGTTGAGTGCCATGTTATGCATTATTTGTATCCCTCTGCCTGTAAAGTTGTGTGAAGAACTTGGCCACATATATTCCATATAATTGGAGTTATTGCACCTACTTCAGCATTTGGATATGTGTCTTTTATTCTTTTGTAATCTTTGCCTAATGTTTTGCCAAGAGTCTCTACCTCTTTGTCTGTGATTTGATGCCCAAAAAGATGAGCGCAATTATTTCGTATGACATTAAGTTTGCTAATTGAGTCTATTAGCTGCTGATCAAATTCGCCGAACCCTTTCACCAATTTAAGTTTATTACTGAAAGAAAGGCCATTCTTGCCAAATAGATCAGCATCTTTAATTAATTTTGTTTTTAGATACCTATTGAGCAAATGCTCAACATATAGATGTGCGATCAAGGTTCCATAAATTGAATTACTGGCCTTCCTGATCTCTTTCTCAAAAATGGCGAGCTCTTTATCTAATACATCTTTGATATTCATTTTTGCCTCTTGCATAACATGTTATTGACCGGTCTAGAGCCGGTATAAAAAGTTTCTATATATAGACATTTATTTCTATATATAGAAAGTTCCTCCAAATAGTTTCTACATATAGAAACTTTTGATTTTTGGGCTTATTTTTTATGTTTCTATATATCGAAACATTTCATGGTTCCTTATCTTCGACAATCCTTTCTAATAAATCAAGTTCCTTTACCTTTTCATAAGGAAGTTGCCACACTTTTCCTTGTTGTAAAAGATCAGATCTCCGAATAGTCCTTTCCATCTTTAATATTACCGCTTAAAGACAACCGGTTTCTACCTCTGCATTAGAATTTTAATTTATAGAAGAAAAAAAGATATATGTGAATCAGGAAATTCCTGATTTTTTATTAAAAAATAGGGAAATTTTTCAAACTTAAAAACATGCGATAAATCATTATACCTGGACCGATACAATTTTCTATGTGTAAGACTTATGGGTGGTAAAAGCAAGGAAAAAGATAGAGGTCGGAAGTCAGAGGTCGGAGATCGGAAAAACCGGAGGTCAGCCGGCTTCGTTTTGAGACTACGCCGTGCCAGGGAGATCAGAAGTCAGGTCAGTGTTAAAAGCAGTCTGCCGTCGTCGCCGAAAGCTTCAGCAGTCTTCGCTAACCACCTTCGTTAAAGCTATGGTGGTCGTACTGCGCCGGGACAAGACGCCGTGCCAGGGAGGTCAGAGATCAGTGTATCCTAATAATGCGTGCTTAAACCACGCAATTGCGTGGTTTTTACACTCAAAAATCATGGGGCTGTATTTAGGCTTTTGTGAATTATTTTATATTGGTTGCGGTCTCTAATACACCTTTTGCCCACTGATTAATGCTTTTACCACTTGATTCTGCAGCGGCAGCTACGGCTGCATGAACTTCAACAGGTATTCGCAACATCAAATTGCCGGAATAGGGTTTATTCGGCTTTTGCTTGAACTTTTTGCATGCATCAAGATAATTGTCTACAGCCTCTTTGAATGCTGTCTCAAGCTCTTTTACTGATTCACCATGGAATCCAACAACATCTTGTATGCCGATAATATGGCCAATAAAAATATGATCTTCCGGATCAAATTCAACCTTGGCAAAGTAGCCTTTGTAATTCATTGCTTTCATTTTGTTACTCCTAAAAGTTCAAGAAATTTACGGGCATCTCTAACCCGATATCTTAATGCCTCTTTTGACGGATGCGGTCTATGAAAATAGGCTCGAACTCCATTCTTCTCAAACGTGACACTCGATCCAGAACCTTCAATTACTCTACAATCCAGAGCAATAAAAAGGGTCTCAATTTTATGCCATTCGATATTGCCATTTATTGGATCTGAGAATATATCATCGATCGTTTTTTTATGTTTTGCTTTCATAATAAAAATTTATAAGAAAGGCGGCGTGAATGCAAGCATAATATGATTGCATTTATTAATGAATTAACATTAGGTCTCTTTTTTTTCTAAGAACGCTCGAACTTAAATCTCTAATTAATCCAGAAAAGAGCCCTGTTAAATACTGTTCCCTTTGGGAGATTAGACAGGGCAAGCGGAAATGACAGAAAAGGGTTCACGTTGCCCTTGACTCTTACTCCTCTTTTTCCATATTTTCTCAAGCAGGAAAATACCGGCTTTCTCCGGAAGCTCAGACGCAATTTTATTTAAAATTTTTTGGGCCTGTTCTCTATCTTTTTTTTTGAGGTCATGGGAAACTGATTTCTTGAGAGCTATTTTATAATTCAAGTTCTTCTCTCATATCATCAATAGAAATTACCGGATCGGTAGAATCGTGCAAACGATCGTAAGCTACTTGTAAACCTGCTATTTCATTTAAATATGTTTCCAAGGCCTTTTGAATATGAAAAGATTTAGGACGTTCAGTTTCTTTTGCAATTTCAGATAGTTTTAAATCCAGTTCATCTGAAACTCTTATTGATAATGCTTTGCTCATGCACTTCCTCCATTGTAATTAATTGTAATACATTGCAAGCATTAATAATACAATATGCAAGGGCTTATAGAGTTCATTAAAAAAAATGTTTTTAAATGAACACTAACCCCGCTTAAACTCAGGATCAAATGTCTTTCCATCTTTTTCACAGATCATTTGAGCGGTCGCCCTGCCATCCCATAGCGCAGGCGGTAACCCGCCCGATGGAGAAATCCACTGACCTGTCATATAAAAATCTTCAAGCCCGGGTAATTGTCTTTGAGTCTGGACCGGTACTGATGTTCCCCAGCCCCAGCCCATGTAACTGCCCTTCCAGTTGTTGGTATAGCGAATAAATGTGGCAGGTGTGTACCTTCAAGGCTTTCTATCAGCAGGCTTGCCAAAGCAGCTCGATCCTTTTCACTAAATAGCGCCTTTAACCTTCATTATCCCAAAGGTGATTAACGCTATGACTAAAATCACTATCAATGAAGAAAATATTGTGCCAGGTATTGCAAACAGCTTTTTGCGTTTCCTTTGGAATAGCCCGATAATTCCCAAAACAACGGCTACAATGTCAAGAAGGAAAAGCAAAAAATTGGACACGGATGAACACTGATTTTCATGATTTTAAAATAAAAAGATCCGTGTTTATCCGTGCAATCCGTGTCCTGTAATATTTAATGAAGTTTCACATGAGAAGTCAGTCAGCCTGTTCAGAGTTCAGCACCCAGCATTTGCAGGTATTGCTTAAGCACCACTGCATTATTGTGTTCCTCATCCCTGGCTGAATATACGAGCGTGACCAGTTCTTTACGGGTCCTTTCAGCCAATGACCGGAGGATTTCCCGATGCTGCTTAAGTTCGGACAGATATTTTTTACGAAATTCTTTCCAGCATGAGGGATTGCTATGGTACCACCTGCGCAGTTCATCCGATGGAGCAATTGACTTCGGCCATTCATTTAATTTTGCATCTGCCCTGGATACCCCCCGGGGCCACAACCTGTCGACAAGTATGCGATAGCCGTCTTCAGGGGATGGGCTGTCATAAGACCTTTTGATTTTTATAGCCATTATGTGATGCCTCTTCAATGTTTATTAATACTAAACAGGATCCGCCCTCACTACTGGCAGGGAGAGACCTTTTTAAGGAAAACACTGCAACCACGTTTTTATTGATCTATTGTACCCGATTTGAAGAGACTTTTCATTCTTAAGATTGACCAACAGGCATTATTTCTTATTTAAAATATCGCCGTAAAGTTTTTTTGCACAATCCTGACAAATGCCATGACTGAACTCTGCTTCGGAATGATTACGAATATAGATTTCGATCTGATTCCAGTAGCCTTTGTCATCACGGATTCTTTTACAGGAGGAGCATATTGGCAATAATCCGCTGAGTGTTTTAACCCTGGCTAAAGCAGATTCAATTTCATTATTTTTTTTAACAAGTTCTTCATTCCATAAGGTAAACCTGTCCTGGGAAAGTTTTCTTTCTTCCTCCAGGGCGACAGCCTTTGAAAAGGCTTCGAGGATATCCACTTCAATCCTGGAATATGTTCGTTTTACAGTATCAACTACACATAATGAGCCGACAACCTCCCCCTCCAGAAGGACAGGGAAGGCAAGATATGATTTTATGCCATATTTTTTAACATTTGAATCAAGGTACTCCCATTTTGAGCCTTCCAGGTCCTCCAGAATAACTGGATCCAAGTTTGTTACAGAACGCTCTCTGATTGTCATTTCATAACAGATATGTCCATCCGGTTTATCTTCTCTCTTATATTCCGGCGGCTCATTATATATTGACCAGGTTTTGAGGGTATTACCTTCCAGCCTGTTGTACAATGCAACATCCGAATTCAACGCCTTGCACGCTGTTTCCACTATTATATCAATATTTTTTCTAGGGTCAGGTCCCAGCTGGTGAAAATAATCATTCAGAAACAATTTCATGTCCATAAGTGTTTTTTCAGCCCTGATCCGCATCTCTCTTTCTTTCACTGCTTCTATCACGTTGCTTTTTTCGTCATACATCATATTTTTCTCCACGAATAATAAGAGGTTGTATCTAAAGGAGGGGCGCCGCTTAGCTCTTTTGATCTTTAAATCAAAAAGAAAAACGCCCCTTTAGGAACCTTTTTAAAAAGCCTAACAGATAAATCTTCAGCTAATTTTTTAAGACTGATAACAGCTATCAACAAGCATGGTTTAATATAACTGGATTAAACAGCAGCATTAGAACTTTAATCAGCAAGAGGTGAACGAGGGTTTAATTCCATGCTGCTTGCGGCGTTACATCACCTTTACAGATACCCCGATGCTCTGTAGGGGGGTAGTTCATCTTATATATAAAAGGAAGATATATGTGAATCAGGAAATTCCTGATTTTTTATAAAAAAATAGTTTTTTTCAAACATAAAAAGCCAGCCTTTTAAATTCCTTTATCAGATAAACCGTTCCTGCCGAAATATTGTCCCGTAAATAGCAAGTCTCTATATCTCTCCACCATTTTTTTCAATAATCCGGGGGAGAGGGTACTCCTTGCACTGCGACAGCTAAAAGTGTTACATACAATGAATTAATCTCAAGCCTTGATCATGCTTGTCCAGGGAGGGAGGTACCAGGCAGTATTAGAGTGTCATGTTTCTATTTTATTATCGGCTTTCCCTGTTTTTTATCTCTGTCCTTTTTATCATCAAAACATCAAATGCCGCCGATCGGGTAAAATTGAAAAAGTGAGAAAGGAAAAGGAAAATGAATCAAGTCATTAAGAAATTATCAATCATTATGCTGACCTTTTTTTGTTCGGCGGCTATAGCTGTGATCGTGGAGGCATCTCCCTCCGGGTCATCCTCCTTATCTGATGGGATTACAAAAGGGAATAATGACTTTAATGTGGAACTGTATCACATGCTGAGCAATGCCGGTGGCAATCTACTTTTTTCGCCTTACAGCATATCAACGGCCCTGGGCATGACATATGGAGGGGCACGCGGAAATACAGCCGTGGAAATGAAGAAGACACTGCATTTCCAGTTCGATCAGACCCGGTTAGGCAAGGGCTTTAAAAATATGGACAAGCAGTTGATGGCCGCCATTGGCAAAGACGGACAGAAATTGAGAATCGCCAATGGATTGTGTACTACAGGCGGAAAAATAGCGCCGGATTACAAGGCTTTTCTCGAAAAATACTATGATGCAGAGCTTTTCGCGGGAGGACTGGATAAAATAAATGCCTGGGTAAGCAAAAAAACAGAGGGAAAGATCACTGAGATACTTAAGGAGCTCAATCCCAATTCCGTATGTGTCATCCTGAACGCGATCTATTTCAAAGGCCAGTGGGAGAACCAGTTTCAAAAGGAGTATACACATAAGTCAACCTTCCGGGTCTCGGCAACAAAACAGGTACAGGTTCCCCTGATGTACCAGAGCAATAATATGAAAATGATCCAGGAGAAAGGGGTTCAGGCAGTTGAAATCCCCTATAAAGGGAACCTGCTCTCCATGGTCATTCTGCTCCCGGATACACCCGACGGCCTGGCCGGCCTGGAAAAGCAGGTAACCTCCGCAAATCTCGACACCTGGCTGACAGAGCTGGACATGCAGCCGGCCCGGAAAACAGACCTGTTCCTGCCCAGATTCAAATCCGAAACCGAATATGACCTTATCGGCGCCTTCAAAGCAATGGGCATGAAAGATCCCTTTAGCGCAACGGCCGATTTTTCCGGTATGGGGTGGCCCAAAGGTTCCCTCTGGATATCCCAGATTGTACACAAGGCTTATATTGAAGTGAACGAAGTGGGAACCGAAGCAGCGGCAGCAACAGGCGTCGAGATGGCGACGAAGTCGGTACCGTACTTTGCAGTATTTCGGGCGGATCATCCCTTTCTCTACCTTATCCGGGATAACCGGAGGGGCACAATCCTCTTTATGGGCAGGATGGATGACCCGACTGCTAACTAGTTGAGCACTAACTAAAGACACCTTTGAGGGAAAGGCCCCCGGCTTTGTCCCTCATAATTAAGATTTGAATTCTTCCGGCGTATCTGGTATCACATTACTGTATTCATGAACAGGATGCATTCCAAAAAGATTCATAACCCTTGTTACAAGTTATAATTTTGGAGGATCTATGAAAAAAACCTTTTTAGGTGTTAAAATCTTTTCCCCGGTTACTATTTCCATTTTTCTGTTAACCATGGTTTCAAACTCAATCGCAATGTCACAAGACACAGGTAAGCAAATGAAATCACCTGCCTTTACAGAATCCAACCCGTTCGCGCACGAAAGCACACTCCTTTATCAGGCCCCTCAATTCGACAGGATACATGACTACGACTACCAGCCCGCCATAGAAGAGGGAATGCGGGTCAGGCTTGAGGAGATGGACCGGATCGCTTCGAATCAGGATCCTCCAACCTTCGACAATACTATTGTTGCCATGGAGAAATCCGGCATGCTGCTCGACCGCGTCACGAACGTCTTCTTCTCTATGCTCAGTGCAAACTCGAATGATGACCTGCAGAAGATAGTTTCGGAGGAATCGCCAAGGCTGGCTGCCAACACAGATGCCATTGTCCTCAATGGCAGGCTCTTTAAACGCATAAAATCGATTTACGATCAACGCGCCAAACTCGATCTGACCACGGAGCAGAATTATCTTATCGAGCGTTATTACCTGGACTTCACCAGATCCGGTGCCCTTCTGTCTGAGAAAGGCAAGGATCGTCTGAAGGAGATAAACCAGGAAACCGCTAAACTCACGACCGACTTTACTATCAAACTCCTCGCGGCTACAAAGAATGGTGCTCTGGTTATCGGCGACAGGAGCAAGCTTGATGGACTCAGTGATGCTGAGATCGCCGCAGCCGCACAGGCTGCCAATAATCGCGGTCTGAAGGGTAAATGGGTAATTCCTCTGCAGAACACCACGCAGCAGCCGGCGCAGGTAGGGCTCAACGACCGAGCCGTGCGGAAACAGTTGTTCGAAAATTCCACCACGCGGGCTGAGCTTGGCGACAGCAACGATACGCGGCAAGTCATCAAGCGGATCGCTGAACTCCGGGCGGAAAAAGCGAAGTTATTGGGATATGACAACTTTGCCAGTTACTCTCTCGAGGATTGCATGGCAAAAACTCCCGGGGCTGCAATTAAACTTCTTACTGACATCGCCCCTGCTGCAGTGGCAAGGGCTCACAAAGAAGCGGCAAGAATGCAGAAACTGGTAGACAGCCAGAAAGGCGGTTTCAAGCTCGCGCCATGGGACTGGCAGCACTATGCAGAAGAAGTGCGAAAGGCAGAATATGATCTCGACGAATCACAGATCAAACCATATTTTGAGCTAAGCCGTGTCCTGAAAGACGGTGTATTTTTTGCGGCGAACAAACTCTACGGCCTGACTTTCAGGGAACGAAAAGACCTCCCAGTTTACCATCCCGATGTACGGGTGTTCGAGGTCTTTGATGCAGACGGAAAATCCATGGGTCTATGGTACTGCGATTACTTCAAGCGCGACAACAAACAGGGCGGGGCATGGTCCGGAAGCTTTGTCGACTATTCGGGTCTGCTTCATACCCACCCGGTCGTTTACAATGTATGCAATTTCCAGAAACCTGCCCCCAATCAACCGGCATTACTGAGTTATGATGATGTAACGACAATGTTTCATGAGTTCGGACACGCACTTCATGCGCTTCTCAACCGGTCCCAATATCCGCGCCTGGCAGATAACGTTCCTGTGGATTTTGTAGAGGTGCCTTCCCAGATCAACGAACACTGGGCGCTCTACCCTGAAGTGTTCTCCCACTACGCGAAACACTACAAAACAGGCGAACCGATTCCCAAGGAACTGGCCGATAAAATCAGGAAGACAAAGACATTCAACCAGGGCTTTGCAACACTCGAGTACCTCGAAGCATCTCTGCTGGATATGGCATGGCACACATTGCCACCTGGGAAGCAAATCCCGAATATCGATTCATTCGAGACTGCGACCTTCAGGCATTATAATGTCTTCATGCCTCTCGTGCCCCCAAGATACAAATCCACATACTTTGCCCATATCTGGCGGGGCGGATACGCAGCCGGATATTACGCCTACATGTGGAGTGAAGTGATCGAGGACGATGCGTTTGAATGGTTTAAGGAGAACGGTGGCCTTACGCGGGCAAACGGGAACAGATTCAGGGATATGATTCTTTCCCGTGTCGGGACCGAAGATTCGGGTAAACTTTACAGGGCCTTCCGAGGACAGGAGCCTGATGTCAAGTATCTGCTCGAAGACCGGGGTCTGGTCGAGAAGTAACTGCCGGAAACAACGATTATAATGCCCCCCGCTTCAAGCGGTGGGGCATTTATGCATTAATAAAATATTCTTCGAGCTCTTTGATTGTAATATTTTCTATAACAGCCTTTCCTATTCCATCCAGTAAAACAAAATGTATATGGTCCCCTTCCCTTTTTTTATCCCTTTTCATTGCATCCAGGACCTTTTCTTTATCAGTCTTCATCTCAACAGGAAGCCCCATACTTTTAAGCAGTGAAATGATCCTTTCTTTGTCTTCAGCAGAAAGAAGGCCTTTCGATTCGGAAAGGTCTGCAGCGGCTACCATTCCAAGCCCTACTGCCTTGCCGTGACTCACACCCGTAACCTTTTCTATGGCATGGCCGATGGTATGACCGAAATTGAGTTTTCTTCTCTCACCCTTTTCCTTCTCATCCCTGTTGACCACATCGGATTTTATCATCACCGAATCATATACGACCCTTTCGATCACATTCCTGTCCATACTGAGGATACCCCGGTAATTGTCCTCGAGGTATTCAAACAGGCTTTTATCCGCTATTGCTCCGTGTTTGATGATCTCGGCGCACCCGTTCAGCAGTTCCTCCTGCGGGAGTGTTTTAAGGATATCGGGATCGCATATGACAAAGTCAGGCTGATTGAATACGCCTACTATATTCTTATATCCCCTGAAATTGACACCGTTCTTTCCTCCAACACTTGCATCCACCTGCGAAAGAAGGGTTGTGGATACAAACCCGAAGGATATTCCCCGCATGTATACTGAGGCTACAAACCCAGCGATATCGCAAATGATCCCGCCGCCTATGCCGAGCAGAAACAGACTCCGGTCAGCCTCCATCTCAACAAGTTCGTTGATGATATAACTTACAGTGTCCAGATTTTTCATCTTTTCGCTGGTGTCGATCTTTATTGTCCTGATTTTCGGGAAGGCCTCATGACAGTAATCATAGACATTACTGTCAGCTATTATTACGACGGGGGATGCCGGCAGATATTTTTCGACATTTTTATAGCTTTCACCAACAAAAAGCCGTGACACCTTTGAACTGCCTTTTATCTCAAGAGAATGCATGAACGCTCCTTTTAGATTTACTCAACCAGCACGCAACCGACATAGGTAAGTGTTCCGGGGCCATAATAATACGGGATATCATTGGCCTTGCATACATCACTTACGACCATTCCCAGTGCTTCCATGGAGGACATCATCTTTTCCGGAAACCGGCACTGTTCATCCGGATAAGCGCATTCTTTACATATCGTACACGCGCCTGCGCCTATAACCAGTGAGTCGGGATATCTTTTTTTAATTTCATCAGAGAACTTTTTCATAGATTTTGAATGGACCTTTTCCAGGTCCGCCATGGCCTCAAAATCAAAGGAATCCTCAATATTCCCGGTCGTCTGAAGAATAAGTCCATGTTTATATTCCCTTATACGGGCTTCACATTCATCCAGGTCACCGCAGGCAGGCGGGCACGACCAGTTTGTGCCATATGCATGGCATTTATTCTCTGCGCAGGAATCGCGGACCTCTTTCCTGACCTGGATAGTATCAGTATCAAGCTTTCCTGCATGGGAAAATCCGCAGGAAATAGCGATAGATTCAATCTCTTTGTAATCCATTATAAAAACTCCATATATTTTAATATTTTTCAGGGATTATGGTTAAAGCAATTTTCCAGTCAAGTCAAATGCTATTTTGGATCATCGGTGTTGCCTAAATCATGGTTCCCAGAACACCTTTGACCGGCATGGTCCAGATATCCATACTGATTTCATCCATGATTGTGAACCCGGCATCGCGAAGGAGCCGCGCAGGGTCGACCGGCCTGCAGTCCACGATATGAGGGAAATGACGATGCATCCAGATGTATGTCCTTTCCAGCAGGCTTGGATGCTGTCCCTTTTCCACCTCTGCCATCGATACCACACAAAGCCGTCCGCCCTTCTTTAACACCCGGCGCACCCGGGCAAGCACCATCGGGATATCATCAGCAGGAAAGAGTTCCAGCGTAAAGCTTGCAAATGCTGCGTCAAATGACCGGTCTTCATAGGGCAGGCTCCGGGCATCACCGACTACAAGTTCTACACGGTCTGACACCTCCTTATCAATAATCTTCTTCCGGGCAACATCAAGCATTCCCTGTGATACATCGATCCCATACACCTTTCCGGCAGGACCGACCGATTCAGCCATGCTGATAATACTGTTTCCGGTTCCAAATCCTATCTCCAGTACCTTTTCTCCCGTAGTCAACCTGAGCAGGCGTTCCCCTGCTTCGCGTATCTTTCGTTCATCAGCCTCGGCGATCAGGTCATAAGCACGGCTGATCCGGTCATAAAACTTCCTGTTATCCTTATGTTTTTCATCAGTCATAACGCTATCGCCTTCCCTGCGTCGGCTGCCGGTAAAAAAAAATCAGAAAGCTTGACTCAACTCATCACAGCCTTCTTTACCGCCTTTTTTTAAAAAACTTATTTTAACATGGTTTTCCAGTTTTGTAACTCACAGTTCCGAAATGGTGAATATGAAATTGTTCTCCGTGACCTCAGACTGACTTCCGACCTTTGCCATCTGACCTCCGACCTCTGACTTCTGATATCAGGTTTTTCCCTTGCTTTTTCAATCTATAAGTCTAAAATTTAACCCAGTATATTTTTTCGGGCATAATGAATTATTGCATTATAGTCTTTCTTAATAAATCAATGCGTTTTTAAATTTATGAGTTTTTAGACATCCCATGTCTCACACACAAGGAAATAAAACAGGCCTATAGACGGAGACCACGATATGAAAACAAAACAGCGAAATATGAGAAGGCTATTTGTACAAATAGCAACCGTGTTTATTGTTATCACAGCCGGCACATTGGCAAACGCTGACGAGGGTATGTGGCTCTACAATGATATGCCACATAAATTACTGAAAGAAAGATACGGCTTCGAACCGACGAAGGCCTGGCTGGAGCATATTCAAAAATCCTCGGTAAGGTTTAACAACGGTGGGTCCGGCTCTTTTATATCAAAGGACGGATTGATTATCTCAAACCACCATGTTGGCGCTGATGCACTACAAAAGTTCAGCGACGCAAAACATAATTATCTTCGAGACGGATTTTATGCCAGCAGCCGAAATGAAGAAAAACGTTGCCTGGACCTGGAGTTGAACGTGCTTATGAGCATCGAAGACGTGACAGACCGCGTTAACGCCGCCGTCAAACCCGATGTGAACCCGGCAGAGGCCTTTGCTGCCCGCCGTGCAGTAATGGCGGAGATTGAAAAGGATTCCCTTGAAAAGACGGGGTTGCGCAGCGATGTGGTCACGCTATATCAGGGCGGACAATATCAGTTATACCGCTATAAGAAATATACTGATGTACGTCTGGTTTTCGCTCCTGAACAGCAGACAGCCTTCTTTGGCGGAGATCCTGACAATTTCGAGTACCCCCGGTACGATCTCAATATCTGCCTTTTCCGTGCCTACGAAAACGGTAAACCGGCCAAAATTAAAAACTATCTGAAATTCAGCGAGAAGGGAGTAACCGACGGCGAACTGGTATTTGTTTCGGGCAATCCTGGCAGCACCAGCCGGCAGCTTACAATGGCTGAACTGGAATACCAGCGGGACCGCCTGTTTCCTTATGCCCTGCGGCGATTAAACAGCCTGGAGGTAACACTGCTGGCCTACAGCGCCAGAAGTGATGAAAACGCCCGTCGCGCAAAAGATCTTTTATTCGGCGTTCAAAACAGCCGGAAGGCACGAAATGGAATGTATGCAGGCCTGTTGGACCCTCAACTGATGTCACGGAAGCAGGCTGCCGAGCAGAAGTTAAAAACAGAAATAGCTAAAGACCCCAGAGAAAAGGATGCCATCGCCGCATGGGATCGAATTTCCGGGGCACAGAAGGTTATTGCCGGCAGCGCCCTGGAATACAACCTGCTCGAAAGGGCAAATGCGTTTGACAGCACTCTCTTTGATATCGCCCGCACTATTATGCGCGCGGTGGATGAGAAATCCAAACCCAACGGGGAGCGGCTTCGTGAATTCAGGGATTCAAACCTTGAGTCTCTCGAATTCCAGCTGTTTTCGAAAGAACCCATCTACGACGATTTTGAGCGGGTGAAGCTTGTTGAGTCCCTCACCTGGCTTGCCAGTCAACTTGGGGATTCATCCCCTCTGGTTCAGAAAATTCTGGCAGGCAAATCGCCGGAACAGCGGGCCGCCGAACTGGTTCTCGGGACCAGATTAAAAGATGTGGCTTTTCGCAAAAAACTTTATGCCGGTACTGCAGCCGATGTGAAAGCTGCAAATGACCCCATGATTGAGCTGGCAAGAATGATTGATCCGGAAGCCAGAGCAGTGCGAAAGATAATTGAGACACAGGATGAGATTAAACGTCAGGCCCACGCAAAGATAGCCAGTGCTAAATTTGCCATCGAGAAAACCACCTCGTATCCGGATGCCACTTTCACGCTGCGCCTCGCGTTCGGAACGGTTAAAGGCTACCAGGAAAGTGGAAAGGCCATTCCTTTTCAAACAACCATTGCCGGCCTCTATGAGCACGCGGCGGCACACAATTACAAGCCGCCTTTCGACCTGACCCGGCGATGGATCGACCGGAAAAATAAACTTAACCTTAAGACTCCGCTTAATTTCGTCTCTACAGCAGACATTATCGGCGGCAATTCGGGCAGCCCGGTTGTGAATCGCCGGGGTGAGTTTGTCGGCATTATTTTTGACGGCAACATCCAGTCACTGGTTCTTGACTTCGCCTACACTGACGTCCAGGCAAGAGCCGTATCCGTCAATTCTCAGGCAATTATAGAGGCCCTGCGGAAGGTTTATGATGCCCCCGGGCTGGTAGATGAAATTATCGGCAAAAAGTGACGAATGACGACACGTTAAGGTTTCAGCTTTAATAACATGGTTGTTTCAGAAATTGATTATCATGGGGCAGGAGATTTACTCGCGAAAAACCCGGTGTTGATAGTTCCTATATATTGCAGGATGACGCTATCAGGACCGTACCACAAACCAACCGTATTGGCGGAAGAAGGAATCTCCACAGTTACATGGATAATATCGCCCTGCTTCAGATTGTATTCAATCTGGCCGGATCCATTGATATTACCTGTTTTAGGAGCAGCAATAACTATCTCCTCTGGCCAGTGGGCTCTGGCGGTGTAGGTGACGCCATCCAGGGGGACGGTTACGAGGCCGGGCAATACGCGGGCATCCAGAGTCGTCGGAAGTGCGAAACCTGCAGTAGCGTAAGGACCGGGAAAAGCCTCAGCATATACCAGAGGATTCCAAGCAGCGTTAAACATCAGTTCACCCCATGGCATGCGGTAGCGTCCGGTTTGATCGGCATCTTCGTACAGGCTGGTTCCGTCATGCATTAAAACGCAGTCCATGATTTGCAGATTGATGTCGGATTCAGGTTTCATCTGTAGCACGATCCACCACTCATAGGTTCCCTGATTCCAGGGGTCTGTGAATGCCGCAGGAATATTATAGCAAGGGTCAGGACGGAGCTGACCGGCATTTGTATGGAATCTCTCATACATATTTCGAATACCATACCAGTTGTTTTGAACAGATTGATTGAAGTCGCTGTCAGCCTCCAGAGCCTGTTTATTTTGGGTTACAATCTGATAGTAAACAATGGATTGTGAAAAGTAATTCGTGTCGTCATATCCAACCGTGTCGTATTCCGGTGTGTCGCCGGACGTTGCCGCAGCGTAAACGGACAGGACAACGCTGTTCGGATCACTGGATTCGCCGTCATCATCCGTGACTACCAAAGTGAAGGTATAGGTTCCAGGCTTAAGATTCACTGTCGGCTGAACCACGTTATCGGGATCAGGCAAACCGCTCCAGACATAGGAGATAATTGTTCCGTCCGCATCATTTGAACCGCTTCCATCCAGGGTAACCGCTATTTCGGACTGACCGGGGGCAAGGGTCAGTGTCCGGTCCGGGCCTGCATTTGCCGTGGGTGCCTGATTTTGAGGATCTTGAGAGCATTCACATCGAGGCTGGTCGCAGAGCAGGATTAATTTTCTGGCATCGAGCACTGTAATAACGCCGTCTCCGTCTATATCGCGAGGATCATCAGGCCCGGTTGCCTGTTCGTCAAGATCAGTAATGAGTAACTGGTAATCACTAATGCAGACCTGCCCATCACCATCCAAATCAACGGGACTGCTTCCCATTGACAGTGTCGGCACTATAAAGGCGATAAAAAGAATTGCCGAAAGACCAACGATGACTTGTTTTACCTTATGAATTAACATCTTTTTTCCGTCCGGATTATGAAGCAATGTTGCAATTAATAATTTTTGCGATATCGAGTTTCTGATGAAAATAGAAACAGACTAGCATTTACGGCGGCATTTTATTCGCGCACCAAGTCCCAACAACCCGGTACCCAGCAGTATGATAGTTGCCGGTTCAGGGACAGGATCAATTGTCAGATCCAATGTATCGACATCAGTAGAAAGCCGGTTGCCATTTTCATCTCCCAGAATCAGTGAGTTGTTTGATATTAAAAGGGCCGTATTTCCCATACCTATGGCAGCAAAAGTGATTGAGGCCAGTATAAATGATTCACTCTGATTGGCAACTAAACCTGAAGCGTCATCATATGATATATCATAAATGTTTAATGAATCAGCCGAAACTATTGTTTCTCGCAGATTATCTCCACTGCTGCCGATATCTAAGCCAGAACCAAAAACAATGCTATCAAAAGATATTTTAGAATGATCAAACCCAATGGTAATATCAAAAGCTGATAAAGCCGGAGAAGTATTATCGCCCAGTCCGGAAATCCATAAATCCGCTGTAAAGGAATTACCTGCAGTCAGATTAGTGTCCGGTGTATCAAAGGATAAATTAAGAGCATATGCAGAAGGTAATACCCCAAAAAGGATTATTAAAAACATTAATAATGTAGCTATACGATTTATTTTCATCTCACAACCCCTTTAGATAAATTCAATGAACAGTCAAATGCTCCTGAAAACCAATAGAAACTATAATGAAGGGAAGACTGTCCCAAAAAATCTCGGGAAGATAAGCATTTAACTTTTATAAGTAAGCAATATCCATGCCATTATATAGCATATCATTATATCATGTAGAATATCAGCGACTTACAAAATATTAAAAGTTGAGGATCTACCTACTGTGAAAAAAATTACCTAAAAATATGTAAAACATTACCTATATTGTGAATTATTTTACATCATTACAGTTCATAATAATATATTATAAATTTTTCACCTATAACTATTTGATATAACTAGATCCGATATGAGAATACAAAAACAGGTTCACCACCCACTCGCTTCGCTCGTTCGAGACATCCGCCGTCGCCGAAGCTATGGCAGGACAGGCGGAAGTCGCAGAGAAAAACATTTTTAAACAATCGGGAGATCCGCCACAATGCCTCGGCGGGTAAATACCGATTGTTTAAAAGGTCTCATCCCTTCGGAAAGTAGAAACCTCCAGTCTTAGGCTTGATAGTGTCTTTTCATTTACCGGCATCTCCCGATAAATGAAAAATAATAAAACCTCTGTGAACTCTGTGCCTGTGGTAAACCGTTTTTGGACAAGAGTGATTTCACATAAATATGGACAGGTTTTCCGGGCAGTGATTGTATTGGAAAATAAAGTTTATGAAGTGGCTTGCCTGTACTCAGGTTCTGCCTTCCCGTGGTTTGAACGGGAATTTCTGCTGGATTTTTTTTGCGTTCCTGGCTTTCTTTTTTCACACTTTTTTCATCTTAAGTTCTTATTCATTTCACATGGAGGTTTTAAGATTCATTTAAACACTAAATGATATCCATTAACACTCAACAAGGAGGTGCCGAAATGATGAAAAGCAAACTGTTATCTTTTTTTATTTTACTTGTTTTATGCTTTGTCGATTTTAAGGTACTGGCCAGTACCGAAACTCCTGACACCGGACCCATCTCACCCGGTGTTTTAACTGAAAGCAACAATCAACCTGCCAACCGGATATTACTTAAAAGCTCCAATGTTGAAGCAGACATAAATGGATCTATAGCTGAAGTCCATGTCAGGCAGCAATACAAAAACAGTGGCGAAAGTATACTAAGCGGTAAGTATACATTTCCTGCACCGGCAATGGCCCTGGTACATGACATGAAAATCAAGACCGGCGAACAGATTTTTAAAGCGAAGGTAAAGGAACAAAAATCTGCGCAGGAAGAATTCAACCGATTTGAAGAGCAGGGGAAAAACGCCATCCTGCTCAAACAGGACAGCCCGGATCTATTCAGCATGGACCTGGCGAACATAATGCCTGGAGAGACATTTGACATTGAATTCTGCTACACGGAACTCCTTATACCCACTGATATGAAATATAAATTTGTATATCCTATTGTATCAGAACCGAAAAGTGCAGATCAGCCTGAAGCCGAATTTAATATTAAAGTAAATATATCAGCAGGTATCCCGATACTGAATGTAATGAGCACGACACATAATATAGATACGATATTTAAAAATGACTCAAGTGCAAAGGTGGCGCTTAAGGACGCCGAAAGGATGGGCGATAAACGTAACTTTGTCCTGAACTACCGGCTCGCTGGACAGAAGATGCCGTCAGGGCTGATTTTATCAGGAGGAGAGGATGAAAATTTTTTACTCCTCAATGATTATATAAGCTCCCCCGGCTCAAAAAATGTTACTGTAAAATTTACTGACCTTAAAACATATGATCTTGAACCTTCGGTCACTCCTGCCATCTATACGGGCAAACCTGTCACTGTTCTGGGGAAATGGAAAGGGGAAGAGGACGGGTTTATCAAGGTGAAAGGCAATTTGAACGGACGAAATTATTCAAAGACCTACCGCTTTTTAAAAAGCAATAGCCGAGGGTCTGATGGTGCACTGGAACACCTCTGGGCAGGGAAAAGGATCGAACGGCTTTCGGATCTTAATACCGGGACCGGGAGGCGTGATATAAAATCGGAGATTACCGATCTGGGGCTTAAATACAATATACTCACAGGGAATACATCCTTTATTGCTCTCAATGATGTTGTGAGAGAGGTACCGGCCCCTGAAAAAGAAGTCAAGCAGGCCTTGCCCCTGCCAGAGAAAATCTCAAAACCGGCGCCGAAAAGGGTCGCGAAGGTGCCTGAACCGGGGCTTTTTTTCCTGGTGTTAATAATGACTGCTGTCCTTTCTGCAGGTTATGTCCGTAAAAAGGTGTTAAGGTTTTCTCCCGTAGAGAATAAAAAATCTGACAGGAGAGAGAGATGTCAGGCAGACGCAGGTTAAACATAATTATAATGATAATCATATCCCTTGGCATCGCATGGGGGATGAAATACCATTACAGCCACAGCACCAGCGATGACCTCTGCTGGATACTTGCGCCCACGGCATATCTCGTGGAGATGGCCGGGGATCTGACCTTTGAAAAAGAGAGTAACACCGGATATGTAGATCATGAAAGCGGGATCATAATAGCCCCTGCATGTTCCGGTGTTAATTTCATGATAATCGTTTTTTGCCTTTCGGCATATACAGGTCTTAAAAGGATAAAAACCGCAACCAGGCAATTTATGTGGATTATAGCCGGTATTGCAGGTTCCTATATCTATACATTGCTTGTTAACACATTCAGGATCAGTCTTTCTATCTACAGCATCAGGACGGATTTATTCCAGGCATGGCTTTCCGGAGAAACAGTTCACCTGCTTGAAGGAGTGCTGGTCTATTTTATATTTCTTCTCATATATAATTATCTTCTGAATAAACTCATAAACACTGATTATATCAATACTGCCGTAAAACCTTTTATTACGATCAAAAGATTTTATTTACCTTTAACTTTTTATCTTTCATTTACCCTGCTGTTACCCGTGCTCAATCATGGAGGCCTTCCGCAGAGCAACGGGTTTACCAGGTATACGTTAATTATATTGCTTGGCTGCACCATCGTCTTTGCACTGTTTTTTCTATTAAAGGTCTGTTGTCATTATTGCGCTGTTAGAGTAAAGTGACACTTTAAGGCAGAGGGCATGGTGAAAAACCTGAAGACTTTTGAAGTATACCCTATGCTCCATACGCCATGTTCTCTACGCACAGCGCTTTGCCCTGTGCGCTTTGCGCTATGCAAATATTTTTTAACCACTTCGGAGAAAACATGAGACCCAGGATTCTGATAGTTGAAGATGAACCTGCCATCGCCGATAATATCCAGTATGCACTTGAGACAGACGGTTTTGAGACAATCTGCTTTTCCGAAGGGAAAAACGCCCTTGACTGCCTGACCAGAGAAGATGTTGACCTTATAGTACTGGATATAGGGCTTCCCGATATAAACGGTTTTGAACTGTGCAAGGATATCCGGAAAAGAACGGACACCCCTGTCATCTTCCTTACCGCAAGGACAGAAGAAGTGGACAGGATAGTCGGCCTTGAGATAGGCGCGGATGACTATGTTACAAAACCCTTCAGCCCGAGAGAGCTCACCGCAAGGATCAAGGCAGTATTAAGGAGAACGGGTTCAGGAAAGGAAAATCCGTCCCCAAACAGGGTGTTTGATGTTGATGAATCGAGGAGGCGGATCACTTATCTGGGTAAGCCCCTGGAACTCTCGCGCTATGAGTTCAATATCCTGAAGACATTTATAAGCAGGCCAGGGCATGTCTTTTCGAGGGACAGGCTTATGGACATGGCATGGGAAGAGCCGGAAGCAAGCCTTGACAGGACAGTAGACGCACATATCAAAAATATCCGCGCCAAGTTGAGAAGCGTTGACCCTGGCATAGATCCGATTATCACTCACCGCGGCATCGGATATTCATTGAGAGAGGATCTATGAAACTCGGGCTTCGAATCTTCCTGTGCTATTTTGTCATCTTTTCAGTCTGTTTCTATTTTCCGACCAACTGGGTCCTTAAAAACCTGAGAATACGTTATCTTGAAGGTGTTGAAGACCCGCTGGTTGATCAGGCAAATATCCTTGCTTCCATCGCCGGTTATGAAATGGAAAAAGGCCCGTTTGATACGGACAAATGGGAAGCAATATTCGGGAACATCAATTCGCGCAAGATATCGGCAAAGATCTATGAATTCGATAAAATGAATGTGGATATGAGCATCTACATTACTGATAAAAAAGGAAAGGTACTTTTTGATTCTGATAACAGGAAAAATATCGGCAAAAATTTTACAAAATGGCGGGATGTAAGATTTACTCTTGCAGGTAAATACGGAGCTCGCACAACCAGGAAGGACCCGAAAGACAACAAGTCTTCGGTTCTCTATGTTGCAGCGCCCATTTTGGTTAAGGGAAAGATTGAAGGAGTATTAACAGTCGCGAAACCAACTACAAATATAAATAATTATATAGATAATGCAAAACCCCAGATTTCAAGGGTCAGCCTGATATCGGCACTTACTGCCATTGTGCTCAGCCTCCTGGCTACGCTCTGGATAATAAGACCGATAAATCGTTTAAAGCTTTATGCAGAAGATATCGGACAGGGTAAAAGGGCCACCCTGCCTCGCCTGGACCATACTGAAATAGGTGATATGGGGTTTGCATTTGAAAAAATGAAAGAGGCCCTCGAAGGTAAAAAATATGTCGAACAGTATATACAAACCTTAACCCATGAGATTAAGAGCCCTGTTTCTGCAATAAGGGGTGCAGCCGAACTCCTTGAAGAGAATATGCCCCCGGAAAGAAGAGACCGGTTTCTCACAAACATAAAAAACGAGGCAAACAGGATACAGGACATAATCGACAGGATGCTTGAACTGGCCGGCCTGGAAAACAGGAAAAAGCTTAACAGCGTTGAAACCGTCAATCTGAATACCACTATAAAAACAGCACTGGAAAGCAAGCGGCCCATGCTCCTGAAAAAAAATATCCGGGTAATAGAAGAAGCTGATGATGATCTGTTCATGGAGGGTGATGCATTTCTTTTAAACCAGGCATTGTCAAACCTCCTCCAAAATGCCATTGACTTCAGCCCGGTAAACTCGCAAATCAGGATATCGTCATCAAATAATGACAGAATGAACATGGTTGAAATCATCGATCAAGGCCCCGGAATCCCGGACTATGCCCTTGAAAAGGTCTTTAATAAATTCTTTTCATTAAACAGACCAGACACAGACAAAAAAAGTACAGGCCTCGGCCTTAATTTCGTGAGAGAAGTAGCCGAACTCCATCAGGGGAGGATTATAATTGAGAATCTTCCTGAGGGGGGAGTTAAGGCAGCGTTTATGGTTCCTGAACAGGCGATTTAAGCCGAAAGCTATAATACATATAGATCAGAATCCCTGCGACAATTGTCCCGCCGCCATATAGCAGAACAAATGGATTATCCTTTATCGAGGATACAATTATCCACAGGTTGCTCAATATGAACAATACCGGGGTAAAAGGATATCCGAAGGTTTTGTAGGGACGCTCAAGCCCCGGATTTTTCATACGCAACACGATGAGGCCAATCACCGTGAGCATGGCAAATATTGAAAGCGTAAAACCTATGTACATTAAAAGTTTATCGAATGATGATGTTATCACCATCAGTATAGCGATTACTGCCTGAAGGAATATAGCCTTCCCCGGTGTGGTGTGACTTGCACCTACATCGCCGAACCAGTGAGGAAACACACTGTCTTTTGCCATGGCATAATATACCCTGGGACCTGTCATTATCATTGCACTTATAACAGACAGGAGACATATGGTTATGGCAGCCGAAAAAAGGCCGCCTGTTTTTACCCCGAAGAGACCTGTTGCAGCCTTTGCACCCACTTCAACAACACCGCTCATTTCGGGGGCCGGGAGCGCATAGATAAATAGCATATTCAGAAGCAGATACATAATCATTACAACCATGGTTCCCCAGAAAAGCGAAAGGGGTATGTTCCGCGAGGGATTTTTTATTTCGGAGCCGAGATAGGCTGCGGCGTTCCAGCCGCTGTATGCAAAGGAAATATAGATAAGTGAAGATGCAAACTTACCTGTAAACAATGAAGGCAAAACAGGACCTGAAGAAAAATTATCCATATTGCCATTGCCTATAAATAAGCCTAGCAGGATAAAGGCAAGAATCACGATGATCTTAAAGGAGGTCAGCAGATTCTGTACCCTGCTGCCAAGGCTGAGGCCGTACCAGTGAACAACAGAAAACAGGATAATAACTGTGATTCCGGTTAAAGTAACCGGTGATATTGTAATTATGCCGGGGACATCAAGCAATTCTTTTCCTGCTGTTCCGATTGCCATACTCTTATACAGGTAGGTTGAAAATGCAATGGCAGCAGCGGCTATGGGGGCAGAAAAACCTACTATCAGGGACACCCACCCGGAAAGAAAACCGAAAGGTCTTCCTATACATTCTCTTAAAAATACATATTCGCCGCCAGCCCTCGGAAATATAGCCCCCAGTTCACCATAACAGAGTGCACCCGTGAGGGCCAGTATGCCCCCTATAAACCAGCATAGAAGCATTGAGGCAGGATTTGAAAGGGATTCCATGATGAATCCTGAAGTGGTAAATATTCCTGTGCCTATAATGTTGGCAATGACCAGTATAACCGCGGTTCCAGGCCCTATGGTTCTTTTCAGTTGAATATCTTCATCCATTTCGACTCGTCAGTGGAAGGTTTACTCTATATTTTCGACATTCATAGCACTATTATTTCACTTAGGAAGGAATCTCCAACCGGCAACAGTCCTGAGATCCTGTTAGTCGGTATTAAATAGTCACAATATGTTATTTTCCTATGGGTTGTAAAGAGAATATCATTTCTGATAGCGAAACGTTGGAGAAACACCCGGATGAATGTGTGCCCCGCTTTTAACATGAATTATTGAGCTGGAGATAAGCGGGGCACCGCTATGGCAGGCGCGTGCCATATCGTAACTACATCCTAATGCCGGTTTGCCTTTGCGGAAGCATCAAGGCAGGGGCCGATGAATACAAGAAACAGGTTCTTTTCCTTTTCCGAATCAATAGTATCTTTAAGTCCTTTTATGTCAGTGATTACGACCTTTTCACTTCCGGAGTATCCTGCGCGATAGGCAATATGGACCGGTGTATCGGCTTTATATGCCGTATTCAAAAATTCAGCCATCTCCGGCAGATCCTTCATGGCCATGAAGACGCTCAGGGTCTCGCCATTTTTTGCTGCTGCTTCGAACAACGGTTTATCATCAAGTATCCCTCTCGAGGTTGTAAGAACTATGGACCCCTTACACCCGGTATGCCGTTTCAACATCGCACTGGCAACATTGAAGGAACTCAGGCCCGGAACTATATCAATCATATCGGCATCAAAATGCTCACTCAGATATTCAGAGGCGCTCCAGATCGTTGGATCTCCATAATCCAGGATGGCTACATTTTTGCCTTTTTTAAGTTCGGCCTTAATGGTATCCGCCATCTCGGTTCTCTTTTCCTCGAGTTTTTTATTGAGTTCCTCCCGTGACAAACCAGGATTCTGTTTTTTGATAACCGGTGGTATAAAATCATAGATATCAAAGAGAACAGGTTTATCACCCATATATTTACCAAACCTCTTTTTCATGTCAGGATTACATATAAATTCGTCTGCCCTTGACATGGCTGTTATTGCTTCCAGCGTCAAAAGGTCGGTATCGCCGCACCCTATACCGATATAGGTGAGTTCGGGTTTTCTCTTAAGGTCCATTACTTCTATCTTGTTAACGGCCTTTATATCCCTGTCTGCCATCAGATCGTCCGATGGGACAAAAATAAACTTGCCATCTTTTTCGATCTTTTTCCCGTTTTTCATGTCCGCGATGATGGTGTTATCTTCAACCCTGTTCAGGAATATCTCGCCGTATGAAAAAGTTGTCCTGTAGCCGTCGGGGGCGGATATATAGAATATCTGCGACAGTCTGGGTTCAATGCCTGCCCTGTTTATAATATCATTGAACAATACACCCGAGTAATCATCGCTGCCATGGTATCCCTTTCCTTCTCCCATGTGAAGCACGTGCATCTCCTTGCGGTGGGGGAATCCCGACAAATCCTTTATGGTCAGCTCATGCTTCACCCTGCCTGTAACAACAAACGAAGGGGCATAGAGTTTTGCAGACCTGTCGGCAGGCATCCTGGGTGAAGGATCAATAACCTCGATACTCACGACATTCTCAATAGACCTGTCAGCATACTGGTCGCAGGCAACAACAAGCTTGGGAAAGCCTATTTTCCTGTCGAACTGTTTCATACGGGGTTCGTATTCCGCAGGTTTATGACAGGAACTGCAGCTATGATGCGGTTTTATCGGTGTTGCCGAAGTTGCGATGATAATATCGTAGGAGTTTTTATAAAAGATTTCTCCCCATGAAAGAGCAACTTCTTTGCCTTCACTGTTTTTAACAAGGATAGCCAGGTCTATGGGTTTTTTAAAAGTAGAATCCTCTTTTTCGACAAAGGCTGTTTCAAGCAGTGTCCTCAGGGGTACACCATTATAGAACCACGCCCCCCTGTATGATTTATCCTTTAATATCTCATTCAATTGAATGCGGACTGTTTTGAACCTGCAAAGGTCTTCAATTGAAAGATTCAGAGGTTGCTTTACCGCACCCGTAATACTGATAGAGGCTGCATAGACAGAAGAGATTACAGGCAGCATTAATGATACGACAAGAAACAAAGAGTAAATAAATATTTTTTTCATAATATTCTCCGGTATTGAGGTGAATATTTCCTAGTATCTGTATGTAATTCCTGTCCATACGCTTCTACCGGGCGCAGGGTAACCCACACTGGTTTCATAGTTTTTATCAAACAGGTTATTAACACTAATATAACCTTTAAAATTATCAGTAATCCGGCGTGACAGCTTTCCGTTAAAGACAGTGTAGCTCCCGTTCTCTATTGTTTCCAGAGTGGGGTTTTGCGCAGTAGGTAATTGATTGTATGATTTACTGAAATAAATCATATTCAGATCAACCCTGCAATCGACAACAGGTATAGTATAATTCATCCCGAAATCCACCTTATGTTTCGGAATATTAACTACCTCATCCGTCACCTGGCCGGGACTTTTATCTTCCGCATCGTTATAGGTATAGCCAAAATTAAAAGCCAGGTCTTCCGTGGGGGTCCACATGGCATCCACCTCAACTCCAAGCATCTTTACACTGGCGGTGTTATGATAAGGGTTGGCAGGATCAGGATCCGGTAAATCACGGGTTATCCTGTCGGAAACATCATGGTAAAAAGGTGCAATCTCAAATGCAAAGAAATTATCGAATGATTTATTGACGCCTATTGTATAGTTGATGCTTACTTCGGAATTAAGATCCGGATTTCCGCCCTTTGATGCATAGAGTTCATTAAGGGCCGGGAAACGGGTTTTCCTGGCAACGGACGCAAAAAATCTTGTACTTTCATTCAAATAATAATTCACACCTATCATGGGGTTAAATTCATCCTTTTTACCCGGTATAACCTGGCTGACCTGTCCTGTGAAAGCACCTGTTTTATCGGTTGTATTTGAAGTGGCTTTATCTATCTTAAACCAGTCATAGCTGATTCCCAAAACAAGGGACATCTCTTTGGCCATAAAAGAGGTTTCGTTTTGCAGGCCAACAGAACCGGTATAGGCAAAGTTGTCTTCAAATGGCAGATAGACGTCATCTCTCTGTTTATGGGAATCACCACGGTAATGTACCGCCATCTTTATTACATCCCAATCAACAGGTCTGTAGTCCGCCAGCAGCATTCCTCCCATGACATAGTCCTTGTATTCACTGTCGGCAATAGGAGTGCTATAGGTTTGATCGGAATAAGAAACATATTCATCCCTGTGATCATGATAAAAGAACGTCCCCTGGAGACCAAGTTTATCGGTCAAAGTCTGCTTTCCGCTGAAATCAATACCCCGGTCTTCGTAATTGGATATCCTGTCAAACCATGAGAAGGCCGGCCTGTTGGGGAAAATGACTATTGAATCAACATTTGGCGGATCACCTTTTTCTGTTTTTATATAATGCATATTTATATAGTATTCCGAATTGTCATTTGGCTCGATACCGATTTTTCCCCATACATTATTGGTCTTGTAATCGGAATTGTCGCGGTAAATCCCGCCATTCTCAATAACAGCGGTTGTCGATCCTCCCGGTTTCCTTCTAATAACCCCATCTCTTGGCACATAATCATCGGACAATGGCCATGCATCAAATTCACGATGAGAATAACCAAGCCAGTAGCTTACTATTCCCTTTTTCATTCCGTGGCTCAAAGAGAATGTCCTGCCATCCTTTGACCCGATTTCAATATTTGCATCGAACGAAGGTTTTTCAGTCGGTTTTTTTGTTATGATATTGACAACTCCGCCTTCTGCATTGGCACCATATAATACCGATGCAGCCCCTTTTATCACATCGATCCTGGCTATACCGTCCGTTCCGATCTGGTTGAGATCCAGCTTCCCGTATTTGGTTTCATAATATGGGACACCATCGATAAGCACGAGAACTTTCGACTGATCAAACCCCTGAACCGAAATACTTGCTTCATTTTTTCTTTCGGTTGTCACCTGAACACCCGGAACATAATCCAGTGCCTGGGCGACAGTTTTGCTGTCTGTCGCTTTTATATCTTCAAATGTGACTTCGGAAGTAATCCCGATATCCCTGACAGCAGAGCTTTGACCACTTACGACAATTTCACCAAGCGAATACACCTGGTAATCTTTTTTTTCTTTGGCTGATACGTATGCGCTGCAAACTATCAGACTTAATACAAATAAAACAAAAAAATACTTGATCCCTTTCATTAGCGTTCCCTCCTATTTTTATTGATGATTATTGTTATTGTGGCTAAAATGCGATTTACGCCATGTCATAACCAGATAAATAAATATTCCGGCAATCATCGCCGGATAAATGATCAAAAACATCCTGAGCGCCGGATTTCTTGAAAGTGTAAACATCGCCCATACTCCGACATCCGGAACAGCGCAGCCGCATAACACGGTTTCTAATATCTTATGACCAGTGAAGCGGGAAAGAAGTAGCAGAAAATATAGAGCAAATATGGTGTAAAAAAGGTCTTTCAGCATTTGTTTCAACGACGTTTAATTCACGATTTCAATTATGTCAATATTAACATAATCAACGGTAAAATTTTTTTATCTTTATTTATCTATTTAAATTAATAATGTGCATTATAATTTTAATTTCATTCTAACTTAAATTAAATAATCCAATTATGATAAATATGTTAATTTCCACAGGGAATTTGGGAAAGCAAGTTGCGATCTAATACCTTTTACAGGTATTAGATGTCAAGTTATTTTTATTATTGTATTTATATTTTTTATTATTCCTTTTTATTACCTATATTAACTTTTATTAACTTTTAACCGCACTTTATTTCTTCTTTACATACAGGCCTGTTACACTGTATGTTTCCTCATTATTTTTATTCTGATGAGGACATTTAATGGCTAAAAAAGGAAAATCGAAAACTTCATTCAGATGGTATGACCCCATCATTTTTTATATCCTGCTCCCTGCAATAACGACTTTATTAAAGCTTTTACTTTCATCATACAGGCTTGTCAGCGTTGAAGGCGTTGAAATGGAGAAAAAGGCCATTGAAAAATCCGGAGGCAGGGCAGTTTACTGCTCCTGGCATCAGAGACTTGTATTTCACCCATGGTATCTCGCCAAAAGAGGCGTTACAGTAATGGTAAGCCAGAGCCGTGACGGAGAATTTGCGGCCAGGTTTATAAATGCCCTTGGACTCGGGGACGTAAGAGGTTCATCAACCAGGGGCGGCATAGCTGCATTAAAGAAGCTGACCCAGAAAATCATTGATGGAGAAACAAACGGCGGAATGGTAGTTGACGGCCCGCTGGGCCCTGCGCGTGTTGCCAAGATGGGGGCGGTATTACTCGCCAAAAACAGCAGGACACCGCTCATGCCTATAATGTGGGGGACAGACAGATGCTGGATCTTAAACAGCTGGGACAGGTTCATCATACCAAAACCTTTTGCGAAAATTGTGTTCTGCCATTCCGAGCCCATATGGGTCCCTGAATCCGCCGAAGGTGATGAACTTGAAAGATATCGTAAACTCCTGGAGGACCGCCTGAATGAAGCCGCCAGATGGTGCGATGAACAACTGGGCAAAGAAAAACCCTGGAGAAGAGTAAAAAAGGCAGGTATCCCGGAGACAGGCCCTATAGATACTGTTTAACAGTTGATTAATAAATCAATAAATCATGGTCCCCGGAATGGCCGCCATCATAAGAAGAACTATTTCAATTATCTCATTGGATGCCCCGAGAAGGTCACCTGTTATCCCGTTGAACTGTCTCCTGAACACACCTTTTAAAAACAGGGTAACTGCAAAGGCAGACGCATACAGAAAAACCCCATTCAGCCCGAAAAAAATACATATTACCAGTGCACAGATATGGGAAACGATGCGGTGGCTGTTTCTTGCGTTCTTTATAAATACCCCGGCCATGCCCTGTTCGTTTCTTGCGTAGGGAAGCGTCGTCTGGAATTCAACAAGCATGCAGCGTGAAATTACAGGTATTATGATCAATATTGCATAGGTCCCTGAAAGCACTATCCGCTCAAATGCAACCAGCTTGAATATGATCCCCAGAACAAGGACCATTACCCCGAAGGCGCCAAGGGATGAGTCCTTCATAATGGCAAGCCTTCTCTCCCTGTCAAATCCGCCCAGGGAATCGGCCCAGTCGGCAAGGCCGTCCATGTGAAGCCCCCTTGTAAGCCATATCGAAACAGCTGATAAAACAATGGCGCAACCCCAGGCCCATTGGTCAAAGGGAAGAAGTTCCCACAACAGGGCTACCACATACAGGATCGCACCAAGAATAAGCCCCACAACAGGAAACCATGGCAGGGCTGACGAGAAGTCTTCGCCCTCCTTTCCAGGGACAGGAATTGCTGTTAGTGTCCTTATTGCCGTAACCAGTCCTCTTAACATACTTTATGTTCTAGGCCCCCGCTTCAATGCCCACATCATTAAATGTAGCCATCTCATTATAGATACTTACCGCATTTTCTATTAATAACATCGCACAGGCGGCTCCAGTTCCCTCACCAAGCCTTAGATCCAGGTCGAGAATGGGGCGAATTCCTTCATTTTTACAGAAGATCACATGTCCCTTTTCAGAGGACTTGTGTGAAAAGAAAAGATAATCTTTGACCGCCGGGCACATCCTCATTGCCACCAGGGCACCTGCGCTCGATATAAATCCGTCTACTACCACAATCATCCGCCTTGAAGCAGCACCCAGACATAAGCCGCATATACCGGCTATTTCCAGACCGCCAACAGCTGCCAGCACTGACACAGGATCATCCATTAAACTTTTGTTTATTTCAAGGGCTTTTTCAATAGCATTTATTTTTATTTTAATACTTTCGCCTTCCAGGCCCGTTCCCTTGTCAGTTACAGCAGAAAGCTCAGCAGGCAGCAGGACAGAATACAGGGCAGAAGACGGGGTCGTATTACCGATACCCATTTCACCCATCGCAATCATGTTCACACCCATTTCCGACGCATTTATTGCTGTTTCTATACCTGCATTTATCGCCCTTTCCGCTTCATCCCTTGTCATCGCCGGACCTTTTGCCATATTATCAGTGGACCTTTTTATATTTTTATCAATGAGCCCTTGAGCATCCGTAAGCTTTTCTTTCATCCCTATATCTATAACATAAACATCCGCACCTGCCCGACGCGAAAGGACATTTATCCCTGCACCTCCTGCAAGGAAATTCCTTACCATTAAAGCTGTTACATCCTGTGGATATGCACTCACACCTTCTGCAACAATACCATGATCACCCACAAATACATAAACCGCTTTTTTTCTGATCTCAGGTTTTTCCTCCTCCAGGATGGCAACGACCCTGGCTGCAATCTCTTCAAGATATCCGAGGCTCCTTCTTGGTTTACTCAGATTATTGAGTCTGGCCCAGGCCTTATCCATCCATATACCGGAAACAGGTTTTATTTCACCTATAATTTTTCCAAACATTTCAATTCTCCTTACTTTATAATTTAATTATGACTGGTTTAGGTTTACTTATCCTGTATTTTATATAAAAACCCAACCCGGCTTCGCTCTTTCGAGCTACGCCGTGGTTTATTCTTTCAGAACAAGTTCTGAAAGAATAAAAAAAGGGTTCTGAAAGGTATATAAAACCTTTCAGAACCCTTTACCATCAAGCTCTTATAATTCAATCACCCAACTCGTCTTCTGACTTCCCCTTACCTTTCTGCGGTCTTCCCGTTTTGATTAATCAAAACAGTGACAATTGATTGCCTCAGGATTTACTACGGGGTCACAGCGGCGGGACCGTTCCCGATTTTAACGGGATTCCGTGTGAAGAATGATTGTTTGTTTCGTCACTTTCCTGCCTTGTTTAAGCCCATAATATCATACCCTGTTTATGCCATTAATAAACAGGCACAAGGCGCATGGCTCAAGGCACAAAGGTGATTTCTATTTGATAAAATCAATGGATACTGGATACATAACGCAAATCATTTTGTCAACTCGAATAATTCCTCAGGGTTGTCTTTCCTTGTGCCCTGCTCCTTGAGCCGCTTGTCATGGCGAAGCCTTAAGGCGAAGACAGATATGCCTTTTATTATTCCTTTGACACAGATAGATTATCCTTTTATATTTCAGTAATCATAATTTTTTATCAACAGGAGAAGTCATGACTGATTACAAAGGGAAAACAGCTTTTATAACCGGTGCGGCAAATGGTGTAGGTTTTGGAATGGCAGTAGCCTTTGCCAAAGAAGGCATTAATGTCATCATGAGTGACATCAGGCAGGAAGACCTGGACAGGGCTAAAGAAGAAGTAAAAAAATATAATAAAAATGTCTATACAATTGCGGTTGATGTCTCCGACAGAAACGCCATGAAAGAAGCTGCTGATGAGGCCGAAAAGGCCTTCGGCAAGATCCACATTCTCTGCAACAATGCCGGAATCAACATATTCGGTCCCCTCGATGAAGCAACCTTTGATGACTGGGACTGGATGTTCAACGTCTGCTTCTGGGGCCAGGTCAATGGCCTGGTGCATTTCCTGCCCAAGATCAAATCGCACGGTGAAGGCGGACATGTTGTAAACACATCCTCCATGGCAGCATTTGTTACGTCGCACGGAACAGGAATACACAGTTCCATAAAAGCTGCGATCAGGGGCATGTCCGAAACCCTGTGGTATAATCTTGCACCTCAAAATATCTGGGTATCTATTGTGTGCCCGGGTTTTGTAAATTCAAAAATAGGAAAAACAGAAGAACTTAGACCTGATAAATTTCAAAACAGCGGTTATCAAACTGAAAAAGGCAAGTATCTCGATATGGAAGATCCCACAAAATTTCCCGGCATGGCTCCGCTTGAAGTTGGTGAGAGGATTCTCAAAGGCATGAAAAACAGGGATCTGTTCATTTTTACCCATGCGGAGATGAAGGAAGAGGTTGAAGAAAACTTTAAGTGGATATTGTCCTATTTTCCTGATGAAGAAATAAACCAGGTTAGAAAGGATTTTGAAAATAACCGGAGAAGGGCAAATGTTGAGGCCCGTGTAAAGTACGATACACGCGGGAAGATAATTCATAAACCATAAATTTGCAGAGACGCCCGGCCGGGCGTCTCTACATCTCAAACCTTGCGCCCTGAGCCCCCTGTCCCGCCATAGCCTTCAGACGACGGCTGATGCGCCTTAATTTTTATTTCTCTATCCCATCCCGGGCCATCACGCCATTCTGATAATAATGCTTAACCTCCTTCATCTCCGTAACAAGATCAGCGATTTCAATTATCATGGGATCAGCCCTCCTGCCTGTAATAATGAGTTCAACGTCTTCGGGTTTTTCCTTTATCAGAGCCAGCAGATCATCAACACTGAACAGGTTGTAAAAGGTGGCAATATTTGCCTCATCAAGAATAATGACCTGATATTTTCCTGATAGCATAACCTCTTTTACCTCTTTTAACCCTTCCCTGGCTGCTTTCACATCCTCTTCAGTCGGCTCACCTTTTATAAAACATCCTCTGCCATACTGCTTGACCGTCAAATGCTCGGCCAGCACCTTGAAGGTCACCTGCTCGCTGTATTTCATGCCCTTTACAAACTGGGCCATATAGATATTCAGTCCCGCCCCGAAGGCCCTCATGGCCAGCCCCAGGGCAGCAGTTGTTTTGCCTTTGCCGTCTCCGGTATAAACCTGAATGTATCCTTTCATTTGAGATCCTTTTGTATTTAAGATTTCACCGCGCGCCCTGTGCCTTGCGCCCAGAGCCCGGCTTTTATTTCTCCTTTAAGACCATGGGCAATCCTGAAAATGTAATAACAACCTTTTCTGCCTTTTCGGCAATCTTCCTGTTCATAGCCCCTGCGGCATCGCGGTACAATCTTGCCAGTTTATTTTCAGGAACGATCCCCATGCCCACTTCATTACTTACAAGTACAACCCTGCCTTTTATGTCGGACAATCCTGCAGCAAGCTCATCTATTTTTCTATAAACCATATCATTATCCGACTCGTATTTCATGTACAGGTTGCTGAGCCACAGTGTAAGGCAGTCGACCAGTATAATCGTATCACCATTATCATTTTCGCTGATTCTTTTACTGATTTCCAGATGCTCTTCTATTGTCTGCCATTCATTACCGCGATCTTCCCTGTGATGTTTTATGCGGTCTTCCATTTCATCGTCAAAGGCCTGGGCAGTCGCGATAAAGAAATGATTCCCTTCCATGCTGTTGCACAGGTCCAGTGCAAAACTGCTTTTACCGCTTCGGGCGCCGCCAAGCACAAGCAGGCATCCCTGTTTGAATTCTGTTTTAAACATTGTTTAAAATCCTCTCCACATCACAATATTTCTCAAAATGATCCGCCAGGCGATCATACTCGCGGAACCTTGCTGCCCTTCCCTTTCCGGGCCTTCTCTCCTTTAACCTTTTCATTTTTCTCAACCTGTTTAAAAACTCTCCTCTGAACCCGGGCGCATCCAGGATGCCATGCACATATGTCCCGGCTATATGCCTGTTTTCAATAAAACAACCATCTGTCCAGGTTTCCTTTTCATTTTCTTCCTTCAATCTCAGTAAAGGTATTCCACTATCATTAATAATCCGTGTCTGCCCCATATGGATTTCGTATCCCTTTACCGCTTTGTTATTATTCAGGCTCCGGCCAGTTACCTTCCTTACAATCTTTCTGTCCTCCAGAATCGTTTCAACGGGCAGAAGATCCAATCCTGATATTTTTTTGCGACCCGACTCAATTCCATGAGGATCATATACTGTTTTGCCCAATAACTGATAACCGCCACAAATCCCTAAAATACCTTTCCCCTTTTCAGCGAACTCCCTTATCCTTTTCTTCCATCCCAGCCTTGAAATCCATGCAGTATCTTCAATAACATTTTTTGTACCGGGAATTATCAGGAAATCATAGTCATCAGTGAGATCATTTTTGTTTGACAGATAATTTACAACAACATCCTCTTCCATATTCAATATTTCAAGGTCCGTAAAATTGGAAATAGCGGGAAGCCTTATTACTGCGATATTGACCGTCTTTTTTCCAACAGGCTTCATGGGCAGCTTGTCAAACTGCACTGCAACCGAATCCTCCGAATCGATCCGGATGTCATTAAAAAACGGGACAAGACCAAGAACAGGTTTTCCGGTTTTTTTCTCAATATATCTGATGCCCTCTGTAAAGAGGCCAGGGTCGCCGCGGAATTTATTAATAATAAAACCGACGATCATCTTCTTTTCTCTTGCAGTCATCAAATCATACGAGCCTATCAACTGGGCGAAAACTCCACCGCGATCTATATCAGCAACAAGAATGCAGGGTGCGTTAACAGCCATTGCCATCGGCAGATTTACCAGATCATTCTTTTTCAGATTCATCTCACAGCAACTGCCTGCCCCTTCCATCAGGATCAGTTCATATTTTTCTGCCAGTATATTATATGACTCCATAACAGCCTTCTTAAACCAGGGTTTGAAGTCATGGTATTTTACTGCCTCCATCCGGTTGAATACCTTACCCTGAAGCACGAGCTGTGCACCCAATCCGGTCGACGGTTTAAGGAGTACAGGGTTCATATGCACGGAAGGAATGACACCTGCAGCCTCTGCCTGTACAACCTGCGCACGGCCTATCTCGCCGCCCTCGATCGTTACATATGAATTATTGGACATGTTCTGTGCCTTGAAGGGCGCCACATTAAAACCCTTCCGCCTGAAAATCCTGCAGAAAGCAGTAGTGGTGATCGATTTACCGACATCACTGCCCGTGCCGAGAAACATGAGGGATGTTGCCAATTTAAATTCTCTCTTTTTTGATTTTTAATACACTTAACAAAGCTATCTGTAATTTTCACCCGGCGCAAGGCACAGGGCCCAAGGCTCAAGAAAAGGCTTTTCCATGCGCCCTGCGCCTGAACCCTGTGCCTTTCATTCATTTCAACTCAAACTTAACAGGCACCTGTACCCACATCTCAACAGGTTTATCATCCTGTGTGCCAGGTTTAAATATCCAGTCCTTGACCGCCTCCATGGCAGCATTATCGAGTATATTGTATCCGCATGATTCAAATATCCACAGATTCTTCACCCTGCCTTCTTTGCTGACAAGTACGTTCAATAAAACAGTTCCCTCATATCCTCTTTTTTTAGCCATCCTGGGATATCTTGGTTCGGGATTAACACTGTAAAGAGGATCGGCTTCGCTTATAACGCCTGTAGCAGTGCCCGCTGTTACAGTTGAAGACTTTGCACTGCTGTCATTTGTATCAGGAGGAGGTTCGTCAGCTGCTTCTTTTTCCACTGTCCCAGCCTTATCCTGCACTGTCTCTTCTTCCTTAACCGGTTCGGGCGCCGGAGCCTTTTCTTCAACCTTGACAGGAACAGGCTTCTTCTCTGTTTTTTTATGTTTAATTATTTCCTTTTTTTTTATTTTTTTAATTTCCCGGGGAGGCTCTTTAACAGGCAGGGACAGAGCAGGTTTTTTATATGACATTGTGATTGTGATAGCATGAGGCTTTGCATCCACAATTCTGTTGTTCTTCAGCCAGCCCGGTTTCAGGATGAATAAAAGGGCATGAAACAACAGGGCCAGGACTACAGCCGCAAGAATCCTTTTCATCTATTTTTCTGCCTCTGCCTGAAGCGAAATCCTTGTTAAGCCTGCTTCTCTTATTTTATTGAGCACCTTGAAGAGGTCCTGATACGGAATCCCTTTGTCTGCGAAAAGCAGTACGCCCGGGTTCCTTTTATCCCTGGTCATTTCCGAGAGGGTCTCAGTAAGTTCCTGGAGATCGACCCTTTGTTTGTCTATATAAATAAGACCTTTTTCATCAATGCTGACAGAAATGATCAACTGTTTTTCAATCTCCGCAGAATCGGATTTAGGCAGGTTAAGATTCAGCCCCCTATGAACCGCCATTGAAAGCATGGTATAGATAAAAACCGCAAGCAGAAGGAAAACCACATCGATGAGAGGGAGCATCTCAACACGGCTTTTCCTGTTTGTTGACGGCAGCTTTACTTTCATGATTTCTTCTCCCTGTTAGGATCTGCCAGGACAATACGTTCGTAGACAATCTCAAAACTTGTTGCATATTTTTCAATTGTCTTGGACGCCTTGTCTATCAACGAATTGTAATAATTATAAGGGAAGACTGTTAATATAGCTATTATCAGGCCTGCTGCAGTAGTGATAAGGGCCTGCGCGATACCACCGGTTACTGCCTGGGGATTTTGAATTCCAAAGGAACCAAGCATGCTGAAAGATTCTATAATACCTGTTACTGTGCCCAGAATACCAAGTAAAGGGGCAACCGTAATCATGGTATCAAGAACGCCCATGAATCTGCCCATCCTGCCTATTTCATCGGCTGCAGCCGACTCCATGGCCTTGCTCAACGAATATTCCCTGTGCAGTATCCCGCTTATCAGCACCCTGATTACATAATTTTTTGATCCGCTGGCCTTCAGCCTGATACTTTCCCAGTCACCCTTTCTGCTCAGTTCCAGCACTTCATCAACAAGCATATGGTTTTTACCCATACCAACACCTATCCAGAAGATGGCACGCTCTATTATGACAGTAAGAGAAATAATCGAACATAATAGCAGCGGATACATAATCGGTCCGCCTTTTATGAAAAAATCGACCATGGGATATCCCTTTCGCAATCTAAGATATATTTTAAAAATTATCGTGTCTTAATAAATAAATATAATAATTTGACGCAGCTCATGGCACAAGGCTCAAGGGAAAGCTTTTACCACGCGCCTCGCGCCCCGCTTTTACCTCACACTCACCCGCGGCCTTCCTGACAGCGGGTTCCGGTCAACCAGCACCGGGCATTCGTAAACATCCTCTATATTTTCAGCAGTAACAACAGTATCAGGATCACCGGTCCTGTATACAGATCCGTTCTTTAATAAGATAATTTTACTGCAGTACTGGGCAATAAGATCTATGTCATGAGACACTATTGCCACACCAAGGCCTTTTTCTTTACTCAGTGATGCTATGAGCCTGAACACTTCCCGCTTGAATTTAAGGTCCAGGAAGGAAGTAGGTTCATCCAGCAAAACCACCCTGGGTTCCTGGGCAAGGGCCCTTGCTATAAGCACCCTCTGCCGTTCACCGCCTGAAAGGTCATGTATTGATCGCTCCGCAAACTCGAATGCATGGGTCGCCTTCAGGGACCCCATAGCTATTTTTAAATCATTGTGATCTTCAAACTGCAGGCGTTTTAAATGCGGGAACCTTCCCATTAATACGACTTCGATGCACGAGAAGGAGAACCTGAAATGATTTTCCTGGGCAACCATGGCCACTTCCCTTGCGAGATGGCTTCTTTTAAAACCGTGGTAGGAGTCACCGTTTATAAGCATCTCACCGCTTTGCGGTGTCAATATCCCATCCATAACCCTGAGCAGGGTACTCTTCCCCGAACCGTTGGGGCCAAGTATTCCAAGGATTTCACCCGGGTTGATTTCAAGATCAATATCCTTAAGGACCTCTTTATCCTCATATTTAAAGCAAATGTTATTTAATTTCAGGATCGGCTCCATTGGCTGCCTCTTTTTCTGAGAAGTATTAAAAAGAAAGGTGCGCCTAAAAAGGCTGTTATTACGCCAACAGGCAGTTCACTTGGCGATACCAGTGTACGTGCAAGTGTATCTGCTGCAATAAGAAAAATAGCCCCGCCTATTGATGCAACAGGGATCAGCATGCGATGGTCCGACCGGAATGCCATTCGTGCAAGATGGGGAACAATAAGCCCTACAAAGCCGATCAGGCCGGAAAAGGCCACAACCAGACCCATTATAAGAGACACGGTCAGAAGACCGATTTTTTTGGTCATGTCAACATCAACACCCAGTTGAGACGCTATTTCGTCACCTGTTGTTATAATATTAAAGTCCCTGGCATAGCAGTACAGTATTATCGCCGCAAGCAGAATAAAGGGTGCAACTATCAGAAGCTGTGTATACTGGCCCTGGCTGAGGTCACCATAGAGCCAGAAAAGCATGGTATGAAGCCGGTCATCAGAGGAGGTTGAGATGAAGAACATTATTATTGCAGTAAAAAATGCATTAACTATCACACCTGTAAGGAGTATCGTGGATGACTCCATACCCATCTTCTTTGCACCGAGCGTCATTACAAGATATATTGTTAAAAGCGCGCCAATAAAAGACATCACAGGAACACCAAGACTGAAACTCAGCCCAAAGGTTATTGCCAGGACCGCACCGAATGCCGAACCGCTCGACACACCAAGTATGAACGGATCGGCAAGCGGATTTCTGAGAATAGCCTGAAAAGTTACCCCTCCGAGCGAAAGGGCAAACCCGACAATGCCGGCCAGTAATATTCTGGGCAGTCTTATCTTGAATATTATCAGTCTTACCGGGTCATCCCGCGAAACTGCACCGGTAATTATTCCGATTACCTGCTTCAACGTAACATCCGCGGTACCGAGCACGAGTGAAAGCACAATAACCACAATAAGAAAAACGCACATTATCAGCGTGACGGATATTACCTTTCCGGGGGTCAGTATGCTTTTTATTTTTAGTTCTTCATTCACCAGCCATCACCTTGTCCCAATCCACCTCCGGGTGAATCATCTTTGCCATTTCCTCAATGCCGTCTATTATCCTGGGAGACGGCCTGTCTATGAGGTCCGAATCAATAAGGTATACCTTCCCGTCTCTGGCTGCCGGGATAGACGTCCACTTTAGCCATTCCTGTCTTGCCTTTTCAAACATCCCGCCCTTTTCCATTGAAGATATTATTATTATTTCAGGCTTTTTCCTTATTACCTCTTCTATACTGATTCGGGGATACTTGATAGTTGAATCAGCCGACATGTTGATTCCGCCTGCAATGGAAATTATATCCTGGTGGAATGTATTTTTATTTACTGTCATGATAGGGTGGAGATTGATCTGTAACAGGACAACCGGCTTACGTTTATTCTCAACCGCTTTTTTAATCCGGTCGAGCCTGTTTTGTAATCCCCGGGCAAGCAGATCGGACTTTTTTTCAATACCGCACAGACGTCCTATTATCCTGACAGTTTCAATAACCTGATCAACATTTCTTGGATCTACAATATATGTTGGTATTTTCGCCTGATCGAGCAGGTCAACAATTCCGGGATTATTTCCGTCCCTGGTGCCTATTACAAGATCAGGCCCGAGGGTAATTATCTTCTCGATATTAAGATCAATGTATGAACCGATCTTGGGTTTTTTAAGTGCTTCAGGAGGATAATAACTGTTATTAGTCACACCGACCACTTTATCTCCCAGGCCCAGATAGTAAAGTATCTCGGTAATACTCGGCGCAAGGGGGACAATTCTGACAGGTGCATGGGCTATAACAACATTTCTTCCCACAGAATCTTTAAAGGTTTCACCATGAGAATATCCGGCCATCTCATTGATGGAAAACAGTATTAAAAGTATGGTCAATATGTATTTCATATTTATTATTATTCTTTATTGTAAATGCCGTTTAAGATTGCATTCAGCGCCATTTGAACCACTGCAGGAGCATTACTGTTTTAAAAATATTCTACTCTTTCGAAAGTATCAGAGCCTGAAATCTCCTGAGCAATCAATATACACCATTTTTTAAACGGTGTCAGATCTGTTATCAAATATCTTTAGTAAACCTAGAAGGACATCTTTAGCCCGGCCCAGTAGGTTGCCTCCGGCATCGGATAGTAATTATAAAAATCAGGGCCCCATGAGTTGTAATATCCGTAATCCGAATACTCTTTTCCAAAGATGTTTTTCGCGTTTACAAATAATTCAGCCTTATTGAATTCATATCCAAGATAAATATCTACGGTGTCATAATTTTCCATCTTTTTCTGGGTATTTGCATAATCGTTCCCGAAATATCTCTCTCCGACATAGTTGTACTGTATCTTTCCTTTGACGTTTCCATATTTCATATCAATACCAAGATTATATTTCCACTCGGGAACGAGAGGTATCTCCTTGCCGTTGTTTTCGCCCTGCCTGAATTCTGAGTTAGTATAACCTATGTTCCCATATAATGCGGCATGGGTGCATGCCTGATAGCGGAAATCGACTTCAGCACCCCGATGACGCGTCTTGTCAAGGTTTTCATTCTGGCCGGTATAAAGATCATAAGCGATCTCGTTATCCAGATCGATAGTGTATATCCGTGCGTTTATAACCATCTTTGATGCGACAGTGTACCTTGCACCGAGTTCATAACCATTCGAGGTTTCCTGTTTAAGGCTGGTATTGATCGCACCGGTAAAAAGACTTGTAAACTCATCGACGACCGGAAACCGGAATGCCTTATATGCCCTTGCATACACCTTGGAACCCGGCTTGAAATTATATGAAAGGCCGAGCTGCCATGCTGTTTCAGAATCCTTGAATGAATAGCTTGTTGATGCGTCCGGAAATTTTGTAGCAAGGTCGATTTCAGGGTCTTCATACCTTATACCTGCATTGAGTATAACATCCTTAAGTATTGAATACTCATCCTGTATATAGTAGCTGTAGGTTTTTTTACTGTTATTGAAGGTGTTGGTAGTGGCGCCTTTTTGGGCTCCCCTTGAGGCATCATAATCAGTGTCATAATAATCGAAACCGAGGGTAAGCCTGTTGCCGTGATCCATCAGGTCTGAATCCAGAACATACTGTGTATTCAAACCGTTTGTTTTGGACTCGATCGTCATATAGCTCATCCACGATACCATGTCGCTGTCTATGTCTTCTTTTCTGTGGTTGACCCTAAGAGTCAGAACTCCTTTTTTATCAAAATCAAATTCAGATCCAAGCCCGATAGAAAAATCCTTGTCTTCACCCTTATCTGCCTGATTAACTGCCTGTTCACGATTGGCATCCATCTGGGCTTCGGAGAGTGCACCCGGAAGCTGATACTTTGAATTTCCGGCACTTACGTCCAGGGACAACAGGATATTGTCCGTGGGATAGGCCTGAATCTTGCCATAGGCTCCCTTTCTTCTTGTCTCGGATCTGTCGCGGTAACCATTTGTTTCATAACCTTCGGCACCGACCTGAAAACCAAAAGGTCCCTTATTATAGTTGAAAATGCCATTAACACTTTTGGTAGCCTGGTTTCCTGCCATGGCCTGAACATCAGCGGATGTTCCTTCCACTATATCCTTTGTGATTATATTAATGACTCCACCCACCGCATTGTCACCATACAAAACAGCGCCGGAACCATAAAGGACCTCTATTCTCTTGATATTGTCCACAGGAATAAGTGTCCATCTGACGCCTGACAGATCAATAGGGTTGATCCTTATTCCGTTTACGACTACTGCAACGTGACGATCTGCGCTATCCCCAAAACCGCCAAGATCAACAACCTGGTTGTTTCCGTTTCCGTTGAGGTCTCTTACTGAAACACCCCCGAGGTTTCTCAATATATCTGGTACCGTCTGTGCGCCGCTCTTTTTTATGTCCTCCGCGGTGATTACCTTTACATCTGCAGGGATCTTTGCTTCTTCCTGCTGAAATCTTGTACCTGTAACCACAACTTCATCCATTTTTTTTATATTATTGTCTGTATTTTCGGCTGCAGTGGCTATCTGTGTAAAAATCAGGATAGAAGCCATTACTGTTATATAAAAAAACCTTTTCATTCTTTTCTCCTTTTAAATTTATTATCCAGCTAAAAAATAAAAAACCCCGAGCCGAATTTAATCGACCCGGGGATTACCCTTTTTTATCCTCGAGATCAGCTATGTAATGCCACATTCCGCGATGGCTAATACTTATTCCGGCAGGTCTTCTGACTTCCCCTCCTCTTTTAACGGCCTTCCCATTTATTAACAGTGGCACACACAGGGTTAAAGAGGTTCCTTTTTCAAAATAGAAAAAGGAGGGGTCACAGCGGCGGGTCCGTTCCTGATTTAAACAGGATTCCCTATTAAGCTCTATTAAGAGCACCAGAATTGTGACATACTTATGCAAAAATAAAACAAGAGTCAAGATTTTTTGACAAAAATAAATCAAAAAGGTATTGAACTCCAACAACATTTAAACAGGAGATTATATGTTCTTATATTGGCGTATTCAGCAGGATTTAACTTGCCTTAAAGAGGTTATAGAATTTCACGATCCAAGTTTTATCAGGTCTTATCAAAATTGGCTGAAGCGTAATGCTGCCGGGATACTGCTGGCGGAAGGGATCGATTGCGATAATATGATCATTTCCGGATTGAATTAAGTCTGGAATGTTCACCAGATATCAGATGTAGCCTTAAAACTTTGCTGCAGCAGGTATTTTAATTCTTATCAATTATAGAACTTAAACCCTGAACCTTGAACCCTGTTTTCATCTACCACTCACTGGCAGGCTGGTCTTCCATCTCTTCCCATTTCTCCATGAGGGTCGCAAGCTCCATATCGATGGCCAGAATCCTTTGTTTCCTGAGATTTTTTATATATATCGTCATATTATCTCAATCACTTGACATCAAATTTTATCAGCATTGCATTATAAAGAGAAATAGAAAATCCAGGAAGATATTTCAGAATAAGACCTTGCATTTGATGCAAAAAAAGAATACTAATTCTGATAAATATAAAGATAAGGAGAAAAATATGAGAACAAGGATCATCTTTTTCGGAATCTTATTGTTTGCAGTCCTTTATTTAAATTCCTCCTACGCTTATGAAGCACTCAGTGGCCCTTCACAACTGATCCAGTATAACGCCTCCAAGGCTTATGAAGGATACACTCTATTCAGCCCTATGTTTTCCGACAAAGTATACCTGATTGATATGTTTGGTAATGTTGTGCATGTCTGGGAATTTAAAGGCGATCTTCCGGGTCTGCATTTCGTTTTACTGGAAAATGGTCATATTCTGGGGAACACCCGTGAAAGAACTGCACAAGCTCCAAAAGCAGGTGCCCCAAGACCAAAACCAAAGCCGAACCCCAACCCCAGTAAGGGCCTTAACTTCGGTGGAGGCGCCAAGGGACTGATAGAGCTTGACTGGGATGGAAATGTAGTATGGGAGTGGGTTCCTGGTCCGAATGAAGGATCAATACATCATGATTTTTCCAGACTGCCCAACGGCAATACCCTGACCAATGCCTGGGAAAATATAAGCAAGGAAGAAACAATTGCAGGAGGAAGAGATCCTAAACAAACAACCGAGAGAGGCATAGCCACAGATGTGATCTATGAGATAAATCCGAAGGGGAAAGTCGTCTGGAGATGGAGCGCCTGGGATCACAGGGGCATGAATTTCAAAGATCATCTTGATGTAAATTTTATCACAAATGTGCTTCCGCAATACAGGTTTGGAAATCCTGACTGGATGCACTTCAACACTGTTGACTATAATCCCGATACCGATCAGATACTTGTCGACTCAAGGGAATTCGGTGAACTGTATATTATCGACCATAAAACGGGAGAGATTGTATACAGATGGGGTAACCCCAGCGCCTATGGAGCCGGTGACCCACCTACATTCACCACAACCGGAGACCAGATCCTCTTTGGCCCTCATGATGCTCACTGGATAAAAAAAGGGCTCCCCGCCGCCGGTCATATCCTGATATTCAACAATGGCTGGGCGCGTCCTCCTGTTACCTATTCTTCCATTATCGAAATGGATCCTAAAACAGGCGAGATAGTATGGGAGTATAAAGCCAAAAGTGAGAACAGTTTTTCATCGCACCATATATCCGGTGCTCAACGGCTCCCTAATGGAAACACCTTTATATGCTCGGGAAACAGCGGACACATGTTCGAAGTTACAAAAGAAGGTGAAGTCGTATGGGAATATATAAATCCGGTTACCAGCGGAGGAATAAAGAGCTGGTTTGATGATGCTGGGTTCAAGGCAAGTAATATGGTTTTCAGAGCACTTCGGTATAGCCCCGATTACCCGGGCCTAAAGGGTAAAAATCTGACACCCGGGGGACAGATCGCCAAAGATATAAAAGATGCGTGGAAACCCAGGGTGGAACCTGAAGGCGCCTCACAGTCAGGTGCTGCTCTCTGGAAAAAGCTCTGGGAATAATAATGACCAAAATAAAGTGAAATAATGTTTTAATACCTTAAGGGAAAAAATCTAATGCTTCGTCATTCCCGTGCAGGCGGGAATATCGAAGACAGGTTCATGGTTTTGAAAAGAGTTGAATGACATATCTTTATTATCTTTTTTTAAATTTATAGTATTTTATTTTTTGTGCAAGAGCGTGTATGGGTATTATTTCAAGAAGAATATTTCTAAAAGGTGTTGCTGCAGCAGGCATCGGAACCGCTTTTTTTCCGTTTACATTCAGAGCGCAGGGGGAAGAGGATATTCCTGTCTCAAAAACTGCCTCCCATTTCCTCACACCTCCATGCCTTGTCAAGCCGACAATCTCGTCCATTACAGTCAACATGGTGGGCGGTGTTAAACATACTGACTGTTACATGGAATTCAGGGAGGCGGAAGAAAAGAAAAATCCATGGAAAAAGACTAAAATTTTTTCTGTTGAAAGACACACTCCGGCCAATATTACCATAAACTCTCTTAAACCAGGTATTCTATATGAATACCGGATTCATGCCCGGCACCGGGGAACTGAAATATTTACGCCATCGACCCAAAGCACATTCATGACACAAAGAGTCATCTCATCTCCCTTTTCATTCGCCATACTCTCGGATTCTCATATTACTCCAAACCAGCCTGACAGGCTCAGGATTTTATCGGACATAAGCAATTCCATTAAGGCAAGAAAACCCGATTTTCTGCTCATGCTCGGAGATAATATACAAACCTTTACATCACATGGCGGCCCCATGACCGAAGAACGTTTCGGGCCGATACTGTATTATCTTCTTAAACAGGGGCTCGGAATCCTTCCGTCCTCGGTTCCTGTCTATACAGTAATCGGAAACTGGGAAGGTGAAAATGGCTGGCATCCCGAAAATGAAAGGGCCTGGGCACGCAACGCCCGTATGGCCTGGATGCCTAATCCCTTACCGGAGACCTATCCCGAAGGCGGGAGTGATTACGGTGATTATTATGGGTTTACCTGGGGGAATACACTTATCCTGGTTTTGACCGCGACAGGTTACACAACCGTTGGACACAACCTTGGTACAAAAACAGGAAAGAGTAATGACTGGACCCTTGGCGATAAACAGAAAGAATGGCTTTACAGACAACTCTCAGAATCAAAGTCGAAATGGAAGTTTATCTTTATACACCATACTGTTTCAGGAAAAGCAGGGGATGATCTCAATTCCAGATATGGTCGCGGAGGCGGGCAGGCGGCTAAAACAGGCGAGCAAAAACTTATCCATGAATGGATGAGAAAATTCAATGTAAAAACCCTGTTTTACGGGCATGACCATGTGTTTACTGATATCCCGGTGGATGGGATACATTATACCTGTGTCGGAAGCGCCGGTGCGCCCTGGAAATTCACGACACCTGAAACAGGATACACAAAATACTGGCCTGATTCGGGTTACACCTGGGTGGATGTAAACGAAGACAAAGTACAGGTCTCATTTGTCAGGCCTGACAGGATGAACCTGGAAGATCCTGTACTGCACCGGTTTGAATTATCCCACAGCAGTTCCCAGTTTTTTTAGATTCACCTATCATCCCGGATTAACTATAGAAACCCGGGCTGCTGACAAACCTTTTCTATTGACATAAAACATAGGACACCATACACTTCATTTTTAAAATGTTATAGTTATTAGAATTATAGAAACAGGATGGTCGTTATGGGCAATTAATTTGAATGGATAAACAAGACGGGAATAAAAAGGAGAAGATCAATGGAAAAAGTCAATGTAAAATTTGGTGAATGGATTGAAAATGGATTCAACCTCTACAAAGACAATTTCGGGCCATTGGTTCTGGCATCTTTGATTGCCGTTTTACTTAGCTCTGTAACACTCGGCATATTAAGCGGTCCTATGATGGCAGGATTGATTCTGGTGATACTGCAGATTTTCGATCAAAAACAACCCCCACCTACTGCCGGTACAGTATTTAAAGGTTTTGATTATTTTTTGAACTCATTTTTATTTTTCCTGGTCTGGGGTATATTAACAGCCGTCGTTGGATTTATTCTGTCAATAATTCCATGTATCGGAATCTTTCTCGTCATATTTATGGTATATGCAGTTCAGGCTTTTTTAATGTTCGGAATGTTTCTAATCGTTGACCGTAAAATGGATTTTTGGCCGGCATCCATGGAAAGCATCAATATGGTCAAAAGCAATTTCTGGCCCTTTTTAGGGTTTGCAATAGTAGCCGGTATAATCGGAGGAATTGGAAGTATCGCCTGTGGCATCGGGGTTATTTTCACTATTCCGATTGAATTCTGCATGTTGGCATTTGCATATCGGCAGATTTTTGGGGAAGAACCGATCTCAGGCGAAAAAGAATATCCCGGGGTATAACTTGATGCACTGGCGACTTAAGTATCCCTTTAACCGCAGTAAAGGCGATATGTCTGCCACATTGCGATCCGAGGTTGACATTTCAACGGAATTAAAAAGTCATGGCCGATGGATCACATGGTACCGCCCTTCCAACTACTGGGAAGTTGCGGTACCACACCTGTTACTGGCAGCGGCCACAGGTATTCCGCTGCTGGTATCTTTTATAATTCCTCTTAGCAGTATACCTATGATTCCATGCACATTTTTAAGGATTATCGGATATCCATGCCCTTTTTGTGGCTTTTCACGCTCCTTCTGGGCCATTTCAGCAGGTAACTGGACCTATGCCATCTGGAATGCCCCTCTATCAATAGCTATTTATACAGGTTTTGTCGGTGTATTCATCATGAACTTAATAGCACTGATTGCCGGCGTCAGGATCAGGAGGGGGAATTTTCTGCTCTTCAATAGCAGGCAAAGAAATTGGATAATCCTTACGATTTCGCTGCTATTTTTATTAAACTGGGCTTACCGGTTGATCCTCAATATGAAATAGACTGATTTAATATCTTCATATAAATTTTATTTCCAAAGGATCTCCTTTATTACCGGCCAAATTTAATTTGACCCACAAAACTATTTTTTCTATACTTCTGTTCCTGAAAGGCATTAATAATTAAATATTAATTTTATCAAGGAGATAGGCAATGATTAACAAACAAATGGTTCAGTTTCCTTTGACATACAATGATAGGATTGGCGGTGTTATTGTCGGTTGGGGTGCCCATGAAATGGTAGCGGACGAGGCTAAAAAGGCCGGGATTAAAAATGCTCTGATTACGACAACAGGATTAAAGGGCACAGGGATTGTTGAGGAAATAACCGGCATACTCAATCACCATGGTATCTCAACGACTGTTTTTGATAAAATATCCTCAAATCCCAGAGATACCGAAGTCTACGAAGCCGCCAGGGTATTCGAAGAGGCTGAATGTGATGGTGTTGTCTCTGTAGGAGGCGGCAGTTCCCATGACGCGGGAAAAGGTGTCAGGGCGCTGGCTTCAAATCCTGGTGCCAATCTCTCTGATATGGCCGCCCGTGTCGATCCGCCATGGATGGAAGTCATAGCCAGATTCAAACCCAATACCATCCCGCAGGTGAGTGTTAACACCACTGCAGGAACAGGTGCTGAATCTACAATGGGTGGCGCAATAATCGATACCAAGCTCAGGGCAAAGATGTTCTGCGTGGTCCCAAACCTGGCTCCCAGCTGTGCCCTTAATGATCCGGCACTGATCCGTATGATGCCTGGAAAACTGATCGCCTGGACAGGCTTTGATGCCTTTTCGCATGCCTTTGAATCCTATGTCTGTCGTCTGTCTTCGCCCTTAAACCAGGGGGCAATGATTCATGTGGTCAAATTGATAGCAGAAAACCTGAGGGAATTCGCATATAACAAAATGGATTATAAGGCGTGTGAAAATATATGCTGGGCATCATGTTCAGCCGGTGTAGCCCTTGGGTTCGGCGGCGGTGTAGGTATTGTACACGGCCTTGGGCATGGTCTTTCAGTACTCTATGATATACATCACGGCCTTGCAAACGCGGTCGTTACCCTCGGCATAGAACGCTATAATCAAAAATGCGTGCCTGATAAATTTGCCGAAATGGCGAGAGCCATGGGTGTTGACACAACAGGTATGACCAAGATGGAGGCATCGGATATGTGGTTTGTTGAAACCGAAAGGATGCTTGATGATCTGGGTATCAGATCAGGCAACCTGGCAGAGCAGTTTGGCATGAAAAAGGAAGATATTCCTCACATCGTAAAGCATCAGTATGAGAATGATTTCGCTCGTCAGGGGAATCCTAGAGATTTTGATTTTGACGAAAGTGTGCAGTTGCTGGAAGAACAGATGTAGATCAGGCCAGCGAAATGTTATTGCTGAAATAAATTGATCAACGCCCGACAGGGCAAAACTCTATAAATATTTATCAATTCTTGAAGGACGTGAATTGACCGGTGGTGGGAAAAGTATTTTTCCACCACCTTTTTATAAAGAAACCTCTAAGGTTTCAATTGGTGGAGGAAGACAGCGAATGTTGTCCCCCGTCCCTCTTTGGATTGCACTGAAATAATACCTTCATGATTTTCGATAATACCTCTCAATATGGATAACCCGAGGCCTGTGCCCTTACCTCTTTCCTTGGTAGTGTAAAAGGATTGAAAAATTCTTTCCAGATCTTTTTCAGGGATACCGTGACCGGTATCAGAGATCTCACACTTCCAGTATTCTGTGCCATTACTCTTATATGGAGAAACAGCCAGACTCAAAGTCCCCCCTCTGGTTTCTGCCATGGCATCGCATGCATTGGAGATGAGGTTTACAAATACCTGTTCCAGTTGATTGAATGCACCCTTTGTGAAATAGCTACCTTTTTCAATACTGTTTTCAAGGCTGATCCCGGTTTTCAATATTTTGTTATGGGTGATGAACAGCGACTCGGTAATCACTAAATGGATGTCAAGCACTTCAAACTGTTCGGTCATTCCCCTGGAGAAATTCGTGAGGTGTTCGGAGAGGTCCCGAATCAACTCCAGGGCGTTCTTCATGCTTTTCAGGGATTTGTAGACCTTTTCCATTTCTGGAGTTTTAGGTGTCTGCAAATTATCCAGGGTTAGCAGGGCATACTCGTTAGAGATAATCAGTGAATTGAGTGGGTTCCTGATGTCGTGGGCGATACCGGATGCCATCTCCCCGATAACCGCCAATCTGCCCGCATGGATCAGGCTGTCCTGCAGTTCCTTGATGTCCCTGATATCTCTCAGGATCGAGAAAGTTCTCACAAAATTATCGTCATCATCATAGATACTGTATGATCTGATTTCAACAGGGATATTCTTACCATCACTGTCTTTTAAAAGACTTTCTATGGCCCGTTTTTCGCCTTGTTCTTTTAGTTCGCTGAAACCCTTTTCCACCTGTTCCAGAATTTCGTCGGCATAGATCTGCCTGATGTTCATGGAAAGCAGCTCATCCATCGAATATCCCAACATTTCGACTGCTTTCCTGTTGGTGAATATAATGTTGCCCTCTCGGTCAACGGAATGAATGATGTCAGGGAAATGCTCGACAATGGTTTCAAAGACATCGGCGTCCTTAATCTCACGGTCATTGATTTTCATCTTTGCCATACGTATCTGTCACCTCATTCACAATTGTGTAGAAATAGATGTTAATCCCAACCTTTCATAAGATCATAAGCGATTTCATAAAATGTTGATCTCCATATATATCTCACGCAGGAATTATGTCTAAAGAAGATAACCTGCGTTAATTTCAAAGAAAACCAAATGGGATCACATCTATATTCTCGACAGATTTAAATAGTCGATGCCATGGTACCCCGAGGGCCAGGGCTTAAGCTTTGAAGGCAAGCCGTAGAATCAAGACAAAAAATACTTTGTCTTGAAAATTCACAAGGCAACGCACGTAAAACCTGTGCTAAGATTAAATCTGTCATGCCTGAAATGAGGCAATCGTTTATTTTTAGGACTTTTTCAGATAAAATTCAAGATTATAAACAAGGTTTAGGTTTCATTGTTTAGGATTTATGGTTGAAACCAACGAAGATTACGCATAGAGACGTTATTTCACCTTAATATCTTCCCATATGGCATTGTAAAGGTCCAGTTTCAATAGGCAGTTTTTCAGGTCCTCTTAATTATATACAGGTTTCTCTTTGCGGATTTTTCTGGCAGGTACATTGATGGATGGGAACCTGAAATAATTCACAAATTTTACATATGACTCAGGTTCGTGGATATAGTTTTTAAACTTGTGCGCCAGCTCCTTGTTTTTCGAATCCTTCGGGATGACCGATGTATTTTTCTTTTTAGTCTATCCTTCCGGTGAACCTCAGGAGCCCGTCAAGTATCGTAAGAGGGTGAGGAGGACAGCCCGGGATGAACAGGTCAACAGGTACAATATCCGTTGCGCCGTTGTTCTGCTCTGGATGCCCGGCGTAGGGTCCTCCCGATATGGCGCATGAGCCTGTCGCTATCACCACCTTGGGATCAGGCACCGCTCTGTAGGTCTTTAGAAGCGCTTCACGCATGTTCTCTGTAACAGGGCCGGTGATCAGGATGCCATCGGCATGTCTCGGAGAAGCAACAAACTGTATTCCGAACCGTCCCATGTCCCAGGCCAAAGTCCCCAGGACATTCGTGTCAGCTTCGCATGCGTTACAGCCTCCTGCGGACACCTGTCTGAGCTTCAGGGATCTTTTAAAGAGCTTAGATGCTACCTTATTCCTTGCAGTACAGTAATCAGGATCTCCGGCCTGAACAAAAAGATTGCTGCGCATGGATGCTGCAAGGCGGTACTCCCTGCTGAAGTGAATAATACCCGTCGGGCATGCTCTCTCGCAGAGCCTACAGAATATGCATTTCCCCGTATCAATGACAGGTCCTTTTGTTTCCGGGCTTATGTGAATTGCCTGTACAGGGCATCCGGCGATGCAGAGTTTACAACCCGTTTCCGTACAGGCTGATCGACTGATTACAGGCCTGCCGGCGAATATCTCGGGCAATTCCGGCGGAGGCCCGTCAGGGTATGCCATTGTTCGGTATTTCTGTAGTATCCGTGTTTTAATTATCTGGAACATAATTTCTCTGAGAAACAGTTAATATCCATTATAAAGACTTTTTTACCTTCTGCCTGGCTTGGATGATCCTTATAAATCATGTCCGCAATAGGACAGGTTAAAGCTCTTGTTGCACAAGGGGAAATCCGAAATCTGCTGGTTCCGCAGGGCCAGGGCAAGGCCGAACCAGTTATGAAAAGAAGGATCAACCACCTTGTAAAACTCAAAACAGCCATTCTCGTCAGTCGAAGCCACATGGCATATCTCGCCGCGCCAGCCTTCAACCATACTTACTGCAAGCATCCCTTTTTTGAGAGGAGTAAAATCGCATGATACAGGTCCGTTCGGCAATTCAAGGAGTTGTCTTTTGATAAATTCTATAGATGTGTTGATCTCCAGCCATCTGACATAGGCCCGAGCAAAACAGTCACCAGTGTGCCATGTGCAGGTATGCATCTGTGAAAAGCGGTAAATACCATATGGAAATTCACTTCGCACATCACAATCAAGGCCTGTCGCTCTCGCTGCTATACCGACCAGTCCTATCTTCTTCGCGGTTTCCTCTGATAACGTACCGGTTCCTTCAAACCTTGAAAGCACCGATGCGGTATCAAACATAAGTTCCACAGCAGAAGTGACATCCTTTTCAAAGACATCCAGCCTGGATATGAGCTCATCTATCAGTTTTCTATCAAGGTCGTATACAGTTCCGGAGGGACGAACCAGGCCTCGTCCGAATCGGTTGCCGCATAAAAGGGCTGTCATATTGAGGACATCACCCCTTATCCTTCCGCAGTAACTCATGGTGGGAAGAAATCCGACATCCCCGGCCAGGGCGCCCAGGTCACCCGCATGGTTTGCAATCCTTTCCAGTTCGGATGCTATAGCCCTTATCGCCAAAGCACGGGGTGGAACAGACATGCCGGATAATGCCTCCACTTCCATACAATAGGCGGTTGCATGTCCGACTGTAGTGTCACCTGCAAGGGTTTCCATGTAATGTATGCTTCTGGGGCCTGGTCCTCCCTTCATGGCCCTTTCAACACCCCTGTGCTGATATCCGAGAGATATCTCCAGGTGATATACCGTCTCTCCGTGGCATATGAACCTGAAATGACCTGGCTCAATAACCCCCGCATGAACAGGCCCTACAGCCACTTCATGTGATTCCTCTCCCTTAATGCTGAAGAATTCCGTTGTCCCTTCATGTACCGAATATTCATCCGACTTAATATCATGGGGAGGCTGAAAACGAATCGGCTTGAGCCATGGATGGCCTTTTGGTGTGACCTGCCAGATCTCGGCAATCTCCCGTTCAAACCAGTGAGCAGAGGGACAATCCGGTGTCAGGGAGTTCCAGGATGCAGGCATATCAGATGCCCCGAGCAGTAATTCACCGGATGCAGGTCTGGAAAGAACTGCTGTCATCCTCAGAATACCCTTTTTATTACGGCAAACCGGCAGGGCGGAAATACGGGCTCCTGCCTGTACTTCTGAAATCACCATATCGCGAAAATCCCTATAATCCATAACAGGCAGATCAGAGTAATTTATGGCTTCGGCGTTAAATGTTTTTATAAATTCTTTATCAGGCATCTTAAAAACCTCCGGTCATACCGGCAGCATTCTTCAGGAAGGTCCAGAACGGTCCGGGGATATAAAGTCCCAGGCATAAAATAATGGATGCCATAATAATTACCGGGATTGAAAACCAGAAAGACTCACGCTTTCCATTGTCTGATATTTCAGGGGTATGCGCATTCTCAGGGTTTCCAAAGGACATATTGATTACAACCCTGGCCATGGCAATAAACACAATGCCAAGCCCAAGCAGATATCCTACGGCTATACCCCACCTGCCGGATTCAAGTATCCCTCTTAATATGGTTATCTCACTTATAAACGTGCCAAAGGGCGGTGCCCCTGTAATAGCAAGAAATCCGCACAGCCAGAGGATTCCGGTAAGAGGTGCCGTCTTTAAAATATTTCGGACATCATGGGTATTTTTACTCCTGTATATAAATAGGATCTGTCCGGAAATTATAAAAAGCATTCCTTTGGTAATGGAGTGATTGATCGCATGAAGCATTGCTCCCGTAAAGGCGTATCCGCCAATACCTGAACCAAGGGCAACGATCCCCATATGTTCTATGCTTGAATAGGCCAGCATGCGTTTGTAATCGTTCTGGCGGATCATGAATGCAGCAGCAAGGGCAATTGAAAGCATACCGAAAAAAACAAGTAGTCCACCGCTGAATGCACCCAGACCCGAGGCCGAAAGGATTGAATGTGCTCTCAGGATGCCGAGAAAGGCACAGTTTAAAAGTGCACCTGACAGCAGCGCCGAGACCATTGAGGGGGCTTCACTGTGTGCATCGGGAAGCCATGTGTGCATGGGAGCGATTCCTGCCTTGGTTCCATATCCTACAAGCAGCATGAGGAAAGAGGCCTTAAGCCATTTATGGTCAAGGAACCCGGCATGTTTGATCAGGTTGTCCAGATTGAGAGACGTTCCCCTGTGTGCGGCAAAGGCAAGAAAATAGTTACCCAGCAGGGCAACGGCTATTCCTACTGAACATATAAGGAGGTATTTCCATGTCGCCTCCAGGCTCCTGTGATGTTTATGAAAACTGATAAGGGGTGCACTCACCAGTGTTGTGGCTTCAACAGCAACCCACAGAAGTCCCATGTGCCGGCTTATACAGACCAGGCTCATTGCCGCAAGGAAAAAAAGTAGACAGGCAGCAAATATGGCTTCCGGTTCATTACGGAATAATATGCCTTCAACCGAATCCACGACATGGCGATCCGAGTCTCTGGCAAGATAGCCAACGGTATATATGGAGACCATTAAAAACAGGATGCTCGTAACAGCTAGAAAGAGCAGGCCCCGGTCGTCAAGACCAATCCACTCCCCGGACTGATAAGCGTTGTTTCGCAGATATCCCAGTATAATTGTCATGATCAGATGCCAGAATGACCCTGCGATCAGAATTCCCCTTCTCACTCCCTTTAAAGGGATTACGAGGACCAGAATCCCGAGTATGAGAGGAATCAAAACAATAGTAATGAGCATAATATCAATCCTTAAGTTCAGAGAGCCTGTCAGTATCTATATGATCGAACTCCCTGGATATCTGGTAGACCGTGATACCCATGACAAACACCGCTACAAATACATCCAGCAGAACACCCATCTCCACCAGCATTGGTTCTTCAACAGCGAGGACCGTGCCGAAGGCATATATCCCGTTTTCCATAACCAGGTACCCTGCGACCTGAGTAAGCGCATTCTTGCGTGATACGATCAACATCAGGCCTGTAAAAGTTGTAAAAAGGGCCCCGGGCAGGAGAAATGCCGACTCAGGAAAAACCGATTCCTTGAGACGGTAAAAAATAAAAAAGCTCAGGCCGAGAAGAACCATTCCGATGAGCACCGATGCGCTGTATCCTATTATCGGTTTTATCTCTCTCTGGACACCAGCCTCTCTCATCGCCCTTTTGAGAAGCCAGGGCAATACAATGCCCTTTACCGTAAAGGTTACAGCCGACAACAGTATCATATGCATGGACAGGGATGTGCCTGCCACAAGCAGTGTAAAGGCACTGAGACAGATGGCCTGCAGTATGGTTGTATGGATAACGGATCCCAGGCGGCTTGTTGCAAGGAGGCGGAAATCGGTAAGCACCAGGCCCAGGATAAATATGTTAAACCACGTTGTCATAAATCACCTCAATACCCATAAAAGCGCCGCCACTGTGACAGACAGTGCGACAAGAAGCATATGCGGCACATGTAGAAGCCTCAGTCTTGCCATGCCTGATTCTATTATTCCCACCAGTACCGATACAACGAAAATGCCTGTTGTATTGATTGCAATGCCTGCCAGTAACGATCCTGTTCTTACCGGGATAACCATACCTGTAATCAATGATGAAAACAGCCACAGCTTGAGTGATGCGCCATATTGTATCAGGGCAAGATCAACCCCTCCGTGATCCAGGACCATAACCTCGTGTATCATTGTAAGCTCCAGGTGAGTGTTTGGATCATCTACCGGGATTCTGCAGTTTTCTGTTAAAAGAACTATCAGAAATGAAAATGCCACAAGGAAAACTGCCGGACCTGTGTGGGAAAATCTGCTGTCCCACAGTCTGATATATATCCCCGATAGGCTTATCTCCCCCGTCCCAAGTGCAAGAACTGCCAGGCCAATGAACAATACTACCTCGGCAAGAATGGCAAACTGCATTTCACGGCTGGCACCCATTCCTTCAAAGGCGGAACCCGTATCCATGGCAGACAATACTGTCATGAAACGTCCCAGGCCGAGGGCATAGGCCAGCAGAACAAAATCGCACGGAAAGGAAAAAAGACCTTTGAATCCGCTTGAAGGAATAACAATAATGGCAACTGCTAAGGCGCTCAGCCCTATAACCGGCCCCAGGCGGAATACAGGGGTCGTAGTCGTGCTGTAGACAGAGCCCTTTTTCAGAAGTTTAACAAGGTCATAGTAGGGCTGGCAGCAGCGGCTGACCTTTTCTCCCGGCAAATTTGGCCTTTGTCCGGTTGATGATGCCTGTCAGAAATGGCGAGAGCAGAAGAGCTGACAGTATATATATTATCGGTGCGGCGATATTCATTTACAGTTACCTCATTTTGACCAGAAGGAGCACCAGGATCGTTACAGCTATATAAAGTACATAGAGCTGGTTGCGTCCCTCCTGCAGTATATGGATTCTCCGCGCCAGTGCACTGATGAACCCGAATATCGGGGCAAACAGTCTTTTTAGAAAAATATCGTCTATATGAGAGGACAATTCGCCGGCTTCCGGGAATAAGCCGTTGCCGATTTCCGCACGCAGACCCGGCCTTAAAATCCATCTGAACATGCTGATAACGGGCCATGCAAAGGACGATGATGTATACTGCATGCGGCTGGTCGGCTTTAAGTATCCGCAGTCCCAGGTCGGGCCTGTTCTGTTCACCCGCCCAGAGAGAAGTATATGCCGCAGCAGCCATAAAAATCCTGCAACAATGAGCAATACAAGGCCTGCCAGGCTTATCCTGGATAGAATGACATATGCCATTCCGGATGTCTCGGATACCGGTCCTCCTCCTATCAGTTGTACAGCAACAGGATTTATAAATCTGATGGCAAGCGGGCGGAGAGTCCTATAAAAATGCACAGGGCGGAAGCGACCATCATCGCGGAAAGCATCGGTCCATGGACCTCGGATGCCCCGGCAGTTTTTTCACTTCGCGACTCACCCAGGAATACTATACCGAAAACCTTTGCAAAACAGGCAGCGGCAAGCCCCCCTATAAGGCTCAGAGCGACAAGGGCAATAAGACCGCCGATGACAGGTCCGCCTGATGTATTGGATATTAAAACATTAAAAGAACTGAGATAGATTAAAAATTCACTTACAAAACCGTTCAGGGGAGGAAACCCACATATTGCTGCTGAACCGATCCCGAAAGCCAGGGCCGTTTTAGGCATACGCTTTAAAAGGCCTCCCAGAAGATCGATATTTCTTGTCCCTGTTTCATGAGCGACAGCTCCTGCTCCAAAAAACAGGAGGCTCTTGAAAATCGCATGGTTAAGCACATGAAGAAGAGCACCCGTGAGGCCAAGCGTGGCAATAACCGGATTATTCAAAGAAATTCCAAGTAGCCACAATCCAAGCCCTATGGTGATAATGCCGATATTCTCAACACTGTGAAAAGCAAGCAGACGCTTTAAATCATGCTGAGCCATAGCAAACAGGACTCCTGCCACTCCGGACAATGCGCCTGTTATAAGCAAGGTGTAAGCCCACCACTGGGCAGGCGGCGTCCCGATAAGAGATATCATACGTATTATGCCGTATATGCCTGTTTTGATCATTACTCCGCTCATAACCGCAGATACATGCGAAGGCGCAGCCGGGTGTGCATCGGGAAGCCACACATGCAGCGGAAGGAATCCCGCCTTTGCTCCAAAGCCGATTAGGGCAAGAATGAACAGCACATTTTTATCGACAGAACCGGCAGACATTGAAAAAGCGTCAAAATCAAGGCCGGCGTTACCACTTGCAAGAAGTATAAAGAAACACATCAGGCATGCCTGACCCACGTGGGCTGCTATCAGGTATACCCATCCCGCCTCGCGGACCTCCGGTTTCTCGTACTCAAACATAACAAGAAAAAATGAAGAGAGCGACATAGCCTCCCAGGCAATCAGGAACAGGATGCCGTTTCTGGCTATAACCACCAGTAACATAGAAGCAAAAAGAAGATTGAAGAAGCACCATGCAGCACCGATATTTTTTCTTCCCCGGTATGCTTTAAGATATGCAATGCCGTATACAGCGGCGAGGGCGCATATAAGAGAAATTGTGATGATGAAAAAGGCGGAAAGCGGGTCAACTCCAATGTAAAAGGACCCGAATGGAATCTGCCATGCAAGGCGGATGGAAGACTCCGATCCGGTCAACATGGCTGAACAGCCTGCAATGATTGCACATACCGCCCCGGAAAGACATGACAAAACCCCTATACGGCTTGCAGCTTTCCCTGAACCTCCCGCAGTTATGGCCGCAAATCCCCCTGCAAAGATAATTGCGAGCGAAATCAACAAAAGATTTATGATCATTATGCCTTATTCTCTCCGTTTGAAGAATTTGAAGCAAGGCTTTCATTGAGCCGGCCGGCTTCCTGAAAGATCTCCTCTCTCGAGCCTGTATTGGCTATCGCGCCCGCAAAGGAAGAGGAGCGAAGCCCGAATGAGAGTTTTGATAAAAGATTCAGATGGGCTTTAATAGTAGGACTCACAATTGTAAACAGGGTATGTACAGGTCTTCCATCTATTGCCTCAAAATCAATAGGTGTTTCAAGAAAACACAGGGCCATGAGGGGTTTTGTCACGTGAAGGGTAATGGGATTGCGGACATGCGGTATTGCGATTCCGTCGCCAACGGCCGTAGACCCCAGGGATTCTCTCGCAAGCAGAACCTGGAAGAGAAATTCCCGGTCAACACCGTCAGGTAAAGACAGGATATTCACGACGCTCCTGAGCACCGAGATTTTGTCACTGCCCTCCACCCTGTAGTGGATTCCGCCTGACCTTAACGCCTCTTCAAGAGAAGGGATAAAGGTGTCCTCAGGTTCTTCCATCATCTTTGGAGAAATCTGTATACTTTTTGAAGTCGCCCATTCCAGGAGTTCCGCACGGTTAAACCTGTACTGCCCGTTGACCTGGTGCATGGGCAGTTTTTCCTGTGCTATCCATCGATAAATGGTCTTTTCAGAAACCTGAAGCAGTTCCGCTGCATCCTTTACCCTGAGTTTCATATTTATATCTCTTGATTTATTCTCATTTAAGCATCCAAATTGTCATTTTTGGACATTTTTTGTCTTCTATGCCCATATTTAATATTTGTCAAGGGGTTGTTTTAAAGGAAGGTATAATATGGTGGGAACGCCATCCGGAAACAGTAATTTCCGGATGGCGCGAAATATCTACTCCTCAGATTTCCCTTCTGTTTTATATATCTTATAAAACTCAGGGCATTCTGTTAAGGGTGTCTTCCTGCTCAAATCCTTATCTTTTAGGCCGGGATAATCAGCTCCATAGCGATAGGACCTATGAATCATATTCAGCATCATGTTCGGCATACTGCCATCTTCAGCAGAGCACTTTATCTTGCCATTGAAAACAGGGCTTACATAGTCCCATACAATTTTCTTGTCTTTGGTCAGCTCGAAAAGATGCCCGCTGTTGGTAGAAGTCACATGGATGTTCCCGTTGGGAAGCATCTGAACCGAACCCTGCCTGAATGAATAAAAACTTTCCGGAGTTATGGTATGATATTCCCACACGATCCCGCTGGTTTTCCTGTCAACTATCACCACACTGGAACGGTTCCCTTCCGCCCTTTCGGAGCCGTTATCGAATATCATAAAACGGTCTTTTCCTATATAGGTAGTACCGTGAGATCCGAACACCTTCTGGTCTCCGTTGTTGTACCATGAAGGTTTTTTGCCCTGCCCGTAGGCACTTGGATTGCCCCATCTGTAGATCATCTCCCCGGTCTTATGATCAACCAGATAGAATTCACTGAAATTTCTGGAGTTCAATAGAACCATATCCTTTTCAGGGATATATTCGACTACATTGAAGTGGGTCCAGTCAAAACTGGTATAATTACCGCCTAGTTTTTCCGGCAGTATATAGTTGATGTCGAACTGGTTGGGGCCCGGTCCGATATGGTCCCATACATGCCATTCCCAGACGGTCTTTCCTTTCTTATCCACCTCACGGACAAAGTCCACCCAGAATCTGTTGTTATACTCACCCATATCGTAAACTTCCGTGGGGATTGTTTTCGGGTCGCGGCCTTTTGCAATTACCTCGGCTATGCTTTTGGCTTCCCATGCAAGAATAAGTGTATTTCCGTTGGGCATGCGCCAGAAACAATGATGCGAAATTTCTGTGGGTGTATCCAGTTTATACTCCCATACAACCTTTCCGTTCCAGTCGATCTCCTGGATGATACCGGCGACTCCACCGATTGCCACAGGCTTGTCTTTCATCACACCTCCGCGCAGGAGATTACCGTTTGGAAGGAGCATTGCATAGGCACCCGGTGTATATTCCGATTCCCACTTGTGGACGACATTCCCCTCCATGTCTATAAGGTATGTGGTTTTGCAGTTTATCATAGGTGCGAAAAGGGTATATCCGCCATAGGATTTTTCCTTGTCGTATTTAAGTACACCTGTTGGCCCTACTATGGCTTCATATGCGTAAGTTAATCCGCAGGATACCAACATTAAAAATACGATAAATAGCATGCCCAGACTTTTTTTCATATTTCTCTCCTTTTATAATTTCATTTATCCCACTACGATGGGAACAGTGATTTTTTTTTGTAAATATTGCCTCATGCTTTTTTTAAAAAGCGGGAAAACCTTTTCCTTTTCTTTCGCAATAAAAATTCTGTCATAGTCTCCGCTCGCTTCCTCAAATGCTGCCATAACCGGATCATCTGTTTCAACATTTTTTATTTCAAGGGGGACGCCATATTCCATTGCCTTCTGACGGAGCATTTTAGTTGTCTCATGAGACTTTTCCAGCACCTGCTCACGGACATGACCGATAAAACGCATCTTTGCCGCACCGGAAAGGATATTGTCATTCATTCCCCAGTGAAAGAGATCGGATGTAAGAAGCTGAAGTGCAATTATGCGCCCGGATGATCGGGATGTATAATTAAAAGCCTTTTCCGCTGCATCCTCATTAATTGAAGAATACCGGTCTCCTGCTGTTGACACATCGAGACGTCCATTGACTCTTTTTAACACCACATCCTGGTCATCAGTTTCAGGGACCCTTAATATGAGTAAAACCGCGTCTGACATACTAATAAAGCCCCATCATTTGAAGTATCCAGAGTATAAAGACAGCTCCAAGCGCTAAAGCAATGGCTATATAGTCGTTCACCCTCGCCCGCATCATCTGAGCTTCTGTGTCAGCCTTGATTTTTTCATACTCTTCCTGTTGAAGCTTCTCATTTTTATTTTTGTCATCCATAATTCAAAGCATCCTGTTAATTTATATGTCCGTACTTCATAAGGGCTATTATAACGATCAGAGCCAGAAACAGTTTTACCGAACCGCCTATATAACCTGCGATTAACCCCTTTAAACCGGCTTTCCTCACATCTCCCAGCTTTGTCTGGAGGCCAAGTCCTACAAAGGAAAGGCTGAAAAGCCAGATCATCACCTTTTCCATGGCAAATACAGCGGGCTTTGGGAAAATGTGCATGCAGTTTGCACCCCACACAATGATAAATCCGATGACATATACTGGAAATTTTTCTCTTACAGTCCGGATGATACTGATTTTTTCCGAGGCAAGTACATCCTTTGTCATAGTAAAAAAGTAGATAAAAAGTGCACCAGCCGGAATCAGTACAATTCGTCCTATATTTACAAAACCTGCAACTTTTCCTGCCTCAAACCCGTACATAAAACCTGAGGCAATGACCTGTGCAGAGTTCGGGACTCCGGTTGCACTGATTACTCCGAACGAATATTGAGTAACATCAAAGAACCTTGCAATAGGAGGAAGTATGATCATGCATATAATGCCAAAGGAGACTGATGCGGCAATGGCATAGGTGATCTGCTCATTTTTTGCCCTGACCATCGGAGCAGTTGCAACGAGGGCAGTTACACCGCACATTGAAAAGCCGGCAGATAATACTCCTGCCAGGCTTTCATCAAGTTTGAACCATCGGGATAAAAAAACAAAAAATGTGGCTGTTCCAAAGACAAATACAACCATTATAACAACAGTAAGGGCTCCCAGTTTTACCATATCCCTTAAAAGATACTGGGAACCGAGCATGATAATACCAGCATGGAGAAAGACAGAATAGTAACTCAGGCCGGCTTCCCATCTCTTTGGAACGCCGAAAACATTACGGATTATGATCCCTGTTGCAAGGCATATCACAACATAGTTAAAATGAAGAAGATCGAGAAACAGTCCCCTGCCCTGTATCGGAGGCAGGATATGATCTATATACCTCAGAAGATTATGTATCGTAAAAGGCCACGGCAGGCCGGGGAGTTCACAAAAAAGGGCTATTACGATTATAGCCAGAAGTCCCGGCCAGCTCTCACGGAATCCTGGAAGAACACTCAGCATGGAAGGTTTGTTCCCAACCTGTATCGCCGGATTATGGCTGTCGCTTATTGCCATATATTAAATCTCCTTAAATTTAATTATTTCAGCCGCCAGATTTCTCTGTAGGAAAGTCTTTCAAGAACCGTTCTTCTTAAAAAGCTCTCAGTTGTCCCGTTTACGCCTACCATCACATCTATGTTGTTCCTCGGGTATTCGGCCAGGTTAGGTGTCCTGCTTATTTCCGCTTTTCCTTTTTTGTCTTCTCTGCTGGTCTCAAGATGCCAGGAATTAATAGCTTCACCGTCAAAGTCATCAATTACTATTTTAAAGTAACCGTTCGGGCCCGTAAACTCTGGATTATCCGCATCCAGTATAACAGGATCTTTATTATCAAGAATTACCTCATTCAACTGATAACAGTGACCGCACACATCAGGCCTTACCATGAACCTAGGGTCATCAGGCCAGGGCTCATCCTTATGGTAGGTGACCGCATCCGTAGCCACATAAAATGCGGCATTTCCTCCAGCTAGATTCGCAGGAATATTGAGTGTAATAAATAGGTCTGCATATTTAAGCGTAATCTTTTCCTGAGTGGGTGCATACTGAGGGTAGGTATCCATAATTTTGTCATCGACTGGTCCGAATGTTTTTTCGGCCAATACTTTGCCTTCACCATCCATAAGAGAACATTTTACCGATTTTGTTTCTTTATCGATCCTGTCTGCCCTGAATTTGTATTTACCTGCTGTTATGGAGTCTCCTTCACGAAGAACCGCCTTTTTAGGTTTTTTATAGGTCACGGTAAATTCATCCATACCGGGCGTGCCCATTTCCTTGACTTCAACAAAATCAGGCGAAATGAATTTTGGAATCAGGTAGGTTGCTCCCTCGGCAAACACGTCGGGGATATAATATTTAAAATCCTGGTCATAAGTTCCCTCCGGGGGTAATTCCTTCGGGAGATCCTCATATGAATTAAGCCCGTTTGCTACGAGGATATTTGAACCCCAGTTGTTCCCGGAATATTTTGTAACCCTGAGTTCGGCAAGCGGTCTCCCCCACAGAAAATTTGTATTCATATATCTCATTGCCTTACTGCCGTCGCCAAAGGGAGTGTCCTGCCAGAAAAGAGGGTTACCGTCTCCCATGGGATATTCTTTCCAGAGATCGATTCTGAAATTCCTTTTCACAACCAGATAACTCTTAAAGCCAAGCAGATGGGCGTTCTTACCCAGAATAACCAGGGGTTCTCCCGGCCTGATGTTACGGTTATCACGGGAAGAGTAATAGAGTCCTCCGGGCGGGATTATGATCTTTCTATTTCTGTAATCAACATAGCTGCGCCTTATGATCATGGTCTCCTGGGCAATCAGCCTGTTCCCTTCCCTTGTTTTTACATACTTTCTGATAAATCCTTTAAACTCGGAGTTGGGGACAAAGGCGCTGGTCGGGTCAGGGGCAAACCACTTGGCATCCGGGATGACCTCCGGATAGGAGGTAAACCGGGATTGTACGACAGGCACGCCATATGAGGGATCAGCAAGCCTTTGAAGAAATGTGTCCTCCATAACCGACACTACGAGCGGACTTTTGCCGATGAAAAAATCTATATTATCCCTGCCATCTTTCCACAGGATAAGATTATCTGTTCTCTGGAAAAACGAGTCACGCACATAACTGTTATGAACCACATCCTTTTCAAATTTTTTTGCGACTAATGTAAAATATTTTCGATTCCATACTTCGGATATCTTTTCAGGGCCGTCATATGAAGTATTGTCATTACTCAAAACAAAAGGGTCCCCTGTTTTCCAGGATTAGCCGTTTCAACATACCGGTCTCATAATTAGCCTCAAGCCTGACTATATATCTGTTGTCTTCAGGCCATGGTTTGCCATCCTCGACCTTGATAAGGTGGCTGTAAACGGCAAGAGAAACAGTCCCCTCTTTCCAGCCATAGGGGACATCATTGGCCCAGGGAGCAAAGTCCGATGCCTTGAGATAGTCAGGATCGACTATCAATTCGATATGCATATCAAGATTAAAATCGGTCAGACAGTAATCATCCTGGTTTGCAACCTTATATTCCTGCTGTGTTGCAGGTTTGAGGAGTTTGGATGCGAGCACCTTTTTACCTGTCCAGTCTCTTATCTCAATGAGAATCCCTTTTTCTTTCCTGAAGGTGTAGATTCTTTTATTACCATACCAGCGGAAACTCTCCTGATAGATACTCATCACCCATGGTCTTTCCATGGAAAAAACAGCCTCTGTAACTACAGGATATTCAATCATGGAGAATTTTGCCTTATCGAACCCGACATCTTCGGCTACAACTTTTGTGAGTCCGTATAAATAGGTGTTGTCCATAAAAAATTTTTCAGGCTGGGGATGAATACCTTCCTCCAGGTTTAATTTCTTGACAGCCTCAGCACCGGGGAAGGAAGTTGATACAGGCCATTCATGCGGCCATCCGCCCGAAGGAGAAATAAGAGCGAATTCACCATAGGGTTTTCCATAATGATCCGTAGCATAATCAAACCATAGACGGTACCCGGAAGAATTCAAAAGCACCTTCTCCTTTCTTTTTACCTCCACATTTCGTTTGATAACTTTTTTAAATGTCGAACGAAGCAGATATGTATGTTCGCCAAGGATCAGGAACGGTTCTCTCATGAACGGTCTTGCGTCGTATGAGGTCTCCGACGAATAAAACAGTCCGCCTGCCGGAACATATGCCTTCCCGTCCTTTACATGGCTTCCACGCAGAACGATGCATTCCGACAGGTCCCTTTTTTGCCCGTACTGGTTGTGATACGTCTTATTGAGTATACCGCCGAGATCAGGCATGTAGGTAGCATCCATCACAGGAGCCAATCCCCGAGGGTTATCCTCCCCGAAAGAAGGTGTTATGAATGCAAAGGTCGCTATAAAAACGGCAACTAAGGGCCATTTCCAGTTATAATTCATAGGTATTTTTTCCCCTGGATAAACATTGTTCAGCATTTTGAAGGACTCAGTATAGGCTCTTCATCCTCCTCATCATCGCTGCCTTTCCTGGGGACACAGTAAAGATCACCCTCGGCCCCTGTCTGTGGATTCAATTTTTTATATACATCCTTTGTGATACCCGGAACTTTGAGCATATCTTCCGGTTTTTTAAAGAAGCCCGATTTCTTGCGGTATTCGATAACAGCATTTGCGAGATCTTCTGTCATGCCGTCGATCTTCATGAGCTGTTCCTTGTCGGCAATATTGATATGAATCTTTTTTATACCCAGGCCTCCTTCATGCTGCGCATAGACACTACCTGTAAAAATCATAGCCATGGCAAAAGTAAAAAAACACAATATATATTTCAGGTTTTTTCTATAACTCATTAAATATTTTCTCCTTATTATACGTTTATGTCTTTAAAAATTATCTGTGATGCTCCTGATTTTATTAGGTGATATTAGAAACATAAAAAAACTATTTTGTTTCTAACCATCTTTTACTGGAGGCCAGATCAAGTCTGGAATAAAATACATAACTGAGTCGTAATTTCCCGACTTGATCGGGGAATCCAGATCTTTTTATAATCTAATTAAAAAGTCTATTCAGCCTTTGTTAAGTCTTTTACCCTGAGTACTGAATTATCAGGCGGAATAACAGCTTTCTCTTCCGGCTTTTTCAACTGGGGCACATAGTCATAGGGGACTCTGTATGCCCTGTAAACCAGATTGAAGTTTTCAGTCTTGTTATAATAGGGGCTGATATATTCCCATACAGTCTGGCAGTCGGGGGTTACTTCAAAGATACGGCCAAACGCCCCTTCCGCTATCAGTGTATTACCATTTGGGAGTCTCTGTGCAGAGCTTACATAATCGCTGTAAAATTTTACCCTGTCCCTGCTTCCGGCCTTGTTGGCGTCGTATTCCCACACCATCTTAAGGGTAACAGGATTAATTTCAATAACCCTCGAATAGTCCCTTTTCACATTATTCACACCTGTGGGTGCGCCGGGGTTTGGAGCACCGAATCCACCGTATCCGCCATTATCAAAAATAAGGATATTTCCTTCACCCGGGAGTCCCCTGGGGATCATATGGACATGATGCTGACCAATGATCTGGCCGATCTTTCTCAGCTCCTTTGTTGATTCATATTCCGGCCCCATATGCCAGACTATATCCCCGGTCTTTCTGTCTATGATTCCGAATGTATTGGTCTGCCGTCCGCTGAAGATTATATTGTCAGGATCAAACCGTTTGTCTCCCTGATCGTACCACTTGTTGGGCCCAAGCCAGGAGGCACTGTTTACGTGTATCCAGTCTCCTCCGACAACACCGGGAGTTCTGGTCATCGTGTAATTGGGGTAACGATACATGACAATTCTTGCCATGTTATCGAATCCCATCTCTTTTATATGATCGCTGGCCAGCCACCTGAACAGCTCTTTTCCGCTGTAATCCACTTCGATGATTACATCGTCATAGAGTTTTTTGTCGCTTATCCTTTTATTTTTCACGACCAGGTGGGAGAGTATGAGGGTTTTTCCCTTATCAACATATGAATCCATCCCAGGAACGAAGTAACCGACAGGATTTCCCTCCCTCTGAAAATCATGATGGACACCGGCCATCTTGTATGTCCACACGATGTTTCCATCCCAGTCCACTATGGAAAGGTCATTGGATTCCTTATCACCAAGTATCCTGCCATGTTTTCCAGTTGCCCCCATGGCATATCCTCCGGGAAGCAATTTTGCAGGATGTTCATTGTCACAAAGGTTTCCCCAGTGGTGGACAACATTACCGTTCATGTCAATCAGGATGGTCTGATATCCTTCCGTGGTAAGGATTGTATATCCACTGAAGGTCTTGTCAGGTTTAAAAATAGTTGTTCCATGAGGGAATACCGATGGAAAGGCCAGCAATGCCCCTGGAATTAGCAGACAGGAAAAAAGCAGGATATGGAAAAATATTTTTTTCATAATAATCTCCTTAAATCATCTACTACTTTTAATAGACATGAAAACCTTCGGCATCCTGGATATCGAACCAGTCCTTTAACATCTCATACCATTTCTCCCGTGTGGATATTCTGGACTCTATAACAGCTTTTCTATTGGGGCCAAGGAAAAGAATGACCTTCTGCCCCACGTTCCAGGCCTGTGGCTTATAAAACATCTTTCCTTCATTGCTGTTGGAGAACAGATTTAAATTCATCGGCAGTCAAGGCTTCTTTTGCTATCTCCGTGATATCCTTCGACTCATCAAAACTGCCCAGAACAATAATATACAGCTCCCCTTTATAATCGGCGAAGGCATCGGGAGTAACAAGTTTTACAGGTATTTCCTTCGATTCCAGGAAACTGAACCAATCCTTTGACGCATCCTGAGTAGCCTTGGTGGCGACCACAATAAGATCCCTGGCTGATGCGCTCTGAACAAGACTGAGAGTAACAAACAGAACAACAAATACGACTATGTATTTTAATTTTTCCTTCATTTTTCCCCCTCAAAATATTTTATTTTAAAAATTGCCCGGAATGATCCTGTCCCTGTATTCTTTTTCTATCTCTATTATTCCCGTTTGAAAACTTCATCAGATGATCCCGCATTGCCTTTTCCGCTTTATCCGGCTTCCCGTCGATTACAGCTTTTAAAATTGTATTATGCTGATCCAGACCGTGAACAACCGTGTCTCCTCCTCTGTGCCCGGCCACAACGATCTCCTTTGTAATAGAAAGAAGAACATTAATTATTATTTCGTAAAAAAAATTACCGCACATCTCTGCAAGTACAAGGTGAAATTTTGTCAGACTTTCTACCCGGTCGTTTATTGCATCATCCATATATTCAGCTTCAACAATAGCCCTGAGTATACCCGCGGATTCAGTGTTTATATTCTGCGCTGCAAGCCTTGCTACTTCAGGTTCTATATGCAGCCTTACATTATTCAACTCCTCCATAGTCAGCTTTTTGGCAAGATAGAAATCCAGAAATCCTTCCGAAAGTCTATCCGGGGTGAATTCCCTTACAAACGCCCCGCCTTTAGGCCCCTGGCGTACTTCCAGATAACCAGCCATTTCCAGCGCTCGTATAGCTTCCCTTACCATATTGCGACTTACATTGAATCCGGCTGCCAGCTCTCTTTCGGTTGGAATTTTCTCTTCAAATTTGAGTTGTCCGTTTAAAATCGCATTTTTTATGTGAAGCATAACGACTTTCGATAACGAAACCTTACTGATATCCTGAAGGAATTCCATATGTTTCATCCTGTACTATTGATTTTCAATGCCTGAATCGGATAAAAATGTTATGGACTTTTTCATCTTTACATTTTTATAAATTTCATTTATTTTGGTTGTATCTTTATTTTGGTTGAACCTTATACCTTAATGCAATATATGAAATACATTGTTTTAAACCTGAAGTCAAATAAATATAGTCATGGAGCTAAATATGAAAAAAAATAAGATAATGTTCTGCATAGTCGTCCTTGTAATATTTTCTTTTCTGGCATCCGGGATCTATGCCAAGGATGAAGATAAAATCAACCTTAATAAGGCTACTGTTGAGGAGTTATCAAAAGTCCCGGGCCTGAATTCTGATCTTGCAAAAAAAATCGTTGCGACCCGGGAAGAAAACGGGGAATTCGTCGATATGGATGAACTCCTTGATATCGAAGGTATCGACGTCAAGCTTTTACGCCAGCTCAAAAAATACCTTATCATCAAATCCCTTGACGGATGCAACTGTTAGTGAGAAAGAAATATATGATACGACTGGGTTATGCTTTTACAGCCTCTGTGCTTTTCACGGTCATAGGATGGGGAACTGCTGCAAGAAGTGAGATCCTGGGGGATTATCTGGGTTACACCTCATGCGAACCCTGCCATACCGAGATTGTTAAGGGATGGAAAACCACGGCACATGCCAGGGCTTTTTCCGATCTGAAAACCCAGGGGGCGGAAAAGCAGGAAAATCCCGGTTGTTTCCGCTGTCATGTTGTAGGCTACGGAGAGGATGGGGGCTACATTGATATGGAACTGACGCCGGAACTCAGGGATGTCCAGTGTGAGGCATGCCATGGCATGGGCAAAAAACACTCGGAAACCGGCAGTGCCGATGATATTCTGATCAAGGTCAGTGAAGATGTCTGTCGGAAATGCCATACCGAAGGACAGGATAAAGATTTTAATTATGATAAAAAATCGAAATTGGTTCATGGCACCAATCAACCAGAAACAGGAAAGGATAAAAAATGAAAAAGTGTTTTGCATTAACTATCCTCGGGATATTTCTCTCTGTATATTCCGCCTATGGAGCGAATCTCAAGTTAAGTGAATCGTCTATCAACTTCGGCAACGTAAAGGAAGGTCCGCCTGTTATAAAAACAATAACCATAACAAACAAAGGCACCGAAACAGTCAAAATTGCCAATACGTCCACGAGCTGTGCCTGTACCAGTGTAAAACTTGCAAAATCCTCCCTTGCGCCGGAGGAGAGTACCGATCTCATGATAAAATACAATACCTACAAATATCCCGGGAAGTTTGATAAAACAGTCACTGTCTTTACAGGTCCGGATGGAAAGGAGAAAACGATAATTCACCTTTTAGGCAATGTGGAACCTATCCCTATGGGTGTTATAGCAATGAAGCCAAGAAAGACCGAGGTCGGGGAATTAAATTTAAACATGAAGAATAAGGTACAGATAGTTCTCGAAAACGAAGGCGATGCTCCGTTAACTGTTACCAGGATATATTCATCCAGGTATAAAACCGAGTATTATTCGGCAGGAAAGTCCGGTGGTATCAAAATTACTGCCGGTCAGAAACACTCAATGGATTTATCAGTTACTCCTTCTAAAGCGGGCAGATTTCTTGATACGATTTTTATTTTTTCCGATGCAAGGAATGATATAGGAGAAGGTTATAAAGCCCTTCTGTCAGGTACGGCAAAATAATTTAATTTTAAGAGGTACATGCATATGAAAGTTTTCTCACGACTTCACACACTCGGCTCAATAATCCTTTCAGCCGTTCTTTTCACTGTTATTATACCCGGAAATACACAGGCAGGTGAATATAACTGGCTTAAAACAAATAAATATGAAAAGCTTTTTGTTTACACTGACTTCAGTGAATGTGATGTTATAGCCGCCAGACTGAATGAATCCGTAAAAAGAATTCTAATGCACTCCGATATCAAACCAACCATCTCAAACAGCCTGGTCTTCCAGACGATAAATATAGGAGGAAAATCCGTAAGAGAAATGCTGGATGATGAGCTGACTTCCGATCATAAAATAATCATGTATGTTACTGGTAAATGCATTGAATATAACTCGGTATATATTTACCAGTTTGATATTCATTTCGGTATAATCGATAAAAAGATTTCTGAGGCACTTTTATACTCGTCACCGCAGCAGAGTGTAATTGGTGCGGATACTATCAGTGGCATGGACAGAAAATTCAGAAAACTCATGGAGGATGCTGTGGCAGATTATCTTTCTGCCAATAGGAAATAATCCATGTCTTCTTCCGGTAAATATGTTATGAATTGCCCTAAAATATTAACAATCAGGAAAGGAAATCATCATGGGCGAAAGAAAATATGAGAGGCTCGTCTACCAGTTCAAACCTGAATACAACGAGGCGGCTGCCGAAGGAGTTGGAACGGACTTTGTCTATTCTCCCCAGGCATATTTTAGGGGTGCATCCCAGATTCCCGGGGCACAGTACAATGTAGGTTTTCAGATATTCGTAAAACCGTTCTTTCTGGACAGGACTCCGCACCGCCATCCGGTAGAGGAATACCTGATCTTCCTTGGCGGCACCTTCCCGAATGTATTTGAATTTGACGCTGAAATATCGCTCTGCCTGGGTGAAGAGATGGAGGAATACATTATTACCCAGCCTACTATTGTCCGGATACCTTCCGGTGTATTGCATTGCCCGCTTAACTTCAAACGGGTTGATAAGCCGATTTTTTTCCAGGCAGCATGCATGCAGGGCATGTTTGGCGGTGTATATGACGGAAAGGAATTATATCTACAATGGCCCCGGTAAGTGCGTTTATGATGCTGACAAAAAATGCGATGCCTGCAAAAAATGTCTTGAGGACGACTGGGATAAATAGAAATTTGTATCCCAAAACCGGCGTTTTGGGATACAGTTATCATTCTCTCATTTAATTATTTTCACTATTTCCCTGAATTTTTCATGATCTGCTGTTTTTAAGAGTTCAAAAAGGGCCATCTCTACACCGGTCATTTTGATACCCATACGCCCCATTTTTTTAAGGGCAAGTTTTTTGTTTTCAGGAAATCTTGAAGCTACTGCATCGGTAACAACTTCTACCTCATAATCCAAATCAAAAAGGGCCGCAGCAGTCTGATAGACACATATATGACTTTCTATGCCCGCAATGAGCACCTGTTTTTTACCGCTGGACTTCAGGGCATCCATAAAGGCATCCTCATCACAGCAGTTAAAATTCATCTTCGGTATTACAGTAACATTCGGAAGAAATTCCCTGATCTCAGGGAGTGTGGGTCCCAGCCCCCTGGGGTTCTGCTCGGTAAGGATTACCGGCATTTCAAGGGCGGTAAAACCTTTTATTAAATTCTTCACCCCTCTAAACAGAGACTCTTTATCATGCATGGCAAGGGCAAGATTTCCCTGTATATCTATTATTGTGAGTACAGTATTTTTTAAATCAAGCATTTAAATTATCAACCTTCCAACGCATCATGGACCCATTTCCAACCTGCAACAGATCTCGGATGCCCCAGCGTGGTCATTGCCATTAGTGCAGTATGGTAAATCTCTTCCTTAGTTGCGCCGTTTTCGACAGCCATAATTGCATGTCTCTGGGTCGCGGTCTGAAGGCCGCTGCCTATACAAATACCAACCTTGATCAACTCGACGGTCTTTCTATCTAACGGCCCTGCCTCAGCGCATGCAATTGTAAGCTTTTTATGGGCTTCCCATACATCGGGATATTTATCAACTATGGATTGAAATGTCTCAGGCAGTTTTTTTTCTGTCATGGTTTTTATCCTCCTTGTTTTCTCTTTTTATTGGATACAGATTATTACCGATTTTCCTGGTTATTAAAAAACAAAACTCAATCAGGGTACACCTTGGAAATATGTGTCCCATTTAATATGCTAATCATCCCAGTATATACATGACATAGGACATTCACCCATGGCATCCATAATGCAGTCTTCATCCCCGCCTTCGGGTTTGATCACAAATGACTTTTCAAGCTCATGGTTCATTTTAAATACATCAGGGCATATATCAGCACAGCTACCGCATCCGATACATTCATCCTCATTTAAACATACTTTTCTACTCATATCTTCTCCGTTTCCAAATTTCTATAAGCTTTAAATACTATATCACAATAATCTGTATTATCCATTCAAATTTGAGATATTCCAGGAGTTACAGGGATTGACAATTAAATGTTTTACATGTTCATTATTCTTTTTCGGTCAAGTCAAATTTAACAGGCAATCTGACAAGGCAGGCAACCGGCTTACCATCCTTTTGGGCAGGTTGGAATCTGTATTCAACCACTGCGTCAAGAGCCGCCTGGTCAAACACCTCTTCCGGTTCGGCGCTTAACACTTTCGGCTCCAGTGGATACCCAAGACTGTCAATAACAAATTGAAGGACCACCTTGCCCTCGATTTTATCATTTTTCGCGGAAAGCGGGTATTTGGGAGGAATACTAAATAGTATTTTTGGTGCCTGATCGATTTCAGCTAATTTAAACGGATGCCCGGTAACAGCATTATCCCCGGTTATATTTGCTTTGTTTTGTTCATTCACAATGGACAATCCGTTAGAATTTGTAAAAAAGATCAGTCCGACTGCTAAAAACATAAGGGCTGAAACAACTGTTTTTTTGTATGTATACTTTTTAAAATTCATTATCAGGGTAATCCGCCTTTTTATCTGTGATTTATTTTCGATGATCCCGGCTAAAGAAGGCAATTGACGGTTTTGAATAAAGCGATCCAGAAGGCGTATAATCGTGTTTGCGTAATCTGCCGGATTTACATGTTTTATCCTGGATAGAACATAGGTATCACAGGCGATCTCCTGATCAATCCTCATGAGATGGAATCCATACCATACAAAGGGGTTGAACCAGTGCACTGCCTGCAGGACAGTTACCAGCCATGAAACGCCTATATCATGGTTTTTCAGGTGCCCCAGTTCATGAAGGAAGAACACAGCACAATTCGTCTTTTGCAAGGGAGTTAAGAAAATTTTTGGGCAATAATAATCTGGGTTTAAAATAGCCGAAAAGCGCAGGACTTTTTACTATATCCGTTTCAACTATCTTCACCTTTCTTCGGACTGACAGCAAAGCCCTGCATTCGTCAAAAATGTCGAGAACAGCCTTTTGCGTTACAGGAGTTATTCTTCTTATTGCCACCCAGAACTTAAAATTTCTTAACAGGGTAGTAATGCTTAAAAATAAAACTCCGGTAAGCCATATGAACAGCAATATTTTATCTACTGACAGGGCATTGGATGTATCTTCGAAAAGCGGCAGGGCAATTATCTGTTTCATCAGGAAAGGGAAATATTGATCATTTCCAGGAGTAGATGGAAGAAAATTAAAGATGCTAAGAGGGCTTTCAATACCCCATGGTATAAGCATACGAAAAATCAGCAGTAACCATAAACCATAGCTCCACCATGCCGGAAGCTTTGCCTTGGTAACAGCTTTTAGCATGAGTATAACACAAACCAGTATACTGATATAAAGGGTTGATTCGAACAGCCAGCCAAGCATTGCCGATAAATCAAAGGGTAGAGTTCCCATGTTATTTCCCCTTATTCTTCTCCAGAATATACTTTCTGAGCTCATCGACATCTTCAAGGGTCAAATCTTCATTTTCCACCATTGATACAAGCATTGGCTTCGTGGCGCCTTCGAAGATGCGTTTAAGAAATATACGGCTTTCGGCCTTTACAAAATCGGCCTCTTCAATGACTGGATAATAATTGTATTCCCTTCCTGATTTTTCATAGTCGATAGCCCCTTTGTTCAACAGCCGGTTTATCAGGGTTTTTATCGTCTTTGGTTTCCAGTCGGTCTTTTCGGTCAGAGCATTGATAATTTCCGAAGCCATAATTGGATTGTTTTTCCAGATAATTTTCATCACCTGATGTTCGGCTTCTGAAATAGCTGGTATTTGTTTCATCTGAAGTCCCTTTTTTAGATTACGCACGTAAATAAATTATCATTTACATGCGTAATCTTGTCAATATTTTTTTCTTCATTAAAACATAAACAGCTCTGATACAATTATTTTTGATTTGGTTCACCCGGTGGAAAACGTATCGGGAATGTAATAACACAGTCAACGTCTTTCCCGTCTTTCACGGCAGGTTCAAATTCACCATCAGCTAAAGCCTTCAATACATAATCTTCAAATACACCTGAGGGTATGGCGCTAAGTATTTTTGAGTCACGAACATATCCATTGGCACAGACAACAAACCTTACTATAACCTGCCCTTTAATTCCCTGCTCTTTGGCAGAAGCAGGATATTCCGGTATTTCCATCCTTATCAGCTTTGGTGGTTTATCGACCTCAGATACCCTGTATGCTGAGCCAAATATTTTTTTATCTTCATACCCAAGCGTAAATTTTACAGGTAACCTTACAATGCAGGATACATTCCTTTCATCCTTCACCGCGGGTTTAAACCTATAATTGATTATTGCATCTAATGCCGCATCTTCAAAGACACCTTCAGGCTCGGCTTTAACGACCTCCGGCTCCTGAGCATATCCGTTGGTGTCAACTATAAATCGCAGCACGACCTTTCCTTCAATTCCTTCTTCTAACGCCTCTATAGGGTATTTTGGAACAGAAGCACTTATTATTGAGGGTGGCTGATCAACTTCATTCAAATTAAATGCGGCGTCAGCCGCGTATAATGTTTTATTGCCTGTAAAAAAGACAAGTCCGACTGCTAGCAACATAAAAAATATTAACACCCATTTAGAGGGGCGCTTATTTAAACTCATTATCATTTTCATAGCTATCCTCCGTCTTTTTTTGTTTTTTAAATATCGTTAAAATAAGCTGGTAATCTAAAAAACAGTAACAGGGTTATTACTCAAATAACATTCATCATTGTACATTCATCTCCGGTTTTACCTACGCTAGATACATCTCCTCCTTTCAAATAGATTACGCGCGTAATCATATTATCGATTACTTGCGTAATCTTTGTCAAGATATTTTTAGCATATTTTTATAAATTTTATATCAGTCTGTTATTATTTTATTTTTGTGAACTTGAGCTTTGCAGGGGCGGTATGATATTAGAGGTCAGGAACAGATAGTAATACCTGATATGCATTAATTCAGTGGTAAATAGGAAATCAGATACACGAACCTTTTATTATTTCATATTCAAGGAGAGCCATAACATGAGTCAGAGAAAAAGCCCTGCAGCGACACTGAGAGACCTATTAAACGGCTCTGATTTTCTTATTATGCCCTGCTGCTATGATGCTTTGAGTGCAAAGCTCATTCAGGATTCGGGTTTTTTCTTTACCTTCATGAGCGGATTTGCTGTGTCCGCTGCCAGATTGGGACTTCCGGACACCGGACTGATCTCATATGGAGAAATGGTAGACCAGCTCAGGAATATCTGCAGTATTTCCAAGATACCCGTGATAGCTGATGGTGACACAGGATACGGCAATGCAGTGAATGTGAAACGCACGGTGCACGGCTATATCCAGGCAGGGGCCGCGGGTATCATGATCGAGGATCAAAAGAGTCCTAAACGCTGCGGACATACAACCGGAAAGGAAATTGTAGACAGAAAAACTGCAGTAAGTAGAATTCAGGCTGCAATAGAAGCAAGAAAAGAAGCCAATACCGAGGGCAGAGATATTATAATCATGGCCCGCACCGATGCCCGCGCCACCCATGGCCTAAAAGAAGCAATTGAACGGATGAAGATATTTTCCGGTATGGGTGCAGATATACTTTTTGTAGAGGCCCCCTGTTCCGAAAAAGAAATGGAGACCATATGCCGTGAAGTGGGAGGATGCCAGATGGCAAACATGGTTGAACACGGCAAGACCCCTTTGCTGCCGCCTGAACGCCTAGCGGAACTGGGTTATAAGATCGCTGCATATCCCCTAACCCTCCTATCTGCATCCGTATCTGCCATGAAAAAAGCTCTTTCAGCTCTTAAGAAAGGAGAGTCTTTTGATGCCATTGTTGATTTTAAAGATCTCCAGTCATTTCTTGGTTTTCCAGAATATGATGAAACATTGAGCCGTCTTGAGGAGTAATAAAGCTAAATGTATTATGTAATCCTGCGGGTGTTTTTATTAAAAGTTAAAATTCATGTCTATTGCATTAATGTTTCATGCTGCGTGTTTAAAGAGCTTGTACATTGGTGATTTGCCTGGTGCTAAACAGCGGGGATTGACTGATGATCATACAATATATATAACTCGCAATATCCGGTATAAGTTGCAGATACAGGTGTCAGAGAGGTGATAAATGTTAATACTGCGAAAATTTAGTATGGTCTATTTCGGCCTGCCCCTTGTTTTGATCATGCTATTTGGACATGTCGCACTGTATGGAGGACAACAACTGCCTGACAATATGGTTGACACAGCTTTAAAATGGATCAACCAGACCAGGGCTCACAAGGGGCTTGAAATACTCTCTATCGATACCAAGCTGAATATGGTTGCAAAGAAACATAGCAGTCAAATGGTTAAATACAATATACTTTCTGATCGCAATCCGGTTTTAGGAACACCATTTGAAAGAATACAATCTTCAGGACTTACAGACATTAACAACCTTGTTGTTGTAGCACGGGCAAAAACCTGGGCTCTCTTACAGGAACAACTTGAATCCCCGGAAAACCTTTCTAAAATACTGTCTCCTGAAATGACTGATGCGGGCATAGGCATAGAACAGGATTCAGCAGGCGACATCTGGCTGACCATACATATGGTTGAACGTGCCATAACTTTTACTCAATTCACCCTCAGTCAATCGAATGATGAGCCTGCCAGGCGTTCCATTACAATTAAAGGTAATACCAGGTATAAAGAGGATAAGGCTACAGTTATTCCTCCGGATGACTCAAATCCCAATCTGGCTGTGGATCGTATTATAGTCCCTGATTCCAATGGTAATTTTGAGATTAAATTAACTCTCGGGACCGCTACAGGGAGTTTCGATTTTAAGTTTTATGTACAAAAAGATGGAGTGTATAAATTAAAGAATTGCTTCAGTATGGATATCTGATGATTTCAGTTTCTGAATAAAGAAGTATAATGGCAAAAAAAGTCTATGTAATTTTTATTGTATGGGTGAGTCTTCTCTTTCCAGGCGCTGCATGGGGAACACTCTACTACTATTCAGGAACCATGGACAGCAGGTTTGTGATGACCCATACATTTACTATCTTTGTGCCAGGTGGCCTCACTTCGCTAACATTTAAAGCCACACTTCCTGAAAACTACTCTCTGCCTAACAGCACACAGGAAATCACGGGTTTGAATTACTCTTACTCGGGTACTTCGAGTACTCCTTCGGTAGAAGATGTCACTGACATCTATGATAATCATTACAAAAAGTTCATATGGACAAATCCCCAGCAGGGCATAATTACTGTTAAGATCAGTTACACGGTTTCGTCCGGTACCGACTGGAACAAATTCGTCACCAGTGATAAATACCCGTTTGACAGTTCAGGTTTACCTGACTCGGTCACAAAATTTCTCCAGCCTTCCGGAGAGGTACAGTCGGACGATCCCCAGTTTATAAGCCTGGCCAATAGCCTCACAAGTGGCCTTACTACCCAGTGGGAGGTATTGACCGCCCTGAACGGGTGGATCATGGACAACATTTACTACTACGACTACCCTTATGCATACGATGCCCTCACAACCTTAAACTATAGATTTGGCAACTGCTCGAACTTTGCACATATAGCACTTGCGCTTGTAAGAGCGGCAGGAATTCCAGCCAGATTTGTCGGTGGGTACTCACTAAGAAATACCTATACGCTTTCTACTACGAACGGTAATTCAATAGATGCAAGCTGGAATGGGGGAAGCCATGCATGGATCGAGGTTTATTATCCATCGCTTGGGTGGGTACCCTATGATCCCCAAAGAGATCTTCATCATGTGGACACCCACAGGGTTCTATTAAGCAGAGGTGCAGATTCAACAGGTATAACAGGGGAGACATCCGCGACTTATGACGTTGCTCCATCAAGTTACCCTGCCACTTACCAGACGGTAAACGCCACATGGTTAGTCGATTCTATCGCGTTATCCTATATAAAATCCACCAATGAAATCTCTAATTTCTCTTTAAGTTCAGCAGTAACATTTATTCAGACTCATACTATAACTGCCTCGGCCGGCAGTGGCGGCAATATCTCACCCACCGGCAAAGTTAACATAACTGATGGATCAGACCTTACTTTTAATTTTACCCCCGATTCCGGCTACTACATAGCGGACGTTCTGGTAGACGGGGCATCACAGGGCCCGGTATCTACCTACCCATTCAACAATGTAACAGCAGATCATACGATAACAGCCCGGTTCCTGCTTACAGACAGTGATGGAGACGGTCTTCCTGACTGGTGGGAGCAGCAGATCATAGATTATAGCCAGAGTGATGCAATAACCGGTTTTGAAGATGTTTTACCGGAAGACGACTTTGATGGAGATCACTTTTCCAATCTAAAGGAGTATCAAAAAGGGACAGATCCGACCGATGCCGGTTCACATCCGCCAAGGGTTATGCCATGGCTCAATCTGCTTCTGGAGGAATAGAAATTCATTATTGAAAAATATACCACAGAACCAAAGCCTTAACGCATCATTCAGATTCAGCCCAATATGGCTCTTTTGACCATGGTCCTTGCTATCTGTATCTTCCACTTGCTTCTATCACCCGGAAGAGGCCTGGCTTTGGCAACAGCAGCAGCGCCTGCAGAATCTGCATTTTTTTCGTTGATAGATTTTCCCCTGATCAGTTCTTCAGCCTTCGATGCTCGATAGGGCTTGTTATGCACTGCATTGAGACATATCCGTGCGTCTCCTCCCCCGATCACGGCAGCACAATTTACAATAGGAAAATCTATGGATTTCCGGATGGTATATTTGATGAAGGAACTCTTAACTCCCTTAAGAGGTGTCGGCACCTGTATTTCGGTTACTATTTCATCCTTTTCCAGGATGGTCGAACCGGGTTTAACCATATCCCAGAATTTTTCAGTCCCGATCAGTCTTTTATTCGTCTTAATCTTTGCATTCAGTGCCACAAGGGCGGGTGCGGTATCACTCGGGTTTACAGCAAAGCACCCTTTGACTGCCCCGAATATTGAATGGTACCTGTTTTCTCCGGCCAATGCGTAGCACTTTTTTCCGCCTTTTCGCACACAATGGAACCTGTTGTCAGGGTTTCTGAAATACCAGCATCTGGTAAACTGGCACATATTGCCGCCGATTGTTCCCATTTCTCTTATATGCGGTGACGCCGTCCGGTGTGCCGCCTCGGAAAGCGCAGTATATTTGGCCCTGACAACATCACTTTTTGCGATATCATCCAGTTTTGTCAAGGCACCTATTCTAAGCATACCCGCTTCTTCTTTAATGTAGTCCAGGCCGGAGATGGTCTTGATATTGACCAGGCATTCAGGATAATCAGGCAGTATTTCAAATCGCATTGCACCCAGGATATCCGTACCGCCGGCTATGATCGATGCGTTCCCCGCCTTTAAAATAGAAGCAGCCTCGTCTATCGTTCTGGCATTCACGTGTTCGAATCTTTTCCATGTCTTCATATTTATGACCTCTTTATAACTGCAGCAGCCTCCAGTACTGCCTTCGGATGCTGCTGGTAGGTACCGCAGCGGCACAGGTTGCCGCCAAGGGCATCCCTGACATCGGCCTCGGTCGGATCCGGATTTCTGTCCAGAAGCGCCTTGGCCGAAGTTACAAATCCGGGTGTGCAATAGCCGCATTGAAACGCATTCCATTTGATATAGGAATCGATTATCGGATGTCCGCTTTTAGCAATGCCTTCTGCCGTTTCAATCCTGGCGCCATCACACTCAATAGCCAGTGTCAGACAGGAAAGGACCGGTTTCCCGTTCATGATCACGGTACATGAACCGCAGGCACCCAGTCCTCCGCACCAGTCTTTGGGTGAAGTCAGACCAATCTCGTCTCTCAGAAGCTGTCGTAAACTCCAGTTCGGTTCGACGTAAAAGCGATACTTCCCGCCATTAACAATCAATTCAATAGCTGTTGCATTCCGTGACGCCTGTATGGACTGGGCTTCCTTGACCCCACTCTCTTTGTCCGGCTGCACAGCTTCTGTCCTGCCTGCAAATGCTATTGAACCCACTGTCGTGCCGCCAATGACCAAGCCTGCATCCTTCAGAAATTCCCTGCGGGATAAATTTCCAAATCCTTTTTTCATTTTCACTTCTGTAGATTTATTCTTTTCTGACATTCTGCCACCTTGTTTTTATTTAGATCTTCCCAAGGGCCTTGAGAACTTTCTCGGGGGTTACCGGATAACCGTCAACCCATTTTCCGGTGGCATTGTATACCGCCCCGGCAGTTATTCCCGACAGAGATCCTCCGGTATCTTCACCTATGCCGCATGCACCGTATGATGAATAACCCAGGTGGCTCTCATTTATAATACACTTGATCTCCGGGTAATCATTCATCGTCCCTATATGATAATTTATATTGTCAAAATTGAGTCCGACACCGGTTTTCGGGCAGTAGATCTTTTCTTCGGTTGCACTTCTTCCCAGTCCCATGATCGCACCGCCATATTGCTGTGCTTCTGCTCCGCGCCGGTTGAACAGGTGCCCTACATCGTTAACGCATACGAGGTTGGTGACAGTTACTTCCCCGGTCTCCACATCCACCTCTACCTCCATAAAGTGTGCCTGCCTGCTCATGATATACATCTTCGGGTGCGGCTTTCCGTTTAAAGTCAATCCTGATACATCGGGAACAACCGGATGTATGATCGCCGGGTCATCTCCCCAGAACGCGTTTGCTACTTCTTTTATACTTTTTTTATTACCGGGATTTGCCTTTTCAAAAATAAATCCTTCTTTCACATCGAGGTCTCTGGCTTCTTTACCGGGAAACGCGGCCTGGCTGGTTTCGCGCCCGGAAACATCGGGGCTGAAGGGGGGCGTATGGCATATTCGATGATCTTTTGTTTCAGTTCCCTGGCTGCGACTATCAGTTGCGGCGTGTTCCTGGCTGGTTCCCATGGCTCCGCCCGGGACCCAGAAACGGTAGGTGTTGGCGTCCGACCGCTGCTGCTGGAGCACAATGTCTTCATATCTTAAGCCGGCCTCTGCAGCGACACAGTAGCGGAAGGCAGATTCAGTATCCACACCGAAATCCGCGCGCATTCCTATGATCGTGAGTTTCCCGTCGCGCAGGACCAGGCAGGCAAAATGCCTTCCCGCCATCCAGCTCCACTCGTTGATATGGACAAATCCAAGCCCATGCATTCTTCCGTTCCCTAGCTTCCTCGCACCCGGCGCATGCCAATTTTTATCCCACTGGATTGCTTCTTTTCCCAACTCGATAATTTCCTTCAGGCTATGCCTCTGCGGAAATCCGTTCTCCTTCTGGTACCGCGTTACCCAGTCCCAGTCGTGTCCCTGGCAGCCGTCATTTTTAAGTGCGACTTCCGTCGGGTCCAGGCCGAATTCCGCAGCAACACGGTCAAACATTACGTTATGCGGAACGCAGCATTGCGAGCCGTGCCGGAAGCAAATGTGAGGGCCATGGTTGATCAGAGCCCATTCCTGGGTGTTGCGCATATTCGGAATCTTGGTGGACTCATGGGTTTTATCAATATGCGGCTCTCCGGCAGGTCCTGTCACATGCCAGTCCAGGGCCGTGATGGTTCCGTCTTTTTTGGCGCCCACCTTGCATCGATAGGTTGCAGCGTCATCCCCGGAGAGATAAAAATGGCTTTCATCGTACAGCAGCTTCACCGGCCGGTTTTGCAGCCCTCTTTGCAATGATTGCAGCCATGCGTATAAATGCCGTGGAGTATCCAAGCCATGAAATGCCGCCGTACCAGGCGCCCTGGTACGGAACGGTCACGTTTACTTTGTTGGATTCGCATATGGGCGGAATGGGATCTTTTCTATTCTTTGGCGGGGTTTTTAACATCGGCATCAATAGTTCCATACCCGAGTGATACGAATGACAATCCAACTGAATAAAGGCTCGGATTGCTCAGCATCGGCTCAGCATGTGACGCATGGTGGGGCCATATATCCAGGAAATCTCCTCTCCATTGGGCCACACAGGCCATTCCTTCAACGCCTGCCACTGTATTTGGTGCCCTTGTGAACGTATACTCTATTATTTTATCCGCCTCTGCAAATCCTTTTTGGACATCTCCGATTTCGGTTGATTTGGTCAGGAGCGGTATTCGGGTCTTTTGCGCTCTTAATTCAATCGCATAACATCCGGCATGATTCTGGGAGCATCCGGTTTCAGTGATTCCTCCATATCCAGGATGAAAGGCTGTTCTTCCCATTTTATTTCAATCAGCCGGAGCGCCGATCGCATATCTCTTCGCTGTCCGCTATTACCACAACTCCCATGGGATGCTGAAAGAAATCGCTTGTGCCGGGAAGCGTCAGGATATTGTATTCGCTGGAACAATATCCGCCCGTAGTATTTTCATACTCAATATCGGGATCGTCAAATTTCAATATGTCCCGGACACCGGTCAGTGCCTCTGCCTTGCTCGTGTCCATGCTCATAATTCTGGCCTGGGCATATGGCGATGTAAGTATTTTGGCATACAGCATACCGGGAAGATAGAGATCCCTTGTGTAGAGCGCCTGACCCGATAATTTGTCGTGAGCGTCCTGGCGGGATGCGACTGTAATCGAGGGCTGAAAAACCTTCAGGCGGCTTCCATGTCCAAGGTTTATAATCTTCAGGCATAGGTCCCCTTTTCGTATATGTGAAGCATGCGGAGGATTGATAAGAACATGCTTTTTGCGTTTTACTTAATGAAGTTTAAATAATTTACCCATGCAAGTCAAAAAAAATTTAGCCACAGGGTGTTGTTATCTTTGTTTTAAGATGATCACTACCTGGTGCTCTATCCAAAAACTATTATTTATTGATTAAAGCAATCAGCTATCAGCTTAAAGCACTAAAAACAAAGAACTAACTGACAGCTGATAGCTGACCGCTGAAAGCTACATCCAGAATTTGCATCTTCCTGGATAGGCACTGCCTAATAAAATCCTACCATCAATCTTTGAGTTATTTCACCGGGTGTGCCATTACCTATCACCCGCCCGTCAATCTCAACAACAGGAATTACCTCTGCTCCTGTCCCAGTGAGAAAACATTCATCGCTATTATATAGATCATATTGTGTGAGTTCGGCTTCCTTTGTACCTATGCCTTTTTTTTGTGCAATCCGTATAACCTCATTTTTTGTTATGCCGTTCAGCGCGCCCTTGCTTCCCAAAGGAGTTAAAAGACTCTCGTCTCTTACTATAAAAATATTATCTGCGGTACACTCAGCCACATAACCTTCCCTGTTGAGCATAACTGCCTCCTGGCAGCCCGAATTGGTAGCTTCTATCTTGGCCATGATGTTATTCAGATAGTTCAACGATTTGATCCTTGGATCAAGACTGTCGGGTGATATTCTTCTGGATGAAGCGGTTATCATTTTTATACCCTTTTTATAATATTCCGCAGGATAAAGCTGTATATCATCTACAATGATTATAACCGTAGCCCTTTTACACTTCACCGGGTCAATACCCAGGCTTCCCTCACCACGGGTTACAACCAGGCGTACATAGCCGTCTTCCTTTTTACTCAATTTCACTGTATCACTTACGGCCTTCTCCATATCATCAGGGGTAAGAGGGATTGAAAGCCTGATTGCTCTGGCGCTTTGAAAAAGTCTTTCGATATGATCCCGCAGCCTGAAAACCATGCTCTTATATATCCTTATGCCTTCAAAGACTCCGTCACCATAGAGTAATCCATGGTCATAGACCGATATCCTGGCATCTTCCTTTTTATAATATTCACCGTCGATATATATCAACGCCTCATTCTTCTCTTTCTTCATCATTATATATATCCCTCAGCTTTTTATATTTTTCTCCAAAACGGCTGATCAGTAAATCATCAAACCGGTTGACGATTTTCATTATGTATATATCGTGTTTCACATAGTCTTCCGCCAGGGTCACAAAACCCTGGTTGACACTCCAGGCACCTTCAACCTTAAAATCGGGATAAATCGTGCCCATCAGGGCTTCTTTCATATCTGCTATTACAACAAACCCTCTCCCTCCTTTTTCATTATATATGGTGTCCTCTATAGGATGCCGGTAGACCATCCCCACATCTATACTGCCTTCACCAAAATGGACAATTGCTATTTTCACATTGTGTTTTTTCCTGGAAACAAGGTGTTCCTCAAGGGCAGCCAGTTCCTCATCCCACCCTGATACAAGAAGATTTTCTTCTGCGCCTTCCACCATCCTTAAAGCCTTTTCCAGCAGGTACTCATAATCGTGAATATCCCATATATAAGAAATATCGTTTCCCTTTTCTATATTTGAAAGATCCATTTGAAGGTCATCAAGGGTTGCAGACATCTTTTTCCTGGTACTCTCAATAAATTCAGCGGGCTCCAGAGGTATGTACCTTTTCTTCTTTTCATTGCCTGCCAGCATAACGATGCCCTTATTATAAAGCCTTGAAATAACGCCATATATTTTTGAGGTAGGTATCCCTGAAAGCCGAGCTATTTCATATGCCGTTGCAGGATTGGCCCTTATAAGCGCTGTATAGGCCTTTGCCTCGTATTCTGAAAAACCTATTTCAATCAATTTCTTTATCATATTATCTACCATGGTAGTGAATATTAATTTATGCCGGTTTTCATGTCAATAAAAAAACATAATTCATAATTTTATAGGTATCAGGTATTTTATATTAGTAAATAAAGACAATCTCACTTATATTATTCAGTTTGCAGGAATCGTGGAGCGATCCTTCTTATCAGTCTTTAAAGGAGTTATAATTTATTGAATAATCCAAAAGCAGAGCCACCAGCCACTGTCTGGAACCGCAACTTTATATGTATATTGTTAACGTCCTTTATGCTCGGCATTGCAAATTTTTCGGTAAATCCTCTTGTGGCATCCTATGCTGTTTACCTGGGCGCCAGTGTATTTGTCATGGGACTTTTAACCGGCCTGTTTTTTGGTGTAGCACTCTCTATGAGGCCGGTCTCGGGTCCGGTCATCACAAAATTTGACAAGCGGAAACTGATGATACTGGTATTTATTATCGGCGGAGTGGCTAATATAGGCTATGCCCTCTTTGAAAATATATCAGCATTCATCCTGTTCAGGTTGATTCACGGGCTTCAATACGCCCTTGTCGGCTCCCTTACAATGACGCTCGCGGGAGATAATCTGCCCAAAGGAAAGATGGCATCAGGCATGGGCATCTACGGGCTCAGCGGGACGATCGCCATGGCAATAGGGCCAACTATAGGAATGAATATTTTAAATTTCGGCACTAATTTAAAAGGTGAAGGCTTCGGCTTTACCTGTGTTTTTCTTTTTTCGATGATAATTCTCTTTCTGGGGGTTATTCCCAGTTGTATCCTTTTACCGGACAGGAAGACAAAGGAAGATATATTAAGCACAGGGGCATGGTATAAAAATATTGCAACAGTGCATGCTGTTCCGCTGGCGATAGTAATGTTTTTTATCAATATGGGATGGTCGCTGTATAATGTGTACATTATAGAGTTTGCAAAAGAACTGGAGATACCGGGAATAAGCTCTTTCTATACGGTGCTGGCACTGGTTCTTCTGGTCTCAAGACCGGCAAGCGGCTGGCTGACCGACAGATTCGGACTGGCCAAAGTCATGGTCCCTGCCATGATAGTATTCGCTCTTTCGTTTATCATGATCGGATTCAGCAGGTCGATCGGGCAAATGCTTGCCGGGGCGGCAGTCGCAGCAGTTGGGTTCGGCTCGTTCCAGCCTGCTCTTTATTCCATGTGTATACTGTCCGAGACGACCATGAGGCGGAGTGTTGCAAGCAACACAATTTACATGGGTATAGATATAGGTTTGTTTATCGGGCCTATCCTGGGCAGTATCTTATATGAGTTTTATGGCTATGCTGATATGTTCAGGACCGCTTCATTGATGGTCCTGACAGCTTTAATTGTTTTTATCCTGCTGCTGCCTGCTTATTACCGCAGACGCAGGGTGCTGGAAGGTATTTAGAAAAGGTAAAATGCTGTCGCCAGGGTCGCCCTGGCTATAAAGTTATTGTAAAAATGACGACAGATATGCCGTGCACTTTTTAAAGGTCCTGCAGGAATCCTTTATTTTATTCTTTTAATAATGATTTTTTGAGATGAGCGCTCTACACTCATATCCTGAGATCCTATATCACCCGCCCTAATACTGCCTATTTTATCACGCCTATCAATTTCACCCATGGCGCGCCTGCCGCTACCGATCACGTTTATAGGCTGTGTTGTGCCGATCCTGATTTTTAAAGTCAGTTCTCCTTCGTCACCCTTTATCTCTCCTTTGAATTTATATGTTATTTCCCTCATACCCGCTACCGGGGTAGGCGAAAGTGTAAAACTAATATTACTGTCTTTTATTTTACCGCCTTCCAAAGGTATCCACGGGCCTGATCCGGGTATACCCTGGGAAGCAACACCTGTTAAAGAGTTTCCATCACGTATAAAATTGAAGAAAAAAAGCATAGGAGGCCGGCCCGCCACGCCGCTATCATATTCTCCCTGCCACATACCATCAATATTAACTGGTGTTGAGGTCGTGGATACGTGGGTGCAACCTGCAATGAGTAAAATACCCAGGACGAAAGTAATAAATTTCATGCTTCTCCTGCTTTAAGGATTTAAATACACCGATAATGCGTCTCTGCCTTCATGAAAACCTGGAATTGGCTCAGTTGTCTGTCTGCAGCATGACTATATTTTCCAGCGACTCAATGTTACGTTTGAGTTCAGTACGATCGGGAAACTCCTTCAGCGTATCGCGCAGGATCTGCAGGGCGCGTTCGTAATCTTCCTGATCAACGGCTACCTGCGCAAGGGAAATAAGCGCATTTTCACGATATAGATCATAGGCACTGGCGCGCTGATACAGTAATTCAGCGCGATTGTAGTTGCCCTTTTCCCGGTATATGCCTGCGAGGGACATAAGCGCATAGGCATTGGACGGGTCGAGAGCTATCGCCTTTTCCAGAAAATCACTGGCTGCAGATTTATCGCCTTTGTGCATACTAATATCCGCTTCCCTCATCAACACCTTGCTTCTCTGCAGTTCGTCCAGATTGTTCCATCTACCACGCATCCAGGTAACCATCTGTTCGAGCAAGGTCCATTCTTCCGCCTGATACAGCCATCTCATACCCTGATCTATGTATACAAAATCCATCCCTTTGGCAAAGCCTGATTTCAGCAGTTCGATCGCCCTTTCGGTACCGCCAAGTTCCATATTAAGCGCTGCGCAAACCTGCAGATTGGATATTTTATGGTCCCCAAGACGTATGGCAGTTTCCAGGCTTGAGAGGGCTATTGCCCGCTCCCCTGCCATATACGCTGCCCTTGCCCTGAATAACCAGAGCCATACAATGTCCGGTTGTTCCCGCAACATGCTCTCTACCAGGGTCAACGTGGCCTTGTATTGATAAGTTTCAGCCAAGTGAATACAAAAGACCCCTTTTCCATTGCTCGTTATCCGGGTCCATCATAAGTGCCTCCTGAAAGGCATTCGCCGAACCCCAGAAATTTTTTGTCTGATAATTGAGATATCCCAAAGCGCCAAACAACTGGGAGGTACGCAGGCCCAGTTCTGCAGCGCGGGCCAGGTGCTTTTGTGCATCTTTATATCGTTCCATCCGCATGTAAAGAAGCCCAAGGGATTCATGTACACGGATATAGTCAGGTATTGGAACCAGGGCGCCTAGAAAAGCGGTCTCAGCTTCCTTATATTTTTCAAGCGGGAAATATGTATTCCCGATCAGATAGAGCAGGTAGGCGCTTATCTTATCCGGTGTAACCGGTAAAACACCTCCCACCACCGCCCGTTGTTTTAGCTGGCCGTCCGGATCTCCGCTTTCTATCAAATCCATGAACAGAGGTTCATGTAGCCTGAGATATGCAAGGCCTCCCTTATAATCCCTCTTGTTCAAGTACTCGAATAATCCTTATGAAGTGGCATCTTCTTTAAGTAAAGGCAGCCCTTCTTTCTGCAACTGCGGCGGGCTGACCGGAGGCAGCAGCATCTTCACATCCGGGATCTGAATCTGTAAATCCATATCTGCTCGCATTGACATGATAACAGCAGAGCAACAGCAACAAAGTAAATTTAACTATCCGTTTCATAAGCAATCCATCCATGACTTCTTAATCAATACAGGCCAGAGCATATTCTGTTTTTACAGGAACCCCCAGTTTAGTGGGAGGAGTGAACAGCACGGATGATACAAATTTCATCATTGCTTCATTCATGGAAGGGAAAGGATTCTTCAGGATCCCGATCGGATATGCCCGCCCTCCTCATCAATGACAATATGAATCATTACTTAAATTCCAGGATATTCTTCTTTATTGCTTCCTCCGGGTATGATATCAGAGGGGCACTGAGTACCATCGGGAATATTATCGAGTTCGGAAAGCCCTACATCCCCAATTGCCTCCCCGCCGCCCTCTCCCATACCATAACCGTCTCCCAGACCGCCGGTACCGAATCCGCTGATACTGCCGGACTCCGATATCCACATCCAGATCCATGACCTCCAGTTCACAGGGGTTTCACTCTTGCCCTTTCCAGGGAAGGCCTTGGCGAGCCTGGGGACGCCCTGTTTTTCATTCGGGGGGGGCGGCGGCGGTGGCGGCGGCGAGAGAGTCCGGACTTACGCGAATGATTTTCGGTGGTAGTGTCAACATTCGAATTCACTATTCAGCGAGACCAGCAGCAACAGCATAACCAAGAGCAACGTGCCCAAACAGGAGGCCAGTATTCGCCGGTTTCTGTCCGACAAGGTCCCCAGGCCATTATCGCGCCTCCACCGTCCCTATGCTGATCGACTTCGCGCCACCCAGCTTGGCTTCGTCCATGACCCTCACCAGAAGATCGGTCGTGACCTTCCGGTCCGCCTGGATCACCACCGGCCTGCTCCTTATTCAGCAGCAACGCGGAGACCGTGGAACGAACGCCGGAAACCCCTATATTGCTGTGGTCGTAAATCACTTCTCCGGCAGGGGTGATGGCCAGCAGGATCAGCTCATTCTCCAGTTTCTGCGCCGTCATCGCTTCAGGTTTTTCCACTTTTATACCGGTCTCCTTGACAAATGCCGTGGTTACGATAAAGAATATAAGCAGGATAAATACGACATCGATCAGTGGCGACAGATCGATGATCTGCTTGGGGTCCTGCTCCAGCCTTTGCTGCAGTGATGGTTTCATAGACATGCTCCCGATGGCGATAACGGATCAGCGATAGCAGCAGCAAACCGGGAATCACCATGATCAGCCCCAGTTGCGTCGTGATCAATGCATCGGCAATGCCGCTGCCTATCAGCATCTGCTGGTCCAGTCCGCCGGATATCGCCATGCTGCGAAAGGTCGTCAGCAGCCCGACAATGGTTCCGAGCAGTCCCAGCAGCGGCAGTGCGCCAAGCAGGACCGGCAGTACCTTGATCCAGGTTCTAACCTGTCTTTTCCACTCCTTGCTGCAACGGCCGAGTATCAGGTTGAATTGCACGATGTAACAGAAGAGGGCCAGTCCCAGGATGGCCCATACCACCGGGTTATCGGCGAACTGCAACAGACGAAAATTGTCATTCATGGAAGCACTCCAGCACCGGCAATTGGCTGAGATGTACCGCATCGTCCTCGAGCTGCGAAAACAGATTCCTGACCTTCCGGGACATTAGCGCATGGGCCAGCAAGGCCGGGATCGCAACGATCAAACCCAGTTCGGTAGTGACCAGCGCCTCTGAAATACCGGCCGACACCGAGCTGGCATCCCCGGCACCGAAGAGGGTCATCAGTTTGAAAGTAGTAATCATACCGGAAACGGTCCCCAGCAATCCCAGAAGCGGTGATACGGATGCCGTCATCGCGATTGCACCGAGCCAGCGTTCAAGCCTGTTACGCTGTTTAAGCAGCGCGGCGTAGAGGCGTTCATCCCGCTGTTCAGCCGTCTGGGGACTCAGTGCGATCTGCAAAAGCTCCTTTTGCAGCCCCTTGACTTTCTCCTTGAGTAAATCCAGCGCCGAAGCACTCTGTTTCATGGCCGCAGCAACCTGCTCCGCCAAGGCGGGAAGCAAAGGCGGCATCCGGAACAGCGATATGGTCTTGCACACTGCCGTAACCGAGGCAAAGAGCGCAAACGCCAGGATCGGAATGACCCAGATGCCTCCCTTTTTCAGGTGCTGCAGGATTGTCTCATGATCCTCCGCCAGAAGCACTACCCGGGACAGGGTCGGATCAAAAGTGATACTCCCGGCGGCATCCCGGTACAGGCCTGCAATTCCGGTACGGGCTTCGCTGTCGAATAGCATACTCACGCGCTCCATGTTATTCTCCCGGCTTATCAGACCGGATTGCTGTCGCTATCCTGATAGAAACAGATGTACCGGCCCCAGGGTCAATATACCGGCATCCCCGATCTGCCCATCCCGCCCGACTATGCTCTCCTCGTGCCAGCCCGGATAGAGTCTCTCCTGCTGATTGGCCAGAATCTGGTTAAGAAGCTCCAGATCCTCTTCCAGGTTGAATTCGGCAACATCTGTCAGGGACGCCTTCCACTGTGATCAAGAAAACCGGCAAGCAGGCGGCTCTGGTATCTGCTTTGATCCTGCCAGGTTTTCAGCCGATTTTCTATCTGGCTCAGGGTCAGTGTTTTCTCGTCGGATGCCCGACGGGCTGTAACGGCCTTTTGCCTCAGGTCCAGTACCCGGTTCTGCTCCGCATTGATCTGCCGCGCAAGTTTTTCCCTTTCCCTGCTGATACCTGCTTCAGTCGCACTGAGCTCATTCTGGGCGCTTTTTAATATCCTTCACCAGTCCCTGCCGCACATCGGATATTTTCGCATCCGCAGCAAATGTGCTGCATGTATAAAAAACCAGGGCAATGCATATAAGACCGGTATGTTTTATCTTCATTTCAGTTGCCCTCCTTCGCCTGCACATTCATTTGCAGCGGGATCGTGATCAGGTCAGGACTCGCACGCCGCTCGAGTATATCCGATTATACCGGCGATCCGGTCACCATCCTTGACCGGTGTCCACTTCCAACCGTCAGGAGTAGCCATGCCTGCCGCAGCATGGCTTCGGTCGGCAGTGACATACCAGCCATGACTCAGCCCCAGAAAAACCTGTTTCACAAGATACTCCTTTCCATCTTCCAGGGTCATTGCCGTTTCATTCAACGTGACCTTTTGCTGAAAATCATCAAGTTGCCCCAGCAGGTTAAGTACAAGCTGCAGCTTCTCACTTCCGGACAACATTGGGTCTTCCAGGCGAGGCAGGTCCTTTTTCCAGCCTTCAAAAAGAGGCGGCGGCAACTGCGCATGCAGCGCTTTCAGCCTGGTGCCTGCCTGTTTCAGGGTGTGTTCCAGTGCAGTCTGCTCCTGTTCCAGATGAGTCTGTTGCTCAAGCAGTTCAAGGCGCCGCTGTTCGACTTCACCCTGCTTCTGGGACGATTCCTTAAGGAACTGACTTAACTTCCGGGACTCACGCTCCAGCAGGGATAACTGTTGCTCCAGAACCGGTTTGTCCTTGCGCCAGTTCGTCATCAGGATGTCTTTTTGATGTTCCAGCCCGGTCCACTGCAGTGTAAGCCGGTCTATATCCCTGACCGGATCATCGGCGGAAAATGAAGTTATGGAAAATAACAAAATACCTAGAAATACTGCATGAAGATGTGCGTGTTTCAACATAACGTATCCAGTTAAGGGTTCTTTTCAAATTTATTATGATATTACACTTGCCAAAATACTGTTCACCCTAGAGTCATTCACCTTCGCTGAAGCTGCGTCGGGACACGCAGAGGTCACAGGGAATTCTTTATTTCTACTCAACAGGGAGATACCTGTTGGGTAAAAGGACTTATCACTTAGGAATAAACAGGTTCCAGTCTTAGACCGGATGTTTTTTATATTTGCCCCGATTAATCGGGACAAATATAAAAACTTTTATCTCCGTGAACTATGTGTCTCCAGTGAGCAATGCGAACAAGTGGTGAACCCATTTTTGTGTTCTCATATCGGATCTAATTATATCAATTAGTTATAGCTGATAACTTCTATATTTTATTATTCTGAACAGTAATGTCATGATATCTAATTTTTGTCCTGAAGGAAACAGTATATTTACTTATCAATTAATCAATCGCCTGTGCAAGTGTAAACTGATACGCTTAATGCCCTGCTACGACTTTATTTACATATTTTACAAACTCTTTTGAAAAAAGGACCTGTGGGAGCTATTCTACGGCATTCTATTCTTTGTGCGCCATTTATCTTACTCATCTCAGGATCAAGCTCAATGGCTTTGTTGTAGTCAGAGACGGCATTATTAAGCTGGTTAAGCATAAAATACGCATTTCCCCGGGAGGAGTAGGTTAAAACATCTTTGGGATTATACTCAATGGTTTTGTCGTAGTCGGAGATGGCTTTGTTGTAATCCCCTTTAGTGGAATAGGCTGAACCACGGTTTTGATACGCATTCCCCATGAGGTAGCGGATTACAGCATTCTCGGTTAAGAGCAGCTCAGTATTGATCATTTTTATTTCTCCTTTTCACTAAGTTTTCTGAGTATTTCCTTTGCTTCTTCCGGATCTTCCAGGGTAAGCTTACCCGTTTCAATCAGATGAGACATCACGGGCGCAACACTTCCTCCGAAAATAGCAAGAAGATTATCGATCAGCTTCCCATGTGCAGCATTTTTCGAGATCGAGGCATCGAAGATATGGGCGTTACCGATTTTTTTTATCCTGTGCACGACATTTTTATTTTCCATACGATAAACTGTGGTCTGGACAGTGGTATATGCCGGTCGTTTCTTTTCAGGAAATGTTTCCTGTATTTCCCTGATCGAGGAAGAGCCGTTACTCTACAGCGCTTCCATAATCTTTAGTTCCAGCTTCGTTAATTTGGGTGGTTTCATTTGGTTACTGCCTCTCATCTGACATCAGCGAATTGATATATTTGACAAATTCATTTGTATATCTTTTATTTTTGTCGGCCGATGACCAGAAGATCCGGTATGTTTTACTGCGAAATATCTTTCTGTACATACTGTCCCAGCGTGCCCATATTTTGTCTGACATCACTCCTCTGCGATGATCAAGGAATGCTGCTGCCAGGATATCAATTTCATTCGGAATTACGGCCTTCTCGTCCGGTTTCGAATTTCTGACTAATCTATTTTTTTTGTATCGTTTTCTGCGTTCTGCTTCATAATACTGCTGCATGGCATTTGCCCTTACCATAGCTATGGCCAGTTCAGGATGTTCCGCAGCCAGAGTAAGCATTTCTTTTTTCATGGCTTTTCTTTTCCACGCTAATTCTATTTCCCGTTGTTGACGGCTAACCAGGATCGGGGCTGGGCCCGGTTTATCAGCAGACATTATAACCTTATTGATAAAATCCATTGAATCAGCGGCTGCTGTTTTTTTTAAATAACCCACATCGCAGCCCCATTTTTTAATTCTTGTTCCCACGGGGGAGTACCATTTACAGGTTATATCGTAATCATCTGTGCTGTTAAGGGAATTAAAAAGATCAAACTCGTGTTCTTCCGCGTTTATCACATCCATTTTCAGCGAATACATTGAATCATCACCTTTAACCGTGATTTCCGGCAGCGTGAATTCCGGCAGGTTCCGGGCATTGGAGGTTGCTTTATGAGGCTCCTCCGCAAAAAGTCCTGAACCTAAAAAGCAGCACAAAAAAACCAGGAATACTATTTTATATCTCAAAGCCATGTACGATTATTCCTCCTCGCTCTATATCAAAAGTTCCAAAAATAAATACTTTGACAGGATTTCGAATCTAGTGTTCACTCCCCCAAACATTCCATGCACCTGCAACTGCCGCAGCTTCTCCTCCTGGTATAGGCGTCGCGCCACCGGGTACTACAGAAGGCCCCCCTACAGAAGAATGCCACGAAGACCACCCACGCATATTTTTTCTTATCTTTATCTGCTCACAGTACTTCGTCATCTCTTTGCTTAAAGTGCTATTCGGATTGAGTTCAATGGCCTTTTTATAATCAGCGGCAGCTTTGTCTACTTTTTTTAAATAATTATAACATGTCCCCCTGGCGATATAGGCATTCTCATACCGTGGATTTAACTTTATGGCTCTATTAAATTCTTCAAGTGCTTTTTGATATTCTTTTTGTCTAAGATAAGCCATTCCCCGGCTTGTGTAAATTACGGCATCATCGGGGTTAAGTTTTAAAGCTTTGCTGTAATCAGAAATTGCTTTATCAAACTTGCCTTTATGATAATATGCATTCCCGCGGTTCTGATATGCGGCGGCAATATCCGGATTTATCTCTATGGCCCTGCTGAAATCGGATACTGCATCATCAAACCTGCCTTGGCTTTGATAAATATTTCCGCGGTCCAAATAGGCATCTGCGAAATCCGGATTCATCTTTATAACCCTGCTGTAATCTGATAGGGCTTTATCGAACTTGCCCTGACTGTAATATACACTCCCTCGGGCCTGGTATGCGGCTGCAAGGTTCGGTTTTATCTCTATAGCCCTGTTGAAATCGGAGAGGGCTTTATCAAACCGGCCCAGCCTGAAATACATACTTCCACGGGCAACATAGGCTACAGCGTTTCCCGGCTCAAGATCTATGGCTTTGTCAAAGCTGGAAACAGCATCTTCTATTTGCCCTTTCTTTAAAAATGCAATTCCCATGGAAATGTATTTCTTTGCATCTTCGGTTTTATGCTTAGCATCCTTGCTCCCTGAATCCGATGATGCCTCTTTCACAGGAGTTTCCATTTTAGCCGGTACAATACTGCTTTCATTATCCTTTCTGACAGTTTTGGGAACCGCTTTAAAGGATACGGCTTTCTTTTCATGGTTAACAGCAGTTTGAAACTTGGTATTTGCCGTGACGATAGCATGATTTTTATTTTTCAATAAAGGCGTACCTGAAGCTTCGGACTTTGGTTTTGTCTCTTCATTTAACTTCATACCTAATTTATCCTGAACCTGTTCTTCACTGACTATGCCGGACGGATCTTCACTCATTTCGGCCTTACTGTAGTTTTTTACATCAGGTTTGTCATTATCAAAAGAATATGCCTGACTGACTGGAGCGTTTATGATCCCGAGCGCCAGAGGTATAGCAAGCACCGATAATCCTGCAAAGCACAATAAAAGCCTTTTCATAAGGCTGAGTTTATTGCCGATTTGATTTTTCATGATGCCCTCCACGCGTTTTTTTAGGTTGGAGCCTATCACGCCTGACACACATACCAGTGGGGATTTTAAACAATACTCACATACCTTGAGAATCCCTTCGGCATATGCCTGCGGATTTTTGGCGGCCTGCAGCACAGCTTCATCGCAGGCAAGTTCACGTTCAAAAACTAGCCTTGAACCTGTCAGCCATACAACAGGATGAAACCAGAACAATGCCTGGACAATCATATGTATCAAAGCGATAAGATTATCCCTGCACCTGATATGTTCGAATTCATGTAAAAAGATAGCTTCCAGTTCGGAGTCGTTAATGTGTTTCATAATTCCAGCGGGCAGCAGCAATACAGGGCGTAAAATGCCATAAACACCCGGTTCCATCAAATCACGGACAGACGCCAGTTGAACTATATTCGATACCCGGTGTTTCTGTCTCATCCTGTGGAAGGCTTCAATAGTGTGATTGTCTATAAAAGGTCCGGCATTGCGGGCTATCCTGGATATCTTCATACCCCGTTTGTTCCAGCTTAAAAGCAGAGCAAGGGAACCGCACAGCCAGAAGAAGAATATTATAGCCGGCACCTTATCTGATAAATGTGAAGCGTCTATTATATCTGATTCAGGCGAAGTCTTCTTTATATCTATTGTCGGAGCTGCCACCTTCAGATCCAACGTATCGAATGGCTGGTTGATCCTATGAATCACACTCCATTCAGGAGGAATTTGAACAGGAGTCTTCGCCCATTCCGGGGCGATCAAACTGCCAAGGCTTACTATAAGCGAAAATGGTATCAGGAACTTTATGGAAACAGAAAACCAGACCCAGTATCGAATACGCGCACGGTTCTTTTTAAGGAATAGTGTCAATAACCAGGCGGCACCCGCAAACAATGCAGACTGCCAGAGATGATTTGCAAGGCCTGCCCAGAAGGCATTCCCGGTTATGAGCAGATCAGCATTGATCATTTTTATTTCTCCTTTTTAATAAATTTCTGAAGTGTTTCCTTTGCTTCTTCCAGATCTTCCATGGTAAGTTTACCGGTCTCAATCAGATGAGACATCACGGGCGCAGCACTTCCTCCGAAAATGGCAAGAAGATTATCAATCAGCTTCCCATGTGCAGCATTTCTGGAGATCGAGGCGTCGAAGATATGGGCGTTACCGATTTTTTTAGTCCTGCGGACTACTTTTTTGTTTTCCATTCGGTAAACGGTGGTCTGCACTGTAGTGTATGCGGGCCGTTTCTTTTCAGGAAATGTTTCCTGTATTTCACGGATTGAGGAAGAGCCGTTATTCCAAAGGGCCTCCATTACAGTAAGCTCCAGATTCGTTAATTTTGGTGACGTCATTTGGCTAATTCCTTTCTTCCGGCATGATTGAAGTGATATATTTGACAAACTCATTTGTATATACTTTATTTTGGCTGGCTGATGGCCAAAAGATCCTGTATGTTTCCCTATTGAATAAATTTTTGTACGTACTGTCCCAGCGCGCCCATATTTTGTCTGACATCACTCCTCTCTTGTGATCAAGGAATGCTGCTGCCAGGAGATCAATTTCATTCAGCATAACATCCCTGTTATCCGGCTTCGAATATTTGACCAATATATTATTTTTATATCGTTTTTTACGTTCTGCATTATAAAACTGCTGCATGGCATTTGCCCTTACCATGGCTATAGCCAGATCAGGATGTTCGGCAGCCAGGGCGACCATTGCTTTATTCAGGGCTCTATTTTTCCAGGCTAATTGTACTGCGATCTGTGCCCTGGAGGGTATCCAATAGTGTCGACCGGAACCATTTTGAACGGAATCAAATTCTCGAAAGATTTGATCAAGCGTGTCACGTGCGGCATCAGCTCCTGCATTATCCAAATAGCCTGGAACGCAACCCCAGTGTTTGAACCGGGTTCCAAGCTGATATTGCCACCCGCATCTGACTTTATAGTCATCATTACTGATAAGGGAATTAAAGATATCAAACTTGAGTTCTTCTGCCCTTAACACATCCATTCTCAGCGAATACATTGAGTCATCACCTTTAACTGTGATTTCAGGCAGCGTGAATTCCGGCAGGTTCCTGGCATCGGAGGTTCCTCTATGAGGCTCCTCTGCAAAAATTCCTGCACTCAAAAAACAGGACAAAAAAATCAAGAATACTATTTTATATCTCATAGCCATAACTAATCCTCCTGTTTTTTAATAAAAATATGAGCCTGGTATGCCAGGTCCACCCATAAGGCAGCACAAATTGAGGACAGAACAGTATTGATTATTGTTATTTCTCCTTTTTACTAAATTTTCGAAGTGTTTCCTTTGCTTCTTCCAGATCTTCCATTGTAAGTTTACCGGTTTCAATCAGATGAGACATCACGGGCGCAACACTTCCTCCGAAAATAGCAAGAAGATTATCGACCAGTTTTCCATGTGCAGCAGTTCTCGAGATCGAGGCATCGAAGATATGGGCGTTACCGATTTTTTTTATCCTGTGCACGACATTTTTATTTTCCATACGATAAACTGTGGTCTGGACAGTGGTATATGCCGGTCGTTTCTTTTCAGGAAATGTTTCCTGTATTTCCCTGATCGAGGAAGAGCCATTATTCCAAAGGGCTTCCATAATCTTGAGTTCCAGTTTTGTCAGTTTCGGTGATTTCACTTGCTACTACCCCCAATGTTTTAAATACTATGTTTGTAGTAGATTCTACTTTTGATATAGTATTTTGTCAAGATGTTTTTTTAAAAAAAATTGTATATATTTTTGTGAAAGGAATATCACCTCTACAACATGTCAAATATTAGCTTGACCGGACACGATTTTCAGTTATCTTAATGACGAATCTCAGATGAATATCTACAGCATGGGAGGGATTATATGAACCGGGAACTGATTACAGATCCGCTAGGGGTAGAGGATTTATGGGCGGATTTGAAAGAGAATATTCAATTGCTTAAATCATCAGGATATACCAGGGCAATGGTCTTTTTTGGTTTCGGCTGGGGTGAACACATATATGAGGGTAAGTGGAAAGATATCCCGATGTCCCTGGATGATATGGAGAAAAGTATAAGGGATGCCGAAGATAAAGGTTTCGGCAGTCTTGGGAATGATAATCTGTACTTCACAATCGAAGAACTTCCGATCCGTTTGACCTATTCCTATGAAAGCGTTATCCACCTTTCCTATTCAGAAGGAAATGATATCGCCTTAACCATACAGAAGCGCTGGCTTTCCCTGGGATGGCTCATGGAATCACAGAAATCCGGGTTTTATAACCGTTGAAACCCGGTTCGCCTGCTTCCTGTATAATAGGCTTATCAAGCAGTGGCAGCTATATATACCTCCAGCAACTGGTTGCCCAGCATTTTTGCCAGCCTTTCGAATAAGGTCGCCTTATCCTCTTGGGATTTGTTAATGAGCTCCAGAAAAGGCCCGCTCTTGATATCCAGAAGTTCCGTTACCCTGTCACAGGTAGCCGATGCGGCATATTCCGGGCGATTGATCAGGGAAGACCATCCGAATATTTCTCCAGCTTTTTCCGCTGTATAGAGTTTGCCGTCACCGCGTTTCATGGTAACGCTGCCTTTTAACAGGACATAAAACCGATCCGCAGGATCGCCTATATCAAACAGCTTGTCCCCTTCCTGGCAGGTAATGTGAACCGCCATATCAGTTGCAGCTTTCACGAAATCTATGCTCATTCCCCAAAACAGATCTGATTGCGAAAAATACATTTCCGTCCTCCTTTGCTGGAATTTTCATTAAAAGAAACCGGCACGTGAATGCACGGCTGCGATAACCCGCCAATATTTTTAATTAATTTTAATTGATTATTTATCAAAAGTGAAGCCTTAACTCTGATACTGCTTTTATTCTTTTTATATCTGTTATCCGCGTCAACATAATGGTAGGCTTCCATACTATCATATTATCGTGTTTTACTTGACATACCAACCAGGACTAACTTAAACTCACACCTCAAAAATGGTATTTTTATAAGAAGATTTACCGGAATCCCGCCCATAACTTTTTTAAACCAAGGAGAACAACCATATGTCCAGAAAGCTGATATTTATGATATTCTTCCTGTTTCTGCTGCCCGTGAATTTCTCCGGATGCCAGAAAAACAATATTCAATCCGCGGAAAAGAGCATAGATTCAAAGAATCTATCCAGACACATCCAGACCATCTCTTCTGATGACTATGAAGGTCGGGCACCGTCCTCCAGAGGAGAAGAGAAAACCATCAACTATATCAGGGGAGAATTTAAAAAGCTCGGGTTGAAACCCGGAAACGGCGACAGTTATTTTCAGGAAGTCCCGCTTGTTTCCATAACAACTGATCCCGACACTGAGGTGGTTGTCCAGGCCGCTGATAAAAACCTCTCGTTTTCTTACGGCAAAGAATGTATTGTTTCGACAAAACGGGAATTGGACACAGTATCTCTTGGAAATTCGGATATGGTATTCGTCGGATACGGTATCGTAGCCCCCGAATACGGCTGGAATGATTATGAAGGGCTTGATGTACGCGGCAAGACGGTCGTAATGCTGGTGAACGACCCCGGGTTTGCGACACAGAACCCCGAGTTATTTAACGGCAATGCCATGACCTACTACGGGCGCTGGACCTACAAATATGAAGAAGCCGCCCGACAGGGGGCTGAAGCCGCGTTTATCATCCATGAGACCAAACCGGCTGCCTATCCATGGGAAGTGGTCGAGAACAGCTGGTCAGGAGCCCAGTTTAACCTGCGTACAGCGGATAAAAACATGTCGCGCTGCGCAGTTGAAGGCTGGTTTACCATAGACAGCGCCAGGAAGATTTTCGAGCGGGCAGGCCTTGACCTGGACAAGCTCAAGGCGGATGCAGCAAAGCCTGGCTTCAAATCTGTCCCAATGGGTCTTAAGGCATCGGCCACGTTGAAAAACACCATTAAAGAATGTCTTTCAAACAATGTCATAGCCGTCCTGCCCGGACGCACAAGGCCGGACGAATACATATTCTACATGGCGCACTGGGATCACCTGGGGTTGAACCCCGCCCTAAAAGGAGACCAGATATTCAACGGAGCACTCAATAATGCGAGCGGGGTCGCCGGCCTGATCGAACTGGCGAAAGCCTTCACCAAACTGCCTTCTCCACCGGAGCGATCAATCGCTTTTCTTTCCACAACCTCAGAGGAGCAGGGTCTCCTGGGCTCCGAATACTATGCGGAGCACCCGATCTATCCCCTCACCAAAACTGTAGCAGCCATAAATATGGACGGACTCAATATTTATGGGAAAATGAAAGACATCACACTCGTGGGTTATGGAAACTCCGACCTGGACGACTACCTGAAAGCTGCCGCTTCCGCCCAGGGCCGTACGGTCCGGCCCGATCCTGAGCCTGAGAAAGGGTACTTTTACAGGGCCGACCATTTGAGTTTTGCCAAACAGGGCATACCTACACTCTATACGGACACGGGAACGGACAGTGTGGAGCATGGGAAGGAATGGACGAAAAAACAGAAGGAACTCTATACTAAAAACAATTACCACAAACCGTCGGATGAATATAATCCTAACTGGGACCTTTCCGGTATGGTTGAAGATTTACAATTACTGTTCCAGGTAGGCCTTAAACTTGGGAACGAGGATACATTCCCGAACTGGAAGGAAGGCACGGAATTCCGGGCGAAGCGGGACAGGGACATGAAGGCTGCCGCAAAGAGCTAACGGCATCCGGTCGAATATAATCCATACTAAAAGAGGGATGTTCGTGCAGAGTATTACCTGAATTTTGCACCAAATATCTATTACGGCTTGAAGCGCCATGTGTTTAAAGGTCGTTTCACAATTTTAATCCTAACCATATGGGTAACATGCCTGCGGATTAAAATCGCTCCAACTTCCCTTTAAACACAAGGCTTTCGGCGCCTCACTACGAAATCCGATGCAAAATTCAGGTATTAAATATCCATATACATACAACACGAACATCCTCTATATACTTAATATATTATTCCGTTTTCACCCAGCGGTTTAACCATGGGCTTAATGCAAGAAATAAAATACATCCGCCAATGCCGAATTTTACAACAGCCATAAACAGGTCCGGCATCTGCTGCACATTATTCGGATCAAAGTTTCCGCCGTAAACTCCGGCGATCAGGTTGCCCAGTGCAGATCCGACAAACCACACCCCCATCATCTGACTATAATATTTACGCGGTGCCAGTTTTGTTGTGGCACTTAGCCCCACAGGGCTTAATGTCAATTCGCCGATAGTGTGCAGAAAATATGTTAGAATAAGCCATGTCATTCCCACTTTTGTACCGGTGGCCACAATTTGAGCGGCGAAGAACATTACCAGGAAACCCGCGGCCAGCATAAATAAGCCCATCGCAAATTTTACCGGGAGCCTTGGATTAATATTCCGGGCAGCCAGTTTTACCCATAACGCACCGATTATCGGAGCAAAGATGACTATAAAAATCGGGTTTATACTTTGAAGCCAGCCGGTCGGAAGTTCCCAGCCGAATAAAAACCGGTCAGTGTAATCCCTCCCGAACAGGTTGAGTGAAGAGCCTGCCTGCTCAAATCCGGCCCAGAACATGGCCGCACCGATAAAAAGAAAAAATATGACAACGGTTTGCTTTTTCTCTGTAACGCTTAAACCACCAGCAACAAGCACATAAACAAAAAAGAACAGGACTACTGTTACGATAAGGACACCGACAGTATCGGCAATACCTACAGCGCTTAACATATCTATGTAGCCATATATCTGCAGAAAGACTAGCAGGGATATCAGAATCACGGCCAGCGCAATGGCTATGGGCCTGTTTGAAGGTTCATCTGTTTTTATTTTTTTATCTACCCTGGGCCGGAGGCCTATTTCACCCAGGCTGTTCTGGGAAATCCTGTATTGAATCAATCCGATCAGCATCCCAAAGGCAGCCAGGCTGAAACCCAGATGCCAGTTTACCTTTTCTCCAAAATAGGCAACAGCAGTTTGCCCTAATATTGCCCCTACATTTATCCCCATGTAAAAAATGGAGAATCCTGCATCCCGTTCAGCACCCTTGTCTGGATATAAGTCCCCAACAATGGAACTTATATTTGGTTTTAGTAAACCGGTTCCCATGGCCACAAAACAAAGACCGGCATAAAATATGCCTGTTGCCCCGGGAATCGCCAGAAGGGCATGGCCCGTCATTATACATATACCGCCGTACCAGATGGCTTTACGCTGCCCCAGGATATTATCCGCAATCCACCCTCCGGGCAGGGTTAGTAAATAAACCCCTGCCGTATACAATCCGTAGATCGCTCCTGCCGTATCCGTTGCAAGCCCTAATCCTTCTCTAGCCACGTCAGTTGTCATGAACAGCAAAAGGATAGCCCTCATACCATAATAACTGAACCGTTCCCACATTTCTGTAAAGAATAATACTCTCAGGCCCTTTGGATGCTCTTTAAACATAGATTCCTCCTCGAGATTATCAGCAGATGGCGTTAATTGATTTATTACCCAAATTTTTCAAGACGGTTTTGTAATAAAATAGATTTATAAACAAATAAAAAACTGGAAAGCCGGAATTGTTGTTCTTATATCCTTTTCTACATTGTTTTACTTCTGTTGACAACCCACTGTAATTTTGTCATATAAATTTTCTCTGAAAGCAGCACCCTGTCTTTAAATCTATAACTACTGGAGGTCCTATTGAAAAAATCAGCAAAGAGTATAGCAGTCATATTTACACTGGTAATTATATTCATGCTTACCGCTAACTCACATGCGGGTACCAGTACAACCCTGGCTGCTACACGAATCGGTGCGAAGGATGTGGAGGGGGTGGCAAAGTTCTATCAATCGGCCTTTGGCATGAAGGAATTCATGCGGCTTGATACACCGGCTATAAAAGAAATCATGCTGAATTTCGGCAACACGAAGGAAGCGGCCAAGGCCAATCCAAATCCATGGATTGTAATCATGGGCCGCGCCTCAGACAACGTCAAGGAAGTGCCCCACCTGGTCCTGTATGTGACAGATATGAATGCTACGGTGGCAGCGGTCAAAGCGGCAGGCGGAACCGTGGAAGGAAAACCGAGTGCGTTCGGAGCCTCCGGAATGATTGTGGGTTTTGCTGCCGATCCGGCCGGAAACCGCATGGAGTTGATTCAGCAGAAGGCTAAGTAGTTTTCATATAAATGTTCAGACTCTGCAAATGTGAACTTTCAGTCGGAACAGGTTAGAACTATTGTTCAATTTATAATTTTGAACAGCCACCAACCCTCAAAACAAAAAACGGCAGACTTGAAGGTCTGCCGTTTACAGGAAGGGTAAATTGTGGGGAAATGGTTATTTTAGGATATTTATCGAGATAGCCTCGGTAAGACCTTCATTGGTTGTAATATATTTGACTTTAACTCTATCGTTGGGTCTTATCTTGTCCAAGTTGATCGCCATGTAATTTTTACCCCAGAGTGTTGTGGTTGGTTTGATAAAAAATTTATTTTCAACCGATGATTTATCATCTACAACTATGATATCTGACACAGTACCCTTTAAAGAATCGCCAGGGGTGACAGATTTGACACTTCCCGACATTATCTTGTAGGCATTCTTATGATTTGCTTCTGCAAAAGAAGCTGCTGACAATATAATTAAAGAAAGCGCCAGTATAAATATCTTTTTCATAAGCCTTTGTTTAGGAATAGATAGTTTATTTCTTTGTTTTAATCTTTGCTATTTCACTTTTCTTTGTTTTCTTCTTTGTTATTTTGATAAATTTTACAGCAGTTTTTCCATCGTTCTTCAATATAACCCTTACCATTTCGCCACTTTTTAAAGATGCCATCAGTTTTGAATCGGCTGTAATTGTTGTTGTTTTTCCCTTTGCATTCTTGATGGTAACTGTATTTCCGGTTGTATTAATTGCGGTAATCGTACCGCGAAGTCTATGGGCTGTATGATGACCTTTTGCCATAACGGAAGAACCTGCTATACTCACCATCAATACTGCTCCAATAATAAGTACAAATAATTTTTTCATGATTTTGCTCCTTTTCTAATATGATTAAAAGATTATTGTTTTTAACAGGGACGCAACATATCACGAGCAACATTAAATGATGATTAATTGAAAATTAGAATTTTTTAATGTTCGTTAAAAGGCTTTATTATCATCCCGGCAGGAACAAATGTTCTTGGAGGTAGTCACACTTATTCAGAACTACATTAAAACAAAACTCAAACCGGCAAGGTGCAGGCTGAAACAAATGAACCGGACAATTTTTAATCCGGTAGATCAATGATTACTGTGATCCCGTGTTCAAACTCACTTTCGACTGATATCCGACCCCTGTGGGCTTCGACGATGGATTTGCTTATACTAAGCCCCAGGCCGTAACCATCGCCGGAACGTGACTTATCCGCACGGAAAAACCGGTTGAAAATAAGCGGTAAATTGTTCTTAGAGATCCCGATGCCGTTATCTGTAAAGGTAATCCGCACATAACCATCCCTTGAAACTGCATCAATAACGATGCTTCCACCTTCACCCGTATACTTGATGGCATTTCCGACAATATTGAGCAAAGCTCTTCGAATCTGCGATTCATCACCGTTTATATATATACTTTCCGTGACATTGACTGATACCGTGATATGCTTATTCTCAAGCAGGATACGAAAATCGAAAACGATATCCTTTATCGCTTCCACAATGGAAAAAGGCTCTTTGTTCATGATTACTTCGCGGCTGTCAAACCGCGACAGCACCAGGAGTTGTTCCACAAGGAGCGAGAGGCGGATTATTTCCTCAATACCGCTTTTCAGCACTGCCGTATATTCGTCAGGTGATCTCTTTTTTTTCAGCGCTACTTCCATCTCACCCCTCATTATTGTAAGGGGTGTGCGAAATTCATGGGACATATCCTGAATCAGCTGAGACTGAGAGGAAAAGGATTTATCCAACTTTTCCAGCATAGCGTTAAACGTGTCAGTAAGTTCTCTGATCTCATCTTGAGTATCCGGTGTTTTTATCCGAAGTTTAAGATTTTCGGCAGTAATTTTTCGCATGTTTTCAACTATGCGTCTGAGAGGCCTTATAATGAGGGCAGAGAGAAGAACACCGGCAATCGCTGAGAGAAAAATCATCAGTGGCAAGAGCAGATAAAAATTGAGGCGGACATTTTTAAGTCCATTCTGAAAGATGGTCATTGGGCTTGCCACTTCGATTATATAAGCAAGTTCTTGGTCCTCGAGAACGGGCATGAGGAACACGCGCATTGTCTCAATTTTGCCTGATGCACTTCTCTGAAATTCACGGTTTTCAAAACATCTTCGACCTGACATTACCTCTTTCATAGTCCGTTGATGGATATATTTTATGCCTGGTGCCTCTTCTGAGGCTGCGATTTTTTTACCATCAGGTGCGAATATTGTAACTATGATCCCGAGGAGTTCCGGATCTTCCGACTGTTCTCTAACCCATCTTTTGGCAATTCTATTGAAGTTAAGATTGTTGATTTTGTTGAATACTTCGCTGGGGGCTCCGGCTGTAATGCCCTCATTTTTTTCAACCTCCCAGTAAGTTTCTATGGAGCCCGACACACCCTCTGCCTTCAATTGCAGCATGTTGTCGAGGTTGACAGTCAGCGTACTACGCAAGCTCTCGTAACACAGGATCGTGTAAAGGATAAGTGCAAGCGCAAGTATGAATCCGTACCATACAACAATTTTAAAGCGGATAGATTTAAAAAACATCTATTCTTCCTTGAGGATATAACCTCTTCCTCTGATGGTATGTATAAGTTTCCTGCTTTGCCCTTTGTCAATCTTGTTTCGCAGGTAATTGACATAAACATCGATCACATTCGTAAAGGTATCGAAATTGATATCCCACACATGCTCCGAAATCATTGTTCTCGTTATAATCGTTCCGGCATTGCGCATGAAGTACTCGAGGAGTGCATACTCCTTGGCCGTAAGCATTATCTCGTCTTTGCCGCGCCATACCTTGTGGCTCACAATATCCAGGATAAGATCACCAGCCTGCAGTTTTGTTGAACGATGGCTTTGTTCCTTTCGCAGAAGTGCCCGTATGCGTGCAAGCAGTTCTTCAAAGGAAAAGGGTTTGGTCAGATAATCATCAGCCCCTGAGTCCAGGCCTCTAACTTTGTCCTTAATAGAATCCTTGGCCGTAAGCATTATCAAGGGTGTCTGAATATTATTCTCCCGCAGTTTTTTACAAAGGCTTACGCCGTCAAGTACCGGCAGCATCAAATCCAGCAGTATCAGGTCATAGTCTATTTCCAAGGCCTGCAAAAGGCCGTTCTCGCCATCTGATGCGGTATCAACAGCGTAGCCTTCTTCTTTCAGACCTCGCTTGATAAAGTCCGCAACTTTTTTTTCATCTTCTATTACCAGTATGCGCATGATGACTATTTTTTACCGACCCTTTAAAATTTCTGGGAATCAAAAACCGGATGTAACTACTTCAACTTTGTGCCAGATTACTACCGGTTGATTTGAATTACCATAAATTTTCTTTGTCCTTCACGAAAAAACAGGGTGCTCAAAATATCAAAACACTCTTTACATGAACGCCCTTTTCTCCAGGCATAACATTCCCTTCCCAGTTATTTTCAAAATAAATGTAATATATACCTTATTTTGTAATCATTTAGCTTGTTAATACACTGTTTTATATGCTAATAAATTTTCAACAGTCACAATCTATTTTGTCAGGAATATCGAATGAATCACGATTACAAACACGCACGTGAAAGAATGATAAAAACCCAGCTTATTCCAAGAGGAATAACTGATCAACGTGTGCTGCAGGCTATCGCAAAGGTTCACAGGCATGTCTTTATTGAAGAGATTATAACCGGAGAGGCATACAGCGACCATCCTTTGCCCATAGGACACAAGCAGACAATATCCCAGCCTTATATTGTAGCCCTTATGACACAGATCTTAAAACTCAAGGGAACTGAAAAGGTACTTGAAATTGGTACAGGGAGCGGCTACCAGACGGCCATACTCGCAGAACTTTCTCAAAAGGTTTATACGATAGAGCGTATACGTCCACTTATGGAAAGGGCGAGGTTTCTCCTGAACTCTCTGGACTATACAAATATCCTTTTCAAGTCCTATGACGGCACTCTCGGGTGGCAGGAATTCGCACCCTATGGAGCCATTATGGTTACCGCCGGTGCACCGCAGATTCCTGAAAATCTCATAGACCAGCTGGCAGAAGGCGGGAGAATGGTAGTACCTGTTGGGGGAAAAACAAGTCAGGAACTGATCGAGATTATCAGGATGAAAACAGGATACAGGACAGTAAAACGTGGCGGATGCCGTTTTGTAGATTTGATAGGCGCCCATGGCTGGAAAAAATGATCCCGGCTCTACTGCTGCCGCAACAGTAAACGATTTCCTCAACATCCCTGTTTCAGACCTCAAGGGCGTAGGGCCTAAAAGGGCCAGCCTCCTCTTTAAAAAAGGAATAAACACCATACCGGATCTCTTCTATCTCATACCCAGAGGTTATGAGGACAGATCAAAATACATTACGCTTGATCAGCTTGAAGATGGAAAATCCGCTCTTGTCAGGGGAAAGGTTATCCGGGCCGGCGAAGAAAGGCTCTTTGGGCACGGGAAAAGGCTGTATAAAATTATAATCGGTGAAGGGACACACAGGCTTGAACTCGTCTGGTTCAATGTTAAAAAAGATTTTTTCTCTGCCCTTTCCATACCCGGGATGGAGATATCAGCCTATGGAACAGCAAAACACACCGGAAAAAAATTGCAGATGTATCATCCAGATGCCTCGGTCCCGGATAGACACGATGAAACATCTCCTTTCCCGCCCCTCTACCCTGCCATTGACGGTCTGTCAGACAGGATCTTACGATCAATAATCAAAACAGCCCTTGACCGGTATCTGGATCTTATGATTGATCCAGTGCCTTCCGAACTGCTTTTAAAGGAAGATTTGCCGGATCTCAGGGAAACGATAAGACAACTACACTTTCCGGACAGGGTAATGGATTATGAACTTCTAAAAACCATGGATACGCCCTATCATAAAAGGATTTTTTTCGATCGTTTTTTCAACCTGATGCTCAAGATCTTCCAGGACAGACAGCAAACGAGAAATACCAGAGTCGCACCGTTTAAAGTAACCGAACAACTATTAAAAAAAATCATAAAATCTTTCCCTTTTGATCTTACAGGAGACCAGTTGCGCGGTATCGGGGAGATCCGCAGTGATCTGATTAGCGGGAGGCCAATGAACAGGTTGATAATGGGTGATGTCGGAACAGGAAAGACAGTGATAGCGATAGCCGCTGCTGCCATGGTCATAAGAAACAGTTATCAGGCAGCCTTTATGGCACCGACTCAACTGCTTGCGGAACAGCACATGGCCTATCTTCAGTCACTTCCGGCAGAATTGGGTTTTAAATCCGTTCTTCTCACGGGGAACCTCAAAAAAAAAGCAAGAGAAGAGATCTACAGTTCTGTTAAAAAAGGTCTGTTCAATATAGTAATCGGTACCCATTCGCTTTTGCAGGATAAACTGGCCTTCCGAAATCTGGGGCTTGCAATCATTGATGAACAGCACAGGTTCGGCGTGCGTCAGCGCTCGACAATTATAGAAAAGGGAAAAGACGTGCATGTACTCTCCATGTCAGCCACGCCAATCCCGAGGACAATCGCCATAATACTCTACGGAGACAGGGATTTGACTATTGTAAAGCAATATCCCGGTGTCCGTGTTCCGGTTTCCACATTACTTGTTGACAGATCGGATAAACGATGGATTCTGGACACTGTAAAAGACAAATTATCCGATGGCAGGCAGGTTTATGTTGTTTGTCCGCGCATTGATGAATCTGAAAATATGGAGTTAAAGAGTGTCGTTGAAATGGCGGAAGGCCTTAAAAGGATACTGGAAAACAGGTACAGAGTCGAATATATCCACGGACAGCTGGATACTTTTAAGAAGGAACTCATATTATGTGCGTTCAGAGAAGGTAAAATAAATATTCTTGTGGCAACAACTGTAATCGAAGTCGGTATTCACGTACCCAATGCTTCTCTTATGATTATCGAACACCCTGAACGCCTCGGACTCGCACAGCTTCACCAGTTACGGGGAAGAATAGGTAGGGACGGTAAAGGAGGCACATGCATTCTGGTATCACCTGAAAACACATCGGAAAAAACCGAAAAAAGGCTCAGGATAATGACTGAATGTGACAATGGATTTGAAATCGCCGAAAAAGACATGGAAGCCCGGGGGCATGGGGAGATAACAGGGATCAGACAGTCCGGCTTTAGTGAATTTGAAATAATGGATATTCTCAACCACCACAACCTGTTTAAAAAAGCCGGTATTATGGCAAAAAATATATTCAAGACCGACCCGGACCTTAGCCTGCCCCAACACCGCAACATAAAATCGATGCTTGACAGGACTGTGAGCATAACGACATAGACGTCATTTATTTGACAAATACTGGCATAAAAACTCGACAGAGTTTCATTCCCAGAACAAAATATTGACTAAATAACCGGTCTGCCGGCCGGTATTTCCTCCAAAATTATCCGCCAGCCATGAGAAAACCCCTTTAAATTTCTGTATATACTCTAGTTAGTGCCCATCCATAAACTAATTTAAGGGCACAAGGAGTTTCCAATTCATAATCGAGACATTTTTTACAAGTTCAAGGAAATCAAGGCATTGGGCGGAGGCGTACGCGAGTACGTAGCACAACTAATGCCGAAGATTGACACAGAAATTGTGAAAAAGGGCCGTTTATGGATGGAAACTAGTTATATATCATTTTTAGTTATTCTATGGCATTGTAATCACTGTCACTATTCACACCAGGCTTTACCTTCAATCTAATGGCATAAAATATGCAAAACAGTATATGAACGATTTCAGATCGGTTTGTATACTTGTTACTTTAAATAAATGTACTTTATATATGGCGAATATATTAATAATCGACGACGACAAGGCAATTTGTACATCACTTAACATTGCCATAAACCGTATGGGTCATAATGCCGAGTATGTCCATTCAATCGCGGACGGCCAGGAAAAGGCCATTGCCGAACCATTCGACGTGATCCTCCTTGATGTGAATCTGCCTGATGGAAACGGGCTCAGTCTGCTGCCTAAATTCAAGAGCAACTCTTCCTGTCCCGAGGTCATTATTATGACTGGTGAAGGAGATCCTGACGGGGCGGAACTGGCCATAAAAAACGGCGCATGGGATTATATTGAAAAACCTCTCTCGGTCGAAAGTATGACACTGCCGCTCACAAGGGCACTCCAGTATCGTGATGAAAAAAAAGTTGTCAGCAGTTCAATCGTATTAAAAAGAGAAGGCATTGTCGGAGAAAGCGCAAAGATCAGATATTGCCTCGACCAGGTAGCACAGGCGGCAATGAGTGATGTAAACATCCTTATTACCGGTGAAACAGGTACAGGCAAGGAACTTTTTGCTTCTGCGATACATGACAACAGTAACCGCAGGGAGAATAATTTTGTTATTGTAGATTGTGCCGCACTTCCTGAAACTCTTGTAGAGAGTACCCTCTTCGGCCATGTAAAAGGGGCCTTTACCGGGGCGGATCGTGACAGGGAAGGTTTAATAAAACAGGCTGACAGGGGCACACTGTTTCTTGATGAAATAGGTGAGCTTCCCATGTCAGTACAAAAGACATTCCTCAGAGTGCTCCAGGAAAGGAAATTCAGGCCGGTCGGGGGCAAAGAAGAAATTAAAAGTGATTTCAGGCTTGTTGCCGCGACAAATCGTAACCTGGAACAAATGATCAGGGAACACAAATTCAGGCAGGATCTCCTGTTTCGCATCCAGTCTCTTTCCATTTCCCTGCCTCCCCTTCGGGAAAGGGTGCAGGATATCAAAGAGCTTGCCATGAATGTTATCAGCAAGGCATGTGAGCGTGAAAGGATAGGCACAAAAGGATTTTCACCCGAGTTTGTCAAGACGCTTGAGGCATACAACTGGCCCGGAAATGTGCGGGAGCTTGTCAATGTGCTTGAAGGTGCTATAAGTAAAGCCAGGTACGAACCTACATTATTTCCAAAACATCTTTCTGATCAGATCCGCATCAATCTTGCCCGCTCAACTATTTCCGATCATCTGGACAGAAACGGGGGAATGGACAATTATGCACCGACAACGGCATCCCGGTTTCTTCCCACGATAAAGGAATTCAGGGAAACGATAATTTATGAAAATGAAAAAAAATATATCAAGGAACTGCTTTCCGTTACCAAAGGCAATATCAAAGATGCATGCAGGATTGCGGGGCTTGGGAGAGCAAGATTATACGGCCTGATGAAAACTTACGGCATCAGCAGGGCATATTAGTCCTTTTTTTTGCACCTTTAATTATTGTTGTCATACCTTCTATTTCTTCCACAAAAAAATTTGAAACCTTCCATTATTACTGGACACTTTCCATTATTACTGGACACTTTCCAAATATAATGGATATTTTTATACTTATCAAATCCGGCTAAATTTCCATATCTATTTGTTTTTTCTCCATTTTTATCAATAAAGCATATCTGGTACAGTTCTTGTTATAGCATGGATATGATATGGGATATTCCTGATTATGTTTAATGGCGATCCTATCCAAACCATGTATTATTATGGAGACAGTTATTATGAGTTTGATTTATTACAGACCGCCTCAGAATATTATTGCTGAAAAACTTCAGTTCGTAATCGAATCCGAGATACCCGGACTTCAAATGGAAATATTCTATTCCATTGAAGGGCTATCTGAACGCCTGAGTCAATCAGCACGAGGTAATTGCGCAGCAGTTATTCTTGCAGAAAATATAAATGATCTTAAGAACGTCTTCACGTTAAAAAATCTACTTAAAGATATACGTATTATCCTTATTCTGCCTGACCGGACAGATGAAGTCATATCGATGGGGCACAAGCTTCGTCCCCGTTTTTTAAGTTATATGGACAGCGAAATAATGGAGGTCGCAGTGGTCCTGAAAAGAATGGTCAAACTTATGGAAGAAAATACATGCACGAACTGTACGATCAACCCTGGATTAAACTGAACTGTATCATGCGCGTTTCCACTGTGAATAAAAGAAAATGTTGTTTTTAGAATATATTAATTTCTCAGCAGGTAGAGGACACAAATGGATGAATTATCCGGTGTTATCCAAAAAACTTTAACAAAGATATCCGAACTCAAGACCCCCCTGGAAAGGGTATCGTTAGAAAGTGAACCGCAGTTTGTCAATCTTGGGAAGAATCTTCAGGATATATTTTCCGGTGCGGAAGGGCTCACAACACTGACCAGAGAAACAGCAATGTTGATAGACGGTTCATCAGGCGACAATATGCTTGGCCATATCGGGGATTTTTCACGGGAATCACTCGCAAAACTCAATATATGCAGAGAGGACGTGATAAATGTATTACCTAAAGTTGAAACGTGCTCAACAAATTTAAAACGTTTGTATGATATGTGTCCTGTAATCAAGACGATTGCGAAAAAATTAAACATTGTTGCTCTGCATATATCAATGGAAAGCAGCAGGAGCAGAGAATGTGAGGAGATGTTCAATTTCTTTGTAAAAGAGATAAAACAGCTTGCAATCATGGTTTCTGAGATCGCAACAAAGATCCGCGAAGATTCTGAAAAGGCAAAAGCAGAAAAGATCGCAGATTTTACATGCATCGCAGACACAAAAAACATGTTGAGTTCTCTTGCAGACAATGCGTATTCTTCGGTAGAAGAAAATACTCATCACATGGAATATCTCATTGAAATGGCATTGAAAACGATGAGACGTTCCGGGATATACTCCAAAAAAATATCCTCCCTGGTCGGGGATATCGTAATTGCCATTCAGTTTCACGACATTGTTCGTCAGCAGATCGAGCATATAGTTCAGACACTGGAAGAAATAAGCGCTTTTTTCCATGAAGACAGCAACGGTACTCAGACTGATTCACTGACAAAGGCATATAAAGTACTTTCCTTGCAGACTGAGCAGATCAGTCAGGTAATATTGGAAATAAATGATGCATATAAAAAGACAAAAAAATCCTTCCATGAAATAGGAGATGAAGTCGATGCCATGGTTAGGGAAATGATCGACCTCAGAGAAAATACCGAAGGGATTCACTGCACGGGAGATCCTTTCGAACAACTGATATCGGGTCTGGACCAGTTGGAGACCATAATCACACAAGGCAGGGAAATGGCAAAAGAGATAGAGCACAATCTCAGTGAATCCGCAGAGACAGCCAAAGGCCTGGCCAGTCACCTTACCCGGATGGAAGGTATAAGTATGGATCTTCACATCAAGGCGATAAATGCGCTTATCATGTCGAGGCGACTCGGATCCGAAGGCAGGACTCTTTCCGTACTGGCAGAAGATGTTACCGAAGTATCCCTAGATTCAAATGAATTTGTGTTGAATGTGGTTGAAATCTTGAAGGCAATCGAAGGTCTGACTGTAAACCTGTCCTGTCTGCCTGCCGGAGAGGAAAATAACATGGGGGATGATGCTCCTGATGAGCTTAATCTTTCCAGCGGCATAGATTTGATAACGGCTGTTTATCAGGATTTTCTGGATAAATCCTCACAGTCGGTTGAAAGATCAAAAGATCTGAAAAATAAGATAATTAACCTTGAATCGGAGCTGGAATTTCTGAAGGACATAGGGCTTACACTTTCCAGTCAACAGGACACTATAGATAAAATCATAAAAAGTATTACACCATTTATACAGGAAGAAAAGATGATGGATGGTGAACTTGAGCATCTAAAGGAAAGATACACCATGGAGATTGAAAGAGGAGTACATAATAAGGCAGTAAAAAATGAATCAGCATCGGAAAACAGCTTTGGAAATTATGACAGTGACGAAATTGCAGATGGCGAAAATGCCGACGATAGTTATCTCGGAGACAATATAGAACTTTTTTGATTATTTCAAAAAATACCTTGCACTCGAAAGGAATAATGATGGGACGGAAGAAACAGATGAAAACAGAAAACGTGGAATTGGATACATCTCTATCTGTCTACACTGCGGCGAAAATTCATAGTCAGTTAGCAGAGGTATATAAAAACTCGGATAGAATAGAAATTGATTTAAAGAACATCACTGATTGTGACACCGCAGGGATACAACTGCTTTTTTCATTAAAGAAGAGCTGCCTTGATGCAGGGAAAGAAATTTTCCTGAAAAATCCATCCGAGGCTGTCAATGATGCTCTTAACAGGATATCCATATCCTGGGAAACACTTGATTGTTAGTCGGGTTAATCAAAAGGTAATCAGGAGAAGATCATGTCAAAGGTAATAATGACAGTAGACGACTCAACCAGTGTAAGACAAATGGTGGGATTCACTTTGAAACGGGCTGGATTTGAAGTTGTGGAAGCAACGGATGGCAGGGATGCGGTTTCCCAGCTTGATAATATATCGATAGATATGATGATCACAGACCTTAACATGCCTAATATGGATGGAATTGAACTCATTAAAGAGGTGCGCAACAAACCGCAATACAGGTTCATCCCTATTGTCATGTTAACCACTGAATCCCAGGACGATAAGAAGCAGGCAGGGAAGGCCGCAGGCGCAACAGGATGGATAGTAAAACCATTCAAACCTGACCAGCTACTTGCAGTTGTTAAAAAGGTACTCAGGTAAATGCGCAGGATTCCAGTTAATCTTTTATATAGCATGAGCGTTAAAATCAAAGGTGATAGAAATGAGTGACACACAGAATTTTATCGAGGTTTACAGACAGGAAGCAGATGAACTGCTGCTCGAAATCGAAGAAACAGTGCTGGAGATAGAAGAAAATCCGGAAGAAAAAGAAGCACTTAATCGTCTTTTCAGGGCCGTTCACACTATAAAAGGCTCCGGGGCAATGTTCGGCTTTGATAAGGTGGTAAATTTCACACATACCCTGGAAACGGTTCTTGACAGGGTTAGAGACGGTATACTGCCTGTCACCAGGGACCTGATAGATCTTATTCTTAAATCAAGAGACCATATTAAAGTTATCCTTGATTGTACCTCCAATGATGATGAAATAGATATGGAATATGAAAGTCATCTTATGGCTGAATTGAATAATTTTCTATCTCTGTCAGAGGGATATATGGATAACCGGAGACAGGCTCAGGGTGCGAAAAATGCCGGACCAAAGGAACCCGAAAAAGAACTGACATACCGTATACGTTTTAAGCCCCACACTGACATATTCCTTACAGGAACAGACCCCGCCCTTCTGCTGGAAGAATTAGGGGAGTTTGGCGATCATAAAATTTCCCCTCAGCTTAAAAACATACCGTCAATCGATAAATTGAATCCGGAAGAATGTCATATACTCTGGGACATTATCCTCACCACATCCAAAAGCGTTAATGAAATTAAAGACGTCTTTATTTTTGTAGAGGACAACTGTGAGCTGATTATTGAAGTTATAGACGAAGAATACGACATTGATGACGAAGACGAGCCAAAAAAACTTGGAGAAATACTTATTGAAAGACATGCCATTTCGGATGAAGAAGTAAATAATGCCCTCAAGGAACAAAAACGTCTTGGTGAGATACTGGTTGAATCTGAAAAAATTGATTTTGAGACAGTAGAAACCGCCCTTGCCGAACAGAACCAGCTAAAAAGGATCAGAGACAAACGCCGTGATGAAAAGGGCGCATCCAGCCTGAGAGTGGCCTCGGAAAAACTCGACACACTTGTTGATCTCGTGGGAGAGCTTGTAACAGTCCAGGCAAGATTATCGCAGCTCTCATCAAACATGGAGCATGCTGACCTTTTATCAATCGCAGAAGAAGTGGAACGCCTCACAACAGAGCTGAGGGACAATACAATGAGCATACGGATGATGCCCATTGGTACAACCTTCAGCAAATTCAAACGTCTTGTAAGGGATCTTTCATCCGATCTTGGAAAGAGCATTGAGTTAATAACAGAGGGTGCTGAAACAGAACTGGACAAGACAGTCCTGGACAGGCTTGATGATCCGCTTGTACATCTTATACGAAACAGTATTGACCATGGCATTGAAACTCCTGCAAGGCGCAGAGAACAGGGTAAGCCTGAGTGCGGAACCATTCGTCTCTCCGCTGCTCACAGAGGGGCTTATGTGGTTATCACGATTGAAGATGACGGCACCGGCCTGAAGGTGGATGCAATCCGTGAAAAAGCCATTGAAAAGGGGATAATTCAGAAAGATACAAACCTGTCTGATAAAGAAATCTATGAATTGATATTCGCACCCGGGTTTTCGACCGCAGGTGCAATAACAAATGTCTCGGGCAGGGGTGTGGGCATGGATGTTGTCAAAAAGACAATAGAATCCTTGAGGGGATCAATTGAGATAGACAGCACCACCGGAAAAGGTTCATCGATCACACTAAAACTCCCTTTAACCCTGGCAATTATCAATGGCTTGCTTGTAACAATAGCGGATGTTTGCTATGTGCTGCCTCTCGCTTCTGTAGAAGAATGTGTTGAGTTGACAAAAGAAAATGTTGAACAGTCTCACGGTTCCAACATACTTAACGTCAGGGGCGAGATCGTCCCCTATATCCGTCTAAGGGATCATTTTGGAATTAAAGAAGAACGACCTCCCCTTGAACATATTGTAATAGCGGACGTACATGAAAAAAGGATCGGGTTTGTTGTAGACCATGTTATCGGAGGCCATCAGACAGTAATCAAGTCGCTGGGTCCGGCATTTAAACATATTAAGGATATTTCAGGGGCGACTATTCTCGGGGATGGAACCGTTGCACTTATACTCAATGTCAATGCTCTTATCTAACTGTTGGGTAATAAGCATGGAATATTTGAAGATTTTAACAAGATTTAAAGAGGAGTCAAATCAATGAGAAACATGAACATGAAGGCACAGATAATTCTACTCGCTTCGTTTTTACTGGTATTACTGGCTGCCAGTGCAGGTTTCGGTATTATTAAAGTAAAGGGGATTGGCAAAGAGATAAAGGCTATCGCGGAAGAGGACCAGCCCTTAACCAGAATCATAACTGAGATAACAACCGATCAGATGCAACAGTCCGTATTGTATGAAAGGGCTTTCCGCTATGGAGAAACACTGGCTAAAGGAAATACCAAAGCCATGACAGATATTAAGCAGGCAGAAAAGAAGATACTCGACTATTCCGGGATTATTACTCAAAAGATTCAGGACGGCCTGACATTATTGGCCAAAGCTATAAAAAATACAGATGATTCCGAGTCAAGGAGGATTTTTGAGAAGGCATCTGAACAGTTAAAGAAGGTGGATAAAGAACATAGTGATTATTTAACCGCAATTCAAAAAACTATTAATTTTTTTTATGAGAACAAACTGAGTGATGCGGAAGGTTATGTTGAAACAGTAGGAAAAGAAGAAGAGCAGGCCAATCAGGAGGCTGATGAATTTTTAAAGCAGATTGAATCCTTTTCCGATGAATCGATTCTTAAGGCTGAGCATGATGAACAATCCACCCTGTTGTGGATGTCCATAATTTGCCTGGGCGCGGTTATCGTAGGAATTTTTGTATGCATTGTTCTATTAAGAAATATCCGGAATATCGTAAGTACAATTACCATGAGTTCTGAGAATGTTACGGCTGGCAGCCAGGAATTGAGCACTACCGCAGAAGAAATGGCCCAGGGAACCACAGAGCAGGCAGCAGCTGCCGAACAGGCATCCTCATCCATGGAGGAAATGGCTGCCAATATCCGGCAAAATGCAGAAAACTCCCAACAGACCCAGGCAATAGCCTTGAAGGTTGCTGAAGAGGCGGTTAGAAGCGGTGAGGCAGTGGGTGACACGGTCCATGCCATGAAACAAATAGCAGAAAAAATCTCGATAATAGAAGAGATTTCCAGACAGACTAATATGCTGGCGTTAAACGCCGCAATCGAAGCCGCACGGGCTGGTGAGCATGGCAAGGGCTTTGCTGTGGTGGCAGATGCTGTAAGGAAACTGGCGGAACGCAGCCAGGCTTCGGCCGGTGAAATCAGCAATCTTTCATCCACAAGTGTTGAAATCGCTGAAAACGCAGGCGAAATGCTTAACAGAATTGTTCCGGAAATCAGAAAAACAGCTGAGTTGATACAGGAAATAAATGCTGCCACTAATGAACAGAACTCAGGTGCAGAACAGATAAATGATGCCCTTATACAGCTTGATCAGGTAATCCAACAGAATTCAGCAGGTTCTGAAGAAATGGCCTCAACTGCCGAAGAACTCGCGTCTCAGGCAGAACAATTAAAGGATGCTATCAGGATGTTGGGAAACTCAAAAAAAGTCACATCCATGGACTCATTCTCCTTTAAAAAGAATGGAAAGAGACCTGCTTCGCAGCCGATAAAAAATATTTCAAGCAGATCGAACAGAACTTCTTCAAACAAGATTATTCAAAAGGAAAACAAGAAGGGAATATCGCTCAATATGGACGATAGAGATATTTTAAACGATTCTTTAGATAACCAGTTTGAGGGATATTAATTCAAACGAACATTATAAATAAAGATAAAGAGGAGAAAGACCATGAGTGCAACAGAAATACTAGAATCTAACCAGTACCTGACCTTTAAACTGGACCAGGAAGTATATGCCATTGATATAACCCAGGTTCGCGAGGTCCTGGACTTCACAGAGGTGACAAAGGTACCCCGTATGCCTGACTTCATGCGCGGTGTTATAAACCTCAGGGGTGGTGTTGTGCCGGTTGTCGACCTGCGCCTCAAATTCGGCATGGTGAAATCGGAGAGGACCGTTGATACATGTATCATCATCATGGAACTGGATATCGAAGGAGAGAAGACCTATCTGGGTGCACTGGCCGATTCCGTCCAGGAAGTAATAACACTCGAAGCCGATCAGATTGAACCGCCTCCTAAAATAGGCACACGCCTGGACACGGAGTTTATCAAAGGTATGGGTAAAAGAAACGACGATTTGATTATTATCCTTGATATTGACAGGGTGTTCTCATCCAGCGAACTGGAAGGCCTCCAGACTGCTGAAAAACATCATGTAATAAAAGAGGAAACAGTCTCTGCCTCTATAGAATACATGAATGAAGAAATGACAGCACAATAAGAAACATATGACAATAGTTTTAAAATACTGCTGAAAGAAAGGAAGATATTGAGATGTTAAAAGATATGAAGATGGGAATAAAAATAGGCGTAGGCTTCGGACTGGTCATTCTCATTGGAGCGATAGTTGGATTTGTCGGCTGGGACGGCGTCAGCAGGGTAAAGTCATCTATGGATGAATATACCAGTTGGGAAAAGATTGATTCAGTAATGAAGGATGACATCATACAAAACGCCATGGAACAATCATATGCTTTCGAAGCATACAAGGCTGACCCCAGTGATGCAAACCTGAAGGCCATGGTAAAACAGCTGGATGAAATGGATAAAGGGATTGAAAAATGGACAGATCTTGTCAAGGATCACCCCGAGTTGTTTGAAATTGCATCAAACATTAAAGGCTATAGCAAAAATATAAGGTTAAAGAGAGACACCTGCAGTAACTATGTTAACGATACGAATGAAATAGAGCAGCAATGGGACGGTCTAATCAATAACATAATGAATTATTTAGACACAACGATGAAAGAAGTGATTGATCCTGCCAAGGCCAGGGCTGAAAAATCCGGTAACATCCCCAATATAGTAAAGTGGGGAGCTATTGATATGCTTATGAATGAAGAGGTCATTGCAAATGTATCAGATCTCGAAACGGCTTCCCACGACTATGCCGCCAGTAAAAGCAATGACAATTGGGGAAATTATACAAAGGCCTTGCAAAAAGCTGACGACGGCCTGGTTAAATGGAAAAAGGTTTTAGCAGGTGAAACACCCGTGGAAGAGGCTGCCAAAAAGATTGGCGAATTCCTTTCGGAATACAGGGCATTGGGAAATAAATACCATGAAAAAGATGATAAGCTTATAGAACTGGAAAAACAGGTAGGAGATGATGAAAATTCTTTAAATAATGAATTAGATAATGCCATGAATAAATACATTGCCCCGGCCAAGGTCGAGGAAGCCGATAAAGTGACATCAGTAGAAAAAAGCACCTCGGCTATGGTCATTATTTTTGTGCTAATAAGTGTGATTGTCGGTGGAATTATAGGCTTATTTATTACAAGGGCAGTAACCCTTCCCTTAAAGGCAGCCCTGAACGTCTCCAATGAACTGGCCAAAGGGAACCTGACAATAGATGTTGAAGTAAAAAGTAAAGATGAAGCGGGACAGCTTTTATCAGCAATGAAAAACATGATCCAGAACCTTAAAGACATTGTGAGTGACGTGATAGCAGCAAGCGACAATGTAGCTTCCGGAAGCCAGGAAATGAGCGCTACATCCGAGCAGATGAGTCAGGGAGCAACCGAGCAGTCGGCATCTGCCGAGCAGGCCTCGTCTTCAATGGAAGAGATGGCTGCCAATATCAAACAGAATGCAGATAATGCCCAGCAGACAGAGAGAATAGCGCTCCAGGCGGCAGAGGACGCGGAAAAGGGAGGGGTTGCTGTTCAGGAGACAGTCGGTGCCATGAAGCAGATTGCTGATAAAATTACCATTATCGAGGAAATAGCCAGGCAGACAAACATGCTTGCCCTTAATGCCGCTATCGAAGCTGCCAGGGCCGGTGAGCATGGCAAGGGTTTCGCTGTTGTGGCAGATGCTGTTCGAAAACTGGCCGAAAGGAGCCAGTCCGCTGCAGGAGAAATAAGCAATCTTTCCATGTCCAGTGTTCAGATAGCCGAAGAAGCCGGGACCATGCTTGGCAGAATCGTTCCTGATATCAGAAAAACCGCCGAACTGGTACAGGAAATAAATGCGGCATCAGGGGAGCAAAACACAGGATCTGACCAGATAAACCAGGCACTTCAGCAGCTTGATCAGGTCATACAGCAAAACGCATCAGCCTCAGAAGAGATGGCTGCTACTGCCGAAGAACTCGCTTCCCAGGCAGAACATCTTCAGGATACGATCAGTTTCTTCAGGACCGGAGATGAAGGCAAGAAAAAAAACAGGCATAAAACAGTGCACTCAAAGACCGTGATCGATCATATTAAAAAGAATAATAATGCTTCTCCCCAAAATGACAACTATTCTTTACCTGAACATTTTAAATCAAAATCTGCAGGGAAAGGTATTGAGTTGAATATGGGAGGAGAGGGAATAAAAAGCGATAACCTCAATGATGAATTCGAGAGTTACTGATAACATTTCAGGAGGTCATTAAAATGTTTTGGGTGAATCAGCGTTTAAAAGAGGAAAACAGTAAATTAAACATCAGGATTCAGGAACTGGAATCCAAATTCGCAGAAACGGATGAAAAGGCAGTTCAGTGTGAATCTATCATGAAGGCCATTGCTGCGCCAATGTTTGTAGTTGATAGAAATTTAACAATTACTTTTATTAATGACCCGGCTCTCCGGGCAATGGGATACAGACGGGAAGAAGTAGTGGGGAGAATGACTTGTGCGGATCTTTCAAAAACACCGCTATGCGGTACAGCAAACTGTACCTTGAAGAACTGCATGACCACAGGAGAAGTAATCGTGGGAGAAACAGTCTCCCAGACAAGGGATGGTCATAAATTACCAATCAAAGCCGCGTGTTCTGCATTAAAAGATGCCAATGGTGAAGTCTATGGCGGGATGGAAGTTATTGTTGATCAGACGGATGCAGTAAAAGCCAAATGGGAAACCGATAATATTCTAGGTTCAATCGCTGCACCCATGTTTACCACAGACAGAAATCTCGTTATAACATCAGTCAATGATGCTGCATTAAAAGCCATGGGATACAGCAGGAAAGAGGTTGTAGGAAAGATGACATGCGCTCATTTTTCAAGAACAACTCTCTGCGGCACCCAGAACTGCACGATCAAGAACTGTATGTCTACCAGGCAGACTATTTTGGGCGAAACAGTGGCCGAGGCAAGGGATGGCCATAAAATTCCTATCAATGCTGCATGTTCCGCACTCTTTGATGAAAAGGGTGAAGCATATGGCGGAATGGAGGTAATTATTGATATTACTGAAGTCAAAAATCTCCAGAAAGAGGCAAGCGACCAGAAGGAATATCTTGAAAGACAGGTCAACATGCTCATGGAAAAGCTTGAACTCATGAGTAATGGAGACCTGACAGTCGAACTTCAGGCTGAAAAAAACGATGAGATAGGCCAGATTGTTGACAGCCTTAATACTCTAATTTCCAATCTTCGTGATGTGGTTTCATCGGTCAAATCGGCATCTGACAATGTGGCTGCCGGTAGCCAGGAACTCAGCACAAGCACGGAAGAGATGTCCCAGGGGGCAACGGAACAGTCCGCTTCCGCGGAGCAGGCATCCTCTTCAATGGAACAGATGTCAGCCAATATTAAACAGAATGCGGACAATGCACAGCAGACAGAAAGGATATCCATGCAGGCAGCTGATGATGCTGAAAAGGGCGGGAAGGCTGTCGATGAAACAGTAACGGCCATGAAACAGATAGCTGAAAAGATATCCATAATCGAAGAGATTGCGAGACAGACCAATATGCTGGCGTTGAATGCGGCTATAGAGGCCGCAAGGGCCGGAGAACATGGAAAAGGTTTCGCAGTTGTTGCCGATGCGGTCCGCAAACTCGCAGAGCGGAGCCAGACAGCAGCAGGTGAAATAAGCAACCTTTCTGCTACAAGTGTAGAGATCGCTGAAAATGCCGGATCCATGCTCAACAAGATCGTGCCCGATATAATAAAAACAGCGGAACTTGTTCAGGAAATAAACGCTGCTTCCGCCGAACAGAATTCCGGTGCAGGCCAGATAAACCAGGCACTCTTGCAGCTTGATCAGGTCATACAGCAGAACGCATCGGCATCGGAAGAGATGTCCGCGACGGCCGAGGAACTGGCCGCACAGGCAGAACAGTTGAGGGATGCAATATCATTTTTCAAGCTGGAGGATTCAGCAGCCAACTTAAAAAATATAAAAATGCAAAAATTCATGCAAACAACTCCTGTTGCAAAACCTGTTAAAGCCAAGATAACCGGCAAGCCTTCCGGTAAACCTTATAAAACAGGAAATAACAAAATAAATGGAGTAAACATTAAAATGGAGGATGCGCCGGTTTCAAAGTGGGATTCCATTGATGATGAATTTACACAGTATTAAATTAAAAATTAACATACTCGCGAACGACTAAGATAATGAATAAAGTATCCAGTGACAATTATTATTCTGACAGGCTCTCTAAAAGTGATTTTGACCGGTTAAGTCGATTCATACATTCAAATATCGGCATCAAAATGCCATGGTCAAAAATAACCATGGTGGAGTCACGTCTGAGGAAAAGGCTGCGTTATCTGAAAATGGGCAGCTTCGGCGACTACTGTGATTTTCTCTTCAGTGACCATGGCATGGAGAAGGAACTGAAATTTTTCATCGATGTGGTTACGACGCATAAGACCGAATTCTTTCGTGAACCGGATCATTTTGATTACCTTGCTCAGAGGGTTATACCTGAACTTATCGCGAAAAGAGGCTCCGGATTGTCCAAAAGGCTCAATCTGTGGAGCGCTGCGAGCTCAAAAGGAAACGAGGCCTATACAATAGCGATTGTTCTGGATGAATTTCGTAGGCGGTATCCAGGTTTGAATTTCGACTATTTTATTCTGGGAACCGATATATCGTTGGATGTTCTTGAAGATGCCCAGAGAGCCATTTATAATCATGAAGAAATTGAACCGGTGCCTTTGAGCCTGAGGAAAAAATATTTTCTAAGAAGTAAAGACGCCCAAAAAAACCTTGTTAGGGTTGTACCTGAATTAAGGAGCAAGGTGAAATTCAGGCAACTTAATCTCATGGACGACGATTTCAGGTTAAGGGAACCAATGGACATAATCTTTTGCAGAAATGTAATAATATATTTCGATAAGAAAACCCAGGATGACCTCATAATACGTTTATGCAACCATTTAAGACCCGGAGGATACCTTTTTATGGGGCATTCGGAAGTGCTTCATTGCACTGGTATACCACTTGTATCCACAGCCCCGGCTGTTTACAGGAAGATAATGTAATGGAAAAAAAGATCAAAGTTCTAATAATCGATGATTCGGCAATGGTGCGCCAGACACTGACGGAGATACTATCCTCTGACTCAGGCATCGAGGTAATAGGAACGGCATCGAATCCCTACATAGCCGCAAAGAAAATGATGGATGAAGTCCCGGATGTTATTACCCTTGATGTTGAAATGCCGAGAATGGACGGGGTAACTTTCCTTCAAAAGATAATGAGCCAGCATCCCATACCGGTTGTCATTTGTTCCAGCCTCGCTGTCAACAGGTCTGAGAACAACGATGAAGCTGATGGAATACGGGGCTGTAGAGATAATCCAGAAACCCACACTGGGCACAAAAGAATATTTAAGGGAATCAAAAATAAAAATATGTGACTGCATAAAGGCAGCAGCCGCCGCCAGAGTGCAAAGGATACATAAAAGGAAAGAGGTCCAGCCTAAACTCACTGCTGATGCGGTTTTAGCAAAGGCAAAAAACAAGGCAATGGTAAAAACAACAGAAAAGATAGTAGCAATAGGCGCATCGACTGGAGGTACAGAAGCGCTGAGGATTTTATTCGAGGGACTGCCTATGGATTGCCCCGGAATAGTAGTAGTACAGCATATGCCTGAAAACTTTACAAAGGCCTTTGCAAAACGCCTGAATTCCCTGTGTCTCCCATCGATCAAGGAGGCGAGCAACAATGATTCGGTTTTGAGAGGACAGGTACTCATTGCACCAGGAAATCACCATATGCTTCTTAAGAGAAGCGGGGCCAGATATTATGTTGAGATACGGGAAGGGCCTCTTGTTTCAAGACACAGGCCTTCTGTGGATGTCCTGTTCAGATCCGCAGCCAGATATGCCGGTAAAAATGCTATTGGTGTCATAATGACAGGCATGGGAGATGATGGTGCAAAGGGTCTTTTGGAGATGAAAGAACAGGGGGCAGCATATACCATTGCACAGGATGAGGCAACATCGGTTGTATTTGGAATGCCTCAGGAAGCGATAAAATTGAATGCCGTCGATAAGATACTGCCACTTGATAAAATAAGCGGCGCAGTAATAAGAGAAGCAGGAAGATAAACTGGGTAATAAATAAATGGGGCACATATAATGAATGCCTGCAAACTGAAGATGAGGATAAGAGACATGGAAAAGGAGATGGGCATTATCGGGTCACAGGAAATTAAGGTTATAATGGCTCCCGCTCTTGACGATTTTAAAAATGTTATCAAGGCATACCATGACGGCGGTGCGACTTCATATATAGTAAAACCCATCTCAAAGAACAATCTGGCTGATGAAATAAAGAAACTCGGGTTGATCGATCAATAATCAGAGACCCATTGATTCAGGCATAATTAGAGTTTAAGTAATGTCAATCCATATCAAAAATCAGATCACCATAAAAATAGGTGAATTATACGCCACTGATAAGCCTACTGTAATATATACACTGCTGGGCTCTTGCGTGGCAGTTTGTATCCATGATAATAAAATAAAGATCGGCGGAATGAATCATATTTTTTTACCGGGAAACAGCAATAATACTAATTCATCTACACGCTATGGTGAAAATGCGATGAAATATCTCATTAAAAACATATGCGACCTTGGAGGCGATCGAAAAAATCTGGTGGCCAAAGCATTCGGGGGCGCACATGTTATCCCGGCAATATCTCCTGACCTTGGCATCGGTCCTAAAATAGTGGATTTTGTTGTAAATTATTTAAAAAGAGAAAAGATAGAAATCATTGCGCACGATTTCGGAGGAAACCGGACCAGAAAGATTTTTTTTCATACCGATACCGGAATGGCTTATGTAAAAAAGTTGGAATCAAAAGACAGGTTTCATTCTCTGTATAAATAAATCAGGCTCACCTGTTATCGGAATGCATCGTCATTTAATTCTAAACAATTTTGAGATAGCAACCATGAATCAAACGGCGACAAACCAAAAATCGAAGATATCGATTAAGGCAATGTTAATTTCAGAGTCAATGCAGACCATATTAAAGGCAAGATAGTCCAACCCTTTTTATATCATCTTTTAAAATCATTCCTTCCCGTATAAATTTACATGGTATTACTGTTACATCAAGTATTGTGCTCCCCGGGCCACCTTGTGTCGTGCCATTATCAAGTATTAAATCAATATCATTACCAAAATACCTGTAAACCTCCTCAGCCTTTGTACATGGAGGTTGCCCCGAAATATTTGAGCTGGTTCCGGTTATTGGACGCCCTATTGACCTGGCCAGTTCAATCGCCAGAGGATGACCGGAATACCTGATGCCTATTTTGCCGGTACCTGCAGTCAGCAATGGCGAGATGTTTCGGTTTGCTTTAAAAAGCATAGTCAGTCCTCCGGGCCAGAACTTGTCCATGAATTTCCGGGCCTGTTCCGGTATATCTTCAACGTATTTTTTTAAATCATCTATTGCCGGTAAAATGATAAGGACAGGATTTTTTTTATCCCTTTTTTTCGTTTTAAAAAGTTTTTCTATGGCTTCTAAATTTTCTATATCAACTGCAAGGCCATAGAAGGATTCTGTCGGGAAGGCCACAATACCGCCCGAGAGCAAGACTTCACGTGCCCTGTCAAGGGCGGCTTTTTTGTTTTTATCTGAGTCAATAGTTAAAATATTATTGGTGCCGGTTACTCTTTCCAATTAGCGCTCTTTTCCACTGCTTCTTTTGTAAGATTTTCACGATACTGTTTGAGTGTTTCAGCAATATCAGGATGTTTAAGCGCCAGTATCTGGGCTGCCAGTATTGATGCATTCTTTGCCCCGCCCTTTCCTATTGCCACAGTGGCTACAGGTATTCCAGGAGGCATCTGAACCGTCGAAAGTAATGCGTCCATTCCTTGAAGAACAGATGAATCAATAGGCACACCTATTACAGGAAGTATAGTATGGGCGGCAATTACACCGGCAAGGTGGGCTGACCACCCAGCGCCTGCAATGATAACCTCAATGCCGCGGGCAGAAGCTGTCTCGGCAAAGTCCTTTGTCTGTTCAGGTGTCCTGTGTGCGGAAGTTATCTTTACTTCATAAGAAATGTTTAACGCTTTTAACTGATCAATACTTCCCTTCATTATATCTGCATCCGATGTGCTGCCCATTACTACGGCAACAAGAGGGGTGGGTTTATTCATTTTATTCTCCTTCAATAACTAATTAATATGCATAAACTTTTCTCCGATAATCTGGCGCAAGGCTCAAGACGCAGGGAAAACCTTGCGTCCTGCGCCCGAATTTTATTTATATGCCATCCCGATCAATGGGTAAACAACCATCCCGGCCAGAGCTGCAATATCCTCTGCGGAAAGAATATCCGATACTGTTTTATCAAAAAGCAGATTCCCATCAGGAGGAAATTCTTCATCGCCTTCCCATATAAGAAGTGTTACAGGTACAAACGGCAACGCTGAGACCTTGACCGAATAATCCCCGAGATCCAGCTTTGAAGCATTATAGGTCTTTGATGCGATATCGACCAATTTTGCTCCCATAAAGCCGAAGGTCTGTATGAGCGGGGTTTTCGCCCTTTTAATAAATGCATCCATGTAAAACCTTCCGTCAGGAATATCCTGATATGATACCCATTCACCGGACATCTCAACGCATTTTGCAGAACATGCCCCGTTCAGATAATGTAGAAGAAGTGCCTGCTGCTGAATGGATATTTCTCCATCGCCTGTCTCATAGGAAAAATTCATATTCGGCCATGAAATATTTATGTTCCTGTTTAAAAATTTTAAACTCAGGGCACTTATCTCGTTCTTTTCATTTATAATGTCAATACCTGAGTATCGGGCTATAAATTCAGGGTCATACTGCAAAAGCTCTTTCCTCAATATTTCCCTGGCCTGTTTAAAGTCGTCTATTCTTGCCATATCTCTCCGTAAAACATATATTTTTTAATTGTGCTATATTGTAAAGCCTGTCTTTTATTCAATAAATGATATAAAATCAAGTCTTTAAGTTTTATTAAAGTGGTGTAAATATGAAGAAAAAGAAAAAAAAGGATATTTTTAATCCTGTATTTCAGGACCTGAGAAAAAAAGTAAAAGGGGTCGAGTCAAAGAGGCCGGCAAATACAATCGAAAAAAAGCCTGAAAAGATTGAAATGGACGAAGAACAATTATTCAATGAGGCGATGTCGGGGGTAATACCGATATCTATCGAAAAAGGAGAAAAGATAGCAATCCCCGGTAAAATCAAGAGGCCCGCCCATTCTCTGGCTGATGATGATAAGGAGGTGATCACGCATCTTCAGAATCTGGTCGCAGGATCAATCGATATGGATTTCACCTTCAGTGATGAATATATGGAGGGTTCGATATCAGGCGTCAACAGGAGCATAATGAAAAAGTTAAAAAGAGGCAAGCTTCCGATACAAGCCCATATAGACCTTCATGGGCTTACAAAAAACGATGCTGAAGCGGTGGTGAGAAAATTTCTTATAAACAGCCATCAGAGGGGATTGAGATGTGTGCTTATCGTCCATGGAAGAGGCCTTAACTCTCCGGACAGCATACCTGTACTAAAGGAAAGGCTCCCTGTATGGCTTAACCGTGGACCGGCAAGAAAAATAGTAATGGCCTTTTCTTCGGCACAACCATATGACGGTGGAACAGGTGCAATATATGTGTTACTAAGAAAATGATTTTAACCACGAACCACACGAAATACACGAAAAGTTTTTATTATTATTTAAAACCTCTCAAAATCTCATTCGAATATTTTTTTTGGTTCGTGATTAAATTTTCCTAATCTATCCTCTTCCTGAAAAACTATAGCCCGGAGATTTTTGTTAAACGCCAGAATCAGGTTGATTATATTATGAAAAACGAATATTCTTTTTGATTAAAAAAATTAGGATTTGCTAAAGGAACAGAATATGAAACTTGGAATAATAGGGCTTCCACAATCAGGGAAAAAAACCATTTTTTCCGCTCTTACCGGAGCGAGAGGTGATGACGATAGCAGGGGGACAAAAAAGGACAACAGAATCGCCGTTGTAAAGGTAATGGACGAGAGAATAGACTTTTTAAGAAACATGTATAATCCAAAGAAGACAACCTATGCTTCAGTGGAATATCTTCTGCCGTCCGATGCAGGCTCAGGGTCAGAAAACATGATATGGAGCCAGGCAAGGATCTGTGATGCACTCATACACGTTGTACGAAACTTTCCCGATTTCAGCGGTGCTGATCCGGTATCGGAAAATGACTTTAAAAAGCTTGAAGATGAAATGATCCTGAATGATCTTGTTGTAGTGGAAAAGCGGCTTGAAAGGATAGAGGCAGACCTCAAACGGGGTAAAAAACCTGATGAAGATGAACATAACCTGGTTCTGGCCTGTAAAGAACTGCTGGATAATGGGACACCCCTTAGAACAGATATTGAGCTTGCATCGTCGCCGGTTTTAAAGGGTTTCACCTTTTTATCGGCAAAGCCACAGCTTGTCATAATCAATAATGATGATGACAATGACTCCTTGCCCGGATGGGGGCTCAACACCAAAAACCTGGTGATTCAGGCTGTAAGAGGAAGGCTGGAGATGGAAATAGCCGCAATGAGCGGGGATGACGCAGACATGTTCCGTGCAGAATATGGTATTGAAGAATCGGCGCTCGACAGGATTATTAAAAATTCATACGGTATTCTTAGCCTTATTTCATTTTTTACTGTTGGTGAAGATGAAGTTAAGGCATGGACAATAAAAAGGAATACCATTGCCCTTGATGCAGCGGGTGAAATTCACTCTGACATCCAGAAGGGCTTTATAAGGGCAGAGGTCCTATCCTACGAAGACCTTTTAAAATATAGCACCTTCAAGAATGCAAGGAGTGCTGGCAGAGTAAGACTCGAAGGCAAGGAATATGTAGTTGAGGATGGAGATATTATCAATTACAGATTTAATGTGTAGCACATGTTCGGGCTTGCACCCGATCAGGTGCGGCGCAAGGTGTATGGCTCAGGGCTTAAGGATTTTTCCTTGTGCGTTGTGCCCTGCGCCTTGTGCCCTTAATAAACTTATCAGGAGTTACCAATGAAAAAAATCAAGGTTGGAATCATCGGTGCCGGTGGCTATGGGGGCTGTGGTGCCATTGAAATTCTTATTGAGCACCCTGACGTGGAAATATCAGCCCTTATAGCCAAGCATGAAACAGGAAAACCGATCAGTGATATTTATCCTCACCTCAGGGGTTTCTGCGATCTTATGATCTACAGCCCTGATGATCCGGAATGCCCTGATGATTTTGACGTCATCTTTTACGCCACTCCTGATGGTGTTGGTCAGCAATACGCCAAAATATGGCTTGAAAAAGGCGTAAAGATTATAGACTACAGCGGAGATTTTAGATTTAATGATCCTGATACATATAAAAGCTATGCAAAAAGGATAGGCAAAACATGGGAACACGCATCACCGGAACTTTTATCTCAAACGGTATATGGACTTGCAGAACTCCACAGGGATGAAATAGCAAAAAGCAGCCTTGTAGGTAACCCCGGATGCTTTGCAGTTAGTTGCATACTTGGTCTTTCACCTGCTGTAGGCGCTTCTATTATTGATTTCGGTTCCATAATATGTGATGCCAAAACAGGCGTATCGGGAGCTGGAAAGTCTCCGACGCCAACCTTTCACTATCCTGCCCGCTATGACGCCATGAACGCCTATAAGATCTCCGGGCATCAGCACGTATTTGAAATTGAAAGGGAACTGAGTCTTATTGCCGGTGAAGAGATAAAGATAACCTTTACACCCCATGTGGTTCCGCTTACACGAGGTATTCTTTCTACAATATACGCGAATCTTAAGGGTTCAACAGATGTGAATGATGTCCTGGATATATATAGGGATTTTTACAAAGATTCGAATTTTGTAAGGATATTCGGACCTGAAAAAACACAGATAACTACTGATGTGAGGGGAAGCAATTTCTGCAACCTGTCTATTAATGTGGATGAAAGGACAGGAAGGCTAATAGTTGTGAGCCTGATAGACAACCTGATGAAAGGACAGGCAGGCAGTGCGGTTCAGAACATGAATATCATGTTCGGGCTTGAGGAAACAACAGGGCTGCTGAAACCTGGCAGGTTTCCATAATAAAAACTCGGCTCAAGGCACAGGGCGCATGGAAAAAAGCCTTATGCCTTGTGCCCTGCTTTTATCACATACACACCTTCCTTATCTGTGCAAAATCTGTCTGGCCAAGGAATATCCTTCTTATCCCGTCCTGCATCAATGTTGTCATGCCGTCCCTGACAGACTGCTTTTTTAAATCATCTACCTTTGATTTTGACTGTATCCTGGATCGCATTTCGGTAGTTCCCTCAAGAATTTCGAAAAGTGCTGTCCTTCCACGATATCCGACATTTCCGCAGGCTGAACAGCCCTTTGGCCTGTATAATTTGAGTTCATCGGTATAAGGGAAACCCAGGCTACCAAAATCACCATCATAGTGCATGACAAGGTTGCCATATTCTTCTCTGCAGGGATGATATTCTTCTTTACAGTTAACACAGAGAGTCCTTACAAGTCTTTGAGCCACAACGCCCAGAACGGCATCTGCAAAATTAAGTGGATCCATTCCCATATCAAGCAGGCGCGATATTGTCTCAGGAGCACTGTTAGTATGGAGTGTACTGAATACAAGATGCCCCGTAAGGGACGCTTCAATCCCCATTGCAACTGTTTCCTTGTCACGCATTTCACCAACCATTATAACGTCAGGGTCGGCCCTGAGAAAAGCTCTCATTGCTCTTGTAAAATCAAAACCGATTTTGGGATACACCTGTACCTGGCGTAGACCGTCCTGGGTGATCTCGACAGGATCTTCTGCAGTCCATATCTTTGTTTCCGGTTTATTGATATATTTAAGTGCAGAGTGAAGTGTAGTCGTCTTACCGCTGCCTGTCGGCCCTACAACGAGCACTATACCGTATGGCTTTGATATTATTTCCGTGAACGTGCTGTAATCGCGGTTGTTCATGCCCATTTGATCCAGAGGCATAGGTTCACCTGTTGAAAGTATCCGCAACACAACGTCCTCAACACCGCCAGCCGTTGGAATCGTTGCAATCCTGAGATCAATATCAAGGGGGGCAAATCTTTTGAATTTTATTTTTCCATCCTGTGGCTGACGCCTTTCAGAGATGTCAAGATCAGACATAATTTTAAGGCGGGAAACGAGCGCATTTCTGAATGTATATGGGATAGTCTGGTATACCTGACAGGCGCCATCGACCCTGAATCTTATTACCGAATTGGCCTTTCCTGGGCGCGGCTCGATATGAATATCAGAAGCTTTCCGGTTAAAACCATCAATAATCATCTTATTAACCAGCTGTACAATTGCACCGTCCTGTTCGGATACCCTGTCGATTTCTTCATACTCTTCCTCGTCGCTCATCTCCAACTGCCCAAGCAGGTCTTCAATGCTGCCTGAGTCATTAAGCGCTTCAGTGCGTTCAACATCAAAGAATAAATCTATCATCTTTAAGATATCTTCTTTGAGTGACACACAAAATTCCAGATTTACTCCATGCATGCTCCGCTTTATCGTATCCCTTGCCGGGAGATAATCAGGATCCTCCATGACCACTAACGTAACACCGTTTGACTGGGATACCGGTACAAACACATTTTTCTTTAAAAAATTTATCTTCAACCCTTTCAATAACTGACCGGGAATAATCATGGTCTCATCAAACGGGATAAAACTGGTCTTGTAAAAACTGGACAGGGATTTCGCAATATCATCCTTTGTAACCTGATACTCATCCATAAGAACGTTTTCAACCGATCTATTGAACTTGCGCGCCTTTCCAATGGCGCCCTCCATATCTAAATCCGTAATAATATTATTGATTATAAGATAATCGTATTTTGTCGGTTTTCGTTTTTGCTGTAATTTCTGGTTATTGGTAATAGCAAGGGCAAGCACGTTGGCAATCTCCACGGCAGAGGCCTGATCCTCCAAGGTAAAATAAGTCCCATCGAGTTTATTTAACACCTCTATAACACCCAACAGAATTTTTTTATTGTGAACCACAGGGGCAGCCAGGACCTGTTTTGTCTTATAACCTGTTCTAGTGTCAAAACTGCTATTAAATTTAAGACCAGGATGGATGCGCTTTAATTCCTTATCATCATAGGCATTATTTACATTTACTATCTTGCCTGTGGCTGCGCAAAAACCGGAAATACTGTTATGATCTATATCAACCCGGTATTCTTCAATATCATCACCTGTCTTGATTTTTGAGACAATCTGCTTCTTCATGCCGTCAACAACATATATCGTCAGTCTATCAGCGTTAAAGAGATTTTGAATCTCTCCGGTCAGATTGACCAGTATATCGATCGTATTTTTTGCTGCATGTATTTTATTTGTTATATTATTAAGTCTTCTCTGAAACTGTAATTTTTTTTCTAAATCAGAATCTCTGTTTTCTTTTTTTTCTGACATTTTCTTAAATGCCCCCATGGTAACATGATGATCACTAATTATCAGTTTGATATTAATCGATCCTGTCAGTTGTACGATATATTAATTGCCAAATATATTATCATGACATAATATATCCCACTCTTTATCATAAAAACATATAAATATCTAAATTGGAGAATATATATGCTTATTGACAGCCATGCGCATCTGGACATGGATGATTACAGGGATGACCTGGAATCGGTTATTGAGAGGGCTGTTGAGGGCGGAGTAAGAAAGATAATAACTGTCGGTATCGATCTTGATAGCGCTTTTAAGGCACTGGAAATAGCGGGACATTATGACTTTATATATTCGGCAGTAGGATTTCACCCTCATGATGCGGACAAGGTTACAGACGCCCATTTGTATGAATTACAGGGTCTGACAAAGGAAAGCAAGGTGGTGGCATGGGGGGAGATAGGACTTGATTTCTTTAGAAACCGCTCGCAGAAGGAAAAACAGATACAGGTATTCAAGGCCCAGCTTGATATTGCATATGATCTTGATCTTCCTGTAATAATACATAATCGCGATGCAGACGGAGAAATACTCGAAATATTGAAGGAATACAAAAACAAAGATCATAAGGGAGTGATTCACTGTTTTTCAGGAGATTATAAGACAGCCGTAGACTTTATTGATCTGGGATACCATATTTCCATTCCTGGTATAGTCACCTTTAAAAATGCCTCTAAATTAAAGGAAGTAGCCAGCCGGATACCTGTTGACCGTATGCTTGTTGAAACAGATTCCCCCTTCCTTGCCCCTGTACCAAAGAGAGGAAAGCGTAATGAGCCACTTTTTGTCACCTACACAGCAGGAATGATTGCCAGCCTGAGAGGCATTGACCAGGAAGATCTGGCAGACATAACAACTGAAAACTGTAAAAAATTATTTGATATCCCTTAGACGCTATGAGATTTCAGTTTATTTCGGATGAAAATCCTCTTATACTCGCTTCGGCATCTCCAAGAAGGAAAGAACTCCTGGAGCAGGTGAGAATCCCGTTTATAGTGGTTCCAGGCAACATTTATGAAAACGGAGAAAAAGGCAGCCCCTGCGAAATTTGTGCAAGGCTTGCCGAAAAAAAGGCCCTTTCCGTTTATAAATCATCAAATAAAAACTGGATTCTTGGCGCTGACACCATTGTTGTCAAGGATGGAATAATCATGGGAAAACCTTTGGATGCAGGTGAAGCAGCCTGTATGCTGAAAAGTCTAAGCGATGGCGATCATGAAGTAATAACCGGATTTTCCATTATTGATCCGTCGGGGCATGTTGCTGAAACGAGCTGTGTGAGCACGACTGTAAAATTCAAAACACTGACCCGTGAAGAAATAGGCTCGTATATAAAAACCGGAGAGCCATTTGGCAAGGCCGGGGCCTATGCTATTCAGGGGATAGGTGCCTTTATGATAAAAAGTATATCAGGGTCCTACAGTAATGTTGTCGGTTTACCGCTTTTTGCTGTCATTGATGCGCTTAAAAAGCTTAATGCAATCGACAGTTTCCCTGTTATATGAAGCAGATATTACCGGTCAAGTTCCTTTCTTACTGCCTTTGCCAACGTAATAAATGTGTAAGGTTTCTTTATATAAGCCCCGGCTCCCAGTGCTATCGCCTCCTTAACCTGTAATGTCTCGGAATATCCGCTTGCTATTATCGCCTTCTGATGAGGATTTATTTCAATGAGCTTTTTATAGGTATCCAGGCCATCTATGCCGGGCTTCATAATCATATCAAGCACGATAATATCAGTTTTATGATGCTTAACATGTTGAACGGCTTCTTCACCGCTTGAAACTGCTGATACAGAATAGCCCAGTTGCTTAAGCATCGCATAAGCAATTTCTGTCTGCTCATCCACATCGTCTACAACCAGGACAGTTTCTCCTTTGCCCGGATACAGAGATATTGTATCATCATTTTCTTTAACAGATATCTCTGATCTTATACCAGGGAAAAAAAGAGTAAAGGTGGTCCCTGCATTTTCAATACTCTGGATATCTATATATCCATTATGATCCTTTACTGTACCCCAGACCACAGTCATGCCAAGTCCTGTCCCGCTTTTCCCCATAACTTTTTTTGTAAAAAACGGTTCGAAAATCCTGTCAATATCACGAGGTGATATCCCTGTCCCATTATCTGTTACCTTCAACACAGCATAGTCACCTTCTGCCACATTATCATATCCTCTTAATGGCTGATCCAGATATCTGTTTTCAGTAGTTATTGTTATATCGCCACCGTCCGGCAATGCTTCCGCTGCATTTGAGACAAGGTTCATAACCGTTTTTATCAGATGTATTGGAGATCCTGATATATTGAGTAGATTACTATCCAATCCAACAGCAACATTTACCGTCCGATGATAGGACATGAGTTTTTCATATTCAGGGCTGGTCAGGTAATCTTTGATGATGTCATTTAGATTTACTATCTTTTCGATGAGGACATTTCTCCGTGTGAGGGTCAAAAGATCCTGGACGATTGCAGCGGCCTTTTTTCCTGATTCCTGCATTGTCATGATAGGCCTTCTGAATGGGCTGTCCTCCGGAAGCTGCATAAGGAGAAGATCGGGATATCCTACAATCCCTGAGAGTATGTTATTCAGATCATGGGCCACACCACCCGCAAGCGTTCCAAGCGCCTCCATTTTCTGGGCCCTTTGAAGTTGTGCCTCCAGTTCTTTTTGATTCCTTTCCTCAAATTTCTTCTGGGTGAGATCAATAAGAATACCAAGGAGACCTGCCACTTTACCATCTTTTTTTATAACATCTGTATGGGATAAAACAGGGAATGTGGACCCGTCTTTCCTCAGGGCTGTATATTCACGAACAACGGAGCTTTCCCCGCGAAGGATTTTTTTTAAGTTTTCCGTTGCCTTCTCCCTTTCATCAGGAGCTATCATATTTATAAGATTTAGCCCGTTTTCAAGATCAGTGATTTCATAGCCGAATGTCTTAAAGGCATTTCTGTTGGCAAATATAAAGTTCCCTTTTTTGTCTGCCTCAAATACAATCTGCGGAAGTGAGTTAGCCAGTTCTCTGTATTTTTTCTCGCTTCTTTCCAGTGCCTTTACAGCCTCCTTTCGTTCTTCAATCTCGTTAATGAGTTTTTCGTTTAAATTAATGAGTTCAGAGGTACGTTCCTCAACTATGCTTTCTATCTCACTTTTTCTTTTGATCAGCTTTTCTTCGGCGAGCTTTCTCACGCTTACCTCTGTCTCGAGGCTGGAAATAAGATCTGCATTCTCATATTTAAGGCGAAAAAATTCTATTATCTCTCTGTTGAGTTTTTTCGCTGTCATAAGCATAACAAGCCAGAATATAAGGATCATTACTCCCATCGCGAAATGGATATTATCCTGGTATATGAAAAAAGTGATAATTATTGGAAGAATAATAGGTGTAGTGAAACAGTAAAATGCGCTCATGACAGATGCAAACACACCGACCGAGCCCGCTATCATGCCCCCCAGTATAAAAGCCGTAAAAACCTGGTGTGCTATCGACGATTGAGGTAGAAGAAATATCCCGGCAGAACCCCATACACACCCGGATATGAACAATGCGGACAGGAAAATATGTAAATACAGAGAGACATTCTCGGATGTTATCTCTTTGTTATATAGAGTGCGCTGAATAAAAATTCGCACCGAATTTATTATGAGAACCGCTGACAGCCATATAATCAGCCTGGTAGCAGGTATAAATCCTGTCAGGACGAGCACAAGTATTACCGAATTCAAGATAGAGACACCAATAGCGATGGGAGCCTGATGCAGGGCTTTTTTTGTTTTATCTATCTTTAATTTTTCCGCCTCAATTGATAAATTCAAATGCATCTCCATAATAAGCTGAGTTACCGTATTTTACAGTATTAAACGATAGATGCAAGTACTCAGCCATCTCATAACATCAATATGAAAATATTATTTTGATTTTTCCGTCTCTTATACATAGTATCTAGGAGGCTGTCCTAGAGCAGCCTGTGAATAATACTATTTAAAGAGAGCTATGAAAAGGCCTGATAAAATTAAAAAAAATATTTCCGACACTCTTTCCAGTATATGCGCGGGATCAGAATCACTGCTCATAGGACTTACCGGAGGGATTGCCACGGGAAAGAGTACTGTTGCTGAAATGTTTGGGAACATGGGAGCAGTAATAATAGATTTTGATCTCATTGCCAGAAATGTTGTCGAGCCAGGCAGAGAATCCTGGAAACTGATTACCGATTTCTTTGGAAAAGACATACTGAACCCGGACACAAGCATAAACCGAAAAAAACTATCCGGGATTGTATTCAATGATCCTTTCAGAAGAGACAAACTTGAATCGTTTACCCATCCCTTTATATGGGAAGAATTTATTCGGCAGGTTGAAAAGGCAGTCCTTCGGGATAAAACTGCAATCATTCTCGCTGTTATCCCTCTGTTGATAGAGGGAGACATGCAGGAAATGTTTTCAAAAACAATCGTTGTTTATTTAGCGCCTGAAATACAACTTGAAAGGCTGATGGCAAGAGACCAAATCAGCAGGAAAACTGCCATTAAAATTCTGGAGGCTCAAATACCGATTGATGAAAAAGTCCGGTATGGCGATTATATTATTAACAATGATGGCACCGTTGAGGATACCGGCAAAATTGTACATGATGTTTGGGAAAAACTTAAACAGATCCGGGGTAAAAAGCCTGCTGACAATTTCTTTTAATGACACTCTCTGAGCAACTCACGCGCCACCTCATTATCCGGCTGAACATTTATTACTTCCCTTAAGGGCCTTTTAGCGACATTCTGAGCTTCAGCAATAATTTTTTCTTTCTCAAGTGCTTCAGCTCGGTACTCGTTTCAACGGCTGCCTTGGATAGATGAAGCGGTTATCATTATTATGTATGCATAGTAATCCGACCTTAATCTCCTGACCATTCTGGTTAGTTCCGGACCATTTACCTCCGACATAAACCAGTCGGTGATCAGCATATTCACCCTGTTCTCGCGAAACAATGACCAGGCTCCACTAAAGTTTTCTGCTTAAATTACATCATACCCTGCTTTCTTGAAGGATTTTTCTAAGAAGCAGGCGGGAAACAGCATTATCCTCTGCTATTAATATTTTACAGCCAATTTTCTTCCGGCACATACATTGCTATTTAGTGCCCATCCAGCAAGAGGCAAATTCTGGATGTAGCTTTCAGCGGTCAGCCATCAGCAGTCAGCCAAGTCTATGTTTTTAATGCCTTAAGCTGAGGGCTGAATGCTGATGGCTGACCGCTTGAATCCAAAAACGATAGTTTTTGGATGGGCACTATTTAATAAATTTCTGTTTTACTACAAGATGATTTTCCTTTAAAACGCCCAGACTTTCAAACTCCATATCCTGGATACGGACATTAAAGCCGGTCGCCATAGGCATTGTGCCTATGGCATTCCATATAACTTTTACGTCATCATCTCTTTCAAGCAACGCCTTGGCAAACAGCAAGGACATGGTCTCATGCGCTTCATCATCCGTTACATTAGAATACCTGATTCCTGATTTGTTTTCAGGTGCCTTTGGCTCAGGTTCAGCTTGCCTACCCGAATTATAACCGCCCTCAAGACCGGCCTCTCCAAGAAGGGCATCAATATCGTCCTGTGCGAGCAGTTTATCTTCTGTTGTCATTCCTTGCACGTCTGCTTCCTCTCTCCGCGATTTTGTTAAATTTTACAGGCTGCATCTCAAACATCCCGGGATGCTGCTGCAAAAACGGGTAAATGTCCTGATAATATAATTAGTTAATCGGCAGGAAAAACTTTTTCATTAAATAATTGAAGATGTTTAAACAGGCGGTTTTAAAAGCAGAGTATCCTCTGGCCGGTTATATAAAAAAATGGTGGCAGGCTCTAGATAAGGCACAAATAAATCACAACATAGGGCTACGATACTATTTATAACTTATTCTATACCTATTTATATATAATAGACCCAATATATTTATCCAACACAAGTCGTTCATTCTGGTCCATATCAACAAATCTTAACCCCATCCCGACCGGCACTTCAGGATTTGACTCATCCTTGTTTACCCATACCACTATGCAATTTATTTTTAAAGCATCTGCCAGACCCGGCAGCTTGAGTTTAAGTATAAAAGATTCTCCTTCAGGCAACGGATTGGCGGTTTTTATGAACAGACCACCTTTGCTTATATTGGAAGTATATGCATTCACAAAACTTTCCTGATTTTTATATGAGAGGGAGAGGGTCTTTTTAAGTCGCTGCTCTTCCCTGGCTGTAAATTTTGATACCCTGCCGTTCATCGCGGTAAATCTTGTTACCAGAGTTCTTAAAATAAATCTGAAATCGGATGACAATTTATTGAATTCTTTATCGAGCGTATCCTTGTCGATTGCAGCGATTACTGTATCACCAATAGCGGCGGCCGAGGCGCTTCGCTTGGTATTTCCCAAAAAGGCCATTTCACCAAAGACATCCCCGGCTTTAAGATGGCTAAGCACATATTTTTTTCCATTAATCGCCCGGAAAATCTCTACATTTCCGGAGAGAATAATATACACCCAGTCCCCGGGGCTGCTTTCGTTAAATATAATCTGCCCATTGGAATAGGTTTCTTCATTGGCCAGCATAAACATGATAAACCCCTAAAAATAATTGTCTCAATTAAAAAGATCATTGTAAAATGCAATTGTTTATGTGTATTTTAATTTTTATATTAGTTTAAAACATAGCTTTCTAATATAAGACAATATTAAATTTTTTCAAACATATATAGCTTTAAAATATGCCCTTTTTCAATACTAAAAAATATGCAGAATATGCCGGATGTTCAATAAAATTATTTTTTTGATCCGAAAATTTCATGGAGGTTCATATGAACAGAATTTGCCTTCTCGAAAATGAAGTACTTGATTACCCATGGGGATCACTTGACTTTATCCCCGGGTTGATGGGAAGAATTCCTCCATTTGAAAAACCCCAGGCAGAAATGTGGATGGGCTCCCACAGGAAGGCCCCATCAAAGGCGAATCTGGACAATAAAAAAATCCCTCTTGATCAGTTGATTGAAAAATATCCGGAAGAAATTCTAGGGATAAAAATTGCAAAAAAATTTTCCTGTGAACTGCCGTTTCTATTCAAGGTACTTTCTGCATCCAAACCTCTTTCTATTCAGGCCCATCCGAATAAAAACCAGGCCATTTCGGGTTTTGACAGAGAGAACGAGAAAGGTATTGCGCTGGACTCGCCTGAAAGAAATTACAGAGATAATAACCATAAACCGGAATTGATATGTGCATTGACTACCATGTGGGCACTAAAGGGCTTTAGAGCCACAGGGGATATAATAGAACATTTTGCGCCATTAGCCGATATTTTCAGCTCTTTTGGAATTGACATATTACAAAAAAACTTCAATGGAGACTTGATAAAGGCTTTTTTTATGAACCTGATGAATATGGATATATCAACTGCCCGGGACCTGATGGAAGACATTCGGAATAAGATAGAAAAGCTCAAAAATAAGAACCCCGCATATGAATGGGTCAACAGACTAAACCAGGAATATCCGGGTGACATTGGTGCGCTTTCGCCGCTTTACCTCAATGTCTTAAAACTAAATCCCGGTGAAGCCATTTTTCTGCCCGCGTGCGAGCTGCACGCCTATCTTTCAGGATCAGGGCTTGAAATAATGGCAAACTCCGATAACGTGCTGAGAGGCGGACTTACTAAAAAATATATTGATAAAACAGAGTTGATGAATGTTCTTAATTTTACACCAGCGATCCCCGAAATAATAAAAGGCGTAAAATCAGAATCCTTTGAGACATTTTTTAATTCTTCGGCAGAGGAATTTATCCTTTCTGTTATTGATTTGCCTGAAGAGAACTCCCTGTATAAAAAAGGTGGACAGAGAAGTGTGGAGATACTACTATGCACAGATGGCGATGCAGTGATTTCGGAAGTTTCAACAGCGAATCAATTAATCCTTAAAAAGGGGACATCAATACTTGTTCCCGCATCAATTGAAGGATACTCCATCAAGGGAATGGCAACAATCTACAAGGCCTCAGTGCCGCTGTAAATTACATTTACTTATTCTGTTTTCACTCTTGTAAAACTATAATTCTATTATGGGAGATACTATGCAAATCTCGAATATTGTGCGAATATATTTTTCACCTACAGGTACAACCCGAAAAATAGTCGATGCCATTGCCGGTGGGATGGCGATAAATCAATCTGAAGTTATTGATGTAACGTTGCCGCAGGGTGCATCAGGTCAATTTCCAGAACTTGATAATGAGCTTGCAGTTATCGGAGCGCCGGTATACGGCGGGAGATTGCCGGCAATTGCAACAGACAGGCTTAAAAAACTCAAAGGGAATAATACTCCTGCGGTTGTTGTGGTGGTATATGGCAACCGTGAATTTGAAGATGCACTTCTGGAACTCAGAGATCTTGCTGTTGAACAGGGTTTTATTCCTGTTGCCGGTGCGGCCTTTATTGGTGAACACTCATACACAACTCCTGAAACACCGATAGCTGATGGAAGGCCCGACTCTGAGGATATTATAAAAGCTCAGGACTTTGGAAACAAGATCCTGAATAAACTTGCATCCATTGCAGACCTGAAAGATGAAAAACCCGTGGATGTTCCAGGCAATAAGCCATACAAGGACATAATGCCCGCATCTGATGATTGCGCAAAGTCCGACATGGACATATGCACACATTGCGATACCTGTGTAGCAGTTTGTCCTACAGGGGCAATAACATCTGATGATTGTTATACAACGGCTCCCGGATTATGCATCATGTGCTGCGCATGTGTAAAAGAGTGTCCTGAAGATGCAAGGTATATTGATTCACCAAGGATAAAAAAGGTATCTATATGGCTAAGTGAAAATTGTGCAACACCGAAACAGCCGGAGATTTTTATTTAAATATTTGATCGTTAAAGGTTACATATGGATAGGAATCACCTGCATGAATTAATCAAGACTGAAAAAAACTACTGGTGGCATGTTTCGAAGAGAGGAATCGTAAAAGATTTACTAAAGCAACATTTTCCTCCTCCTGCAAGTTTAATTGAGTGCGGATTTGGAGGAGGCTGGAACTTGAGTATTTTTCAAAACCTGGGGTATGAGGTAATGGGTCTTGATCTTCTCCAGGAAGCAATTGACAACGCAAAAAATCGTGGGATTAAAAATGTCATCCAACATGACTTATCAACACCCTGGCCTGTAAATTATGAGAGCCAGGATGTTATTCTGATGCTGGATGTCCTGGAGCACCTTGCAGAGCCTGTTGGTGCCTTAAGGAATGCAAAAAAAGTTATGAAGAGAGGCGGAGGAATAATAATCACGGTTCCGGCAATTCCATATATTATGGGGCCATGGGATGTTAAATTAGGCCACTATCGACGTTATTCTATAAAGCTTCTTAGAAAACATACTAGAGAGGCAGACCTTAGTATAGATTTTATTTCTTTCTGGAACGCCTATAGTCTGCCTTTGGCACTAATAATGCGCGTTTTGGAAAAAATGATAAACTATAAACGATCAAGTGAATTTCCGAAAATCTCTCCACTGATAAATTCTTTTCTTATACAGTTCGGCGATATTGAAAGACGGTTTATGCAAAAATCTTTTATACCATTCGGACTTTCGCTTGTGGCACTTTTGAAATAATAAATCAATCAGGAATGGTGAATAAATGAACTTAATATCAGTTGTTATTCCTGTCTACAATGAAGAAAAGGTTATTGAAGAATTAACAGAAAGGCTCGTTACTATTTTTAATAAACAACACGAGTACAGGTATGAAATAATTTTCATTAATGACGGATCAAAAGATAACAGCACCCAAATACTTGACCAGGCTGCATCTAAAAACCCGTCAGTAAAGGTACTGCACCTATCGCGAAATTTTGGGCACCAACCTGCCCTTCATGCAGGGATATCATATTCAGCCGGAGATGCAGTAATAATTATGGATGCAGATCTTCAGGATAATCCTGAAGCGATCCCTTCATTTCTGAGTAAATGGAAGGAGGGGTATGATATAGTTTATGCAACGCGGACAGATAGAAAGGAGCATATCTTTAAACGTGTCTGTTTTACGACCTTTTACCGGGTTTTAAACTTCATCTCATACATACCTATCCCACTGGATGCCGGCAACTTCGGATTAATTGCACGTGTTGTAGCAGATGAAATATCATCGATTCAGGATCACGACCGTTTTTTCCCAGGACTCAGAGCATGGACAGGATTTAAACAGATCGGGGTTGACGTCGAACGGGGAAAGAGATACGACGAAAATCCAAGAGTTTCCTTTTATGGTCTTTGGATGCTTGCAAAAACAGCTATTTTCTCCTTTTCCTCTCTGCCGCTGAGTATCTTTTATTTAATTGCTTTATTATCGATTCTTGTCTTTTTCGGTTTATGTTTTTTCACTCTCTACCATAAATTGATCACAGGGCTGGCTATACCCGGTTGGACATCATACCTTATGGTAACAAGCTTTTTTGGTGCGATAAATGCTCTTGGAATCGGGATATTAGGTGAGTATGTTTTAAGAATTTACAATCAGGTTCGTAAATATCCCATTTATATTATTCAACGCAAGATAAATTTCACGGATAAAAAATAAAAAACTTTTCCTAGCAATCTAAGGCTTATCATTGTCTTCACCGGATTTCCCTGTAATATTTATGGCTTTTCTTTATTTTAGAAAAATCGAACAGGGAAGTTTTTTTATCCCCACCCTGTGGAGTCGATATTTTAAAGCGACAAGTAAAACACCAAAACCATATATCAGGCTGTTCTTGAAATTAATAGATGAAGCCTCTTTAAAGTATTTTGTCGGGCATGATACTTCCCCGATGCGAAATCCGTAGTATATAATCTGAGCAAGTATTTCATTATCCAGCGGCAGCCTTAGTAGAGAATGGTATTGAACCTGTTCATTATTTTAGCCTGAGCAATATAATTCGTTTAATATCCGGACAGGATTCCAAACGGACTTACAGACTTCCCCTGGATTAGAACATATGAAACATTCTTCTTATGAATTTACTTTTAGCGAAAGGGGAAACGACAGTTAATAAATATATTCACTCTTGTCCAAAATAGGAAATCTAAACGGAAATTAGGGTGACAGCCCTCCTGGATTGTGTTTTAAGTTTAAGTACCAACAAAAACAAAAGATACAATCAAAAAGGAGGGCCGAAGCTATGATAAAGGTAGCCAGCTTATTTAGTCAATTACTAAAACATTTTCCCAAAACAGAATTTATGCATTTAGTATCCAAACATAATGCAGAACGTCATGCTAAAGGATTTTCCTGCTGGACACAATTGGTATCGATGCTTTTCTGCCATATTGCCCATGCTGATTCTCTTCGTGAGATTTGCGGGGGCATGGCATGCTGTATTGGAAAATTAAAACATCTTGGGGTTGCCAGGGGTCCAAATAAATCCACACTTTCTTATGCAAATCAAAATCGACCTTCTTCGCTTTATGAAGATCTGTTCTGGACGATGATGAAGAGGTTTCGAGAAAATGGCCACCTCGGGGCAAGAAAAAAGAAATTTCGGTTCAAGAATAAATTACTCAGCCTTGATTCAACGACTATATCTCTTTGCTTGAATCTTTTTCCATGGGCGAAGTTCCGACGTGCCAAAGGGGGAGTTAAAGTCCATGTGCTATTAGATCATGATGATTATATGCCTTCTTTTATATACATTAGCCCGGCTAAACGCCATGATCGAACGGTTGCGAAATGGCTTTCCCTTAATAAAGGATCTATCGTAGCTTTTGATAGAGCTTATAACGACTACAACCTCTTCGGTCAATGGACGGAGAATGAAGTGTTTTTTGTCACCCGTCTCAAAGATAATGCTGTTTATGACGTCGTTGAGGAATATGATGTCTCCTTGAATCGCTATCCGCCTTACCGGACCTAAAGCAAAAGAAAAGTGCCCTTATCTTCTGAGAAAAATAATCGTGTGGGACAAAGAGAATGATCGTGAAATCGTTTTGCTTACAAACCATTTAATTTTTGGTTCCACCACAATAGCTTCAATCTATAAAGACCGTTGGGAAATCGAAGTATTTTTTAAAACATTAAAACAACATCTGAAAGTTAAAACTTTTGTAGGAACCAGTGAGAATGCATTACGTATCCAGATTTGGACAGCCTTAATCTCACTTCTTCTTTTTAAATTTTTACACTATCTTTCAAAGGCCAATTGGTCGCTATCAAATCTGGCTACAATGTTAAGGCTGAATCTATTTACTTACATGGATTTATCTGATTGGCTGCATAATCCATTCGGTGTCCCGCCTGTAACACCCTTTGTCCAATTAACATTGCCAGGTTTTGGACAGGCGAATAAAATTTAGCTAATCACCGGAGGGTAACCTGATTTTGAAATCTTATTTTTGAAAACTTAACACGTTGATATATCAATGTTTAATTTTTGGATTTATTTTATTTTGGACAGCAATGAAATATATTAATAAAAAAACAATAAAAACGATTAAAGAAATAAATGTTATCCAATCGGCTACATGCTGCATCAGAGGAAGGTTGAATTTAAAACTTCTATAGTTAATAAAATTGAGCATTTCACCTTTCTGGTCCTGACGAAAACGATCTCCGGGTTTGCATGAATTTTCTTCCGGAAAGGCTAGGCATGCAGGATTTTTAATATTGAAATAACCGTCTGTGACCTTTTCAACCCGTCCAGCGGTTAGATCGCCACGGCCGGGCAGAAATTCATCCCAGTATCCATAAACGGGATCATAACAATTATTCTTGGAGACACCATAAATCATTAAGCGATCATCACTTATTGAAATTCCTTTTATTGCATCTCCTACATATTTAATTGGCCTGACAAGATCGTTTTTTCTATCAGCTTCATATGCTTCGATTACCGGTTTAGGGTCAAAGGGCTGGTTCTCATAAAATTGTTTTTCATGACCAACATTTAGTAAAATGATCGCAAAAACCCCGATTAAAGACAAGGCCATCTTCCATTTATATTTTATCTTCAAGTAATCCAGGCATAATACAGATAAAGTTATTACCGGAGGTATATAAAGTATATCCCACCTGAAGAAAGCGGAAAACTGTTTTAGTACCGGTATTTTTTTTAGGAATGCATACCACCCGGGATCCGCCCAGGTAAAAACTACTGGAATAAAAAAGATTGCAAGTATGCCTGCGAATGTAAATATTTTTATCCCCTTGACCCTGGCGGCAAGATGTTTTCTTCGGAAAAAACTAATAAGGCCCAGTATTATTAAGACAAACGGAACCAGAGTAATTCCATATTCGAATTCATGACAATCCATTCTCAAGAAAGGATTGGCCAAAATTTGCCTTGCATCCTCCCATCTCAGTGCATTCCAGAATAAAGACCTTAAAACCAGTATCACTGCATCTGAAAATTTTTCAACACCTACGAAAGGATAGGAGCTTCGAGATAAATTTTTCATGGCATATAATATTGCCGAGACCTTGGCAAAGGAGAATAAAATGACAGATATTATAAAAACAAACCACCTCACAAAAAGAGGCTTCAGGCTCATATTCCTTATATGACAAATCAGGGCAATGGCAACAATAGAAATGCAGATAGGAACAGACAGATAAGCACCTCCTCCCGTATAAAAAAGATAGGCAAAGAATAATCCTGCTGTCATTCCCCAAAAAACTTCTCTGAATTTTGTTTTGCCAGATTTGCATCTATATAACAAAAAATACGCCATTAGAGGCATAAGCATAAAAGCATGGGCGAAAATGTGTCCCACAATAAGTCGATAAATAAAAAATCCATTAAACAAAAAAAGTGTACTTCCAAGTAATGATGCCCATCGGCTACATGAGAATATCCTTCTAAGCAGCAGATAGAATCCGGTGTAGCCCACTGCTGCAAATACTATTAAAGTCAACAATACGCTCTGGAAAGGATTCACGAAAAATGTAAAGAATTGAGGTGCAGAAAAATAAGTGCATGCGGGGTTGGGAAACACAATAGAACCTCCACAAAAGGCTGGAGTGAACCACGGTACAGAGAAAAGTCCGTTTACCTTAAACCAGTAATAACCGGTAAGCATATGAGGGATAAAAAAGGCATAATCATGCCCCATTAATCCACGCTTATTAGGGAAAAAACCCTTAAATATAAATAAATAGGAGGAAAAAATCAGTAGACTGCATCCCAGGATGTAAAATCTCTCGTTAAATTTCTTCTTATTAGGTATTATCAATTTATTTTTCTCATTCTGATATATTTTATAAAATCTGAAGATGATGCATTATAGGAAAATATTCTACGCATAAAACCCATATAAGCAAATCCGTCCCGGTCAGGAGAAATAAAAGTTTGCCTGATCAGAGTTATTTTTGTGTTTCATCTTTCTTATCCTGGGAATTATTCCTTTGGCTTTCTGATTGTTTTTAATAAAAATAATTTCAGACTTATATTTATCAGCCATGTCTAAAAATGAAGAAGAATGGTACATTGCGGTCAGATGGTCTTCAAGAACCGATTCGGGGGATACTGTCCTGAAACGCCCATCGACGGAAACAGTGCTTTTCGGGTACAGATGCCATATAGCATATGCACCCCAATCGAATGGTACCATTATTTTCCCATTTATATTATTATCTTTTAGAAATTTAATTGCCTGGACAGGATAGCGATCCGGATCGACAACAATATTTGCTTTTGTCTTTATGATTTTATCAATGAATGAGGTTATCTGAAAGACAATGAGCAGGGAGACTCCAATCAACAACAGGGCGTAAGACGTCCTGGATCTGATTTTCAGAAGCAAAAGAATAATATAAAAACAGACAAGAGTCTTTCCTGCAAGAAGACCTGGCGATCCAAGTATATTGAATATAAGATACATCATTACTTCAGAAAGCCATTCGTGATTTATCCATTGTCTCCCGTATGCAGTATAGGAATAAATATCAACTCCAGGTATGGCCTCGGCATTCCATATATCCTTACCGAACTTGATATGGCCCCACAGGTCTGGATCAGCAGTAACAAATGTTAAAAAATAACGTACTGAGCTGAAAACCAGCAATATGATAAAGCTGTTCAGATATACATCTGTAGAATTTCTTAAGGGTTGTGGAATTTTCATACAGTTACTGGAGATAAATAGAGTATTATTTTACGCAGTCACATGCTGCATCAGACCCTTACCATTGATATAATCCAGAGGCTGTAACTAATGCCTCCCATAAGGAACCAGAACCAGGATGTTGTCATTATTCCTGCTGCAGTCATGGAATCGTTTAATTTGAAGTAGATAAAACCGAGCACAGACCCTATCCAGCCAGAAAGCGAAAAAAGCAGTATGAATGACCAGAGAGTATTCGGGTCATCATATCTTGTTGCAGCGTGGGTAATCGTCGTACTGCTTTTATTATGAGTCTGATAATAACTGCCATTTGCCGCCATAATATCCAGATTCTCCTTAATCCTCTTTTCACATTTTTTCAATATATCCTTACGGATCGGGAAAATGCTCCTTGTTGAATAGAGACTATTTTTAATTGAATTAAGTGCAATAAAAGACAGTTTTATATCTCCATTCTTTTCAGCCTGCTTACTGATGTTCAGCAACATATCGGCTGATCTATCTACATAAGGATTCAGTGGCGCATACCAGTGCATCGACCGGTCCAGATAATTTACAGCACGTATATTCTGGTTGTTGGAATAACAGACCACGGCGCGATGATAATCCTTCATGGAAGATATATAGACTTTTAACCACAAAGAGATTATCAGAACCATGATAAAAAGACTGAAAAACAGGACCTTCGCAATAACATTCTTTTTGTCCGATATATGTGGATTTTTGAAAGAAATATAACTCATTTTTTTCCCGATGTCTGATCCTGTATTGTTTTTTTTACATGTTCCTGGTTTCTGTCTATAGAAAGGGATTTTTTAAGTGCCTCTATTCCCTCGGACTTTCTCCCATCGCTCAGGAGACTGAAACCAAGATTATTGTAATAGAGAGTATTCTTAGGAATCCAGGCTCACTGCCCGGTAATATGATTTAATTGCCTCTTTAATTTTGCCTTGTTTTATATAGTAGTATCCCCAATTACACTGAATAATACCTTTGTCTATTGCACTGTGAGAAGCCCTTTCAAGCTCCTTCCTTGCTTCTTTATAGAACCCCGTATTTACAAGAAACAGTGTTTTTGAAGTGTGAATTGCATCATTATCATAGGCCATCTCTGAAGCCAGTTTCAATCTTTTCATACCCAGGTCCACACCACCCAGTAAAATAAGCTGTTCACCCTTAACAAGATTATAGTTTGCGGTTATTTCTCCGGTCATATAATCACGATAGAAATTATCCTCGAGGCTTTCGGTTATATAATAATTCCATATGGACGACCTTAAATCTTTTTTTTCTTTTTCTCCTGGTTTAATAATTTTTGCAAGAATACCATAGGGGATAAAACGATAATCATCCGGCAACGCCAACGCATTCGGATTAAACTCCGAGACAAAAACCCCTTCCTGTGTATTTTTTTCAATTAAAATTTTTTCCAGAGTGTGTATGAGACCTCTCAAATTCCCAGTATAGATAAATTTTTTAGATGCACCGACATAAGGCATTTTAAAAAAAAGATAATACGGATCATAAATATTAACATCTTCACGCATTCGTTCCACGAAGCGGCAATAGGCAGTAGGAAAAAGAAAGTTGTCACCATTGACAAATACAGTTCCGCGCGGGTTGATTGTCCGGAAAATATTCAGTGAGTCCTCATAAGCGGTATAATTAAGGCTCTGATTACATATCCCATAATTGGATACAAGAAAAACTATCGGGACAACTGCTATGACACCTCTGGCAAAATTAAAAATCTGTGTCCCTGATATTGCTTTGAGTCTTCTTAACTTATTTAAAATAAAATCCGAACCAACCCCCAGAAGGATCGCCAATACCATCAACGTGGGCAAATTGAAGGAAGTTACTTCAATGCTGACAGTATTTAAAAAAACAGTGTAGAAAAAATCGAAAAAAATAATTAATGCATAAAATATTTTCCAGCGGTTAGTAACTTTCCAGAACCCTACCAGTGCCAGAATGGTAAGAACTCCGTACTGTGAAAACACCATCCACAGAGTTTCCCTGAACCTTATTATATACTCGGGGATAGTTTTATTAAAAACATACCCTGATCGATGATTCTTACCGCTTACTACAGAATAAAAATTACTCCAGGTATCAGGATCACCCCAATGGATTGCAGCCCCCATATGAGTTCGAATGGGAAGATAGAGATAGACGCTGAGAGCAATAATAAAAAGCATTATGCACAGCAATGTTGTTTTGATTTTTAGTATTTTTACATTTCTATATATCAAAATGAACAACAGGGCCGGGATCAGCATCAGTGTCTGAAGATGATTTGTAAAGCTCAGGCCGACGGTAAAGGTTATTACATACAGCAGGAATTGTTTCTGTTTTTTGTCCCAGATCAGTATAATCCAGATTAATAACGCCACAAAAAATGTATGCAAAGGATAAACCTCTGCGGAAACTGTCTGGAGCCAGAAGACCTGTGTAAAAGCCAGGGAAAATGACCCAAGGATTGATGATAACCTGGATTCAGTCAGTTTATAGATAATCAAATAGATCATCCAGACCGTCAAAATTGAAAAGAAAACTGACATTAGATTGACGCGAAAAGCGATATTTCCAAATGGTATCAGAGCGAACAGTTTCCCCAACATGGAAAAAAGTGGATATCCGCTCGGATGAGGTGTACCCAGGCTGAATGCAGCTACAGTCAGTTCTCCGCTATCACCTGCGTACACTGTAGGGCAAACAGTTGATAAATATATATTAAAAAGCAGAATAAAAGGAACAGCGACTGCAGACTGTATTAAAAATTCTTTTCGCATAAACCATTATCTCAACTCTGATGACAGCATGAAAGTTTTCAAATAAGCTTGGAATTGAATCCAATTATCATATGATGCAAAAAACATGTAAATTATGCAATAATTGAAAAATAATTTTTCAAATAATAAATATTATAAAAAAAATGATAACAAGGCCCAGCAATATGGAACAGCCCAGCAATTTAAAGAACAATGGGTGCCTGAATGAATACAGTTTCCATAGGTGATGAAGATAATCCCTCTGGACCCTGCAATCAAGCTTACTGCTGCCAAGCTTTCTGTCTTTAAAAACAATAGGGACTTCAATAACGCTGGGATTGGTTTTTACAATCACCTCTAAAACTATTTTCCAACCAAGAGGATCAAGCGCAACACCTTTTAGTATTTCTTTTTTAAATGCCATAAATCCGGTTGTAGGGTCGGAAATTGAAGTAACCCCTCGGGCCAGTAACCCGGCAAAACTGCTTATAAGCTTTCGAATATAAGGCCAGTCATCAAACCCGCCCCCTTTAATATTTCTGCTGCCCACTGTAACTTCACACTTATTTTCCATGATTGGCCTGATCATTTCAGGAATTTTTTCCAACGGATGGCTCATATCGGCATCCATCACCACACAGATATCACCCTTTGCAGCCCCGAAACCTTCTATCACGGCTTTCGACAATCCCCTGCCCTTTTTTCTTACAATCACCTTTACAGGCAGACCTTGCGATAACCTCTCAGCAGCCTTGGCTGTTCCATCTGGTGAATTATCATCAACAATTATTACTTCCCCATCTATATTTTTACTCCGGAACATGGCAATCAGTTCAGGAATAATAATCTGAATATTTTCCAGCTCATTGTATGTTGGGATAATCAGAGATATCATTTTTTCATTGTATTTATGGCTTAAATATTTTATTGCTCAACCTGGTTTCAAAGCACAAAGATTGAAACAATATCCAATTCAATTTTTTTACTTTTCTTAACTCAAATTGTTAACTACAGATAGCAAAAAGAAAGAAGTTTTACATTAAAAAACTATACCTAAAGTACAAATATGAACATCCTGAAAGAAATAAAAAAACAGAACAATATTTCCATACATTTTCTTGCCGGCACAATACTGTTCATTACAACCTTCTATCTGTTCCTGCCAGCTTTAAATAGCGGATTTATCATACTTGATGATTCATTTTACGTTACAAAAAACCATATGGTGAATACCGGTCTTACCATCGAAAGCATAAAATGGGCTTTTACAAACCTGGATGGCGGTTTCTGGTTTCCACTAACATGGCTGACACATATGCTGGACTGTGAAATATACGGTTTAAATCCCTGGGGTCACCACCTTACGAATCTTATATTTCATCTTTTAAATACATTATTACTTTATCATCTGCTGCAGAGAACAACAAAGGCTCAATGGAGAAGTTTTTTTGTGGCAGCAGTGTTCGCCATACATCCGCTGCATATTGAGCCGGTTGTCTGGATATCAAGTCGAAAGGATGTATTAAGCACCTTTTTCTTTTTTTTGACGATAATTGTCTATGTTCAATATGTTCAGAAAAAAAGTAAACTTAAATACATCCTGCTTATCCTTGTATTTGTCTGCGGACTGATGAGCAAATCAATGGTAATCACGCTTCCTTTCATTTTGCTTCTTCTTGACTACTGGCCATTCCGGCGTATGGGGCATAATAACTTCCACAGTACTCCTACTGAAAAGAACAGTAAAAATCCGGACAGGGAAATAAAATATACATATTTAATTCTTGAGAAAATACCATTATTTATTCTTTCCATATCAGCTGCGGCCCTGACATTTTTTGCAGAAAAAAAGATTCACGCGGTTGCATCAATAGATTCATTCCCAGTCAAAGTCAGAATTTCCAATGCCGTGGTCTCTTATTTGAAATATATTGAAAAGTTTTTTTCCCCGTCAGGGCTATCAGTTTTTTATCCCCATCCAGGGATGCCTTCATACAGCACCTTATGTATATCAATTTTTATTCTTTCTGGTTTATCCTTATGGTTTTTCAAAAAAAGAAACAGTCAGCCATACCTTATTGTGGGATGGCTCTGGTATATTTCAACTCTGGGGCCGGTAATTGGTCTGGTGCAGATAGGTTCGCATTCAATGGCTGACAGATATACCTATATACCATTAATCGGACTCACTGTTATTTTTACGTGGGGGACATACGATCTATTCACATTTTTTAATCTGAGAAGCCGGATCTACATGTTTTTTACTGTTATTCTCCTGATTATTCTTTTCATTGTGTCAACACATCAATTGAAATACTGGCGTAATAATATTTCCTTATTTAGGCACGCGACTTTAGTCACCAAAAATAATTTTGTTGCCCATAACGATCTTGGCGTTGCACTTGCTAAAAGTGGACGCGAAGCCGAAGCTATAGCACACTTGAATTATGCAATGAGACAACCTGTCCTTAGATCCGAGGCTAATTTTAATCTGGGGAATGCATATTCAGCGCTAAATCAAACTAACTTGGCCATCTTTCATTATAAAAAATCCATTGAAGAGAATCCCACTTTTAGCGATGCATATCTGAACCTGGGCAACCTGTATTCCCGCATCGGAGATTTCCGTAGTGCAATTAAGTATTATAAAAAAGGAATAAAGTCAGATCCGTCAGACAGCCAGCTGTATAATAGTCTTGCGGTAATTATGGCAAAACAAAATAAATACAATGAGGCAGTTAATTATCTTAGGGAAGCAATCCGGCTGGATTCCTACGAACACAAATGCACAAAAAAACCTTATAAAAATAAACCAAAATATTCATAAAAAAAGGGAACCGGATTAGGTATTCGGTTCCCTTTTACTTTATATTATAAATTAGTTAGTAATAGACCCACCTGGTCCTTTCAATGTATATGTCTTATTACCATTTGAATTCTTACCAATAATAGTGTAGGCGGTATTATTACCTGTTACGGTTACATCTACATTCTTAGACTGCATGTAACCATATTCGGTACCAGTCAATCTTGTATAATTGCTAGCATATGTGGAGTTATCAACATAATAGGCTTCCTGTGCAGTAGCCAGGTTCCTTACGTCAGACTGGGCTGCTGAATTGTAGGACTTGGTCCTGTAAGCGCTGAACTGCGGAATAGCTATTGCTGCCAAAATACCTATGATAGCAATAACGATCATCAATTCAATTAGTGTAAAACCCTTTTCATCTTTCTTATTCATTCTTCTAGACATAACATTCCTCCAAAATTAAATAAATTTGATCATGATCAATAAAAACCTGAAAAACCTTTGGAGATTCACCTCCTTTCATATATTCTCTACAATCATATAATTGTTAACTCGCAAAACTTTATATATAATAACATACAAATATCATGCCACATCAATAGAATTCCAACGAATTAAAATACACTCATTAATTTCAGTAGGTTAAAAATGCAAACTATATTTTCACAAAAAACATGGTGTCATAAATTAATCTCCATGGAGCAACCCACGGGTGATTTTCACCCAAATAAAGTGTAAATCACCCCCTATAATCCCCCATGCTCGGTCAAATTTTCAGTTTTTTAAGCCGATACTTTATTGAATCAAGTGTCAGGCCAAGAAGATCTGCGGCCTTTTGTTTTGAGCCCCTGGATAATTCCAATGCCTTTAAAAGGTAATCTTTTTCAACCTCGGCCATAATAGAGTTGAGATCGACGCCATCTGATGTCAGATCGGTCTGCCTTCTTTGAAGGGGTTTATCGTTTATATCCCGATGGAAATATGAAAGTGTCAAACTCTCCGGAAGAACGATGTTGGATGTTTCCAGGGCTACGCTTCTTTCAATGATATTTTCAAGTTCTCGTACATTTCCCGGGAAAGAATAATTACTGAGAAGATCCATTGCATAGGCTGATATCTTTTTTACATCCTTTCCCAGTTCAGTTGCATATTTTTCCAGAAAAAAACGGCTCAACAAATCCAGATCTCCCTCTCTTTTTCTTAAAGGGGGCATTACAATCTGGATCACATTGAGCCTGAAAAACAGGTCTTCTCTGAATCGTTTTTCAACAACTTCGTTTTCAAGAGTCTTGTTGGTTGCCGATATAAAACGGACATCCACTTTTTTTTCTTCAGTACTACCAACCGCTGTGAATGTCCTTTCCTGTATGACCCTAAGCAGTTTCACCTGAATGGCAGGTGTCAGTTCACCTACTTCATCAAGGAATACTGTGCCGCCCTGAGCTACTTCAAATAAACCTACTTTATCATTTACTGCGCCTGTAAAGGCCCCTTTTTTATATCCGAACAATTCACTTTCAATGAGATTTTCAGGTATGCCGGAACAATTGATAACAACAAAAGGCCTTTCTTTTCTGGGGCTCTGATAATGGATTGCCCGTGCAGCAAGCTCCTTGCCGGTTCCGCTTTCACCCGATATGAGGATATTGCTCTTAGTTTCAGCCACCCTTTCAATCAGGTCATAGACCTTTTTCATCTGGGGGCTTTCACCCACCAGGCAATCGAAATGATAGGAGTAAGGACCGGATATTATTTCAACATTTTTTGCAGCCGAATATATTTTCCTTGATCCAAGGGTGTCTTTGATTATCTTTTTAAATTCTCTAACTTTGAACGGTTTAGGTATATAATCATAGGCACCTTCTTTCATCGCCTCTACTGCAGTATCTGCCGTTGCAAAGGCGGATATCATAATCACCATTGTATCCGGATTGGCTTCTTTTGCCTTTCTTAAGACATCCAGACCATTTACACCCTTCATGCGGATATCGGTTACAACGAGGTCAAAGAATTTGTCTTTAAGAGCCTCACAGCCAGATTCACCACTATCAGCCAGCGAAACGTTATATCCTTCTCTGGTCAGAAGAATTTCAAGAAATTCCCTCATACTCCTGTCATCATCAACTACAAGAATATTTACTGTCTCTTGACCAGACAATTTTCCCCTCAACCATTGTGAAAATATTTCTTCCTTTTAAAGGTTTTCCAATAAACGGGCTGTTTTTACTTATTGAAAAAATATCACCCTTTTCAAAAAGAAACTCATCATCAGGATCTATTACCGAAAGATCTGCCCTTGCCCCTTCTTTTATTACTCCTCCTTCGACACCGAGAATCAACGCCGGATTTAGTGACAGTTTTTTTATTGCTTCAGGAAGAGTGAGTATGCCTTCCCTGACAATGTTCAAGGTTAAAGGAAGAGCTGTTTCCAGTCCGATAATACCAAATGCCGCCTGATCAAACTCTACCTCTTTTACTAAAGCGTTATGCGGGGCATGGTCAGTTGCTATGGCATCAATCACACCATCTTTCAGCCCTTTTTTGATTGCCTCAATATCAGATTCAGTTCGGAGAGGCGGATTCATCTTTGCATTTGTATTGTAACCTTCCACAGCAGAATGATCCAGAGTGAAATAATGAGGTGCTGTCTCTGCAGTGACAAGTATACCCTTTTCCTTGGCCCTCTTTATGGCGTCAATACTCCCTGCTGTGCTCACATGAGCAATATGAACCGGGCAACCGGTAAACTCAGCCAGGGAGATATCTCTTTTAATCATTATTTCTTCACTTGCCGACGGAATCCCCATTATTCCCATTTTTGCGGAAATACTTCCCTCGTGCATATGGCCTCCATTGGAAAGTTCTGTATCCTCACAATGAGATATTACCGCGAGTCTGTGATATCTGGCATATTCAAGGGCTCTTCTCATAATTTCACTGTTTTTGACCGGAGATCCATCATCAGATACTCCAATCGCTCCTGATTTTTTTAGTTCACCAAACTCAGTCAGGCTTTTGCCAAGTCTTCCGAGGGTAATTGAAGCGATAGGATATACTTTTATAATCCCCTTCTTTCTGGCCTGGCTTATAATAAACTCGGTTACAGAACTGTTATCATTTGTTGGATCCGTATTGGGCATGCATGCAACAGCTGTAAAGCCACCTGCCGCGCCTGCAAGACAACCGCTCTCAATTGTCTCTTTATATTCAGCACCTGGTTCTCTTAGATGCACATGCATGTCTATAAGTCCCGGGACAACGATCTTACCGGCAATATCCAGATACTCAATGGAATTTTCATTCTCAGAGAACTGTCCTCTTGGAAAAATACCGGCTATGATTTCACCGTCAATCAGGATGTCCATTTTTTCAACGATATTTTTTTCTGTATTAATAAAGTCACCATTAATTAGCAATTTCTTCACTTCGTGCCCCTCCAATCAATAAATAGAGTAACGCCATTCTAACGGCAACTCCGTTGGAAACCTGATCCAGGATTACGGAACAGGGGCTGTCAGCCACCTGTGACGAGAGCTCTACACCCCTGTTTATTGGACCTGGGTGCATAATAATAGCTTCCTCCTTTGCTTTCCGAAGGGTCTTTTCGTTAATTCCGAAAAAGTTTGTATATTCTCTTAAACTAGGAAACAGGGTTTTACTTTGCCTCTCAAGTTGTATTCTGAGGATCATAATTACATCTTTATTTATTATTGCCTCGGAAGGGTCATTTATTACTTCAACATCAAATGCCTCCACGTTGTGTGGAATCATCGTCGGCGGACCTGATATAGTAACCTCGGCTCCCATTTTTTTAAGCCCTATAATGTTTGATCTTGCAACACGGCTATGCGCTATATCACCTATAATAACAACTTTAAGCCCTTCAATTTTTCCTTTTTTTTCTTTAATAGTAAGCATGTCAAGTAATGCCTGAGACGGGTGTTCATTTGCCCCATCTCCTGCATTAATTATTGAGGCAGAAATCCTGTTCGCCAGAAGATGTGGCGCACCGCTAGAAGAATGTCTTAAAACAATTATATCGGGATTCATAGCCTGTAAATTTTTTGCAGTATCAATAAGGGTTTCTCCTTTGAGCATGCTGCTTCCGGAAGATGAAAGACTTACAGTATCTGCGCTTAATCTTTTTGCTGCTATTTCAAAAGAAGTTTTTGTTCTTGTACTGGGTTCATGAAAAAAATGCACAATTGTTTTACCCCTCAGAGTTGGAACTTTCTTAATATCCCTTTGAGAGATCTCTTTTAATGATTCCGCAGTCCGAAGTATAATGTTTATATCATCAACGGACAACTGTTCCATACCTAACAGATCTTTGTGATTAAAAACGCTCATATACCCCCGTCAAAAAAAACCTCCTTACCGTGTTACCAGTAAGGAGGTTTTTTGCCAATTTTGGACAATAAATTTTGTCATATTTCTTTTTAACTGAGTGTTTGATAATATTTTTATACTAGCAAAGTGTAAAAAATTGGTCAAGGATGCAAACACTAAATTATTATTTTAGTCTCTCTTTTATAAATAAAGTTTACCTTTTTTTATTTTATTTATTATTCCGCAGCTTTGCTTTCATTTTCGCGTTTTGATTCGGAAGCCTGATTCTTTTTAGCTGTCTTTTTACCCGCCTCTTCAGTAGGCAACAACTGAATTATTGAAACTTCTGCACCATCACCATGTCTGAAACCATTTTTTAATATTCTCACGTATCCACCCTGCCTGTTCAGATAGCCATTTTTAATATTATCAAACAGTTTATGGGTTACAGATTTTTCATTCATATATGATAAGGCAAGCCTTCTTGAGTGCAGATCGCCCTTCTTTGCTAAAGTTATAAGTTTTTCCGCTATTGGTTTTATTTCTTTTGCTTTAGCATCTGTTGTTTCCAATTGTCCATATTTGAAAAGTGATGTAACCATATTCCTGTACATAGCATTTCTATGACTGGAATTACGTCCAAGTTTTCTTCCTGTTTTCCGATGCCTCATTTTAATTATTCCTTTTCACTTTCGTCTTCTTCATAATCCAATTTTTCAGATATTGTTGTCGGGAACTTGTCAAGCTTCATACCTAGTGACAATCCCATTTCTGAAAGGATAGTTTTTATCTCATTAAGGGATTTTCTACCAAAATTCTTGGTTTTCAACATCTCACTTTCTGTCTTCTGGACCAGTTCACCAATCATTGTGATCTCAGCATTTTTCAGACAGTTTGCAGATCTTACAGATAACTCAAGCTCTGATACGGGCCTGAAGAGGTTTTCGTTCAGTTTATCACCCTCTTCCTCCTCTTCTATTTCATCAGGTTCAGCTTCTTCTTCAAAATTTATAAAAGGAGTCATCTGTTCCTTAAGAATCTTTGCCGAATATGCTATTGCATCTTCCGGAAAAACACTTCCGTCGGTAAAAATCTCCAGGGTAAGTTTGTCATAATCAGTCTTCTGTCCTACCCTGGCATTCGTTACTACGTAATTCACCTTTTTGATAGGAGAAAAACTTGCATCTATCAGAATATTACCAATTTCATTGGTAGAATTGCTATCTTTTTCAGCCGGAACATATCCCTTCCCCATTTTAACAACCATCTCCATATTGAGTTTCCCTTTTTTACTCAATGTAGCAATTGGTTTATTGGGATCCAATATCTCAACTGATTCATTAGGATCAATATCTCCAGCGGTAACAAGCCCTTCACCTTCAACTGATAAACTGAGGACAGACTCCTCTACGTCAATGAGCTTGAAGTTAAGTTCCTTAAGATTCAAAATGATTTCTGTCACATCCTCCATTACACCAGGGATGGAAGAAAATTCATGCACAATATTATCGAATTTTACCGATACAATTGCCGCACCCTGCAATGATGAAAGCAAAATTCGCCTTAAAGAGTTTCCTATTGTGATTCCGAAACCTCTTTCAAGCGGTTCGCAAACAAACTTTCCATAAAAGGACGAATGATTTTCATCTTCCATCACAATACTTTTCGGTTTTATTAATTCCCGCCAGTTTCTAGCTTTAAGATCTCCCAAAAAAAGTACCTCCACTATGATCAATGAGATTTTATATTAAATTTAAAATCAATTCCTACTTGGAGTACAACTCTACAATAAGCTGTTCCTGCATAGGCATAGTCAGGTCTTCCCTGTTGGGAATGGCCGTCAAGGTGCCGCGGTATTTATCTTTATCCAGATCAATCCAGGCAGGAACCCCTCTACGTACAACTGTCTCAAGGGAATCAAGAATAATCTTTATGTTTCTGCTCTTTTCCTTTACTTCGACATAATCACCCGGCGAAACCTGGAATGATGGAATATTTACTTTTTTACCGTTCACCATAAAATGGTTTTGCCTTACAAGCTGCCTTGCCTGGTTCCTTGAAGAAGCGAATCCCATCCTGTAGACTATATTATCTAGCCTGCACTCAAGAAAAAGCAAAAGATTGGTACCGGTAATACCTTTCTGTCTTTCAGCATTGTAGTAGTATTTCCGAAACTGTTTTTCCAGCACACCATAAATTCTTTTAACCTTCTGTTTTTCTCTAAGTTGCAGTTGATAATCCGAAACTTTTCCGCCGCGTCTCTGACCATGCTGACCAGGAGCGTATGATCTTCTTTCAAAGGCGCATTTATCACTATAACAGCGATCTCCTTTCAGAAAAAGTTTTAGATTCTCTCTTCTGCATAACCTACATGATGAACCTGTATATCTGGCCAATCCTAGCCTCCTAATTTATTGATCTAAATATTACAAATTTAAATATATCTATCGTCAAAGTACAATTTATTAGCATATATTTTTAATTTAAAGAAATCGATTCAATCAAATATTTTGACGATAAATATTTTTATACTCTTCTTCTTTTTGGAGGGCGACATCCGTTGTGTGGTATCGGAGTCACATCACGAATTATACTTACTGTAAAACCCTCAACCTGCAAAGCGCGTAAAGCCGCTTCCCTTCCAACTCCAGGACCCGATACTCTCACTTCAGCGGTTTTCAACCCTTGATCCATTGCATCTTTCAATGCTCCCTGCGCCGCCATTTGAGCAGCATAAGGTGTACTCTTTTTAGAACCTTTAAAACCGTGTCTTCCTGCACTAGAAGCGGATATTACATTCCCGTCATTATCAGTAATGGTGATAATTGTATTATTAAAGGTGGAGCAAATATGTACGATACCATTTGGTACTATTTTTTTTTCTTTCTTTACTTTTTTTCCACTTTTTACGCGCTTTGCCATATTTTTATACCATTCTCCTTATTTTTTCCTTTTACCCATTACTGATCTACTGGGGCCTTTTCTTGTTCTGGCATTTGTGCTTGTTCTCTGACCTCTAACAGGTAAACCTCTTCTGTGCCTTATCCCACGATATAATCCCAAATCCATAAGTCTCTTAATGTTCATGGAGACTTCCCGTCTGAGGTCACCTTCAACTTTATATTTTTCATCGATTACATTTCTTATATCAGTTATCTGATTTTCAGTAAGATCATCAGATTTCATATCTAAATCGATACCACTTTCATTCAATATTTTTTGAGATGCAGCCCTTCCTATACCGTATATATAAGTTAAAGCTATCTCTATTCTTTTGTTTTTTGGTAAATCAACGCCAGCGATTCTAGCCAAGTTCTTTCTCCTTGTAAATAATATGGAATAAGTATTCTTATTTATATTAAAGTAACAAGTTTATCCCTGTCTTTGTTTATGTCTTGGGTTTTCACAGATCACACGTAAAACGCCTTTTCTCTTTATTATTTTACACTTGTTACACATTTTTTTTACTGAAGCTCTTACTTTCATGATAAATAATTCTCCTAATTTTCTTCGACTTATCTATGTTTGCCGATTCCTTTTTTCATGAAACCTTCGTAATGTCTCATCATCATATGTGATTCAATCTGATTAGCAGTATCCATGGCAACACCAACTACAATCAGCAAGGATGTACCTCCGAAATAATACGGCAAATGAGCCTGGAACATCAATAACTGAGGCAGAATACATACAAGAGAAATATAAATTGCTCCGCTGAAGGTCAACCGCGTCATCACTTTGTCTATATATTCGGCTGTATTCTTACCCGGTCTGATCCCTGGAACAAATCCTCCCTGTTTTTTCATATTATCCGCGATATCCATTGGATTATAATTAACTGCTGTATAGAAATAACAGAAAAAGATAATAAAAATCACATAAATTATATTATATACTATAGTGCCAGGGTTCAATGAACTCACAATCGTTTGAAGCCATGGTACATCTTTTCCACTCATGAAATTGGCAATAGTTGCAGGAAACATAATTATTGAAGAAGCAAAAATAGGCGGAATAACGCCAGAAGCATTAATCTTTAACGGCAGATGTGTACTCTGCCCGCCGTACATGCGCCTTCCGACAACTCTTTTTGCATACTGAACGGGAATTTTTCTCGTGCCTCTTTCCATAAATACAACAAATCCGATAACTATAATCATCAGAACAATGATGAGCATCATAAAAAATGCACTGATCTGGCCTGCATTTATAAGATTCACTACCTTCCCAATGGCCGGCCAGAAACCGGCAACAATACCTGCAAAAATTATGAGAGAAATTCCATTCCCAATCCCTTTCTCAGTGATCTGTTCTCCAAGCCACATGAGGAATCCGGTCCCGGCAGTAAGAGTTATTACAGTCAGGATTCTGAATCCCCATCCACCGGAAGTGACCAGCATGGCTCCACCATGTCCCATTCTTTCAAGCATCAGTGCAATTCCAAAACCCTGAATTACACTCAACAATATCGTCCCGTAACGTGTATACTGAGTTATTTTTTTACGCCCCTGTTCCCCTTCTTTCTGTAATTTTTCAAGATGAGGAATAACGACACCAAGCAGCTGCAGGATAATTGAAGCGGTAATGTAAGGCATAATCCCCAGCGCCATTACAGACATTCTTTTCAATGATCCGCCCGAAAACATATCGTACAGTCCCAATATACCACCCTGTTGGGATTTAAATAACTCTGCCAATGCATCCCCGTTTATACCTGGAGTAGGTATGTGACATCCAAGCCTGTAAACTATAAGCATTGCAAGTGTGAAAAGTATTCTCTTTTTCAGCTCGGGAATTTTTGGTATATTTTGTATACTGCCTATCAAGGTGTATGCTCTCCAGATATAATTTTAAATCAGATCAATTCGATTTTTCCGCCTACGGCTTCGATTTTCCTTATCGCTTCTTTACTGGCCTTATTCACCCTAATTTCAACCGGATGAGACAACTCACCTTTTCCAAGGAGCTTTATTCCATCTTTTGCACCTTTATAAAATCCCAATTCTTTTAATTTTTTCATATCAACAACAGAATCAGAATCACACCTGGCAAGATCATGAATATTTATCAGATCATATATTTTTTTAAAGTGATTGGTAAAACCTCTTTTGGGAAGTCTTCTATGTAGTGGCATCTGACCGCCCTCAAACCCGGGACCTATATTTCCTCCTGATCTTGCTTTCTGTCCTTTATGCCCTTTGCATGAGGTTTTTCCATGACCGGAACCAGGCCCTCTACCAACTCTTTTCCTGTTTTTTCTGGAACCACTTGCCGGGGAAAGATCATTTAACTTCATCATTATCTCCCAATAATTATATTTCAACCTTTACCATAAACAATACTTTATCTATCATTCCTCTGATAGGAGCAGTATTATTCAGGTAAACAGTTCTATTAAGCTTTGTTAATCCAAGACCTTTTAATGTTTCCCTGATCTTTTTATTTTTACCAATTCCACTTTTTACCAGGGTTAATTTTATTTTATCAGTCATAATAAAATCTCATTCTTTTTTTTAAATGTGCATTTCCTGAAGCGTTTTATTTCTTCTATTCGCGATAGCTTCAGGGCTTCTCAGTGTACTTAATCCTTTTATAGTTGCCTTTACAAGATTATGCGGATTATGAGAACCCAGACATTTTGTAAGTATATTTTGGATTCCTACCGCTTCCAGGACAGCACGAACTGCTCCGCCGGCTATAACTCCTGTACCAGGGCCAGCAGGCTTAATTAAAACACGACCGGCTCCCCATTTCCCTATTACTTCGTGAGGTATTGTACCGTCAACTACGCTTATGGCCTTCATATCCTTTTTAGCCTGTTCAGATCCTTTTCTAATAGCCTCAGGGACCTCATTGGCCTTTCCAAGGCCACAACCTACCAGACCTTTTCCATCACCAACTATAACTATTGCGCTAAAACTGAATCTGCGCCCACCTTTAACTACTTTTGCAACTCTGCTTATATGGACGACCTTTTCTATAAAACCATCTTCGCTTTCTTCTCTAAACAATGCCTGTCTCCTTAATTGCGGACTTAAAATAAATAGGGATTTGCTATTAATAAATCGTTAAAATTCCAGACCACCTTCTCTGGCTGCTTCAGCCAGTATTTTCACTCTACCGTGATAAAGGAATCCATTTCTATCAAAAACGACTTTTTTTATACCTTTTTCCTGAGCCTTCTCTGCTATTAATTTACCAATCATTGATGCACCTTCTTTATTTCCACTATTTCCTTTTACCTGATCTCTAACATCTTTTGATATAGTAGATACCTGTACCAGGGTATTGAAACTTGTATCATCAATAATTTGTGCATATATATTTTTTGCACTTCTAAAAACTGAAAGCCTTGGACGTTCCGCTGTTCCTAAAATCTTACGTCTGACTCTTTTTTTTCTTTTTTCTCTTGATTTCGTTCTGCTTATTGATGCCATTATAATGATCCTGTTAATATAATAATCCTGTTAATCCCTTGCTCCGGACTTTCCAGCTTTCCGTTTTATTACTTCTTCTGCATATTTAATTCCCTTGCCTTTATAAGGCTCAGGTTTTCTGAAACTTCTGATTTTAGCAGCAGTTCTTCCTAAAAGCTCTTTATCGATCCCGCTTAAGGTAATTTTGGACTTATCTATGTTTGCATCTATTCCTTGGGGTAGTTCATAAACTATTGGATGTGAGTAACCTAAATGAAATGTCGCGGTTCTTCCAGCCATTTCAGCCCTGTACCCTACCCCTACTATTTCAAGTATGCGTTCAAATCCCTTGGAGACACCATTAACCATATTGGCAATCAAAGCTCTAGAAAGACCATGACATGCATTCGATTCTTTTGAATCGTCATTAACAGTAACTAGTATGTTATCGTCTTCAATATTTAAATTGACCTTTGAATTTATGGTCCTCTTTAATTCACCTTTTGGTCCCTTGATAGATACAATATCATCATTTATATCTACCTTCACATCTTTAGGGATCTGAATAGGCATTTTGCCTATACGTGACATTTATAACCTCCAGATAATAAGATCATAATACGATGGGTAAAATTGTGAAAATTACCATATAGAACAGATAATTTCTCCGCCGACACCCATATCTCTAGCCTGCTTATCCGTTATTATGCCTTTTGATGTTGAAAGAATATTTACTCCAAAACCATTTAATACTTTTGGAATGCCGTCACTCTTAGCATATATCCTGCAACCGGGTTTACTTACCCTCTTAAGGCCATCAATAGTAGCTGTGCCTTTTTCATCGTATTTAAAATAAATTTTGATGACGCCCTGCTTTTTATCATCAATCAACTTAAAGTTCTTAATAAAACCTTCTGATTTAAGTACTTTCGCGATATTTATTTTCATCCTTGAACCCGGAACGTCTACTGAATTGTATGATGCCATTAATGCATTCCTGATTCTCGTCAGCATATCGGCGATCGGATCTGTCATTCCCATGAAAATAACTCCTTGTTTCTAATTAGTTTTCTACTTTAATAAGATACAATCAAAAGCAACAGACATGGTCTGTCACTATTGCATAATTAAATTACCAACTGGATTTAATTACACCGGGTATCACTCCGCTTAACGCCATACTTCTAAAGCAAATTCTGCATATTCCGAATTTTCTTATAAACGCGCGCGGCCTACCACAAATCGGACAACGATTATATTTACGAGTAGAAAACTTATTATTTCTCTTAGCTTTAGCTATAAGGGACTTTTTTGCCAAGTCATCCTCCCCACTAGTTTCTAAATGGCATTCCTAAAGATTTTAATAAAAACATACCTTCTTCATCAGTGCTACCAGAAGTAACGATAGTTATATTAAGACCTTTAATTTTATCGATCTTGTCATAATCAATCTCAGGAAAAATTATGTGTTCCTTTATTCCGATTGAACAGTTTGCCCTGCCGTCAAACATCTTGGTTGGCAGACCACGAAAATCTCTTACTCGTGGTAAAGCAACATTAAAAAGTTTATCCAGAAATTCGTACATCTTATCACGTCTCAAGGTTACAGTGCACCCGATCGGCATACCCTCGCGTAATTTAAAACCAGCAATAGATTTTTTTGCCTTCCTGATTACAGCTTTCTGGCCGGCTATTAATGCAAGCTCTTCCGTAGCCTTTTCAAGTACTTTAATATTAAAGATAGCTTCTCCAAGCCCCATATTTAATACGACTTTTTTTAATCTTGGTATTGCCATAGCACTTGTATAGCCAAACTCTGTCTTTAAAGCCGGAACTACTTCATCTTTATACTTATCTTTCAGTCTAGACAACTGTTACTCCTGTTAATTTTTTTCCGAATAAATGTATTAATACTCAAAGGATGACAGTATTATGATTTCTATTCACCTAGAATTTCACCACACTTCTTGCAAACTCTTACCTTCGTTCCATCATCAAGTATGCGTTTTCCTATTCTTGTAGGTTCAGCACATTTATTGCAGATAATCATCAGATTGGAAATATGAATAGGAGCCTCTTTTTCGACGATACCACCCTGCGTAGAAACAGCATTGGGCTTTGTATGTCTCTTTACAATATTAATCTTCTCAACGATCACGCGTTCCTTTTCTTTATCAACCCTTAGTACGGCGCCTATTTTTCCCTTTTCTTTCCCTGAGAGGATAATCACCTTGTCGTTCTTTTTTAATATGGGATGTTTCTTAAGCACTTATGATACTCCATAATTTAAATTAAAGTACCTCAGGGGCAAGCGATATTATCTTCATAAATTTCTTAGCCCTTAATTCCCTGGCAACAGGGCCAAAGATTCGAGTACCTATTGGTTCATTCTGAGCGTTAATCAGTACAGCCGAATTTTCATCAAATTTGATATAAGAACCGTCCGATCGATTAATTTCTTTCGTCGTTCGTACGATTACAGCCCTCATTACGCTACCTTTACTGACTTTCGAGTTTGGTATCGCCTCTTTAACAGCTACAATTATTATGTCTCCGATGCTAGCGTACCTTCTTTTGGATCCGCCAAGAACCTTGATACAGGACAGTAATTTTGCACCTGAATTATCAGCAACCTTAAGTTTTGTTTCTGTTTGAATCATTTTTCTTACTCCTGAACCTGATCATTACTTTCTTCAACGGAGGAGGATGTTTCACCTTTTTCGATAATTTCGATTACCTGCCATCTTTTAAGTTTGCTGATCGGCCTCAATTCAATAATCCTTACGCTATCTCCGTTCTTACAAATGCTATTCGGATCGTGTACAAGATATTTTGTATGCCTGCGTATATATTTATTATACGTGCTATGTTTTTTCAGACTGCTAACAAGAACAACAGCCGTTTTGTTCATCTTGGTCCCAACAACGACTCCTGATAATTTTTTTCTAACCCCACGCTCTTTCATGACTACCTCACCAAGTATCACTTATTTTTTAATTCATTAAGAATAGTTTTAACTCTTGCCAAATCTTTTTTTGTTTTCCCTATGATAGCGGTATTTCCTAATTGGCCCGTAGCTTTTTGAAATCTGAGGTTAAAAAGTTCCTGACGTATGGAATTTTCCTTTTCAACAATTTCATGAGAATCTATCTCTCTTAATTCTTTAGCCTTCATTTTCATCTCCTGCTGACAAACCTGGTTGCAAAAGGTAGTTTATGTCCGGCAAGACGAAAAGCCTCAGCGGCTGTATTTTCGCCAACACCTTCCATCTCATAAAGTATCCTGCCGGGCTTAATAACGGCAACCCATGCTTCTGTAGCCCCCTTACCTTTACCCATTCTTGTTTCAAGAGGCTTTTTTGTTATTGGCTTGTCAGGAAATATGCGAATCCAGATCTTCCCACCACGTTTTACATGTCTGGTAATCGCAATACGAGCAGACTCAATCTGTTGAGCTGACATTCGTCCACATTCTGTTGCCTGAAGACCAAATTCTCCAAATTCAAGTGTACTTCCTTTGGCCTTACCTTTCATTCTGCCTTTTTGTCTTTTTCTATATTTTAATTTTTTTGGACTAAGCATTTATTAATTAATCCTTTTTATCTGGTAAAATCTCGCCATTAAATATTGTCACTTTTATGCCGATAACTCCGTAGGTTGTAAATGCTTCGGCAAATCCATAATCTATATCAGCTCTAATCGTATGAAGAGGTACACGGCCTTTCCTGTACCATTCTCTTCTGGCCATTTCTGCGCCACCTAATCTTCCACTACAGGATATTTTTATACCCTGAACACCAAATCTAAGAGCTGAAGTGACGCTTTTTTTCATAGCACGTCTGAAAGAAACTCTGCGCACCAACTGTAAGGCAATATTTTCAGCAAGTAACTGGGCATCGACTTCAGGTTTACGCACCTCCTGAATATCAATAAAAAATTCTCTATCGATTATTTTCCCAAGATCCTTGGTTAAATTCTGGATTTCGGAACCTTTTCTACCGATTACAAGCCCTGGTCTTGCCGTATGAATCTTTAACTTTACCTTATTAGAAGCTCTTTCGATTTCAATTTTAGAAACACCGGCCTGTTGAAGTTTCTTCTTTAAAAATTTCCTGATCCGATAATCTTCGTAAACAAAGTTGCTATATTCCTTATTAGCAAACCATTTCGAATCCCATTCCTTATTTATACCCAGTCTAAAACCGATAGGATTTACTTTCTGTCCCAATCTTTACCTCCGCCTGTTGGTACCATTCCTTAAAATATTAAATTTTATTTATCATTAAGGACCACCGTAAGATGGCTTGTCCTTTTTAAAATCCTTGTCGCTCTTCCACTGGCCCTTGGCATGATTCTTTTCAGCATTGGACCTTCGTCTGCAAATATTCTTTTTATATAGAGTTTATCGACATCTACATCATTGCTCTGTTGCGCATTGGCTACGGCAGAATTAATAACTTTCAAAATCAAACCGGCCCCTTTTTGAGGCGCAAATTTAAGCATATTTACCGCATCTTCAACACGCTTTCCTCTTACCTGATCCATTACCAGACGGACCTTCTGTGGAGAAATTCTAATATATTTTGCTACAGCACTTGATTCCATTATTTCCCACCTTTAACTTTTGATTTTTTATCTCCGGCATGACCATAAAACGTCCTGGTAAGAGAAAACTCACCGAGTTTATGTCCTACCATATCCTCAGTAACAAAGACGGGAATAAATTTTTTACCATTATGTACTGCGAAGGTTACGCCAACAAATTCAGGTAGGATTGTCGATCTCCTCGACCAAGTCTTTATTATATTTCTGCTACCACTGTCTTGAGCTTGCGTCGCCTTCTTAAGCAAATGATCATCAACAAATGGTCCTTTTTTTAATGATCTTGGCAAATCTTTTCCTCCATTTTCCTTTTAAGAGATAATCCCTACGATTATTTTCTCTTCTTAATTATCATTTTATCGCTAGACTTTCTTACCCTTGTTTTATAACCCTTTGTAGGCACACCCCATGGTGTTACAGGATGTCTTCCGCCTGATGATTTTCCTTCACCACCACCATGCGGATGATCTACAGGGTTCATAGCTACTCCACGTACATGAGGTCTGCGCCCTTTCCATCTTGTCCTTCCGGCTTTTCCAAGACTTATTCCCATATATGCCGAATTACCTACCTGCCCTATGGTCGCTTTACATTCAAGTGCGACCATCCTTACCTCCCCTGATGGTAATTTTATCTGAGCATATTTCCCTTCTTTTGCCATCAGTTGAGCATAGGAGCCTGCACTACGCACTATCTGTCCACCATGACCGGGATTCAGTTCTACATTGTGAACCTGGCTGCCTAAAGGAATATCACGCAATTTAAGCGCGTTTCCTGCATTTATTTCAGACCCCTGCCCGGATGTGATAGTGTCGCCTACCTTTAATCCTGCAGGAGCCAATATATATCTTTTTTCACCGTCAACATAGTTCAACAATGCTATATTGGCAGACCTGTTGGGGTCATACTCAATTGTGGCTACTCTGGCCGGAATTCCATCTTTATTACGTTTAAAATCTATAATCCTGTATCGTCTTTTATGCCCGCCCCCCCTGAACCGAGAGGTTATTCGCCCGTAAGAGTTACGTCCACCGGTTTTTCTCAGTGGTGTTACAAGACTCTTCTCCGGTTTGTCAGTTGTAATTTCTTCAAAAGTGCTGTTTTTTAGAAATCTTTTTCCAGGTGAAGTCGGCTTATGACTTTTTATAGCCATCTATATCTCCAAATAATCCTTTTTTATTATGTTACAAAACTGTATAAAACTCTAAGAAAAAATTATACCCCGTCAAAAAACTCGATATTTTCACCAGCCGCAAGCTTCACAACAGCTTTTTTCCAGTCAGGTTTTTTACCAATATTTCTTCCTACGCGGCGTTTTTTACCTTTCATGTTTAGAGTCTTTACATCAATAACCTTTGTCTTGAAAAAAAGCTCTGTGGCTTTTTTTATCTCTATTTTATTAGCTCTCGGGTCAACTTTAAGCACAATCTGATTGTTTGTTTCTTTAAGCATATTCGCTTTTTCTGCGACATGCGGTTCTTTGATTACATTGTTAATATCCATTATGAAATCAATGCCTCCTCAATCTTTTCAATAGAAGGTCTTACCAGAAAAAGATGATCATAGTTAAGAATATCATAGACATTTATTCCCTCATGTCTAATCACTTTAATCCCTGGAACGTTTTTAGAAGATTTTTCAAGATTTTCATTCTTGTCTTCTGTGACTATCAAAGCCTTTTTTATTTCAAAATTACTCATGACTTTCACAAAATCTTTGGTTTTAATCACAGGTAAATTAAAATCATCAACTACAATAAGCTGCTTTGAATTATACTTATCACTTAAAGCCATAGCAATGGCGGCTTTTCTTACCTTCTTGGGCACTTTATTAACATAACTTCTTGGAACAGGTCCAAAAGCTATGCCACCGCCTCTTCTTGTAGGCGACATTGCAGTTCCGACTCTTGCTCTTCCAGTACCCTTCTGCCGCCATAACTTACTCCTCGAACCATTAACTTCCGAACGAGTCTTAACAGCAGATGTTCCTGCTCTTCGTTTATTAAGCTGACTGACAACCACCTGATGGAGAATATCTTTTTTAACTGTTACGCCAAAGATTTTCTCATTCAGTTCAATCTCAGTTGTCTTTTCCGCGTTTAGATTATATACATCGATCACTGTCATTTTATATATGTCACTTCTTTAATTATCTACAATCTGCAGATTTCGATTATTGAATTTTCACTTCCCGGTAATGGTCCTTTGATGGCTATAAGGTCTGTATCAGACCTTACATCAAGCACCTTTAAATTCTTAACTGTTGTTCTCGTAAATCCCATTCTTCCAGGGAGTTTTCTTCCCTTTACGACCCTTCCAGGCGTAGTGGTTGCGCCTATAGATCCAGGGACCCGATGAGATCTTGACCCATGCGTCTTGCGTCCGCCACTAAACCCATGCCTTTTCATAACACCGGCAAAGCCTCTGCCTTTACTTTTCCCTGACACAGTTACCATGTCGCCTATCTGGAAAACATCAGCGGCAGTTATCGCCTGTCCGATTTCATAGTCCTTCGAATCATTAACCCTGATTTCACGAAGATAATAATAACACTTGTCACCGGCGACTTTTTGGTGCCCTTTTAAAGGTTTATTTACTCTGCTTTCTTTTTTCTCATCAAAACCAACCTGAATGGCCTCATAACCGTCTTTCTCATTGGTTTTTTTCTGAATAACAAAACATGGGCCGGCTTTTACCAATGTGACAGGCACACTTTGTCCTTCATCAATAAAGTATCGCATCATGCCGAGTTTTTTTCCAAAAATCCTGTTGCCCATCTAATTCTCCAACTCAATAGTTCGCTTATAGTTTAATCTCTACGTCAACACCACCTGATAAATCCAGCTTCATCAAGGCATCAACAGTCTGCTGTGTAGGTTCCAAAATATCCAGAAGCCTTTTATGTGTCCTTATTTCAAACTGTTCCCTGGATTTTTTATTCACATGTGGAGACCTCAATACACAATACTTATTAATAACAGTAGGCAAAGGTATCGGACCGGCTATCTTGGCACCGGTTTCTCTTACAGTATCAACAATTTCCAAAGCAGACTGATCCAGCAGTTTATGATCATATGCCTTTAAACGAATCCTAATCTTTTGGTTTGCTAACGCTTTTTCTATCATTTTATTCCCTAGTATTACTTCCGTTTACTATTCAATAATATCACTGATGACACCGGCGCCTACTGTACGGCCGCCTTCACGAATAGCAAAACGAAGTTCTTTTTCCATTGCTATCGGGGTTATCAACGCACCTTCCATCGTAACATTATCTCCGGGCATTACCATCTCTACTCCCTCCGGTAATGTCACTACTCCTGTCACGTCTGTGGTCCTGAAATAAAACTGAGGTCTGTATCCATTAAAAAATGGAGTGTGTCTTCCGCCCTCTTCCTTCGTCAATATATATGCCTCAGCCTTGAATTTCGTGTGCGGCGTGATTGACTTTGGTGCTGATATTACCTGACCTCTTTCTACATCTTCTCTCTTCGTACCCCTTAACAGCAAGCCAACATTGTCTCCTGCCTGCCCCTGATCAAGGATCTTTCGGAACATTTCTACTCCCGTACATACTGTCTTCTGTGTCTCACGGATTCCTACTATCTCTACTTCCTCTCCTACCTTGACCATTCCTCTTTCGATCCTGCCTGTTACTACCGTCCCTCTTCCGCTTATGCTGAATACATCTTCAATAGGCATCAGAAACGGCTTATCTGTATCCCTTACAGGATCAGGGATGTCTTTGTCTACTGCCGCCATCAATTCAAATATAGGCTTCGCTGCTTCACTGTTTACATCATCCGACTCAAGGGCCTTTAATGCGCTTCCACGAATTATTGAGATATTGTCGCCGTCAAATTCATACTTGCTTAACAGTTCCCTCAATTCAAGCTCTACCAGTTCTATCAGCTCTTCATCATCTACCATATCGCATTTGTTCAAAAATACTACTATGTTCGGTACACCTACCTGACGAGCTAAAAGTATATGCTCCCTTGTCTGAGGCATCGGTCCGTCGTCAGCGCCCACAACAAGAATAGCTCCGTCCATCTGTGCTGCACCTGTTATCATGTTCTTTATATAGTCAGCATGGCCCGGACAATCCACATGCGCATAATGCCTGTTCTCCGTCTCATATTCAACATGAGCCGTCGCTATCGTTATCCCTCTAGCCTTCTCCTCCGGTGCCTTGTCTATCTGATCAAACGGTATAAACTGCGCCCATCCCTTCATAGCCAGAAGTTTCGTTATTGCAGCCGTAAGTGTCGTCTTTCCATGGTCTATATGACCTATTGTCCCAACGTTTACGTGTGGCTTAGTCCTTTCAAATTTCTGTTTAGACATCGCTATCCCCCTTTAAGAGCAATAATGAAAAAATAATTTGTTTTTTTTATAAATTTTTCTCATATTTCAAAACTCTACCAGCGATAATGTGCAAAAGCCTTGTTGGCTTCAGCCATTCTGTGAGTATCTTCCTTCTTTTTTATCGCTGCACCTTTTTTCGCGGCGGCATCCATCAATTCACCGGCAAGTTTAGCCGCCATACTCTTTTCTCCTCTGGCTCTTGCAAATGAGATCAGCCATCTGATTCCCAAAGCCTGGCTTCTGTTTGCCCGGACCTCAGTAGGGACCTGATAAGTCGATCCGCCAACTCTTCTTGATTTTACTTCGACCAAAGGTTTTACATTATTTACTGCCTTCTGAAATATGGATAAGGGATCTTCCTGTGTTTTTACTTTTATTATATTAAATGAATCATAGAGAATTGATTGAGAAAGACTCTTTTTCCCTTTTGACATCATACAGTTAATAAATTTAGCGAGAAGCTGACTCTTGTATTTGGGATCAAGAATTATTTCTCTTTTAACTATCAACCTTTTTCTAGGCATAAATGCTCCTGTAAATTAAATCGCTTTTGGTTTCTTGGCGCCGTATTTCGAACGGCCTTTTCTTCTATCTTCCACTCCGGAGGTATCCATCGTACCCCTTAATATGTGATAACGTACACCTGGCAAGTCTTTGACACGACCACCACGAATTAAAACAACAGAGTGTTCCTGAAGATTATGACCCACGCCCGGAATATAGGAAGTCACTTCAATGCCATTGGTCAACCTTACCCTGGCGACTTTTCTTAATGCCGAATTAGGTTTCTTCGGAGTTTGTGTGTAAACCCTGACACATACCCCTCGCTTTTGAGGGCATGCTTCCAAAGCAGGAGTTTTTACTTTTTTCCTGGACTGTTTTCGTCCTTTTCTAATTAACTGATTTATAGTTGGCATTCCGTTATTTTGCCCTTCCTTTTGCTTAATTCACTTAATTCAAGAATAAATAATATTAAAAAAACTGGAATCAAAGAACCACTCTTTTTATTGACATTCGAAAAAATTGTCAAGATATTTTTACTAATTTTTTATTTTTAGCTAGATAAATATTCAAATTCTTATAGTCATCGTCACATTAATAAATTTATCTAATTATTTGAAAGAGTTATATCAAGATCTCTATATTCCTTGACACCGGTTCCAGCAGGAATCAATCTTCCCATAATTACATTTTCCTTCAGGCCTTTTAACTTGTCAAGTTTTCCGGCTATACTGGCATCTGACAGCACTTTTGTCGTTTCCTGAAAAGACGCTGCCGAAATAAAACTTTCTGTACTAAGAGATGCCTTTGTTATACCCAGAAGAAGAGGTTCAGCCGTTGCAGGGGCACCTCCCTGTTCTATTATTTTGCTGTTCTCCTCTTCAAATCGCCATTTTTCGACCTGTTCACCGAGTAAGAAGCCTGAAGATCCGACATCCTTGACAGTGACCTGACGCAACATCTGTTTTACTATAACCTCAATGTGTTTATCATTTATAGAAACACCCTGGAGCCGATAAACTTCCTGAACCTCATTTACAAGATACTTTGCCAGCTCCTTGAGGCCTCTTATTTTCAGTATATCATGAGGATTTGCGGATCCATCCATTAAAGGCTCACCGGCTCTTACATAATCACCATCGAGAACGCTTACATGCTTGCCCTTTGTAATGAAGTAATCTACCGGTTCTCCAACCTCAGGGGTTATTATTACCCTTCTTCTACCTTTACTGTATTGTCCGAAAGATACTGTCCCGTCGATTTCGCTCAGGATTGCATTTTCTTTTGGTTTTCTTACCTCAAAAAGCTCAGCGACCCTTGGAAGTCCTCCGGTAATATCCTTTGTTTTAGTTGTTTCTCTTGGTATCCTGGCAAGAACGGTTCCAGCCTTTACCAGTTCGCCCTCACCGACCATGATGATCGCGCCGATTGGCAGGTGATAGCGTGCCTGTCCCTTTACTGACCCCGGTAAACTGGCCGTTTTATTGTCAGCATCCTTGATTGAGATTCTAGGACGAAGTTCGGTCTGCCTTGACTCAATAATGAAACGGCTTATTCGACCAGTTACATTATCCCTCTTTTCCTGCATTGTTATACCATCGAGGATATCTCCAAATTTTATTGTACCTTCTACTTCAGTAAGAATTGGAATTGTATAAGGATCCCATTCGGCGAGTATCTGGTTTGACTTGATGGCCTGTTCATTTTTGACCTTCAGGATTGCCCCATAGGTAACAGGATATCTTTCAATTTCTCTGCCTCCTGCGCTGACAATTGCAATTTCGCCATTTCTGTTCATTACAATTTGACTTCCTTCAGCGTTTTTTACGGTTTTGAGATCAAGAAAGTTTACCTTACCTTCGTTCCTTGAGTGGATAGTTGTCTGCTCAACCCTTTTACTGGCTGTTCCTCCAATGTGGAAGGTCCTCATGGTAAGCTGTGTTCCAGGTTCACCGATTGATTGAGCTGCGATTATTCCAACGGCTTCACCAATATTGACTTCATGCCCGTGTGCAAGGTCACGTCCATAGCATTTTTTACAGATGCCATTCTTTGACTGGCAGGTAAGAACGGAACGAATCAATACCTTCTCGAGTCCGGCATCTTCAATAAGCTTGACCTTTGCTTCATCAATCAGTTCGTTGGCAGGGATAAGAAGTTCATTTGTAATCGGATCGTATACATCTTCGAGAACGACCCTTCCAAGTACTCGTTCTCCAACCCTCTGGATTATCTCGCCACCTTCCATTAGGGATGTAACCCAGATACCATCCACTGTACTGCAATCGTCCATTGTGATAACTGCATCCTGGGCAACATCCACAAGCCTTCGTGTCAGATACCCGGAGTTAGCCGTTTTAAGAGCGGTATCAGCAAGACCTTTTCTGGCACCGTGAGTCGAAATAAAATACTGGAGCACGGTAAGGCCCTCTCTAAAATTTGATGTTATAGGCGTTTCGATGATTTCACCGGAAGGTTTGACCATGAGACCTCTCATTCCGGCCAACTGTCTCATCTGATCCTTGCTGCCCCTTGAACCTGAATCCGACATCATATATATGGAGTTAAAGCTCTCTGTCTTTTTAATGCTTCCATCAGGAGCTGTAACTTCTTCTACACCCATCTCAGTCATCATCTCTGACGTAATCTGATCATTTGCCTGTGTCCAGATATCAACCGCTTTATTTATCTTTTCACCGTTTGTAATCAGTCCGCCTTTATACTGATCCTCAATTTTTTTAATTTCCTTTTCGGCTTCCGCAATTATTGAACCTTTCTTTGAAGGAATAGTAACATCTTTTATACTTATTGATGTCCCTGATATTGTACTGTATTTGTACCCCATATCCTTAAGTCTGTCCGAAAGAATTACAGTTGCCTTGATTCCGGCCCGCCTGTAACACTCGTTTATCAGGTTAATAAGTTTCTTTTTAGTCATAACCTGATTTATCAAAGAAAATGGCAGTTCTTCAGGTAATATTTCACTCAACAATACCCTTCCTGTTGTGCTCTCTTCCAGTTTGCCATTGATTCTGACTTTGATTTTTGAATGCAATCCAAGGGCTTCGGCGTCATAGGCCATCCTTACTTCATCAGTATTGGCGAAGATCATTCCCTCACCTTTACTGAAGATTCTGTCTCTGGTCATATAATAGATACCAAGGACTATATCCTGGCTTGGCACAATTATCGGTGTGCCATCAGCAGGTGAAAGGATGTTGTTAGTCGACATCATGAGAACCCTTGCTTCTACCTGTGCTTCGATCGACAATGGCACATGAACAGCCATCTGGTCACCATCAAAGTCTGCATTGAATGCGGTACATACAAGGGGATGAAGCTGAATAGCTTTTCCCTCAACAAGGATCGGCTCAAAGGCCTGAATACCCAGACGATGTAGTGTTGGGGCCCGGTTCAGGAGGATACAGTATTCTTTTACAACATCATCAAGCGCATCCCATACCTCGGGGGTTTCTCTTTCGACCATTTTTTTGGCTGATTTTATAGTTGTAGCAAATCCCTTCTCATCCAGTTTATTGTAAATAAATGGCTTAAACAGCTCCAGCCCCATCTTCTTGGGAAGCCCGCATTGATGTAGCCTTAAATCGGGACCAACGGTAATTACCGATCGCCCCGAGTAGTCAACACGCTTTCCAAGGAGATTCTGCCTGAAGCGTCCCTGTTTGCCTTTAAGCATATCGCTAAGGGATTTAAAAGGCCGCTTGTTGGCGCCTGTAACAACCTTGCCTCTTCGACCGTTGTCAAAAAGGACGTCTACTGACTCCTGAAGCATCCTCTTTTCATTGCGTACAATGATATCAGGCGCGTTCAATTCAAGCAGTCTTTTGAGCCTGTTATTTCGATTAATCACCCTGCGATATAAATCATTCAAGTCAGATGTAGCAAATCGCCCTCCATCAAGAGGCACTAAAGGCCTTAGATCGGGAGGCAGGACAGGAATAACATCCATGATAGTCCATTCAGGCTTGTTCTTTGAATCTTTAAATGCATCTATAACCTTAAGACGTTTTGTAAGTTTTTTCCTTTTTGCCTCGGATCTGGTAGTTACCATCTCCTCCCTCAGGACTGTTGACAGTTCTTCCAGGTTCAGTTCCATAAGCATTTTCTGGATAGCTTCGGCGCCGACACCATATTCAAATCTGTCACCATAGTCATCTTTGGCCCTAATCAACTGTTCATCATTCAGAAGTGAAGATTTGACAAGAGGAGTATCTTTTGGATCGATTACAATAAAGTTTTCAAAATAAAGGACCCTTTCCAGGTCTTTCAGGGTAAGGTCAAGCAGATTACCTATCTTGGATGGAAGGCACTTTAGAAACCATATGTGCGCTACTGGAGAAGCAAGCTTGATATGCCCCATGCGTTCCCTTCGCACTTTGGACTGGATTACCTCAACACCGCATTTCTCACAGATGATTCCACGATGTTTCATCCTTTTATACTTGCCGCAGTTACATTCGTAATCTTTTATAGGCCCGAATATTTTTGAGCAGAAAAGCCCGTCCCTTTCGGGCTTAAAAGTACGATAATTAATGGTCTCAGGTTTTTTAACCTCACCATAGGATCGTTCCAAGATCATTTCAGGGGACGACAATGAGATCCTTACAGCGTTATAACTTGATGGATCCTTTGGCTTCGTAAAGAAGTTATATAGTTCTTCCAATGTCTCCTCCTTATATAGAAAAATTATAATCGATTAATGTAAAATTGATAAATTCCATTATTTACACCCGTATAAGATAATTAACTGCTGATATCTTCAAGTAACTGGAATTCAAGCCCAAGGCTCAATAATTCCTTCATCATGACTTTAAATGATTCGGGAAGTCCGGCCTCAAGTATATTGTTACCTTTAACAATCCGCTCATACATGCGCGTTCGCCCGGCAACGTCATCTGATTTTACAGTGAGGAATTCCTGTAAGGAATATGCCGCACCATAGGCCTCCATAGCCCAGACTTCCATCTCACCCAGTCTCTGGCCGCCAAACTGCGCCTTTCCACCCAGTGGCTGCTGAGTTACAAGGGAGTAAGGACCGATAGACCTTGCATGAATTTTGTCATCAACGAGATGGTGCAGTTTCAGGATGTACATAATGCCGACAGTTACCGTCTGGTCAAACGCCTCACCTGTCTTTCCATCATAGAGTACGGATTGCCCTGTTATAGGGAGTCCGGCCCGTTCCAGAGACTTCTGTATTTCCTCCTCCTCGACACCATCAAAAACCGGAGAAGCCATATGAACACCATCCCTTAGGAGGCTGGCTGTTGAGATTAAGTCCAAATCATTGAGGTCTTTAAAGCTCTGGTTATACTCCTTTGCGGAATATATATTCTTCAGGTTTTTTCTTTAGAGTGTCAATACCTTCGGGACCATCAAGTATTTCGGCAATCTTCTTTCCCAGCTCCTTTGATGCCCAGCCAAGATGGGCTTCCAGTACCTGCCCAACATTCATCCTCGATGGGACTCCAAGCGGATTGAGAATAATGTCAACCGGTGTACCATCCTTAAAGTAGGGCATATCCTCCACCGGAAGGACACGTGAGAGTACACCCTTGTTCCCATGGCGGCCTGCCATTTTATCCCCTACTGATAATTTCCTTTTTACGGCAATATAAACCTTAACCATTTTGATGACGCCCGGGGCAAGCTCGTCACCCATACTCAGCTTCTCCATTTTGTCTTCAAAAATGCTGTTTACATGGTCAACCCGTGCATTAAATTTATCTATCACTGCCTCCATTTTATCAATAAGGTCCATGGAAGCCTTGATATCAGCACCTGACCATACAATTGCAGGAAGCTCGTCTATTATCTCAGGGGTTATCTCTTTTTTGGTGCTTAAAAGTGTCTTTCCTGTTTTTTTATCCTTAAGGTTTGTCTTTAATGAGAGACCGGTGAGCAGTTCTTTTAGTCTTCTTTTTACGCTTTTCTCAACTATTTCGATCTCATCAGACTTATCTTTCTCAAGTCTTGCTATCTCTTTCTTTTCTATTACCTGGCTGCGTTTGTCCTTATCCACGCCCCTTCTGGAAAAGACCTTTGCATCGATAACAGTACCTTCAACACCAGGCGGAACCCTCAGTGAGGTATCCTTCACATCGCCGGCCTTATCACCAAAGATCGCCCTTAAGAGTTTTTCTTCAGGCGAAAGCTGGGTCTCACCCTTGGGAGTTATTTTGCCAACAAGAATATCCCCGACTTCCACCTCGGCACCAATCTTAACAATGCCGCTTTCATCCAGGCTTCTAAGAGCTTCTTCACCTACATTGGGAATATCCTTTGTTATTTCTTCCTTGCCAAGTTTTGTATCCCTTGAGACTACTTCAAACTCCTCAATATGTATTGACGTATATATATCTTCCTTGACTATACGTTCACTGACAATAATTGAGTCTTCAAAATTGTAACCGCCCCAGGACATGAAAGCTACCATTACATTCTGACCCAGTGCAAGTTCTCCCATCTCTGTAGCAGGGCCATCTGCGATTATCTGACCTTTGGTCACCATATCTCCCTGTCTAACAATGGGTCGCTGGTTATAGCATGTATTCTGGTTTGATCTCTGATATTTGACCAGCTTATGTATCTCAACTTCTTCTTCTTTTTCTTCACTCCCGAAAGATCTGATAACGATTCTTGAAGAGTCAACATCTTCGATTATGCCGTCATGATCGGCAACAACCGTTACGCCGGAATCCTTTGCAACTACACCTTCAATGCCTGTACCGACAAGCGGTGCCTTGGCCTTTAATAAGGGGACACCCTGCCGTTGCATGTTGGAGCCCATCAGTGCCCTGTTCGCATCATCATGCTCCAGAAATGGAATCAGGCTTGCAGACACACTAACTAGCTGGTCAGGAGATACGTCCATATATTTTATTTCCTCAACAGGAGCACGCATAGCCTCGCCTTCGATTCGGACAGCTGCTTCCTTATTGATAAACTCACCCTTACTATTCAGCGGGGCGTTAGCCTGGGCAATGGGGAAATTTCTCTCCTCCAGGGCTGAAAGATAGGAAATATCTTTCGTTGCCCTTCCGTTCTCAACATGTCTGTAAGGTGTTTCAATAAATCCGTATTCATTGACCCGTGCAAAGGTACTCAGCGATACAATCAGTCCTATGTTCGGGCCTTCAGGTGTCTCGATCGGGCAAATTCGTCCATAATGTGTCGGATGAACGTCGCGGACTTCAAAACCTGCCCTCTCCCGTGTCAATCCTCCGGGTCCCAGTGCACTTAATCTTCTTTTATGCGTTACTTCAGACAGAGGATTGGTCTGGTCCATAAACTGTGAAAGCTGGCTGGTTCCAAAAAATTCCTTTACCACTGCGGATACAGGCTTGGAGTTAATCAGGTCATGGGGCATCAGGGTTTCCACTTCCTGGAGGCTCATTCTTTCTTTTATGGCCCGTTCCATCCTGACCAGACCTATTCTGTACTGGTTTTCAAGGAGTTCACCAACAGCCCTGACCCGTCTGTTTCCAAGGTTATCAATATCATCAACAGAGGCTTCGGAATTTTTTAATCGGATTAATTCCTTCACAATAATGATAATGTCTTCCTTCCTCAGTGTCCTGAGATCGTTAGGTACATCCTCAAGATTGAGCCTGTAGTTCAGTTTGAGGCGTCCGACAGTAGACAGATCAAATGAGGTAAGATTAAAAAACAGATTATTAAAGAAATTATTTGCAACCTCCTGTGTCGGGGGGCTGCTTGGTCTCATCTTTCTATATATCTCAAGCTTTGCTTCATCGGCATTGTCAATTTTATCCAGAAGCATTGTATCATGGATAGTCGAGCTGACATCAGGAGCATCAAGTACAAGACATTCGATCTCTTTTATTTCATTTTGAAGAAGGATCTCAATATTTTCACCAGTAATAGCCTGATTTCTGGAAATTAAAACTTCTCCTGTTTCCGCATCGATCAGGTCATCAATCAGAATTCTTCCTTCGACATCCTCTATATTAATAGGAAGCTTGTCTATCCCTGCTGTTTCAAGCAATTTATGAAGACGCTTTGTATACTTGTCTCCCACTTTTGCCACTAGCTTTTTTGAATTGGGAGCCGTTACATCTTTTGTGAGTCTTTTTCTATAGAGATTGTCAAAATTAAGATCCCTGAAACAACCTTCTTCACTGATATATATTTTTTCTGTATCATAGAATTCCACAAGCAATTCCCTTGAGGAATATCCAAGGGCCTTCAGGAATGTCGTTGCCGGGAACTTTCTGCGTCTGTCTATCCTGACATGAAGCAGATCTTTGGGATCAAATTCAAAATCTAGCCATGATCCCCTGAGGGGTATGATTCTGGCTGAATACAATAATTTACCGCTGCTGTGTGTTTTTCCCTTGTCATGGTCGAAGAAAACACCGGGTGATCTGTGGAGCTGACTTACAATAACCCGTTCTGTACCATTAATAATAAAGGTGCCTTTGCGGGTCATCATTGGAATGGTGCCGAAATAAATCTCCTGCTCTTTAATATCCCTTATGCTTTTCGTACCATTTTCCGAATCCGTATCAAAAACCAGCAACCGCGCTGTCAGTCTCAGAGGTGCCTCAAATGTCATTCCCTTGCTGAGACATTCTGTTTCATCATATTTGGCAGCTTCGAAAGAGTATTTAACGAATTCCAATGATGATGTACCACTGAAATCCTGGATAGGGAATACACTTTTAAAGGGACTCTGAAGACCTGTATCTTCACGATCCTCAGGTTGTACATCCTTTTGCAGAAAACGTTCATATGAGTGCTTCTGAACCTCAATAAGATTTGGAATATCAATAGTCTTTCCTATTTTACCGAAATTCCTTCTTACGCGATGCCTCACACCATTCATTTCTTTCATGGGATCTCCCTGTCTGTATTGTTTAAAACTATTTTTTATACTTATCTAAAAGTAATAAATTATAAAGATCCTGCCAGTTATTTCCTGAGTTACCTCAGGAGATCTGCTAAATAGTCAAATTACTTAATCTCTACGCTGCCACCAACAGCTTCGAGCTGTTTTTTAATGCCCTCTGCCTCATCCATGGGTATTGCCTCTTTAACAGCGGCAGGAACACCATCAACCAGGGCTTTGGCTTCCTTCAGACCCAAGCCGGTAATAGCGCGAACTTCTTTGATAACCTGAATCTTCTGGTCACCGGTAGCGGTAAGGATAACGTTAAACTCGGTCTGTTCTTCTTCTGCTGCTGCCTGCTCAGCCGGGGCTGCAGCCATCATGGCTACCGGGGCAGCGGCGCTTACGCCAAATTTTTCTTCAAGTTCCTTAACGAATTCTGAGAGTTCCAGCACCGTCATATTTGCTATGAATTCTACTACATCATTTTTTGTGATATCGGCCATTTTATATATATCCTCCTAAATATCTTTTATTATATTATCTTTGTTAATTTCCCGGAACAGGTTGTTCGTCCTGTTTGGCGGTTTCTATTGCTTTTAATACATTCATAAGGTTGACCAGGACTCCATTGGTAACTCTGACAAATGAAGTCGGGACAGCCTGCATAGCAGACAGTACCTGAGCCAGAAGTTGTTCTCTTCCGGGAAGTTTGGCAAGTTTTTTAATGCCTTCAATATCCATCATCTTTCCGGCGATCTGTCCCACCTTTAAGTCAAGCTTGCCGAGATCTTTATCCAGATCAACAAGAACCTTTGCCGGTGCAACAACATCATCATATGATACTGCCACGGCACAGGGCCCAACAAACTGCTCCGCAATTGCCTCTGTTTCGGTATCTTTGCTGGCCAGCTTTAAAAGCCTGTTCTTAACAACATATAATTCTGCATTGATCTTTCTGAGTTCACCTCTGATCTTGTTCATCGATTCCACATCAAGACCCTGATAATCAACAACAAATGTTGCACGGGCTTTTTTCAGCCTTCCGTTCATCTCATCAATGAAAACCTTTTTCTTATCTTTATCCAATTATTATCACCTCCTCCTGTTCTGACATTATTGGTCAAAAACAGGGGTATGCTGTTAGGAGAGAAGCCGATAGCATAGTCTGAGCAGGCTTTCAGTTTTAAGCATCAGACATCATGATAATGTCGTTGCACCCACTGTCTTTGACTATAAGTAATCATTCTCCGACCAATAATATTATCAGGCACAGTGACTGTTTTTTTACCGGTATTAAGAATGATAAATTATATTTATTTACACTTTCCTTATATATTTTCCATTTTTAAATCCAATAACATTCCGCAATGCCAAAAAGTACAGCTAACATAAAAAATTAATAACCCATAATAGACAACTCTAAATCCCGGAGTTAGTAAATCATCAAAAGAGGAAACAGTACATATTAACTCTACTTACATGTTAATAGAAAAGTTATTGTCTGTTGAATAGCTCCTTTGTATAAAGAGGATCTACTTTAACTCCCGGACCCATGGTAGTTGATATGGCAATGCTTTTGAGATAGGTTCCTTTACTAGCCGAAGGTTTGAGTCTGAGAATTGTGTCCATAAAAGCGCTGATGTTATCCGTAAGTTTTTCCAGTCCAAAAGAGACTTTTCCCATTGGGGCGTGGACAATACCGGCCTTTTCAACTTTAAATTCTATTTTACCGGCCTTTATTTCTTCGACAGCTTTTCCAACATCAAATGTAACAGTCCCGAGTTTGGCATTCGGCATCATACCTCTTGGACCAAGGATACGCCCGAGTTTGCTTACAGTACCCATCATATCAGGAGTTGCAATAGTCTTATCGAATTCAAGCCAGCCACCCTGAATCTTTTCAAGATACTCATCCGATCCCGCATATTCGGCGCCTGCATCTAGAGCTTCCTTTTCTTTTTCTCCTTTGGCAAAAACCAGTACCCTTACTGTTTTGCCAACACCGTGTGGAAGAGCTACAGTGCCGCGGACCATCTGATCAGCGTGTCTGGGATCAACTCCGAGTCTTACCGCTATGTCCACTGTCTCGTCAAATTTTGCAATTTTGCAATCCAGCGCGAGTTGAATGGCTTCAGAAAAGTTATATTTATTAAGGCTGTCCACTTTCTCTATTACTGATTTATATTTTTTTCCTCTTTTAGGCATTTTATTTCTCTCTGAATTTATCTAATTTGAATCGATAATAAATTATCAAGTATAATTATTGAATTACTTTAATCCCCATGCTTCTGGCTGTACCTTCAATAATTTTTATCGCACCTGCCATATCAAATGCGTTTAAATCCTCATATTTTGTTTTTGCTATCTCTTCAACCTGCTTCAGTGTCACCTCCCCGACTTTTTCTCTGTTCGGTATTCCTGATCCCTTGGCTATCTTCGCAGCTTGTTTCAGCAAAACAGAAGCGGGTGGGGTTTTTGTAATGAACGAAAATGTTCTATCAGCATAAATCGTTATAATTACAGGAATAACAGTTCCCGTTTTATCCTGAGTCCTGGCATTGAACGCCTTACAGAATTCAGCTATATTTACACCATGCTGCCCAAGCGCGGGGCCTATGGGCGGAGAAGGGTTTGCCTGCCCTCCTTTTACCTGCAATTTTACGTTTCCTATGATTTTCTTGGCCATTTGAATCCTCTTATATCTTATTAACTTGTATAAAATCCAATTCAACCGGAGTAGCACGCCCGAATATCGTTATTAATACTCTTAGTTTTTCTTTATCCGGTTTTACTTCTTCTACTGTCCCCTGGAAATTAGTAAAAGGTCCGTCAACCACCCTGACTTCGTCGCCATCTTCAAAAGAATATCTTGGTTTGGGTTTAGTTATGCCTTCTTCCATCTGACGAATGATTCTCTCTGCCTCTTCATCAGGAACAGGGTATGGTTCACTGCCTCCACCAAGAAAACCTGTTACTTTAGCAGTATTTCGAACAGTATGCCAGGTTTCTTTATTCAGAATCATCTGAACCATTATATAACCCGGATAAAACTTTCGAGAAGAAGTTTTTTTCTGCCCTTTTTTTAATTCAACAACCTGTTCCATCGGCACAAGGATTTGTCCAAAATAATCATCCTGTTTAAGGGTCTTCACCCTCTCTTCAAGATTTAATTTTACTTTGTTCTCAAATCCTGAATAGGTATGAACAATGTACCATCTAAATCCAACCTTTTTTTCTTCGTCCATATTATGTCTCTGAGGTTAATCTACTATTCTATTAATAATATTTATAAGGCCGAAGTCTACCAACCCGAGATAAACGCTACAATCAAAACAAGGATAACCACCATTATTGTCGCTGCAGTCAGTTCTTTCCTTGTTGGCCATTTGACCTTTTTAAGCTCAGTTCTGGCATCCTTTAAAAACTGACTGGAGATTTTTATTATATTAAACTTCTCTGACTTTTTTTTCTGTTTGTTTTCGGATGACTTCTTTGCCGGCAATTGCTGACCTTTTTTTCTGTCCTTAGAGCTTTCATTCGAAAAAGCAGTTGATTTATTTTTATCGGTCATGCTTTCGTTTTCTTTCCTTGTGCCTTTTTTATTTTTTTGATTATCCTTCATTATTAAACCGACATGGATTATAACAACCTTATTAATAAACTTAAATGGCAGGCCAGGAGGGATTCGAACCCCCATCACCCGGATTTGGAGTCCGGTGCTCTAGCCGTTAGAGCTACTGGCCTGCATGCATGAACTGGAACTAGCGATGTTAGTTATAATGAAATATTTTCAACAGTAAATTAACTTCAACACAACTCGTTACAGATATCTTCTTTTGTAACCCTTAAACGACTACTTCGTCTCCTTGTGATTGGTATGCGTCCTGCAAAAAGCACAATATTTTTTAAAATTAAGCTTATCCGGTGTCTTTTTTTTATTTTTTGTTGTCGTATAATTCCTGTTTTTACACTGCTCACAGGATAACGTAATTATATCTCTCATATGAATTTCTCCCTTGGTAAAGCATACAGGTAGATATCGATTTACTATTCAATAATATCACTGATAACACCGGCGCCTACTGTACGGCCGCCTTCACGAATAGCAAAACGAAGTTCTTTTTCCATGGCTATCGGGGTGATCAACGCACCTTCCATCGTAACATTATCTCCGGGCATTACCATCTCTACTCCCTCCGGTAATGTCACAACTCCGGTCACGTCTGTGGTCCTGAAATAAAACTGAGGACTGATATCCATTGAAAAATGGTGTGTGTCTTCCGCCCTCTTCCTTCGTCAATATATAGCACTCAGCCTTGAACTTCGTGTGCGGCGTGATTGATCCTGGCGCTGCAAGAACCTGACCTCGCTCTAATCTTCTCTCTTCGTACCCCGAACAGCAACGCCGATATTGTCGCCGGCCTGCCCCTCGATCCAGGAGCTTTCTGAACATCTCCACTCCCGTACAAGTGTCTTCTGATGTCTCACGAATACCTACGATCTCAACCTCGTCGCCAACCTTGACATGCCACTTTCGACCCGACCGGTTGCCACCGTCCCTCGTCCGGAAATGGAGAAAACATCTTCGATGGGCATCAGAAACGGCTGATCGATATCCGCTTACAGGCTCAGGAATATAGTTGTCGATGGCCTCCATCAATTCCCAGATGCATTTGCTGCTTCACTGCTTCATCTTCCGGCTCTCCAAGGGCCTTTAATGCGCTTCCACGAATGATTGGGATATCGTCTCCGGGAAATTCATATTTGTTCAAAGTTCTCTCAGTTCCATCTCAACCAGCTCGATCAACTCTTCATCATCTACCATATCGCATTTATTCAAGAAATACGACAATCGTACGGAACACCTACCTGACGAGCAAGAAGAATATGCTCTCTTGTCTGAGGCATCGGTCCGTCTGTTGCGGCGACAACCAGAATTGCTCCGTCCATCTGGGCGGCACCGGTGATCATGTTCTTTATATAGTCAGCATGGCCTGGACAATCCACATGGGCATAGTGTCGTTTGTCCGTCTCATATTCCACATGGGCCGTCGCGATTGTGATCCCACGTTCCTTCTCTTCCGGGGCCTTATCGATCTGATCGAAGGTCAGTGAACTTCGCCTGACCCTTTATAGACAACACGTGAGTTATTGCTGCTGTAATGTGGTCTTTCCATGATCAATATGACCTATTGTCCCTACATTGACATGCGGCTTTGTCCTGTTAAATTTTTCCTTTGACATTTTCTTATCCTCCTCAGAGCCTTATAAAACTTCATTATAATACTAGTTTATTTCTATTCCATCTTTCATGGAGCCCACGACCGGAATCGAACCGGTGACCTCATCCTTACCAAGGATGTGCTCTACCATACTGAGCTACGTGGGCAAATCTAATAATATTATTACACAACCCTAAAAAAAATGGAGCGGGAAACGGGATTCGAACCCGCGACCCTCAGCTTGGAAGGCTGATGCTCTACCAACTGAGCTATTCCCGCCCATCTAATCATAGGGATACCTAAGAAAATATAGGTGGTGGAGAGGGGAGGATTCGAACCTCCGAAGGCGTCGCCGACAGATTTACAGTCTGTTCCCTTTAACCACTCGGGAACCTCTCCATATATTAATCCCTTTATGAAGCCAGCGGAGGGAGTCGAACCCCCGACCCACTGATTACAAATCAGTTGCTCTGCCAACTGAGCTACGCTGGCTCATATTATGAAAAAAACGAATCTTGGAGAATAAATATATATACGAAATATATCAACACCGGTAATTGGTAAAATTACCATGCAAATATTTAAATACAGCTATTTTCTCCAATTTTCATCGATTTTCTTTAAAATATAAAAAATTGCCCCCATAATCCGATTATCTTCATTTTGTGCAAAGGAACGAAAACGGATATATCCCTCTGTTTTTGGTTAACGAACATAATAAAGGGGGCATTCATTATTATATTGTCATAATTTTAAAGGTGTCTTCTATATTCTATCATTAAAAAATGCAATAAAATTATGTATTTTTTCAAATTTTTCAAGCATACCCGCCGGGTACACTGTCTGAATTTACCAATATTTAAACACTCATTAAAATATTGATGCAATTCAAGGAGTGTGATATATATTTGTAAATTTCAAATAACTACTAGAAATTATTGAAGGAGGAAACTATCATGATGTCTCTTATTGGCGGTGTCATTGCACTGGTTCTAGGAGTTGTATTGCTTATTGCATGGTTCGGCTCGTTTTTAGAGGTGCTTATGGGCATACTGCCCATACTGCTCATTCTCGGTGGAGCACTGGCGGCTTATCTTGGATATGAAGAAGTCAAAGATAACACTACCGCGTCAGGCAGCCCAGACGATGAAAAAGTCGAGTTAAAAAATGAAGTTGAAAACCTTAAAGAGGAACTCAGAGAACTGAAGGGGGAAAAACCAAAAACAAGTGATAGTGAATAACAGGCTGGCCTGGCTTCACCAGTAAACCAATATTGAATCAATCAGGAGACATGCGATCAGGCGCAGTCTCCTGAAAATATTTCGGCTGAAGTTACCGGTTTTGGATCTCAAGGCCGTTAAAAAAATATCCAATTTCAAATGCGGCAGTTTCGGTCGAATCTGATCCGTGTACGATATTTTTTTCTATATCTGTTGCATAATCCCTTCTTATTGTTCCTTCTTTTGCATTATCCCTGTTGGTTGCACCCATAATTTCCCTGTATGAAGATATGGCATTCTCCCCCTCAAGCGCCATAACCATGCACGGGCCAGAAGACATAAAATCGGTAACACTATCAAAGAAAGGTTTTCCATCATGCACTGCATAAAAACCTTTTGCCTGTTCTTTGGTCATCAAAATCATTTTTGCCGCTATTACCTTCAAACCGATTGATTCTATCCTTCTTATAACTTCGCCTATCAGGTTTTTTGCAACACCATCGGGCTTGATAATCGATAAAGTTCGTTCTTTCATTTATTAAGTATACCTCCTGTATTCTATTTTCATTTTTCATTGACCATAGTTACTTTTAATTGTTATAGAAGCCACTTATAAAGACTAAGAAAGAGTATCAGTCAAGCTTTTTTTCAAAATAACGGAATAAATCTTATCTGATATCCACCTATTGGAAAGGATCATAAAAATTATGGATAAGAATAAACAAAGATTTGAAGAAGTACATGTATTTCAATTCAGATGTCACCCCGGAGTTTCATGTTTTACAAACTGTTGCCGGGACATCAATATTGTATTGACCCCCTACGATGCAGTAAGGATGAAAAATGCTCTTGGTATTTCATCCGAAGAATTTATTGATAAACATACGATCATCATCCCAAAAGAGGGCAGGTTAATTCCTGTTGTATTACTTAAAATGAATGAAGACGATAAAAAATGCCCCTTTGTCTCCGCGGATGGGTGCAGGATTTACAGCGACAGGCCATGGCCATGCAGGATGTATCCGCTGACCCTCAATGATGACGGTACCTACAGCATGATAACCGATACCTCCAGATGCAAGGGACTCGAAGAAAAGGATACCAACAAGATAATTGACTGGCTGTATACTCAGGAGATTGAAGAATATGATGAGTTGAATGAATTCCTGTCCAGCCTTACAATACAGCTGCAATCTCAAAACCTTAATATTGAAAATCACCAGATTCAGCAGATGGTTTTTATGTCACTTTATAATATAGATAAATTCCGCAAATTTGTCTTTGAGAGCACCTTCCTTGAAAGACTTGAAGTTGAAGAAGATATGCTGGAAAAAATCAAAAAGAGCGACACTGATTTACTGAAATTCGCCTTTGAATGGATCAAGTTTGGCCTTTTCGGGAAAAAGGTCTTCTGGGTCAAAGAAAAACCTGTGAAAAAATAGGCAATATTTAAATAGATCATCCATGCCTGATATCCTGGCCCAAATTTCTCCACAGAGAAGCACGCAATACAGCAATATTGCCAATGCACTTGCCCCGGCAGAGCTCAGATTGAGCCCTCTGGGGCAGGCTACTTCATCAATCGATACTGTTATATTGGGCAATAAGAAATATTTAAAATTTTCCATACATGATGGCGCCATGGATGACCGGGTCTTATATGAGCTTGAAAACCTGTCCATGACAAACAGTTTCTTTTATTACTACGAGAATTTGGAATCGATAACCGGTCCATTTCTTAAACCAATAGAAATTCCTGACAACCATCCACTTTCCTACGATCTTATTATGACCCGAAGATACAAGGGAAAAACCAATGAAATGTTCACTCATTTTTTATGTAATATTGCTAGATACAGCAGCGGGTTTTCGGATCGAGAATGGTCTGATATCAGGATATTTGACCCACTTGCCGGTGGCGGCACAACCCTTTTTACCGCCCTTTACCTGGGCGCTGAAACGGTTGGGATAGAAAAAAGCTCAAAGGACGTTCAATCTACAGTGGCCTTTTTAAAACAATATACAAAGGAACAGGATATCCCCTGTATATTCAAGGAAGAGAGGCTCAAAAAATCCATAAATAAATACTGGTTTCATATCGGCACGGAAAAGCAAAGATGCATTATTGTAAACGGCGAGACTGCTGACTCGGCCTGCCTCATTTCCGGTGTAAAAAAACCCCATTGCATTGTTACTGATCTTCCATACGGGATACAGCACGACGGCAGGATAACAGATCTGCTGACAAGGGCCATTCCGGTATGGTCATCCATACTGGTTCCCGGAGGCAGCATTGTGATGTCATGGGATTCATCACGCTTTTCACGGAAAGAGATGATAAATATTTTAAAGGATGTGAGTTCGCTCAAAATTCTTGGTGGTGACACATATGAAAACATGGTCCACAGGGTTGATCGTGTTATTAAAGAAAGAGATGTGATTGTAGGAAAGGTTGAGCAGTTTTAATAGAATTTGCCGTCAAATTTATTAATTAATATAAAGGAGATTACAACATGAAATTTGGTAGAGTTTTTTATTATTTCACTGGCTTTGCAATAGCTTTGTCTTTAACCGCCTGCGGTAATAACAATGAGGCTGCAGGACAGAAAGAGGCCCCTGCTAAGCCTGCCGTCGCTACTGAAGCCACGGCCCAGCCGCCTGCGTCGCCGGGCGCTATCAGGGGCAAGGTCCTGGAAACCGAGGATGCAAGCGGCTACACCTATGTCCGGCTTGACGATGGCTCCAAAGACGGCATTTGGGCGGCAATGCCCAAAACCGACCTGAAAGTCGGCGAGGAGATCACCTTAAAGGACGGCGCTGTGATGGATAATTTTGCCAGTAAAACTCTGAATAAAACCTTTGATAAAATAATTTTTTCATCTGGAGTGCTCGGCGGCAATGAAACCGTGTCCGGGGCCGGGGCTACCGGTATGCTCTCCGGAGGCAGTACAGGCAGCATAGTGCCGTTTGCGAACTTAAAGGTTGCAAAGGCCAAAGGTGCTGATGCCTATACAGTTAGTGAATTATTCACCAGACGCAAGGATCTTAACGGAAAGACCATTGAGGTCAAAGGGCAGGTGGTAAAGGTCTTGAAAAACATCATGGGCAAGAACTGGATCCATATTCAGGACGGTACCGGTGATCCTGCAAAAAACACCCATGATCTGGTAATTACTACCCAGGATTCGGCTGCCAAGGGTGATATTGTCACTGTTAAGGGTACGGTTGAGGCTGATAAGGACTTCGGTTCGGGTTACAAGTATAATGTAATTGTAGAAGATTCCAAGGTTACCAGAGACGTCTCCGCCGCCGAAGAAAAAGCGCCCAAGGAAAACTCTGAGGCCAAAAAATAAGTTCGGGCAGAGGGCAATCATCAGGCCCCTGCGCCGAAGTCTTCAACGTAGAGACTGGTTTTAAACCCGTCTCTATGTTATTTCTCACCATACGGGCAGTAAAATCCAGATATAATATCTATTTACAGCTCTAAAACTATCGGAGCCTTATCCTTTGACATCAACACAGGAATGATATCTTCATTCAATTCAACTCCAAGACCATTGCCTTCTGGCGGATAGAGATAGCCCTTTTCATAGCGGGGAGAACTCAATCCAAGGTCGTTGGGAATCGGACCGCCATCGGTCTCCATCAGATCGTGCATATTAAGCGGTCCAATGGATTCCTGCTCGATCCTTCCCAGCCATTCTGTAGAACATAAGAAATGGGCTTCCACTGCCGCCCCCAGGCCGGAATTAATCATGCATCCGGTCATGACATTCAGCCCCATCGCTTCGGCAACAGCCACGAATTTTTTAGATTTATGGATACCGCCCGCCTTGGGCACCTTAAGAAAAAATCCGTCAATGGCATCCCGCTGTGCCAGTTTAACCAGGTCATTCAGCTCCGCCGCTGCTTCATCAGCAAAGATGGGTACTGAGGTCTTGCGGCGCAAACGTGCCAGGCCATCGATATCCCAGCGGGGAATGGGCTGCTCTGCCAGGAAAACATCATATTTTTCTACCTGTTTAAGGAACCGCAGGGCACGCATGTAGTCCCAGCCGCCATTTGTGTCGGTCATGACATTCACGCTGCTGCCTACCGCCCGGCGTACTTCGGCAACCATCTCAACATCTTCCTCGATAATATTATGCCCCACCTTTAGCTTGAGTCCCTTGTAGCCAACGCTGACCAGCTTGCGCGCATTATCGGCCACCTCCTGAGGTGTCCCTGAAGACATCACATAGGCCAGTTCTATCTTTTCATTGGCACGGCCACCAAGATACTGGTAAAGCGGCACTCCCATCGCCTTACCCACCAGGTCATGCAGGGCATAATCGACCAGGGCTTTGGAATGGTAGTTACGATATACTATTTTATCCATCTTGGCGATTATGGTTTCGATTTTAAAGGGATCCTCACCCAGAAGGACCTGGGGCCCGTAAATATTGCCGACATTATGCAGAATCGATTCCTGGCTTTCGCCCATATACCACATCGAGGTGTCTCCACACTCCGCAATACCGGTAATGCCCTCATCGGTATAGAGCTTTAACAATACGGTATGAGCCCAGCTCACTGCACCACCGGACATAACGATCGGTTTGACGAACTCAATTGATAATGGAATACATTCAATTTTCGTAATCTTCATAATTTTCCTCATCCTGATATAATATTTATTTAGTTAAGAGAATAAAACCATACTTTAATATATATGTAAATCTAACAATTAATACAAATAATGCGAAATCTGTTTTATTGTCAATCGGATATTTATCTGATAGTAAAGTAGAAATTCAGAACATATCATCAGGTTTAGCACATTCGTTTCAGATGAATCAGCGGACTTATTTTGATTTTCACCGACTTATAGAGAAATCTTTCACTTTTATGGGGGCGTTCTATTATGAGTTTCAAGTCATTTTCATCGGATGGGTTTTACGGCTGGCGAAATGTGATCGTTGCCTCGATCTTTATGTTTACAATAACCCTGATGCTGCAGACCTTTTCTCTATTTCTGCCTGAATGGATACATGAATACGGCTGGAAATACAGAGATGTTTCATTTGCTCTGACCATAAATATGGTAATTGTGGCCTTTGTAACTCCTTTTAGCGGTTTACTTATCGGCAAATACGGCTCCCGAATCTGCATAGTCATTGGAAGTTCTATAACAATAATCGCAATTTATCTCCTGGCAAATATCCATTCATTATGGAATCTGTATCTGGCAAACGGTGTAGTTGTTGCAATAGGCATATCGATTGGCGGTGTTCTCGCCATAACAACGTTGCTCAACAACTGGTTTTCAAAAAAGCGATCACTTGCTCTCAGTATCAGCATGATGGCCATGGGAGTATCAGGCATCATCATGGTCCCTGTGGTGACATGGGCGATAGGCAGAATCGGATGGCGTTCCACTTATTTGGCAATCATCCCCGTGTATTTTGTCTTTGGGTTACTCGTACCCGGCATTTTCCTTAAAAATTATCCCGAAGAACTGGGGCAGATTCCGGACGGGCAATGCCAGCCAAAACCGGATAACAACAATGCTGACACATTAGAAGTCAAGGACAAACCAGGAATGTTCAGAACAACTGTGGATTTTACTGTAGGGGAGGCCTTTAAAACCCGGACAATGTGGCTTCTTCTGATTTTTAATATACTGAACTGGTTTACAGTAGGAGCTATAATGGCGCATGGATACTCTTTCCTTAATGATCTGGGTATTCCCAGGACAGAGGCCGGTCTATTTATAGGACTTATATCTCTTGTGATGGTTCTGGGGCAGTTGTTCGTCGGTTTTGCCGGTTTAAAATATGACATGCGCAACCTGATAATAATCGGTTGTACCGCGAGTATAATAAGCTACATTCTAATGGTTTTCGCTGACAGTTCCAGAGTTATCGTTTATATATATGCGATATTCGCAGGTATGGGAGCCGGAATTAATGCTGTTGCCATGATGAATCTGATTCCAAATTATTTCGGTACGTCCTATTTTCCCAGAATCTCGGGGATAACTACACCTATCGGCACATTGATAGGGAGTGCGGGTGCCCCTATCTGTGGACAGATAAGAGATATTGCGGGAAGTTATTTCCTCTTCTGGAAGATTGCAGCAATTCTTATGACAATAGGGTTGATCTGTTTATTTTTTGTAAAACCGCCAAAACATCCATCTTTAATGAAATAAAGGAGATACGTGCCAATGCCAGGAAATAAATACTCAAAATATGTAAAAACGCTCGAATTCAAGGAAAAAAGGCCGGATTTCTACAGACAGGGGCTAAAGCTTGGCCCGGATTTTTTCGGGTTTGACATTCAACTGGAGCTGGGCACTTATGTGGCACCAGGTGAAATAGGAAGAAATCCCGGCAATCCTCACGTGCATAATTTTGATCAGGTTATGGTATGGCTTGGAGTTGATACAAAAGACATGGGAGACCTGGATGCCGAAATAGAGGTATGCCTGGGAGAAAACCTGGACAGGGTTATGGTGACCACATCAACAGCTATATTTGTACCGAGGGGCACCCCGCACTATCCTGCCACGATACACAGGATGGACAAAAAATCTCTATATATGGAGATATCATATACTAAAAAATACAGTGAAAAGGTCTATGAAACAGATAAAAAACCAGGAGATTACGCTGCTTTTATGTCAAAGACCTTTGACATGATAGAAGGTTTCGCATTCAGGCGTAAAGGACCATGGTCATACGGACCGACAAACAGGGATGACTCTGGAGGCAAACTGGCTTTTATTCCGGGAAAGATGATTGAAAATGATTTTTTATTATTATTTGAAAGCATTGAGAAAGCACCTTACCGGTTTGGACCCAATCCATGGGCACCGCATGCCCACCCCATGCCCGAGGTTTTGTTTTTTCTGGGGTCTGATCCGGATAATCTGAATGATCTTGGAGGAGAAGCAGAGTTTGCACTAGGAAAGGAAAAGGAAATACATGTAATCAATAAACCAACGGCAGTTTTATGTCCGGATAAGTTTCCCCACTGCCCTCTTACAATAACAAAGGTGGGGAGACCTTTCTTCCTTATGGACTTAAGACCATTCGGCATGATGGGGAAGAAGGACAAGATGTCGGAAATTTAACAGTCCCCGGTATCTAATTTAAGGTGCAATTGGGCGGCCTCTAAAATCGGCCTTTTTATTTATTTTTTCCGGAAATAATTTTGAAAAAAGTGCAAGCGAGCTACGAACACCATTAACCGCATCCTCTAAGGTTGCCGGGGAAGTGCTTTCTCCATCTTCGGTTCTTTTTTGAATCCAGGGGATTATTTCCTTTATTTCTTCCTTAAGATCAGCATCCAGCCTGCCTGCAAGGTCAATGATTGTTTGAGCATCTTCAAAGCTACTACCTTCTGCCTGCAGTTTTGCCCTGAGTATCTCGCGGGCAAACAGTGAAGATGCCCGGCAGGAATTTTCGTAATCCGGATGATCACAAAATATGTAAGCAATCGCTGCATCATAATCCTTTATTGCCTGACTGACAAAGTTGTTTTGATGATTTTTTATGGCGTTCAATGTTTTCTGGCCTAACAGGTAGTCTTTTAAAATTAAAATTTGCTCTCTTGTATCAAGGCCCGATACAGCTTCGGAGGTTATACCCTTTACATACCACAGGATATTTACTTCAGGTATGTTCCTGTCGTTAACAGTATACCATCTTTCTTTAATCTCGAGATTGGTGTCAATAGTCCGATTTACCAGCCTTTTTTCTTCAGGATAGGCCGCTTTGTAGGGTTCGTCTTTGATTATCAGTATATAACTGCCAGCGTTTGACAATTGCATTAACACTTCTCCTTATTTTTCTATTTTTTTATGCCTTTAAATATAATCTGTTTCGAGTGAAAATCAAAGAGAAGTAATGGTATCAGCCCAGGATATCGCTTCTAAAAAGCAATCCGGAAGCCTGGCTTCATTTACTTTATAATCTTTTGCAAATACTGAAAATCGTTCCCAGTCGCCCCTTTCATAACATTTTGCCATCTCAAGGCAGTTAAATAATTCACCGGTATTATTAACAAGGGCATTCTTGATATTTTCGGAAAGGGGGAGTCTGGACATAATATTCTCCATCGTATCATCAAGGATGGCATCGATTGAGGAGAACAACCCCAGCGTGAAAAGCTCAGATGAATTTTTACACGGCTCAACGCAACCTGCCATCAATTCGCAAAATTTTGCCCTTATTATGGAACTCCGCAACAATTCATCAGGTTTATCGGCTGAAAGGTTTGTCATGGCTATAAGAGAAAGAAAACTCCTAATTCCCCTCTCACCCAGCAGTACGATGGCCTGTTTGATCGATGATATTTCATTGACCCTTTTATAGTACGCAGAATTTATATACCGCATCAGTTTATAGGAAATGGACACATCTCTTGCGATTATTTTTTCAACTCTTGAGAACTCAAAGTGTGCCTGATTCACCTCTGCCATTACTTGAAGCAGATTAAACTGAGCAGGAGATATGTCCTTTCCCTCAACCACCTCGGGTTTACTGAAAAAGTACCCCTGAAAGTATTCAAATCCCATATTCAGGGCCATATCGAACTCTTCGTTGGTTTCCACCTTTTCCGCCAGAAGTTTAAGGTTTTTTCCACTCAGTCTGTCAATAATGCCTGATAATTGATCTGGGGGAGTGGCACGGAAATCGAACTTTATAATGTTTGCAACAGCAATGAGAGGCTGCAGGCTGTCACTATAAAAAAAGTCATCCAGGGCGATGGTATAACCCTGCTTGGATAATTCTATACAGGATTTAACGACATCATCCTCCGGTTCAACATCTTCAAGTACTTCTATAACGAGCTGTTCGTTTGGAAATAGTCTGGGCACCTGTTTTACAAGAAGCTCCTTTGTAAAATTGATAAAGGCAACCCCTTTTCCTATAAGCCTGTCAATCCCGATATTTAAGAAGCTGTTGGAAAGGACCTTTGAGGTTGCAGTATTTCCGTCTATACCCGAAAATACGTTTTTCATACTGTCTCTAAACAGCAATTCATAGCCGAATATCTTTTTTTCCTGATTGAATATAGGTTGCCTGGCGACATATATTTCCATTATTATTTCCTTTTTTACAATACTGGCAAAAATGCAAAAAAACCAGTATTGCTTCATTTGACATTACATAATATGTATATCATACAAAGAGGCTTTAACGAATAACAATAAATTCTTGATATGAAAAAATTTAATCCCTATGGAAAAACCTTCTACAAAAGAGATCTTTATTAAAACTTTTTTAAAGGAATCCGGGCTGCCTGAAGCTCGCTACAGGTTATCAATGCTGCCAGGCGACGGATCAACCAGATTGTTTCAAAGGCTGGAACCGCAGCATGAACAGTCATACATTTTCATGCAAAATCCGCCTCAAAGCGATTTTCTTAAAAAGGAGAACCTTGCCTACCTGAAGATAGGGGATCATCTGCTTTCCAGGGGTATACCCCTGCCCGAGATACTTAAATATGATTTTAACAGCGGTTTTTTTATTCTCGAAGACATGGGAGACAGAACACTCCAGGATGAGGTATCGAGAAGCACGGAAAGGATAATAAAATACGAGAATGTAATTGAAACGCTTCTAAGGCTTCAGGTAGATGGCAAGAAAGGTTTTGATACGGCATGGTGCTGCCAGACTCCTTTCTATGACGCCTCATTAATGAGGGAAAAGGAGGCAGGGTATTTCAGGGATTCCTTTTTAAGAGATTATGCTGGGGCAAATACGGACCTTCCCATGCTGAACGCGGCGTTCGAACATATCATTTCAATGGCGGAAAAGGCTGATAAAAACTATCTTCTTCACAGGGACTTTCAGTCCAGAAATATAATGTGCCCTGGTGAAGGGATTGCAATCCTTGACTGGCAGGGGGCAAGGCTGGGTCCACTGGCCTACGATCTGGCCTCACTGCTCATTGATCCATATGTTGATTTACGCCCCGATGAAAGACATCATTTAATCGATGTTTATGCATCATTATTAAAGGACATAAAACCTGATGCTCATGAGTCCTTTAAAAAATATTTCGTATTTATAGCCGTTATGAGAAATCTGCAAATACTCGGAGCGTACTCTTTTCTTTCGTTAAAACAAGGGAAAAGCTATTTTAAAAAATATATTCCGGTTGCATTAAATTCTCTCAAGGCCCTGCTCAATGAAATATCGCATAAAAATATCTTACCACTGCTTAACATTTTAAATGACCTTCAGGAGTAAAACAATTCATACATAATCTTTACTTCATTTCCTGTTGCCTTGCTCATATTTGTCAAGGTCCGCATCCTGGACAGACTATTTAAGTGAAAGATTAATTAATGTTTGCCGGTTTGGTAGCCAGTGTGATTACTGTCCATATCTCCAGCTTGCTTTTAGATCCTTCCATACCGCCTCCGGACATTGTTTCGCCTCCCCACATTTCACCACCGGGCATATCACCACCGCCTCTGCTTCCTCTATCCATACCTCCTCTGTCGAATCCGCCTGATTGTGATCTCTTTTTCATATTTGAAGCCATAATCCCCATACCTATCTGATTTAGTGGTGAGTGTTCGGTAAAAAATGGGGTGTAATCTTTTTCCACAATAGGCACCTTTAATTCGTAAATAAACCTGCTTTGCTGATCAATAGTGTACCTGGCCTCAATACCAAACCTGGCAGCCTTCTCAATATTACAGACATAGCCTTTGTCGTCCTCCGAGGAGAATATTTTGAGTTCTTTGTCCTGGGCGGGGCCTTTCTGAAATGAATGTTCGTGAGACATCATACGCTCATCCGGACTATCTCCCGAAGGGCCGGACATGTTTGATGACATATCAGGAGAACGACCGGGCATAGCGGAGGCACTGTCAAAACGGCCTCCCCAGGGTCCATCGAATCTTCCTCCGGAAGGGAAACATATGCCCAGATCCTTGTCTTTTTTACCCGTTTTATTAAACCATATATATAATCCCCGGCTTAAAATCTCCCTCTGAATATCCTTATCCATTGTTTGAAAACACAGATACAGGTTTTCATTATCATTATACACGCCTATACAACTGCGGGTCTTTTCATCATAATAATACGGATAATCCTTCCAGTCTTTATCATCGGCATCTATTACAATCTTCCTGTCAAGCCATTTGCTCTGGATGTTTACAGGCTTGTTACACCCGCTTAAAAAAATTAAAATGATAATCAGAAATAAACACAGGATACCGCCGGAGGGATTGTTACCTTTCATTGTAGCTCCTTATATTTTTAGACGATATTACATAGTCGCCGGAGTTATGAAAAAGTTACACTTTTTTAAATTTTTAATATTGGTCAGCAATTTTCGATTAAGGAATTTCATTTAATGATTTTTACCTTTGTCATCGAGAATAACATGCTCTTTTGCAATCCATAAGCCCCCTGGTTTCATTTCGGCGAATTTGGCACCATCTATTGCCAGTTCTTTTCCGGCATCCGAGTGTATGAATTCCATGGCCCTTTTAAACGAATCAATATCATCATACCACATCTCTACAATACCATCGCCTTCATATTCGACCCCCGGAACATCTATAAAATGATTCTGAACGTATCTTCTTACACCCGGTATAAGCCTGGCTGCCAGTGGTGCGTGCTTATCTTTCCAGTATTTGTTGTATTCCTCCCTGGTCATCCCTTTTCTTCTGTGTGCAAGCGCGATAGATTTAATCATGAGATTTCCCCCTTTGGATAATATTAATATTTTTAATCCCTGCCAGATTTCACTGCGGTTTAGTAATATAACCCATGTGCAAATAAATTTCCATATTGACTATCATTCGATTAACTTTAATTGCTCGACATGAAAAATATTTATGTGTAGGATACACTATTTACAACACCCCTTTGGAAAGGAGCTTCAAATGGAAGACTGTATTTTCTGTAAAATTATAAAAGGTGAAATTCCGAGTTTTAAAGTATATGAGGATGAAGATGTCTTTGCGTTTGAAGATATCAACCCCATAGCAGAAGGGCATACTCTTGTTATACCAAAGAAACATGCAAGGGATTTGCGTGAAATAGACGAAAAATCACTCACTGCCGTCCAGCTTGCTTCAAAGAAAATAATTGATGCAATAATCAGAGCGTTAAAACCGACAGGTGTTGCTGCAATGCAGCTCAATGGCGAAAGTGTTGGGCAGTCTGTGCTTCACTATCACCTGCATTTAATACCAAGGCTCGAAGATGAACCGCCTCTGCCTATTGCGCGGTGGAAGATGACGCCCGGTAATATGGAGAGAATAAAGGAAACTGCAGAAAAGATAAAGGATGCGATTGGTTAATTATTTATCTATATGCAACACACCTGAATCCCAGGATATTGGAGGTGGTATTTGCTTCAAACATAAACCTCTGTGCCAGGTTGACATTATCACCTGAAATCCAGCTTCCGCCCTTGACAACAAAGGCCGTTTTGCCGGACATGTTATTTTTTGTAACTGTCCATTCAAGCACGTTTCCTATTAGATCAGCCACACCGAATTTATTGGATGCATCTTCATATTTATCTACCGGGGTTGTATCACCTAATGCTGTTGATTCAATGTTGCATAAACCATCCTTTAACATGTTTCCCCATGGGTAGATCAGGCCGGTCGATGTTCTTGATGCGGCCTCCCACTCGTCCGCAGCAGGCAATCTTTTTCCTGTCCATGCTGCAAATGCCATTGCATCCTCAAGACTGACCTGAACAACCGGGTGGTTTCTCTTTCCCAAAAGTGAACTTCCTGGCCCATTCGGTTTAAACCAGCACGCCCCTTCAACCTTTTCACTATCAAGTGAAGAAGTCCATTCAAGAGTGTTCCTGCCGGTCTTCTCATCTATATAATTCCGATAACGCCCTTTGTAGACCATACCGAAACCTAATCGTTCCGCTGTTGTAACATAACCTGTTTTTTCTATGAACAGCTCAAAAAGATTATTGGTTACCGGGAATTTTCCAAAATAAAAATCAGATAATTGAATATAATTCTTTTTTCTCCTACTGGCATCAGGAGGGGTTGTATCAGTTAAATATTTACCACCTGGAATCATAAGATACCGGTTATAATACCTTTCAGCTTCGGACAGCATTCTATCAAAATTATCTGCCAGGATAGGTGCCTTTTCCAGGCTTTCTTCACTTAAGTACCCGGTGGTGTCATAATCTTCGAGTATATCATCGAGTATATATTCATATGAGTCGTCAATGGCTTCATCGATAACCTCTTCAATCTCATCTTCAGGTATTTTATCGACCTCTGCATCTTCATATTCTTCGTCATCCGCTTCTTCCGAGAGATCACCTTCTGTTTCTTCCTGAGCTTCTTCAAGTTCTTCATCAGGTAGCTCTTCCAGTTCATCAACAGCCTCACCTTCCAGTTCCTCCGGGATACCTTCTTCAGCTTCATCGAGGACTTCCTCAATCTCGTCCTCAGGTATTTCATCTATCTTGACATCTTCATACCCTTCGTCATCCGCTTCTTCCGAGAGATCACCTTCTATTTCCCCCTGAGCTTCTTCAAGTTCTTCATCAGGCACCTCTTCTAATTCATCAACAGCCTCACCTTCCAGTTCCTCCGGGATACCTTCTTCTGCTTCATCGAGGACATCCTCAATCTCGTCCTCAGGTATTTCATCTACCTCCACATCTTCACATCCTTCGTCATCCGCTTCTTCTGTGAGATCCCCTTCTGTTTCTTCCTGAACTTCTTCAAGTTCTTCATCAGGTATCTCTTCCAGTTCTTCAACAGCCTCACCTTCCAGTTCCTCCGGGATACCTTCTTCTGCTTCATCGAGGACTTCCTCGACCTCGTCCTCAGGTATTTCATCTATCTCGACATCTTCATACCCTTCGTCATCCGCTTCTTCTGTGGGATCCCCTTCTATTTCTTCATGGGCTTCTTCAAGCTCCTCATCAGGTGGCTCTTCCAGTTCATCAACAGCCTCATCTTCCAGTTCCTCCGGGATGCCTTCTCCTGCTTCACCGAGGGCTTCATCAATTTCATCTTCAGGTACATCCTCAGCATCTATTTTTTCACTCTGATACAACATGTTTTCACTCGCATCGAAATCCTGGCTTAATTGCATCTCTTCCCCTGAATCACCCTGGCTTACAACCGTGACTCCTACCTTATCCGAGATATCTTTTATAATCTCCTTTAGCTGTTCAAATTTTTCATTATATTCAATGCCTGATTCCTTGCCTGAGATGAAGGCGTTTATCACGTTGAGTACATCGGTAATTTTATCCAGCGGTATTTGAGTTTCGCCACTGCCACTTCCATAAGAGAAAGACTCCAATATCTCACTCTTGGCCTCTTCCGACATGTCAAAAATATTTTTTGAGCCAATAATTATGCCTTCCCTGTTTAATCCTTTATTATACAATTCTTTCAGGTCGGAATTAACTGATGATTTGATACTGTTATAATTTTTTCTCCTGTTTCGAATAAGGGACTGATCATCTCCTGTCTCCCAAAGGATCTTTACCAGAAAATCAGTGTCAATTTCAGTGACAGAATCAACATTGCTGGCAATATCATACTGTTTTCTGATTGTATCGATGAGCTTATACTTTAAAGACCTTTTATTATTATATTGCAGGTTCTCTATCGCGTCATCAATCCCTTCAAATGTTACTATTGACCTCAAATATCGCTCCCGAATTTATGGGGATTTCCAACAAAAAATGAAAATACCAATTGTTTTTCCTTCAATTATTTCTTTTAAGCAGGAATCGTGCCTGGTCAGTGTCCATCCCAAAACTGACGTTTTGGATTCAAGCTATCAGTCCTCATCTTTCAGCTAAAGACTTAACATATCAGTCAATTAACTGAGTGCCGATAGCTAACCGCTTAAAGCTTCATCCGGGAATTGTCTTTTTCCTGATGGATACAGGTCCATATCTGGATTGCAGACAGTTTTTTCAGGAACACCTGCAGGCCTTGGGACAATGTCATTATTTTGACGATTTTTGTATTAATACCGGCACTTTGGCAGGAATATTTGCAAATCAGGCAGATAAAACAGTGGCATAATATTTGCAAAATTCAAGGTCAAATTGAACAATATGCTATCAAAAGCAGGAGATAATGCCCGGGGCGCATTTTATTCATGGGAAAAATTATATGTATTTCAAACCAGAAGGGAGGGGTTGGTAAAACCACAACAGCAGTCAATCTTGCAACTGCTTTAGCCCTTGCAGAAAAGAATCTTCTGTTTTTGGACCTTGATTTTCAAGGGCATGCAACAAATATACTGGGAGCTGCCGATAATCAGGTTAAAACAGGTATTTATGATATTCTGCGTGGGGAGATACCCATTGAGCAGGGGATAACTGATACAGGAATCAACCTTCTAAAACTGATTCGTGCAGATACAAGGTTAATAAATGCTGATTGTGATTTAAGGCAAAACAGACTGAAAGAGTTTATCCTTAAGAACAGGCTGGAATCCATAAAGGAGAAATTCGATTTCATAATAATAGATTGCCCTGCCGCCTTAAATATTCTAGGGATAAACGGGATCAATGCGGCTGATATGGTTATAATCCCTTTGCAGTGCGAATATCTGGCACTCGAATCACTGGGACAGTATTTTAAGATCTTTAACAGCCTGAAGAAAAAGTATAAATCAAATACCGAAATAGGCGGAATTTTGCTTAACATGTATGATGCAAACGAGAACGTTTCCAGAAAGATCGCTGATGATGTAAAAAAAAGTTTTAACGGCATGGTTTATAAAACCATTGTCCCAAGGTCCCGCAGTATAAGGGAATCAGCCTGCCGCGGGAAATCTATAATTCTGAGTGATATCGGTTCGGAAGGGGCAAGAAGCTTCCTTTCCCTGGCAGGCGAAATAATTGGAACCGTGCATTCTTCAGAGGAGTAAATAATGAAAATAACTAATTCCGAAATTATCAAAAATGGCGAGCAGGAATTAATTGATGCCATAACAGCCGATCTTGACTGGGGAGCAATCGAAGAAATTTTCCTGAAAGAACATAACCTGGGCATTGAAGAGGATATAGAATATAAAAGTGGTGATATTATAGCCGTTGACAACCAGATTGCATATAAACTTGAGTTCGAAGTCAAAGTAAATCTTTCTGTCCTGCTCAACAGGAACGGTGAATATCTTTCAATAAATATACGCAACAGAAAAGATGACACACAGGAAGACGAAAATATTTCAGATGAGACAGAATCCCTGTCAATTGAATCGGAAAGCAATATGGACATGGATCAGACAGATGCGGCAATCAGCGAAGGAACTGAAATATCTGACAACACATCTTCCGAAAAAACAGATTCGGATTCCCTGGGTAATCTTGCTGAAAATGATGATATGGGTCAAAAAGTCGATGACATCCTGGAAGATATTAAAAAAGCTGGGTAATTTTACCAGAGTAAAAAATTAAATGGAAAATATTATGGAAAATGAACCTCTACAGGAAAAAAACGAAAATAAAACAGCAGCAGCGGATAAAAAACAAATCGATACATCACAGGATAAGATCCCGGATAATACAGAACTTTTAAAAGAATTTAATGATATCCTGGGTAACCATATAGAACGGCTTCTTGACACCCGTCTCGGGATAGAAGAACTGGAATTGAATATATTTTCCATTTCCTGCATTGTACTTCTTGCCACGCGCGAAACGGAAATCGAGACATTTCCGGCCCTGCCTCCATCGCGGTATACTGATTCGGGCCTCATCGAAAAGCTTGGTGAAATGAGTATAGAACCTACCAGCGAAATCAGCAAAGTAATCGAAAGTATGCTCAGTAAAAATTATTTAAAGATAACCGATGATCGTTTTTTCTGTAATAAGCCGATGAGCAGTATGGCACAGCTCTTTGATCGTATCTTTCCCAATATGCCCGGTCTGAACCTCGTTGCATATCTTGGACAGATGATAGATGAGGTAACAGCCGGAAGGAAGACACAGACAGAGGCATCAAAACAGTTCAACCAGATGCTTCAAATACAGGGTGTTTCTATAAATGAACCCGCGACACTCAAACCGGCTAATAAGAAATATTCCTACCTGAGAGTGGGGGATGATACCCCTCCTGAGAAGAAGGTTAAAAGACCAGTAGTTATACCCAGAGCTATACCCAGTAAGCCGGTAAATATTTTCAGCCAACTGAAGGCAGGCAATTCCATAAAGCAGCCGATTATAAAAAAAGAGGTTGTATCATCACCAGTAGAAGAAGAAAAAACAGAAAACTCCAGTGCATCAGTGGAAGCTGATTCAAACGCGAGCTGCAGTAAGGAAGAAGCGATCCGGGAGACTCCGGAGAACATCATTTATCCCAGGGAAGATGAAGACACGCAGGACACCGAAGACACTGAAAACAAAACCGTTCAGGAAGAGAGGCTATCCGACGATTTTGAACCACCGGATGACAAGGATATTGAAGAAAGGATACTTGAGTTTGAAGAACAGCTTGGCCTTAAGTGCCCACTTTGCGGAACCGGCGGGATCAAAACAAATGAGACTGCCAAAGGAAAAACTTATTATCACTGCTCAAACAGCGACTGCAATTTTATAAGCTGGGGTAAACCCTATTACTTCGAATGCCCGAAATGCAGCAGTAACTTTTTAATAGAAATTACTGACAGTGAGGGGAAAAATTTTCTGAAATGCCCCAAGGCAACATGTACGCACTGGCAAAAATTCCCATGGGATATATCCGCTCAGGACGCCGGTCAACCAGACAATACCTTTGATCAGGATGGCAGCATCAGCGCGCCAAAAAAAGTAGTCCGAAGGAAAAGAAGGGTCATAAGAAGAAAAAGATAAGTCTCCCGACTTCCTCCACAGGCAGCACTAGTATGGACTATTCGGCCGATTTACCAACAGGTCTTACAGACATTACCGCGCACCCGGCTTTACGTATTACCCTTTCGGTGGTTGCCCCCATGAACAGTGACTCTACAATACTGTGCCCCCTTACACCAAGAATAACCAGGTCTATATCCTGGATATCTGCAAACTTAACAATTTCCTCGTCTGTGACGCCGGAAAGCAGGCGTGTTTTTGGCTTGCACCAGTTATAAGCTGCTTCCGGGACCATGGCTTCAAGCCTGTCTTTCTGCTGTTTATGGAGGCTTTTTCTGATCTGCTCCCTGGCACCATGAACAGATCTGGGCAGGTCTTTATAATGAGGAGATTCCAGCACATGAACAATATAGAGATCCGATTGAAATTCCTGAGCCAGGCCGAGACCATATTCAAGTGCAAGATTCGAGTCGGCTGAAAAATCACACCCAACCAGGATTCTGTCGAATCTTATTTCATGATCTTTTGTAAGGGCTGGATCATTTTCGGGACTGTGAACAGTAAGAAGAGGACATGGGAGACTGCGCATAACATGTTCGGTAACAGAGCCCAGGACAAGCCTTTTAAGACCGGATCTACCCCTTGTCGCGGTTATTGCAAGATCGACTTCATTTTCCTGGGCCAGACGCGTTATTTCATCAGCAGCGCTTCCAATGGTGATAAGGGGCTCCCAATCCGCATCATATTTTTTCATAATACGTTTCATGCGTTTATTGGCATAGTCTTCCATGTGTGTCAACTGGGATTCAAAGGCATAGGTAGCCTCACCGTACATGGTAGCCGAAGACAGATCTATTACATGGCATAGATACAACTTAGCATTATATTCCTTTGCAAGCGAGGCCCCGTAAAAGACTGCATGATTTGACAATTCGGAAAAATCAGTAGCGCATATGATCTTATTAAGTTTTATTCTCATGCCCTTTACCCTCCTTATATGTGTTAATTCAATTTTTTGCAGAAGAACTAGTATTCAATTTCAACAAAAGTATGATCCAGTAATAAAATAAAAGCAGTTTATAGAATTTTCACAATTAATTTAGGTTGATGGGATCTTACCAATTAATTAAAAAATTATCAGAGATATTTTTAATAAGCAAGTTAATAAGTATCGTAAAGCTGACATATTTCAGCACAAACTTATTATGGACGCAATTGAAAGTTAAATCTGCTATAAATATTAAATAAATCCAAATGATGAGAAAAAATGTCTGATCACCGATTAGAAAGTGCGAATGCAGTATTAAAAGAATGGCAACGATAGGTTATAGCTCATCCAATCAATCCCATAGAGTTAAAAAACACCCTGTCCAGAGAATATTTATCCCATACCTTGTGCCCTTTGCCATGTGCCATGCTCAGCAAAATATCTTGACATTCGGGAAATCCGAACCTATTATGAGTAGAAATATTACTCATAATAGGCATAATTAATGAATGATCTATTTTCAGGGCTGATAGCTTCAAAAACAAGGATAAAACTGCTTGTAAGGCTGTTTTTTAATCCTGATGCAAGATCATACTTAAGAGAACTTGCAGGCGAATTCAATGTATCAACCAATGCAGTCCGTGAAGAGCTGAACCAGCTCACAAATACACAGTTTTTACAATCCGAAAAAGACGGCAGACAGGTATATTACAAGGCAAATAAGGGTCACCCTCTGTTCCCGGAACTGAGATCAATGGTCAACAAGGTAATGGGCCTGGATCAGGTAATAGACAGCATAGTGACAAGGCTTGGAGACCTTGAACTTGCCTATCTTCTGGATGACTATGCCGAGGGCAAGGATACCGGAATTATGGATTTGCTTCTTGTGGGAAATATCGATGAATACCACTTGAATGATTTGAGCAGAAAAACTGAACGATATATAAAAAGAAAGATAAGATCTCTTGTATTAACGAGGGAAGAATATAGCGAATTAAAACCAAAGCTGGAAAGTCGGCCAAAGCTGTTAATTTGGGAAGCAAAAGCAAAATAGCAAAAAAAACAACTTTCAGCATAGAAGGTACAATTTTTGCAAAGTGCTATGGAAGACTATGTAACTTAAAGGGCGGAGCTGTATATAAAAGTCTATAATATCTCATACAGTGCCATGGTGCCGTCCTTTGTACCAAGGCGGAATTTAACCAGACCAGGATAGGTTTTTCCCAGTGATCGATCCGAATACCAGTTCAGGTTTGTGTATAGCTTCAACTCACCGGCAGAACTCCGGCCATGATATATTAATATCCAGCTCACACCTGTTTTCTTTCCATAGGCTGCCACCTTTTCAAGGGAATCGTTGGGGAGGAAACGATAGGGGCTGCCGATCAGATAAGCTTCGAGTGCAAACAGGCTGAACACAGGTTCTCCGTTCACAATCTTTTTAAAAGAACCGTATTCATTTTCCAGACCCGCAAATTTCCTGTTCAGATGCAGCTCTGTAAAAAATCGAGGTGTAGACAGCAGAATTGATGGGAAAAGTACAGCAAGAAGCAGGAACCCTAACAGTTCTCTTTTCAGGACATACCTGAATCGCTTGAAATATGTGTACGCCTCAATTGATATATGCATTATGCAGAAGGGGAAAAGGATATAGATATATCTCGCCACCATGTCTGTAAAAAGGGATATCGCGAGCAGATACATAATGACAAAAGATGGAAGTATAAAACTGTTAAGTTTTCTGCTGTTACCCGCTTTTATCACCAGGGTTGATATACAGGAAATAAAAAACAGGATAGCAGTATAAACGCCCAGAACTGATTTTAAATGGAGAATATTATTGTAGAGCCGCTTAATATATGCACCATGGCTAAAAACATCGGATAACACATTTTTTATATTTCCATTTTTTGTCTCACTTTTAACAGATATATATCCATACATCTCTGAGGAGTCCGGCAAGAGATTGCGCATAAGGCGTCTCTTTGCATATGTAATGCCGTATTCATCATTTGGCTGGGTTTTAATCATTTCAAGTAATTCATCTGGCAGTTCTTTTTCACGTTTTATCTCTTTCAATATTTTAGGATCATGGACCTTTATAACATACTCATTTTCTCTAAATCTCTGGGTTAAAGGATTCTGGCCTGTCTGCAGATAAAGTCCTATAGTATAGGGAGCCAACATTAACAATGATCCAAAAACAGCAAAAAGGAAATTATTTAACAATACCCTTCGATCATTTGCAGAATTCAAAAACCATTGGACCATGAACAGGGAAACAACAAATACATAAATAACAGCACCAACCTGTCTTGAAAAAAATACAAGGCAGCATGATATTCCTAAAAAGAATGACAGAATCTTCTGTTTTTTTGAGGGCTCCCTGAATAGTAAAAAGGCCAGCAATAATGTCAATCCGATCGTCAATATAAACACGGATTCAGTAAGAGGCCTCATTCCTATAAGAAAATAAAAGTAATTTATCTGAATCAGTGTTGCGGCAATAACAGCTATTAATCGATTGGCCGCCATCCTGAGATAAAAGAATGACAGGATTGAAAATATCAGCATGGATATACTGCTTATGAATTCGGCGAGTGTTAAAGCCCCTGGAGAAAACAGACTTCCCACGGCAATAAGGAAAGGATAAAGTGGTGGAAGAATAAGACCTGTATCAACATGTCCCCAGGAAGGAAGGTACAGCAACCCTTTTTGGAAAAGATCTTTCGCCATGGTAGCGTATGCAAAAAAATCCGATGGAAATATACCCGGGCTGAAGTAAAAAAAATATGTAATCGGGTTCAAACCCAAAAGGATGGCTATACAAAGAAGGTCCCGGTAAAAAGGCCTGATCGATGATTCTATTCGGATATTACTCTTTCCTGTCGACAAATTCATAGCGTACCGGGTCGGAGAGATAGTTAACGAGGTGTTTTATTTCATAATCATATGACTACGATCAAATACTATACCTTATAAAACTTATCAATAAATAATACGGATCAATAAATTATGCGTTATCATAGTAAGGAAAGATCCCAAAAATATGTTCAATATTGTTAATATTTTGGAATTTCATAAAAAATGTTCTAAGGAATTTACGCAAAAATGGATAGATCACATACAGAAAATGAGAATATGGATAAGAGAAAAGCTCCGCCTATGATCATCGAATATGTGGATTTTATCCTAAAAAAAAATCCGCAAATAAAAATGGTGTATCTATTTGGTTCATACGCGAAGAAAGAGCAGTATTCCACAAGTGACGTGGATCTGGCTGTGATTTTTGAAAATATAACCGACACTTTTGATACCCAAGTCGAGTTAATGAAAATGAGGAGAAATTTGGATATAAGAATAGAGCCGCATGTATTTCTGGAATCCGATTTTAATCCCTCAAACCCGCTGGCAAATGAGGTCCTCAAATATGGTATCAGGCTGAATTAGCTGGATACATTAATAACATCCCGCGAAGAGCCTAACAAACTTTACGGATATATAATTCTTCAGAATGCTATACGGAAAAACCTGATAACTGTATTACAGTGTTCGATTATCACCGCATACTGTCAGAGAAAGCCTGGGAGATCATATACCGCATGCAGGTGTAATGGATACTGAAAATGATTTTATATTTCTCCTGGTGGTGAAATAAATATGATTTACAAACCAGAAAATAATTTTACTATCTATACCCCCGAATCCTCATTACGCGATCCTGTCAACCTGCTCCGTGATATGTTCAGGGATCTTTTTGCCGGTCGTGAGCTTGCATGGAGACTTGCTGTCAGGGATGTCAGCGCGCAGTACCGCCAGACAGCCCTTGGCCTGCTCTGGGCCTTTATATTGCCGCTTGCCAATGCTGTAACATGGATATTCTTAAACGGATCGGGAATTGTAAAGATCTCCACAACATCCCTGCCCTACCCTGTTTATGTCTTTTCCGGCACCATGCTGTGGGCCATATTCATGGATGCAGTAAATGCCCCGCTTCAGCAGACTACAAACGCGAAACAGATGCTTGCAAAGATAAATTTCCCGCGGGAGGCGCTTGTTGTCTCTGGGATTTACCAGACAATATTTAATGGAATGATAAAAATTGTCCTGCTGCTGGTGGTATTGGCAATTTTCGGCATCTACCCCGGATGGTCCATGGTGTGGTTTCCATTTGGCGTTTTGTCACTGATACTTGCAGGCACCGCGCTGGGCCTGCTGCTTACCCCGGTAGGGATGCTATATACTGATATCGGAAAATCTCTTCCCCTTTTAATGCAGTTCCTGATGTACCTGACTCCGGTTGTCTTTCCCATGCCACAAAGCGGTTTAGCGGCGCTCATTTACAGGTTAAATCCTCTGACACCCCTTATCATGTCCGCGCGCGGGTGGCTGACCGGTGCCCCATCGGATTTTTTCGGTTATTATCTTCTGGTCAACTGCCTCGTGCTCATCCTGCTCTTAATGGTTTGGGTCATCTACCGGGCTGCAATGCCGATTTTGATAGAGAGAATGAGTGCGTAAGGATGCGATATAAAAATTGTTAAAGAATCTGTAATAGTCTAAAATATAAAATGTTTAATATTCTGATTAATCTTAAAATTTGCCATTATAGCTGTATATGTACCAAAGCCACCCAAATTTATCGATCCATGGACAAGGAGAAAACAGAATGGATATGAATTGCAATTTTTGCGGTGCAACAGACTATGAAGAACGCAGAATTGAATATTTATATAGTTTCAAGGGGAATTATCTTCTGGTACCCAATACACCGGTAGAGATCTGCAATAAATGTGGTATGGTCTACTATGATGCTAAAGTATTAAAAAAATAGAAGGTAAATTTTTCGCAATTCAGAGAAAAGATGATAAACCTGACAGTTATATTGAGTTGCGAAAAGCCGCGTTTGCCTGATTGGATATTTTAGTGCATTCATAGTTAATATCATCGAGGACAGATGAGCAAATTAAAAGTTGAAGACCATATTGAGAGGAATTAATAAAATGGAAAAAACCACACTGGAATTACCTCGAAAAGAATGGAAAAAATATAATCCTTTCATTGGCCTGGAGCGTAATCTTAAAAAAGATCATATGGAAGTTGAACAACAAAAATCTAAAGCATGGCAAATCGCTTTGCAGGCAGCCAATTTGCTTAAGAATAATTTTGGTGCCCAAGAGGTACTAGTATTTGGTTCTCTAGCAAGAAAAACAGGATATCATCTCCTTTCCGATATCGATATCGCTGTTTCAGGTATAGCCTCGGAAAAATTTTATTCCGCTGTGGCTGAGATAACCGGTTTATCGTCTATTTTCAAAATCGATCTGATTGATATGGATGATTGTAAGCCTGGGCTTAAAAAAGCTATTGAACGTGAAGGCCATAGGATATGAATTCAGCGATAGAGCAATTATCATTGCGTATTCGAGCCGGGATTGAAGATCTGGAAACCCTTGTTCATAGAATCAAAGAAGGCTGGGATCGAGCAGAACACACTGGCGACACATACTATTTTGATAGTGTTGCCCTTAATCTGCACGGTCTTTATTCAGGCCTGGAACGTTTATTTGAAATAATCGCAATAAATATTGATGGGAGTATTCCAAAAGGTGAAAACTGGCATCAGGAGTTGTTAAAACAAATTTCAATGGAGGTACCGGAGATCAGACCTGCGGTTATATCAGAGACTAGTTTTTTGGCTCTCAAGGAATTAAGAGGATTCAGGCATGTAGTTCGAAATGTCTATACATTTAATTTTAATCCTTCAAAAATACAAAAGCTTGTTGAAAACACTCCAAATTTATTTAACGAAGTGAAGGCGGAATTGACAGCCTTCGCCGATTTTCTGGATGATGCTTCTTAAACCCGGTTTAATATCCATCTCGTTAAACTGGCGGAAAAAACCACAATCGTATTAGACAGTGAAAAGATGTTATTTTATATAAATGGAACAAAATGAAATCATAAAAGAAATCGAAAACATAGCGAATCAACTAATCAAAAAATACAATCCATTGAAGATAATTTTATTTGGATCAGCAGGCCATGGAGAATATGATGAGTTGAATGATCTTGATTTTTTAATAATAAAAGAGGATGTACCACCACAAGGTTTGGCAAGAATGAGGGAATTGGATGATTTAATAGAAAGAGACATTGCTGCAGATATGTTAGTATACCGACCTGAAGAATTCGAAGAGCGTATTAAGCTTGGAGATCCCTTTATAAAAGTTATCCTGGATGAAGGACGCGTTTTATATGGCTGATCCAAATAGTGGTCAAAGAATGGTTGGATAAGGCAGATGAAGATTTTGAATTCGCAATTTCGGTTATAAACGACAGTCCTTTCTATGCCCAGATATGTTTTCACTTTCATCAAGCTGCTGAAAAGTATTTAAAATCATTTATAATAGCATATGACCTGAATTTCAAAAAGATACATGATCTTCCTATACTTCTAAAATATGCCTGGCCAGGGACGAATCACTTTCAGTTCTTTTGGAAGACTTCAAATCATCAACAGATTTTATATTGATACCCGATATCCTGTACATTGGCCAACTAATTATAAAAAAGAAGATGCCCTCAAAGCCAAAGATGCAACCGATCATATCCATAAAGAAATAAAGAAGGTCTTAAGCCAATTTTTCTAAGGGTTCACTCAAAATTAAATTCGCATAATTGAAGTTCAGATTCACAAAATGGATATTCCGGGTCACTTTCCCCAATGAGTCCGGTCATTGGTTCCAATCGTTCCGGTTAAAAGTTCCAACCAATCCGGTGTAGTTCCAATCCAATAATGCGCCTTTTTAATGGGTATATGCATCAAGATTTGATGTAAATTCATTATAAAGGAGGTCACATATATGACCAAATATCGAGAGATCATTAGGCTGCATAGCCTTGGGATTAAACAAACCGGTACAGCCAAAAGTTGTGGATGCTCAAGAAAGACAGTACGCAAGGCACTTAACCGTGCCAAAGAACTGGATATTGTATGGCCCTTAAAGGCTGGGATCACAGATGTTGAGCTTGAAAAGCAATTATTTCCTGAGAAATCAGCTCACGAACCATAGAGTATGAGTGTATAGCCAGGAAGATGATGCGAAACGGGGTGACATTAAAGCTTCTATGGAATGAGTACTGTGAGGAATGCAGACAGTGTAATGAGCTGCCTCTCATGTATTCCCAGTTCTGTTTTCATTACCAGAAACATTCGGAAAGAAAGCGCGCCACCATGCACATTCCAAGGAAACCGGGAGACCAGATAGAAGTTGACGGGGAAGGTACAGCCTCTGTTATCAACCGTGACACGGGGAGATTATCCCTGCATATATCTTTGTAGGCGTCCTTTCCTATAGCCGATGCCATTCTAGACCATATTGTTCATGACTCTTACACCATTGAGATACAGTACATTGATAAAGATCATGACAAATCCATGAGGGAGGTTTACGGCATCAAACAATATAGGGTATTAAATCCAGTGCAAGCCATGGCCCCTTTTACTAGGAATAACCCTTCCGCAAGCTGCTGGGGTATTAAAATCGTAATAAATTAAATTTAAAAAAATCTATTCCGGTTCCTAACCGGAACCATTGGAACCACCTGTCCGGATCTGTTGGAACCAACCATCCGGACAGGGTGGGTTTTTTAACCGGTATATCCACAAAACAAAAGCAAGAATTGAAAAATTCCTCTTGTCTATTGCCACTTATAATTGACTCTTGTCTTTCATTAAAACATGTCCGAAACCCTGATTAAAGTAGAAAACGTCTCTAAAAAATTCTGTCGGAGCCTGAAGAAGTCTCTGTGGTATGGGATGAAGGACCTGGGAAGCGAACTGATCGGCGGTTCTCATGGCAGAAATGATGACCTGCGCCCGGACGAATTCTGGGCAGTTAGTGATATAAGCTTTGAACTTAAACGGGGAGAATGCCTTGGACTTATCGGCAGGAATGGTGCAGGCAAAACCACGCTCCTCAGGATGTTAAACGGGCTTATCAAACCGGATAAAGGAAGAATTGAAATGCGGGGCCGTGTAGGGGCACTCATCGCCCTCGGGGCTGGGTTTAACCCCATACTAACTGGGCGGGAAAACATCTATGTAAATGCGTCGGTTCTTGGGCTCAAGAAAAAAGAAATTGATGCAAAGTTTGATGGAATAGTAGAGTTCGCTGAACTAGAAGAATTCATTGATGCACCAGTTCAGAGTTACAGTTCAGGGATGACTGTTAGATTAGGATTCGCTGTGGCTGCAAACTTGACTCCGGATATTCTTTTGGTGGATGAGGTTCTTGCGGTTGGAGATGAGGGTTTTCAGCAAAGGTGTTTAAATAAAATTGGAGAGCTTAAAGAAAATGGAGTCGGTATAATTCTCGTATCACACAATATGCATAAAATTTCAACTTATTCAAGTTCTGTAATACTGATAAAAGATAGCCGACAAAATATTTATGAAAATATTTCTGAAGGTATCCGTGCCTATCGCAATCTTTTTGCAGGCAATACTAATGAAGATATTCAAAAAATCTGCTCAGGAAATGGGAAGATAAAATTCTTTGATATTAAACTTGGAAATCGACAGCTTTCACCAGGCGATTCTTTTTCAATCTCGGCGCGATATGAATCCATCCAGAAATATGATGACATAGAAGTTGACTTGGCGATATATAGCTCAAATGAACCTGGCCTGCATTTTCAAGCTACAAACAAGGCATATAAGGAGAAATTATTTTTTAAAAAAGGTAAAGGGTTTATCGAAATTATAGTTGAAGATATAAGAATAAATAATGCTAGCGGGAAAATTGCGATTGCCATATGGTCTAATTCAAGAGAAGAACTTTTGTTTTGGTGGAGAATTCCACTTGAGTTTAATGGAATGGATCATTCTATTGGCAATAATTTTTTATGGGTAAAATATAATTCTATTACTGACGAGAATTAAACTAATCAATTCGAAAGACTATGAAAGACAATAAAATAACAACTGTTACACCTCTTTTGATTAGTTTGATTTTTTATAAAAACTATATCAGATATTTTTATTTCATAAAAAAAATATTAAGCTACAGATCGAACAACATTCCAGTACATAAAGACACAGAAAGGGCACTTCCTGCGGGTGATTTTCTTTGTCGTGATAAAAAAGTATTGGACAGTTGTGCAGGTCTGGGTTGGGGTACAAATATCCTGTCTATTTTCGCCAGCGAAGTTATTGCCTTTGACAATTCAAGAAAGTCATTAACTTTCTGTGAAAAGCATTGGACAGCACCGAATATCCAATGGCATTATTGGGATGCTTTAGATATCTCAAATAACTGGCTTAATGAATTTGATGTTACAGTATGTATGGAAACCATTGAACATTTTACCAAAGAAAATGGAGAAAAATATATAAGCAATTTATCGAAGGCATTAAAGAAGGGGGGATATATTATTGGAACATCTGCATTTCCTGCAAACAGGAATGAAGCCAACGAAATCTGTAATAAAAATCCATGCCATTTACATATATTCACACTTGATGAAATTTCCCAAATATTAAATAAGTACTTTTCAAAATATAAAATTATAAATAATTGGATGTTTCTTGGTAAAAAATAGTAAAAATATTTTATTTCTGACATCAGCGGCTCCTCAAAAATCAGGATTCTCGACTTCGGAAAAACGGCCCCCACTTGGTATTGGATATCTCATATCTATTCTGAAGAAGAGAGGTCATAATGTTTATTTCAGCGATGAATACCTTTGCCCTTCTGACATTATTGAATCAGATTTTTTGAGCAAAAATAATATTCATTATGTTGGCATATATGCTAACACGATCTGTTATAGCTCTACTCTCAAGATGTTTTATAATCTTCAGAAAAAAAGAGAAAAAAAAGAATGGCTGGGGAAAATAATTGTCGGTGGGCCTCATACATCAGTCGGATATAATGAAATACCTGAATTTGTGGATCACATTGTGATAGGGGAAGGTGAAATCTCACTCCCTGAAATACTAGAAGACGTAACAAAAGAACGAATAGTATATGGTAAAAAAGTTCAGGATCTTAATTCGTTGCCTAGCCCTGCCTGGGAAGAGTTTATTTTTAGACCTTATACTTGGAGACACAACTGGTCCAAAGTCTATCCACTCTATACAATGAATACTAGCAGAGGATGTCCATTCAACTGCCAATTCTGTTCCGTAAAGTCAATATGGGGAAAAACTTACAGATACATGACGGCAGAAAGAATTCTGGAAGATATATTATTTCTGATTAAGTATTACGGTGCAAAAGGTATTTATTTCAGGGAAGATCATTTCACTTTAAATAAAAAGCGAACTATTGAGTTTTGTGAATTGCTTTTAGAAAAAGGTATAAAAATTGACTGGTTTTGCGAAACACGTGTAGATCAACTTGGTGATTATGAATATCAAAAACTAATGAAAGATGCAGGCTGTAAAGTATTCTATATTGGTGTTGAATCAGGAAGTCAACGTATGCTTGATTTTTATCAAAAAGGTGAAACAGTAGAACAATTTATCAATGCTTTTGACAAGGCTAAAAAGGTAGGCATAAAAACGTATGCCAGTTTTATAGTAGGATTCCCCACGGAAACTGAGGAAGACAAAAAAGAAACACTAATGTTAAAAAAACGTATTAAACCTGATTATATGAATGACAATATATTTGTAGGCATACCTGGAAGTGCGTTATATGACTTCTTAAAGAAAAAAAAACTATACGAATATGAAGATGAAAATCACATTCTCTATCCTGTTGGGTACTTAAAAAATGTTAAGGAATATTATAGGAACAATCCATATTACAAAGTATTTAATGACAGAACAAATACACAAAAATGGTATGCACCTCTGCGTAGTATATTTTGTATGCGTAAGAGATAGTTTTACTTATATAATGTAAATAAGGTATAAAACTTCTAAAAATTCTTATAGTGTCAGTTGCGTTGTTTAATGTAAATCAAAAACGAGAGTTACAAGTTAAATCAGACATTACTTAAAGACTCATTAAAAATCTATTGGTCAGGATGTGGATAAAATAAAACCATTATTAATAAAGCGGTATGAAATATTTCATTTCTAGAATTAAACCCGCCTTTCTCAATCCCTTACATAAACCGAGCGATACTATTATCGTTGCAGGATCTGGCCGGAGTGGAACAACATGGCTTGGAGATATAATTGGGAGTGGTCCTGGATTTTTATCTCTATTTGAACCTTTCGATCATCGCCATGTGCCTGATATCGATACATCTTTATTAAGGTTATATATACGAGCAACTACTAAAGCTCATTATCTGGACGATACTATCGGTAAGGTGTTACAAGGGGAAATAAAAAATGAATGGATATTATCCCAGAATAAAAGAACGTTAGCATGGAGAATTTTAATTAAAGAAATACGTATGAATCTATTTTTAGGTTATTTGAAAAATAGATTCGGAAATAAAATAGTTTTTATAATTCGACATCCGTGTGCAACTGTATTATCAAGATTGGAACAAAATTGGTCTACTCATCTGGACCACTTTTTAATACAGGAAGACCTAATGAATGATTACCTGTATCCATTTGAAAACTTGATAAATGAATCAAAAAACGACTTGGAAAAACACACTATTATGTGGTGCGTTGAGAACCTCATACCCCTAAAACAATTAGGAATAAAACAATTGATTTTTTGTACATACGAAAATCTTGTAATCAATGGAATTGAAGAGATTCATAAAATATTCAAAAGGGTTGGATTAAAATTTCGAAATGATATACATAGAATTTTTTCCAAGCCATCAAAACTTTCCAATCCTCAAAAAGCAAGAGTGTACGACTTTAATCGCCTGACTTATTGGAAAGAAAAGCTGTATAAGAATGAAATAGCTTCCATCTTGAAAATAGCCGAGCATTTTGAAATCGATATCTATACTGATGATGCAATGCCAAATATGGAATGTTCTATTCTGAAATGAAGCCCAAAATTAGCGTCATAATGAGTGTTTATAACGGGGAGAAATATCTTAAAGAAGCAGTTAACAGCATTCTAAAACAAACATTTACAGACTTTGAATTTATCATAATTAATGATGGCTCAACTGATAATACAAGGGCTATTCTTGAGTCATACAATGATCCGCGTATATTTTTATTTCATCAAGATAATATAGGGTTGACAAAATCCTTAAACAAGGGGCTATCTTTCGCCAAAGGTGACTATATAGCACGAATGGACGCCGATGATATTTCGGATAAAAGAAGATTTGAAAAACAATTTCATTATCTTAACACACATCCAGAAATTGGGGTAACTGGGTCTAATATAAATATCATAGATGAATACGGAAAAATTATATCAAAACTCAATCAATTGAACTCACATAAAGAAATTATGTCAAAGTTACTTTCTGATAATCAGTTGATTCATGGGACTTTATTTATAAGAAAAGAATTACTAAAAAAAGTCGAATATTATGATGAAAAATATACCCTCGCTCAGGACTATGACTTACTTTTGAGACTTTCAGATATCACAAAATTTTCAAACTTACATGAGTGCCTTTACAGTTGGAGGAAAAATTTTTCAACAGGGATATCAATTGTCAAAAGAAAAAGCCAGATTGGTTTTAGAGACATTGCAAAAGTTAGCTATTTAGAAAATAATTATTCATGCAATTTCTCATTCTTCAAACTTCTTGTAATTAATTGGATTAACTGCCCTACTGATCGAATTCTTACAAAATACCTGGAGAGATTTTTTGATGATACACCTTTGATACTAAAACTCACATTATCTGTTATTTGTAGATTGTATTACAGGACTAGAAACCTTCCGCCTACTAAATGGATTTTAAAGAGATGCCTTTAAACAAAAATGAAATGAAAGTCACCATCATCATCCCACTATATAATCAAAAACAATTTATAGGGCAAGCTATTGAAAGTGCGCTTGTCCAGACATATAAAAATATAGAAATAATAGTTGTTAACGATGGGTCAACAGACTCTCCAGACCAAGAACTATATAAATACAAAAATTCTATAAAGCTGATTAATCAAGACAACATAGGACTAGCGGGGGCAAGAAATACTGGAATTGAAAATTCATCAGGAGAATATGTACAGTTTCTTGATGCTGATGATTTTCTACATCCAGACAAACTAAAAATCCAGCTTAATTTTATGAGAGAAGTTGGTGCACGAATTTCATATTGTGAAATTGCTCAATACCAAAATTATGATGGAAGTTCATTCATTCGATATATTGGTCCATTACATAATCCATTTATTAACCTATATAACCTTTGGCTACCTTACCCATTGCCAATACATTCCTTACTGTTAAAAAGAGAGGTATTTCGTGAAAATGGTGGTTTTGACATCGAATTAAAAGCAGCTGAAGACAGATATTTTTTAAGCAAACTCGCATTAAAAAAAGAAAATTTTTATTACTATCCTTTTATAGGAGGCGGAAGACGTTTACATGGAAGGAATATGAATCTCAACAGAATCATGATTTATGAAAATATGATTAAGTATTATAAACGGATCAATAAATTAGTTACAGCATGCCCAATAATGGTAATGGAGAACAATAAATTTACTGCTCATCAAATGATGGAAGCAAATTTGACATACATGTATCTTGGAGATATTGCCAATGGAACATCAAGACCGATATTAAATAAAATCAAATATCTTTTACATAATAACAAAATTAAATACAATTATGCACCGATCCCTAATGCACCAGGTATTACCAACTCCTTACTATTAAATGCTTTGCTTCGTAGGTGGTATAAAATATTGATGAATCGATTTGGGGTAAATAAAGCAAATATAAATAGCTGATGTATTTAAACAAATCATATCTGAGATTTTATTCATTTAAAAATAAAAAGTAACAACCAATCAATGACAAGATCCTATTTTTTAAATCCATCTTTTTGTTTAATCAAAATGGACACTTATATTGTACACTATTCTATTCTGTCTGCAATCAAGAATAATTTATTGCATTTTCATGGCACACTCCTTGATGTCGGCTGCGGTCAGATGCCCTATAAACCATTATTTGTGTCCAACCAAAGCAAAGTGACTAAATATATAGGCCTAGACCTGGAAGATAACCCAATCCATAGTAATAAGCCGGATATCACTTGGAAAAATGGAAGGATTCCATTAGATGATGAAAGTATTGATTGTGCTATTGCAACTGAAGTGTTTGAGCACTGCCCTGAACCTGACAAAGTTGTTGGTGAAATATCTCGTGTATTGAAGCCTAAAGGATTATTATTTTTCACAGCACCATTTTTGTGGCCTCTTCACGAAGTACCATATGATGAATATCGCTATACACCATTTTCCTTAGAGCGCATTTTAAATCAAAATGGATTCTCTAATATCGATATAAAACCATTAGGTGGATGGGATGCAAGCATGGCACAAATGCTAGGGTTGTGGGCGCGGAGAAGACCAATGGGTAGATTAAGTCGAATCTTTTTTTCGATACTATTGTTACCATTTATTTATATCCTTTGCAGGACAGATAAAAGATTAATTACACGATTTTCAGAAAGTGCAATGATAACAGGTATAACTGGAACCGCTCTAAAAAAACAATGATTCACAGTAACTGATCAGTCGAATGAACTCGTCTAACAAAAACTATAAAGCCTATCCTTTTGCTGTTATATCTCCGAATCTTGGGAAAATATCTGAAACCTTCATCCAGAGGCATATCTCTAAACTTCTACCTGGCCTGACTGCGGTAATAATCAGAGAAAAAGAACCCTACTTGAGTGAGCAAAAAAACGATTTCCCATACGTTTTACTAAAACAATCCAGATATAAGTTATCCTGGTTTTATCATGCTATTCGATATTTTTTAAAAGTAAGTAAATTTAGTCCAGTTCAAATAACAGTTGAGAAATATCTCACACAACATCATGTTAAGATAATTCTAAGTGAATATTTAGATCAATCTATAAAATGGCTGGATGTAGCTCAGAAACTGGGCATAAAATTCTACACTCATGCGCATGGATATGATGTGTCCAAAATGCTTCGTGATCCGGTTATGCACAAACGATATCTGAATCTCCATAAGGCAGACTGCATAATTACAGTTAGTGTACATAGCAAGAAGAAACTGATAGACCTTGGCTTGCCGGATGATAAAATACAGGTTATACCCTGTGGCGTTGATGTCCCTATTTTTCCGCTAATTCGGCAAACAGGAGACATTGTCCGGTGTTTAGCAGTTGGAAGAATGACCCCTAAGAAGGCCCCATTGCTTTGCCTCGAAGCTTTTAAGCTGGCAATGACTGCTAACCCAAACCTGAGGCTCGACTATATTGGTGGTGGTGAATTATTTGAAGAAGCTAATAGGTTTATCCATGAACATTCATTGAATTCCTATATTACATTGCACGGCAGTCAGCCAAATTCTATTGTTCATGAATTCATGAAGAAAGCGGATATTTTTTTACAGCACAGTATAACCGATCCTGTTACCGGAGACGAAGAGGGTTTGCCGGTAGCCATCCTTGAAGCTATGGCAAACAGTCTTCCCATTGTATCAACACGACATGCAGGCATTCCGGAGGCAGTTATTGAGGGTGTTACAGGTTATTTAGTTGATGAGGGAGACATGTACAAAATGGCATCACACATATTAAAGCTGGCAGGTGACATCTCTCTCAGAACTAAAGTTGGCCTTGCTGCCTGGAAAAGGGTAAAAAACTATTTTTCATGGGAAAAAGAAAAAAATAGCCTCATAGAGCTGATGGGTTTGTCTAAATATTTGAATTGAGCAAAATGAAAAAGCATTTATATCGAAAGATTCGTTACGGGATTGAGGTTATAGCCCATATATTTGGCAGAGGAGAAAATGAGAAATATTGCCCTTGTTGCGGTTATACAGGTATTTTTGAGACCTATGGACAACCTCCGCGTTATGGCGCCCTCTGTCCATCTTGCGGTAGTTTGGAACGGCATCGTCTTTTTGCGCTTATTAATCAGAAAATTAATTTTATTGAGAAAAAGGATATTTTACATTTTGCCCCTGAACCGGTCCTTTCCAGAATAATCCGCTCATGCGCCAAGAGTTATATATCAGCGGATTTAAATCCGGGGAGTGCAGATATTGTCCTGAATTGTGAAAAAATAGAGCAACCAGATGAGGGTTGGGATGTAATTATTTGTTTCCATGTGCTTGAGCATATCAATGATCATTTAGCGTTATCTGAATTTCATAGAACCTTACGAAAGGGTGGCAAATTACTTGTTATGGCCCCCATAATTGAAGGTTGGGACACAACTTACGAAAATCCCTGCATTGTTTCAAATCGAGATCGTGAAATTCATTTTGGGCAACATGATCATGTTCGCTATTATGGCCGTGATATCCGTAATCGATTGATAACCGCAGGGTTTGAATTACAGGAATATTCATCCAGTGGCATCGATAGTATAAGATATGGCTTAACACGCGGTGAAAAACTTTTTGTATGTAACAAGGCTTGTTGAATGACACCTCTTGTTTCAGTTATCATCCCTACCACTAATCGCCCACATTACCTGCCATGTGCTGTTCAAAGTGCGCTGGAGGGAATGCAACAGGAAGAAGTAGAGGTGATCATTGTTCCCAACGGACCCGACGATTCTTGGCGCAAATCTCTTTTACACTATCAGAACAATCCATCGGTTCGCATAATACCTATTGCAGAAGCCAATGCAAATATAGCCCGAAATACCGGCTTAGATGCTGCACGAGGTAAATATATAAGATTCCTAGATGATGATGATTATCTGGTATCTAATGGAGCTATCAAACAGTATGAATTAATTCAATTATATGATGTAGATGTAATCTCAGGCAGCATAAAGCTGATTGATGAGGAGGATCACTGTTTAGATATTTGGCATCAACCTGAGACAAATGATTTATGCGCCGCAGTATTAACTCCTTCTCGTAATTGCCTTCCCATGGCCCATGTGTACAAGAGATCAAGACTAGTGCATGCCAGGTGGAATCCTGAAACTGTCGTGCGGCAAGACATTGAATGGTTGATTGATTTATGTATTTCCATGGAGCTTACTTGGCTAAAAGTTGATGATGTTGTAGGTGTATGGCGACACCATTGGGATAAACGAATATCATCCTCAACAGGCTTTAATGAGATTCGTAAACAAACGGCAAAAAAACTCCTTAGAACCTATAAAGCACTTGAAATGAATAATCGTCTGAATGAATTACGTCGGGAATCTATTGCTCTTGGTTTATGGACAAGTATTCATACTGCTTTCTTTTTTGAACCTTTCTTTTGGAGTAAAATTGCGCATAGAACCCATGAAATACGATCAAAAACAAGACCCATACAAACATTCTATCAGTTTCCTATCATTCGACTGCTCAATCCTTTATTTATTCAATGGATTATGCTACCTAAGCGCTGGACCTTTTATAAAATACGTTCGCTGCTTAAAAAACTCCATATACGTCATTCCTGGTAAAATAAAGTTTTTTTCAAATGGAGACCTTTACATAACCCGTTGAGAGCAACCCGGATAAAAAAAGATTAAAGATTGTATGAAAAATAAGTTTTTAGGCATTTAAAAAACGGTAATATTTTTAAAAAATTTACTTTGGAAGAAAACATTTTTTTTAAATTTTATAAAATTCAAAGGTCTCATTCTACTATTTTCTAAAATCGGATAATGAGTTATAAGCAAACCCAAAAGGTTCACTGGGATAAAGTGAAAGGAAGAGTCTCTGTGATAATCCCTACCTTTAACTACGGTCACTTTATATTAGATGCACTAAACAGTGTTCTAAAACAGGACTTCCCCGATATGGAAATTATTATCGTCGATGATGGTTCCGAGGATGATACAAAAAATATTTTAAATGAATACAAGAATGCAATTAAATATATCTATCAGATGAATTCAGGGCTGTCATATGCAAGAAATACGGGCATAAAAAATAGTACAGGAGAATTCATACTGTTTCTGGATGCGGACGATTTACTCGGAGAGCAATTATTAAAAAAACAAGTCAATTTTTTAAATAAAAATAAGAATATCTCAATCTCGGTATGCAAAAACAAACTGTTCAGTGCAATATCGGAGAAAGGGAAACCTACGGTTGAAGGTAAATGGAAACTTTATCACAATTTTCTGGATATTCATCTTTGTTATTTGAATATAGCGCCTCCACATGCTTTTATGTGTAGGCGAAAGGTGATTCATGATATTGGTCTTTTTGACACCAGCCTAAAAGCTTGTGAAGATTGGGATTACTGGATTCGTGCAGTATTTGCGGGACATATTCCTTTCTTTAATAGTGCAGGGACAGTGTATTATCGTAAACATGCAGAGAGCATGTCTTCTAACCTCTTAAATCAGCGTAGGCATGATATTATCCTTCATAATAGAATTGACAAATTGCTCGAAAATAGTCGGCATCTTTCTGCAAAGCAACGTGTTGAAGGCTTACTTGCTTTATCAGCTGGAGCAGTTTTTACAGCTTCACGCGCTGAAAGTCTCGGGCCAGATGTTGTAACCGCGTTACTAGAATTAGCATTAGAAAATGTTAGATCAGCATTAGATATCTGCAAATCTATTCAAGATAACTGTAGTCTATTGATCAATTTCTTTTGTATCAAGACAATAAATAATCTCAATAAATTACTGAATATTGACCAGAACTTAGCATTGAGTATCCACAAAACAATAAAAAGAATACTAAGAATAAATAATAATACTCAGCGCTTACTCTTCCCCATAATACAAAAGTCATTACTTACTATCCTGCGAGAGTCTTACATAGAATCGTATGAGACAGTAGCTCTTGCTTTAAAAACACGTTTAAAACATAAAAACAGGCACTTGTGTCACGTCAAATATAAAACATAAAGTAGATACAAAATTGAAACACTATGACTATATAATAATCGGAACAGGGTCCTATGGCTCTGTATTGGCTGAAAGGCTTTATAGCAATGGGAAGTCAGTTTTAATGATTGAACGCCGCGATCACATAGGGGGAAACTGCTTTTCATATGAATATGAAGATACAAATATTACCATCCATAAATATGGAACCCATATTTTTCACTGCAGGAATAAAACAACATGGGATTATATAAACAGGTTCGGAGAGTTTAACAGGTATCAGCATCGAGTTCTTACAACGCATAAAAATAAAGTTTACTCAATGCCCATTAACCTGGGAACGATAAACGCATTTTATGGCGTCAATTTAAAACCGAATGAAGTTGAGTCATTTATTGCATCCAAACGCCCACATATTTTAAATCCTGAAAATCTCGAAGAAAAGGCAATAAGCCTTGTAGGTATTGATCTTTACGAGGCATTCATTAAGGGATACACAAAAAAACAATGGGGTATCGATCCAAAAGATATACCTGCCCAAACTATCACAAGGCTTCCTGTTCGATCTTCCTTCTTCGACTCATATTTTGATGATTATTATCAGGGTCTGCCAGTTAAAGGATATACTAACCTTTTCACTAATATGCTTGAAGGTATTCCTGTTGAACTGAATACGGATTTTTTCGATGACAGAGAACACTGGCTGAAATCGTGCAACACCCTGATTTTTACAGGCCAGATAGATCGCTATTTTGAATATTCATTGGGCCATCTTCAATGGCGATCAGTACGTTTTGAACAGAAAGAAGTCGATATGGAAGATTTTCAGGGTACCAGCGTAATGAATTTTGCAGATGAAGAAATCCCATATACTCGAATTCATGAACCCAGACATCTTCATCGTGAAAGGATATATCCCAAATACACATCAGTCATCATCAGGGAATATTCATGCTTTGATCAGGATGAACCATATTACCCGGTTAATTCAAAAAAAGACAAGCAGCTATTAGCTCGCTATCAAAATATGGCAAAAAAAGAAAATAAAGTTATTTTTGGTGGACGCCTCGCAGATTATAAATATTACGACATGCATCATACTATTGAGGCAGCGCTTAGTAAATTTAATACACTCTGCCTTTAAATCTAATGACCATAATCTCCGATAAAATCGGCGCATTCAAGCCCACCAATAATCGAGTAGTTGCTATTGTAGTAACGTATAATCGAAAAGATTTGCTGGTCTCAGTTATAGATGCACTGCTCAATCAAAGCATGGCTTGCGATATCATCATCGTAGATAATGCATCTATCGATGGGACTAAAAATCTTCTGAGTTCACAAGGCATCATAGGTAGAAAACGTGTAAATTATATTCGCATGGAAAAAAACATAGGAGGAGCAGGTGGCTTTTCACAAGGATTGAAAATTGCCATGAATGCCGGGTGGGACTGGTTCTGGTTAATGGATGACGATGCCATTCCGGAACCGGATGCCATGGAATCCCTTTCAAAATACGCTCAAGACCCTGATACTGTTTATGGCTCAATTGCTATCAATAAAAGTGAAGGCAGAACCAGATTATGCTGGCCATCAATTATCAGAAAAAATGGCCGGAAAAGATTTATTAAATATCCTGAGATGCTAGCAGACGCAGAAGAAGTCGATATGATTCCTTTTATAGGATTTTTACTCCATAGGAATCTTGTTGAAAGGGTTGGCTATCCAGATTCAGGATATTTTATATGTGCGGACGACAAAGAATACTGTGAACGAATAAAATCCAAGGGATTCAGACTGACGTTAATAAAAGCCAGTAAAGTTAATCATCCACTCCCCAATATCTCATTATACAATTTTGGTTTATTTCAAGCAGCTTATCGAGAGTTGCCAACCTGGAAGATGTATTATGATGTCCGCAATAAAATATTTATAGCTAAAAAATATTTTCCCAATCGACTTTATTTTCAGACAATACCTGGGATTTTAATCAGGGCCCTACTTGGCATACTTAAAAAAGGGAAAGCTAAAGATATTTTTAAAATGACATCAAAAGCCATAATCGATGGACTATTAACTCGTAAAGGGAAAAAGATATTACCACCCTTTTGAAATGGCGCAGGGGCTTTATGCGGCAACATACCACAAAATCTACCCAAAAAGATATTATACCTTATGGCAGACAAGGATAAAATTTGTGCCATAGTTGTTACACATAACCGAAAGGCAATATTACATAAAAGCCTTAAAGCCATTATTACGCAAAAACGTCCGCCTGATTTGATTATTCTTGTCGATAATGCATCTACAGACGGAACTGAATATATGATTCGAATGAATTTTACTGATAGTGATTCTTTTAAATATGTTAAACTAGGTAATAATCTTGGTGGGGCTGGTGGCTTTCATTATGGTGCAAAACTCGCGTTTGGAAATGGCGCTGACTGGATATGGATGATGGATGATGACTGTGTTCCTGAAATAGATTGTCTTGAGAAGCTTCTTAAAGGAATTATTAATAAAAGGGATATTTACTCACCGATTGTTTTAAGTTCAAGTGACAAATCAACTACCTTATGGGGAATCAAGGCCAGGGTGAATACTGGCAATGTCGAGGTGATTACCCTGCCTTTTAATGGTTTTTTAATACACCGTGACAGCATTAAAGAGATAGGTCTTCCTGACAGGCGTTTCTTTATCTATGGTGATGACACTGAATATAATCTCAGGGCAAAGGCAAGCGGCAGGAAGATAACGATGGTCACCGAGAGTATTATGTACCATCCCCATAAAAACAAGCTGAGCGGTTCAGGCATAATCAGCATGTTTTCGAGCAGGATATGGGTTTATTATAAACTCAGGAACGCTATTATCATCTATAAAAAATACAGGTATGTGTCAATGAACCAGGTGATCATGTTCATTGCCTCTTTTTGCTTCTTTATTCTCACTCTTAATTTCAAACAGATAGGATTGTGGATCCGGGCCTTAATAGACGGATTATGTAACAGGCTCTATGTAAGAGATCTGTGATCCTGCATCGTTATTCCCATCCAATATCCTGATCCAGTCTACAACCAGCCATCCTCCATATTCCGCAAGAACCAACCTTATCAGACTTTTTGTACTGCCACCCGCCGGCACCGATAAGTGAAACATGGACAAGCCTTTCCGCTCCACCGTAAATCAGGGTCGGGGAAAAAGCCTTATCTTTTGCCAGCCTCATCCTGCGCTCCAGCCCGGTAAAAAAATCCTTGTGTGGCAAGCTGGCTTACTTCCTGGATTCCAAACAGACGGCAAAGCAGGCCTGCATTCTATGCAAATTGTCAATCGCATTCTCATTTTACATAACATTGGATCATTTGACTGAATTATGTATCAACAAACCTTCTTTTCTGGCTGCCCGGTTCAAAACCCTGTCAAAGCACGAGAAGAAAAGGTCGTTTAGTTCTCCTTCTTCCCTTAGCATAATAGCCGCTGCTAGATGAACAGCGTCGTAACCTCTAAGGCCATGTTTGAAAATAAGTTCTCTTGTTTTATATATCATCTTTTCATTTACTTTAATCCATCGGAAATCATCCCATATTCTCTGGAATTCACCACTAATAATTTCCATATCGGATTTTTTACAACGTCCTTCTCGCCAGGCATGGTTAAACGCTGATAAAACTTCCGGATATGAAAGAATAGATGTAAATGAAATATCTGTATCATCTTTTAGTGACCTTGACAGACCAGAGTATGATTCATCAAAAAACCATTTCACAATACTGCTGCTGTCAAAATATGCAATCACCTTCGATCCTCAATAATTATTTCAGATATTTGCTTTTCGGGTTTGAGATTTTTAATAGTCCTGATATTACCAATATTTCCTGACCCACCTCCCAAAATACCTTTCCTCTGCAAAGCATCCAAAAGTTTCTTTTCTTTATTTGCTGTTAAAGGTTTCATTTCAACAACGGCTTTACCATGACGCATAACCCTTACAATTTCGCCACTCTCCACCTTTTTAAGAACCCTGCTGAGATTATCTCTTAGTTCTTTAACTCCTATATTTTCCATTTCTATTATCCTCAAATTTATGTACATATTTTCATTTAATTGTAGCCATAATATCTAAGGATGTCAAAATATAATTCTCATTTTTAAGAAAAGGTAAACAGTATTTAATCGGTTTAATTTCAATATTATTTTATTGCTGTTTCATTCCTATCATATAAAACAGATGACTCATGGGGAGTTTGAACACACCTTTTCTAAAGGCCATATCCCACCTGCCAAGGTATTTCATTCACCCCGGATAATTTCCGGTTTTTATTTTCACTTAATGTCTCTTGAGAAAATCCAGGCACTATTCAGATCTTCAGCACAGTTATTTATGCAGACGGATTGTCTTTAATAAGCTCTTCAGGGATCGGAATACCCTTTTTATCTCATCCGCATCCCTGATGTTTCCAAGGGTCTGAAACATATAACCTGGCCTGAAATAGAATTCCTTGTATGCCCTGGACAATATATGTAATAGTTCATCCCTGTCCATGTCTATAGTCTTAACAACAGGTCCGCACGTCATATCGTATTCCCTGAAGCTTTTTGCCAGCAGAAGATCATTATCCTTGGCATATTCATAAAGGGATGTACCGGGATAGCTCATGTTAATGGAGAATTGCACCTGATCGGGCGATATCTTTTTTGCAAATGCTATTGTCTGTTCAACTGTCTTCTTTGTGTCATAGGGGAATCCGAACATAAAACCGCCCAGTGCCTGTATCCCGTGTTTTTTTACCAGCTTTAAACCTTTTTCTATCTGCTCAAGAGTCAGGCCTTTTTTTATTTTATCCAGCACTTCCTGTGATCCGCTTTCAACTCCTAGACGGATCATCTTGCACCCCGCCTTCTTCATCTCCCTCAGCATCTCATCATCAATATTATCCACGCGGCCATTGCAGGTCCATATGATGTTCAGTTTATCCCTTTGCATTCTTTCGCAGAATTCCATCACCCTTTCTTTCCTGGTGGTAAAGGTGCCGTCATCAATATTGATCTCTTTCAGGCCATACCTTCCCTTCAGGTATTTTATCTCGGAAAAAACATTGTCGAGGCTTCTGAAACGCTGTTTATGTCCATACATGCTCTGAGGCCATAGGCAGAAGGCGCAGTGATACGGGCATCCCCTTGAAGTCATCATGTTCATGAAGGGCTTTCTGGAATACCATGCCTCCAGGTACCACCTCCACGGTATGGCATCCCTGTCCGGAAAAGGCAGGGAATCAAGGTCTTCACACATCTCACCGTCACCATTGTCTATTATCCGGTCACCATCCCTGAATGTAATTCCCTCCAACACGCTGAGATTATTTATATTGGATACAACCGCTGCAATCTTGGTATCGAACTCATGCCTTATTACCGCATCAATTGCGCTGCAGTCCTTCAAAGTCTGTTCATGAAAATATGTGGCATGGGGCCCGCCCACTATTATCCTTGCCCCTGTTGTGTCTTTTAATTTCACAAGGCTTTCGTAGTCGGCCTCTATGGAAGGAGTCGTGGTTTCCATGAATATTACATCCGGAGCCGCTCTTTTCACATTGAGCAGGGTCTGTTCCATATCAAGATCCTGGATAACCGAATCAATGTAAAAAAAATCATGCCCGGCTTTCTTCAACTGTGATGCGGAGTAGGCAAGGAATATAGGGTACTGGAGAAATTTATCGCTTCTGTGCTTTATGATCCGGTTTTGTGACCTTGTGCCATAGCCCTTTCCGGGCCACGGCGGATTGATTATCAAAACACGCATTATGGTTTGCTCCTTTTTTTGCCATATATAAAGCCTGCTGCCTGGCTCATGTAGCCTGTCAACAGCAGAAACAATATGAGAGGCAGCTTTTTATCCGAAAGATTATTTTTTATTACATTTGATACGGACCATAGACGTAAAGACATATACTCAGACCTGTTTTTAACCTTTGAAGAAAAAATTTGACTGCTTACCCCTCTTTTAAACTGCCATGAGATATAGTTCCTTAATGAATCACGGGCTTCATGATATGCGACCACATCAGGACAGTATTTAATCCTGAAACCGGACTCTATCAAAGAATATGCAAAATAACTGTCCTCTCCCCCGGCATAGGGGAATGTTTCATCAAACCCTCCGAGATTATCGAATACATTTTTCTTGATTGCGCAGTTGCAGGAACTCAGGCTGGTCGTGTAGCCGCCATTATCAACTTTCCATACTTTTTGAAACCCCAGGCTGCCACCTGCAGGAAAACCCAGCGCGGATATGGAATCACCAAGATACGTTGATTTGTCTATTATCAATCTGCCCATAACAGCATGGGCCTTTTCACTGGAAAGGCTGGAATGTATCCTGCTCAACCAGTCACTGTCTACTCTGCAATCACTGTCTGTAAAGGCAAGGATATCTCCTTTGGAAACCTGAGCCCCAATATTTCGGCACGCAGCCGGCCCGCTATTCATCTTTAGCCTGATATACTTAATATTATAGCCTTTTACGATTTGAGGTGTATTGTCGGTCGAACAATCGTCAACAACAATGATTTCATAATCCGTAAAATCCTGTCTGGTCAGGGTATCAAGCAGTGCAGTAATGGTTTTCATCGAATTATAAGATGGGACAATAACAGAAACTGGCATGGCAATGTTATCCGACTTTGCAGTTAATATTTTCCGAATTTTTTAATATTATCTTCACTTCTCTCAAAACGCATCTGGCTTATCTGTTCTGAAATAATCCCCATAAAAAAAACAATAATTGAGGTGGTGAAGAGAAGAGCACTCATATTTGTAAATCTGCCTTCTGTAAAATAGGTGTACAGATAATAAAAAAAGCCAATAAGGAATATAAAGAAACTGACAGGAAGGAAAATCCTGAAAGGGGAATACAGGGCACATATTTTGGTTATTATCATAAAGAACCTTACACCATCACGAAAGACACTGATGTTACTTTTACCTTTCACCCTTTTATTTGCCCTGATCGGCAGATATTTAAGGCTCCTCCCGTTTCTTAAAACGCCCAGGGTCATGGTTGTTGGGTATGAATAGGTATTCGGCAGAAGGTATAAAAGACTATGGGCTATCTCCGCTTTCACTGCCCTGAATCCGGAAGTAAGATCGTGAACCTTGAACTTTGCAACATATCCAGCGAGCCAGTTAAGCATCCTGTTTCCCGCACCCCTAAACAGTGAAACCTGGCTTCCTTTTGAACGCGCGCCCACGACCATATCATATTCGGGAAAATATTGAAGCATCTTAACAATATCTTCGGGATCATGCTGCCCGTCCCCGTCTATAAACACCAGTATATCTCCTGATGCAAGCCTGATCCCGCTTTTTATTGATGCACCATTTCCCACGTTGTAGGGATGGCTGTACACAATCGCTCCCGCTTCTCTTGCCATATCACCGGTCCGGTCAGTAGACCCGTCATTGATAACTATTATTTCAAGCTCATGGTCTATCAGTTTTATCTTCTCTATGACGTTTTTAATAGTCTCTGCTTCATTATAAGCAGGTATAATTATGGAAACATCTTTTTTTTTCATATCAATATCCTAATAATCCCCATGCTACCTAGATACTCAAATATGATATTTATACTGTTTATAAAAATCAACGCAAATGGATATCCTGTAAACAGTTTAAATCTTATGGTCATATATACATCATCAGTTGCCTTTAATTGTCCCGCCTGGACCTGCCAGTGTGTAGGTTTTGCTTCCTGAAGAATGATGAGCAATTATTGTATAACTGGTGTCATCTCCACCTATTGTAAGGGCCACGCCCGGAGATTTAACTACCAAGTTCTCATGATTAAGAATATCATATGATCCGGCATAGGTCCTATATTCGGCATGATATGCCTCCTGCGCTGTAGCTGCATTTCTAAGATCGGACATCGCTGCAGTATTGTATGATTTCGTTCTATACAAAGCGAACTGCGGGATTGCAATTGCTGCCAATATCCCAAGAATAGCAATAACAATCAGTACTTCAATAAGAGTAAAACCTTTATTACGGGGTTCAATCATTTTTGCCTCCCATTTATATTACCAGCATTATATTTTTCACAATACGATGACACAGAAGTGATTCTCTTAACTCATGTTAAACATTAACGATCAATAATTCTTAATCTTCAACATATTCAATACAACACCCTTCCTGTAAAAGATCGAAACAGTAAATTCTCTAAAAAAGGTTTCGATTAATTTCTGTTTCTCAATGGAACAATTATCTTTGACCCATTTATTAAAAACCGGGGTAAAAATAAGGAGATGCGTGAATCCCTTTTTCCTAAATCCTTTAAATATATCACCAGGAGTCCTGGCTTTAAAAATTAGATTGTGCAGAAAGCCCGGATTAAACTCATAATCCCTGTTACAATAATATCCTCTCTTTCCCAGATAGATAAAAAATATCTTTGCATCAGTGGATACCTTAGTATTGATATACTTTAAAGCGGGATATTCCGGAATAAATCTTGATATATATTCATCACGACTTATTCTGCCCGAGATAAACGGCACCGGATCAACATCTTTAAACAATCCTGCAATATAATTTACGTTAAGTGCCAGTGAAAATATAAAAAGTAAAACAACAGATATATTTCCGGTTACTCTAAATATCCGAGAGGGCTTGTTGTTTACAGCTTCCAGCAAATTCTTTATACCCAATATACTTAAGACTGTCAAAGGAGGTATGATTGGTGAGATGTAACGAATTCTGAGCACCGCAGTAAAAAAAGCTATGAAAAAAAAGAGCAGGCTGAATACCAGAAAAATCATCCTTTCTCTTTTGAGAGTTCCGGGAGTGTTTTTCAAAGGTAAAAAGGCAAGGATGGGAAAAATCAATAGAAAAGGATTCAATTTCCCGTCAAAATATTGAGGGTCGCCATCTTTTCCCTGAAAGAAAATCCTTACAGGCAAGAAAGCGATTTCCAGGGTCGATTCACCGTAAATATTGTTCCTGTATGTAAAAAATCCCTTGTTCTGTTTCACATTTTCTTCTTCGGATTCTCCCCCGATCTTATTATTTGTCTGATCGGGCTGATTAAAAATACTGTTATAAAGCGGGTAGACTGGATTATCTTTCCAGGAATAGTTTCGTATCATCCATGGAGAAAAAAATATCAAGGCTGCGAGAACAAAGCCTGCGCAGTAATACAGTGATCGGCTATTGAGATGTTTTTTATCCTTGTTGAATCTTGAATAGAGGAACGGGATAAACAGAACCAGTAATGCAAAGGTTATCAAAGCATTATATTTGGTTCCAAGAGCAAGGCCGCATGTTATCCCCGAATAAATCAGATATTTAGCCCTGAAATTTTCATCCAGCCATTTCAATATCAGTAGGAGTGAAGCAAATGAAAAAAATATAACCCCAAGGTCTACATAGACGTTTATTGATAATTTCACTATGATGGGTATGGAAAGGAAAAAAACCGCACCGGATAAGCCATAAACCAGGCCTGCTCTTTTTTTTAAATAATGAAAGATCAGAAATGCCGTTGAAAGGGCAAATGTAAAATGAATCAGTTTTGGAATAATATCATTGCCGAAATAGAGTGGAATCATATATAGAAATTCAAGATTCATGGGATAGTACGAAAAATCCATAAAAGGAATTTCATACACACCTCCATGTTTAAGGTACAGTTTGGGAACAGCCAGATGATGTATCAATGCATCTTTGCTGACAGGCGGGACCATTGACATAATAACGATAACAGTTATCAGTGTGACCAGCGATGCCATCAAAAGGAAAACAATCTTTCCTTTGTTAAAAAAGCTGGCAAAGACAAAATAGTCTGAGCTACCTGAGTTTCTTAAATGATTCATCGTAACAAGTTACCGAAAATGAGAATTTTTTAGATTTTTTTTGCATTAACCTACATCAGCTTAATTAAATTAGTTGTTTATAGAATTTGCATGTCAGATAAACAACCATAATGTTGAACCTGATAACAACAATTAAATGAAAGCAATTTTTGTGCCTTAGACACATGCATCAGGTATTTTAACGAAATAAACTGGTTTTAGAGCTGAATCTTTGGTAATAAGTAGTAATTATTTTTACAGTCCCGCATAAGGAAAATCATATGAAACTGTCCATCATTATACCATGCTTTAATGAAATAACTTTTCTTCCGCAACTCATACATCTTGTCAAGAATTCACCGGTAGAAGAAAAGGAGATTATCCTTGTCGATGATGGATCGACTGACGGAACAACGGATCTAATAAAATCCGGCATTCAGGATCAGGTTGACAGGGTAGTGTACCATAAAACCAATATGGGTAAAGGAGCAGCAATCAATTCGGGTCTTCAGTATGTTACAGGTAACATGGTTATTATTCAGGATGCAGACCTTGAATACGACCCTCAGGAATATCCAAAACTTATTACCCCTATTGTTGAAGGGAAGGCTGATGTTGTTTATGGCTCACGTTTTTTAGGTGGAGGCCCTCACCGGGTTCATCTTTTCTGGCACTATGTCGGGAATCGGTTTCTTACAATACTTTCAAACATGATCACAAACCTGAATCTTTCCGATATGGAAACATGTTATAAGGTTTTCAGGACCGACATTATCAAAGACATTTCTCTGAAAGAGAGGGGATTTGGTATCGAACCTGAATTGACCGCAAAGATTGCAAAAACAAGATGCAGAATATATGAAGTCGGAATATCATATTTTGGACGATCATACAGTGAAGGGAAAAAAATAAACTGGAAGGATGGCATAAAAGCTGTTTATTGTATTATTAAATACGGTCTTCTGGATTAGAGGTTCATAGATGCTGCTTACAATACTGGGTTCGGGCACATCAATCCCTCTTTCGTACAGGGCGTCACCATCCATTATGCTGAATATTGATGGTGATATCCTTCTCCTTGACATGGGTCCGGGGACATTAAGACAACTCGCCCGGACAGGAATAGACAACAGTTCAATAGATCATGTTTTATTAAGCCATTTTCATCCTGACCATACGGCAGATCTTGTTCATCTCTTATTTGTAACACGTAATCCTGTTGTTTTCAGTAAAAGAAAACCCTTCATAATATCCGGATCAACGGGCCTTAAAACCCTTATAAGTACGCTTCAGCAGGCTTATCCCCGGTGGCTTGAGATACCTGAGGATAAAATGACCATAGAGGAATTCAGCAATCTTGAATCAACCGAAACCCGCTATGGAAAATATACTGTTTCCACTTATCCGATTGAACATACCGAAAGCAGCCTTGCCTGCCGAATAGAAGATAAAAATGGCAAAAATATCGTTTATGCCGGTGATACAGGTTTTTATGAAGGGCTGTCAACCTTTGCAGCAGGGACCGATCTGCTCATACTCGAATGTTCCCTGCCCGAAGGGAAAAATACCGAAGGGCATCTAACGCCTCGTCAGGCCGGTCATCTTGCCTCATTATCAGGCGTAAAAAAACTGCTGCTTGTGCACTTTTATCCCGAAGTACTGGCAACTGATATCACCGGTGAGTGCAGGAAGTACTATAATGGTGAGTTAATACTGGGAAGAGACATGCTTCAGATCAAGATCTAGTACAGAATCTAGTAAAGCCTGTCCAGCATATATTCATTAAGTAAAAGCAAATTATCCCTGTAGGAAGATGCAGGATAGTCTTTCAGGCATTTTGCAGCCGTTCCGACATATTCTTCCGCCCGGGTCTTTGTCTTTTCGATGTTCCCGCTTTCTCTTACAACACTGATAAGTTTCATCATAATCTTCCACTTTATTACTTCCATTTACAAGAAGGGCTTTAAACCTTTTTACATCGGATTTTTTCATCCCTGAAATAGTGTAAATAAGAGGAAGAGTGATTTTGCCCTCTCTGAAATCCTTTCCAACAGGCTTTCCGAATTCCTCCTCTGAAGATGAGTAGTCAAGTATATCATCAACGATCTGGAAGGCGATTCCCATGTTGAGGCCGAATTTTTTCAGATCTTCCGCCATCTTTTTATCGGCATCTGCAACCACTGCTCCCGCTTCACAGGATACGGAGAGGAGTTCTGCGGTCTTCAACCTGATTATTTCAAAAATATTCTTCTTCGGATATCTCCCATTTACCTGTGTAGACAAGCTCCTCGACCTGCCCCTCAGTCATTTTCACGGCAGCTTTATTGACAATTGAGAGGATGTCAAGGTTCTTTGATCCGATGGCAACATTGAACGCCATCGAAAACATAAAATCTCCGGTCAATACTGCGGCTGTATTTCCCCACAGATTACTGGCAGATGGTTTCTTTCTGCGGATATCGGCATTATCAATAACATCATCATGCAGCAGAGAAGCAGCATGGATATATTCAAATATTGTAGAAAGGTGATATATATCCTTTTTTCCATAGCCGCACATGAGTGCACTCAGTACAAAAAGAAGCGGACGCAGCCTTTTACCCTCACCAAGGAGAGAATGCCTGCAGATCTCCTCGACGAGACGCACACTTGAGCTGAAACTATTCTCAAGTTCTTTTTCTATTGCATTAAAATGACTGTTAAACCTGTCTAATTTTTTTTTATCTTTACCCACTAGGCTTCTCCGGTATAACACCTGGATTTTACGCCTGATATTTGTTGCGACCTCAGGGGCCTCGCTGCGATATCCGGTGTGGAATTCAGGCAATAAAAACTTTGAATAACTTCAGGCTTTTAACATCTGGGCCGGCAATATTCAACCTAAATATCAGATAATTTCTCCTACCAGGTCATAGGGATGGGCTTCGGTTATCCGCACTTTTTGTATTGCCCCGGGTGCACCCTCTCCCCTGTTAATAAGGACCTGACTGTCAACATCCGGTGCCATTCTAATCGTTCGCCCGCATAAAAGAAGGTCTGTCTCGGGTGACACGCCTTCAATAAGAACCGGAATAACCCGGTTTATCATCCTTGTGTTCTTTTTCAGAGATATATCTGCCTGTAGTTTCATTATGGCATCCCTTCTTTGTTCGGACACACGTTTATCCGGAATGCCCTTGAGCCGGGCCGCTGGCGTCCCCTGTTCGGGGCTGTAAATAAATATCCCCAGATGATCGAATTCCGCATCTTTCACAAAATTGTACATTTCTTCAAATGTCTTAGCGGTTTCACCCGGAAATCCTACCATCAATGTAGTCCTGATACTGATATCCCTTTTACAGGTGCGAATACGCCGTATCAACTCCGCCGGTGTCTCATCCTTTATCTCCCGGTTCATAGCCTTAAGAATCTCGCTATTTACATGCTGAAAAGGGATGTCAAGGTAAGGTGCAATTTTCTTTTCATCGTTCATCAACTCCAACAGGGAATCGCTTATTTCATAGGGATGCGAATAAAGAAGCCTTATCCATTCTATTCCTTCGATCGGAAGCAGTTTTTCGAGAAGTTTTTCTACTGAGGTGCAGTCCTTCAGGTCGGCACCATAGATGGTCGTATCCTGCGCAATCAGGTTTATCTCCTTTACACCCCTTTCACTCATTTGCTGTGCCTCGGCAACTATTGAATCATAGGGTCTGCTCCTCAACGGACCTCTTATCGCAGGAATGGCACAATATGAACACCTGTGATAACATCCCTCGGCTATCTTGAGATACGCAGAATAAAACGGTGTTGTCTGGATTCTCGGCAGCTTATGGTCTGCCAGAAAAAGCGGCCTGCTTATATAAAAAGGAGTCTGACCATTTTTATCGCCTTTTACCAGTTCAATTATCCTTTCCAGTTCACCAGTACCGAGCCACCCGTCCACCTCCGGTATCTCTCGCTTCAGTTTATATCCGTATCGCTGCACAAAACATCCTGTCACTATGACTTTTTCGATTTCGCCTCGTTTTTTTCTCTCAACACTGTCCAGAATTACATCAATAGCCTCTTCTGCTGCTGATTGCAGGAATCCGCATGTGTTTATTATTACTACGTCCGAATCATTCAAATCATTGGCTATCGGGTAATTCATTCCGGAGAGAAGGCCAAGGATATTTTCGCTGTCTACAAGGTTTTTTGCACAGCCCAGACTTATGAGGAATATTTTTTTCTTTATTTCTGTCATGATGTGGAAGAAGGAAAGTTAATTTTATTATTTATATTTACCCAGACTTACTGTTAATCTTCTAAGCAATGTCATGCCGAATCTTTTCAAAAAAAGGAGCTGGATATCACTGGATGATTTATCGAGAAGGATTGAACTTATCTTTAACAGAATACAATCCGTATTGGCTGAAACCGTTGCGACACGGGAATCACCGCTCAGATATGCCATTTCTCCGAAACATTCGCCTCTTTGTATTGTTGCGATATCTATATTATGCTTCACCACAACTGCTTTTCCACTCAAAATAACATAAAAAGAATCATCAATTTCACCTTCATTCATTATCACATTTCCCGCCGGAACCCTGACAATACTGGCAGCATCGAGAATCTTACACACCTGATCCCTGGTAAAGCTGTTGAAAAACTGGATGTTCTGAACATAATCGATCACATCATCAATCTTTTCCTTTTTTGTCGCTCCCTCCCTGAGACCTCTTAAGACCACTCTCAGGTCGTAGGCCAGATCCATGCAGGTCTGATACCTCTTGTTCCTGTCCTTGGCAAGGGCCTTTCGTGTAATATCCTCAATTACTTTTGGTACTTCAGGGCGCAGCTCCCTTACCGGAACAGGGTCTTCACTGGTGATCTTATACATTATCGCGAACTGGTTCTCTCCTGAGAAGGCCTTTTGGCAGGTAAGCAGCTCATAAAGAACACATCCCAATGAAAACACATCACTCACGCTGTCCATTTCCTCTTCCCGAATCTGTTCAGGAGGCATATAGCAGGGAGAGCCTATAATTTCCCTGGATAATGTCTGTTCGGTTTTGATTTTCGCTATACCGAAATCCGTGATTTTTACATCACCTGATTCAGCGAGCATAATATTTGACGGTTTGACATCCCTGTGGATGACGCCGCTCTGATGGGCATAATCAAGGGCCTTTGCAGTCGCTATTATAATCTCGGCTATCCTGTCCAGGGGTAGCATATCTTTTTTCAGACAAAATTTGGAGAGTGTAGGACCATTAACATACTCCATTGCAATATAACAGAAATCCCTGTACATTCCTGCATCATAAATCGCCACGATGTTTGGATGCAGCAGCCGGCCGGCAGATTGCGCCTCGATAAAAAAACTCTCCCGGTATTTTTCAGCGCTTTCCCTGCTCGCATCGGCATGGGGCCTCGATATTTTTATACTTACGTCTCTCCTGATATACGGGTCCCGTGCCTTGTACACGATCCCCATATTGCCCTGACCGAGCTTTTCGATAATTTCATACCGGTCAACCTTCTCAATATCATCAAGATCCCTCAGGAACCTTTGATCAACAGGACTTTCAGCTTTTCCCTTTCCAAGCAGCTTTGCACTAAACCATCTGGTTAATCCCATTTTGGAAGGTTCAGCAGTAATTTCTTCTGTCTTATCGTTCAAGTCTACGTTTTAACTCCTTATGTTTATATGTAATGTAATGTCAATAACATAGAATAAATAAAAAGTATATTATCAATTATGCTTTCAGTTTTTCCCAGGATTCATGCAATATGGCTATCAACCTGTCTTCCGTATTAAATTCGGGATTTTCGATTACAATCTCAAGAAGTCTCCTGAGGACTTTTCCTACATCGGGTCCAGGGTTAATCCCCATAATATCCATTACCTTTTTTCCGTCTACTGCCAGATCATTGACATCGATCGCCGTATTTTCATTTCTGATTTTCAATATTCTTTTTTCCAGGTGCCCTAAGAGGTCCAGTTTATTATCAGCTCGACCGTGTGCTATAATGTCTGCTTTTCTAAGTAATAATAATTCGTACATATTTTCCCGCCCAGCCCTCCTGATCAAACGGCGCACAGCAGCATCGCTCCATTCCCGGCTGTAATCGATCATATGAAGCGATATCAGTGATGTAATTTTTTGAATATCCTGCCGGCTGAACCTCAATCGCCCCAGGATATCTCCTGCCATCGATGAGCTGATACTCTCATGATTATAAAAATGAATTTCACCATCAGCCTCTTTTCTGACACGGGGTTTTCCAATATCATGGAGCAATGCGGCAAGCCGTAATACAGCGTCGGGCGGGATATTATTGGCCGTTTCAAGTATATGTTCGAACACCGATAAACTGTGCCATGAATTCTGCTCCATGCCATATCCTTCCAACAACTCCGGCATGATATATTCAATAAGGCCGGTTTTCCGGAGGATCTCCAGTAAACTCGAAGGATTATCACAGAGGATTATCCTGACCAGTTCATCCCTTATTCTTTCAACAGAAACCGTGCTCAACAGGGATGACAATGGTAATATTGCATCAAAGGTACTTTTATCGATTGAAAAATTTAATTCCCCTGCAATTCTCACAGCTCTCAGCATTCTTAAGGGATCTTCTCTGAATCTATCAACAGGATTATTTACAGCCCTTACAATTTTTCTTTTTATATCGACAACTCCGTCAGAGGGATCGATGACTCCTGATCTTTCAACATCATAAGCCATTGCGTTCAGGGTGAAATCCCTGTGACTCAAGTCGCTTAAGATGTCAGCCTTTTCACCATCATTACCTTTCATGGCTGTTACTTCAAACGGTATGCCGGAATCTATAAGTGTCACGGTTTCATGTTTCAGAGAAAACTGCCTGGTTTCTTTGAAGACCGACTTTATTTCATGGACCCTGGCCCCGGTTGTGATATCCCAGTCGAGGGCTTCCCTCCCAAGCATGGCATCTCTTACAGCTCCACCTACAATATAGGCATCAAACCCGCTCTCATTCAGCCTTTTTAAAATAAAACTGACAAAATCAGGTATTTTAATACTTAATGGAAATTCATGCATATTTTTTTGGTTATCCGGATTCATTTATTTTATTCGTCGGGTGATATTCGATATTATGGCAATCTGATAAAATTTTTCAGATTATTCAGTATTCATTTACAATCTTTACCATTCTATTGCTATACTATTTTTCAGTAATTTCCTGTTAAAAAGGCTTTGACTATAATGTCTCTCTTTTTTATAGTTGTTCCGGTCCAGCAATATTCTACAGGATTTTTATATAAATATATCGGCAACTAATCATACAGGGAAAATATGTATTTATCATATTTAGGCTGTTATTAAAATGAATCCTTCAAGCGCTCCAAAATTGTTCTATGCAATTCTATTTATTTTTCTCGGCCTGATGTGCTGGTTATGCTGGTCTTTTCTTTCCGCTATTGTCCTTGGTCTTCTTATCACAAGCGCATTCTATCCGTTGTACTCGTGGTACAGGAAGCTTTTCAAGGGCAAGGAGGCATTTAAGGCGTTCTCAATGACATTCCTGGTATTCCTGATCCTGACCATTCCGGTTGGCGGTTTTATAATGAGTCTTTACAATGAAGCGGAGGGCTTGATCCAGCACACGAAAACAACCGAAATACTGAAAAAGGTTCAGACAAAACTTGAGAGCGACCCGGTATGGGCCAAGCGCATTAAAAAACTCAGTGAGCTTGCGAATATTGACCTCGATCCTATAAGCCTCCTTAAAAATTCCATAAAAATAATTATATCAAAAAGTCAGGACTTGAGCCTTCTTTTATCCAAGCAGCTTGGTGCTATTGTAACAAACCTCGTCGGTTTTCTTTTGCATTTTTTCCTGATGATCCTGATCATCTATTATATTTTCAAGGATGGTCCCAGGTTGAAGAATTACCTGCTTTCGCTTCTCCCCTTCCCAAAAGCACAGCAGGAACTCATTCTTGCAAAATTTCATGAAATGGGCAGAGCTGTTATATTTGGAAACGGTCTTTCAGGAATAATACAGGGGATTCTGGGAGGCTTTGCATTTTACTTTTTTGGTTTGGGGTCGCCTATTTTATGGGGAACGCTCATGGGATTCCTTGCATTTTTGCCTGTAATCGGTGCATCCGTGGTTTTTATCCCCGCGACCATAGTACTCCTGCTCCAGAACAAGATAGGATACGGGTTTGGATATTTTATATATAATGCAACCTACAGCATCGCAATAGAATACCTTATAAAGCCAAAACTCATAGGGCAGGGCATGAAAATGAACACCATTTTCGTTTTCATAGGCATACTTGGAGGCCTGAAACTCTGGGGAATACTGGGAATAATCTACGGCCCGTTTATTATAACGATCATTTTCACATTATTTGAAATTTACAGACTGGAATACAGGCCGACAAACGTATAAGCTGTAATATATTACCTGAAATCATAAATTATTAAAGGAGGAAACAATGCCAATAGGAACCACAATAACTCAACACATACTCAGTCAGCAAAGAGAAAACCCGGAAGCGACCGGGGCCTTTACCAATCTTTTACACGAACTTATAGTAGCCGCGAAGGTTATATCAAAGGAAGTAAACAAGGCCGGTCTCGCGGATATACTGGGTGCAACAGGAGAAATCAATGTTCAGGAAGAAAAGGTCCAGAAACTGGATGTGTATGCAAACAGGATAATAATAGAAAGGATGCAGCACATAGGCCAACTGTGCTGCATGGGATCTGAAGAAGTTGCAGATCTTATTGACATCCCTTCGAAATACCCCAAGGGTAATTATATCCTGCTGTTTGATCCCCTGGATGGCTCATCCAATATCGATGTAAATATAAGCATAGGAACAATTTTCGGGATATACCGGAAAAAGAGTGAAGAGACAGATATCAATTTCCTGCTGAATGAAGTGCTCCAGCCCGGTTATGAACAGGTTGCAGCCGGCTATTTCATATACGGATCAAGTACGATAATGGTATATACAACAGGAGATGGCGTCCACGGTTTCACCCTTTATCCGAGCGTTGGAGAATTTCTCCTTTCCCATGAGAATATCCGAATCCCCGAACATGGCAAGATCTACAGTGTTAATGAAAGCAACCACCATTACTGGGATGAAAACACTAAGGCCCTGGTAGATTATTTTAAGACGAAGAATCCAAAGACAGGCCGCTCATACACTGCCAGATATGTCGGAAGTCTGGTGGCGGATTTTCACAGGAACCTGTTGAAGGGCGGTATTTTTATGTATCCTGCTGATTTTAAAGACCCCAAAAAGCCAACAGGAAAATTGAGACTAATGGTGGAGGCAAATCCACTTGCCATGGTCGTTGAACAGGCCGGTGGTTACGCCAGTAATGGGGCAGGACCAATCCTTGAAATGCAGCCGCAGGAACTGCACCAGAGAGTCCCCCTTTATATCGGCAGCAAAGAGGATGTCAAGCTCGCCGAAAGATTTCTCAAGGGTGAGAGGGAATAAGAAAAGCAAGGCGCATGGCATATGGCGCAGGGCTCAAGGTTTTTCCCTTGCGCCTTGTGCCCTGAGCCTTGCGCCGGATTAATAAACCTGCATATTCTCTGGCTGTATCAAAGTATAACAAAGCCCCCGAAAGGTAATTACCCTCCCCGTACCATCTCCACAAACGCATCCAGCCTTAAGGCCGTTCTCCTGTCGATCTCCCCTGGCCTGTCGCCCTCGATTGTCAACAGCGGGATATTTAATCTTTCTCTTAAGACTATGTCATAAAGCTGCCTGAAACAGAAGGTCTGGGCATAATGGATGAGGCCGTCCAGCTTTCTTTCTCTTATTGCCTCTTCAATGTCCCTGATCCTTGCATCCGAGCCGTACGGGTATGTGTAAAGTGTATATTGATCAACAATATCATCAGTCTCGTATGGCATGCTGAACTGCCGCTGAACCTCATTAAAAACCACCCTTGCACCGTTTGATTCCATGTATTGATAAAAATCCGAAAATATCGGAGGGACCCCGAGCACCCCAAGCCTTATATCGGATTTCAACTCTTTCCGTCCCTTGAGGCCGGAAAGAAATGCATCTATTTCACTATCGAACCTTTCGGGGTCGGATTTAAAATCCGAACTGGAAAGGAGAAAGGTATGATTTTCAAAACCTGACACTATATTATCCATATAGGTAAGCCGGTCGATCTCCCTGAGTTTTTTTCGTATGTTATCAAGCCGTTTCTTTTCTCTTTTTACATCGGCCCGGGAGGCGGAAAGGGCTTTCCGGAATTCGTCAAGTCTGGTTTCGACAGCATCTCTTTTCTGAGACGACGGATAATCAAACGGAACTATATCAACTCCTTTAAGTGCCATAATTTCCGCAAGGGCAATGGTATTGCTGCAATCGCCGCCTGTGACGGCAACAACGCGTCTGATGTTGCGGGTCATTACTGTTGAATAGATCCCTTTGATCCATGCACAGATATTACCGGAGAATCCGGCTGATTCGGATTGGGTAACAAGGCTGTCAGGGTCTTCGGACCCTATAAATATATTGTTTATATCAACAGGAATCAGACCCGCCGCATAGATAATTTCTATAGGAACAGTTGAGGTGATACCAATAAGATTGCTTTTAGGGGAGTTGTGTTTCAATTCATTTCGGTCCGACATGGTAAAATTTTTCATCAGGGAGTTCGACACATGTGAGTTTGTTTCCAAAAACCGCACCCGTATCCAGTCCGATCTTATTATCTGCCAAGTAGGGGGATAAAAATGGTGTGTGTCCGAATATTATCTTTTTTCCAAAATCATATTCTGAAAAAATAAAATCCTCTCTTATCCACAATTTGTCGTTTATCGTCTGGTTTTCAATCCTGATCCCGGGCATAAGGCCTGCATGAACAACAAAATAATCATCAAGTTCAATAAGGGTTTTAAGCGACTCTATAAAAGTTACATGAGGCGGCGGAATGTATATCTTTCCATTTAATCTGTAGCTGTTAAGTGTTGCAACACCTCCGTTTACCAGGAAGTTATTCTGATCCCTGCCACACAGATATTCAAGAAAAAGGCTTTCATGATTGCCCATGAGGCACTGAACACGTGGCGACACGCCTGTAAGTTTTATTAAAAGATCGATAACGCCTTTGGAATCGTCTCCCCTGTCAATGTAATCTCCTACAAAAACCAGATTATCTCTTTCATGATCCCATGGAATTATAGCCAGCATTCTTTCGAGCATTTCCCTGCAGCCATGGAGATCACCAATTACAAAGGACTTCCCATTTTCACTCATATCAAGATATTTAAGTTAAATTATTATTAAAAAATACCCTGTCTTAAAAGGCAGGGTAAAGACTCATATCCATAAAGACTGACATGGCATCAGTTTCTTCGGTTACCAAAAATCCTGAGAAGCATGAGAAACAGGTTAATGAAATCAAGATACAGAGAAAGGGCGCCCAGGATAGCACCTTTCCTGACCACTTCTCCATTGAGCCCTGCCGGTTGTGTAAGGGCCATATCCTTTATTTTCTGGGTATCATATGCAGTAAGGCCGACAAATACAACCACACCGATATAGCTTATCCCATAATAAAGAGCAGAGCTGTGAATAAACATGTTAACGACCGACGCAATGATGATGCCTATCAGCCCCATAAACATGAAACTTCCGATAGATGTAAGATCTTTCTTTGTTGTCCAGCCATAGACACTGCATGACAGGAATGTAAGTGCACAGATAAAAAAAGTGCTTGCAATGGATGAAGCAGTATAGGCCAAGAAAATAAAAGACATGGTAAAACCGTTCAGCCCCGAGTAGAGGATGAAAAGTGCCGTTGCAGTACTTCCCTTCATTTTACTGATAAATCCGCTTATTGCGACGACCAGACCAAGCTCTGCTATCATCAGAATAAAAAACAGACCCATATTACCGCGCTTGATCATGTCAACAAACGCGGTATTGCCTGACACATACCAGGCAATCAGGCCTGTTATTGCAAGCCCCATGCACATCCAGTTGTAGACACTCCTGACAAATGCATTTACACTGACATCTGCCCTTTGTTTATATATTGATACAGGTTCCATTTAAATCCTCCTTTTAATTACCGGCTGTATTTGCCGTGTTATTATAATCCCTGTAGATATTTTTTCAAGCCGGATATATGCCTGATCCGGTTTATATAGCCTCCAGGTGCTCGATCCTTTCTGTTATAGGTGGGTGGGAGTAGTTGAATTTCACATAAAGGGGATGCGGACAAAGGTTTGAAAGGTTATCCACAGCCATTTTTCTTAAGGCTTTTATCAAAGGTTTAGGGTCATTCAGAGCATCTCTTGCAAATCTGTCCGACTCCCTTTCAAATCTTCTTGAAAGGGCCATAAATGCAGGGGACACAAAAAAACCTACAGGCTCCCACAAAATGGAAATCAGAAAAAGTCCTGCATAGAATGGTTTTGCCGCAAAACCGAAACTTTTATACATAATATCCCAGTCTATCATCCATGCAGCAATGTAAAACAGGGCAAGCGAAATCAGGCTCATAAGGATCAACTGCTTTTTTATGTGTCCCTTTTTAAGATGCCCTATCTCATGGGCAAGCACTGCAAGTATCTCATCCCTGTCATGTGCTTTTATAAGAGTGTCATATAAAACAATCCTTTTATTTTTGCCCAGTCCCGAAAAATACGCATTGGTATGCCTGCTTCTTCGCCCCGCATCCATCTGAAAAATGCCGGTTACCGAAATCCCCTGTTTTTCGGCAAGATCTCTAATGGCTTTTTCAAGATCGCTGTCTTCGATGGGAGTGAATTTGTTAAAAACAGGAGCAATAACAGTTGGATAGATGATCGTCATCAGTAATTGAAACGCCAGGAATATGCCCCATGCCCACAGCCACCACAATTTACCTGTAGATCTAATCATGATAAACAAGAGAGATAATAAAATTCCGCCAAGTATAAGAGAGATTATCAGAGATTTAATATTATCAATGACCCATGTTTTAATATTGCTTGTATTGAAGCCATACCGCTCTTCAATTACAAAAGTACTGTAATAACCGAAGGGCAGACCGATGATGGAGAAAATGATCCCTGGCACAGCAAAAAAGATAAGGCCGGCTATAACATAATTCATGTCATGCAGAAGATGACTAAGCCATGGAAGAAATCCGTATATGATAATACACACAAAAAATATCATTCCGGCAATGCTTTTTATGACCGAAATTTTTGTATTATCTGCGGTATATGCGGTAATTTTTCTTAGTTGAGCGTCATCAACATAGCCTGTAAAACCGGCAGGTACAGTCATACCTTTTTTCTTCTGATATGATGCATTTAAAATATCGATAAAAATATCTGCAAATGAACCAAAAATGTAAACAACAAAAAATGTAAATAAAAAACTATTGATAGTTATCATAATTCTGTCTTATCATATAAAAATATAGAAAATTCAGTTATCATCTTACACACGGAAATATTTAACCATGGAAAACAGTTTATATATCGTAATGGTAGGACTTCCTGCAAGGGGAAAATCTACAACGGCAACAAAGATAAAGGATGATCTTAAAAAGGATTCGGTGAGGGCCAAGATCTTCAACAATGGAGACCTCCGAAGAGAACTCATCCCCAGCAACACATCCTACGCAGAGTTTTATGATGCCAAAAACCATGAAGCCGCTTCCATAAGAGAAAAGATCTCCCTCGTGAATGTACAGAGAGCAAAATCCTATCTCAGAAGAGGAGGTCAGGTTGCTATTCTTGACGCCACAAACGCCAGCAGTTCAAGAAGAGAATTGATAAGATCACAGCTTGATGATCATCCAGTACTTTTTATCGAATGCATTAATAATAATGAGGAGATACTCAACGCAAGCATCAGGCGCAAGGTTGACACCCATGAATTTACTCATTTATCCCCGGATGACGCCGTAAAAAGTTTTAAAAAAAGGGTATCCTATTATGAAAATATATATTCTCCTCTGAGGCGCGAAAAAAACATTATAAGGCTGGATTCCCTGAATAAGAAAGTAATTCATGAAGAAATAAAAGAAACAATACCATATTATGATCAGATCAGGGACTTTCTTGTTACCGACTCGGTAAAGCATCTTTATCTGATCAGGCATGGGGAGACATTTTTTAACCTTGAAAACAGGATAGGAGGTGATTCCAGGCTTACTGAAATGGGCACTGAGCAGGCCAGGGCGCTCGGCAGGTATTTTTTAAAAAGAGATATTCCAATCATATTCACCAGCAATATGCTCAGGACTTACCAGACCGCCGAGCCCATAGCCGCAGAACAGAAGAAATGCACGATAATCCGGCTTCCGGAGTTTAATGAGATAGACAGCGGAACATGCGAATGTATGAGTTATGATGAAATACGAAGCACCATGCCGGAGGTCTATAAAGCCCGAAAAAAAGATAAGTACAATTATGTTTATCCCGAGGGTGAAGGGTATGTGACAATGAAGGAGAGGATAAACAGGGGGATCAATAAGGTTCTGTACCTGAGCGACATATCAAAGAATATAATAATCGTAGGGCACAGGGCGGTAAACAGGATGATATTGTCACATTTTCTCTTCAGACGGGAAGAGGATGTTCCCTATATCTATATCCCGCAGGATAAATATTACTATATTTCGGTTACACAGAACAAAAAGCTGTTTCAATTAAAGAAATACCGGTAAGATTTTCGATTAAAATAAAAATATACGGCATATCCAGTTAGTAGAAGCGATTGGCGGCCTGCACGGGCTGTTGCCCAAATAATTTATCACGCAAAATTCGACAACGGTTAAAGGGTAATGTATCTGTTCCCCCTCCTGTGCTACTCAAGTTAATGCTTCTCCTCTTTCTTTTTAATGTAAGACCTGAACGTGAATTGATGACAACCTTTCCATGGATGACAATTTTTCATATGGGTACTCCTTGCTAAGTTCAAACAGATAATTATCGATAATATACTCAAAGATTCTTTCCAATTCTTTATCTGAGTCGTGTTGCGGTAACCCGACTCTTTCCTGGAATCTGATTTTTGCCACCGATTCGAGCTGATCAAGATAGTAGAAAGCCTGGGTAGTGAATAATGGTTCCCCATGAATAGTTGGACAAATAACCATTGGAAATTCAAGGCCGGCAAAATAGATTACGCTATTCGATCCTTTGGAATTTGTAAGGGGCAGGAATAAGATATCGCCATTTTGAATTTCCTTCATTTCAACATATGCATTGTGTAATGGCCCCACCAGCAAGATAATAGTTTGGTAAACCATATTCAGAACAGACAGATAAAGTCTCTTCAATTTCACTAGATTGTCGAATAATTGAAATAATTTTATCTTCCATCTTCAACTGCCAACGCTTCGGCTCAGTGGCAGCCTGGTTTTTACGCTATCGCCTGCAGCCGGGGGGTTAGACCAATTTTTCATATAAGTGAAAAGGCCGATCCCTGAATATTGCTTCGCCTTTAATAATATATCCAAGACTTCGATAAAAATTATTTGCACGAATGTTTTTCTTATAACAGTCTAATCTTATTGAGTCCTTTGATTTCTCATAAGATAGTTCCTCTGCAAATGACATCGCAAACTTACCATGTCCATTGTTTTCAAAGATAGGGTCAATAATCATTTTATGTACTACATGGAATTTAGATCCTGACCATTCCGCATTTTCATAACCGGGGTATTCCAGTTCATTGACACAAATACATCCTCTTACCTCACTTGATGATTCAATAATATATAATGAATTTTCTTGAATATCACTGAGGAAAGCTTCACTTGATGGATATGTATCGTCCCATTGGTCTATTCCATGCTCATTTAGATTTATCACACATCGTCGTGTAATTTCCATTAACGAGTCTATATCTTCAATATTTGCTGTTCGTATTTCCATTTTTAATTTAACGATTGAATCTATAGTTCAGGCTATCTCTACATTTTTAATGTTATACGGAAAGATAGCGGGTGGTATATTTGAAATTATTTAAAGATAATTGTTTTATTTCAGTGAAGCGTCCCTATTTTAACTATTAATTTAAAAACAATCAAGGATAGGCAGTCCGAATATACAATTTCGAGGTACACTATTAGAGGGCACGACGCATCGTGCCCCTACGGTGATGGTTTAACCTGATCATATCAGTCTATAGATATTGGCGTTATTTTAGGGCTCTGCTTTAATACTCTAGTCAATCTCCGGAATCCATCCTCCAAACACCCAGGCTGGATTGCGATAATTTGAGATAATCTCTGTATCCTTTCCCATTGTAAGCTGCCTTGATACAGGATGCCTTTTTGTTATATCAACAGGTGTTCCGTCCTGCTATTGTATTCCCAGTATCTTATATTGGTAACATCTCCGCCTATTTTACCCCAGCCTGCCGGCTGAAGACTGTTAGGAAAAGCAAAAAACCTGAAGTCAGCCGTCTTCCCTTGAAAGCTTCGCCGGGCCAGGGAAGCATTTTTGACTGAAGGCTATTAGGCGGAAGGCTGAAGCAACTTCAGTAAAAAAACTAACAGCCTTCAGTCTCAAAAGCTTCAGCCTGCTCCGGTCTGCCAGCCATATCAAAGCTCCAGCAGCGGCGATTCAGGGCAAGGCATGTGTCGGCTGCTACCCCGCCACCTGCTATTGGATCGATTACAAAATCCTTCTGTTTTGAAAAGAAATAAAGGATATCATGTAGAGACAGGTTAGAAACCTGTCTCTACGATGCCATTCGTCACCAAACCTTTTGTCGCCCCTGTGAAATCCGTTCTGCTGTAACCGCTTTTTCTCCAATACCCTTATAAGCCTCAAACCGGTGTGCCCCGTCAAGGATGCAGTATTTGCCAGGTTCATCCGGATGCCCCTGAAGATGAATGGGATCAAACTCAAAACCATCCCTCATGTTTTCCTCAAACATGGAAACCTTTTTTGGACTCGGCGAAAAGCTTTACCTGTGACCTCCGATTAATTGATAAATCAAGCAGTTATGAAACTCATATTTGTTACACAAGATAATTGCCAATCATCTCTTATCCAAGTTGTATAGTTTTGTGTGAGGCACTGTATTATCCCACGAGATACAAGTCCCGAGATGATCTTAACGTCCGCAAACGGCTCCCTCACAGAATGAGGTAGTATCTTATACTAATCTCAAATATCCAGAATTAAAATATTCCTGTTTTTTTTATAAGTGTCCGGGGATTATCGAAAGTTTAGCTGCCAGCTTCACTCGCATCATGGTCAGCCTGCACAATTCGCACTATTTCCAGAGCAATATCCTCAGGGGCAAGAACAAAATCTATACATCCGCTTGCCATGGCGCTTTCAGGCATATCCGGCTGCATGGCTGTGTCGGGCTTCTGAGCAATCGTAATGCCACCCACTTCTTTTATGCCGCAAAGTGCTGCCGCCCCATCGCCATCATAGCCAGATACAATAACAGCGATAAGTTTGCCGTCCCAGTTCTCCGTCAGGGAACGCATAAAAACTGTAATCACGTCGGGCCATCCCCAGGGTTTTGATATCGGCTTTAGGCGAAATTCGCCATCCAGCACGTGCAAATCCCGCTTTTCGGGTATGATGAACACATGGTTGGGCTTGATGTCCAATTTCTCCGTGATCATCTCAACCGGCATCTCTGTGTAGCGGGGGAGAATCTTGTGGAGCATTGTGGCTACCGTTCTCAGATGATTAACGATGACGATTGCAACCCCTATACTGGTCGGCAGATGCTGTAGTAACCGGGTATACGCATCGAGACCACCGGCCGACCCTCCCACGCAAACGACAGGAAAGTCTTTTGTAAAATGCTTAGCTTTCATTAGTAATCACTCCTTCTACCCTTATACATTACTTCTACACGCCTGACCTTCAAGCTTCGTTCCTGATCAGTCTTATTTGTCACGGTTTTTTCCCTGGGCATATCCAGTAATTCCTATCAAAAATCGCACCAAACCGTAACAAAGCCAATTCGCCAGCCGCAGCCATTTTGTCTGCGCTCTCCAGTTGTTTTTAAATACCTGTTGAGCTCCCATCTTGACAGCCTGCTCCATGCTGTATTTCAATTTTTTTGCAAAATTTGAATCGTCAATGATGACATTTGCCTCAAGAGAAAGCAGCAGACTGAAAGGGTCAAGGTTTGAGGATCCCACCGTGGCCCAATGTTCATCAATCACTGCAACTTTGGCGTGCAAGAGGCTCTTGCTGTATTCATAGATCTCAATCCCTGCATCGAGGAAACTGCCAAACAGGGCATGTGAGGCATAACGAAGCAACTGGTGATCCGTCTTTCCCTGCAACAGTAAAACCACCCTGACACCGCGCCCGGAAGCAGCTAAAAGAACACGACGAAAATTCAATCCTGGGAAAAAATAGGCGCTTGCAAGAATAATTTCGAATTGTGCCTGATCCATCGCCTGAAGATAGGCATTTTCGATATCGCGGCGATGGCGGATGTTATCCCTCAGTAAAAAAGCGGCACGCATATTGCCCTTGGGTTTGATGGGAAGCACGTGTCTCTCTTTTCCCAAAATCAGGCCGGATCGCAATCGGGTCAACGCTACCCGTGACCACACCCTGCGGGCAGAACGATTAATTTCCGCTACCAGAGGCCCTTCTACCTGTACTGCATAGTCATATCGAATCGATTGCTGGCCTGAAATATCACTGTCATCAATAACATTAATGCCGCCCACAAATGCGACCTTCAAGTCCACAACCACAATTTTCCGGTGCAGGCGACGCAACCGCCGGCGTCGCAGGGTCCAGAGCGATATCCTGGGCCGGAACTTCAGCACCATTACGCCGGCCGATTCAAGGTAACCGATCATGGTTTTCGGAAAACGATTCGATCCGAAGCCATCGATCAGCATGTGGGTTTTTACGCCGCGAAAAGCTGCCCGTCTAAGCGCTTCCATAATACGCTTTCCAGTATTGTCATTTTCGAAAATATAGCTTTCCAGGTAAATTTCATGCATCGCCCGCTCCAGCGCCGCTTCCATTGCCGGAAAATATTCTTCACCGTTTTGCAAAAGGACGATCTGATTGTCTGATATCATTCGAGTCACAACACTGTTTCCCTTAATCATTAACACTACACTCATAATACTTAAATATTGGAGTGTTCAAGCATGCCAAAGATTAGTCTATTTGGCAGCCGGGCATTTTGCCGGGAAGTCTTACATTTTCACCTTAATATCGGCGATAACCGGTAGATGATCGCTGGCGACTTTGGAGACCCGGAGACGACATCGCCGACCGCCCACGATTTCCAGCGCACCCCGGCAGAATATTTTATCCAGGCCGCCGCTTGGTGAAAAGGATGGATAGGTAAGAAAGGATTTCTGATACCCCCAGCCATAGTTGGTTGCGCATTCAAATTCCAATATCTCGGTAAATATGGGCGCCAGGCGCGTCTGCCAGTCATTCAGGTCACCACCTACCAGGCAGGAATCCTGCAAGCCAAGGGCACGGAACTCGTCAGAGCGCACCAGCATGCCGATTTGGCGGGGCCTTTCTTTAAAAGACAATCCAAGATGAAGATTAAAGACCGCGATTTCCGCATGCCCCATATTTTTTGCCGGCAGCGCGATGTCGGTATACAAACAACCCCTGGCCTTACCGGATTCAATGGTTAGATCGATATTCCGCTCGTTAACAATGGGATAGCGGCTCAAGGTAGCGTTCCCGTACATCCCCTCGCGCATCTTCACATTAAGCCCCACCGCATGATGTGGATACCCGAGACGGTCGGCCAATTCATGGGCAAGGTCCAATCCCCGGGAGCGGGGCACCCCTACATCCACTTCCTGCAGCAGGACGATATCGGCATCATGGTGTGCGAGTATAGTGGCAATGCGTTGCGGACGGAAACGGCGGTCAAGCCCGATAGCCCGGTGGATATTATATGACAGAACACGTAGATTCATTTTTCTCCCTTCCAGTCTTCCAGGGTCGGAAAAGTTAATGCCCGGATAAAAGCATTTCTGAACGCAGTTTACCTCTTTGGCCATTGCATTATACCAGGCAATCCACGGTACCCTTCACGCGTGCAGGATACAAGCAAACCAGTTGCCATCATAAAAGATAATTCAAGATACTTTTTCATATTCGGGATCTCCTTGTTTTATAACCCAGTATCCCTGGCGATTGTAGTGTTTATGAAGTCCGGTCTCATATTCCCGTGTAAGCAGAGATTCCTCAGTGTATTCCGGTGACTGCTCGACAGCCTTGCGGGAAATACTGACGAAGACTTTGGACTCGTCCCAACTAACGCTTTCGATCCATCGCGGTGAAAGCAGGACCTTTTTTCCTGGCAACCAGTTTTGTGTATCGATGATTAGATAGCGAATCGCCCAGGTTTCGTCATCGATTATAAAATCCTCGACGTGGCCAATCTGGCCGTCGGTGGCTTGCCCAGTGCCTGTCATCGAAGTAGAATTCTTTAACCTTCCCTATTTCACCGTCAATGCTGTTCAATTTGTAACCCTTTAGTGTTTTTGCCTTGTTTAGCATAATAATGCCTCCATTCTTTGAGTTTCGTTTTTGTTCGCGATTGCTGCCCAGCTGACAGGCGTGTTTGAGAAATCGGTTTTACCATGATCCGGACCAGTTTCAACACTCCTGTTTACGCCTGCGGATATTCCTTCGCGATAAGGAGCCCCCAGCCCAATCATCGGCCCCCATGGATAATCTTATGTTTTTCCTGTTTTTTGTCGAATGCCGCTTCCTTTGCTTGGTCTCTGGGTGTTTCGACCTGAGTGGAGACAATCTTCCCGGTCTTTGCGTCCACCTGAACCTCAGTGATGTTCGTGGACTTCGGCATGGAGATGTCGAACGACCAAATAAGTTTGCCATGCTCTTTTTCGAGTTCGGCGGCTTGGATCTTTCCGTTTGGGACTTTGGCGAGCGCGGTTTTTGTGGCTTCTTCCTGGGTGACCTTGGCTTGAGTTTTGAGCACTGCCTGAGGCGTCTCGGCAGCAACTGCAAAGGATAAGCTGAGACCCGCGACTAAAGCGAGCGTTAATTGGGTTACTTTTATTTTCATTGTTGTTCTCCTTTTTTATTTTGGGTTAAGGTATTTCAAAACTAATCCTGCGATCATCTGTTCTTCGTCCGTGCGAATGACGCGAACCGTGACCCGGCTGACATCCGTGGAAATCACCCCCGCAGTCCTCTCCGCATTGCGCGGCTCATTCAGTTCAATGCCGAGGAAACCCAGCCCCTCACAGATACGTGCGCGGACGAGTGGCGCGTTTTCACCGATGCCTCCTGCGAAGACGAGCGTATCCAATCCACCGAGCGCAGCGGCGAAAGAACCGATCCACTTTTTAGCCTGGTAACAAAACACATCTACCGCTTCCGCCGCCCGTACATCACCGCCTTCGTGCGTGAGCAAGTCTCGCATGTCGGAACTGGTCTCAGAAATCCCAAGAAGTCCGGATTCGTGGTTGACCATTTTGTAAAATTGTTTAGTGGTAATATGTTCGGTTCGCGACAGATATGGCGCCAGGCCGGGATCAAGATCGCCAGAGCGGGTTGCCATTACCAATCCCGCCGTAGGCGTAAAGCCCATGCTGGTGTCAATACTCCTGCCGTCGCGCACGGCTGCCAGGCTCGCGCCGCTTCCGAGATGGGCGAGGATAACGCGCCCGGTCGTTACCGCCGGGTCGCCCAGACATGCGAGTTCTTCCATCAAATAAGCATAAGACAAGCCGTGGAAACCGTAGCGTTGAACTCCCCTGGAATCAAAACGACGGGGAATCGGAAGGATTTTGGCCACACGCGGCATGGTATGGTGAAAAGACGTGTCAAAACAGGCCAACTGCGGCAGCTTCGGATGGCGCTCATGGAACATCTCAATCAGTTCGATCTCGCGGGGCAGATGATCCGGGTCGTTTGGACTGATGCGATGCAGTTCCTCCAGCAATTCCTTTGTGACCAGTTCGGGCTCGGTGTGGTTCATCCCATGGACGACGCGATGCCCAACCGCCCGGACCGAAGCGAAATGATTCTGTTCTTCAAGCCAGTCAATCAGGAAGTTTGCCGCCGATTTGTGATCGTCCGAAACCAGACTGGAACTGTTCTGCTGATTTGAGGCCGGATCATGGAATGTCAGAGTCGTCCCTTTCAGACCAATGCGGTCAACCTTCCCATAAAGTCCTCTCTTCAGCGGTTTGCCGACCTGGTACAACGCGAACTTGATGCTAGACGATCCACCGTTGATCGTCAGGATGCATGGATTAGCTGTTTTCATAGATGATTCCTTAGTCATTATGCGCCCATTCGAAATAATATTCATAGTATCCGATTTGCATTGCTTTCATAATGCACGTGGATGTTTATTTGCTTGCCAGTGCGCTCCAATCTGTTCCAGCGATTTACCTTTGGTTTCCGGCACCAGGAAAAATGAAAAGATCCATGTCCCGATACTAATAACTCCGTACAACCAGAACGTAGCCGCTTTGCCGAGGACTTGCGTGATTGTCAAAAACGTCAATGCCACGATCAAGTTAGCGCCCCAATTGGCGACCGTCGCGACGCTCATTGCCCGTCCCCGGATGCGCAACGGATACATCTCCGAAATCAACAGCCAGAAAATCGGCCCCATTCCTACCGCGAACGAACCAACATAAGTCATGACAACGATCACTGCGATCACTCCAAGGCTGCTGGTCAATTGTGGAAGCGAAAACGCCAGCCCCAACACGAACAGACTCAGCGTCATTCCCGCCAGGCTGATCAGCAAAAGCGGCCGCCGCCCGATCCGGTCGATCAGCTGCAGGGACACCACGGTCATTACGACGTTGACGAGTCCTACGCCGACGCTGGCCAGAATCGCCACCGACGCGGAAGACATGCCGGCAAACTTGAAAATAGTCGGGCCGTAATAGATGATCGTATTGATGCCGGTGATTTGCTGTGCGATAGCCAGTCCAACGCCAACGATCATCGCGACACGTAAGTATGGACTGAACAGTTCTGACCAGTGCCCCTTTTGCTGTGCCAGGCTTTGTTAATCTCGCCAAGCTCGCTTAACACTTTTTCCGGAGCTCGAATCCGTTTCAGCACATCTCGGGCTTGGTCTATTTGACCACGAGCGGCCAGCCATCGTGGGCTGTTGGGGATGAACACCAGCCCGATTCCGAATGCGACCGCCGGAATCACCGCCATCGCAAACATCCAGCGCCATGCCTGGGACCCGGCAAAGGCATAGTCAATGAGATAGGATACAACAATGCCGCCGGTGATGGCGAGCTGATTGAGTGAAACAAGCTTTCCACGAATGGCAACCGGGGCAATCTCGGAAATATAAAGGGGCGCGACAAACGATGCAATGCCGATGGCGACGCCGACTACGATCCTGGCAGCAACCAGCCATGCCATACCCGTAGACAGAGCCGATCCGATAGCGCCCAAAATAAAAACTACCGCGGTGATAATCAATAATTTTCGACGTCCATAACGGTCGGCCAGGAATCCTCCGACTAACGCACCGGCGAGGCATCCCAGCAGGACCGAACTGACGACGATTTCCTCCATCCTGGAGGAAAGCGAGAATTGTTCCTTGATGAACAGAATGGCACCGGAGATAACACCGATGTCATAGCCGAAAAGCATGCCGCCCAGCGCCGATATTGCACTGGCCAGAAAGACAAAACGTTTTCCATTCGACCTAGTATTGTTTTTCATAAGTCCATCTTTTTGCGACCCGGCCTGCTGGCGGTCGCAATTTTTTAGATCTTTTTGACTTTTTCATAGATAATTTTCTTTCCTTCTTCTCACGTTAGAGCTTCTCACGTTAGAGGTTGATTCACCGTTGGCAATAAATTCGTGCTTCTTCCAGCGGGATTGCAACGTCGTCGCAGTTTGATATCGGTTTGCATTGCTTTCATAATGCCCGTGGATGTTTATTTGCTTGCCAGTGCGCTTCAATCTGTTCCAGCGTTTTACCTTTGGTTTCCGGCACCAGCAGATAAAAGAAGACCCATGCACCGATCGCGATAACACCGTATAACCAGAACGTTCCAGCGTGCCCCAGAATACCGACCAGGGTCAGGAAGGTCACCGCTACCACCAAATTCAACGCCCAGTTAGTGACTGTCACGGCGCTCATGGCCGCACCACGCACCTTCAGTGGATAGATCTCGGAAATCAGCAGCCAGAAGATCGGCCCGAGTCCAAAGGCGAAACACGCGACGTAGATCACCAGTCCGCCAATGGCGACATAACTTTTGAAACTCGCCAACTGCTGGAATTGGAAAGCCGCGCCCAAAATCGCCAGCCCAATAATCTGACCAGCCACTCCGGCCAGCAACAAAGGCCTCCGGCCGACGCGGTCCATCAGGAAGATGGCCAGCACATGAAAAATCCACATCACCATGGTCAATCCCGCTCCCGCCAGGATCGCCGAACCTGTAGCCTTAATGCCGGCGAACTTGAAAATTGTCGGAGCATAATAGATGACTGTATTAATGCCAGTTATCTGCTGAAATACGGCCAGCCCCAAGCCGACGATCATGGGCATCAGGAGTGAAGACTGCAATAGTCCTTTTATCCCACCGGCACCCTGTTCTTTCATGCTTTTCTGGATGTCCGTGATTTCCGAACTGACGTCAGCATCGGTCCGAACTCGTTTTAGAACCTGCTTCGCCTTGTCCAGCATGGACCGACTGATCAACCAGCGCGGACTATCGGGCAGCCGCCACATGCCTATGGCGAGGGCGACGGATGGGATTGCCGCCAAGCCAAACATATAACGCCATCCCCCGCTGGATGAAAAGGCATAGTCCACCAGGTAGGCAGTGACGATGCCGCTGGTAATCGCCAGCATGTTGACCGCCACCAATGAACCGCGAACTTTTGCCGGCACCACTTCGGCGATATACATCGGAGAAATAAATGAAGCGATGCCGATGGCGATTCCGCTCACGATCATGGCTGCAATCAACCAGGGAATCGTTGGTGCCAGCGCCGTTCCGAAGGCGCTGATCGTAAAGATGATGCCGGCCAGGATGATCAGTTTGCGGCGCCCAAAGCGGCCGGTCAGAGCCCCTCCCATGACTGCACCCAAAATGGCACCTACCAAAACGGCACTTACGACAATCTCTTCCATGGTGGCTGACAGGGAAAACTGTTTTTTAATGAACAGTATGGCCCCGGAAATAACGCCCGTATCATAACCGAAGAGCAGGCCGCCGAAAGCCGCGACCCCCACAGCGAAGTAAACAAAACCGTTCACTTCCGATTTATCCTTATTTTTCATAAGTCTCCCTCCTTTCAGGAGAGGGAGGCCTATCGCCTCGCAAAGAGCCGACGCGAACGATGAAGTCCGTATTTTCCCAATGACCTGCGTCCGTCCAGTAGAACGTGAATTTGATCTGCTTTCCTTCGGGAAGCGCTTTGGTCGTTAGATCGGCGATGTGAATCCCCAGCCCCACATCGTGCGCCGTTACATCCTGGACTGTGTTCCAATCATCGGCACTCCAGTGAATGACCGCAGGCGCCATGGTCTCGATGCGCAGTATTTTGCCTGCAGGCATCCAGCGAATCTTGTGGTTAAACCGCCACACCATTCGCGGGGATACGGTTTTCTCAGTCAAGTACCGCTTCACGGTTTGCGGCGGCAGGTCGAAAAGGCGGCCGTCGCGCAGAGAGCGGCGCAGCTTGAGGTACTCTGCGTGCGCCCATACAAGCGGCATGGCCGAACCGGACGGCCGGCCAAAATGAAGTTCGCGTTCCGGTATGTCAGGCGCGTCCCAGACTTGTTCCGGGATCAGGCCGCCTTCGCTGGCAAAGGATTCAAACGTAGTCAGAAGTCGTTTCGCATTCTCGACCTGGTCTGCCGCCAGTTCGTAGTGGGCCCGTTCGCCGGTAAGCAGCGGCCACCCACGACCAATCCCCGTGCCGTCAAAAGGCGAGCCATCCTCATGCTCGCCATAGCCATCATCGTTGTAGCGATGCCATGTGGGGCCGGACGGTGTCTCGATTTTGAGTAGTGCATCGATGACTTTCACAGTGTCGCGGATACGCAGATCATCCGCCGCGCGCAAACCAAAACGCACCAGCGCCAGCGCGTCGGGACTGATCAGATGACAGGCCTGGCGGGTGTCCTCGGAGGCTGTCACGTTTTTAACTTTGATATTTTCCTGACGGCTCTCCCCATCGGCCCCACTTGTCTTCGGAGCGATGCGAACGTAATAGCCCTTTACCTTGAATTTCTGGCACCAATCCGTGGCTGACATATACATCCAGCGCTCGATGGAATCATTCCAGACATCGGCGATCTCGCGAAGGTGGTTTGCGAGGGAGGCTTCGTGGTTCAATTCGGCCAGTTCCGCCGCCGCCAGCAGCGCCGAGATTTCCGCCGCGACCGTGAACGGGGAATAGCCTGGATCTTCCTCCCAGCGGTCCTGCGGGCTGACCGGGCCGTTGCGCGCCAGATAACCGGCTGCCTTTTTCACCATCGGCCAAAACTTTTCAAGATCACCTGCGGTCAGGACTTTCTCGCGACGGGCCAGATCCACCAGCAGAATCGGCAGCGCCGTTTCGTCCATTTGGATTCCGTTCCAATAGGGTGAACCATCAAGCCACATGTTCTGCGACCAGTGACCGTCCGGCTGCTGGGTTCGCTGCAAAAATGAGAGCACGCGGCGGGTGTCTTCATGCGCGCCGGCCGCGAGCAAGCCGCCTGCCGTCTCCACCATATCTCGCGACCAGACGAGATGATAACCGCCCTGATCATCGTCACCCTTGCTGAATCCCCACGGAATTGCGAGGCTGGCGATGAGTGCACCCGGTGTCTGCTTGGATTCATGCGTGCGCAGGACGGCAAGGCTTTTTTGGGTTAGATCGCCCGGAGCGATTTCTCCCGGCTTCAGCGACGCGTGCGTCTTCGTCCATTCCTGCCATCCGCTGACATAGTTATGTTTTGCCTTATCGAAACCGTCGCGAAAACTGTCGATGGCATTACGGGCCGCTTCATCCGTGTCTTTGCCAAAACCGAGCGCCAGGACAAATTTCCCGTGCGATTTCACCAGATCAATTCCGGCGGTCAAAGCCACATTGCCGTTTTCCGCCCGCGTGTATTCCCAAGTCATCTGGTGGTGCGCCTTCAAATCCTGCCAGCCATCGGACGAACCGACGTAGCCGACCGACCGCTTGGTCCACGGCGCGGAACACGCCAGAGCCAGCGCGCAATCATTCCGCTGCGCAAACAGCAGTGGCGTTCCCTCGAACTCACCCACCCACGCGGTATTGCCGCCGCCGTGATTTTCCAAATGCGGTGCGATCACGACGTGCAGATGATAATCCGACAACCCACCTTGCAGAGCGCTAAATTGAACCTGTTGCAACACCGTGTCCCGATGCGAATCCGTCACAATTTGTTTTTCGATGCGATAGCGGCCATCGTGACAAGTGTTAACCAGCTTGAAGGCCGGCACACCATCGGCCAGCCAGTGGACTTCGGAGTCGGTATCAGTTTTCTCCTCTGAGAAGAAATCTGCTCCGTCCGTGACGATCAGTCCCATATCACGGACACAGGCCTGGTCAATACGGGGGTAATAGATCTCGTTGAAGATTCCGTGGCTCAGCGTGAACCAGACGTAGCTCTTGCTGCTGAGGGCGGTACCAACGCCGGTCTTGGCGCTGGAAGTCCAGCGCGCCGGACTTCCTGGCCTGCCAGGTGCGGAATGATTTGGTGTATGCATACTATCTCCTTTTGTCTTCCAGGTTGAAGATCGACGTCGCTCGTTTGCAGGCATGATGATCCCACCCGTTGATGAGCAGGACACCGCCGATATCCAGAAACAACGCTGTGATCGGGATCGTTCTTTTCATTTGGCCTCCCTCAACGCAGTCTGCTCCCTTTGACGGTTTTTTCCTCGAGCCAGAAGGATGACGCTGGATCGGGGGCTCAGGTGGTAAGTTTGGGGATCTTCCCAAAGCGGTTCCTCGCCAGCAGTAAACAGATCTTGTGGCGCTTTGCGAGAGGTGTCAACGGCCAGATGCCACCTGACCTCCGGCGGTGCGGGAGGCAAACTGAAATCGACCGCATCGGCGCCGGCATTGAACATCAGACAAAAATGGCTAAACTCATCTTCATGGATCAGACATGCAAATCGTTTTTCATTAGGGTCGGCCCAGTTGGGCAGTCCCCCTTGCGGGCCAAACCAATGAATCTCGGCGTCCGTGTAAAATTGTTCCTTACTCAAAATCGGATGGGCACGACGAAAGGCGATCATGCCACGGGTGAAACGGAAAATATCCCTGTGCTGTTCCAAAAAACTCCAGTCATGCCAACTCGTTTCGTTGTCCTGGCAGTAGGAGTTGTTGTTGCCGCCTTGCGTGCGACGAAATTCGTCCCCGCCTAGCAGCATCGGCACACCGCGTGAGATAAGCAGGGTCAGAAGGAAGTTTTTAATCTGGCCTTTCCGCACGGCCTCGATCCGGGCATCCGTCGTCTCACCTTCAGCGCCGTAGTTCTCGCTAAAGTTTGCGTCTGTCCCGTCATGGTTGTTTTCTCCGTTTTCTTCATTGTGCTTGTCACGAAAACTCACCAGGTCGTTCAGGGTGAAGCCGTCGTGGCAGGTGACGAAGTTGATGCTGCCCTCTGGGCCTTTGCCGGACCGGGTATAAATGTCAGCACTGCCGCAGATGCGGCTGGCAAACAAACCGAGCATACCATCATCGCCCCGCCAGAACCGCCTGACATCGTCCCGATAACGGCCGTTCCACTCAGCCCAGCGTCGCTCTGAAAAACTACCCACCTCATATGCACCGGCGGCGTCCCAGGCTTCCGCGATGATTTTCACATCTCTTAAGATCGGGTCTTCAGCGATCCGTTCAAGAAGAGGGGCATTGGCTAGCAGCTTGCCGGTGCTGTCCCGGCCGAGAACCGACGCCAGATCAAACCGGAAACCATCCACATGCATCTCAACCATCCAATAGCGTAGCGCGGCCAGGATGTGGTCCCGCACAACAGGATGGTTGGCATTAATGGTGTTGCCGGTACCAGTGTAGTCCTTGTAATAGCGTTTGTTGTCCGCCAGCATGTAGAAAATTGTATTATCAATCCCGCGGAAAGATAGTGTAGGCCCCTGTTCGTTTCCCTCGGCCGTGTGATTGAAAACGACATCCAGGATCACCTCGATACCAGCTCTATGGAAGGCCTGGACCATTTCCTTGAACTCCAGCTTCTGTTGACCCAGGCCTTCCCCACTACTGTAGGATGCTTTCGGTGCAAAAAAGACCACGGGATCGTATCCCCAGTAATTTGTGAGTGGCTTGCCTGTTTTTGGATTGATAGTCAGAGCGTGGCATTGGTTAAACTCGTATACGGGCATCAATTCCACAGCCGTCACTCCCAGTTCTTTTAAATATGGGATCTTTTCAATGAACCCCCGGTAGGTGCCGGGGTGTTCCACGCCTGAGCTGGGATGGATAGTTAAACCGCGAACATGCGTTTCATAAATCACTGTCTTCGACCAGGGATGCCTGAGCGGCCGGTCGTCATGCCAGTGAAAGTGCTCATTAGTGAACACGCATTTCGGCATGGCTCCGGCATCATCCACTTTCGAATAACTTAAGTCTTGTTCTGGCGCCAACAGATCGTATCCCCACGCCGGGCCGAAATCCCAATCAAACGATGACGAGATCGCTGTCGCAAATGGGTCCAGAAGCAGCTTGTTGAAATTGAAACGATGACCGTCCCTGGGTTGATACGGGCCGTCCACGCGATAGGCATAGAGCTGGCCAGGCCGAATCCCCTCAATCCAGACGTGCCACACGTCGCCTGTGCGGTTACGCATGGGATCCAGATCAATCACCCTTGCGGCATTGGTATCTTCGGGATGATCAAACAACTCCAGCCGAACGCGACTGGCGTGTCGGCTGAAGAACGCAAAGTTCACTCCTTTGCCATGTGCATAGGTTCCCAGAGGCAATGGCACACCAATTCGAACATCAGTCCGCTCCAATACCTCTGCTGCATAATCATGCAGAGGGCGATCGGGTATCGGCTTTGTTGACTTTTGCATTGGGACCTTTTTATTCATTGAAGTCATTCTTGTTTTTTGACCTCTTTTTCTTTCTCTTTGTTTGCGCTCTCCTGGCCCAATCCCATGGTCAAGGCCGTCACCCCGGCAATCTCTCCCAGTTGCATGGTTTCCAGTACAGTGCTGGGTACAACTACAATCGTGGCGTTCTCTTTTAAACCTTCATAGAGCATGTTCATGGCCCTTAAATGAAGAGCGACCGGATTGTTGAGATAGGTCTTTGCCGCTTCTCAAAATTTCTCTGCCACCTGTCTCTCCGAATCTCCCAGAATCACCCTGGCCTGACGTTCTCTTTCCGCCTGGGCCTGCATTGACATCGCATTCTCCAGGGCCGAGGGAATAAGCACATCCTTGACTTCCACCGAAATAACATTAATGCCCCATGGCTCGGTGCGCTCATCAATAATCTTCTGCAGCTCATTGCTAATCTTCTCCCTGCCTTCAAGCATGTCCGAAAGCATAGTTTTACCTATGACATCACGCAGAGCCGTTTGAGATGCCCAGTTTATAGCGCTTTGATAGTCGGCTACATCCAGGGCTGCCTTCTGGGGGTCTAAAACTTTCCAAAACAGCACCGCATCTACATCCACCGGCACAGTATCCCTGGTGAGGGTTTTTTCAGCCTTGAAAGAAGCGGTGATCACGCGGGTGTCGATCCAGTAAGGGACAGCATCAATGATCGGGATAATGAAAAACAGTCCTGGTCCCTTGAGAGAGCGGAACTTGCCTAACCGCAATATCACGACCCTCTCCCACTGATCCGCAACCTTGATTGAGAGAGAAACAATGAGGGCGATAACAAAGGCAATAACACCAATCCATGCGCTTCCCGTGTTAGCCGTGGAACTATACACGGCATATGCCAATCCCAGGCCGATTCCGAAAATAACAATAAAAATCAATGATGCAAAAGAGCTACTTTTTCTCATTTCGATTACCTCCATGATTCAGGCTCCTGAGCAGGCGCTGTTTCCTGAGTTGCCCGAAGCTTTCTGCCCATAGGGTAAGCATCCCAGTCAATAAAATTTTAAAATCCTCTATTCAAAATGCTATCAATGCTGCAACAGTATTTGAACCGCTTCCAGGAGAACCGAGATGCCGGTGAAATATGGTATCACTCTCGCCCTATAGTCCGTCGCCGGGCGCGTTTTTATACCCTGTGCATTAGAGACGGCACCCTTCGCGCCCGCCAGTTGATGAACGCGCTTCATATCCTGCTGCACTGAGCAGTGCAGATAGATCGTAATTGACCAGATCACCGATATGGTTAATCGTGAGATCCGCCGCCGGGTACGGTGCTATTGTATGAGGATCAAGCGCGTAATGTCCCTGGCGCGGCCATAGGCTCGTCAGTCTGGCACCCCATATCTTTTTCATCTCCTTCAGGATATGCAGTTTATCGTCAACCACAACGTAATGGTCGGCCGGGTAGCTCGCTTCGACGTCATCGAGCATCTGTTCTTTGTGGATGTAGATCAGGACACGGCCCTCTACTGCATTCCATAATCCGGATCGTTGAACTTTCCGCGACTGGAAGACTGCGTCGCCATCGGAGAGGATGACCGTCGAGCCCTAGGTGTGAACATGTTCAAGGGCTTTGATCGAACCAGGGTATAACCGGTCCGCAAAGGGATAATCCATCAGAAAAGACGACAGCAGCAGTCGCGTATCGCAAATATTGCCTAAAGGGTGTTAGATTCCTTTCTGACTTCCACCAAAATATTTTGGTGGAAGTCTATTCCTTTGCGCTTTTCGGTATCATCCTCATAAATTTCATCAGGGCTTACTGAACTCGGCCGCTACTTTCTTATAGGCATTACCCAAATCCTCCATGGCAGTATCGATACCTGATTTCAGTTGCTCCCACGCATTTCCACTGGAAGAACTCAGTTCCTGTATTTTTTTAGACACGTCATCCTGTTTCTGACGCAATTCGGTAATCTGTTGTTCAGCTTTGGCCTTCGCGTCTCCTCCCAGCTCTTCCACTTTTGCCTGCAATTTGTCAATGTCATCATTGTATTCGGCCAGTTTGGTTTTCATCTGTTCATTAAAGGCCTGCATCTGTTCCTGAGTGTAGGCCTTGGTTGCGTCATAAGCTTCCATGGTCTTCTCCTTGACATCTTCCCCGGACACTTTTTCAGTTTTGCTTTGGTCCTGTTTCTTTTCACCACAACCATTAAAGGCTCCCACACCAAGAAGCAGTATTATCGCCAATAACCCTCTTACGCACATCATATTTTTCATTTTTAATACCCCCTTTTAAATAATTCCTGTTTTTTATCTCTCAAACCTTTCTGCATAACCGTCCTATTTCACGACGGTTTCAAAAAGAACTCTCATGTTAGCCTTTGATCACCCTCATCTTAAAATATCAAATTTTTTAGTTCTTTTTCCCGCTCCCGCTAATTTAAACCTTACCAGGAGGATATGAATAAATCCTCCAATAGTATAGCTACTCGCAGCCCCAAGTAGCCACAGGATTAACAGTATTACAGCTATTGTGTACAACATATTATGCTCCTTTTGATTTGTTACTTTGGCACATTACCCACGTGCGTTTTTCTGTGCACACTGGGGGCACCCTATCCACTATTCTATTTGACAGGAGATGCATACTAATTCGATGGGCAACTGCTTATTAGACCCTTCACACAGACTAATGTGATGACCATTTCCTTTTCGGCACACCTTTCATAGCTGGTCAAATCTTTTGTAATCCTACCTCTTCTTATGTTTTTCTTTTTCCTTTTGTCTATTGTTTCTATTTCTATCACGGGAGTCTTGTGAATTGTCATCGTCTCTGGATTCTCGTCGGGAGTCTTGTTTTATTTCTTGTTTTTGTTGCCGAGAGTCACTTCGGGACTTCGAACTTTTGACACCCCAGTTATTATGCTTCTCCCAATATTTGCTGCGTTCCCAGGTCTTCCAGTTTTTCTGTACATCCTGCTGTGGTATTCGTTGTCGGTTCCATTGATTCTCTTTCCAGCGACCTTCCCTGTAGGAATTCCTCCAGTCCTGAGGCACCTGTCTGTAAAAAGATGGAATTTGCTGATAGTGGCTCCAGCCTGATCGATAGTCCCGCGAACGATACCATCGCCCTTGCCAGGGACGCCACCACCAGCCCTGGTAGAAAAAAATATCCACATTCATATCTGGATCCGCATAGACATAGGTATCAGGTATCACAACCAAATTTGGAGATCCCGAAAATACGATAGCTGGAGGCAGAGGAATCCTTACCCCTACATCTACCCTTCCCATCGCCATCGCTAAAACAGGAAATGCAAGTGCCAGTGACAATACTGTTGTTTTTAAAAGTAGCTTTTTCATTATACATACCCTCTCTATTTAACGATCAAATCATTCTTAACGTTCTATAACCGCCTTTGACGCTATGCGCGATTTATCCTGCTTTATCGACGGCCTGTTCAGTATTTACAAAGCCGCTCAGCTGAACTGTACCCTGAAAAGTTATGACACTGATCTTAAAGGACTTGAGAAAATCATCAAAGGCAAGGGGCTTGATGAATTTAAAACATCATTCAGTACCCTCGCCTCTGTGGTTTCTTACTTCACGACGATTTCAAATAGAACTCTCATGTTAGCCTTTGCTTCCTTGGAGTAAATGGATAACGGTGCTGCTTCATAGTCTGCCGGATTTGTCTCACCATAACCGATTGTGGAAAGCCTTTCTGGTGAAACAAGACCTTCTTTTACCAGATAGCCCTCGACAGATTTTGCCCTTCTTTCGCTCAACTTCTGGTTGTATTCTTCAGTGCCTGCGGCAGAGGTATACCCTGCGATGCGGACTTTGGTATTCGGGTTGTCTATCAGAAGTTTGATATTCCTTTTAAGTATCTCCTGAGCTTTTTTTGTGAGGGTCGACTTATCAAAACCGAAATTCACGTCCTCAAAGGCTAAAATGATTATCTTTTCTTCATCCTTCGCATCAGTCGCGAGGATCTTCACCTTCTCTTCAGTCTTTGGCTCAGACATTTCAGTCATGGGGATAATTACTTTCTCCTCAAATTGGCACGGTGGACCATCTGAACCGGTATCTACAGGATTGATATCATCCACTGCCAGATTATACACCGGCCGCGGCATTATGAGAGTCGACTGGGAATCTGCCGTTGCCTCGGGGCGATCACTGTAGTCAAACTTTTTGGAGGTGATATCCCGCTTGCCGCTTTTTACCTGGACATCGGTTGATAACCCGTCATCAGGGTTGATTGCAATTGTGATCGTTCCGGGTTTTGTTTCCTTACTGGTGATCTTTCCTGTTACTTCCACCATTTTTCCTACCAGAGTATCAAATCCTTTAGTCGAATCCAGCCAGTAGATGGCATAGGGCATCGGTATATCAGGCTCCGATGCATCAGCAGAGCGCTCCGTGACGCCCAGGAGCACAAAGGAATCCAACGACGTTCCCCTGTGCAGGCAGCCTGTAATAATGACCCGCCTCCCGATCTCAGGCACTGTTGTTTTAGCTTGTGCGATACCCGTTTCCACAAAGGCTATGCTGATAATTAGTCCCAATATAATCATTAAAATTTTTTTCATAATCTTTACCTCTTGTTTTTATATTATTTAGTGATACTTTCTTCCATTGTATGAAACTGAAAACAGTGGATGTCGCTTTTCTATTTCACGATCAGACTATTCTTCACTGATACGACACCTTTGACGCTACCGGCTATTTGAACCGCTTTATCTATGGCCTTTTCAGAACCGACGAAGCCGCTCAATTGAACAGTGCCCTTGTAGGTTTCAACCCCGATATCGAATGACTTGAGAAAATCATCTGCTGCAAGCAGAGATTTTACTTTGGTCGTAATGACCGAATCATCAACGTACTCGCCTATACTTGATTGTTTGGATGTCGATGCACAGGCCGTAAAGCCGGCAGCCAGCATCAGAAGCAATAAACAGTTAATAATGATATGTCTCTTCTTCATTTTAATTTCTCCTCTCTGTAAACACCTCACCTTGTTCGGCAAGGTCCTGATTTGTTATACTCGTCTGCGGCCCTGAATAACCTGGATAAGCACCACGACGATTGCGATGACCAAAAGGATATGAATGACTCCACCCAAGGTGTATCCGGACATCAATCCCAGCAGCCACATAATTAAGAGAATCACAAATATGGTCCAAAGCATGCTTGACTCCTTCCCTTTAATTTAAGTTTAGCATAAGGTTGCCTATATAAACCTGATAATGCAGGATAAATTGAGAGAGTAACAGCCACTGCAAAATTCAGATAATCCCCTGCCCCCGCAGGATGTATACAGCATCATTCCCTTCCGTAATGGATACTGTGTGAATTTTAATTTTAATAGGTTTTGTCAGAAGGCTCTTTGTCCCGAGGAGGACACCGAACCTTTCAGCCTTAATATGGGCATCTAAATCTTCACGTGTTTCCCATTCTTCGATCAGATTGAATACTGTTTCAAGCTCAATATCCCGGAAAACATTATAACTAAGGCAGCCAATCTCTTTTTCAACAGCATCAATCATCGAGAGAAGCGTCTGTGTTATCTCTTTCTGCTTATCCGGTAGGACTTCCATAATTGTTCTGACAATGATCATATCTGTCACCTGTTGACATTGCCGGCCTCTAAAGGTCAGCAGGAATTAAAATTATCTGGAGTATTTCCTCTCTATTTTTTTTCAGCTTCCAGATTTATTTTCTTCATCCGGATTAAATGCTGAATCATTAATTGTTCTAATTTTCCCCTGGCCTCTGATAGTTCCTTCTGGAAACTCAAAGCAGTATCCTTATCCGGTTCTTTCTTGGAAAGCTCGACTTTGAGGTAAAGCTCTTTTTCATATATGGTCTGCCTGAGATCCTGTGACACTTTGATAAAGGCTTCCTGTTCGGCATTCAGTTTTTTTACTGTTTCATCGCTTAGATATCTGTCATAGCCGGGATACTTGTATGATGCACCAGCACCCTCATGAAAGCCGTATCTCATCATTTTTCTACCGTATTCCAGTATTTCATTGGGATCCTGTCCCATCATACCGTAGGAACCATAGCCGTCGCTGTTACTTCCTTGTCCAAACCCTTTTGAACAGGGTATGAACATTAAAATCATTACAAGTATTATCCACACTTTGCCGGTAGATATGGCTTTCATTATTTGATCTCCTTTTACAAACATTGGCGAAAATAACTCTCTGAATCCGGCCCCTTTATCTTACATTGAAGCACGGATAAGGATAGCTGTATTAATCGCCACATTATCTACTATGTATACACTCAAAATTTGTGCCAGGGTTTCAACGCCGGGGATTGAGTCATCCATCCATTTGATTTATAAGAAGAATCAGGTTAAAAGCTAATTCCGGTGAGTCATTAACAGCCAAATAAAAAGGGTCACATTTACACAAGTGATCATATATGGTCATTTTTTTGGGATTTTACAGGGAGCGTTTATCCAGAAACTCGCGTTTTTGGATTTCTGCCCCCGTAGCGAATCAACTGCGGATGCCGTCGGCCATAGCCTGTGGCGCCGGACGAGGAAATGAAATATGCCAGTCACCTTTGATGCGTCCTATTGACTTCCTGAAAAACATACTTATGTTGATTGTAATTAATTGAACCAGATTCAATATACAATATTAAACCGCGAGATGGCCAAAAGCCAATAAGGGTTATACTCAAAAAGGGAATCTATGGAACCAATTAATTAAGGGCTTCTCAAGTGTTTGTAAATTTCTTTGCATCTGGAGATAACGGCACTTCTGAGGCCTGTTTTTTTTAAGCTGGTTGTATGATGAGAAAATAATCTAGATGCAAATCATGAAAATTGATTTGTTAAATGTTAAACATCTATCAAATAAAAACCCTCAATATTCCTTTCATATATTAAATGATGTCTCTCATTCCAATATCTCCAGAGTACATCTCTTTCTCAGCTTGGCTGATGCTTGCTGCTCTGAGGATGTCTCTCAAAGCCTGTGCGGTTCGTCCATGCTTCCCTATTATTTTTCCCACATCTTCCTTAGCAACTTTCAATTCGATCACCCGAGGTCTGCTGGCCTTTTATCTCTGTAGTAACAACCTGATCCGGCTCGTCAACGAGCATCTTTGCAACAGTAGCGATTAAATCCTTCATCTCAATATCCAGCATAACTGTATCCTCTCTTTTACCATCTTTAAATGATACCTTCCCAAAATGCCGTTATTATCTCATTTTCTTATCATGCCAAGGTTGAAAGATAAGATACACGCACATCCCCCGAGAAGCTATTTTTTTAAAGCTCGCTACATGGATGCCAGAGCTCCTTGTATAGTCCTTTGAAGTTCTGCAATTTTAAAAGGTTTGAATATGACTGAATGAAAAGGGCCTTTTTTTACTTTCATGAGAACCTCTTGACGGCCAGCGCCTGTCAGCAGTACAACCGGCGTGCCGGGGGATCTCTTTTTGATTTGATTAGCCAGGCTGAAACCGTCCATGAAAGGCATCTGAAGGTCGGTTAAAACCATATCGAAACAGCTCTTGATAAAGAGATCCAGAGCTTCAATGCCGTTGTCAGCAACTGCCACATCTAGTCCCATTAATTCAAGGAAATCAGAAATCAGGTACTGAGTGTTCTTGTCATCCTCGGCTACAAGTATCCGTCCGGATATGGCCTCACCTTCCTTTAAGAATCCTGATTTTTTCGACTCTTTCATAACCTCTCTCATTAATTTTTTATTAATGTGCGAAGGCTATAGGCATAAGCACAGTAAAACTATGGTTTGCAAATATGAGCATAACCTCTTGAGTTGTCCGAACAATTAAGGCTATTTGTTTTGCGTTACTCCAATATCTCCAGGCTGCATCTCTGTCTTGCTTTGGCTGATGCTGCCATAAGAAGGCCTCTCAAAGCCTGTGCAGTACGTCCCTGCTTCCCTATTATTTTGCCAACATCTTCTTTAGCCACTTTTAATTCAATCACCGAGGTCTGTTGTCCTTTTATCTCTGTAGTAACAACCTGATCCGGTCGGTCAACGAGCATCTTTGCAATAGTAGCGATTAAATCCTTCATCTCAATAGCCAGCATAACTGTACCCCCCTTTTTTAACATCTTTAAATAACACTTTCCCAAAATGTCGTTATTATCTCATTTTCTTATCATGATAAGGTTGAAAGATAAGATGCACGCACATCAGAGAAGCTATATGACTCCCCAGGCAACTAAAGACTCTCGATGATGGACCGGACTTTATCTTAAAAATCCTGATGTCTTATGAAAATCTCTAATATGCCGTTGAACCATTGAATTTACACAGGAAGTGTAACTGTTAACCATGTCTTTTATATAGGCATGGTGATAATTGGTCGCAACACCTCTTCTAACCAGCCTGTCCATAGTAATTTTTTCTAATTGTTCCATACTCAAATACCTTTTTATGAAAGATTATGGGTTTGATCAAATTTTCCGAAGCGAGGTTTTTTTAATAACATTCTGGACCTAACATCCTCTTAACGTTTTTCCCCAGTTCTTTCATTCTAAAGGGCTTAAACATGACAATATCAATACAATCTTTTATATTTTGATTAAAACTCTCTTCATCCAAACCTGTCACCATGATGACCGGTGTATGAGGGGCTTCTTTCTTGATGTTGAATGCCAGTGTCCAACCATCCATCCCCGGCATCTCTAAATCCGTAATAACAAGGCTAAAAGTTGTGTTTAAAAATAGATGTTGACCTTTATGGCCATTATTGGCCTCAATCACGTCAAAACCAATGAAAATAAGATACTTTGACATAATACGTCGAATGGATTCATCATCATCAACAACTAATATTTTTATTTTTCGTCCTGCATAAGACATTGACGGAATTATCGGCAGATTGGTTTCTGTTTTCCACGGAATTTCTTCAGGTTTACTGAGTGTGTCAGTTGTCTTCATGCCGCTTCCTGGAAGCATCCCCATTTACAGCCCTCCTTTCGCAATCTCCAGGTCATGGCGTAAACCTTTGATACCCTGTTCAAGTTCATCTCTGAATAAACGAGGCAGGATAATATCCTCGTTTTTCTCATATGTTTTTTTGGGCAGAGACTCGTCAGGGGCGCTTATTGCTAATTTGATTTTTTCAATTCAGTTAAATCGGAACTCTTCATGACAAAAAAATCAGTACCGACTTACTTTGTATCATTTTTATAATTCACGTAGGCAGTGCACAAGATGACCGGTATGTCATGGTAATAATTTCGGATTCGCCGGAGGACTTCGATCCCATCAAGTTTTCCCAATTTTTTATCCATTACAATGACATCGGATTTTTTATCGCCAATAATCTACAAAATATTTTCAACTCCTTTAGAGGTTATGACGTGAGACCCCTATTCAGTGAACTCATCGGCATAAAGAAGCCGGATTGAGTCATCATCATCCACTAAAAGAATTTTTTTAATATTCCACTTTCTTCCTTTATATGCTTAAGGATCTAATAGTAACATAAAACAGGCAGGAGGCAATGGTTAGTAATTAGGTATAAAACAGGTATAAAATACTATCAGCATTAATCACGAGAGTGATTTAATGTATGATTGGGAGTTTGTCTTCTTGTTTGTTAAACCAAGCTTGTTTCTGATCTTCTTCCTGTGAAACATTACTGTATTGTGAGATATATTCAGCAGGGATGCGATCTCCTTGCTGGTCAGTCCTTCCTTGACAAAATTCGCCACCTTTAATTCTGTCGGGGTAAGGGCCAGATTACCTGATGACAGCCTGATTGAAAAGGGAGAAATAATTTCTTCAATATTTGATTTGATGACTTCTATATATAACCTTTTATCGGGACTCAATTTACCTTTTCCAAGCTTTTCCAGGTTAGGTAACACCAGCCTGTTAATATTTGCTATAATGCTTTCTTCCAGTTTTATTCTTTCTTCCTCCCTGTGCTCCAGGAGAACATTCAGCGCTGTGTTCATTTCCTCAAGATGTATGGCCTGCTTTTTAAGTTTCATCTCATTTTTGCTTAATACCTTTTCTGTCTTTTTTCGATCAACTATCTCTTTTTTAAGCAGCTTATTGGCCCTGGCAATATCGGCGGTTCGTTCCTCAACCTTCTTTTCTAAATCATCATGGGCGGTTTGTAACATCTTTTGTGCCTTCCTGAACTCTGTGATGTCACGAAAGATTTCCAGCTTCGACAGGCTGCCATCCGAATTCCTTAAAGGCGTGTCAACCAGATCGTATGTTTTCTGGTTCCTGGCACAATACCATTCCCAATGAATTATTTCGCCTGAAAACACATCCTGATTATTACACCATGGGCATTGACTTTTCCGGTCATTAAAATATTCATAACATTTCCTGCCGTTTAATGGCCCAAATTCTTTCTCCAGTGAGGGATTCAGGTATTGTATTTCATGCTCCTGATCGGCAATGTAAACCCCGTCTTCCATACTGTTAAGGATATTAACAAGTTTATCCCTTTCTGTACGCAGGTCTGCAGCCAGATACATGTGTTCTATGGCTTTCCCAACCCGCTCGGCAACAGCATTGATCAGGTTTTTTTCTTCTTTCAGAAAAGGACCTTCATCCATTTTAGGCATTTCTCTTAAATAATATATACCGACAGTTCCTACCGGTTTATTGTCTATCACGATGTCGGCACATTGTTTCCATCCGGATTCATTGAAGTTTTTCGATTTATACTCTTTTCCGTCAAAGGTTATTCTGGAACAGGCGATATCCGGGTATTGCCAGGAAGGAGGCAGGGTATCGACTACCGCCTGAAGGGTCTCTTCCAGGGAAATTCCCGGTGTCTCCCGAATCTTTGATATTTTATAGAGGCAGTTTAATTCCTTCACCCGCTGGTTAAGTTCTGCCATCTTCCTGTCAAGCAATTTCCTGGCTTCCCTGCGTTCGCTGATATCGGACATTGCTATCCGAAAATGTATTTGATCACTATCAGCAATATGCGCGGCTATGCTTTCAAGCTGGGCGTAAAATTGTTTACCGTCCTTTTTCATAATTCTTAATTCGAATGTCTGCCTGGATTCAGTCTCAATAAGCTTCATCCGGTTCAAATAAAAAATATCCTGATCATCCCTGTTAATGAAACGGGAAAAGGGCGTCCCTATCAGCAATCGCCGTTCAATACCCAGCATGCTGGCGCATGTAAGATTCGCCTCAAGAATTATTCCAGCATCACTGATCGTAAGATAGCCTACCGGTGCGAAGTCATACAGATGAGAGTATCTATCACGTGTCTTTTCAAGTTCAACCTGGACGCGGCGCAGCTCATCGTTCTGCATTTCCAGCTCTATCTGATGAACGCTAAGCTCATGAATCAGGGAATCCGTATCTTCAGGAGATTTTCCGGAAAAGTTGTAATATCCATTATTTTTTTCCTTCAGTGCCTTTTCAGCCTGCCGCCTCAGTTCAACTTTTCCGGTAAAGTCATTTTCTTTTTGCATTTTTAGCCCCGGTTAGGATTGTTGATTGGTGATTTGCGATTGTTGATTGTTGATTGAAAGAAAAAAACATTGTTGGATTGGTGATTTGCGATTGTTGATTGTTGATTGAAAGAAAAAAACATTGTTGGATTGGTGATTTGCGATTGTTGATTGTTGATTGAAAGAAAAAAACATTGTTGGATTGGTGATTTGCGATTGTTGATTGTATGACATAAATTGCACCTTATTTTTATTTAATGTTTTTCTGTGCTGTTTTTCTTGTTGCTACAAAGATCGAGGCCAGTTCATGTGCTTCTGATAACAGGGGCAGCACCTTTTCTTTTTCTATTATTTTCTCATCTTTAATAAACTCCAGCCAGAATTCCGACTCGTCAGCCTCCTCGATTACTATACTTATTTTAGAGACAAAGGCTGGTCTGGACTGAGAGTGAACAGTCGCCCGATAATTTGCCGCAACGGATGTTGAACACCGGATCAACTGTCCCTGAATATGTTTCCCCAGAGCCGTTTTCGGTAAAACCAGTGCCAGCTTTACACACCTATGGGCAAATTCCTTTGTTCTATTTTTTAACTCCTTAGTATCCATATCCGCTCAACCTTTGGATTGTTGATTTATGATTGTTGATTGTTGATTTATGATTGTTGATTGTTGATTGAAAGAAAAAAAACATTGTTTGGATTGTTGATTTACGATTGTTGATTGTTGATTGAAAGAAAAAAACATTGTTGGATTGGTGATTTGCGATTGTTGATTGTTGATTGAAAGAAAAAAACATTGTTTGGATTGTTGATTTACGATTGTTGATTGTTGATTGAAAGAAAAAAACATTGTTTGGATTGTTGATTTACGATTTGTGTTTCCCGATTGTTTTTCAATCACCAATCGCCAATCACCAATCACAAATCGCCAATCACAAATCGCCAATCACAAATCACAAATCGCCAATCCCCAATCGCCAATCGCCAATCGCAAATCACAAATCGCCAATCACAAATCACAAATCGCCAATCCCCAATCGCCAATCGCCAATCGCAAATCACAAATCCCTAATCCTCCCTTAGCCACGCCAGATCGCGCTCGGTGATTGCTATCTCCGCGGGCTCGCCTGTTTCATCCTTCAGTATTGTAGCGGTCAGCCAGATGTTCAGAAGTGTCCCGTCCCTGGTCTGCCGTTTACTCTTAAAGGATTTTACGGTTTCCCCCTTACGCAGCATTGCAGCGATCTCTTTTATCTCATCCCGGCGACCATCCGGAATAAGGGCTGTAAAATTCATATTCAGGGCCTCGTATTCGCTGTAGCCATACATGGCCTCGGCTCCTTTGTTCCAGGCAGTTATTTTTCCCGTGAAATCCAGCACTGCAACAGCGTCGTTAGAGTCTGCGAGGACCACTGCAAACCGCCTTACGATATCCGCCTTTTTTATCTCATGGATATTGATAAAGGTCATCACCACCCCTTCGATGACGTTTTCAATGGTCCTGTAGGGCATCATCTTAGAGGCATACCAGATATTGTCCTCCGATAATATATCCCTCTTTATGGTGTTGAGGTCCCTTAGTACCTTTTGTGCCTGTTCAGCCAGATCAATCCCCGGGAAACTGGTTTTCAGGTCCCCGATCGGCCTGCCGATGTCTGTCTGGATCAATTTTATTATTCCGGCTGCCGCGGGTGTATAGCGCTTGATGCAGAGACGGGTGTCTAAAAAGATCGAAGCGATCTCGGTGGCAGCCAGCAGATTGTTCATGTCATTGCTGGATTTTGAAAGCTCATCCATCTTGTTCTGCAGCTCGGAATTGACCGTGGACAGCTCCTCATTAGTCGATTGCAGCTCTTCCTTTGACGTTTCCAGCTCCTCATTGGTGCTCTGCATTTCTTCGTTTACCGACTGGAGCTCTTCGTTCGAGGATTTGAGCTCCTCATTGGATGTTTCCAGCTCTTCGATTGTGGACTGGAGATATTCCCTGCCAGACTGAAGTTCATGTTCGAGCTGCTTTATTTCCGAAGTCTGTTTTTTTTCTTTGGGTTTCTGATCCGGTGTAGCATCCGGACCGGGCACAGGCGTTTTGTCTTCAAATACGACAAGCATCAATCCAGTCGGGTTGTCATTTTCTGAAAGCGGACTCACACTGATGTCAACTACGCTGACAGAACCATTTAATTTGATCCGGACACCCTTATAGAGGGTATGCTTTTTATCACGAAAGGCTTTATTAAGGGCCGTTATCAATTTATATTTGAGATCCTGACGGACCATGGTCAGGATATTAAAACTGGGTCTGCCTGTGGGCGGCACAAGGTATTTTTCCGTCCTGCCGACAAAATGCTGAATCTCATATTTGTCATTGACCAGAACGCCGGAGGGAGCGAACCCGTCCATTATCGCTTTTTCGGCCATGGCCTGGATATTGGTTGTTACGGGTATTGGTTGATCTGCGCCCGGTCCGGTGACCTTTGATCTTTCGTATGTAATACCTTTTGTATTATAGAAAATATCGCTCGAAAGATTTTCTTTCCGCCTATAAACCTTCCACTTGCTGTCTATTGGCCCGAACAGATCCGTGAACTCACCGATAGACTCTGATGTCCCAAGCACCAGGACTCCTCCGGGATTCAATGTGTAATGAAATGTGGGTATGATTTTTTTCTGGAGTGTGGCCTCCAGATAGATCATCAGGTTCCGGCATGTTACCACATCCAGCCGTGAAAAGGGCGGATCCTTGATGACGTTTTGAACGGAAAAAACAACCATGTCACGGATCTGTTTTTTGATCTTGAAAAAACCATCCTCCCTGACAAAAAACCTGCTCAAACGTTCTCCGGAAACATTTTCGGCAATGCCGGCCGGATAAACCCCCTTGCGGGCAACCTCAATGGCAGTTGTATCGATGTCAGTTGCAAAAATCTGGACATTGATATTTTTATCAAGTTTTGTCATGGCCTCTGATATGAGAATGGCTAATGAATATGCCTCTTCACCGGTTGAGCATCCCACAACCCAGCAACGCAGAGCATCTTCCGTGCGTCTGGCCTCCAACACTTTTTCATGTACCGTTTCGCCTATCACATTAAAGGCTTCAGTATCCCTGAAAAAACTGGTGACGCCTATAACCAGATTCTTGAAAAGAGTTTCTATTTCTGCAGGATATTTTTGAAGAAACAGGATGTATTCGGGAAGAGAATCGATCTGATGGACCGCCAGACGACGCTCAATCCGGCGTTCTATGGTGTTTCGCTTGTAATGGGAAAAATCGTGCCCTGTTGCACTCCGGATCAGTACGAATATTTTCTGAAACTGGGATTCGCTGCCTTTTAAATCCCGACCGGTCCTGCCGGCTTTTTTTATAACCGGATGTTTGACATAACGCACAAGATACTCCGGTATCTTTTCCACCGGAAGGATAAAATCGACAAGGCCTGTTTCGATTGCACTTTTGGGCATGCCTCCATACCTGGCCGTGTCAGGGTCCTGTACCATGACCATGCCGCCTTCCTCCTTGATGGATTTGATGCCCAGGGTTCCATCCGAGGCCGTCCCTGACAGAATAATGGCTATGGCCTGGTCTTTCAGGTCTTCAGAAAGTGCCCGGAAAAAGTAATCGACAGGCATGTTGATCGCACCGGTTTTTACAGGCTCCGTCAGGTGAAGAACGCGGTTAAAAACAGCCACATTCTTATCAGGCGGATTGAGGTAGACACAGTTGGGTTCAAGGGGAGTGGCGTCTTCGATTTGCCGGACTGTCATTGTTGTGTGTCTGGCCAGAAGCTCCGCCATGATGCTCTTGTGGGTGGGGCTCAGGTGCTGGATTATAACAAAGGAAATACCTGACTCCGGCGGCATGTTGCGAAAAAAGGCTTCAAGGGTTTCCAGTCCGCCTGCGGAAGCACCTATGCCTACCACCGTGAAATCCTTTTGTTCTGTTTTTTTCTTCTGATATACTTTTGAGGCCGAAACCTTCTTTACCGGTGACACTTTTTTCTTTTTGGCTGGCATAGCTGGCACCCTTTAAATACAAATGGAATGATGAAGGGATTCGTGACAGGCTGAACCCTGAGATTAACGTATTACCTTAAACCGGATAGAGGTTTAAATCAAATAATTAATAGGAATTATACCATTTAAGAATTAAAAGGGCGGTTTCCTGCTGAGTCTAACCACATCATGGAAAACCGACCATTTTCTGTTTATCATCGTCCCACACCTTCAGTCGAATGCAGGAAAGACTTCTTAAAAATGTTAGAGGGGTTTTTTCCTGCAGTTCCGGAACAGTATCAAAACACTTCTTCAGGTTGTAATTCGGGATTCTGGGGTTCAGGTGGTGGACATGATGATAGCCGATGTTGCTGGAAAACCACCGCAGCACGGCCGGCAGCCTGTAAAATGAACACCCTTCCATGGCAGCCCGCATGGGTTCCCACTCGCTTTTCCGGGCCCAGTATCCCCCGGGAAACTGATGCTGTACGTAAAACAGCCAGATCCCTGCCGCTCCGGCCAGCCACAGGACCGGAAACAGTATAAGGAGAAACGTCCGCCATCCAATAAAATTGCTGACAACCAGGAGCAGGATGATGATGAGCAGGTTGGTGAAAAGAACACTCATGCGCTCTTTTCTTGTCACTTTTCGCGTGGGAAGCCGGTTTCTCAGCAAAAACATGAACAGTGCACCCAGGCCCATCATTACCACCGGATTGCGGTAAAGCCTGTACCAGAGACGTTTTTTCTTTGATCCGTTCTCATATTCCGCTAATGTCATGGTCCAGATATCTCCGAATCCCCTGGCATCGAGATTCGCGTAGCTTACATGGTGTCGAAGGTGGGCGAACCGCCAGTCTTCAAAAGGAGTGAACACCAGCATCCCGAGGAAGTAGCCGAAGAATTTATTGAGACCCTGTCTTCTGAAGAACGAACCATGCACACAATCGTGAAATAAAATGAATAATCGTAACATAAAGGCTGCGGCAGGCAGGGTGAGAATAAGAGTTAACATGTAAGGGTAGCCGAGTTGAAGCAACCGGATCATCAAATACCATATGCAGCAATAAGGGAATATCGTGTTTATTAACTGCCAGGCAGCTTTCCGATTGTCAGAATTTCTAAAAACAGCCAGTGCAGGGTACCAGTCGGGCCAAACGTATCCGGATTTTTTCAGTTTTGTTTTGATTTTGGTCCTGTCCGATTCAATCACAGCCATTTTCAAATCTCCGCCTGTCTGATCCTACCTGCCAGACCCTGACTTCGACCTATTTGAGTATTTTGTTATTCGACAGCGCGGCTACTGAATATTTCCGGTAACAATATGGTTTCTAATCAAAACAGTATCTGCTGATCAGATCTCTCAGGGTATTGACCAGCCCGGTATAGCTTCCCGGTTTAGTTACAAATAAATCAGCTCCGGCTTCCTCACATTGAATCTTGTCTCTCAATTCTTTCGAGGTTGTCCAGATCACTACCGGAATTTCTCTTAAATCAGGATCTGCCTTTATCTCCGCCAGGGCCTGTCGGCCGCCCTTCTTTGGCATGTTCAGGTCCAGTAATATAAACTCCGGTCGAGGAGAGAGCAAAGGATCAGCATAGTTCTTAGTTCGAAGCAAATAGTGCATCAATTCTTCTCCATCGTCCACAAAACGCAGATCCCATTTGCCCCCAACTTCCAAAAAGCCATGTTCAACGATAATCCTGTCATCCGGATCATCTTCAGCCATGAGAACTGTGCAGCAACTCTTTTGCTCCGTCACTATCTTCTTTCCCTCATGCAAGGCAGTGTAAACATAAAGGTGGAGCCTTTACCCTCCTCACTTGTAGCAGTAATCTTTCCCCCATGCCGGGTTATGATCTTTTTACAGATCGCAAGCCCCATCCCCACTCCCGGGTAGTCGCTGCTTTGACCGTTAAGCCTTTGAAACGGTAAAAATATCTTGTCCAGATATCTTTCTTCAAATCCGATACCGTTGTCTTCTACATAAATATTATAAAAGCCGTCCGCGTTTTTTGCTTTTTTTGTGTAGATTTTGATCCGGAGTATTTCGCCTTTTTTTTTGAATTTCACCGCATTTCCGATCAGATTCTGGAAGACCTGAACCATTTGTTGTTCATCGGCATCCACTACAGGTAATTCGCCGACTTCAACGCTGGCATTATTTTCGGCGATTAAAAGTTCCAGACCGGACAGGGCCGCTTCAACGGATTTTCCAAGATCCGCATTCTTTTTAGGCTCGGTCACCGTGGTGACGCGGGAGTAGACGAGAAGTGAATCAAGAAGGTTCTGCATCTTTTCCAGCGCAGCCTGCATACGCTTTATGTAGTTCCTGGATAATTCATCCAATGATTCTCCGGATCGTGTAGTTATCATGTCTCCGAAGGTCCGGACCTTTCTTAAAGGTTCCTGAAGGTCATGGGATGCGATAAAACTGAATTCCTGGAGTTCCTGATTCATGATCTCCAGATCTGCCGTTCGCTCCCGGACGCGCAATTCGAGTTCATCACGTGCAAGCAGCAACCCTGCCTCCATCTCTTTTCGCGCGGAGATATCCAGGACAGTAATCATGATCTCCCCTGGCTCCACCTCATTGTCTTTGGCCAGTATGCACTGAAGGTCAACGTAAAAGGCATGTCCGTCGCTATTTGCCATCCTCATCTGAAATGACTGAAAATCCCCGGTCTCCAGAAGACTCCTGCGGTGAAGATACCAGATGTCCTGGTCTTCACGCCAGATAAACCGGCTGAACATCTTCCCGACAAGGGCAGCGCGTTGTGTCCCGAGCAGGTCGGCGGCCTTCAGATTTGCTTCTATAACCATACCGTTGGCGTCCACAGTAAAATAGGCTGATGGTGCAAAGTCATAAAGATGCATATAGCGGTTTCTGGACTTTTCGAGCTCAAGCTGAATGCGCCTCAATTCCTCATTTTGCATAGTGAGTTCTATCTGGTGGACGCGAAGCTCAAGGATCAGCCCGGCATTGTCCAGGGTCGCCATGTCTGCCATGCCTTCATCGCTCTCATTGGTTGACTCCAGCTGACTTTCAGCCTTTTGCCGGAGCTCCTTGTTGTCACCTGTCATGTTATTTTTACTCACAGTTTGCCTTAAGGATTTTTAATTCGTCTGCGGAGGCGACGATGCCTCCAATCCGGGAATTTTCATGAATTCGTCTTTTTTTTCCCGGCTTTTTATCAGGTGCCTTCCGGCCGGACACCGATTTTTTTACGTCATCAGCTTATCTCTTGTACTGCATTATAAATACGAACTATTGAATTTAAAAGGATAAAATCAGAGAAAAACAGATGAGAGACTATCGCACAGATTGTGTTTTTATCCCTATTTTTACAGCAACTATACCAAAAAGTTAAGTTGTAAAATTGAATTTACAACACAATAATAAAAATATTATCAGACAATTAGGAATAAAACAATGGAAAGCTCCAATCCTGGGCATATAACAACGCAAATGATATTTAAAAGTCCAAGAACTTAAGACCGGCTGTTTAATATTAATACCTGAATTTTGCACCAAATATCTATTACGGCTTGAAGCGCCTCACTACGAAATACGGTGTAAAATTCAGGTATTAATTTATTTACTTATCGATTTTTATGCTTTTTTATATAAAATGTATAAGATGTAATGTATAAAACTGTAAACAGGTTCCGGATAAACTTTATATTCCCTGGCTGCCATAATCATCCTGCATATAACCTGATTCTGGCGGCAGTTTTGCATATAGACGCATTAATTGCCAAACAGTCTATTAAAGGAGACGTCTTATAATATGCCTGTCACTAGAGGCATTGGATTCATTGTTTAATATTACCAATACAATAAACCTCACTAATGGAGAAATATTTATGGCATATAAAGACATCTTAAAAAACGCTATAAAGTCATTCGAGGATTTAGAGAAATGGCTGGCAGGGCAAAAGGTAAAAATTGATCCCAGACTCAAGGATGTTATTGCCAGATATCCTATGAGAGTGAATACCTATTATCTCAGTCTGATTGAAAAAATGAATGACGGTATCTGGAAACAGGCAATTCCGGATATTGAGGAGCTTGTTCACTATATGGATCTCTCCGAAGATCCGCTGGATGAGGAAGGAGATATCCCGCTTGGAGGTCCAAGGACAATAGTCCATAGATATCCTGATAGAGTTTTATTGCTGGTGTCAAACGAGTGTGCAATGTATTGCAGGTTTTGCACCAGAAAACGAAAAGTAGGTGACGAGCGCAAGAATCCATCCATGGAGGATATAAGAAAGGGAATAGAGTATGTGGCATCTCACGAAGATATTAGAGATGTATTGATCTCCGGTGGAGACCCTCTATTGATTTCAAATAGCAGACTTGATGAAATCCTGGGGAAACTGAGAGAAATTAAACATCTCGAATTAATAAGAATAGGGACAAGAGTCCCATGTGTATGGCCACAGAAGATAATTGAAGATATAGAATTAATAGAGGTTCTAAAGAAACATATCCCCCGATCCCTTAATGATCCGCAGCTCTACATAAACACACATTTCAATCATCCCAATGAGATAACTGACAAAAGCTACCAGGCAGTTAAAATCCTCAGGCAACTGGGCATTCCAATAGGTAATCAAACTGTCCTGCTGAAAGGAATTAACGATGACAGAGAGGTAATGAAAGATTTGGTGCACAACCTCGGTAAAATGGGTGTTAAACCATATTATCTATATTACGCTGACCTTGTCGAAGGGACAGGTCATTTTAGAACACCGGTGTATAGCGGAAAAGAGATATGCAGGGACTTATGCGGAACTACCACAGGTTTCCTTCGCCCGGTTTATGTAATAGATGCGCAAGGAGGTAGAGGCAAAGTTCCGGTTGACATGGGTTATTCAGACGGAATCAGCGAAGATAAAAAAGGCGGAACTTTTACTTCAGCGATAGGACTCGGAAAGGTCTATGTCAATGATCCGATTGAAAGGATTGAAGGAAAACAAAAAAGAGAACGGGGTCATATCAGGGAAAATAAATTGAATTGAGTTCAATATAATTAAATAATTTATATGCCTGCAATTAAAAACCTCTTCGTGTGCCCGGTAACTGTCAAATATGAACCAGCTCCCTTTCATCTCTGCATATCCTAACAGGTATCCGCGTCTTCCTGTCTTTCAGTGTCATGACATTTCTGTCCGGTTAAGCCCAAACCGGTTTTAACCGGCGGTTGCAATTATCGTTTACTTTTTTATCCGGTGGAGGCTGATAAAGTTCTCTAAGTGAACAACTTAATGGATAAGGGCAGACTGATCCCTTTATGCCTGAGAGTGTGACAGTTAGAGCTGAAGTCAGACCTTGCTTATTATTTACCTGCTGTCGTTTTATTGCATTGTATACGGTATTTGATTGTTGGCGGATAAAAAAGAATATCCCTTACTCCAGTATCTCCAGGGTGCATCTCTTTCGCAGCTTGGCTGATGCTGCCCTGAGTATGCCTCTCAAAGCCTGCGCAGTACGACCCTGCTTTCCTATTATTTTCCCCACATCATCCCTGGCCACTTTTAATTCGATCACCGAGGTATGCTGTCCTTTTATCTCTGTAGTAACGACCTGATCCGGTTTGTCAACGAGCATCTTTGCAACAGTAGCTATTAAATCTTTCATCTCAATATCCAACATAACTGTATCCTCCTTTATTAAATTTGATGAGAAATAGTTACAACTTCCTGCATACAAGACCGATTCTGCCCCGGTCTTCAATCTCCATATCATCACTCTGGATGCTGGTAAAGTCCTACTGCTTTCTGGCCAACAACGGGGTATTGTCAGGGTCAAAAACCCGATAGGCAAGCAGTTTCACGCGGTCGCTAAAAAGCGCCCATATAAGTGCATATCCCCAGACAAACAGAGCCCAGCCCCACCCGAGAGGCGCCATGAACAGCCCGTAAACCGCTATCAACGTCGCCAGAATTTGAGTACCGAGCACGGCAAGCCACAATATCGGCGCGGGACGTATGGACCAGAACGGACCGCGAGTACGCGTCAGGAAAATCGTCAGATGGCCTGCCACGGACAGCATCAGGTACATCATCGTTTGTATATGTGCACGGTCCAGATGATACACGCGTTCGCCGAGATAAAAAAGACCGAATGCAGCCACAGGCCCTAGGATGCCCAGAACCGTGGAAATCCCCAGTACCATGCGCATGTTCCACGCCTCGGGTTCGTCCTTGTAAAGAACGTTGTCATAGGCAATGGAGAGGATCGCCCCGTCGTTGAGCAATGCCAGCATCACGATCATCACGGCTGTCAATGGATAAAAGTTGAATATCAGGATGGCCAGCACCATGAACAGCAGTACGCGAAGCGTCTCGGCTATGCGGTAAATCGCATAGCTGTTCATCCGCTGAAATATTTTCCGGCTCTCTTTGATTGCGTCTACGATCACCGACAGGCCGGATGTCATCAGCACCATGGACGCCGCCGCGCGCGCCGCATCCGTCGCACCGGAAACAGCGATGCCGCAGTCGGCCTTCTTCAGTGCAGGCGCATCATTCACCCCGTCACCAGTCATGCCGACAATGTGGCCGCGTTGCTGAAGGACGTCTACAATATGGAACTTGTGCTCGGGAAACACCTGAGCAAAGCCGTCCGCTTTCTCAATGGACTCCGCTAACTGGGCAGTCTCATGATGCTTCGTGTCACCGAAGCCTTCGGCATCGAGGATATTGGTACCCAGACCCAGTTTTCCGGCGGTTTCCCTGGCAATAGCCACCTGATCACCCGTAACCATCTTGACGTTTACGCCCATCTGCCGGGCGGTCGCGATGGTCGCTTTGGCCTGTTCCCTGGGCGGGTCAAAAAGCGGAAGCACTCCCAGGAACTCCCACTCGTCATCCCGATCTGCCCTGGCCACACCGAGCGAACGGAAGCCGCGCGCTGCAAACTCGTCTACAGCCTTATCGACATCGGCTTTTACCTGCTCTGCATTGGCAGACAATTTCAATATCACCTGAGGCGCGCCCTTGGTCACCTTGAACTCCTTACCGTCCGCACCCTTCACTGTAGCTTCGGTACGCTTGTTCACCGGGTCAAAGGGCTGAAAATGGACTATCTGGTAATCCTTCAAGGCCTGATTATTTTCCAAACCGCCCAGCACTGCCAGATCGATGATGTCCTGGTTATCCGAGCGCGACGCAAGCGCGGCATTGAGGATGACCTGTTCAATAGAAACATTTTTTACGCTGAAGGGATCGCCCAGGGTCAGCTTGTTCTGGGTCAGTGTGCCGGTCTTGTCCGAACACAGTACGTCCACGCCCGCCAATTCCTCGATAGCCGCCAGGCGTGTTACAATCGCTTCCTTTTTGGCCAGCAGACGCGCTCCGACCGCCATGGTCACTGACAGCACCGTGGGCATGGCCACTGGAATCGCGGCTACAGTCAATACAAGTGCGAACTGAAGCGTGGTAAGGATCGGGTCTCCCCGGAAGATTGCGACCGCAATGATCACAGTCACCAGGATTGCCGCCAGGATTATCAGGTAATTGCCGATATTCAGCACAGCACGCTGGAAATGGCTTACTGTTTGAGCCTCCTGCACCAGTTGCGCAGTCTTGCCAAAGTAGGTGTTAGAACCGGTACCATACACCATCGCATTGATTTCGCCCTGGCGGACGATAGAACCCGAAAACACCGTCTCTCCGGATTTGCGCGTTACGGGCAGCGACTCTCCTGTCAACGCGGACTGATCCACTTCTATTGGATCACCCTCCAGCAGACGAGCATCTGCCGGTACAATGTCGCCCAATCGCATGAGGATTACGTCCCCCGGCACCAAATAGCATGCGTCCTGGGTAGTCCACTGTCCATCACGTCGGACCCGGGCTTTTCCCGCCAGCTTGGCCTTTAGCGCCGCTATTGCGTTTCCTGCCTGGTGCTCTTCCCAGAATCCGACCACGGCGTTGGCGATCAGCAGAAGGAGGATAATGAAGAAATCCGGCCAATGCCGGGCTATTGCCGAAAGGATCACGGCAGCCTCGATCATCCAGGGGATGGGCCCCCAAAGATAGGAGAGGAATTTCAGCAGGAGACTGGTTTCTTTTTCTTCGATCTCGTTAAGTCCGCATTCGGTCAGCCGTTTCTGGGCCTCGGCCTGGGTAAGGCCTTCCGGTGAAGCCCACAATTTTGCCTGCAGTTCCTGCATGGAAATGGATTTCAGATCGTCCTTTAAATTGTCCATGAGTCCAGGCTTCGACCCATGGGTCCCGGATTGATTGGTATTGGGTGTCATAATGGTTTTTCTCCTTTCTCTTTTATAGGCGCCTGGCGGCTCTGCGTCCCGCTTTTCGGGGTCCTCGCCACATCATTCCTTTCCGGCCATGCCCTTTAAAATATTCCTGAGCTTATCTAATTCCTGACCAAATTTTGTCCAGTCAGCCTTTTTCAGATAATCCAGGGCCTTATTGTAATGGTCCAGGGCCTCCTGTGCCTTGCCAGACAGGGGCCCTGTTGGCAATCCTGTAAGGGCTTTTTGTATTTGCGCGGCAGGAACGGCCTCTATAGAAAACACGGCCCTCAGTGTATCATCCAGATTATCGCGCATTTGCAATTGATCTCCAATCGCAACGATTACACGTTTTAATTCAGGCATTTTGCTTTGTTCCGACTGGAGGTAAACAGGCTCTACATACAGGAAAGAATGTTCAATCGGGATCACAAGCAAATTCCCTCGAATCACACTGGAACCCATTTGTCCCCAGAGGGTCAACCGGGAAGAGATATCGGGTTTCTGGTTTATCCGGGCGTCAATTTGCAACGGCCCGTAAATCAACTTATCCTTGGAGAGGCTGTATTCCAGTAACTGGCCGTAATTATCGCCGTCACACCGCGCGCACAGCCATGCCACCATATTGTTCTTATTCGATGGTGTGAAAGGGACCATCAAAATGAACTCTTCCGATTTGGTGTCCGGTAGCCTCATGATAATGTAATAAGGCAGCATTGGCTGCTCGTTCTTATCGTAGACCTCCGTTGGCAGACTCCACAAATCTTCCTGATTATAGAAAACCTGGGGGTTTGTCATGTGGAATGTCTTGTACATTTCTCCCTGGATCAGGAACAGGTCCATGGGGTAACGTATATGCTTCTTTAAAAAGGCAGGCATCTCGCTGATGGGTTTAAACAGGGTGGGGAATATTTTCTCATAGGTCCGGACCAGCGGGTCTGAAGGGTCAATGACATAATAGGAAACCTCTCCGTTATATGCATCAATGACTACCTTTACGGAATTCCTGATGTAATTGATTCCCCGGTTGTTTTGTGACCGGGAAAGAGGCTGTGAGTAAGGAAACATGTTCGAGGTGGTGTATGCGTCATGTATCCAGTATAATTTGCCGTCCTTGCCCGCTACCAGGTATGGATCGGAATCATACCCAAGAAAAGGCGCAATCGTATTATCACGGTCAGTGATGATACGATGGAACATGATACGGCTTTCACTTGTCAGGTAGTCGGTCAGCAAAATTTTTATGTCCGAAAATTTCCAGGCATAAACCAGCCTTCGAAAAAGGCCGGAAAGAAGGACTCCTCCCTTTCCCTGATAGGAGGTATACACATTTTGATTGCCGCTCGGGTAATCGAACTCTTTGGTTTTTGTGTTGACAAGGGCATACTGACCGGTTTGCTCACCATAGTAGATTTCCGGACGGGTAATAGATAAGACCTTTGAGCTGGGAGGAATGTTTTGAACAATGAGATCAGGCATGCCGTCTTCTCTAATCTCGTTTACAGGGCTCATGACCAGGCCGTAACCGTGCGTGTATTTCAGATGTATATTTATCCAGGTGGCTGCGCGGGCAGGAAGCTGTGAAGCAGGTAGTTCTCTGGCTGCAAGGGCGACCTCAGTATAGTTCCCCTTGAAATTATACCGATCCACATCCACATTTTTAAAATTATAATAAAGCCGGATTTCCTGTAATTGTTTGTAGGTCTCGATCAACGGCCGGGTATCCCAAAGCCTGATGTTATGGATTGTTGCGTCATTTTCCTTTATATCGTCATAGGTCATGGATTGCCGCACCGGGAAAGGTTTTTCTTCTACCTTGTCCAACCCAAAGGCCAGACGGGTGAATTTTATGTTATGGAGGATATAAGGTGATTCCTTTGTCAGTTCGGTGGGCTTGACCACGTATTGTTCAATCAGGACAGGGTAAATCCAGGAAAAAAATATGAGAACTGCAAAATAAACCCCTATGGAATAGAGAAGAAATTTCCATTTATTAAAGAAAGGCATCAGGGAAAAAAGGACCGCCACAATCAAGGCTGTAATCAATACAGCCCAGTAGGCAGGAATCTGAGCATGAACATCGGCGTAGGAAGCGCCGTATGCCACACCTGAACCCGAATACATCAATCCGTAAAGTTTCAGCCGGAAAACCAATGCAATTCCCAGAAAAAACACTCCACCCAGGACTGCCAGATGAGACCGTGCCTTTTGGTTGATATAAAAGCGGTTTTCCCGGACACCGATAGACCGGTCCATAAAATAGGAGGCCGCAACCCCTATGGAAACAATGACTACACAAAATAAGTACCATCCTTTTAAAAAATCATAGAACGGCAGGCGGAAAACATAGAAGCCCGCATCCTTTGAAAAAATCGGGTCAGGAACCCCGAATTTGGAGGCATGCAGAAATTTCAAAAATGTTTCCCAGGCGCCGGATGCCTGTGAACCCATGATGAATGAAAAGAACAGGATAATCGCTGCCCATGAATATTTGGCATATTTATTACTGAAAAGGATATCAAAAATCGTCATGCGTTCTTCGGGCGGAATCTCCTTCAAAGAGCGGGTATGGCTTCCCCGTCCCCTTGCAATAGCAATGTTCCCCCAGGCAAAAATGCCAAATATAAGAAAAAAAATAAAAAACAGCAGGATCTTTGCCCACAGGATCGTGGTAAATACTGCACCAAAACCCATATTCCGAAACCACAGCCAGTCGCCGTAATATCCCGCAAAAAGGGAGAGCAGTGCCAGGAACGCTATAATCAGAAAGGCAAATGAGACAATTATTGATTTTGATTTCATGATATACCTCCTTACTGAAACTTTATTTGTTCAGGGAGTTTCACCTGACTCCTTTCATTTGTCTATAACGAAGGATCAGGTTGTTGGTGGAGCTGTCGTGTTTTAGCTCCGGTGCTGTCTTGCTTTCAAGTTCGGGAACTATTCGCTGGGCCAGCACCTTGCCCAGCTCAACACCCCACTGATCAAAGGAATCGATGTTCCAGATAACACCCTGCGTGAAGACGCTGTGTTCGTAAAGAGCTACGAGTTTTCCAAGATTTTCCGGCGTGAGACGTTCACTTAAAATTATATTTGAGGGACGGTTACCTTCAAAGACACGGTGCGGCACAAGCGCATCCGGTGTACCCTCGGCCTTGACTTCCCCGGGAGTTTTACCAAAGGCGAGCGCCTCGGCCTGGGCAAAGACATTTGCCAGGAGGATATCATGATGCCGCCCCAGCGGGCTCAGCGCGTTACCGAAGGCAATGAAGTCACAGGGAATCAGCCGTGTCCCCTGATGAATCAACTGGTAGAAGGAGTGCTGGCCATTGGTCCCCGGTTCGCCCCAGTAGATCGGGCCGGTCTGGTAATCCGCCTGCCTGTTCTCAAGGGTTACGTGCTTACCATTGCTCTCCATGGTCAATTGCTGAAGATACGCAGGAAAGCGTTTCAGATACTGTTCGTAGGGTAAAACCGCTACTGTCTGAGCCCCGAAAAAATCGTTATTCCAGACCGAAAGGAGCCCCATCAGCGCAGGCATGTTTTTCTCGAATGGTGCAGTGCGGAAATGTTCGTCCATCTCGTGAAAGCCTTTGAGCAGCGCACGGAAATTATCCGGTCCAACCGCCAGCATGGTGGAAAGACCAATGGCTGAATCCATGGAGTAGCGTCCGCCGACCCAGTCCCAGAAGCCGAACATATTCAAGGTATCGATTCCGAACGCTGAAACCTTCTCGGCGTTGGTAGAGACCGCCACGAAATGCCTGGACACGGCCCTTTCGTCGCCGCCCAGCCCTTTGAGCAGCCACTCGCGCGCACTTTGTGCGTTGGTCATGGTCTCCAATGTTGTGAAGGTTTTTGACGAAACGATGAACAGCGTTTCGGCCGGATTCATGTCACGGGTTGCTTCTACGAAATCAATGCCGTCCACGTTTGAGATAAAGCGGAATGCCAGGCTGCGGTCGCTATAATGTTTTAGAGCCTCATAGGCCATCACCGGACCAAGATCCGAACCGCCGATGCCAATGTTGATGATATTTTTGATGCGTTTGCCAGTATGGCCTTTCCACTCACCACTCCGGACGCGGTCCGAGAAATCTGCCATTTTGTCAAGTACTGCATGGACATCAGGCACTTCATTCCTGCCATCCACTAGTATGGTTGCGCCTTTTGGCGCACGCAGTGCAACATGCAGGACAGCGCGGTTTTCCGTGAGGTTGATTTTTTCGCCGCTGAACATAGCTGCGATCCGCCCGCTCAAATCCGATTCCCCGGCCAGTTGGACCAGCAGATCAAGGGTCTTGTCGGTGATGCGATTCTTTGAGTAATCCAGGTACAGGCCCGCTGCCTCAATCGTCATCCGCTCTCCACGTTTCGGGTCATCGGCGAACAATTGCCGGAGATGCAATTTTTCGATCTCCCTGTGATGAGCGGCCAGGGCTTTCCATGCCGGGCGTTCTGTAAGTGGTTTGATAGTTGATTTCATGTTGTTTTCCTTTCCTTTTCGTCCATAACACTATTAATGCTGCCACAGTATTTGAGCTGCTTCCAGAGGAACCGAAACACCGGTGAATGACGGTACCACCCTCGCAGTATAGTCCGTAGCAGGGCGCGTCTTTGGAACCTCTGCAGCATAAATGTCCCATTTTGCATCCACCTGTTGACGGATGCGCTTCATCCCCTGGCGCACCGGTTCGCCGCCCTCCACTCCGTCGGCAAAAAGCTCCACGCTTACACTGTTTTCATCAAGGCCGTTCAAATATACCTGAACCTCGAACAGGTGCTTTTCTCCATCACTTGTCACCTTCACTTCGCCAAAGACCATTGCGGCCCATTTCTGGTCCAGTAACTTGCGCCAGTCAACCAACCGCCTGCCAGCCGCGCCTTTTTCCTCAGCGCGCTTGCGATAAGCCGATGCAGCCGGAAGGTAGTGTTGCTCAGTGTATTCTCGCACCGTGCGGTTGGAGGAAAATTGAGGGGTCAAGCATGCCATGCTTTCACGCATACGCGCTTACCCAGGCAGTGGAGATATCCTTACTATTTCGTTTATAAAATTCCGGAATTACTTCATTTTCGAGCAGGCCATACAATGCGTTTGCTTCAAAAGCGTCCCAGACCGGTTCATCGCCATGTTCTTTACCATCCCCCAATGCCCATCCCACTTCAGGCGTATAAGCCTCAGCCCACCATCCATCCAATTCCGAGAGATTGAGTCCGCCATTGACCAGCACCTTCATTCCACTCGTACCGCATGCCTCCCAGGGTCGTCTTGGAGTATTAATCCAGACATCCACTCCTTGTACCAGGCGTTCGGTCAAAAACATATCGTAATCACTGAGAAATATTACATGAGGACGGACTTCAGGCCGTCTGAATAAAGTGGATCCATTCCTGAATCAAAGCTTGTCCGGCCTGATCCTGTGGATGGGCCTTGCCGGCAATAATAAGTTGTACCGGTCGCTGAGGATTAGCTCAACAGACTCAACAATCTTTCAGGATCATGAAGAAGGAGGTTTGGTCTTTTATAGGTTGCAAAACGACGCGCAAAACCGAGTGTCAATGCATCGGGATTAAACAGATGTACAGCCACTTCAACCGCCTCAAACGATGCTCCCGATGCGTCCAGTTGCCTGGACAATTGTTCCCGGGCATAATCAACAAGAGTTCGGGAAGCGCATTACGCAACTGCCAGAGATTTTCGTCCGATACGTCGCTAAAATTCTTTTCATGGGTTTCAACAGTTTCCCAGCCAACGATCTTTTCCGCTGACATTTGTCCAGAATTCATCGGCTTCTGCCGAATCCCAGGTCGGCATGTGAACTCCGTTGGTTACATGCCCGATGGGCACTTCCTTCTTCGGCCACCGCGGAAAGAGAGGGGTCAAAAGTGCCTGACTAACCTGCTCCGTGCAAACGGCTAACCCCATTCATCGATCCGCTTCCACGTACTGCCAGATGAGCCATATTGAATGTTCCAGAGTCATCATCGGGATTCTGACGTCCAAGCGCCAGGAGATCCCGGAGAGAATCCCCAGTCTATTCTGAGCATAATCACCAAGATATTGTGATATAAGAGACGGCGTGAAATCGATCGAAACCCGCAGCAACCGCGTGTGGGTAGTAAACACATTGCCTGCCCGAGTGACAGCCAGCGCAGTTTCAAAAGGCTGCCCGGTTTCTTGCCTGAAATTCTGTGCTCGCTCCAGTACGGCGAAAGCAGCGTGACCCTCGTTCAAGTGACATACTTCCGGATGTATTCCGAGTGCCGAAAGCAATCTCCAACCGCCAATTCCTAGCACGAGTTCTTGCTGAAGGCGTAATTCCGGATCCGCCGCCATAAAGCTCACTGGTAATCCCGCGGTGAGCGGGAATATTCACAACATCATTACTATCCAGTAAGAATAATTTAACTCTACCAACCTGGACTTGCCAGACTCTAAGCCAAACCGAGTATCCGGGTAACACAATCTCCACACGCAAGCCATTCTCCGTTCGGATAACGCAAAGGGGTGACAGGGAGCTGGCCCGGGTCGTTGTAGGGAAAAGGGCCTGCTGAGCCCCATTTTTGTCGATCACCTGTCTGAAATAGCCCTGCTGGTATAGAAGCCCTACGCCTATCACAGGCACGCCGAGATCACTGGCAGCTTTAAGTTGATCACCGGCAACATTACCAAGTCCTCCGGAATAGATTGGCAGAGCTTCGCTCAACATGAATTCCATACTGAAATAAGCTACTGAAGTCAGCGATGTCTCCGGGTAATTTTGCTGAAACCACGCGGACGATTCTGCAGCGTCGCGCCTGGCATGAACAAGTCTATCCACCCTCTTACGAAAGGATGGATCGGCCAACACTTGCTGGAGTCGGTCCCGGGAGATCGTTTGCAGAACGACCCAGGGATTCCGGGTGAGGTCCCAGAGCGCCGGATCCAGTTGACGCCAGACCTCATCTGCGTAATGATTCCAGGACCAACGCATATCCAGCGCCAGTTCGGCCAGTGAATCGAATCCCTTTAGATCCTTGGGCATAAGGTTATAGATCGGTTTGTTGACAGGGGTTTGTTTGCTCATGTTTTCTCCTTTGAATATAAAAAAACTCCATTGATGTCACATTAGCATCCCGGTCCGGATCAATCTATTGGGTGAATTATGCATTTTATAATAAATAAGACCCTACTTTTAGAAATTCCTGCACCTCTTTCATTCTATCCTGCCCGTAGCCATGGCTGCCGTTGTGTCACCTTCACGGATCCTCCCGGTCATGTATTGTAAGGTATTGCGGCGCTGAGCAACGCGGGCAAGTCATAGTTGAGCAGATCTCCGATACGTTCAATCGCAATATCTGCCGGCGGATATATCGCACTCGCCTGAGGATCAAGCGCGTACTTCCCCTGACGCGGCCATACAGTCGTCAGCCGCTCGCGCCAGATCATTTTCATGGCTGTCAGAATACGAATCTTATCGTCCACCATAACGTAATGCTGAGCCGGATAAAGTCGCTCGACATCTTTCAGCATTTGCTCTTTGTGGATGTAAATCAGCACCCGGCCTTCGACCGCTTCCCATAATCCAGACAATTGAACCTTTCTCGGCTGGAAAACTACATCGCCATCGGACAGAATGACCGTTGTTCCGATGGTCCGAAAATGCTCAAGGGTTTTGAGCGAACCGGTATACAACCGGTCGGTAAAGGGATAATCCACCAGAAAAGAAGACATCATCAGCAGTCGCGGGTCGCACAGGTCTTCGAGCCGGTAGCGCTGCAAAGCACCCAGATAGTCCGAATAACCGTACTCTACGCGCATTTCTTCAAATATTTCCCAGTACCGGTTTCGGGCTTCAGGCCCGAATTCGCGTTCAAGATGGTTTCTCAGGTCATCCTGCACACGGTCGTTATCTAAAAGGGTATTGTCCACATCAAACAGGAAAACAACTTTTTGGGGTGACGTCATCCACTCGCCTCCTTGCCAACTGAGGGGACCATAAGAAGTTCAGGTAACGGTATATGCCTGAATCCTGAAATATCTTCTCCACCTTCAGTCTGTTAAAAGTTATATTTTAATATAATCAGGCTTTATGTTTTGACTATGCCGAGTTTTTGCATTCGGGCGCGTAAAGTGCTGCGGTTGAGTCCCAAAATCTCTGCTGCTCCGTCTTTACCGCTGACTTTCCAATGCGTCTGATCAAGGATTCGCAAAATATACTCACGCTCAACCGCTTCCAGGGTCTTTTTGGGAGTAGATAAATATTTCGTCTGAGTTTGCAGTTCATCCACCAGATGCAATTTGGGCCCCGAAGAATTAATTATCGCACGTTCGAGCACATTTTCCAGTTCCCGGATATTGCCTGGCCAGTTATAATTCCGCAAGGTATTCATTACATTTGCAGAAATGATTTCAATAGATTTACCCATTCGTTTTGAGATCTTTTTCACATAAAAGTCCACAAGCAGGGGTATGTCATCCACACGGTCCCTGAGGGGGGGCATGGTAATAGGGAAAACATTCAGCCGATACCACAGGTCTTCCCGAAAACGGCCTTTGCTGACTTCATCTTCCAGATTGCGGTTCGTGGCTGCGATAATCCGCACATTGACCTTGATTGTGTTAGAGCTGCCCAGCCTTTCAAATTCTCCATCCTGTATTACTCTGAGCAGCTTGGGTTGCAGTTCAAGCGGCAACTCACCTATTTCATCCAGAAAAATGGTAGTGCCGTCGGCGACCTCAAATCGCCCTGAATGCCTGGAATGGGCGTCTGTGAAGGCTCCTTTTTCATGGCCGAACAATTCGCTTTCAATAAGGTTTGAAGGAAGTGCTGCGCAGTTCACCTTTACCAGCGCCCGCTTTTTAAGCTCGCTCAATCCGTGAATTGCCCGGGCAACAAGCTCTTTGCCCGTACCGGTTTCACCCAGCACCAGCACGTTTGTATCCGTGCCGGCAATCTGTTCGATCTTATAGAGGACATATTTCAGACCGTCACTATTACCTATAATGTTCTCATGATTGTATTCCAGCTTTATTTCTTCCTGCAAATATGCCCTCTCCGCTTCAAGCTGGTCTTTCAGTTTTTTAATTTCGGAAAGTGCCGCTTCAGCGATTTGCTTATCTTTTACTGCGGCTTCTCTTGCTTCTTTAATTTCGGCTGTTCGCCCCTCAACAAGGTCATCAAGATGTCTTTTATTATATTCACGCTCAGTAGCATCCTCGATAGCAAGCAGGATCAGCCGGTTACCGTTAAACTCTCTGTAAATACGCCTGGCATTAAGATGCATTATTTTGTGGCCGATGGTCTCAAAAGTGTGTTCCACTTCAAAGTCATGGAATGTAGAATTATGTGGAAGGATATCTTCAAGCAATTCCCTCAGACGGGGGATGTTCCATTGCCTGTTGCCAAGATCATACATTAATGATCCTTCTGTTTCTTCCCGGGTAACCTTAAAGGTCCGGTAAAAGGAATCATTAGCCTTGATGACCTTTAAACCGGAATCGAGCACCACCAGGGGTTCACGAACCGAACCCAGGATGTTGTCAAAAATATCCAGAAATACCTGCAGATTGCTTCTGGTATTTTTTTGAGCCTCAATCTTTTGCTCGGGTATTATAATTGGATTCTTATCGTTATTCATTTGGAGAAATACTCTTTAATTTAATTTTATCCCTCGGACTTTTTTAATATAACATATCCGGGTATGAGTATAAATTTCTTTATTAATTAAACCTTTTTAAAATATATGTGTCCGAACGAAAGAGGACCGATCCCGGTTGTTGTGACCATTGAAAATCCGATAATCATGAATGAAATCACAGGTCAGGCTGGTGATAAAATCGGGTGATGCGCATGGGGTGAAGATAAATCTTGTAATTACCGGACATATCTTCTTTAATGATACCATTAATCTGTTGAACGATTTTTTATTGAATAGGAGAAAAGAATTATGAGCGAAAGAAGAGATGCATATATACAAAAGCTGAAAGACATGCTGAGAGAATGGAATTCAGAGATAGACAGTCTTGCGGCAAAGGAGGATAAAGCGGGTCCCAATGCTAAAATTGAGTATCATAAAAAGCTGGATGAACTCAGGGCAAAACGCGGCGATCTTGAAGTCAGGATAGACGCAATGAATAAAGCCGGTGAAGATGCCTGGGAAGACCTGAAATTTGACCTTGAAAGCTCCTGGGAATTTCTCAAGGACGGCCTTTCCATATTTAAATCCGAATTTCAAAAGGGATATAAAGCAGGGTTAAAGGAGGACTGAGAGAAACTACAGGAACCGGCCATAGGCCTGAATGCCCCCGACAATATAAAAGGGCGTCTCATATGCTTTATGAAACGCCCTTTATCATCAAAGATGCAGAGATCTTACAACGATTTTACATTTTTTGCTGACAGACCTTTCGGGCCATTTTCAACATCAAACGTGACACGAGCACCTTCCTCAAGGCTCTTGAACCCGTTAGAAATAATACCCGAATGATGAACAAATACATCGGTTCCATCATCCTGTTCGATAAAACCGAAACCTTTTCTGTCATTAAACCATTTTACAATACCATTACTCATGATGACATCCTCCTTTCAAATTAAATTTCAAGTTTTTATAAAAAGGATGTCACTTTAAAAGCCTATTTCTTCTGAACGAAACAGGCATGTAATGTTACAGACCCTTTTTTGATAAAAAAAATTTAAATCAACTAAAACAATAAATCAAGGTATTTTTTAATAAAAATCAACATTATATTCTGTTAGGCTGGCGCTATTAAACCTGAAAACCTTACAGCGTCCAATTCTTCACTTCAAACTTCAAAATTTGGTATTTTTCTATCTCAAACTATAATATAATCAACTTTCTTTTAATAGATATCAGATTTCGTTTGCTTCTGTGTGTTTTAACCATTTAGGTTATTGGAGATCTGCACCATGAAAGATCAAACTATCAACGCATTTTTAGGCAAGGATACCGAGTTCGAGGGAAAACTGAATTTTAATGGAACAGTCAGAATAGATGGACATTTCAGGGGAGAAATAACAGCTGTTGAAGGTACTTTAGTTGTAGGCGAGTCCGGAATGATCGATGCCGATATACATATCTCCCATATATTTATCAGCGGCGAGATACGAGGTAATATCATTGCTGATCATAAGATTGATATACACCCATCAGGAAAGATTTTTGGAAATATTCAGACCCCCACTTTGTCACTGCAGGAAGGTGGCATTTTTGAAGGGGATGTTCGGATGTCCCAGGCAGAGGAGATGTATGAAAATAAAGTAAATGTGATAGAGATAGCGGGACAATCATGAATAAACTCTCCCGCCGCTGGCAGCAGGATAACTTATTTTACTCTCCCCCTTCCCCAACCCTCCCCACAAGGGGGAATGAACTTGAGGAAACCCCATCGCAAGAGAATGGGGTATTGAACGCAGAATGAACACATGGTATGAGACATTACAAAGACCGAAACTTACACCGCCGGACTGGCTGTTCGGCCCCGTCTGGACAATTCTTTATGTGATGATAGCAGTTTCCATTTTTTTATTTATCAGGAAATATAAGAGCGAAAACGGTTATGGAATCTATGTCATTATTATTTTACATCTGATCTTCAATTTCTCCTGGACCGGCATTTTTTTCGGGCTGAAATCACCCGGTCTGGCCCTGATAGATATCCTCCTTTTAGACATATCTCTTGTACTTATGATCCGGTATTTCTGGCAGACTGATATGGTTTCATCAATACTGCTGTGGCCTTATTTAATATGGGTTCTGTTCGCAACCTATTTGAATGCTTCATTTTATATACTGAACAGGGCTTGAGATAAATTTAATTACTTAGCTTCTTATGGACGTTACGGATTGCCGCATTGACCCTGTGCCGTGTTTACTAGCTCGTTATTTTATCCATTCTTTCAAGTAGTTTTTCAGCAAGAGATTTAAAGTCATTGAAAGCTTCTTGAACAGCC